>NZ_CP150241.1:4800000-6000000 GCF_037975235.1 Paenibacillus sp. FSL R5-0341
GATGGCAGCCTTTTTTATTCTTCCAGCACACGGCAATCTGCCAGAACATCGGGGAAATTCCGCATGCTGTCCTCTTCCGTAATTTTGCGAATAACGCTGCACGGTACGCCTGCCGCAAAAGAATGCGGTGGAATATCACGCGTCACCACACTACCTGCTCCGATGACACATCCGTCTCCAATCGTTACGCCTCCGCACACTGTGACGTTTGCCGAGATCCATACATCGTTTCCAATCGTGACCGGTTTGGCATAACATAGCGACTTCACATCACCGTTCTGGTCCAACATCTGTCGCCGCTCACGGGCAATCATGGGGTGAACGGGAGTAACAATCGTAACGTTGGGTCCAAAACTGGTATAATCCCCGATCGTCACTTGCGCGTCGTCTTGTATCGTCAGATTGTAATTACCGAAGAAGTGGTCGCCTATCCGGGTATGCACACCATAATGAAAGAAGATGGGGCCTTGCATGAATCCGCCTTCTCCAATCTCTCCCAGCAGCTGTTGCAATATCTGATTCCTTTCCTCAGTCTGTTCTTCAAAGGTCTGACTGTAACGCTGACTGAGATTATGGGCCTGTCTTTTGATGCTCTTTAATTCCGGATCACTTGGACTGAACAATACGCCCTTCATGATTCTCTCTTCTTCACGCATCATGAATCCTCCTCTACAAGAGTTAGCTTATCAAATAAAAGCCACAGACATGGCCTGTGGGTTATAAGGCTTCTGATAGAATGCCTGACTTCAACGCCTGAAGCACCATTCCTCGTAACCCAGCATCAAAATCATGTTGGAACGAGTCCTGATGTACAATCTCCGGCAATGATGGCATGGGATGATGCTTCCCGTACTGTTTCCATGCCAAATCCAGCTCTTCTCTCTCCACACGTTCCTGATAAATGACAATCTGGTGCGGAGCAACGACGGCATTAATCGTTTGCAGAATATGACATACCTGCACTACAAAATCATCTTTGCTCATGTCACTTTTCCAATCAGGTGAATACGGAAGATACTTAATCTCACCAAACATCCCTTTATTCCCGCGGATCATCTGTCCATTCAACATCATGCCCATACCCGGTGGATATCGGTTCGGAAAATAAATGCCTGCTACACTCTGTTGCTTCATATCTGCATGCTGTGTACAGTATCCGCTAATCGCTGCATTAACGTCATTTTCCACGAGAACTTTCAGTTGGAACTCGCTCTCGATCTCCCGTATTAGATGTGAATGGATAAGCTCTTCATGACTGCTCACCGTGATGTCCCCATCCACGGCTTGCCCCGGAATACCGATGCCGATCATATTAATGGAAGGATACTCCGCAATGAAACGCGCGATAAGTTGCAGCACATGCCGTTTATCGAAAGCAGGCAAGACGCTCGCTTCCTTCAACACAACTTTATTCTCCAGATTCATGACCGTTGCCGAAATCAATTCCTGGCCTTTCATCTCTTTGATGTAAAGAACCAAAGCAAGCTTGAAATTATAATTATATCGATATGCCTGAGCAGGACGACCGCCGTTAGAGGGAACCACTTTATCTTGGAACAACTCTCCGCCATCACATAATTCCTGGATCAGTGCATTAATGGTAACAACACTAAGATTGGTTAGTGAAGCTAATTGCGGTTTGGTCGCCGTCTCGATCTGCTGCATAACTTCACGCACATTATTCATATTGATGTATTTCATCATTGTAGCATTGGCTTTTTTCATAACCCTCTCGTTTCTACTCTGGTTCAATCGAGCCAAAGCAATGGTATGCATGTAATTTTACTCCATATCATAGCACAACATAATACCTTACTCGAACCTTTGGGTTCCTTCGTGCGGACAAAGAATCGAAATTGTCAGAGCTACTCTGGTTTACTCAAACAAATCATCCATCGACTTCACAGGTTTCACTTCTATCGGCTGCTTTGACAAGACCATACATGCATAGGTACCCACCCAAATTATAACTGCCATAATAACGTAGACCATCCATGCTCACCTCCCTGTTTCCTTCGAATCATGATTTTGCGGTTGAGCGATTCTGTAATCAGTTAATAAATATACTTTATAAAGTTTATATCGTAAGTATGTGAGAATGATCCTTTTTTGTCAATATGATTTGTCCGAGTCCTTTTAAACAAGTGGGAAGTATTATTTAAAACGCATTATCTCAGTGCCAATAGTAAATAGCTGCCTCCAAGATCATGTATTTGATCCTGACGACAGCTACTTTTATATCATTAGAGCGCTATTTATTTCGAGTATTTTCCCTGTATGCCAGGTAATAAGGTCACAACCTGAATACCCACTCCCCATGCAAAATAGACCAAGTGAATGAGGGAGACATCCTGAATCCAGTACACCTGCACCATAATCCAGATGATGAGAGCAAAACCCGTGTACAAGGAAAACGTCCAAGCCCAGTAGCGGTCAGAATAGAGATTCAGTCTCTCACCAAGCCCCCAATGAACATAGCGTAAGAGCGAGATTGCAATCATTATGGGCATCACGCCAAGAACCAGCAATAGGATGATTCCCGGAAACAGAAAACTGGAAAATGGGGAATTCCGCAACAAAGATTCGGGCAAATTCACCATACTTCCGGATGGGTCCATGATTAAAATGACGCCTCCAACAATCGCCCCAAGCCCCAGCATTCCATGCATCAAAATGAGTAACCACGATCTGCCTATACGCTGCTTCATCATGAATTGCTCCTTCCTTCTCTCGTTTCACAAACCCTCCAGTATCATTCTCACACAAACTGCGAATTGTTCCTGTGCTTCTTTTCACTATATAGGCCTTGAAAATCATTCGTAATGGTAAAACTTGATAAAAGAACGTACGTTCGGTATAATGGGATTATCCTGAATAAGCGAGAGGCAGATATGGACGACAAATTTATTAAGGAATTACGCGAGATTAGTCGGGATGACAGACGAAGATCGGAATTCATGATTCAAGGTTTGAAGGAAACACTGCAAGAACGCAAAGAAGAAGGCATACTCAAGCGCTGGATACGGCGTAAGAAAACAGAGAAAAAAATCTCCCAAAGATTTAATCAAGATCCACACTCGGATCAAAAGTAACAACATAAAAAGGAGGCGGAATACGCCTCCCTTGCTATTTACATATTTGAATTATTTAGTTTGTTTGTTAGGCTGATCCATCATTTGAATTAATCTGCAACGGATGTATAAGTACCCTTTGTGCCCCCCCCCTCATTAACTCCAAGATCTGCACCTTTCTGTTCAAACTGGGCCGCCAATGAGCCATCTTGAATCATATAGAGCACGTCCTGTTCGGCCGCAGCATCCATATCCCTGGTGAACAACAAGGAAGCCCCGGCCATTTCCAGCAAAAAGACAACGGAATCATGATTCTGGTGTTCAGACACAGGCAAACTGCCTGAAGCTTCTACTTCCATGTGTGCCAGATCTGGAGCTATAAAATGTAAACTCGTCTCCTTATCAGCCTTATAGGACATGCCCTGCTGAATGGCGTATAGAGGAATGTTCCGTCCCATGGCTGTGTCCAGTAATTTATCAAAGTTTTCTTTACCACTGGTTGTGCCATTAAACATGAAACGTTTAACCGAAATCTGTTCCAGCAAAGCCTGGAGTCCTCCAATTAAGTTTGAAGAAGGGATTGTTGATTATATAACCAATTTATAGATTTTGTTTAACGATGGAATGTCACACTGTCCTCGATTGAGTCACGACCCATCCGCAAACCATTTACTGGTGCTTCTTTGTCTGGGTAACCAAATGATATTCCAAATAATAATTTTAGTTCGCCCGATACTCCAAGAACTTCACGGACAGTATCAGCAGAAAAGCCTAATGCTGTCTGGGGAATACCGCCTATCCCACGTGCCTCAAGCGCTAGTAGAAATGACTGACCATACATTCCAATATCAGATGCGACACGCACATTATCTCCAAATGAAGGCATAAATAAGAAAGCAACATGGGGTGCATTAAAAAAATTATAATTTTGTGCAGCTGCCTGCTTGCGACCTTTGTAATCTTCTCGTGCTATTTCTTGTGATTCATAATAAGCTTTTCCATGCGTATTTTTGCGTTCGCCATATCGGCCGTAAAAGGCGTTCATATCAAATGTAAAATCTGGTGTATGATTCCCTTCCTCATTCGCGCGTAACAAAGCTTCACTCAATTCATCCTTCTTATCACCTGAAACAATATGAACATTCCAAGGCTGCGTATTGCAATTAGACGGTGTATATTGAGCATCTTCGAGAACCTCACGAATCACTTCTTCCTTAACGGGTGTAGAGAGAAATTGACGCACAGATTGTCGAGAGCGTACAACTTCTTGAAAAGATTTAATAGTCATTAGTGTAACCTCCTCTTGTTTTTCGATGTTTCTTCACATAATGCTTTTGATAAATCCATGCTTATTTGGATATGATTGAATTGTATTGATTGTTTTTGTTACATTCATCTTCTAGAATAAAATCATTGCTCATCTTTTGGAAGAGGGCAATTTAAATTGCCTTAGTACACTTTTTTGTACTTATGGATAAATAGAGGTCCCTACCATTTTGTGTAAACGTTCTTCACAAGCACCAATAAGGGATTCGCTAACAAAACATTAATGTTGCGAATGCACCTCTTTACGGTTGACTACGCCGCGGCGAATGAAGAACGCTGTGACCAAGCCAATTAGAGCCAGGATAATCATGTACACAAATACGTTGTATGCTCCTGCCGACATCGCGTTTGCCATCTCGACCTGTTTGGCAAGAGCCGAGAAGCCGTGGAGGTATTTATCCATACTGCCCATAAGGATACTGACAGCTACAGCAATTCCGATCGCCCCCGTAACCTGCGGCAATGTGTTTATGACTGCCGTACCGTGCGGGTACAAGTCTGGCGGCAATTGATTTAGCGCGTGCGTTTGAGCAGGCATTAAGATCAAGGCTGTCCCAATAGAGAGCCCTATGTGCACAGCCACCATAAAGGCGATTGAAGAAGCAGGAGATAGCGTAGTGAAGAGCCATAACATGACTGAAACGATCACAAATCCGGGGATAACGAGCCATTTTGGCCCATGTTTATCGAATAAGTGCCCTATGCGCGGGGAGAGTAGACCGAAAAGCGCACTACCCGGTAAAAGCATGAGTCCCGCAGTGAACGGAGACAATCCGGCGCCCGTCTGCAGAAACATCGGCAGGATAATCAGGGTCGTCATAAAAATCATCGGGCATAACGCTACCAGAATCAGCCCAACAACGTACATCGGATACTTGAACACGCTCAGGTTCATCATCGGACTACTCATAACGTTCTGACGCAACACGAACAGCACCAGTGCGATGAGGCCGACAATGATTGAAGTGATCACAACCGGATTCCCCCAGCCTTCAGATCCTTCGCCTACTTGACTAAAGCCAAAAACAACTCCGCCGAATCCAATCGTTGACAACAACACAGACAGTAAATCAATCCGCTGCTTTTTGACATCGGTAACGTTCTCCAAATACTTCAACCCCATCAACAATCCTACGACTAAAAATGGAAGTGAGAACCAGAAAATATACTGCCATGTTAAATATCCGACTACCAGCCCCCCAAAGGTCGGTCCGAGCGCTGGGGCGAACATGGTAACAAGCCCGACTAACCCCATCGCCGCTCCCCGTTTATTCTGCGGATAGATGACGAGAATTGTATTGAACAATAGTGGGATCAATGTGCTCATGCCTACTGCCTGTAAAATTCGACTGAACATCAACATTTCAAAATTAAACGCCAACGCCGCGATTAATGTACCCACGATTAAACTGATGAGCGAAACTGTGAAGAGCTTTCTCGTAGAAAACATCTGCAACAACATTGCGCTTATTGGCGTTAAAATGCCTATCGTCAACATGTAGCCCGTCGTTAACCACTGTACCGTCGCAGCCGAGATTTGGAATACTTCCATCAAATTAGTCATTGCAATATTGATGGCAGTTTCGCTTAGATAGCCGAAAAAACCACATATAAGCAAAGCTGCCATAATCGCACTCGTATTGTATTTTTTCATCTCCAAAGATTTCAACCTTTATTCCTCCATCATATATAAAGTATAATTACCATATTGTTTCGCTCCGTAATCTTATTAAAGTATCTTACTTTAAACAAGTACGATCATTTTTAGAACATACTATAAAAAACAATACTAATGAGTTATTACACGCTTCTAAGAACCTGTATATTTATTTTGGAGGGGAAAATATGTATCACAACAACAAGTATTCGTCTGATTGTGGACTAAATAAAGTACAAAAAATAGTTGCAGGGAAGTGGAAATTATCGATCTTATGGTATATTGCTGAGGAAACTAGAAGGTTTGGGGAGATAAATCGTGTTTTTCCGGATATTACGCAATCGATGCTAACGAAGCAGCTCAGAGAGTTAGAAAGTGACGGACTCCTACATCGTGAAATTTATAAAGAGGTTCCACCAAGAGTCGAATATTGTTTAACCCCTCTTGGTAAGGGATTTTTACCAATCCTTCAAACTATGTGCAAGTGGGGAGATTACAATTTAGAATAAGAATCGATAACTTTATATAAAAAAAGATTAAAGATTTTTCAACAAATAACCTAATCCCACTCATTTATCAATTTTAGCAGATTTTTTATTCACTCTTGTTCAACTAAACTGCCCGTTAGTTTAACTGAAAAACAGCCGACTATTTAGCCGGCTGTCTACTTGAGTATCATTCTGAGTTCTGTGCCTGATTTATCTATTTCAGCTTTTGATCTACCCCGTTTTATGGCAAAATGGCAAATGATCGGACTGGAAAGCCAGATGCTTTATCCGCCTTCGGTACAATGTTGAAGATTACCGCGCCTTTAGCTGGCACCTGATCCAGGTTTGTTAACAACTCAACCTGATATGTATCCTGAGCAAGTACATAATATTCTGCGAGAAGTGCCCCATTCTTCTGATAATCCACAGCTGAATCCGTGTCAAAGGTTTCATGCCCAATAGCTTGTACTTTTCTCTCCTCAAATAAAAACATAAGCGCACTAACCGACCATCCAGGTGCATGACTGTTGCCCTCATCATCCTTGTTATCAAATGCTTCATGGTTAGGCCAGCGTTTGCTCCAATCTGTACGTAAGGCTACGAAACTTCCAGCTTCTATCACACCATGCTCTCTTTCAAATTCAAGAATGTGCTCCACATCCAGTGTGAAATCCGGATTGTTCTGAACTTCAGCGGACTGGTCAATGACCACAAGCGGTAGTACAAGCTCCTTTAAACCCAATTCATCGAGATAGCGGGTATCCCGAACGAAGTGAATCGGCGCATCAAGATGCGTCCCGTACTGACCCGGGAACCTGAAGCTCTGGGCAAAGAAACCTTGATCGTGATCAAACAGGGTATCAAATTGTGCAGCATCAAAAGCTGAAAAATGTGGAGATTCCGGTCCAAATGTATGGGTCAGATCCACCCACTTCTTTTCTTTCAATAATTGAATGGCTTGAATGAGTTCGTTGGACATCCTAATCACCTCATGCACAGAATGGAATAAATTTCTCCTATTATATCTTATTCCACCACAATTGGGGAGCAGTCCCTATCTGTTAAATATCAAATTTATAAACTTTACTGACCGTAGTTGTCAGTAAAGTTTTTTTATAATACGAGAGTAATCCAATCAATCATGAATAACAAAAGGAGAGTGTATGATGCAAACGAGGAACGTATATTTATATGTATTCGATACGATGTCAGACTGGGAGGTAGGTTATTTAACTGCTGAACTGAACTCGGGAAGGTATTTCAGGAAAGGTATTGAGCCTTTACAGGTCGTAACCGTAGGCGTAGATAAACATCCGGTAACTACCATGGGCGGATTGAACATCCTTCCTCATATTTCTATTGATGAATGTGCATTGAAAAGTAACGATGTCATCATTCTTCCAGGAGGAAACACTTGGATGGACACCATCCATGATCCTCTACTGAAAAAAGTTACTGCCTCTATAGAAGAAGGTACAGTTATTGCGGCGATTTGTGGTGCCACCGTTAGACTTGCAAAAATGGGGTTACTGGACTCCAGACAGCATACAAGTAATGATTTAGAATACCTGAAGATGATATGCCCAGATTATACTGGAGAAACATATTATGAAACGGAGCCAGCAGTAACCGATGGAAATGTAGTTACTGCATCAGGCATAGCTCCGTTAGAATTTACGATGCATGTACTGAAGAGACTGGATGTATTTGCACCAGAAACATTACAGGCCTGGTACAATCTGTATCAGACCCTTGAGCCAAAATACTTCTACGAGCTAATGAATTCTATTGCACCTGAATAACGAGTTTCCCGCGGGTATGATGGGTTTCACTCTTCTCATGTGCTTCCCTTAATCCCTGTTGAGTTAGCGGGTATGTTCCATCAATAATCGATTTGAGCTTGCCTTCCGCAGCCAGTTCAGCCAGCTGATCCAGTTGATCCCCTTTGGGCTCCATCATGAAGACGTTGGCCGTTACTCCGGCCTCCTTGGCAAGCTTCTCATCCGGTTGTTCCACCAGAGATACCAGATGGCCACCAGACTTCAGCACCTTGAAGCTGTCGCGCTGAATATCGCCGCCCATCGTATCGAGTACAACATCATAACCGGAGAGAATCTCCGAGAAATCTTCTTTTTTATAATTAATAAAATGATCCACACCCAACGAGCGAAGCAATGCTTCATTCGATTCACTCGCCGTGGACGCCACTTCAGCACCGAGGGACTTGGCAATCTGAATGGCATATGTTCCCACTCCACCTGCGCCAGCATGAATGAGTACCTTCTGTCCTTTGGCTAACCTTCCATGATCCACAAGGGCCTGCCAGGCCGTCATCGCTGCCAGCGGGATCGCTGCCGCTTCCTCGAAACTCAGTTTCTCCGGTATACGGGCAATAATGTCCGCATCGACAGCAACATATTCTGCATAGGTTCCGAATTGACGAGGACGCGCAAACACCCGATCACCTTCTCTGAAACGCGTGACATTCGAGCCAGCTTCAGCCACCGTCCCTGCAACATCACCGCCCAGAATCAACGGAAAATTCTCAACTGCTTCTTTCATATCGCCTTGTCTGATTTTGAAATCCACCGGATTGACCGACGTGGCATGCGTTCGAATTAGCACCTGATTCACTCCACATGCTGGCTTGGCTACTTCCTGTTCTTTCAATTGTTCAGCTCCACCAAATTCCTCAATCACAATTGCTTTCATTAGAGATCCCAGCCTTTCCATTGGATTATCGTTATGCTCTCTCCCTTCATTACCCTTTCCCGGCGATCACTTGACCTATCCATACAAGAAATCACTACAGGTTGAGAACGCAATTTAGACCAGGAACCGTGATATAATGTCGATTATCGATTAGGTTTAACCTTTAGCCAATAACTGAACAAGCGAGGTAACACGATGGAAGTAGAAGTAAGTACATTACATTCATTTTCGGACAAGGTTCTTGGCGGAAACCCCGCAGGCGTTGTTCTACAAGCAGCGCATTTATCTGAATCCCAGATGCAGGAGATTGCCAGACAAGTCGGTTTTTCAGAGACAGCATTTGTTATGCCATCGGATCAGGCTGATTTCAAAGTGCGTTACTTCACCCCAAGTGATGAAGTCGATCTATGCGGGCATGCAACAATTGCTTTATTTTATCTAATGAAGACACAGCAGCTCGTTGATGTTGGTACATATACATTGGAGACACTGGCGGGAATTCTTGAGATAGTTATCGAAGTCAATGGAGAAGTCTATCTGTCTCAGACGTTGCCTGAGTTTGGGAAGATCGTGGATCGACAGCAGATTGCCGATTCGTTACGTATTTCTATGGGGGATTTGCATTCCGAACTACCTGTACAGATCGTATCTACCGGTCTACCCGATATCTTGATAGCCGTTAGAGATGTTGATGTTCTGACCAAAATCGACCCTGACTTCCAGCGGATCACTGAAATATGCAAGGCTCATCATGCCGTAGGTTATCATGTGTTTACACTCGAACCAGATGCTACGGACGTTCTGGCAGAATGCCGCAATTTTGCACCGCTTTATGATATACCGGAAGAGAGTGCAACGGGCACATCCAATGGTGCAATGCTCTGTTATTTACATCAGTACAACCAACTCGCAGATCCTCATCAACATACGTATATGATCAGACAAGGGTATACCATGAACCGCCCCTCCGAGATCCGAGCCAGATTAACTCTGGGTAGCTCTAATGACATCACGCAGATTCAGGTTGGCGGTAGCGCCGTTCATATCGAAAATATCCAAATTCACCTCCCTTAATGGGAGGTGTTTTACATACTCAGGGTACTTAGGATACGGAGGGTACGTAAAGTACGCAGGCTATGAAAACGATCTATACGAAGGAATTTCAAGGCTGTTGGTCTTCATTGAATCTGCTGTAAAAATCGTAACACCGCCGCCTCCAGCTGCTTAAGTCCTGGTTGCTCTATAGGGAAATGGCCTGCACCCTCCAAGATCACACATTCCTTTTCCACCACCAGTCGATCAAAAAAAGATTGGCTGAACCGGATCGGTGTCATGGGGTCCAGTTCAGGGTGAACCAACAGGACCGGACACTGGCCGAACTGTTCCGGGCTTACCTTAGGCTCCTTATTAAGGAATGTTCTTAACAGTTCCAACGGAATTCGTGTGGCTGCCGCTTGTGGATCATTTATAATAAGCCGGGTTAAGTCCTCGTTATTGGTAATCAGTTGCATGCGGGATACCTGCTTGACCGAAATATGTACATGATCCAGTAGACCAGGAAACAGATCCATCATCCGTTTTCCCACACGGCTCACCAGACGATTCGGCGCGAGCTGATCACGCATTTCCGGATTACTGGTGTCTACAAATGTAGTTGCGATCAAACCCCTAACGTGCTTGCTGCGAGCACTGGTGTGATAGGCAAGCATCCCTCCGATGCTACTTCCCAATACGACGATTGGCTTGCCGTCTCTCTTATATTCCCGATCAATGAGTGAAACAAGTAGGTCTATCCATAGTTCATAGTTAATACGTGTGCCAGGCCGTGCGTAACTTAGCCCATACGGTGGAATATCTGGCGATACCACTTCGTATCCATTCCGCTGTAACATGCGGGCATACGGAGCGAGCAACCTGCCATTGCCTCCCGCACCATGAATGAACAGAATTTTGATTGAAGACTCCGGTGCGGGTAATCGATCAATATGTAGATGAACCCCATTCGATTCCCACCATTCTTCTTCAGGCGCTGTAATATCGTCCAGCCTGACTTCTTCCGGGAAAAAGACCTGATACTGCTTCCAATAGGGATGTGTTGTCTGATAGGAAGGCAAACTTTTTGTCATGCGGTACATTCTCCTCTTTTCGTATACAAAAAAAAGCCGTACAATGTACGACTTTTCGTTATAAACCGTCTATGATCATACTTCTTTGTATAACACCCTCATATATCTGTCAATCGGGAAATTGTACATTGCCCGGTACGATATATGCACCACCCGATCCATCATTAGGCAGAGCAGGGATCGTATCATTCAACACCTGACCGCGAATATCGGTAATACGAATGTTCAGTTTTTCTTTGCCCAGTCCCGTTCCAAGGAAATGATTATAGTCTTGCTTTTCAAGATTGAGCCACGTACCATCCTTCTGTTTCACTTCGAACTTCAGCACCGGATATTTGTGATTACGAACCTGAATAGCTGCCCACCACTGACTGCTGCCTTCCTTGATCCGATAGGAGACATTACCTTGGATTGGCGCTTTGACCACTTTCCAGCTGATATTGATTTTGCCTGCCTTCGGGTCACCGATCAGGTTAAAGGCATTCGGCGAAAGATCCAGCGCTCCACTGGCGCCCTCTGGATAGAGGTCTGTTACATAGACGGTTGTTTTGCCTTTAGGGCCCTCCACTTCGAGATAGGCTCCCGCCAAAGCGGCTTTGACACCGTTATAATTGAGCTGGTATGGATTAAGTGCAGTAATCTTCATGTCTGCCGGGATGGGATCAAGCAACACCGCACCTCCCGAGTAGCCTGAGCCCGTATACGTCGCGTAACCCTGATATGTATCATTCCATGCAGCAGATGCAGGTAGAGCAAATAATACGAGACTGAGCAACAACCCTGTACCGGCCCATTTTAACCGTTGAAATCTACTTTTCTTGTTCATCAACTATTCCTCCTCGTCATTCTACCTTCTGTTACACTGAAACATAAGTTGAACAAAAGAATATTTACACTTGCCACTCCGATGACAGAATAACCTTCCGATCACTGTTATCCCCAGATTTTTTTTTGCAAAGGTGAAAATCTGTTGATAAAGGCGAAGTACATGCTTACGAAGTAGCTTTCTTCCAGAAAGCTTTTAGCTCCGCTTCTTCAGGTCTCTTCTGTCCTCTACGTTCTCGTGTAAAATATCTATTCAACTGCTAGATTTGAATATAACATTATTTTACATAATAACTGTTTATTTTCAATCCCTATCTACCAAATCACATCTATAGTCCTGCCCGTGGACTTAAACATTCACGACCACGCACAAGATATGGATACATACCATAATTTGGTGAAATAGGTATAATAACAAGGCTGTATTGGATGGGTTCCCAGTAATAAAAAAAACGCCACACCCTGGAGTGATTTCTCTCTCCAAAAGGTGTGACGTCCTATTAAACACTACGGTCAGAATTCCCGATCTGTCTAAGGACAGCCAGCGTTCGACTAACCCGTTTCCCTTCGTTTCATCCGCTTCCTTAGACGCTCATACTGAGCATAGATCCGCGGAGATTCTTTCGTCAGGATCGGCCCCAGCACAGCCAGAATTAACACATATAATACGGCAAACGATTGGATGGACGCCATCAGTCCTCCGGCCTTGCCGATGTTCGCCATGATAATGGAGAATTCGCCTCGGGAGACCAAGGTAAAGCCCACGTTCAACGAGGCCTTTGGACTCATTCCAGCCAATCTGCCAGCGATCATGCCTGCACCATAGTTACTCGCGATCGTCAGAATAACGGCAATAATCGTCATGCCCACAGCTCCGCCAAGTGATGACGGCTCAATGGTCAGGCCAAAGCTGAAGAAGAAAATCGCACCAAAAAAATCTTTGAAAGGCATGATCTGATGCTCAATCCGGCTGACATGTCTTGATTCGCCCAGCACCAGTCCCATCATCAAAGCCCCGATTGCTTCGGCTACATGAAGTGTCTCCGAGAAACCTGCCACCAAGAAGAGCAGTGTCATAACAGTTAACAGAAACAACTCCGACGACTTAATGTTCAGTGCCTTATCAATATATTTGATGCACTTTCTGCCGATGATCAGGAACAGCACAATGAACAGCAACGCAGATAGGGACACCAGCAGGACACTTAAGAATGAAGTTGCCCCGCTGAGCACAAGTCCGGTCAGAATCGAGATATGAATCGCGATGAACAAATCATCAAACATGATCATACCCATAATAATCTCTGTCTCCGGGTTCGCCGTGCGTTTCAGATCTACGAGCACTTTAGCCACGATGGCTGTAGAAGAACTGGTCATGATGCCACAGACAACAAGTGTCTCTTGGAGCGGCAGATTCATGAACCAGCCCAGTAGCAGACCCGAGACAAAATTAAGACCTACATAGAACATGCCCCCGGTCAGAATGGCTTTGCCAGACTTTAATAGACGGGAGACCGAGAATTCCAGACCCAGATAAAATAACAAAAACAAAATGCCAAGCCTGCCCATAAATTCAATAAAGGTCGAACTTTCGATAAAACGTAAATCCACAATCCCGATCTGTGGTGCATGTGGTCCTACAGCCATACCAATCAGGATATAGAAAGGAATGACCGAAAAACGTAATCGTGAAGATATCAGCCCCGTAAGTGTAATCAGCGCAACGGCAATTCCCACTTCGAATATGAGCATATCCATAGGCTAAGTCCGTCCATCAGTCAACAATTGTTTGAGCTGTTTGATCTGATCCCGTTCACCGGCAACCACAATTGTAGCTCCAGAGGTAAAAACGTAATCCGGACCGGGATTAAATTGCTTTTCCCTGTCCTTGGTTACAACAGCCAGAATAACGGCCCCTGTAGACTGCCGAATATCCAGTTCACCAATTGTCATGCCTATGCTTGCCGCGTGAGGCTCGATTCGAAGCCATTCAATCAACAACCCTTCAAGCATCACTTCACGTTCATTCTGAAACTGAGGTTTGTAGGTCATCCCACCGACGATAGCGGCTACCGCACGGGCTTCATCATCGTCCAGGGTCACAAGAGATACCATATCACTCAGTTCTTCAGGCGTATCCCCTGATTCCATATGGAACAGGTCACGTCGCTCGTCGTTATGAATCACAATAACCAGGTGCTCACCACTGCGGGTATGCAACCAGTATTTACGTCCAATCCCGGGTAAGTCCGTCTCTTTAAAGTGCATGATCTGCACCCCCTAAGGCCAACCCGTTCAAGGTTTCGCTCTTCAGCTCAATTCCAGTGATTCGTATCCGCATCGAGCCTGATGGCGTATGAACGGACCGCACTTCCCCTTTACTGCCAAGCAGTAATTGACTCCCTACAGGGGAAAGGAAGGAAATACGTCCCTCATCCGGATCCGTATCATCTGGCATGACAATCATGAACGAATCTGACGTATGAAAATCGATATATTCAAAATCAATATGACTGCCGATCAATACAGCCGAGTCCAGATCTTCATCAGGACCGAGGAGCAGTTTTTCCACATACTGCGTATACGCCAGCAGCTGTTTTTCCAACTGTATTCGCTCCGGATCACGCACGTCAAAATAGGCGTCGAGAAATGTTCTTTTCTCTTCACCCAATGTAAATAGCTGGCTCACCAGCTTCTCTCTGCAATTTTGGCGGGAAGTCCTATGGTTCATAATAGATTTCACCCCCTATACAAGCCTTGTTCTCCATGTTGATTGGCATGTTTCTCTTCATCATCTTGTTTTCCTCCTTTGTATTGTTAAAAGCCCCCTGAATACGAGACCTTCTTACCATCTTACCAAAACTAATATATTAATCCAGTATATTCGGCTAACTTGCTGTTTTATTATTATTAGTGGTCATATCTTCCATTTTATAATTGAATTCTTTACATCAGATGGTAGATCCATAGAACATTTTAATTACTGTATAAAAAACATTTTATGGATTTCTATCTCGTATTTTTATTTGCTTTCCTGTATATTTAACTACAAACTTTTATGCAATTTATACAAATAAGCATCTACAGACTTTAACACAATAAAGGAGTGCATTGAAAAAGTGTCCACGATAACAAAAGAAACTACAGAGTCAGCTCAAGTTACTGCCGCAGAATATGTTCATTCCGTTTACGAGTCGGTTGTCGCCAGAAATCCGCACGAAGATGAGTTCCATCAGGCTGTCAAAGAAATCCTGGATTCCCTTATTCCTGTCATTGAAGCACATCCCAAATACAAGAACCACAGTCTGCTGGAACAGCTTGTCGAACCTGAACGTGTAATCACATTCCGTGTTCCATGGGTAGATGATCAAGGCAAAGTTCAGGTTAACCGTGGATTCCGGGTACAGTTCAACAGTGCCATTGGTCCTTACAAAGGCGGACTTCGCTTCCACCCTTCCGTATACTCGGGCATTATCAAGTTCCTCGGCTTCGAACAGATCTTCAAAAATGCTTTGACCGGACTGCCTATTGGCGGTGGTAAAGGTGGTTCTGACTTCGATCCCAAAGGAAAATCAGATCTGGAAGTGATGCGTTTCACGCAAAGCTTCATGACAGAGCTGTACAAATATATCGGCTCCGATACGGATGTACCGGCAGGTGACATTGGTGTAGGCGCAAGGGAAATCGGTTACATGTTCGGCCAATACAAACGTATCCATGGCGGGCATGAGGCAGGCGTATTGACAGGTAAAGGGCTGCTGTACGGAGGAAGCTTGGCACGTAAGGAAGCGACTGGCTTCGGCTGTGTGTACTTTGTGAAGGAGATGCTGCAATCCAAAGGGCTCAGCTTCAAGGACAGCACAGTCGTTGTCTCTGGCTCTGGTAATGTATCCATCTATGCCATTCAGAAGGCACAGGAGCTTGGAGCTACCGTCGTGGCGTGTAGTGACTCAGGTGGCTACATATACGATCCACAAGGCATCAACCTGGATACCGTGAAACGTCTGAAAGAGGTTGATCGTCTGCGCATCAGCGAATACATCAAAGAACACCCGCATGCTACATATACTGAAGGCTGTGAAGGTATCTGGTCTATCCCTTGTGATATCGCTCTTCCATGTGCGACGCAAAACGAGATCGATGAAGAAGCTGCGGCCCTTCTGGTCAAAGGTGGCGTGAAGGCCATTGGCGAAGGCGCGAATATGCCTTCCACTCTGGCTGCCATTGACGTCTTCCACGGCGCAGGCGTGCTGTTCGGTCCAGCCAAAGCGGCTAATGCCGGCGGTGTAGCCGTTTCTGCTCTTGAAATGTCACAGAACAGCATGCGGTTGTCCTGGTCATTTGAAGAAGTAGACGCGAAGCTGCATGACATCATGAAGAACATCTACACCAGCTGTGTAGAAGCTGCAGAAGAGTATGGCTGCGAAGGCAACCTCGTAGCCGGAGCGAACATCGCCGGTTTCCTTAAGGTAGCCGATTCCATGATCGCTCAAGGTGTAGTTTAAGTTAAATACAGAATAATATGGAGAGATACCTGAATAACGGTAGGTTTCTCCACGATCAAAGGGCGTTCCTATTAACTTGGGGAACGCCCTTTTTTCCTTGTTATCAATTGATCTAATCCCAGGGCAATGGTAAAGTGGTACTGACGTAATTTCATCTATTTGTACTATTATTTTGTACTATTATAAGGAAGTGTTTACATTGTCTAACCAACCATTTGCCAGCACTGCGAGTCCTCATCTGAGCGCAGACTGTGAGCAATGTTTTGGCCTATGCTGTGTTGCCTTGCCCTATGGCAAGTCATCGGACTTTGCTTTTGAAAAAGCCAGCGGCACACCCTGCCCCAATCTGCGCACGGACAATCGCTGCGGTATTCATACCCAGCTTCGGCAGAAAGGGTTCAAAGGCTGTACGGTATACGACTGTTTCGGAGCTGGACAGAAGCTGTCACAAGTGACCTACGCGGGCAAAGATTGGCGTGATCATCCGGAGTCTGCAAACGAGATGTTCGATTGTCTGCCTGCCTTGCGACAACTTCACGAGTTGCTCAGTTATATGAAGGAAATGATGATGAGACCGGAAACGTCATCCCTTCACTCGGCATTCGGTGAGTTATATCAGGAGATCGAGCGCTTGAGCAATCTGGAGCCTGCGTCCCTTCTCCGTCTGGACATCGCCGACCATCGGTCCACTGTGAATCAACTCCTGGTTCAGGCAAGTGAAATGGTACGTGCCAATGTGCCACCCAGCGCTCATGGACAAGGGAAGTCGAAGAAGAGTAAGAAACGTACGGGAAGTGACTTTTTTGGTGCCAACTTAAAGGGAGCTGACCTGCGGGGCGCAAGCTTCCGGGGGGCATTAATGATTGCAGCCGACCTCCGAAATGCAGATACACGAAATGCGGATTGGATTGGCGCAGACTTGCGGGACACGGATCTGGGCGATGCGGACCTGAGAGGTGGCATCTTCCTGACGCAATCGCAGATTAATGCAGCCAAAGGTAATGTGAATACCAAGTTGCCAGATCATTTAAGCATTCCCTCACACTGGATGTAGGGTGCCATTTCCGCAAGAGCATGAGCAGGAATATAACCAGCAATGTACCTTGCTAATTCATACGAATGTATGAATCGTATACAGCAAAAAAACAGCTCGTCCTATATATCCAAGGACGAGCTGTTTGTTATACAAATCACAGGAATGAATCAGAATTATAACAAGTCGCGGCGAAGATCTTCAGCCGATTTCGGAGACAGGTGACCGAGCGGAATATCAAATACCGTTTTCGCACCCTTATGTCCTTCCACGCTCAAGCGTTGTGCAGCTCTTGCATACGCTACAAGTACGCTTGCTGTAAATTCAGGATTGCTGTCGAGTTTCAGACCAAATTCAATAATTTGCTTTTGACCAGCCCCTGTAACCCCACTGCGAATAACAAATCCACCATGCGGCATACCTTCATGCTCGGATTTCAATTCTTCTTCGCTAATAAACGTTACAGTTGTATCGTAATCTGCAAAATAGTTAGGCATCGACACAATCGTCTCACGGATCTCATCCTGATTAGCACCATCTTCTGCTACCACATAACATTGACGCAGATGTTTCTCGCGTGTAGACAGCTCTGGTGTCTCCCCTGCACGAATGCGGTTGATCACCTCTTCAACAGGTACAGTATACTGTACACCAGCCTTAACGCCTGGAACACGACGAATAGCATCCGAGTGGCCTTGGCTCACACCTTTGCCCCAGAACGTGTACTCTTTTCCTTCTGGCAGGATGGACTGTGCAAGCAGACGGTTCATGGAGAACAAGCCTGGGTCCCAACCTGTGGAAATGACACTTACGTGACCGCCTTGCTCTGCCGCAGCATTAACCTCTTTGTAGAATTCAGGAATCTTAGCATGTGTATCGAAGCTATCTACCGTATTGAACAACTTGGCGATGGCTGGTGTCTGCTCTGGAAGGTCGGTTGCAGAACCACCACAGAGGATCATAACATCAACCTTGCCTATGTATTGCTCCGCTGCAGAGATATGCTCAAAACGTACTTCTGTGCTTTCAGCGACCATCTGCTCCGGATTACGACGTGTAAACACAGCAATCAGTTCCAGATCCTCGTTCTGGGAAATGGCTTTCTCTACACCTTTACCCAAGTTACCGTAACCAACAATACCCACTCTAATCATGTTCAATCCTCTCCTGTCTTCTTCTATAGTTGTCTATTACTTATAATGATATAACATACCATGTAACCTGTCAGGTTTCCAGTTCGAAATAAAAATACCTTGCAGCGGTGCAGCAATAATGCGGCTCCGTATGCAAGGTATTATGGCGTTCATTCGTTATTTTAGGAAGAAAGTTAGCAGGAAAGAAAAATAGCCCTTATCTTCTGCTTAGGATTCTGTCCAGGTCAACGTCAGTTCAATGACGCCTTCCTGTCCCGCCAATGTTCCTCCAATCAAGGACCAGACATCCTGCGTCTCCGGGTCGGTTCCCTGAATGATAATATTTTTGTCATCGATCGTCTGACCTGCATCCGTCAACTTTTTGGCGTTGAAGTAATCTTTATACAGCTGGGATACGGTTTTCATATCTTGTTCAGTCGAGAAAATCACCATGGCTGATTGCTTTCCTTCATTCTCACCGGAATTGGCTAAACGAATCGTTGCATCTTCCGGCAACGGGAAATCACTTGGCAAGTTTTCCGGCAACTCATTGGTTCCAGCAGTCGCTTCCTCACCACGATCTGAATCCGAGTCGGTTGGTGCAGTCGTACCTTCCGTTTCGGTCACTGTACTTGTTGTTGCTTCGCTTGCACCTTCATTAGTCGCTTGTTCACCAGTTCCGGAGGAAACTTCAGTGTCCACCTTCTCCGTATCACCTGTCGGTTCGTCTGCCGCACTGCTGCAAGCACTCAAGGCCACCATCATCGCCAGTGCCGCACAGACTATTACATAATTCCTTCTCTTCACCATCCGTTATCACTCCTTCTTCTTCGTTTATGTGCTAATCACGTTCAAACGACTGGATCACAGGCACCGCATGAACGTTATTCTTGACCCATATCACGGATACAGATAATACACTTAAAGATAATAGACAACTGGCTACAAGTATGGATAGGAATCGGGTGATTACTCTAAACTTTTTCATGCTTCCCTCCTCCTCATCCTGTTCATCATGTGTTTGTGGAATTATGTTACTCATAGGTCACTGGACGGTGTCACTAATTTCATGATCTCGGCAGCGACAATATCCGGCTGACTTTTATGAATACTGTGTTTCGCATGTGGAACTGTCAGTTGTGTTCCATGTCTTGACCATGAAGCAAAATCCGCTTGATCGGTCTGCCATGCCTCACTGTCCTCAGCCGAATCCTCCGAACCGGCTGTCAGGATCGTCAGGGGGAAATCGAACTTCGTTTTGTTCTCAAGCACACACGCTGCATTCGTTCTGGAATTCCGAACCTCTTCCATGACATTGTCATTGTACGCATGTCTTAACGTGGATATCATGACGGCCTTTTTCATCGGTTCCGTTACCAGTTTCGGGTCAATGACCAGAGATGCCATCATACGATCCGATTGTAGCAACGTTCGTGCGATGCCTGTTTTCACGAGAAAACGGGACCAATCCATCATCCATTCCGGTATATCCATCTCCGCACGGCTATAGTACTCTGGGCTTCCACCATCGATCATGACCATGCCAGCAACCTCATCAGGATACCTTTGCGCGAACCGTAGTGTCTCCAGCGCACCCATAGAGTGACCTACCATAATGTAAGGCGGACGTTGACCGGATGTTCGCAGCAATTGGTGGATCTCTTCCGAGATGGTGTCGACATCACGAGGTTCATCCGTATAATCGCTGTATCCATACCCGAACCGATCATATACCGCAATTTTCACCTGTGATTTCAACTTGTCATATAGCGGGCTGAAATCCACATAAGGATTGGGCGTACCCCAGTCTGAGGCAAATACCACCGTTACCTCTCCTTTGCCAGCCGTGTAGAGATGCATGTTGCGACCACTCACTTCATAATACTTGCCTGGCGGGGGATAGGACTTCATATCCTGCGTGGATTGATAAGCCTCATACGCCGTTCCCGTCAGCAGTAAAAGCCCTGTGGCGAGCATTATGCCTCCCAGCACCTTCAACCCTCTCCGTAACCCCTTCTTCATCTTCTCTACCCCTTATCCCAAAGGTTCATCTGTATATGTATGCTTCAATCGTACCCAAGAAATAGCTGAATTGAAACAATCCGGAGTCCAGTTCTTTCCCCAACCAAAGTCCAGTCTCTCCCCCCTACCTGTGAAATAAAAAAAACTGCAAATCTCCCATTCAGGAAACTTGCAGTTCATCTATGCCTTTACAGTTGCAAAGTAAGACCCACCGGGCAATGATCACTGCCCATCACGTGGCAGTCGATATGCGCATCTGCCACCTTAGGTGCCAATTGATTGGATACTAGAAAATAATCAATGCGCCATCCCACATTCCGTTCTCTAACTTTTGGCATATAAGACCACCAGCTGTACACATCCGTACGATCCGGGTACAGATGGCGGAAGCTGTCCACATAACCAGAAGCAAGCAAATCGGTCATCTTGCCACGCTCTGCAAGGGTAAATCCCGAGTTGCCCAGATTGGGCTTCGGATTCTTCAGATCAATCTCCTGATGAGCCACATTCAGGTCACCACAGACGATAACTGGCTTAGTCTCCTCCAATTGCAGAATGTACCCCCGGAATCGATCCTCCCATTCCAGACGGTAAGGCAGCCGGGTCAGATCCCGCTTCGCGTTAGGTGTATAGACGTTCACCAGATAAAAACTATCATACTCCAGTGTAATCATCCGGCCTTCCGGTTCACTGTCTTCCTCCATCCCGTAACGAACGGATATAGGCTTGATGCGGCTAAATACAGCGGTACCGGAATATCCTTTTTTGATCGCATAATTCCAATATTGATAAACATCTTCCCCCAGGTCCATCTCAATCTGTCCGGCTTGCAATTTGGTCTCCTGAAGGCAGAAAATATCCGCCTGACTCTCCTGATAATAATCCATGAATCCTTTGGTCACACATGCCCTTAAGCCATTCACATTCCAGGACACCAGCTTCATATCCTCATCTCCTCACATCTCTCCAATATAGCATGGGCACATTCAGAGGGACAAGCCTTACGGCTCTGGAATGAGATGGAGTCATTGGAATCCTTATGGGCTGACTTGCCTATGTTTCGCTTCGCAACTTGGAGAACACCGCAAGGTCAATATATCTGCCTTTCTCAAACTCATGTTGCCGCAGTACACCTTCCTGTTGAAAACCAAGTTTGTGTAACAGGCGAATTGACGCCTCGTTTTCCGGTTCAACCTTCGCTTCAATCTTGTTGAGCTGCATATTTGTGAATCCAAAATGTAACACAGCATGTGCCACTTCCGTCATCACACCGCGGCCCCAGAAAGAGGAACGCAAGTCGTATCCAATCTCTGCACGGTGATGTACATCTTCATAGTTCAGGAACCCACAGGTTCCGATCACTTTACGAGTTTCACGGTCTTCAATCATCCAGCGTAAACCCGTGTGTTCCTTGAAAATCTTCGTATACCAGTTCATCTCACCCTGTGCATCCTCCACAGATTCAAAGGGAGTGAATGGCATATATTGAATCACAGCTTCATCCGAATATAACGCCAACAAATCGTGACTGTCCTTGGCCTCGGCTGACCGGAGGAAGAATCGTTCTGTCTGAATTAATGGAAATAGATCAAATCTAAATTGCTCACTCATGCGAGGTCTCCTTTGCAACATTCATTGTAGAAGTCCATTTTACTACACTTGCCTTCATCAAGCTTTTACTATTAATATGTTCTATTAAGGCATTACTGTAGAAAAGGATACATAGGAGAGGACGTGCTATTATCACACAATCATATGACGTTATTATCGTTGGAGCTGGCTCCATGGGCATGAGTGCAGGTTATTATCTATCGCGCAGTGGATGCAAAACTTTATTAATCGATGCCTTTGATCCTCCGCATACGGAAGGAAGTCATCACGGAGATACAAGACTGATACGCCATGTGTACAGTGGTGGGCCTGACTATATTGCTATGGCATTACTTGCACAGAAGTTATGGCACGAGCTGGAGGAAACGACCGGAGACCAACTTTTTGTTCCTTCTGGTGTAATAAATGTGGTTGATCCGGAGATTCATTCCTTCCACAACCGACTGAGCCATGCAGATGATGCAGGCATTCGTTATGAAACGTTGCATGCAGCCGAGGTGATGAAACGCTGGCCAGGTATTACAGTACCTGAACATTACGAGGGTATGTATGAGCCTGATGCGGGTTATTTGTATAGTGAACGCTGTATCCGTGCCTATCGCAAGGCAGCAGAGGCTCATGGTGCTACCTTGTTAACTCACACTCGTGTGGAGCATATCGAATACGGACCACATTCCGTGGCCGTTCAGACTTCAGGTGGTGAGACATACCATGCGAATCAAATTATCCTGAGCGCTGGTGCCTGGTTTCAGACGTTAAAACCTTTCGTGGATCTTCCGATTCAGGCTGTGCGTAAAACGGTTGGATGGTTTGATGTACCAGAGGCTTTGTATGGTGAGGAACATTTCCCCGGATTTACACTGGCAGGAAAAGAAGGTATATATTATGGATTTCCAAGCATTGGCGGATCAGGTCTGAAGATGGGGCGTCATGATACAGGTCAGGTGTGGACACCAGGAAATACAATGGATCCTTTTGGTGCGGAAGAAACGGACGAGGGTGATCTGCGCAGGCTGCTCGAACTTCATATGCCTCAGGCAGCTGGAGAATTAAGACGTGGTAGTGTGTGTAAGTATGAATTCACTTCAGATGAAGATTTTATTATCGACCGGCACCCTGCCCATGAACGTGTGTGGCTCGCAGGCGGTTTCTCCGGCCATGGCTTCAAGTTCGCAAGTGCTATTGGGCAAATTCTAGCCGACTTGGTGCAAACGGGGCACACGGATCAGGATATTAGAAAGTTCGCTTTGTCACGTTTTCGTTAAGTACAAGACGGGTGAATGAACATATGCATGTATAAAATAGCTACTTTCCTAGAGGGTGCAGTGTTGCTCAAAGCACTGCACCTCCAAGAAAGAAGGAAACGTAAGAAAGTTATTTCATGCCGACCCACACTAATTCACTTTGACGAGACTCCATTGCTGATTGGCACCGCCATTGTCGGCCCATTGAATCGTGGAGGCACCTGCGGTCAAAGAACCTTGATTGATGTCAACCGTCAGGCCACTGTTTCGATTGGCAAGTACCACATATCCTCCCACATCAATCGGCAGCCATTGCTGATTATTGCCCCCGTTATCCTGCCACTGAATCAGAGAAGCTCCGCCTTGTGTGGAACTTGAATTCACATCCAGCAAAAGCCCACTGCCCACATTGCGGATTTTGTAATATCCGTTGCCTGTAGACTCCAGCTTCCATTGCTGGTTGGCTGCTCCATTATCATTCCACTGAATGATCGTTGCTCCACCTGTAGTAGAAGCAGCGTTCACATCGAGTGCAAGTCCACTGTTGCGGTTGATTAATTTGTAGATGGCCCCAGCTTCATATCCTGTACCACCATTGTAAGTTGCACCGGAAATGACGTAAGTTGTGACCGAGTTGGCCTTGGCCGTAGCGGTAAAGGTTTTGTTTTGCACCGAAATATTGGTCAGTTGCTGCAACTTCTCTGTTGAAGAGGTACGATATACTTGAGCAGACGTGCCTGTGTTAGTAAAACGACTGAGATCATAGGTTACCGTTGTATCCGTCGATTCCGAATTGGTTGTAACCAGCACAACTTTGCCGGAAACAGTATCATAGGCTGCAAGGGTATTCGCATCACTCATGCCGATAATCTTGTATCCAGGACGAATAAATTTGCTGTAATTGCCCATGACATAATATTTTTGGTTCACCGTGTAGCTGGTCGTTTGCGTATTGTTCAGCACATTTTTGAAGAATCCCCATCCTTCTGCACTATCCACGGCTTGCCAATACACCCACGCACTTGCGCCCATATTGCGAATATCCTTGAGGATGGTACGTGACATGGTAAGTCCACTTGCATCCCCGTCCCCGTATTCCGAGGTCCACAGATGTTTGCCCGCAGACGTCGCTGTGTTGCGCAAAGCAGTTCGATTACTTCCACCATACGTATGTGTGTTGATCTGACTGATTGCTGATTTCACCGCGGTGCTGTAGCTGTTGAACGACACATTGGTATCATCGATACTGTATTCTTCCGGTGCACTCAGCTTTGTAGACAGGCCCTTCGCACTCAACGAGGCTTGTAATTGACTCAGAATCGTGTTCTGATCCGCCCGTTCAAAGTGCATGCCCTCCTGGTCATTGCCCTGCTTCCACCACGTCGAGATTGGTTCATTGAGCGGAGTTACGCTATCGAATGTGATTCCCCAGTTATCCCGGAAATGCTTCACGACCTCAGTCAGATAGTCGGCAAAATCATCATAATAATCTGGCTTGAGGTTATTTCCTCCATTAGCCGCACCGGACACACCACCACTGATCGTCATCCAGTAAGGTGCGGAATTCGCAAAGGCTTCGATGACATTCACGCCTTGAGCTTTGGCAGCTTGCAGCATATAACGCTGGTTCGCATCTGCATTCCAGTCATACACGCCGGGAGAAGGCTGGTAACCAGGAACGGCTTTGCGGTATTCGAGGATATTGGATGATGGATTATCCCCGCCTCCAATGTTGTACCGTAGGATGTTCAGACCCAGTCCGGTATTCGCGTTGAACATTTTCTCTACGTACTCATCGCGATTGGAATACTCTCCAACCACTTTGCCCCACCATGCGAGAGATGTTCCCCAGCCTTCCATCGTCTGATATTGCTTTGATGGATCGGCAACAGCCGTGTAAGCTCCTGCTGCAGATGCTTCTGTCCCCAGACCCAGGCTGCCTGTAAGCAAACTTCCTGCCAGAAGCAACGAGCTCATTCGTTTTAACCACTTCATCCGCTTTACTCCTTATGAATTTACACTTGCACTCCGATGTCAGAACAACTTTCCGATCGCTGTTATCCCCAGATTTTTAATTATTCTTAAAAAGGGAAAAATCCGGGGATAGCGTATGCTTCCGATGTAGCTTTCTTTCAGAAAGCTTTTAGGCGCACGCTTCGCTTCTTCAAGTTATTTCTGACCTCTCCGTTATCGTGTAAATGTATAGTTTAACTTAGAAAATAAACACCCATTATTGTGCAACTTCTCGGAAAGTCGCGTCTGACTTATCGAGTGCAGTAACGACAGCTTCCAATTTCAGCACATTATTATAATGTCTCAGGTACAGGTTTGGATTACTAAACGAGGCATACGATGTCCAACTGGCATTAGCAAGTCCATTTACACGTTTGAACGTGGCGTCATTTCGGAATGTAGCACTGCCGTCATTTTTCACGAGTGTAATGCTAACATTATTATTGCGCAGGAAATAACCCGGATAATTCATGGACTCAAATGAAATGCCTGTTGCATTCGCCAAACCTGGAACGATGCGGAACTGCGCATCCTCCGCTGGACTAACACTCGCATCAATCCGTGCCTGATAGTTGTAATGACGAATGAAGCTGCCAGGCACATTGAAGGACTCCAGCTTGCGGATATCACCCGGTTGTCCGGACTCTTTCAATACGGTCATATGCCGGACGAGTCCGGTGAGACCCGCAATCTCCTGCTTGGCACCCCAAGTCTGGAAGTTGTCAGCAGAGTCGCTGTAATAATATTTTTGTGTCGCATAACCGTCAAAGTAGATTCGCCATGAACCATTATCCAGCTGAACAAGCGCCGGACCTTCCACCCAAGATCCCCAACCTGCCCAATCTCCTGTGCCTTTAAAAGTATAAGGACCGGTCAGCGAGGTAGATGTCGCATATTCAATGTATTTGGTGGTCTCATTCTTGGTAAAAGCATGATAGGTTGATCCTGTCTTCACGATAAATGTGTCGATATAATTGGGAGCAATGCCTGCCAGTTCAGTAGGTGCGGACCATGAGGTAGACGTCAGATTGCTGCCTGAAGCGGTGATGACATATGGTTTGAAATTCTCATAGTTACCTGGTGAGAGGGACACGATAACGTGCAGACTGCCGTTGCTGTCTTTGAACCATTCTGGTGCCCAGGTGTGTGCAATCGTGGTTGGTGTGGATAATATAATGTTACGGACAAACGTCCAGTTTACCTTATCCGGGCTGGAGGCGATGCCGATGGTGTTCCCTGACCAATTCGTGGTGTAGACGACGTAATATAGACCATCGGTGTGCTTCATGATGCTGGGATCGCGGATCAGATCGGCCGGAGGTGTATAGGCTGGCCCTTTCAGCAAACCATAGTGGGTCGCATTATAGGATTCGTAGATATACATATTGGACTCACTTGTGTTCGTAAAGGCGGATATCGTATAGACACTTGTTGCTGCTCTGGCTGTATTCGGGAATACCATGGTTAATAGAAGTAATGTTCCGAGCAGCAGAATCATTTCGGCCTTAAAACCGCTAGATCCACTTGCTCTATCTTTCCTCTTCGTTAACATCAGGTCAGCTCCTTATGCATGAATGATAAACATGCCAAAACCTTGTACCTTATTGTTAAAATAAAATAACTTGGGAGTAATCCCTGTGAGCAACACCTCTCGGCTACTGTTCGAATTCCAATTACATGAAGCATCACTCCCTTCACAGATCATGGATGAACACTCATTAATTATGTAAACGGTTACAAATATTGATGTTACAAGTGTTACAGTTGCCCATTCTACAGACCCGATCACCACAGTTCACCCATTCCCTTAGCCCAATTTACTCACAAGACTGAATCCGAAGATTCACGAACCCGGGTTATTCAGGCTAAGAAAATGAGGTGGTATGACTGGGGTAAAAGGTATATTTTTACGTTACGTGATGCTATTTTCGAGTCCTACTCCACGACAACCCATGGATAACTGGATAACTCATCCAGCAGGAATCGTACCCGTTCTGGTGTTCTGCCTTCTTCATCGAACAAAAGTAGTTCATTCTCTTCCTGTAGCCAAGCTACTGGAATCTTGTAATCCTCTTGCGGACCAATCTGCCAGTAACGACCCAGATGATGTCCGTTCAAGTGAATGGTTCCTTTGCTCATTCCCGTTAGGCGAAGCATCAGGTTCACTTTATGATGCTCCGAAACCGTAGGCTTCGCGAAACGCCAGCGGTACCAGACCGGCTGACAATACGACCCTTGGACTGGAACAAGGTTGGATACAGGTTGAGCCCTCTCACTTACCGTAGCACTTGAGATCCCATCATCCGAGGTAAGGGTCACCGGATTGGCATTCCAATTGCCACCTTGGGCGATACTAGGCTGTGCCACACGCTGGATTGACCCCTGTACTCTACGATAAGCCGCTCCTTGAACTGCCTCGTAGCTCTCCCACTGTTGCGGAAGCAATGCGTCCGTGCCTGCCATACGCCAATCCTTCAGTTCTCCCTGACTCGGATACGTGATCAGTTCCAGTCGATTCAGCGGTGAACGACTATACGGCATTTCCAGTGTGTTCGTCTCTCCCGGTTTGATATAGAGGGATATGTCTAGCGTCTGAAAAGTAAACCAGTCCTGATATCCTTCCATCGGAACTTCGATGCCATTGATACGAAGACCTTTGCTCAAGGCACCCACGAGAATGGCCCGATCCATGCTATCCAGTGTAAAGCTTCTGCTCAGAAGTGGAGCCCCTTGGAGAGAATTCACCTCATCAAGATGAATACTTCCACTCTCTGTACGCCAATCCTGACGAATATCTTGAACTTGGCCAGCCAGATACACAGGACCAGCCAGACCTTTGCTCTCACCCAAATACGGGGAGAAGTTCAATCTGCCCATATGTTGCATCAGAATCTGAAGTTTGTTCTTCCCTTGGGCTACTTGTAATTGCACTCCTGCGGCGCCTACCTGACGTACTAATGCCTGTTGAACACCATTAACGATGATTCTGGCGGTATCCTGGATATCCGGCAAAATGAGATTGATGATTCCTTCCGTCGGACTCTCGAAGTCGCATTCATACAACAAATAACCAAAATCTTGTCCATACCGGGAAAAGTCCTCCGGTTGTGCACTCGCCGAGCGCTGCTTCGCAATTAACGTAACACGTGACAGCTCCGGAGAAGCAGGCAACGTTGGCGCAATCGGCGCTGTCCTTGAAGGATGCTGAAGTCTTTCTACAACAGACTCCTGACTAAGCTCACTCGGTACAGCTTGTGGGGTGGATGGCGTTGGGGTATCTCGTCCCTCTGGATTCAACACATCGTACTGCACACCGTTTTCCTCGCTAGCAAGGAACTCACGGCCTGTTAACGTCTGTTCTCCATCGTTCCAGTCACCAAGCAGCGTAATCGTGCGATCCGGATCAGTAATCATGCCCTTGACCTGACCAGATGACAACACATCCACATCATCGAAGCCGATCGCATAACGCAGTCCCTTCTGATCTGTTGCTTCCAATCGCCATGTTCGATTCATCATTTCTTGATCCAGAATGATGAAACGGATCGGTGTGCCGTTTGCTTCCAGCTGGATCATTCCAGGCTCTTGGAAATGGAACAAATCGAAGCGGTATACGTTCCTGGCTGAATCATGTTCGACCAGCACTTGCACCGTGCTACCTGTGACGTTCAATGCCCCTGCTTCCAGTTCAACAACAGAACGCTGTCCTGCAGCGGCCACGATGAACAGGTTCAATTCTCCGTTGATCATTTCATTGCCCATAATCATCGTACCCGCAGTCAGGTATACGTGTTCGGCAATCTGTACTCGATCCAGCAATGGAATAATCTGTCCTGGATTCAGCGATACGGGAAGAGTTCGGCCTTCTTCGAGCGTAATGTGCATCGTCTCGCGTTCATCCTTGTGACTCTCCAAAAACCAGATCTTCTGGTTATCAGCCTGTCTGCCTCGTACAGATATGCCTTCAGGATGACGTACAACGATCTGTTCTTCTGGAATTTCCTCTGTTTCCATCAGGAGTGGCCCAAATGCATGGACGAAATAGGACAGATTCTTGGTTACTGCATATTTCGGTGTCACCCGTCCATATTCATTCAGCGGTGCATCATAGTCATAGGACGTAATCATGAAGATGTCACTACTACCCATCGTTCTGCCGCCATATCCACCAAAATTTGTACCGCCGTAGAACATGTAGTGACTGATTCCGGTATACCCGGCACGCAGAATCTCCATGATGCGTCTCTCCAGCAAAGGCGCTGTCTTCTGAATGGCCGAAGGCCCTCCCCAATTCTCAAACCATCCGGTCCAGAATTCCGTGACCATCTTCGGGGTGTCCGGCTGTTTGGCTCGAAGTTTCTCATAATGCCCGTCAGCACCTGACCAGAAATTAGCCCCTTCAATCGTGCCTTCCGCCCCGCCAACGCAAGTGATCAGTGTAGAGTCAATCCCACGCTGCAACAATCCATCTCTCAGCGTATTCATATGGTCACTTGCAGCAGCGTCATCCATCAGATACCCGTATTCATTCTCCACCTGAACCAGAATGACCGTGCCCCCAGCGGACAGCTGACGTTTCCGAATAATCGGCACAATCCGGTCAAAATACAGGTTCACATAGTACAGATACGTCTCATTATTTTCCCTAAATTTCACGCCGTCCTTCGTACCAAGCCAGTACGGGAAACCGCCAAAATCCCATTCCGCACAGATAAAAGGACCTGGACGCGCGATAACCCACATACCCAATTCTGCGCACATATCCAGAAAAGCACCGCAATCGTTGTCCCCTTCAAAGGACCACTGTCCTTCTTCCGGTTCATGCACATTCCACGCAAAGTAGGTGTCGATGCAGTTCATACCTGCTAGCTTCGCCTTCAGCAGAACCTCCCGCCATTCCTCCTTCGGCATGCGGAAATAATGGATCGTTGCACTGTTCAGAAATATACGCTCTCCGTTCAGGAAAAAACTGCGTGCATCGTACATTAACTCGGATTGAACACCATTCTCAGCCCTGGCGATGTTCTTCTCCTGTTCCTGGAGCAAAAGGGATGCTTTCTCTGTCAAAGATATCCCCTCCTTCTCTTTATTTATATAAATTGAACTAAAGATTATTTACACTGCACACTTCGATGACAGAACAACCTTCCGATCGCTGTTATCCCCAGATTTTTTGATTTCCTTTACTCAAAGGGGAAAATCCGGGGATAGCGTATGCTTCCGATGTAGCTTTCTTGCAGAAAGCTTGTAGGCGACCGCTTCGCTTCTTCAAGTTTTTTCTGTCCCCTCCGTTTGGTGTAACTGTTTAGTTGAATTTATATAGTTTCATATGTCCTATAACTCTTTTAAAATATAAGGCGAACTAAATGACAATCTATATCGGCACTGTGATGACAGAACAACCTTCCAATCGCTGTTATTACTTCGACTGCAATGTTACGCCATCCAGTACAACCGTTGTGATGGAATTGTCTGCGGTAGGCACTTCAAGTCCGTTCGCATACACCGGAATGTCTTCAAGCTGTTCCATGTTCCGATCCGGTGAAGTCTGATACACCTGAGCGGTGGATGATTTTCCATACGTATACCCTTCCAGTTCAAACGCCGTTGTTCCCGCTGACAATTCATTACGAATCACCAGCACCAGTCTCTGACGTTCCGCGTCATAGGCAGCCAGCGTGCGTCCACCATCGGTTGGAATAATCGTCGCGCCAGGACGAATGAACTTCGTAAACTGGGCCATGCCATAATACTGTTTGGTCATCTCATACTGCTCTTCACCGTTAAAGTTCGCATGAATGAAGCCCCAGTTATTATTGGCACCTTCATCTTCAACGGCCTGCCAGTATACCCAGGCGGAAGGCTGCATGATTTTCAGATCAAACATGATTCGCTCTGCTAGCTCCTGCACCGAGGTCATATCCTCATGACTGTGCGGCTCGCTGCCACCTGTTCCGTACTCGGACATCCACAGCTTCTTGCCATTGCGTTCTGCCAATGTGCGCAGCTCTTCCATTTTGCTACCATTATAGGAGTGGGTATTGATCTGCTGGATTACGTCCAGCGTGTCCTGATCATAGAGGTTGAAATTAAACACCGTCTCATCAATGCTGTTATCGTCTGCGGCACTAATGACGGTTCCATTCAGTCCTTTGCTCTTCAGCGATGCAGCGACTTTCTTGATAATCTCGGCCTGTTTCTCATTCGTAAAATGACTGCCTTCCTGCATATTGCCCTTCTTCCACCAATCGGAGGAAGGTTCATTGAGCGGATTGAGTGTGCGGAAGGTGATCCCCCACTCGTCCCGATAATGCTTCACGACTTCGGTCAGATAATCGGCAAACGCATCATACTGATCGTCCCGCAGATTATTGCTGCCATCCACGGCTCCGGTAACCGATCCACTGATCGTCATCCAGTAAGGTGGTGAATTGGAGAATGCTTCGGCAATGTTCACGCCGCGCTCCATCGAGCCCTGTAAAACAGCACGCTGACCTGCATCGGCATCCCAGTCCCACTCTCCAGGTTCAGGCTGGAAGCCAGGTACATCCCCGCCTGGACGGAGGGCTTTCATCTCCGGATTTTCCTCACCGCCGATATTGTAACGAACGATGTTCAGACCTAATCCTTTCTCCGGATCAAAGACCAGATCCATCACTTCACTCACCTTCGCCTGATCCTTCCATCCACCAAGATCGTTGGCCCACCAGGCAAGTGACGTACCCCAACCTTCAAAATGATCATAGGACTGATCCAGCTTAAGACGTACAGGTTCCTCTTGGAATACAAGTGTCTTGGATGATTCATTGGCAAAATGATTGATAACAATTCCTCCTCCTGCCAGCAGGGCAATCAAGGCCACACCCATAATGATATAGTTCCGTTTGCTCCTGCTGCGTTGTTCTTTATGCGCCATGGGCTATACAATCCCTTCTCCATGTACGATGATTACTTCGTTGACCTTGAACGTCAGGTTCAATACATACACACATTACAGACACTTCGGTTACTTGATTCCGCTGCTTCCGCCGCTAATGTTGGCCTCATAGACATAACGCTGTCCGAACAGATATACCAGCACCATCGGAATGGTGAGGAACAGGGAAGCGATCATGACAAGGTTCCATGGTGGCATCTGCCCGCCACCTACCGTAGTCAACAGCTGCACGCCGAGTGCCAGCGGCATTTTCTCCGGATCATTGATATAGATGAGCGGCCCCATGAAGTTGCCCCAGTTGTAGGAGAACGAGAAGATCGCAATAGCCGCCAGAATTGGATAAGTCAGTGGCATGATGATCTTCCAGTAGATTCCGGGATGGCCCATACCATCGATCATGGCGGCTTCATCCAGTGATTTTGGAATACTCATGACGAACTGCCGAATCAGGAATACGTTGAACGCTCCGGCGAAGAAGCTCGGTACGATCAGCGGGTAGAATGTATTAATCCAGTCCAGATGACGGAAGATGATGAACTGCGGTACCATCGTCACCTCACCCGGAATCATCATCGTACTGAGCAACACAATAAACAGGAAACGGCTGCCTTTTGCCTTGATTCGGGCAAAGCCGTAAGATACGATCGAAGCTGATAATACCGATCCGACAATCGTAAAGATGGTAATGATGACCGAGTTTTTGAGATACGTGCCAAGATTGTTATTCGTGAAGATGGTATAAAAGTTCGACCATTGGAACTCCATTGGTACGAAGGTAAAAGCTGATTTGACGGTTGTTGCGTCACTTGCCAGTGCAATGGAGATCATGTACAGGAAAGGCGAAGCAAGCAGCACCCCGACCAGAATCAGAAAAATATACGATATCGTCTTCTCCACAGTCGATGGATTACTCATTGGCTTTTCCCTCCTCGTAGTGCACCCATAGCGCCGATGAACGGAATACAACGAGTGTCAACGCCATGATGATGATGAATAGTACCCAGGCAATCGCCGATGCATATCCCATTTTGTAGAATTGGAACGCATTCTGGAACAAGTAGGGAACAACCATCTGGCTTGCATTGTCAGGTCCCCCGGCTGTGACGATAAATACCTGCGCGAAGGTCTGGAGCGCTCCAATCATGCCGGTGACGAGATTGAAGAAGATGACGGGCGTTAGCATTGGAAATGTAATATGGAAGAACGATTGTGTACTCTTCGCTCCATCGATGGCAGCGGCCTCGTACAGCTCCTGTGGAATACCTTTCATCCCTGCAAGCAACAATACCACGCCACCACCCACACCCCATAAGGACATGAGAATCAATGCAGGCTTAACCCAGTTGGGATCAAGCAGCCAGGCAGGGCCCTGAATACCGAAGATCGCAAGTGCCTGGTTGATCAATCCTTCCGTCGGCGCAAGCAAGTGGATGAAGAGCAATGAACTCGCAACCACCGGAACAACGGAAGGCAGGTAGAACAGAATACGGAAGAAGGTGATCCCTTTGATTTTCTTGTTGAGGTAATATGCAATCCAGAGCGAGATCGACATGCCCAACGGAATGGATATTAGCGCATAGAAGAAGGTATTGCCGACGGATTTCCAGAAGATCGGATCATCGGTCAGTAACGTTTTGTAATTGTCGATACCGATGAATTCAGGGGACTGGAACAGATCCCAATTCGTGAAGCTCATATAGATGGAAAACAGGATCGGACCCAAGGTCAGCCCCAGAAACCCGATCAGCCAAGGCGAGATGAAGATGTAGAACCATTTCCCGTCCTTTTTTCTCACGTTAAGCCCTCCCATGACGCAGAGCAGATGGAACCCGCATTCACGCCGATTCCACCTGTCCTGCTGTCGCTGCTATTTGTGCATGTTCAGAAAAATCCTCTATTTGTAGAGTCTTTCCAGTCCACTCTGAATTTCGGTTACGGTATCATCAAGCGAGGCTTTGTTGTTGAAGTACACACCCAGCTTATCGTTAATGAGCTTCATCATTTCGTTCCATTGCGGGTTGAACGGTTCTGCATAGATCGTCGATTCACTGAACGCAGCCATGTTGATTTTTTTGCCGCCGTATTCAGCATTCAGGAATTCATCACTGGACAGACCTGCTTTGGTTGCAGGAGCATCCTGACCGGCTTTGACCATTGGCATCTGTGCTTCCGGTGTGGTCAGTGCTTCGATGACTTTGAAAGCTTCTTCCTTGTGTTTGGAAGCGTTGGTAATCGTTAACCCGTTGAAGAATGCGTTTGTTTCGCCCCATACCGGAGAGATATCCCAATTAATGCCTTCCACCTTGGCAAGTGAACCGATGTTCCAGAACCCTGTCGTTTCCATAGCGATCTTGCCTTGAGCGAACAGCGGATCGGCTCCGATATTCCCCATGTCGGCAATTTCGGTTGGCGTTGGTCCCGCACCATATGTGAAGGTCAGGTCATTCATGAATTGTAATGCTTTGCGCACAGGCTCTGTATTGAATGTCGGTTTGCCACTCTCATCGAATATCGAGCCACCGTTCTGGTAGATCAGTTGCATCCATTGCGGCCACCAGCTGCCTGGGTAGTAGCCCCATTGAGTCGTTTTGCCATTCTCCTTGACCGTCAGCTTCTGAGCTGCCGCCATCAGGTCGTCTTGCGTCCAATCTTTGGTTGGGTATTCCACCCCAGCCTTGTCGAACAGGTCTTTGTTATAAAAGAGGACCATCGCGCCTGCCCGATCTGGCAAACCGAATTGTTTGCCATCGTACTTCATCAGGTTTGCGATATCATCGGAATAACGCTCGGACACGTTCACATTGTTCGCTTGAATCATGTCATCCAGCGGTATAATCTGATTCTTGGAGGCGTAAGCCTGGTAGTTCTCGGCAATCATCATGATGTCCGGCGCTGTTCCCCCGGCGATCATGGTCTGTACTTTCTGGTCATAATCCCCTGCCACCACGTTCAGCTTCACGTTAATATCGGGATACGTCTGTTTCACAATGTCGAGTCGCTCCTGATAAATCTTCTTCTCATCCTCCGAGCCCCAGATCGTCATGCTCAAATCAACCTTGCCACCGGACTCGCCGGAAGAACCGTTGTTACTCCCGCTGCTACAGGCTGTCAGACCCATTACCATGACCAGCATCAATAACGAAATGACCTTAAGACTTCTTCTCATACGCTACGCCCCCTTGATATAATGAATGGATGACTACACTGAAACCCGTTTCATGAAATGGGTTTCATTAAGCTGAAACATAAAACCCGTTCCACTTTATGAAAGGGGTTTCATTCACGCACTCATTATATTTCACCCTTCAAGGAAATGTCAACGCTTTCTTTTCCAATTACAGGGCCCCTTATCTTGCAGCAGGTCCTGTACTTTGACGCACAATCAGCTCCGGTTGCAGAATGATCTGCTTCTTCGGTTTGCCTTGGTTAATCAGCTCATGCAGCACGTCCACAGCCTGTTTGCCAAGCTGATACGTGTTCTGGGACACGGTTGTCAGTTCCGGTATAACGGCACTGGCGAGCGGCGTGTCATCGAAACCCACAATGGATATATCCTTCGGAATCGAGAGCCCATGCTCAATCGTCGACTTGATGGCACCAATCGCCGTGTTGTCATTCACACAGATGACTGCGGTTGGCGGATTGTCACGATCCAGCAATTTGGACATCTCTCGTTTACCATCGTCGATGGAGAAGCTGCCGAGTAATTGCCGTTCTTTTGGTATTTCCAGCCCATGCTCGCGAAGTTTCTTCTGCACAGCTCTGACCTTAACCATCGTGGTGGACAACTCTTTCAACCCGCCGACAAAGGCGATATCACGATGCCCCAGTTCAAGCAAATGCTCAGCTACAAGAGCTGCCCCTGCCCCTTCGTCCGTGTACACTCGGTGGAATCCGCCTTTGGCAATATTGCCATTAACCAGCACAATTGGCATACGTTTGCCCATATCAATCAATTCCTGAGCCATATCATCTGGACAAACCTGCATGTTGATTCGCCCGCCGAGAAAAATAATTCCGTCTACCCGCTTCTCTCGCAGGATGGACAAATATTCAGATTCCCTGTTGTAATCCCCTGCGGTATTGCACAGAAAAAACGTGTACCCCAATCCGCGAGCCTCATTCTCCGCGCCCCAGAAGACTTCCGGAAAGAAGGGGTTCGTGATGTCTGGCAGGATGATGGCAATGGTGCCCGTCTCTTTCTTGATCAGACTGCGCGCCTGCGCGTTCGGCTGAAACTGGTGTTTTTCGATGATGGACATAATCTTCTCTCGGGTGCTTGCACGCACTGGTGCCGTGTCATTCAGCACCCGGGAGACCGTCGCGACAGATACGTTTGCTTCCTTGGCGATGTCATATATAGTGATCGGTGTCATAGCGGAACCTTCCTTTTTCTCTAATTTTCCCTATTTTCCCTGCTTATCATACCAGATAAGGAATGGTGATGAAATGGGTTTCAGTGACGGGCGAATGATTTCACACTGGACCAATAGAAGTTCCGGATATGACATTCATACGTGAATTGTTCGATGCATTACTCATTAGCGTCATTATTTTCACAGGACATGTTTGCTTTTCTTTATTTCCCCTTCTAATCTGCGTTTATGGTCCATATATTAAATTGTAAGCGAATTCATTGGGATTAGAGGAGTGTGAACAACGTCATGATCATTCAAGTCAGTCCGCTGGCAGAAGCAAGACTTACTGAAAAGCTGGGAGATCGACCAGGCTATTTCAAATTGTTTTATGATACCGATGGATGCGGTTGTGACGGAATTGCGGTGCTTCTGATCTTGAACGAGCCGGATAGCGATGATGTTACCGTAGAAGCCGGTTCGCTTCCCTTTGTAATCAACAAACAGCAGCAGATTTACTTTGAACCCTGTCTGCGTCTGCAATCCGAGCACAGTTTCCCTTCATTTCGACTGAGTAGCGATTCCATGATCTATGGCAGTAATGTCAAAGTCCATGATCTACGAGATACTGCAGACATAGCTCCTCAACCCACTGGATGGTTTGTACGATAAACGTTGAATTCACACTATAATCAAAACCTCCCAATCCCACGTTTTCTGCGGGACGAGAGGTTTTTTATCAATTTCGAACGAGTTAATTAAGCACTATTCTTGTAAACATTTCATCTTCGTGCAGGCCTCTGTACCTCTCCCGCTCTATTTCCAACAATTTTTCAGGACCAAAAGGTGACAGCTTGATTAATCTCTCTAATGAGATTGAAATTACTGAATGAAATACTAAGGTGTACTGCTATTTCAAAAAAATAAAAAAGTCACTAATATAGCGACCTTTCAATGGTGACCATTTAATCCTTGCTAATTCTAATTATTATTTAGAACTAGATGTTAATTGCTTGAATTAAATTACCTAATACAATATTTTCAGTTGTGTACAAAATATGAATCTCGTCAATAATGCTTTGAAGATCACGTTTATTTCGATTGTACGCATACTTCATAGCAATATTCCGTACTAGTAGGGCTTCCATCTCAATACTAGTTAATTCATTAATATATTTTTGATGACAAATCCCTTTTTTAGATAGATATATCACCAGTTCTTTAAGAACCCTTTTATGATCCAGTAATAAGCAGAATGGTAAAATAGTGAACCGAGCTGTATCTCTTTGACAAGCTTCACAAAAATCGACGATCCTTTTATAGACGCTAATTCCAAAATAATCATTAGTATCTGTAGAGATAAATATCTTGTAGGTTTCAGACGAATTCCTTGAGAATACATAATCCATAAGGGAGCGGAGCATTAACTTCATATCAAATTTATGAATATACTCCTCATTGTATGCTAAAACTCTTGCCCATCGTTTCGAGGCATCCGACAAGAATGATGTCTCAATCTCATCAAATGGTACTTTTATTGCTTCCAATTGTCTATTTGTTGTATACGTATAGTCATACACATCAAACTGACGCATATTCATATCATAGCCGAATATTAACATGTTGTTAGGGGCATGTTTCCTTTTGTACGCGTTAGTATGTTTAACAAAATAAGAGTCATAGTTTATATAGACATACTTTCCATTAGCAATGGACGTTTTAATAAAGTTCGGTATAGATGTAAACTTAGATATATAATCTGAGCTCAAGTGTTGAATAGTTAACCACGGAGCATATGATCTGAACAGAATTGAATCAAAAATATAAAAATCTAGCCAATGGGGATCTCCATTAAAATCTTTAGCGTAAATCTGTATATAATGATTTAATTGCCATTCAAGATTATTTTTAACGTTTGGAGAAATAGCAAGAGGCAATGCGTGATGCTTGTAAGTACAGACTAATGGTCTTTCAATCTGTAATTTTTCGATAGCGTTCATAACATTAACCCCCTATTTATTTTTGCTGACTAATTCATACCTTGGAGTTTATCCCAAACTTCCTTTACTTCCTGAGTTAGACGAGGGTGGCTCACTCTTTTACGGCGTGGAACAAGTTCCTTTAAATATGGAGCTATATCGATTCCAATAAAATTAGAAAGCCGATCGTTTTCAATGCCTTCACAAAGACGCTGATATTCAACAACAAGATAACGTTCCTTTGATAAAGCAGTAATCTGCTCAATAGCTTCGGCATGCCATGAAACCCACTTTTTTAAATTTCCAGTGACCGAAATGGGACGCCATGGGCGATCTCCTTCCCACTCCATTACAGATGAAGCAACATCATATGGATCTCGAAACATAAGAATATATTTGGCGTCAGGTACTACGTTGTTAAGATAAGGGAATATCTGAAGATATTCATTATATTTATCTCCCCACCTTGTAAAACCTTTATAGCTTTCGGAAACAATTCGCCTCCCTAACTCAAGTTCATTGCCTTGATATCCCTCAGCAACATCAATCGCAACTTCTCGCAGCACTTTCTCAACCTGATATAAATATCGTTCTACTCCGATTCCACCTGGGACACGGCGTTTCAATGAAAATAATATTTCATCCACACGCAAATGACGATAACCAATATCCTTCATAGTGAGCCATCGATGTAAATAATACATCAATTTTCCATTTACGCTAAACATCCCATTATCTACACCAAATGCTTCGCTTAACTTATGCGCAAATACTGTCGTCCCAGATCTCTGGAAACCGAGTAAAATTATCGGAAGCGTGCTCTGGTTATTCATTAAGATACCTCATTGATATAAGATAACAGTCGCTGCATACATTCTACAGAAGCTTCATACCCATCCATAGAAAAAGAATCAAACCATGGATTATCCCGTTGTTTTTGGTCAAGCACCCGTCCTTTTCTCCAATGAGTTTCCAGAGAGACATAACCCTGATAATCATCGTTCTTCAATGTTTGAATGATATTTCGCCATGGAACATCACCATCACCTAGTCTGACGTATTGACTCTGACCATCCGGATCTTTAATATGTATGTGCTTAATGAACTCTTTCCCCAAGGTATAATCTTCTGGAAACGGATTCAAGTCTTGACCGGAAAATACCGAATTACCAGGATCCCAAACAATACCTAATCGGTTATCGGCAACCTCATCTAGGAATTCAAGCATATGCTTTATTGTAGGTGTATTTGTACGCATACCAGTCTCCACATAAATTTGAATATCATCTGAAACAAGTCCATCAACAATTTGTTTTACAGCTCTTGCAGCTAGCTTAGGTTGTGCTATCCCTTCTCGATAAAATGTAAACACCCGAACAAAACCGGAATTTAACAACCGAGCCTGGTCGATAGCTTTTGCCAAAGATTCCCGAGAACTTTCCAGCAATTCATCTGTCGACGGGAATTCTACTTTAAAACAAGGAGAATCAAAGCCAGCTATATTTAGTCCTGCAGAACGAACGGAATCACGGATCAGCTCTAATTGTTCATTATCTAATTGGTCCGGACGTGTATTCCAGACGGAACGGACTTCAATGCCATGGAATTTATTTTTCTGAACCGCGTCAATTACTCGATGCAAATCTTGATCTATTTCATCCCCAATAATAGCTAGTTTCATTGTTGATTATCCCCTTATTATTCAGATTCTCGTGCTAAGAGCGACTGCAAAACCTTGATATCCTCCACTGCACTTCCTGACCTAGTTTCAACTGTAACTGAACAATTCGTATCCGCCAGCTTCTGCAAAATGAGATAAGTTCTATTTATGTCAGTCTCGGAGAGTGGAACGTGTATAGTTTCATATGGGTTATCCCAATTAAATCCTTTAGTTTGTACCCCAGAAATGAAGCGCATTAGACTCGTCGTAGCTTCGAGAGGGTCCTTAGAAATACATGCAAGTCCCAAAGTATCCAACAATACGCGGGTACCAAGCAATTCACTTATTCGAACGAGTTCCTCTACACCACAGTTTCCTTTGTGAGTCTCCACCCAGATCCTATCCATCCCTCCTGCAATGCTTGCTAACACTTGCACTTGCTTCTGTGTTGATTCAATCTGCTGGATTGTAGTACATCCGGGTTTGGAAAAAACTTTTAAAGGAATATCAGCATAAGGAGCTATTGATTTGATGAGAGTTTCTTTATCAAATCTGTCATCGCCAAGTGTAAAACTTATACCAATAAAAGCAATGTCAATACCCGATTGCCTTAAGGGAGTAAGGCCCTCCTCTTCCCAAGAGTGCCCTTTTCCCACCCTTAGGTCGACCGTATTGCAACCAGTCTCATTTAATTTTTGAATTAACTCGTTTGCAGTGAGATTCGGCATACTACCAGAAGATAAACCGATTCGAAATGACATTAAATATGTATGCCCCCATTCATCGCGATTTGTTCTAATAAACGTGTAACTCCACGTCCACCCTGTAAATGACAACGTTCCGGTTGTTCTTTATTTATTATAGAAGAGGCGAAATCCATATAAAGTTGTTTTCGCATCTCATGCGTAGATTCGACAGGATACTGTCTTAGATTACCTTTGTATTCTAAGGCAGACCTTCCATCTTCGATAGTTAGACGAATATCTGGTCCATACAACGACAAGCGCTCTTTACGTGCTTCTGCTTCGCATGTAACAACAAATGACATTGCGGCTCCAGTGGAAAATTCAATTGTTCCTACCGTGCGTAAGTCAATACCAGGAGAAAACTCTCTCCTTCCTGCTTGATGAAACGAAATAGGTTCTCCAAGCATTTGGCAGGCCAAATCTAAATAATGTATTCCAAGATGAGCTGTAATCCCACCAAAAGATAAAGCAGGATCTTGTCGCCAGTCATTGAAGTATCTGTTTATGTCACGCGGCCGCGAAACTTCCAAAATAGCTGTTGTTTGATGATCCCAGTTAACGTTAAATGCTTCCTCAGGAAGTCGATATCTATGCTGAAACATGATTCCGATGGTTTGGTTCGCATCGTTTGCAGCTTTCAATAACTGATCAAGTTCTTTTTCCGTCGTACATGGTGGTTTTTCGAGAAGGACTGACTTTCCTGCATCCAATGCTTCGAATGCCTTATTCGCTCTTCCGCCAGGTGGGAGGCACAATGCTATAGCGTTTACATCAGGATTGGATAGTAACTCCTCCCACGAGGTAAATCGATAGACACTATCTGTATCGACTATCGGATTTTTTTCGTAAATACCATAAAGTGAAGCGTGATTCATATCCAATAGAGTCTTTGCATGTTGACGTCCTGCAGAACCATAGCCAACGATAGCTATATTTACCGCCATATCTTAAAGACCTCCTTTATAATTGAAACGAATTTTAATTTTCAATCTCTAACCAACTAAATACAACTGACGGTAGCTACCCATTTGGCTTATCAATTCCTCATGTGTACCCTCCTCCACCACTTGCCCCCGTTCCATAACAATAATTTTATCGGATTGAACAATTGTAGAAAGACGATGAGCAATAATGATTACTGTTCTACTTTGTGATAGGGTTTGAATAATATCCTGAATTTTTGATTCATTTTCTGAGTCTAAAGCTGAAGTTGCTTCGTCTAGTACAAAGATGGGAGAAGGTTTTAGTATAGCTCTTGCGATTCCGACTCTTTGACGTTGTCCACCAGAAAGTCTTATTCCCTTCTCTCCTACCTTAGTATCATATTGATCTGGCAAGGTAGTGATGTAATCATGAATTTGGGAAAGCTTTGCAACCTCAATAATCTCTTGATCGCTAGCGTCTAGACGTCCCATTCGTATGTTCTCTCTTATGGTGGTATTAAATAGGTAAGTATCTTGAGGAACATATGCAATTAAATCTCTTAGATCTTTATGATTATATTGACTAATAGATTTTCCGAATAATAAAATATCTCCAGAATCTGTATCGTAGAAACGCATCAACAATTTAGCTAAGGTGCTTTTTCCAGAGCCACTTGTTCCAACCAAAGCTATACTTTGATTCTTAGAGATAGATGTATTAACATTGTCTAAGATTTTTTTATCTCCATAGCTAAAAGTTACACTAATAAAATTAATGATACATTCAGTTAGCTCTTCATATTGTCTTTCCGATCTAGATACTTGTTCTTCTCCTTCAATTTGAAGAGAAAGCATTTTTAGAACTCTTTCAGTGCCAGCTATACTATTCTGGAGTTGTACGATTAATCTGCCTAAGGTGTTAAACATCATACTCACACCAGCATATAGTTGCATGATTGCAACTACATTACCGAGAGAAGTAAGGTTGTTCACTACCATATAAGCACTAATAAACAGTAGAGTCGTGAAATTTAACCAATGAATGAGTGTATTAAATTGTTGTTGTTTTGCTCCTTCATGAGTTGCCTTCATGCCTAAGTTGACCAAAACACTGTTTGTCTTTTCAAATTTCGGATAAATGAAGTTAGCATAGAATTTAAATACTGACAGACCATGGAAAACCTCTAACATCACTTTAGCAAGCACAGCATTATTTTCCGATTGTTCTTTGGCTATCTTTTTTCCGATACGTGCAAACTTAGAGTTCACAGCTGTAGCGAGTAACGCAAAGATAATTAAGAAAACACTAATTCTCCAATCAAGAATCATCATGAAAATAGCAGAATACATACCTGTCATTACAGATGTAATTACATTACGTAAGTGCCCTCCATATACCATCTCCATTAAAAACTGATCATGATTTAGAGTAGATAGTGCGTCCCCGCTGTGGGTCTTATCAAAATAGTCGACGGGCACCAGTTGTATTTGTCGAAATATTTTTTTCTTCACATCAGTCATAGTCCTTCTAATACTTGTTCGAAAAGTGTAACTGAAAAATACATACATCGTTACGAGCAATATCATACCCGAACCAAGTATATACACGCTGGTACGAAGCAAATTGCTTTGGCCATTGACAGAGAAATCGATTACGAACTTCATCCCGAAAGCTAAGATAACAGGTACAATCGCGTGAGTCATACTTAGTCCAAATAAACCAATTAAATACCAGCCAATTCTAGGCCGCATAAATGCATACAACTGCGAGAATACACTTCGATTTTTTTGTTCCATTACTGTATAACCCTCTTTAACTGAGTGGATTGTTTTTCAAATAAATGATAATAAACTCCTCTTTGCAGAATGAGTTCTTCATGAGACCCTTTTTCCACCAGATGTCCGTTTTGAAGTACGAATATGGAGTTTACATATGTAATAGATGAAAATCGATGCGAAATAATAATGACATTCTTTCCTTCAAGTTTGGTGAGAATATTATGAAAAATTTGGCTTTCATTCTCGGAGTCTAAGGCAGAGGTTGACTCATCCATAATAATGAGATCGGAATCTTTTAAGAGCGCTCTTGCAATACAAATCCTTTGTTTTTGTCCTCCCGATAGCCCGTTTCCGGACTCAGATAAATACGTGTTGTAACCCTCTGGAAGACTCATAATAAAATCATGAGCATTGGATAATTTGCATGCTTCCATGATGTCTTTAAGTGAAGCATCAGGTTTCCCACATGCGATATTTTCCAAAATTGTGCCTGAGAACAAATAAGCGTCCTGAGAAATGTATGCAACCCGACTTCTTAATGACTCTAAATTCCATTGCTTTAGATCGCGTCCCATTACTTTAAGAGACCCCTTGTAATCATCGTAAAATCCACAGAGTAGCTTAGCTAGTGTACTCTTACCACTCCCACTTTCGCCTACCAAAGCAATTTTCTCACCTTTTTCAATCTGTAGAGACAATTCATTTAACCTTATTTGAGCATCATATCCAAAGGTAAGCCGACTAGCAGAAATTAAATCGTCTTCTATTTCTGTCATATCACTATCACCGGTAGTTCTCTCTTTAGTTTGATTGACCACTTCAAGTAAACGTTGACATGCGCCTTGCATACTGTAAGTATCAATTATCATCTCAGGAAGAGTACCCAAAAATCCGGTTAACCTTCTCAGTATTTGTAAAAAAGCTAACAGTTCTCCGGCACTCATAGAACCTTGTGAGGTGAGAAATCCTCCATAACTTATGCAAATTAACATAGGAATAAAATCAACGAAATAATTCATTGCTCCCATCCAAGATTTTCTTCTTTCAAATATAATTTTCTTTTCAAGTGCTCTATCAATGTAGCTTGCATACTTCTTAAACCAATGATTTTCCAGATTATACGATTTAACAATTTCTCTGGCACGTATACTATCTAAAACGATTGTGTTTGACTTAGACACAATTTCTTGCTCTTTTTTGCTCAAAGATTGTGTAGAATTTTTAAATATTCTGGTTATTAAAAGGATAACTGGGGTAATTGAAATACTGATTAAAAAGAGCTTCCAATCAAGTACTAACAAATAAATAGCAAAGCCTATTGAAAGAATTAGAGTTCTTGATAAATTGATGAATGTAGAACTTAAATAATTACTTACAACTTGTAAGTTATTTGTAATTACTGATGAGACCTTACCTGAGTCAAATCTTTCAGCATAAGAAATGGGCATGCCGGAAATTTGTTTAGCAATATAAATCCTTAATTTCTTCAGTGTTTGAACTGAAAATTTACCACTAAAAGTAACCTCCATGTACTCCACAAATATAGCGATTACAATAAATAGAACTATATATATTAAAAAATCGAAAATTTCACTCATTTGCCCACCTAAGGTAAGGTCAATCATCTGCTGAATAACGTAGGCCTCTGAAATCCCCACAAAGACCTTAGCAATCATAAAAAGCATACAAATGGCTAGAGTGAACCATTCCAAAAAGCATACGGAGTAAAAATTACGAATCGGGCGTTCCTTCAAAGAATGATTCTCCCCTTCTGAAAAAGGAGACCATACAATGGTCACCTTAACAATAAATTATACCTTATCGTATTGTAGGAAATTGTAAACTTTCAATTTATTACTTTTCTCATCAATAGTTAGTTGTTCCTGCAGACTCACTATAATTTCAAGCTCAATCCCAAGCTTTTCTAGAAAAAATGATTTAATATGTGTACGAAGTTCTTCTTGAAAAGAGGTATAATCACTTACAATTTTAAACTCGAAATGTTGTTCTTGTAGCTGCGTAACTTGGAATTGTTTAATATATGTTTTCTGTTTCAGAACATTGAAACTTTCAATACAGTTTTTAAAAATATGCGCGTGTACTTTATTGGATCCGTACATAAAAAATTCTGATGTTCTTCCGCTTTTCAACTGAAGAACAGGTTCTTTCCTCCCACAACTGCATGGTTTCGTTTGGATTTTTCCAATATCCCCAATACGGTATCGAATAAGTGGCATAGCGTAGTTATGAAGACTTGTAATAATAATCTCTCCATATCCTTCTTCATCTTCATTGACAGTCTCAACATGTAGTTGTTCAGAAACAATATGAAGATTATGGTTTGCACAAGAGTACGCTACACAAAAAAATTCTTGGGTACCATAATTATTAGCTACAATTGCACTAGGGAATGCTTCAATAATTTCATCTCGTATATACTCAAACAAATACTCACTCCCTAGCTCGATGTATTGTGCTTGAATATCCCTAGTACTCTTATTATTTCTTTTACAATATGTAACCAGTTCAAATAAAATTGAAGGTTGGCAGCGGATCATATACGGGCTGAATTCGATCAAAGCGTCATAGATTTTCTCAACGTAACTGTCTCCAACATTTAAATAGTTAATATAGAGTGTGTTACCGTCACGCGCAATCAATCCATTACGAGTGGAATTTGCATGCCTGCGATTACCTGCATGAAAAATCGCTATTTTCTGTCCCATAATATCAGGAGAATTCTTTTTCCGTTCTCCCCACAGAGCTAACGATCTTCTGATGCGTTCATTTTTATCATACCTACAGTTTAAAGGAATTCCCGACGATCCACTCGTTCTTTCTAATAAAAGAGAATTAATATCATATTTATCTGAAATAATCTCTTTCTCATTCGCTTGGATATCAGCTTTCGACAAGAAAGGGATTTTTGCAAAGTCATTGATATCACCAGTGTTAATTCCGTTATCTGAAAACAGTTTTGAATAGTACTCCGTATGATTCTCTGCATATTGCAACAAATTTACGATTTTTTTACCATCCACTATACATCCCCTCCTTTTACTTTCACCTTCTCAAGAATATATTCAATAACCTTCCCATATATTTGAAAGTTACTTATAATCATATCTTCAGCTGGAATCTCTATTTGAAACTTTTGTTCTACAATAACGATTAACTGAATCATATCAATTGAGTTTAAGCCAATATCTTGAATTAAATCGACATTGTCATTAATCTCGGACACATCTGCCGATGTAAGGCCTCCTACAATTTCTTGCAGTTTACTACGTACTTCCAGCTCAAAGTCACTCATTTTCAATACCCCTCTTCTATGAATTAGAATTTACTCTTGAACCACGTTGAACTTTTCCAGTTTCTGTTCTCTTAATCGAGTCCACTACATTAACAGACTTCGGAATCTTATATTTTGAAAGATAATCTGAACAAAATTTACGAATATCAGACAACTTAACTTCGCCTGAACGTACTACAATCTCTGCGACTACCTGTTCACCAGTCAATGAATCCTCTCTTCCATAAACATAGGCATCGGAGATATCAGGAAAACGACAAAGTATTTCTTCCACTTCTTCAGGGTATACATTCATACCACCGACTATAATAATATTTTTGGACCTGCCTAGAATAAAGAGTTGATTCTCGGCATCAATATATCCGATGTCCCCCGTTTTCAACCACTCTTCTTTAGGTTTTTGAGCGTAGTCTTTATTTCCTTTTTCATAATATCCATTATATAGGGATGGACTATTAACCCATATCTCTCCTGGTTCGAACAATAGACATTCTGTTCCTTCGTTTTCTTCTCCCATCACTTTAATTTGTACACCCTTAAGTGGGACCCCTGATGAATCATTAGATACAACCTTGTTTTTCAGTCCACATGAGACCCTAGGCCCTGCCTCAGTTAGTCCATATGCTCTTACAATATCCGCATGTTTAAACATCTCTCTTGCTTGGCTGATTGTCTCTATGTCTGTAGGAGCTCCAGCACAAACCATAAGCTTAAGCGTTTTCACATCTTCAGGAGAAGGTGGATTTAGTACAAATAACTTAAGGTGAGTAGATACGCAGCCCATACTTGTGATCTGGTAATTACGAATAGTCTGATAGATATCCCGCGGGAATAAAACACCATTGTGTATTACACATGTTCCTCCAATTAAGAGCTGTGCTAAAAATTGTGTTGTATGTGCGAAACTTGAGGTTAGAGGTAGAATAACAAGCGCAATATCATTACTCCTCATATCTAGGTGTTCATTGTGAGCCATTGCGTTCCAGATCAATGCTTTATGGGACAATTTTACTATTTTCGGTCTTGAGATACTTCCCGACGTTGGAACCATGACTGCTGTGTTGTCGTTTGTTGTTAATTGTTGTTCAGATTGCAGAAGATCAAAATTAGCCTGCTCAATAGAATAAACGAAGACTTTCCCAATAAAGTTAGTAAAGTCTGTTCTGTCGGTGAATAACACATCGCAGTCTGCTTGCTCTAGCATGGTAATAACTTCAGATTGTGATGAACTTGCTGACAACAATAAGATTTGCCCTCCGCCTATCAAAGATCCTAAATAGACTATTGCAAATTGTATTGGATCTTTGATACAAATACCAACGCGCAATGGTCTAGTGAACCGGTTGGCTAAATCACTTGCTCGGTTAACCAATTCTAGATATGTTACGGATTCATTTAAGGTAATAATAGCTTTTTTATCACGATACATCTCTGCAACAAGTAGGATGGATTCGTGAATTGTTGTTGGGACTGTACAATCTTCCATAAATCAGATTAACCACTCTAAAAATTCCAACCGATTTTCAAATGGATCATTTACATAAAATCTAATTGCTCCCTCAAGTGGCTCGTCATCTTTAGTCTTTATCCCAGAACGCTCTATATGTTCTTTTAACTCCAATACATTTTTTACGTGAAAGGCAGGATGGGCCTTTTTAGCGGATACAAAATTTTCTTGTACTCCAATATGCAATTGATGTTGACCACATTGAAACCATACCCCTCCACGCTTCTGTAAATTTACTGGCTTTTCAATCTCCTGCATACCTAGGACTTTGCCAAAGAATTGACGAGCTTGCTCCTCACATTGTTCGGGTGCTGCGAGTTGTACATGATCAATTCCAATAAAATTATAATTCATAGTAGATCCTCCTCGTATTTGTTTAATTAATACACGCTTTAGTCTGACAGTAGCTACTCTATATGTTTATTCACAAGCCCAGTCTCAAGCTATATCAGGCTAAGCTGTAACTGGTCATTAATTAACTTTAATTTATTGTACGTGCCCACTGCTATCGGAATACCTTCTTTCCTATGCTCCATTGCTCTTTTCTCTTTTTCTCCAGGTATCAGTATCTCTTCCACCCCATCAGCTTTCAAACTGTTCTTAATACTTTCTAGCCAATCTTGGACTCTTCCATTGAACTCTTCCAATGGAGCAATCTTGGAAACATCCAACGCAATAAAGGTATGACAAGATTCAGAAATCTTATCAGCATGTACTCTCTGACGCTTTACATTCACGGAGTACGAACCACCACTTAAAACCCCTGTAAGTAAATCTACGACCATTCCAATACCAAACCCTTTATGACCACCGAAAGGAAGTACAACTCCCCCATCGATAAACTCTTGTGGATGAGAAGCAGGCTGTCCTGCAGCATTAAGTGCCCAAGTCCTAGGCATCTCATTAATTCCTTTCTCAGCTAGATCTCTAATTTTCCCACAAGCCACCTCTCCGGTAGCCATATCCAGCACAAATGGAATACCTCCATCATTCGGTAAAGCAACGGATAGAGCATTATTCCCAAGAACAGCTTCTTTCCCTCCCCAAGCAGCCACATTAGGCCCAGAATTTGTTAGAACAATTCCTAGTTGGTTTTCACTCGCAATCATCCTAGTATAGTATCCTAACATTCCAATATGATTGCTATTTCTAACCATAACAATCGATATACCATTCTCATTTGCTTGATTTATGGCATCTGTTGCAGCCTGACAAGCCGTGACTGGTCCTATACCACCATCAGCATCTATAATTTTCATGAACGTTGATTCAAAGATGACCTGTTTTTTTGGATTTTTAAGAATCCCCCCTTGTTCAATTCTACGCAGGTAGGTTGGCAGTAGATCTACACCATGGGAATCCATCCCCATTAAATTTGCATTAATCAATACGTTTGCTACAATACCTGACTCATCCTTCTCAATACCTGAAGCGATAAGTGCAGATACGACAAGCTCCGTTAATTCTTCAATGCACATGGTTTTTGTATTCATAAGAACGATCCTCATTTCATATTTTTAAGCTGTATCTCACGTTTTTGGATTCTTCCAAGAAGATGAATGGCATTTAAACTCCAGTTTAAAGATGCTATCCAAAAAGTCTTTCCAATTGCACTCTGTTTCACTGCCGCTAGATTTCTCACTGAATCTCTAAGACTGACTTGCTTTGGGTGGAACTTCCCTGAATTGTAGGCTTCAATTACAGCCTTCATCAAACCTTTGCTATTGCGGTGTAGTATAATTAATTCTGGAATGAAATGAATTTTAAAACCCTGATTTTCGATATCTATAACAAAGTTATTATCTCCACCACTTCCCAACGAATTAAAACCATTCACTTTTTTAAATAATGTAGTCCATACAGCAGAATTACCACCAGAGAAAAACTGGACAGGTTGCTCACGTGAAACACTCAAATATCTCATATCATACCTTGCTTGTCGTGCAGCAGATACGATACCACTATCAAAACGTAATACTCTTCCCGTAATTCCTCCTCTATTTTCGAGGAGCTCTCTTTTAATTACGGATAACCAGTCCGCTGTGGGGACAGCGTCATCATCCAAAAATGCGATTACGTTAGACTCAACTGACATTCCGGCAATGTTACGACAAATAGCAGCTCCCTTTGGTCTTTCGTTACGAATCACCCTAATCGGTAAATTAAAACTCTCCACTAATGGACTAATTGTTGTTTCAGAACCGTCATCAACCACAATAATTTCATGGAGTAACTTTAAATCATTATCTTGAATTCCTTTAATACACCGATGCAGATCTTGAAGACGATCTTGAGTCGGAATTATCACTGTAATTCGAACCATTGTTCCCTCCAGCTTTTAGCCATTGCTGACCAGATATTCATTTGTCCTGTTGGTACGTACGTACGACGTATATTATTTGGTACTTCATTCCAGGGATTGGGAGGTGCTTTAACTGTCCCGTAAGCTAAACATCCTTTCGGAAAATCCAGTGCTTGTTGAGGAATGAATCCGTATGGGTATGCAAAATGTATAGGATTTTCGGGATTACTGCAGTGTTCTTTTACTTTTTTTATGGACTCTTCCATCTGCCATTGAGAAGTTTGCATTGAAATCTCATGCATTTTCGGATGGGATAAGGTGTGTGCACCAAGTACATGTCCAGCATTTTCTATTTCAACAAGGTCTCTCCAATTCATAAAAAGATGTGAATCGTCCGAATTGTTACAATCCTCACTATGAGACTCCATATTATTGGTAATAACAAAAAACATTGCCTTTACTCCGAATTGCTCCAATATAGGTACTGCATATTCAATATTATCCTTATATCCATCATCAAACGTTATGAGAACAGACGGTTCTTTGGGTAACCATTTATCGCACTCATAGGATACAATCTTTGGATCCACACTTCCTCCCACTTCATACAGAACAAGATCAAGTGAACGAGCAAATTGGTCAGGTGTTAGTGATGTATAATGATCAATTTTCGGATGAATGTGGTGATAATATAAAACAAGTGGCCAACCAGGCGCTGAACCAATGCTTGGATCAAAAATATGAAACCAACTCCCCCATTAACTAATGCTCATTTCTTAAGAACTAACCGTCCACTCTCAAGCCGAAAAGTAGTATCAAGGCAGTCTTTATATCCCTCCAAATTGGATGAGAGTAGAATTGTTGTTCGATTTGCAGATCGCCCTTTATTGAGAACCAATGATATATTTTCACTATTAATAGAAGTCTCTGCATCGTCAATGATGAGCAAACCAAAATTTTTCTGCTCCAGGGCCATCAACAGTGGAGAAATATTGGAATGACGTTTAGAACCGTTTATTAATATGCTTTTAAATTCACCTTTCTGTACCTCTCCATACTTCGGTTGTAGATCTCCTACTAATACAGACGCAAGAGTTGATTTACCGGATTTAGAATCACCTTCAATTCCTATTACCTTGCCTGCTGAAACATTAAGGTTTAGAGCTCTCAGTACAACCACTTCTCCACCTTTCTTGCCGTATGAAACTACGATATCTCTCGCAAGCAACACTGATATCCCTCCAATTTAGGATGATAAACTGGTACTATGTTTTGCTTCTGTATGAACATCTTGAAAAGTTATATAATGACGTTGTTCCAATAATGCCACGACTTTCATGGCACATTTCTCAACTGTTTCTAAATCTGTTCTTAGTACCAAATCAGCATTATTTGGACGCTCATAAGGATCATTAACTCCAGTAAAAGATTCAATTTCACCTGCAATTGCCTTTTTATAAAGACCTTTAACATCCCGTTTAACTAACTCAGAGAGTGGTGCATCGACGAAAACTTCGATAAATTCCCCAATCTCTTGACGTGCCATTTCTCTCATGTTCTTATATGGAGAAATAAATAAAGCTAACGTAACAATTTGATTTTTAGTTAATAGTTTAGCGACAAATGAGATTCGCTCAATATTTTTGATTCTATCCTCTTTGGAGAACCCTAGGTCTTTGCATAACGAACTACGAACAACGTCTCCATCCAGTGTTTCAACTGCAATCCCTCGATCTTGAAGTATCCCAGTAACATATGAAGCTATCGTAGTTTTTCCTGCACCGGAAAGACCGGTAAACCATACTGTCACCCCGCGTTGTGACATTTAATATCCCTCCAATAATTAAAGAAGTATAATTTTCTCCCTATTCTCCATTACATTTTTCGTTGCATTTCGAGTATCTATGATTATCGGGGCATATTTAACAACGTTGTCATAGTCTATAAAACTATGATCTGTAACAATGACAACTGCATCTAAATTTTCCAAAACGTTTTCGTTCAATTCAACAGAATAAAGCTTGTTTAGACCAGACCTGTAATCGAATTGAACACTTGCTATGTTTGGGTCATGATATATCACTGAGGCTCCTCCACTATAGAGCAATTCTATTATTTTTAGTGAAGAAGACTCTCGGTAATCTGCAATATTTTTTTTGTACGCCACTCCAAGAACTAATACACGAGCATCACGTAACGGCTTTCCCCTATTATTTAAGGCTTTAATCGTCTTATCGATAACGAAATAAGGCATTCTTGAATTCACATCGCTAGCTAGTTCTACAAATTTCACCGGAAAATCGTATTCCTTGGCCTTCCACGCTAAATAGTGAGGATCTATGGGAATACAGTGACCTCCTATCCCTGGACCAGGATAGAACTCTTGCAATCCATAAGGTTTAGTGAATGCAGCTTCGAGCATTTCCCAAACATTGATACCCATTCGATCACATAGCAAAGTAATTTCATTCACCAAGCCAATGTTGACCATCCTGTAAGTGTTCTCATATACCTTTACCATTTCTGCAACAAGTGCAGATGATACTGGAACAACTATTGCCACTGATTCAAAAAATGCTTGTGCTATTTTCGTGCAAACTGATGTGCTTCCACCAACAACTTTAGGGACATTCGAACGAGTATAATTAATATTTCCAAAATCAACTCGTTCTGGCGAGTGTGCTAAGAAAAAATCAACCCCTACACGAAAGCCCGTTTTTTCCAAGCAAGGCAAAATCACCTCGTCCGTTGTCCCCGGATATGTAGTGCTTTCCAATATAATTAACTGTCCAGAATGTAGGAAACCAGCAATCTTCTCCGTTACACTTCTAATAATTGAAATATCGGGTTCTTTATTAATTGATAATGGTGTCGGGACACAGATAATTACGATGTCCGCATCTTTTAAAACTTGAAAATCAGAAGTTCCAATGATTCTCTTTTCTCTAACTAAACTAGAAAGTTCATCAGTGGATACGTCTTCAATATAACTAATTCCTAATTGGATCATTTCAATTCTTTTCTGGTCATCTTCTAGACCCCATACAGTGAATCCAGCCTTAGAAAGTTGCACAGCAAGTGTGAGCCCAATGTAGCCAATTCCAATTATTGCTACATTCGCGCTTTTTTTTTCGATTTTGGTGGATAGTTCATATGCAATCGAATTCATATCCTCCAATAAAGCTTGTGCTGTATAATCTCTCAACCCCTGTGACGCCCCTCTCCGTTAATGCAGTAAAGTATCAATACAAAAAAACACATTCAAAATTAGCACGTTAAACTACATTCATACTAGATTTGTGAATTTGATAGATTAACATCTCGATACATTAATACCAAAAAAAACGCTTACAAAATAGTGGGCTTCTTACTAAGTTAAATACATTATCATTACCACAAAAAATATCACAAATATTCTCTGTTATGTTAAGTCATGAAGGCGATTACATGATGTAGCATATAGCATCTCTTATGTCGAAGTAAGGGGAAATTTGTAGAAAAGAAAAAAATCTTGTGATTAATTTTACTGATACTTCACAAAAAAGCGTTTGATACGAACATGTTACAAGAAACATTTAATATATTTAATCAACAAAAAGATGATTTCTTCCAATTCACTTCAAAATATTGACTAAATTGAGAATGAGGTTATTATGTAATTTAACGTAATTTACAATGATAGCATCACCCATATTAAAACGTACTCAACCAGAATAAAGTCTAATTTTTTGATTACGAAATGGAGCAACTACATGTTCAAAACTGTTAAATTAGTAGGTTTTAAAGCATTCTATGTTATGTAATCCCCATACTGAATTCAAAAAAGAAGAGCAGATCAGGAATGTCACTTACAGATCTATTCGCCAATTCGCAACTTTAATTTTAATTCTTTTGTCAAACAGGAATTCTTTTATTAGATACAAAGGAGCGGGTAACATGTCTTCAAAAAAGTTATTCATGAATGATAATCCATTGCTAAATACTTTCAATACATATGCTAGTGTGCTATCCATTATTAGCAGAGATAATACTAATATCTCACCTTGGTTATATAATAACTTTATCCAAATTCGTTACGTACATGATTGGAATACTTATTTTTTTGACAACCATCATCATATTTTCGATAATTGTCCATGGATCAATCATCATGTGATTCCTGGAACAATTATAAAGAATAAATGGACCTCTTTACATGAATTCATTATTGATGCAATTAACGAATCGCGTTATGTGTATCTATATGTTGATCGCTACTATATACCGGCTTCAAAAGCCTATCAAAAAAATCACAATTGGCATGAAATATTTATTTTCGGGTATGATCTAGAGAAGAGTACCTTTCATGTAGCGGACAACATACAAGAAGGAAAATATATCCATACCGAATGCACGTTTAGCGAATTAGATGAAGGCTATAATGCTTTGAACTCGGACAACGAATTCTTTCAGAACGTCCATTTATTGAGCATAAAAGAAGAGCATGAGTACAAATTTAATTTACAGCAAATAGCCTTAACATTAGAAAATTACGTATACTCCAAACCTACAATTGATATGTCATTTAAAGAAGAATCGACATTTGGAATAGGTGCTTTAAATCTAACTATAGAAGCTGCCGTTAACTACGATCAATGTAGTTTTCGTTTCGATAAAAGAGCATTCCATCTATTTTGGGAACACAAAAAAATGATGATCCTACGGTTAGAGTATATGTACCAATCTTCATTAATCCCTAATGGGTTAGAGTTAATCAATAACTACAAAGAGTTAGAATCGAGCTACTTGATGTTAAGAAATTTAGTTATCAAGTACAACATAACTAACAAAAATACTTTACGCCAACAAATTATCGAAATCTTTAAAAGCAATATTAACAAGGAAAAAGAAGTTATATACAATATACTTTGTGAAATACAATGATTTATGGATAGTAATGTATACTTTTAAATTTTTACCCACCTCTTATGAGGGGATACTTCCTTGCCATACATCGGCAGCAGTCGCTGATCACCTAAACCAGGCAGCTGTTGATCATCCTTATCATATGTAACTTTATTTCACGCAATTTAATAGATACACATCTTCGCACCTCAGCATTTTGTACTATCTGCTTAAAAATCCGATATCTTTTAACCTCTTTATCCAAACTCTTCTTTACGCCCACCTCACTTAATGTTAGATTTTATAACATATTATTATGAAAGCGAGTGGGTTGAAGATGGATCTGCAACAGTTATTGACTATCCCCATTCTCTCCAAAGCAAAGGTTATTGCCGGACATCGCGGACTAGATCGTTTGGTACAATCGATTAACATTATGGACGCGCCAGATATTGTACAATTCCTGAAGCCAGGGGATATGCTGCTGACGAACGGTTATATCCTGAAAGACCGCCCCGATGCTCATCTTGGATTTATTACAGACATGCATGCAATTGGTTGTGCGGCGCTTGCTGTCAAGACACAGCGTTTCTCTCTTGAATTATCTCCGCAGCTGCTTGAGACAGCCGACAGGTTGGGCTTCCCGATCATCGAACTGTCCGAGATAGACAATACACTCGGTGAAATATTTCAACATTCGATCAGTGCCATCCTTCAGAACAAAACCCATGAGCTTCACTACGCCCTGTCTATTCACAAGCAATTTTCCACGATGGTGATGCAGGGAAAAGGCATACCATCCATCGTAGATACGTTGTCTCAGTTGCTATCTTCACCTGTACTTCTGCTTGGCTCTAAGAAACAGATTACGGCAAGCTCCCATTATGCACAACAGATGGATGACCAGTCTCTCGCCTCGCCCTTACTGACTTTTATAGATGAGCACCCTTCCTTCCATGCCACAATCTCGATCTGTCTGCTTACTGCTGATAAATATCGACATGCCGAGCTTCATCCCATCTTCACGGATCGGCACGAGGGCTACTTGATCGCACTATACGATAGTTCTACAACCTCTAAGCTCTCCACTCTGGCACTGGAGCAAGCGGTCAATGTGATCGGTCTGGAGTTAACCAAGAAACAAGCGGTCAAGGAGCGTTCCCGCCGTTACAAAAATGAATATTTCTCCGATCTCATTCAGGGCTTCATTCGTTCGGAACAAGAAGCGCTGCACCGCGGCAAGAAATATGGGCTACAAGCAAAAGGGAACTCCGTTCTCATCATCGCCAAGATGGATGAATCCTTAGCGGGCATATTTAAGCAGAACTCTACTTCCTCCGGGGAAGAGCGGTTCATCTCGGAACGAGACGCTAATTACGAGCTGATTAAGCAGGAGTTCGCCAAATTGGATCTCTCCTTCGTCATGTTCACAAAGAATGACCAGTTCGGCATACTCGTCTTTTTGGCCGAATCGTCTTGGGACGAACATACCGTTGTTCAACAGCTTGAGCGGATGGCGAGCAATCTGTATTCAGAGTCGCAGCTCAGCCTATCCTTCGGCATAGGTAATTCCTACACCAATGTGTTGGATATCGGACTCTCCTATAAGGAAGCAGTCAAGGCCCTCCAATCCGGCTATCAGATGCGAAAGACCCGCTTCGCTCATTCCTATCAAACCATGGATATAAGCCGTCTGCTGCGCATGATTCCCCACGATGAGATGCTGCAATTCCATCAAGAAACCTTTAAGCCCTTCAACGACCGAGATCCAAACGAGCGCAACGAGCTTATGAAAACCTTGTCCTCTTTCTATGAGAATCATTGCCAGATCGTCGATACAGCCAAAGAGCTGTTCGTACATCGCAATACAGTGATCTATAGGCTGGAAAAATGCGAGAAACTGACCGGCAGGAACATCAAGGACCCAATGGAGAGCCTGCGCTTCCGACTCGCCTTCGCACTTGAGTCCCTTCTGAATGTTAATCCAGCCCCTAGCGATGCTAATCATACGTCTTAAACCGAGAACGTGTCATGTATAATGACACGTTCTTTTATTTTCTTTTCATATTCAATCTTCATTTGTGCATTTTAACTGATTTAATTCTATTTTTATGTTCAGAGTGACTAATGACAATTATGCAAACAGTCTATATGATTAGAAATATATTCATTAATGTCATGTTAATTAACATCAAATCACATCAAGAAACGAAAAAACATCAGGCTGTAGGAAAGGGGCTACCTATCATGGCTATACAGATACAAGGCGTATCCAAATCATTTGTCAGTGCAACCGGAGAAGATATTCAGGTACTCGCTGAGGTTTCGATGCAAATCAAGAAGCAGGAGTTCTTCAGTATCGTGGGACCGAGCGGTTGTGGCAAAAGTACGATTTTCAACATTATCGCAGGTCTGCTTAAGCCAACAAATGGCAAGGTTATCGTCTGTGGCGAAGAGATCGATCAGACTACCGGGCATGTCGGTTATATGATGCAGAAGGACCTGTTACTTCCTTGGAGAAGCATCCTGGACAATGTCACGCTAGGCTTGGAAGTGAAGGGCATGTCCAAAAAGGATCGCGGCGATATTGCCATGGATTATCTGGATCGTTATGGCCTGGCTTCATTCGCAGAAGCCTATCCCTCCACCCTATCAGGCGGTATGCGCCAACGTGTAGCCCTCATTCGTACCCTCGTTACCCAGCCCGATATTATATTACTGGACGAACCCTTCTCCGCACTTGATTATCAGACCAGACTCATTCTGGAAGATGAAATCTTGTCTATCCTAAAATCCGAGGGCAAGACAGGCGTGCTTATTACACATGACATTGAGGAAGCCATCGCCATCTCCGACCGTATTGCCGTTATGAGCAAAAGACCAACGACCGTAAAACAGGTCTACGATATCGGTCTCGCTTCGCAGTATGGCTCAGCATTGAAAGCCCGCTCCGACCAGAAGTTCAAGCAGTATTTTGAATCAATCTGGTCAGAGCTTGATATCCAGATGGGGAGGATCAGCTAATGAAGAGCACATCACCTGAAATTACCCTTGCCGGAAAGCCTGCTGGAGTTGCGAAGAGTAAACGCAGACAATCTACCTTCTCCAAAGAATGGCTGATGACGATGCTGTGGCGGTTCATTATTGTTGCGGTCATCCTGGTGATCTGGGAATCCGCCGTTCGATTGAAGCTCGTTAATGGATTCCTCATGGGATCACCAAGCGCCATTATCGATGCCGCCATCACGATGGCCAGCTCAGGGCAACTGCTTACAGACGCGTTTGCAACGGTGAATGCCACCGTTATCGGCTTCGTAGCCGGAAGCTTAATCGGCTCATTGGCAGGACTGCTCATGTGGTATTCCAAGTCCGTTGCCCGTGTGCTCGATCCATTCATTGTAGCCATGAACGGCATCCCGAAGATTGCCCTCGCTCCGATGATTATCATCTGGTTCGGTTCAGGCATCTTCTCCAAGATTGCTCTGGCCTCCGTAGCAACATTTATCGTAGCGCTGTTATCCGCCTACCAAGCGACGCATCAGATCGACGAATCTCAGATTAATCTGATGAAATCCTTCGGTGCGAAGAAATCACAAATTTTCCGCAAAATTATCGTTCCTTCCTCCCTGCCATGGATCATCTCGGCCTTCCGGATCAATATCGGTTTGGCATTGGTGTCTGTCGTAGGTGGAGAATTCATCTCTTCTGACAAAGGGCTCGGACACATGGTATTCGTCGAAGGTAACCTGTTCAACCTTCCGGCGGTATGGGTCGGCGTGTTCATGCTTATGCTGGTCGCCATGCTCCTCTACACCTGTGTCGGTTATATCGAATCCCGTCTCCTTCCATGGAATGACAACAAGACCAGCAGCAAATCCACATCTGTATAGCTGACCTACAACGATTAAAGGGGACTGATGACTAATGCTTACATTCAAAAAGATAGCTTTTCTAGCAACGATGACGGTTATGTTGACTACACTGCTCAGTGCATGCGGCAGCAATGCCACAACACCTGCGAGTGGTGCAGGTGCATCTAATAGCGGGGGGCAAGCAAATGCGCAGGTGGACAAAATTATGGTGTCCGAGGTGTATCACAACCTGCTCTACCTTCCGCTGTATGTAGCGAATAACCAAGGATTCCTAGAGGAGAATCGCATTGAGCTAACCTCCATTCGCGCTGCCGGAAGCGGACCAACAGCATTGTCTTCGGTGATCTCAGGCGAGTCTGCTTTCTCCTTCCACGGTCCTGAGCATGTCGCATTCGCTAATGCGAAGGGCGGAGATGCTCGCTCACTGGTCCTTTTATCGGGTAGTGCTCCAGTATGGGCGGTTGCGCGAGAAGAAGTAACCGTGAACTCAACAGCGGATTTCAAAGGCAAAACTATCGTTGTGGGCTTGGCACCTACAAGTTCGAACAGCTTACTCCGGAAGTTATTCGCAGACAACAACATCGATTTCGACAAGGATGTGACGATCACCGAGGTTCAGAATGGCTCCGAGCTAGGTGCTGTATTAGCCGGCAAAGCCGATATTGCTATCGTTTACGAGCCGCAGCTGGATCAAGGCATTGCAGAGGGACTTCATATTGTCCATGATTTCACCAAGGATTACCCTGACTTTGCCTTTGCAACGATGAATACAACCGCAAGCTTCATTGAGAAGAATCCTGATCTCACCCAGCGCTTTGTCACCTCTATTGAGCAGGCCCTGGACTACATTCAATCAAATCCTGAAGGCGCAAAAGCAGTTGCCGTGAAGGAATTCCCGAATCTGGACAAAAACGTCGTGGAGCAAGCGGTACAACGCATGATCGACAGCAAGGTATACCCTGCTGAGGGGCTCATCAACGAATCCGCCTTCGAGACCGCAATCGATATGCAGCGCTTCATCGGCAATTTGAAGGAGGACCTCGCTTACGAGGAGATTATCGATTCAAGCTTCACCAAATAGAGAGAGAAAGGGTGATTACTCTGAACCAAGACGACTATCTCACACACCGCCGTACAGAAAGCGCCAAATATGCAAACGGAGTTATTACCAGCGAGGAGCTTGCCCTATTTACAGCCGACTTGAAGCTGATTCGAGGCTTCAAATTGCCAGAAGAAGTTGGACCCAATTCACCGCATAGGAGGGAGCCTCTGCGATGATTACGAAACCACTGAACGAGCTAACGATTGCTGAAGCCGCAACACTGATTAAAAACAAGACCATATCTCCTGTCGAGCTTACGAAATCCTATTTGAATCGCATTGAGAAAGTAGAACCTGCTGTGCAAGCCTTCGTTACAGTCACCGCTGAGCAAGCCTTGCAGGCTGCAAAAGAGTCTGAGCGCAAGCTGATGAATGGCGAGTATCTCGGTCCTCTGCATGGCATTCCCTATGGAGCCAAAGATATTATCCATACCGCTGGCATACGCACATCGGCCGGATCAAGTACCTATCCTGACTTCGTACCCGAAACAAATGCTACTGTAATTAATAAGTTGCAAGCTGCAGGCGCTATCCTGCTCGGCAAGACAACAACGACGGAATATGCCTTCCAAGGAGGAGAACCACCTACCCGCAACCCGTGGAATCTAGAACATACGCCGGGCGGTTCCAGTTCAGGTTCCGTCGCTGCAGTAGCGGCTGGCATGGCCTCCTTCTCACTCGGAACACAGACTTTCGGATCTCTGCTTAGACCCGCAGCATACAACGGATTAACCTGTATGAAGCCCACTTACGGCAGGGTTAGCCGTAATGGTGTCATCACAGCCAGCTGGAGCCTGGATCACATTGGCGCCTTCACTCGATCGGCCCAAGATAACGCGATCGTTCTGGAAGCGATGGCCGGGCAAGATGAGCTGGACTCCTTCACGCTTCCTTATGGCAAGCCAGACTTAACAAGTGCTCTTGAGCATCCTATTTCAGGAATGGTGATCGGTCTGCCGAGCAACTTCTTCCAGACGGATGAACCGGCAATCTTGTTAGCCGTAGAGTCGGCAATCGCTGTGCTTGAGAAGCTGGGCATACAATGGAAAAAAGTTGACCTGCCTTCTTATATGGAAGAGACCATTGCTGCTCATCGTACGGTTATGCGGGCAGAAGCTGCGGCCTTCCACCAGGAACGATTCGCTGAAGCTTCTGATCGTTACGGACATACGATGCGAGAACAGCTTGAACTCGGCTACCAGACGAGTGCTGTTGACTATTTGCAGGCACAGCGAATCCGAACGATATTCCGGAGCGAAATGATGATGCTTTTTGATGAAGTAGATGTGTTATTAACTCCATCAACACCGTATGTGGCCCCATATGGCTACAAGACGGGGAGCCCTATTTTCAACGGACCGTTCACCAATACGGGTCTACCGTCCATCACCGTCCCCATCGGGTTCGATACGACCTCAGGGAAACAGTTACCTATCGGCATGCAGCTGGCGGGTCCACTCATGAGAGAAGACCGCCTGTTGTCCATTGCTCATCATTATCAGCAGTCTACGAACTGGCATCAGCTAACAACAATCATACACACTCATTAGGAAAGGAATGACAGCTACGATGTCTACCATCATACATGCAAGTGCAGCACCCAAGTTCCCGCTTCCTTTCTCTCATGCTGTCCGCGCAGGAGATTTGGTCTACGTCGCAGGTCAAGTAGGTGTCGATCCACAGACGCTTGAGCCCATCGGTGGCATTAAGGAGCAGACTGAGCAGTGCATTCGTAATATTGAGGTGATCCTGCAAGAAGCCGGACTTACACTCGATCATATTGTGAAGGCAACCACTCATCTGGCCCGAGTCGAGGATCAGTCCGAATACAATGAAGTATATGCGCGAATGATTAAACAGCCATATCCTGCTCGTATTACCGTATTCAGCGGGTTAGGCCCTTATTTAATTGAGATGGAAGTGTTGGCGTATGCACCATCCGTTCGGGGAGAGTAGCGCATCACAAATACACCTGTACCCTTAGATGGGTACAGGTGCTCACTTTGTTGAGAAACCCGGTTCTCTTTTGAGAGACGGGTTTCTTTCGTATTCCTATTTTGTTTTGAAGCGGGATGATTCTTCTGCAAGTTGTTTGGTGAGTCCATTAATGGTCTGCACCAGCTCTGCCAGATGTCCAGTCATGCCTGATTGCTCTTGCATCGTTGCCGTAACTTCCTCAATGGATGCCGAGACCTCTTCTCCTGAAGCCGACAGATTCTGTGCAGCTCCAAGCACATCATCCTTATCGCGCTCAATGGACTCGATCTCGGAAGCGATCGCCTGTACCTGATTCATCATGTCCTGCATATTTTGGGTGACAAAATTAAAGGTTTCCTTGGTCTGGCTCACACTGCTCTTATGCTGCTCCGCAATCGCCTCAATGGCATGTACACTGCGGTTATTCTGCTCCACATGTGCTATCGTCTGCGTCACAATACGATTGATGTCCTCTGATTGCGCCGTTGTCTGCTCAGCCAGCTTGCGAATCTCGGAAGCAACGACTGCGAAGCCACGCCCCTGATCTCCAGCTCTTGCCGCCTCGATGGAAGCATTCAATGCCAGCAACTTGGTCTGATTCGCAATCTCGGCAATCGTGCCCGTAATCTGATGAATACCGGAAGAACTCTCGGCGAGCTGAACCGTAATTTGTGAGATGTTGCTCACTTCCGCCTCATTCTGCCCGTTCACCGCAATAAGGGCATCGATGACCTCATGATTATTTTTAAATGCGTCCGTGATCTCATCCGCCTTAATCATAACGGACTGTGACATCTCATTCACGTTCTCAATCTTGTTCCCAACATTCATGAATTTATCCACGATGGATTCCGTGTCGTTCGCCTGTGATTCCATCGCCCGTGAAATTTCAAGGGCTGTCGCTGTTGTATCGGTTATCGAAGCCGACGTCTGCTGTGCAGACTGGTCCAGCTCGGTAGTGCTTGTATTCAGGACCCCGATGGAACGGTTCATGCTGGAGATTAGTTGTTTGTTCCCCTCGGCCATCGTGTTGAAGCTGTCTGCCAGTTCTTTGAATTCACCGGTATACTTGCCTTCTGCCTGCACAGTCAGATCTCCTCCGGCCAACTGTTTGAACAACAGCGTTATTCGGCTAATCGGTCTGGTCACCAGCTGCGAGATCAGGATACCTGCGATGATAGACACAGCAATGGCACTGAACAAAACAATGTACATTTGCTTCGCCATACCTACCAGCGGCTTCCGTACATCTGTATATGTATCCTCGACGATCACGGTCCAGTCGGAACGCGGAATCTTCGAGTAGAATACCACTTTCTCGTCCGTACTCACTTCGCCCTGTTGCAATGTATCACTTGGAGCCAGATCAATCAGAGACTGGTACTCCCCCGATTCCAGCGGTTTTCCTGCCAGACTCTCGTCTGCCGAATGATACATGACCGTTCCGATTCGGTCCAAAATAATGACTTTACCCTCTTCGTTAATCTTGACGTTCTGCAACTGATTCACGAAGAATGATGTAGAGGCAGTAGAGACAAGTACCCCTTCTACTTGCTTGTCCTCATTGTAGATTGGGGATGCAAACACCGTACCCAATGTGCCCAACGTCTTGGAAATGATGCCTTCGCTAATGACGTTACGTCCCTTGATGGCTTCCTGGAAATAGGCACGGTCTGCCCGTTCACCTCCAAGTGACTCCGGGTCGTTCGCCGCAACTACGGTTCCATTGCGATCCACCAGAATCAGAACACTGTTGCCCTCCATGCCAGCTAAGCTATCTGCCAATATCCCATTGGCTTTATTAACAAGTTCACTGTTTTCCTCGAAAAATGCTTCGTTATCTTCGCCCTCCGCTGCATTCCGAATCTCCAGCAAATCTTGGAATGTCCGATGTGTTGTGATCAGAAACGTAGACTGCTCTTCCAGACTGAGTGAGGTAAATAGTCCTGCACCAATCCGGTCAGAGGTCGACTGGATCTCATCTCTGCTTTTGTCCAATGTAATGTCCTCTGCCACTTTGTAGCATAGCACTGCCGTCACGGCTAGTACGACGCACACCAGTTGACCGATCATCAGTGGCAATTTGAAGCGAAAAGACATGTTGGTCAAGCGTTGCCTCGCCTTTGTAAATAACATGAATACATTCACCATCCATCCTCATTCTTGTTGGGTCCATTTTTTAATATGGGTTAACTTTATATCGGTCGTTATCAAATAATCATCCAGCACTAAAACGCTTACAAAAATATTTTTCTTATCCTTTGGAAGTGGATGATTGTAGGTCCAAGGCCGCTGTTGACGATTGGAAAATGTAGACTTTGGGTTAATACAAAATATGACATCAACATCGTATAATGTATGAAATACATATCGTGCAGGAAGAGGGACGACTTATTGAATACGAAAATGCCCACTTTATTAAATGTCATCCGTGCCCTGTTAGGGGTACAATCCATCTTCATTGGGATTTCCATGACATTCCTTATTGCAGATCTATTCCGTAATAGTGCGGATTACTCCGCGTTTCCGCTATCGGATCAGATCGCCTATTTTACAAGTATCGGGCTCCGAGTCCTCTTGGTTCTGGTTCCCCCGATTCTGACCATCGTATTTATCTCCAGACGAAGCTATAAGCTAACGATTACGTTTATGAGCCTGGCCTTATTTTTCGGCGTTGTGTTCTTTCAGAATTTTCTCGTCTTGCTGCACATCTTCATGTTGCTTACCCTGTTACTCCACAAGCCCAGCAAGATGTATCTAAAGCAGGAAAGCTCTCGGGAAGAATACAACCAGAAGAATCTGCGGTTATAGGTTCGAAGAGAATAGGAGAAGTGGTATGGTAAAAACAGCATTACCCACGTTACTAAATGTCGTACGCATTTTGTTGAGTGTAAAACTGATCTACGTGATTGTGTCCTTTATCGCGTTCCTCATTGACTTCAACCAAAACATGGAGGCCTATCTCGCCTTCTCATACAAAGGAAATGATCTGGCTTACGCCTCTGGCGTAATTATAGCCAGAATGTTGTTTATCATCGGTCCCAGCCTGCTCGCCGTTATATTCATCACCAAGAGAAAGTTCAAGCTCACGGTGACGTTTCTTAGTCTGGCCCTATTCGTTGCCATTCCGAATGAGAGTAACCTGTTCACCCTGGTTCATATCTTCGCCCTGCTCATCGTGCTCTTGCACCGTCCAAGCAAGTTGTATCTGAAACGAAAGGATCCCCGTGTTAATGAGACAGTAGTTGAAGCGAAGGATTAATTCAAGAAGGAGATGTTGAGCGCACAAGATATGATGTCATAATAAAAACAAGGACGCTCCTCAGTATTGCAGGAAGGCCCTTGTTTAGTGGACTCACTATACATAGTGAATGTGAAATTTACACTTACAGTGCGGCTTGATAGATTTGCACTACATCTTCACGTTGCAATTTGTTGAAGAATCCGAACGGACCAAATCGCATCGCTTTATCAGCCATCACATCAATCTGGCTATCGTCAATGTCATAGTCCGCCAGACGGCTAGGGGCACCAATTGAAGTCCAGAATGTACGCAGCGCTTCAATGCCTTCTTCAGCAACTTGTTTATCCGACTTTCCAGTAGGATTAATATCAAATACATTAACAGCCATACGTTTGAATCGATCTACATCCACATCCAGATTATGCTTCATCCAGTGTGGGAAGAGGATTGCAAGACCTCCCCCATGAGGAATGTCATACACAGCCGATACGGCATGTTCTATATTGTGAGAAGCCCAATCTCCGGCAAGACCCATATTCAGGACATCGTTAAGCGCCATTGTTCCACAGTAGAGGATGGTCTCGCGCAGTTCGTAGTTTTCCGTATCTTTGATCAGGCGAGGGGCTGTATCGATGACGGTACGAAGAATCGTCTCACAGAATCCAAGCTGAACCGGTGTATTCGTATCCAGATGGAAATAATGTTCAAACACATGAGACATCATGTCCACCATGCCGTATACCGTCTGATCCAGAGGTACCGTGTATGTGTTCACTGGATCAAGAATGGAGAACGCTGGGAAAGAATACTCGCTGAACCATGCCCATTTCTCCTGTGTGTCCTGATTGGTAATTACTGAACCGTTGTTCATCTCGGAACCTGTCGCTGCCATCGTCAGAATTGTACCCAGTGGAAGTCCCCCTTCTGGGGTTGCTTCGCGCACAACAACATCCCACATGTCTCCATCGTATTTGGCTCCTACTGCGATGGCTTTAGCGCAGTCAAGTACACTGCCGCCCCCAACCGCAAGAACCAGATCAATGTTATGTGTTCTGCATAGTTCTACGCCCTTATGAACCGTAGACAGACGAGGGTTCGGTTCTACACCAGCCAGTTCCGTCACCTCTGCTCCGATTTCGTTCAGCTGGCTGATTACCTGATCGTACAGCCCGCTACGTTTGATGCTTCCACCACCATATACAAGTAAAATACGCTTTCCGTATTTTGGAACTTCGGTTTGTAGTGCTTGAAGTTGCCCTTTGCCAAAAATCAGCCGGGTCGGATTGTAAAACTGAAAAGATCTCATAACGTATGTTCCTCCAAAGAAGTCTGAAATTTTGTGCACCCATCATTATAGTTCTCTTTATTCGCAAAAACAAATACAGGCAAGAAGGAGATAACAGATGAGTATGGCGTCTATCATGGCTAAACAATGTTTTCCTGAACAAAATAAGCTCCTGCCAGCAATGGAGTGCACCCCTTAGAATAGACATTGGAAAAACCCCTGGGTTTAGCCGATGAAATTCTAGGGGGTGCATTTTTTTATGGCGATTAAAGGACAAAAGTATAAAACGTATTCGGAGAAGATAAAAAAAGAGGCTATTCGTCTGCATACGGTTGAGGGCTGGACTTACCGAAAGATCAATGAACATTTGGGAATTCATGACCCGGGACGAATGAAGCGCTGGATGCGAAAACACCGGGAACAAGGCGAGTTTGGACTGATGGATCAGCGAGGTCGACGGAAAGAATACTTGGATCAAGAACGCTATGTGCAAAAACTGAAACGGGAGAATGCGTTGCTAAAAAAGTGCTTGGTAATCTGGAAGGAGGAAGCAAACAAAAGAGATTTCAGATCATGGAAAAAGTAGCGGCATACGGTGATATCCGGAAACTCTGCGATGTGTTTGGCGTGTCCCGGAGTGGGTTTTATGCCTATGTAAAACGTAAACGATTCAATCGCGATGCCAAGGCGAAGAAACAGGTACTTCGAACGTATCATCGCTATGAAGGCAAATATGGTTATCGGCAACTCCAGTTATTCCTTTGGCAAGATCAAGGGATTTGGATGAATCACAAAAAGGTACTCCGCCTGATGCAAATGCTCGGTATTCAATCTCGAATCCGTCGTAAACGGCGCTCCAACAGCTCGTATGCACCTGCGCAGCGTGTAGCAGAAAACCGCTTGAAGCGAGATTTCAGTGCAGAAAAACCCAATCAGAAATGGGTAACGGACATTACCCAGTATCGTGTGGGAGAACGCTGGATATATCTTTCAGCCATAAAGGATCTGTTTAATAACGAAATTGTGGCCTACGAAATAGGCGAACGTAACGACAATGAACTGGTGCTCCGCACATTCAGCAAGGCGTTTGCGAAGCAGAAAGACGTGACCGGACTAGTCGTTCACAGCGACCAGGGATTCCAGTACACGTCTCATGCTTACCACGACATGCTGCCAAAGGTTGGCGCCCAAATCAGCATGTCTCGCCGAGGAAATTGTTATGACAATGCCTCGATGGAGAGTTTCTTCTCGCATCTCAAAACGGAAGGTCTCTATCCTTATCATATCGGAACGCTTACCGAAGCACAAAGCAAAATCGAAAAGTATATCCGTTTTTACAACCGAAAACGACCACAACGGAAACTAAAAAAACTGACGCCGGTAGAGTACCGACGCCAGTTTGCAGCCTAGGGTCTTTTTATAATGTCTATTAAATGGGGTCTTGACCACAAAGTGGCAGGAGCTTATTTCATAGGGATTCAACATGAACAACGCATGATTCATGCTTCCATAACATACATGGTCTACATCCCCTCAGATATTAAGAATTCGGTACTTAGGTTCTAACCCAGATCCGCAATCCGCTGTCCAATACGTGGAAAAAGCCCAAAGGCATTCTCGTAGAAGACTTTATCATGATGCTGTTCCGGTACAAGTCGGCGGACAAATTCGGCATACAGATCGATAGGAGCAAGCGGCCAGTCGGTGCCAAACAGCATTTTCTCGTAATGATCCGAATAGACCAAAGCCCGGCGGAAATGATCCATGAACAAAGGTTCGTTCATGAACCGTTCAAAATGAGGCCGATCCCCCACCACAAGACCAGACAAATCCGCATACACGTTCGGATTCTTCGCCACTACTTCTGCTGCATCCATCACCCAGGGATCACCCAGATGACAGATCATAAAGTTCACACCGCGCTGCTGAAAGGCCAATTCATCTACCGTCAGTGGATGCGAATACTTGAGCAACCCATTCATGGAGTACGTGTCTCCTGTATGAATCACCACAGGCAAGTTGTACTTGGCTGCGAGTTCATAGACCGGAGTATAGATTTTGTCATATACATAGTGATGATAGTATCCGGCATAAAGTTTGATTCCGGCTACTTCAGGGGATCGCAGTCTTGCTTCAATCCGGTCAAGCTCGTCCTGAGCGTGTTTACCATCTAGCGCATTAGGATTGATTCCCACGCATTCCATGAGGAATGAGGGAACCTTCTCTTCCAGATCAAGTCCCATCGGATTAGGGGAAGTAGAATCCGGGAATGCTCCCTTTGTCTGCTCCGTAACCCCCATTCCGATACCCAGAATGACGTCGTTCTTATCGAACTCCGCTTTCAGACCAGCGGCAGAGTAATCCACTTTGGACAGATCAATCGCTGTTTGGTGAAAGCTGTCGATGTCCGACAGATGAATGTGAATATCAATGATCGGCATGTAAAGCCTCCTTTTCCTCGGTAGAAGTTGCAAAATTCAGTTTGAGAAGGTCACGTACATCCGGTGAACTCAGTGGGAGTGGCCCCAGGACAAGATATGTCGGCTCCGTCCAGACTGTTTCCCCATGCTTGATTGTCAGATGATGATTCACGTTCAGACCAGTCACCTGATTATTGGCAAAACCCCATGCACTCTGATTCGGGTAACGATGGACCGCATGCAGCATGTTATCACGCGAAACCGATCCGACTCGCAAAAGGTCTTCAAGTGGCAGGCCCACATCTACCTTGCCTAGCGGGAATCGATCTTTACCCGGTTGCTCGATCCAACCTTCCGCAAAGACAGATGAAGGCTGGAGGAAACGTTCCTCCGCAAGCGAGTAATTCGTCAGCGTCAGACCGCTTTCGTTTGTCACTTCAAGCAGCGTACAGAGCACAGGAACACCGGGTAGCATTACATAATGCTGGTGGATCGTGATTCCCCGATTCGCTTCATGCTTCTCAATTCGGGTGGTCAGCTTTATGCCTTTCCAGACGTTGCCGTATTGGTCCTTGTGCTCTGTCCAGGAAGCGGCTCTTTGTTCCAACTGGCGGCTGAAACCATTCATGCCCGGAACCCCCACACCCAACCCGCCGTACCACGGATTCCACCACGAGCGTGGAGCGGGTTCAGGGTATGAGCTGTCCAACCATTCTTCTCCTGCATATTTCAGAGAGTGTACTACACTTCCGAATTCAGGAGCAACGGCGATCGACAACACTCCATTATCTACGATGTACAAAGGTCCAGATGAACCTTCTTCAATCTTCTGCTTCACCTCTGTTCCGCTCTGCGGGAACCAAAGGGCCGTTCGCTCCTGAATCCGATCTTCGCCCCGATATAGCCCACGAACTTTCCAACCACTTACGTGCTGGTCTCGGTCCGCTTCGTCTGGTGAAAATGTCAGCTTGGCGGAGTTTAGATTCTGCTCCGAATTGAATTCCTTCGCATTTGCCATACCCTCCGGTTCGCCACCCTGCTGCGCATACAGCTCCAGCTTGCCCGCAAGCGGAACCAGTTTATGTTCATTCAACGTTGCTTGAAGCACATCCGGGGCAAATGGATTCCCCTCATTCAGTGTCAGATCCAGATGACTGTCCAGCAACGGAATGATCGGATTACGCTGCTTCCGTGCAAACGCACGGAAATCATGCCATTTGGCAAACGTGTTCAAAGCATATACAGTTGCTTTGGTCCGCACAACGGCTCCTGCGGCAATACGGCCAAGCTCATGCTGCAACCCCAGCGTGTATTCCGGGCGAAGCAGCTTCAGAGAAGGGTCCCAATAGATACCGCTGGCACCATACTCTTCTTTGCAGAACAGCCAGTTCTCCGTAATCTGTGAACTGTCCCAATGGTTCGGATCACCTGCATAATCATCTTCCATATCCACAAAACAGCCTTGGTAAGGTAGAATTAGCTGGTTTCCGTAGAAACCGAAGTTATTCATCAGAAATAGGTCTTCTTCCCAAGCCGTGTCTCGTGTATTTTCAACCTCGTGGTGGAATTCAGCGATTCCATTCGCAGACAGCTTGACCACGGACTTAATCTGCAAGCCTGGGAAATCCTCCGAGTCATACAGTGCTTCAAGAACCTGACGTTCCCCTTCGGCATAAATATTCACTTCTTTGGCTTGTTTCTTGGATAACTCTTCGGCAAACGGCTTACCCAGCTTCGGATAAATCCACCAGAATGAATGACGGGACCCGGGATATTCTATCCACATGTTATTATCTTGTTTGCTCATATGAAGAGAGAATGCGCCATTGACAGCCACCCATTGATCCTCAATCTGCCCGCCATATTTCCCTTCGATTCCCTTCATCAGTACAGAAAGTTTGCTTGTGAAAGAGATCGCCGGGTTCCCCGCTGGGACTGCCGTCACTTCTACTTCTTGGGAATAGAGACCATACGAACGCAAGGTGAAAGGTACTGGCACAGACACTTTGCCTTTGGCAGGCACCGTAAAGCGCACCGAACGCTCTGCCCATTCAAGGAATTCATCCTCAGGCAGGTCCAAGCTGAACTCCGTTTCGGCATCCACATTATTTTCCACGTTCAGAACCAATTCCGCCAGGATGCCTGGATAGAGCTCCTTCACAGGCAAAACGGTCTTGATCTTGGCCGGGAATTTCGGAGCGATACCCAACCTGAACTCCGCTTTCTTACCGTTGATCAAACATGTGCTGGCAACAACGGGATGCGTCTTATTGTTATTCTGTTCTTCTGTAATCGGATCAAGGTGAAACTCACCTTCCACGATGATGGTTTCTCCCGGAGCCACTGCTCGTGCAGCATCCAGCGCAAATCGAATGTTTTTGTTATCCTCACCCTTGATCTCAATCGCCAGTTCGGAAGCTGAAGTGTTCTTAATGCGATAGCGAACCTTATAACTGGAACCGAAAACCAGATCATGATCATCGACTTCTGTTGAGATTTCGTAATCCGGGGTTTCGAGGGCAGTCAGGCCTCGACCCGACTTTTCAAATTCAGCCCGCAGGGAGACATCTCCCTTTTTCCACGTGTAGTCAAAGAAATCAAAACCACGCTCCCGTCGGCCATCTGGCTCGATCACGAGTTCACGCGTGCTATCTGCATACCAATCCAACTCCTCGAAATAAGGAGCGAGTGCTTCGGTCTGCAAGATCGTGGGGATGAAATTCATCAGATGCACATTATCATCTTTTTTCTCCCAGAAGAATCCACATTTCTTGTACATCGGTACAGCCTTCGTATTCCCTGCCCACGTGAACAGATCTAGGCGAGGCCATCCGGCCTCCACGGTCTTGCGCACAGCATTCAGAATCAGGTTGCGTCCAACCTTGTAACCGTGATAGTCGGGGCGTACGTTAAGCAACGGTACATATAGTGCTCTCTCGTCATAGCGGTAATGAGCAAAACTGCAGAAGCCAACAACCTCTTTCTCATGAACAGCTAGAAACGCATAAAGATTGGACGAACTCTCCATCTCCCGGCGAACCGTTTCCTCTGTCCTAAGGTTGGTGCCACCTCCCCAGCTTTCATTACTGCGGTTCCACATATCCGCCAGTGCGGCAGCGTAAGAGGGATCGTATTCAATAATATGGATCTGGTCGATAATCGAAGTTACAGTCATGTTCTGATCTCCTTCTCTTTATGTACAGGATGGTGAAGAAGCTAGTGATAGTCTTATCATACTATAAATGGAAGAATTTTCAGAGAATTAAAAATCATTCTTTCCAACTTATATGTGCCTTTCGGAAGCTCTTGTTAGAAGCGTCAAGGATGGACGAATCTATTTAGGCATGAAAGAAAAAATCCACGTCTTTTAGTTAGACGTGGATTTAGGAATATGATCAGCTACTAATTTTCAATTATGCCAATATAGAACGGACATTGCGTAGAACTGATTTCATAAATTCAGAGGTTGGTTCGGCATGCCCCGCAATTTGGATACGTCGTTGCCGCACATCAAGACTCTTCAACTGATCCGTCAAAACAACACCTGAAAATGGCAGCTCTTCTGGTAGTGTAACTTCAAAAGGATAATCCTTGGCTTGGCTCGTTATGGGACATACAACGGCAAAACCCGTTATTTCATTGAATTCAAGTTCCGATAGAACAATAGCCGGTCGTCTCCCGGCTTGCTCGTGACCCGCTTGAGGATCAAAGTCAAGCCATATCAGATCGCCTCGTTTGGGAATAATCAAAGTAACTCTTTCCCTTCGGTACCAAAGTCTATTTCTTCATGTCTTGTATCCTGTTTCACTTTAGAGAGCAAAGTCTTTAGATGGTTACGTAGTTCCTCATTGGACTCTACAGGCTTGGTTTTTGGACGCAACAACAATTCATTATCTTCTGTCACCAAAATCTCGATTTCCGAGCCTTCTTCCAGATTAAGACGCTTAAGCAATTGGTTAGGAATGCGAATTGCACTGCTATTTCCCCATTTGCTAAGTGTGGCTGTAGTCATGGCAATCCCACGCCTTTCGTTTGATTGATGCTCCAATTATACCTCACCTCCCTACAGTTGTATATCTATATGATATACATGAAACAATAAAAGGATACATTGTATTCAATCATAATATGGATCTGGTCGATAATCGAAGTTTCGGTCATGTCTTGATCTCCTTCTCTTTATGTACAGGATGGTGAAGAAGCTAGTGATAGTTTTATCACGCTATAATTGGAAGCATTTTCAGAGGATTATATCATTGCTTCGTTATCCAGTTCTGTATTAAGTGTCAATGAATCCATGCAACCCTTATGTACGGGTAAACATATTGCTGACGTACGTACTGAAAAGGCCTTTCATGTGAGTTTTGACAAGCTCTATTCGCTATTGTTACTCTTTGTACAGGAGTGTTTCTTTTATATATAAAAAAGATAGATTCATGGAGGGAAAGCATGACAGAATGGATCACGCAATTTATACTCTTCTTTAAAGATTTGTCATACGCAGGTCTCGTCATTGCCTTGTCGTTTGAATTCGTACCCGCTGAACTTGTACTGCCCATGGCGGGATATTGGGTGTATCTGGGGGATATGAAACTGTGGCTGGCAATTCTGGCTGGTACCGTAGGCGGAACGTTCGGACCTCTGACATTGTATGCCCTGGGACGATACGGCGGCAGACCGATGGTCGAAAAATTCGGCAAGTATTTCTTGATTCGCCCCCATCATCTGGACGCTTCCGATAAGTTCTTCGAGAAATATGGCAGCGGGGTAGCTTTCTATGGACGTTTTGTACCCGGTATTCGGACCGTGATCTCCATCCCATGTGGTATGGCGAAGATGAATGTGTTTAAATTCAGTCTCTTTACATTCTTGGCCATGCTTCCGATCACCTCATTGTACATCTACTTAGGCTTCAAATTAGGCTCTCAATGGGAGCATGTGGATGAGATTGTTAAGCCTTATATCGTTCCGGCAGCGGTGGTTTTCTTGGGCGCATTTGGATTGTATGTGCTTCTGAAACGTTGGAAAAGAAGAACGGCTTTGAACAAGTCATAGGTTTTGCTAAGGAAATGCGGACTGTATAGTAGAGTAACTGGTATTTGATAAAAAAATCCTTACTCTACATGACCTGTGGTTATGATTTGTTAAGTTACTAGTGATAGATGATATACCGTACTAATCTACTCGTATATTCATATGCAAAGCCCCACCGATCATGGCGATCCGTGGGGCTTTATCATTTCAATTGATAACTATATCAGTTCCTGCCTTCGCTTCAAATACACATACAACACTACGCCAGATGCCGCACAGATCACAGCGCATAGACCGATGAATCCATATCCCGCCTGAAGTCCACGCAGCAGCCCCAACTGAGTCGTTGGACCGTACATATTCTTCACGCCTTCAATGACCCAGCCAATCACATAGTTACCGATGACACTACCGACGCCCATGAGGGTAACCGTGAACGTAATCGCGGTGTCACTGCCGTTCGGATATCTGCGTGCGATAAACGCCATAACGGTCGGATAGATCATCGCAATACCTGCCCCCGATACAGCAAAGAAGAACGCAAGTTCCTCCCCGCCCCCAATCGCCAGGAATGTACATACCGCCGAGAAAGCAGAGAAAAGAATGAGCGATAGCACAAATCCGATTCGGTCCGTCAGTGGACCAAGCAGCAGACGTCCCAGCGAGAAGCTGAGGAAGAACGCAGACAGGAGCCCAGATGCTTTGACCGTGTCCCAGGTGTAGGCTTTCTCCAGAAAGTTAACGAGCCAACCTCCAACCGCCAGTTCAGATACCACGCCAAAAGAAAGAATGAGCACCATCAGCCAGATGGCTGGATCACGTGTTAACGTCTTGAGCGAAGTCCGATCTTCATGAGGAAGATCGTCACCCGGGAATTTGCTGCGCAGCGCCGCAATGATCGGCAGCAGACAGAGTGACAACATCACGAGATACATGCCTCGCCAGTCCAGTACGTGTCCGAACACGCTCAACGACATCACCCCAGTCGCCAGCAAAGGCGCTACCGTTGAACTTAACCCATAGAAGAAATGGGACAGGTTCATCATCGTACCTGTGTTTTTCACAAAGATCCGCGCACCCAGAATCGCCAAAGCAATCTCGAGCATGCCGTTACCGATGTACATGAAGAAGTACGATGAAGCAAAGAGTGGATAGGTATGAGACACATAAATGAACACACCCGAGAGGATCATTGATGCAAACGATATGATGCTAACCGCCTTGATGCCCCATTTGCGAACCAGAATAGCCGTGAAGGAGCAGGCGATCAGGTAGCCTAGTGCGTTCAGGGACAATAACGTCCCGAGCTGTTTCTCATCCAGATTAAAGTCGAATTGAATGCGCGGAATGGCCGGGCCCTTAATATTTTCCGATATGCCAAAAACGATAAATCCAAGAAAGATCGTTGCCAGCTGCATGGCGTACAGCTTGTTGAACTTTCGTTTGTTCCCTTGCGTACCTGCTTGCTGATTCAAAATAAGTTCCTCCATTGTGTTCAGGAAAATGATTGCACGTTATAACTACGATTACAGTACCATCTTCCGACCGCTGTTATCCCTGTATTTTTTTGAATCGTTCCTAAAGGTGAAAATACAGGGATAAAGGCGTTCTTCAGATTGGTTCTGCCCTCTCCGTTATCGTGTCAATGATTTGTACATATGAAATAGGAAACATAGTTAAGCATTATTCCTAAAAATAGAATACTTGTAAAAGTTCCTTTGTCCTTTACCACTGCTTCTCAATCACCTGAATGCGGTAGGTCAGGCTCTCCAGCGTCACCGCGACCAACCCCGTAACATATTCGCGCCGAGTGTCTCTCTGGATGATCAACTCCGGCATATGCTCCAGTGGAATCATTCGATCCAGACAACCTTGCGTCAAGCCATCCCGCATAGCCGGGTCCATCGTATCCCCTGTAACCACAATCGTAGCCGGGTTAATAATCGCGATGATGGATACCAGCGTCTGTACGACCAGTTCCTGCAACCCTTCCACCGTTTTCAACATTCGCAACTGCTCTTCTCGTGACACGCCAAAAGGTAAGAAGGACACCTCGCCCCCAAATTGCGTATTCCCGGTCAGCGGACGACCATCAATGATAAAGCCTGCACCTGGAAAATGGTTCTCCGGAAAAGTCACCACCGCAAAGTTCTTCTCTTCCTCAAATTGCTGCTGGTTATACAGCCCGTAGACTGTCAGGTTCATGTCGTTGCCAATGACCACTTCCACGTCTTCATATTGTTCCTTAAGCCTTGGCCCGAGTGGCTGATACATCAACTCCGGTACATCACAGATCCCAATAACGCCGTTGTGCGCCACCCCAGGTATACCAATACCAATCGCCTGCACATTGTGGTGTTGTTCGATCAGGTTTGAAATTAGATTCTCTACTACCGGGACATTAATCTCATCCAAAAAGAGTGTCTGTTCGTCCGCCATCTCTCCGTTCAGATTGGCATATGTATGTGTGATCGAGTGAATGCCGCCCTCCGTTCGAATAATCAGGCACAGTACACTGGCGTAGTCCGCATTGAATTGATACCGACTCGCCGGTCTCCCCCCGCTCGATTCATCCGGACCCAGATCAATAATCTCACCCGTTTGGAGCAATTCGTTCAGGATCGTGCCACATGTAGCTACGCTGAGTTTGGTTAGGTTCGCAATGGAAGCCTTCGTGCCTACGCCCATGGATCTGAGAGTGTTCTTCACAAGTTCAACGTTGATCCGCTTCACCTGTTGGGTGTTGTGTGATGTGGGTAACATGGTTAGTTATATGCCTCCTTTCGTTCATTCCGAACCATTCAATGAATGTTTTTAAAAGTATTTTAATAATTGAAGTGTAGGGGGATTTGGGAGAAAAGTCAATGCTACATTGGGAGCGAAAAACGTTTGGATGGACAGACAAAAAGACAGTTCAAGATCATCTTGTGTGATCCTGCACTGTCCTTTAGTTGAGGTGGTTTTATGTAGACTGGCTAATTTGATTTGCCAAGATGCTCTTCTCCAGCCGGACTTCAAATAACTTGCGGTTTAGATCCTGTTCCATGGAATGAAGGTGAAATGCTGCTTGTTTCACCGTGTCCATGTCTAACACACCTGCCTGCTTTGCGATGATGTCCATGGCATCGAGGATGAGTTTGTTGCATGTGACCAGTTGGTTAACGTAATCGTCTTCTTGTTGAACAAGTTGTGCGTACTGCAAAGCGAGGTCTTCGCTGTTGGTACTTGTCATGTCACCACCCCTAAAATTGGTACGCATAAGAGTACCAGATATACAAAAAGTATATGGTACGCTCATGCGTAACGTCAAGACCATATGGAAATTTTAGGAGTGATACTCATGGCAAAGAAAGTCGTTGTCAATATTCACAAACTTACGGAAAAACACAATATCTCGTTGCGTGAACTAGCACGATTGTCTGACATTCGCCACGCCGCTTTGAGTGAGTTGCAGTCTGGGAAGCGAGAGAATATCAACTTTGCTCATATTGAGCGGATTGCTGAGGCGTTGGGTATTGACGACATACGGGAGATTATTGAGATTCGAAATGTATGATGTAAAATTTTATAGTATTAATTCACTTATGATACATTTGAATCTAACAAAACAAGTTCATATATCGAAAATCCAATTTTTTCTATGAAATCGATAACTTCAGTTACATCCTGTTCACTTATTGGTTGCCTTTGTAACAAACTGCTCGAATAATCACCTTCATGAACGATTTGGTTACGTCTAATAGAAATATTTTTCAATTGTATCTTAGTAAAATTTTCTTCCAAATTTAATTTTTCCGATATTTTTTTCCATTTATGAGGCTCTTCCCAAATATTTGATAGTGCATCGCTAATTTTCTCAGGTTCTTGAAAGGATAAGAACCCATGTTTATGTGTAATTTGTTGTTCTAACAATATACTAGCAGTAGTAGGATTCTGAATCATTTGAGAATGGACATCAATAGTTAATCCAAAAGAAAGGAATTTCTTTGTAGGTTTACGGCTATTAAAGAAACTCTCCTGCATCCCTACTCTTACTAAATCATGTATTAATTTGTCTAATGCTGAAACTGATTGAGCCCACTGCCATCTTAGTAAATCTGAATAATCATATGGAGGTTTAATCACATTCTCCAAATAATTATATAATGCATTAGTATTTCTAGTATCTTCTATAATTGACTGGAACAACGCTAATGATTTAATCATTTGACAATCTCTATTATATAATTAGCTAAATTTTTAAATATCTGATCGAATCTGTCTCTATTAATAGCCATTTGATCTAATACCTGTCCACTCTCTCCTATCTGCTCATTCGTCAGTGCAAACACAGGGACATAATGAGTATTTGCCTTCTGAATCAAAGAACCAAATTCGGATATTTCAGCTAAACAATAATCGTTTATTCTCCCTTGGCTAATAAGTTCACTGAGGTCGTATACCATTGAGTGTTTCAATAGTTCCGGTACCAAATCTTTTTCAGTATATTCTCTAATTTCATCTATTTTACCTTGGTATGGACGGGCTGCTTTTTGTTTTCTTATATTAAATCTTTGGATTACCTCACCTATAAACTTCATTTCTGCATCAGGGAGGGGATATGAAGCTTCTTTGAATAGTTCTCTAGATTGAACAGCCCATTTTTTCCATCTTGGTAAAATATTTTTTAAAGTTCTAAGTGCCATAATAGAAAAAGGGTCAGGGTTAGTTGGAATAATAAAACCATCAGATGACATAAATAAAGTTTGATTTATTGCACTTAAACCAGGATTCATATCAATCAGAACATAATCAATTTCATATTTTTCTGAACATAATCTAATAAGTTCATAAAACGATCCTGGAAGATTTTGCAAAGTCGATATTGCATTGTTACTATTCAAAGCCAAACTCAGAGATGGATCATACTCAGACAAATCCATATGACCAGGGATAATATGTAATTTATTGTTCGTTTCTGGAATATAGCAATCAATTGCTGTTATTGGTTTCGGCTTCCCTTCAAAAGCTACTTTTACAGAATCCTTTAAGTTTAAATTTTTAGTGGTTTCATCTGTGTAATACTGCTCAAATGATTCTCCTAAAAGCAAACTTGTAAGGTTACACTGAGGATCTGCATCCACTAATAAAACTTTTTTACCTAAGTCTGTTAATTTCCATCCTAAATTATAGGTGGTCGTTGTTTTGCTGACACCGCCCTTGTGGTTAAACATTGTAATAATCTTAGCTTCCATTCCTACACCTCATTTTATATATTTGTATTCATAACCATCATACTATGAATTATAAACTTTAGGGGTTCAAACTAAAAAATAAAGGTTATATTTTACAATTCGTTAAACAATGTCGACCGCATTCAACTTGTATGCCTGCTTTGTAGAACATCCGGTTACCTTTAAAGAATTGTCATCGTTAGATACCTTTATTCGAGAATATCCCCCTTAAAAGGTTGCATTCGTAAAACGACACTGATAATATTTTATGATCTCCTTTTGAAAATATCGCATGTTTTTCAACGAAGCAATATTCCCTCATCTCCCATTTGACAACCCCCACAAAAAATTCTATCCTAATAACGAATCACCTATTCACTATTAAGGAGTCGTTCCCGATGGTGCAAGCCAAGAAAGACGAAGTCAGGAAAGAGATCGAATACGCGGCGCTCAAGGTCTTTTTTGAAAAGGGCTATGTGGATGCCAAGATGAGCGATATCGCGGATGAGATCAATATTTCCGTGGGCAACATCTATACTTATTTTAAGAACAAGAAAGAACTATTCTACGCCGTTGTGCCGCCGGATCTGGTGGATTATTTGAAAAATGTGCTGGTGGAGACCATTCACTTTGATAACCAGACCTTGTTCGAGGAAACGGATAGCGAGCGAAAGTCAGCACTGTTGCAGGAACAGGTGGATGTATTACGTAAATACCGGAATCAGATTGTGATCATCTTCGAAAAGAATAAAGGCACCATCTACACCAACGCCAAGAACGAACTTGTCGAGCTGATGATCGAAACCAAGAAGGCCTACCTCAAGAATCAATATAAACGGTATGAGATTGGCACTGAGGAGAACTTGATCTTACTGAACATCCTCGCACACAACGTCATCGACATGAATCTGGATCTATTGAAGCGGGATATGAGTGAGGACAGCCGGAAGCAAATCTTTGAAGCGTTGTATGTATACAGACTATACGGCATGAAGAGCCTCAACGAATAACGCTCCACCTCATCATTTATGCCGGATAGCCAAAGCGTGCAGATCAGATCCAATTCACTTGGTTTGCACGCAAAAAAACATCTAACATTAAGTCGCTATATTTTTTTGATTTAAAAATGAATTAATTATTCATTTTTAAGTTGAATGTTACCATTTACCAAACTATTTAAGTTGAACCTACATTTACACGATAACGGAGAGGACAGAAATAACCAGAGGAAGCGAAGCGTTCGCATTTATCACCGGATTTCCCCTAATAAGAGAGTATCAAAAAAATCTGGGGATACCAGCGATCCGAAGGTTGTTCTGTCATCGGAGTGATAAGTGTACATACCCATCATTCAACTTATATAGTTTCACCCACCATTCTAAGGAGGAACACAATATGAACACCGCTTACGCATTGAAAAACGTCCATCTGATCCACGGAGATCTGAACCGCAATCTGCAAAAAAACATGACCATTCTCGTCAATGAAGAAGGCCTTATTCAGGATATCGGCAAAGAAAATGAACTGCTTATCCCTAGTCACTACACAACAATCGACCTCTCAGGGAAATACGTAATGCCAGGACTAATCAACGCCCACGTACACCTCTTTGCAGATGGTAAACCATTCAGACTGTCTGCCAGCGAAGGTATGTTGAAGTTCGCATATGATCGGATATTGAACACGAAGTTCGGCAGAAACGTATTGAAAAAACGCATGAAACGCAATGCGCTAACTGCACTCCATGCGGGTGTGACAACGATGCGCAGCGTGGGAGAATTCTTTTACACGGACGTCCAGCTGCGGGATGAGATTAACAACGGTGACTTTGTCGGCCCTAATCTGCTTGTCTCCGGATTTTTCCTAAGTGTCACTGGCGGACATGGTGCTCCATTTCTGGCTCTGGTGGGCGACTCTCCGTGGGAAGCACGAAGAAATGTACGGATCAATGTGAAACACGGCGTGGATCTGATCAAAATCTGTGTTACGGGTGGCGTGACGGATGCGAAGATGGTCGGCGAAGCTGGACGTTTACAGATGACGGTGGACGAAGTTGCGGCGATCTGCGATGAAGCGCATAAGATTGGTTTGCGGGTGGCAGCTCATGTGGAAAGCACGGAAGGCGTAAGAGTTGCTTTAAAAGGTGGCGTCGATACCATCGAGCACGGTTCGGAGATGGACGACGAAATCATTCGTTTGTACAAAAATAATCCCAATGCCCTGAATGGCTACACCGCACTCATCCCCACACTGCAAGCCGCTTATCCCTCCGCTTCACTGGATACCAGCGTAACGAAGGTAAGTGCAACGGTAAAAGAGAATTCCAAACTCGTCTACGGTTCCATGCTTAAGGGCGTCAAGCAGGCGATCGAAAACGACATCACCATAGGAATAGGCACTGATGCCGCTATGCCTTATGTGACTCACTATGATATGTGGAGAGAGATGGACCATTACATGAGACAGGCCAACCTGAACAACAAACAGGTCATCGACATGGTGACTCGAACCAATGCGAAGATTCTCGGTGTTGACGATGTTACAGGGACGGTCGATATCGGGAAACATGCCGATCTGATTATCATGGAGCAAAATCCGCTTGAACATATCGAAACCTTGTCAGACATCTCTATGGTCATGGTCAAAGGAAATCTAATTCAAACACCATCTGTCACAAGAATCAAAGAGGTGGATGAAGTGCTTGATTCTGTGTGGTGAGAGCGATTGGGGCCAACAAGCTCATCATTGCCTTTACGCCCTCATTCAACAAAAACATGACCACCCGTTAGATGAGTGGTCATGTTCCTCTTACAATGTTCCAGCTTTTTTCTTGATTCGTATCAATGCACTGCGTGTTATTCTAGCATCGTGGTACACAGCGAAGGCTTCGCTGAAATAGTTCAAGTAATCGGACTCGTGGGATTTGGGGGATAGAATAATCATTTTGCGTGCCAATTCGTCACGGTATAGTTCAAATACTTTGGCTTTCCTGCTCTCGTCCAAGGCACTGTCGAATTCATCCAGCATAATGTAGCCCGGATTCGCGTCAATGGTTTTCATGAGTGCCAGCGCAAACAGCAACGAACCTAGCGATTCCTCGCCGCCGGATACACCCTTCCCAACCTTGCCGCTTCGGCCCTTCATGCTGATCTCTTCCAGTGTGCCCCGATGCCCTTGCTTGCGTGCTTTAATATGCAGGAAATACTTGACGTTCCCCTGCTTCTGCTCCTGCATATCCCAGCTGACTTCACCATCGAAGGAGAACTTGTCCATATACTGAACAAAGCGCAGATGAATTCGTCTTACTTCATAATGAATGGTATTCATCAGCTTTTCCTCCAAGTCCTCCAGACTCTCTTCGAGCTGCTGCAAAAGCGAACGCGCCTCCAGCACCTCCTGTGCTCCACGGTCATATTCCTGCTTCACTTTCTCATAATTTTCAAGTGCATTCTCATCTACCGTTTCTCTGCAAGCAAGCTGCAATTGCGTTAAAGCCATTTCCTTCTCATGTCGAGCTTCTGCTTCATTCCAATGCATCTTGACCGGAAAGTCCGGTTGCTCTTCTGTAATAGCTACCAATACAGAGGGAAGCTGATCTGCCCAATTCAGATAAAATTGTTGTTCAGCCACATAAGCTTGCTCCGCCACACCACAACGCTCGCTAACCTGCTGCTTTTCCAGCTTCAGATCATCCAGAACCCGATTGGTTGCTGTGATAAATTGCGCTTTTTCCCGAAGTCTTCGGGCCGTAGATTCCAGCGTACGCTCCAACTGATCGCTCTCCGCCAGTTTGTCCTCCAACTCGCGCTCTAGCAGTTTAAGGTGTGACTTGCCACTTTCCAGTTCATGCCCCAATTGCCGGAGACGTTCCAGTTCCACATTCTGATCACGGGCTTCGTGATAAATGGTCATGTATTCTTGCAATGTCTGAATCTTTAACCGCAGCATCACAATAGGCTGACTTAATGCCTCTTGCTCCAGTTGGAGCTGATCACGCTTCTCTTTCCATCGTTGGAGTTCATGAATTGTACGTTCCCACTCCTGCTTGGCCCAATCTCTTCGAGCCACATCCGCGATCACACCCTCGGCCGTACGAATCTGTTGATGTATGGATCGAATCGACGTCAAACGTTCTTCGCATGTATCATACTGCTGATGGATATCCTCCAGACGCTGTTCCAGCTTGAGCACTTCTTCATCCGTTTGTCTGATTCGTAGAGCAACGCCCCGCGGATTAAGCAGCCACTGCTCTTTTTCCTGCGCTCCCCGGCGGCCCCATGAATCCAGAAGCTGTCCGTCCTGTAAACCTGGTTTATGTTCTGTCACTTGCGAATGCAGCGTATGAATCCACCACAGGGCTTTCTGCGCAGCCGCATATCGTATATCATCCAGTCCCTGCTTGACCCTCAAACCCTGCTCCTCCAACACATCGAGCGCTTTTTCGGGTACAACACTTGGCAATTCGACGTGATACAGATCAGTTGGCGCTCGGAATCCTCTACCATTCACAAACAACGTATATTTGATCGGCTCCAGCCTTTTTTCCAGTTCCAGTGGCGAATGTTCATCCATCTCAAGCAGATCCCTTAACGTATACACCGTGAGTCCCCGCTCTTCCAATCTGCGAATCGATGTATCTTGTCTAATGCTTCTGACTTCATCCCGAGTTAATGCTTGTCTCTCCTTACGGAGTAATTGCAGCGTATCTTCAAGCTTGCGCCGTTGATCCTGTAATTCAATTCGTTTCTTCTCTAACTGCTGCGCTTCCAGCTCCAGACTGCTGCTTGCGCCATACTGCGCAACCATCGCTTCTGCTTCTGTTAAATTGATCTCATGTTGCCTGAGTTCATAATCAAGCTTGGCCGAAACCTTCGTTAGCGCATCCCACTTTTCATCCGCATGAATATGCGCCTGTTTCTTTTCTATAAGTTCTTGCTCCAGCCGATTCAGTTCAGCTTGATGGGTTCGCAGTCGTTCTCTTACCTCTGCTTCTGCATAGGGTACATTCTGAATGCGCTCTTGCAGTTCCTGTAACTGATCCGCTAACTTTCGGTGCTCCAGCACCCGTGCATCATGTTCTTCGTTAAGGTGATTCATCTGGCTCTCCAACTCATCCAGTACACAATCCATGGCTTCTTTTTCCTGAGTGCGTTGCTTCATTTCCTCGTCATAACGTTTATGGTCGCTCTCCAGCTTCATCCATTTATCTATTTCCTCACCGTGACGATCCTCGATCTCTTCCAGCTTGTCCTTCAGCCTGAGATATTCCTGTTCATATTTCTCACGGAGTGTGGCAGAAGCCGTTAACGTAAGCCGCAGACCAAGTAAGCGCCGTTCATTACGGCTGAGTAAACGCTCCTTCTCCTGCTGCCAATTGCCCAAATTCAGCTTGTGTTGATGCTGGTTGCTTTCCGCGGTCTGTAACGCTTGCTGCGCCTCTTTTTGTTCTTCTTTTACACTCTCCCAATGCTTCTGCATCCGGTCAATACCTGTCATTTCGCTGAAGATACGGAATCGTTCCTCCGGACGCATCACCGCGAACTGATTCACGTCCTGCTGATACCAGATGAGATAAAACGTATCCGGGTCAACTTTGTACTTATGTTGCAATTGATGTCGATATTCATGTAAATGGTTGGTGCTATCACCTGCGACATAGCGAGTTTCCTTATGCCAGTTCCACGCTTCTTCACCTTCGTATATCCAAAACTCTTTCTTAACGGGATCTCCAGGTTTTTGCTCCATATTAAGCCGAAAGCCAACATAATCGGCAGCTTCCACTTGATGATTGCCCACATTCTCAAACACCAGTTCAATCGTTGCTCTCCATACCTGATCAGGCGGCAAGTTACGGGAACGTAAACCATCTGGCAGTACCTTTTGAGAGGCCAGCACAGCCCCCATGCAAAAGCTGATTGTCGATTTACCCGATCCATTCGGTCCACCAATTAGAACATGATCTTGCCTGTCACCCAGTTCAAGCTGTATGTCCACAAAATCCCGAATGCCGCTAAAACGAATGGCCCAAGGATTCATGAGTCTGCACCTGCCGTCAAGTTGTAACGTTTGAAAAACTTCAGCACATCATCCATATGAAGCTGCTGGGAATGGCTGAATTCGGCAAACCGTTTCAAATACGAATCCGAGAACAAACGACTTCCGATCGTCGTCAGCGCATACGCTTCCTCGTTAGAGGGATTCTCGTATTTCACAACTGCTCCCAGTTTCATCAGCGTATCCAGGTTCATCAGAATTTTACGCCGCACATCCAACGATTCATGCCCAAAAGCTTCGAGCAACTGAGCAAATAACGTATATTCATTCTGTAAAACCTCCTGATGATAAAAAATGAACATCAACAGCGCAAGGCTTTCAGATGAAAGCAAATCTCTGGCCTGTCTGGCAGGAACATGAATCAGGGCCACGATCCGGTCTCTGCGCTCATCATAGACGACCTGAAAGTAACGACTGATGGCTTGGTTTACCCTTTTCAAAAAGGAAATGAGTCCTTGCTCATCCTCTTGCTTTAACTTCAATATCTTCATCAACTCACGCTTGGACAATCCAAAACTGTCACTTCGCACGGATGCTGAAGAAGAAAACATAATCTGCACAAACGCATATTCCTCATCCGGGCTCAGTACCGCGGTCAGTCGTTCCATCGCCCCCAGTGGAAGCTGACTGTGTGTCTCCTCCAGTTCGTCGAACGGCATATTTACCCCTTCCTTTCTCTACAATTTCCCAGTCTATGTCCTGTTTTGTTACTTCAGTTATAATATTTGAATTTACATCCGTATCCTCATCAATTGCCGCCTTTTGAGCACCGGTTAGTGCCGCGACAGCCAACAACGCATTGACTGCATCTGACCAATGCTGCGATCCCGCCTCGAATATCAGCTCCTGTAATCCCAAACGCTCTTTCTCCTCCAATACACGCTCCACTTCATCCGTTCGAATGTTCGTCTTGGTCATATGCCACTCCACTTCCTGCAACCTGGCTTGCAATTCCTCTTCGGTCCACTCCTCTGCTTGTATATACTGCGGCTCTGCATATTCATTAACAGGTTCCGTTGAAGGAACATAATTCTCCAGATAGTTCACGGTATCGGCCAGTTGACGGTTGGAGATGTGAGAAGCAAATTGAACCGGAACCCACATGCCGTCCAGTCTCTCGCCAGGAATACGGTCCTGCTCCAGAAAGCTCAAAATCTCATGACCACTTGGTAATTCGGAATCCGAACGCTTGAGAAACGATTGAATAATAAATTGACGAATCGCTTGTGGAGATATCTCTTGTCCAACTTCCGTTTGTTGTAGATGCGAAAATTTCAGAAACTTGTTCAACGTACCCATTGATACTTGAGTCCCCTCGAACATTACTTCCGTCCCCCGCTTCAAAATCGGCGCAAAGCTAAAACCTTCTTCAAATGTAGAAAACCGTTCCAGACGTTCATCCATCCGGGCATTTAATTCCTGCATAAGCTCTACAATAATCTGAATCTGCGGCAGCGCATGTCGATCAGCGAGAAATTCCAGTTGGCGTTCTTTCAATTTGTCTACAGCATCTTCAACATTACGAATCATGCTTGCAAGCCGATTACCTCCCGAAATGCCTTTGTCGTCATAAGCCTCACTCAGGTCCGCATCTCGCTTGGCCTGAAACAAGGAACGGGCAATTTCATCCTGCATGTAATACGCGAGTGAATCATTGGCAAGCCGGATGAGCATGTCCATCATGCGTTTTCCCGCATCCATCATCGTCAAGCGTTTCTTGCCGCGAATGATCCAGTTATATTTTTGCAACACATGCAACAGACGCTCCATCGGAATATTCGGCTCAGTTCCATAACGATTCCGAAAGCGATAAAACAAAGCCTCCTGATCCTCCAATGGCTCGTCCAGTCCAAGGGCTTCACGCTGAATCAGATTCAACATTTTCAGAACCTCCAACACTTTCAGCGGCTCCTCGAAATATTCACGGAGTTCGGTTAACACACCCGCCAGCTTGACGATATCCCTTAATGCTTCCTTTTGCAGATGGTCAGGGGTATCTGCGCCCAGAATCGAGATCATACTGCCAACCAACTCATCCAACGCTCCATACCTCCCATCTCGGCTTCCTGTTCTCCAGCGTGCCCGAGAGCAAGCCTTTTCTCCATTTCGATCTCAAAAGACGTCCAACTGTGGACTTCACCTTGAAATTTCTCCCATTGATTGGCAGACGGGATCGGAAGAATCCATTTTGCACTTAAAGCTGTGTGAGACTTCAACAGGGATTGCACATTTTTGGAGATAACGAACCCCGCATCATCGACGTCACACCAGACCACCACTTGCTCCAAGTGATTGGAATGTGTCAGCACATCAGCAATAAACTTGCGGTGTCCGCTTCGTAGTTGACCATCTATGCCCAGCACCAAACTGTCTGAACGCGTCAAAAAATCAGGCTCTGCTACCATTCGTGTAACAACCGCACGATTCTCCACGATCCAGAGAACACGACATGTCGTATAGAAATGAGTGCTAAATACCGTCAGATCCGTCGTAGCATGCAGGAAACCCTGTGGATACTGAAATCCACCCGTTCCGCTTAATTGACCTGCAAAATAGACAGGTGTGATCACACCTTGACTGGACAATCCGATGACATGCAACGGAAATCCGAGATTTTGCTCGAATTGCTCCAGGAAAGAGAGCTTGTGTATATCAAAACGTTTGGAACCACCGATAGTACGATAATGTCGTGCCCCAATCTCTTTCCAGTCAAAAGAGGTCTTGACGGATACAATCTCCGCAACAGCTATAACGAACTCGACATACAGTATAAGTTTCTTATGCGTCCAGGCTGAACGATCCATCTCTAAAGAGTCAGCTATTTCGTTCATGCCAGATGTTTGCTTCAATTCTGCAACGAACCTCTCCACAAAGCGCCAGAAGGCTTGGTGGTACTCATATATTTCACTTACTTTCGCTGAAACTTCTGAGGAAATGGGGGGGTCCTCTTTTACAGAATCCAGCACAGTCATTAAAGCACTGCGCCAATCCTCAACTAACACCTGGCTTTTTTCTTCTTCTTGCACCTTTTTCAGCTCCAGCAGCTGGTATAACTTGTAGCCCATCCTGTATTCACTTCGTTTTTCCGTCTTTCCATCGGATTCATACTGTACCATACGTATAATAAAACCTTGATGCAACAACGCTTGTATATCTGATTCCAGTAATCCACTTCGCTTCAAATCCGTGTCTGTTTTTCGAACACCCGTGCTGTAAAATAAATGGATTGCCCTCTCGTCTATGTCGCTAAAAGCATTTAAGCTCCGATCTTCCTCGTCCTCCATCATCATAGCCGTAATTCTAGCAACTCTTTTCCTGATTCTAGCTGATACCTGATAGACATCCAATGCATATATTATGCCAGCGTCTGTGACTGGATTCTCTTCAAGTTCCAAACCCTTTTTCAAGTAATGTTTATATATAAACTCTTTCATCTCGGGATTCATGATCCATGCTCATCCTTCATCATTAATATCTTGTATTGTTAATATAACACTGGTATAACTACATGCAAATAAAGTACGCTAAACACGAAAGCTCGAACGCTTCTTTACGAATTTGACCAACAAACACGTAAACGACATGGTGATCCGTACAAATGCGAAGATTCTAGGGACGGTATCGTTACAGGCCCCGTGATATTAGCAAACAGGCTCATGCATGTAATAACCGAGCAAATAGAGGCAAGATCCCTTCATTTTCAGTTGGATATAAAAAAGGCTATTCCCAGACGTCATACGGATGACAGGGAGAAGCCTCTTGGAACTTGTATTATTCTAACGAATTTAGGAGTGTATAATTACTTATCAATCATTCAATCCTTTGCCCTCCAGGATCGGCTGCATGTACTTCTCTATTCGTGACACTTTTGTTTTGGATTGCTTCGGTTGTGAGAAATAATAAAGATATGCCCGCTGCCGTCCGGGTGTCAGTGCTTCAAATGCATCCCGGAAAGCAGGATTCTCATCAAACTGCTGTTGAAGTTCCTCAGGAACGCTATATTCGGCAGTTTTTTTCATTTCCACTTGCAGTCCAGCCTGTTCCACTTCAATTGCTTGCTGGATATAGGCTTTGATCATAGCCTCCTGCTCCACAATCTGCTCCAGACTGGTGAAGCGAAGCTGGCGTTCTGCCTGTACATTCTCCGTTTGCTGGACCAAAATGCCGTGCGAGTCCTTCAGCAGAGCACCTTTGAAGAACAAAATAGCCACGTATTCTTTGAATCCATGGATTAAAACGATGTTTTTCCCATCCAGCATGTAACAAGGGTGCATCCATTTCATATCCTCTGTCAGTTCAAAATCCCGAATAATCTCTCTCAGCTTTGTGGACTCTTCCTTCAACGTTTTGAGTTTCTTTAGATAGCCGTCAACTTTGCGATTCCCACTTGTATCGGTCATGGAGAAATTCCTCTCTTTATCTCATGTTCTTATAGGTTCAATTGTACTGGTTTTCAGTGGATTGTACAGCGTTGCTTACAGAGCTTTTATTGACTTTTCCACTTGAATTTAAACCTTCATCGCAACAAAGACCATCCTGTTAGATGGCCTATCATTTAATCCAATCTCATCTAATAAGTTTCAATCGACAGTTCACCATACCCATAGTAAAATAATGGAATGTCTATTGCCATAATTCCAACATACGAAAGGATGATTTAAATGAGAGAGTATACAGTTGTTCCAGGTCCGAAAAATGTTCAAGTAAACCGAGGTGATACTCAGGCTGCTGTTAATTTATTTGCGGATATCATTAATCACAAAGCACAATCTGGATGGACCTATCAATCGATGGAGTCGCTATCCGTCACTGAGAAGCCCGGTTGTCTCCAGCAACCTGTTACAACGCATCATTATATGCTTATTTTCTACAGAGAGATTTAATAATAGTACAACAATCATGAGAAACTCAGAATCTGAGGAACTGATATATAATAACATGCCATCCGAAGAAGAACTTATTAGACTCTTACATACACATCATGAAGAAAACGATCCTCGAAGCAGTTTCTATATAAGAACTCATGTTATTCCAGAAATTGATTGGTTGAAGTCTTTGCTTAACGTTACACTTGCATTATTCACAGGGCTAATCATCTCTATGATCTGTTTTTATCTCTTGAATCCATTCATTCCAGTATATGCTTTGCTAAGTGCCCAGATTGTTTTCATAACAAGTATGTTTTTCATAGTTCTACGACATGTTAGAGCAATCCTGATATGGAGTATTAGAATTTATCAACGTTTTGCCCCCATTGAAGTGAGGAACAAATGTCGTTTTGAACCAAGCTGTTCTGTGTATATGATTCAAGCTATTGAGAAATACGGGGCGATTAAAGGTCTTTCCTTGGGCATCCATCGTCTTCGCAAATGTAATATCAACGGTGGAGGATATGATTATCCATAAAGCAAAAAGGTCCATGGACAATCTATGGGCCTTTTGGTTTGGTTAACATCTCTGGCTTAAGCTAATATCCAGTAGTGACAATGTCTCATTTTCCAACATGGAGGAAGCTATCATCATGAAGTCTTCAGCCCCAATTTCAAAGTGACCTTTACGAAATGGAAACCCCCAATTGCGATTCCTGCGTGTAAAACCGAGTTGGTCTAACAACGTTGCGATCTTTACTTCACGACACGGAAAATAACGGAGATCTCGGCGAAAGGGTATAAAGAATTCCGACATCTGATATTGGTATATCCTGTCGTCGATAATTTGACCAATAGCGGTAAACGCCTGAAGTGGCTGCCCCGTTGATATGTCTGTGCGTGGAGAATAGTATATCAGCCAATCACCCGCGGACATCTGTCGCAACATTGCTGACTTGCCATGGCATAGCTGCGCAAACCCTCCCTCTACGGCTACATTCACATGAGAACCAGATACAACGCCAATCCAATATCTAGTGTCCTGATTTGGTTTCATTGATACCCCCCTTTCCCTTCTCTCGTTTATATTTCCAGATTTGATATCAATCGATCCAATTGTAAAAAATGATGTCTGTAGTGCATCTCTATTAACAAAAACCACTCCTGAGCGTTTAGAGCGCCAAGCCTTGGATGATATATTTTGTTGTTTACCGATGCTTGGTATACAAGAGGTTCTGTACTTCTCATCCGTTCCACGACCATGTGAAGACCATCGATTAACGAATCCTTGCTCTCGGGTGGTTGCGGGGTGTACTGAGGGGAAGCAGGAACCTTTACGGGAATAGGAGGGAATTGTCCTAATTTAAACACTTGCCTACCCAGTTCTGTTTTTTCCTCATCCGAGTTTAATGTTGAATCCCCGCTGCTCAAACACTTCTCAACATTATGCAGATGCAAGAAAAGCGCTGATTGAATCAAATGTACATACATCTGTCCAATGGACCATTCCTCTTCACTTTGTTTTTCAAGTAAGCTATCCATATCCAATTTGTTCAGTTCTGCCAAATAGCGTTCTACTGTCGTTTCCAATGATTTCAATACTTCAGTTGTACTTCTCATCCTGCAACCCACTCCTCTTAATCTGTGATATATCAAAATATAAAAAAACACTACTGACAGGTGTATGTCAGTAGTGTTTTAAGATGTTTTTGGCTACTTCCTGCATTCGAAAGCGTAAAGACTCCGGCTCCAAGACCTCGATATCTCCACCCCAACCAAGTAAATAATGCAAGATTTCCTCCGGGTAGCGGACACGAAAATGAAAAATCACACCTTCCTCTTGATCCTCAAATGCATCCATATAAAAATGAAGGGCCTCCATAATTTTGTCAGCAATTTCAGGTTTAGCCCTGATTAATATATGTTCGTTACGGTCGTCAGGAGGTCGATAACTGTTTAGATCAAAATCCGGCGGCAAAAGGAATTGATCCTCCAGCATAGAAAGTTCAGTCATGCGTGACAAACGAAAATGACGGATGTCTTGTCGCATATCACAACGTGCAATTAACATCCAATTCTCCTGAACCAGTGAGAGGCCATAGGGTGAAACCTCACGCATGTTATACCGATTCCCATCCGTTCCTGGCATTTTTTTCAGATACATAAAGCTGATTTTACGTTGATCCAGAATGGCATTACGTATCTGGTTAAGGTATGTTTTCACCCGTGCTCGGGTTAAAGGTTCAACCGTATGAAGCAGTCGCATCGTTTCCCGAACACGAGTTGATTCATTACGAACGGATTCTGGTAAGATCGCTTCAATTTTTCGTTGAGCCGACTTAGCCTCCATCGCGTATTCTGTATCCATTCTCTGTTCGATAAAATCAGCTCCCATGAGCAGGGATACGGCTTCTTCTGCGGTGAAGCTTACCGGGGGCAGAAAATATCCTTCCATGAGGGAATACCCCTGACCCGGAGCTCCCATGATCGGAACACCAGCCTCACTTAATGCCTGAATATCTCGATATATCGTACGTACACTTGTCTCAAATTGAGCTGCCAAATCTTCTGCTCGTAGCATCTTTCTTCGCTGCAATTCAAGCGTAATCGCAAGCTGTCGCTCCGTTTTGTTCATTTTCTAAGCCCCCACCGTTTCATCATCCGAACCTAAATCATTCTATCACAGTAACGTGTCTTTTCGTTTCGTGAATTAAAGCTATGGAACGTCTTACATGCCACCCGAAGAAAATCTTTTGTGGACTGGGTAGTGTGTTGTTTGTAAGATCCGACCTATCTCCACTTTATATTTAAACTGGAAAAATACGATACATAAACCGATAATGTTGAAGATGGCTAACAACGCAAAGATCCATATACATTGAAGGAGTTGCACACTTTTGAAAAGATTCTATCTAGGTTTTGGATTAACGATCACCATTATCATTGGACTATTATCAAGCGCTACTCCAACAGAAGCAGCATCGAAGAAAGTAAACTTAAAATTGTCAGATGGAGCGACGTACTATGGTGAAGTTTTAAACGGGAAACCTCATGGTAAAGGAACCGCAAGATGGGGAGAAACCGAAGTTTACTCTGGAGATTGGGTGAGTGGTAAGCGGCAAGGAAAAGGCAAATATACATATACATTAGTTGAAGGTGGAGGTGTCCCCTTTGAGGATTACAATGAATCTAATATGGGCCATGGAACAGGTGAATTCACTACAAAAACCTACACCGGATCATGGATTAATGATACATATCATGGTAAAGGAAAAGAAATTACGCAATGGTTAGAAGTACAGTATCTTACTTCTGATGGTAAGGTTTACCCTATACTTGACAGATACATCAACACCATTAACAATGGAACATTCAATCAGGGCAAGATGACTCAAGGATATTACGCAATTCACTCTTCAGATACTGTCTCACTAGGATATACTGATCACACAACTACGATTGCTCTCAAAAATGATTATTTCAACGAAAAGTTAACCGGGGACAAGGACTTTTTTGACACGATTATCGATTATAAAAAGAAACACGGTTCTTCTGAAAAATATATTGGGATTAAACCATCCGAATTCTCCAAAGGTACATTAACTAATGGCAAATTCACGGGGGTTACGCATCTAATCGATTATAGTAATTCAGTTAGTTATTCTAAACAAGTCATAATGAACGATAACGTATTAAAGGAGAATCACATAACATCTGGCGTATTTCATAAAGATCGTAAGAAGAACATTAATGAATTCCTGCAAGCTATTAAGCCCTACTCAGTCAAAATCAATACCATCTCTGACGAGATTATGTCATTAAAAGACATTAACTATGAGGGAATGATCCCTAGGTAGTGGAGGTCACAAAATGAGCAAAAAGCGATGGATTGTGAGCATAGTCATTTTGATTATCATACTTTTCATGAGCGAATTGATGATGTTGTCCTCAGGAAAGGTTGGAGTTCTCAACATAACGCAGAGAATCATTTCAGGTGCACCTCATGTTATCGTTCAAGGGCAGACACTGTCTTACCAAGGTAAGGTTCATTGGGAGGATATCCAAAGTAGTATCGAAGAATATTCCGCAAGCGATGAAGGAACGGTCTTGTATAAAGCACTAGGCACCCCTGTCCCACCACCTTGGATATATGTGAGAAAAGGAAACCATCAGGGTTTCCGATATAAATTCCCCCAGCTTCCCTGGAAACTATAAATGATCTGGGAACTTCACGAGCGGACATCACCAGATGTCCGCTTTTGCTATGAATTTGTAGTCTACCTCGCTCAATGGTGACATGTCCTATGGTTCAGGTATCAAATACAATCCACACTATTGTTCCTCTCACTTTTCTTCCAATCCGTTAAACTGCCTGAGCATGGCGGTGAAATGCTCCAGTTCCTTATCATCCCATCTGGATATACGGTCATAAAAAGCTGACTCCTTCTCCTTGAGCGCACCAACCGTCGATTGTTGACCAAGTTCCGTAAGAGACAGTAACACCCCGCGCCGATCCTTGGGGTCTTGCTCTTTGCTAACATATCCCGACTTTTCGAGTTGTTTGATTAATCGGCTGACCGAGCTGCGGTCCATTGCATTCGCTTCTGCCAAAGCCGCGGCGCTTGTTGGGCCATAGGAGTAGAGCCACCGTACCAGTTGAAAAGCGGCAGGTTGCAGATTCGCATCAAAACGCTCGGCAGATCGAACGTTAAGCGCATGCGAAGCACTGATCAGTGCATGAATCTGCTCACCCAGCGCTAGCTCCAGGGTTGCTCTATCTTTGGTTTTGACTGGATTTTCACTCATTATTGTTAACTCCCTCTCCCAGATACATGAAAGTAGACTTCTCGAAATATAGTTGACAAATATCAATTAATATTTATAGTTGATTTATGTCCATTATATAATTCCGAATCTATTCGTGTCAAAAGGAGATCTTCTCATGAAAACTAAACATCCCATTATTGTAATTACCGGAGCAACAAGCGGTTTAGGGCAGCTTGCAGCCATGGAACTCGCCAAACGCGGGGCACATCTTATACTCACAGCCCGAAGCAAGGAACGTGCCGAGGCTACCAGGTACAAAATCAAGGAAATCATGCCTTCTGCCAAAATTGAATTTTTCTATGGAGACTTGTCCTTACTGAGTGATGTAAAACGCGTTGGGCTTGAGATTGCAGCCGCTTATCCACGTATAGACGTACTTCTGAACAATGCCGGACTTCATGCTTTTGAACAGAGAGTCACGTCCGAAGGATTTGCCGAGATGATTGCCGTGAATTATTTGGCACCTTGGCTGTTAACGCACACATTGCAATCTTCCCTGTTTCAGGCGGGCCATGCCCGAGTCGTCAATGTTGCATCTGAAGCTTCGCGGAATCATGGCACACTGGTATTGCCAGATGACTTAACGGATATCACTCCTTTTACTGCACGCGGTTCCTCTCCAATCTATGGCAAAACTAAAACCAAACTGCTCAATATTATGTTTACTGGTGAACTAGCCAGACAATGGCGTGGAACCGGAATTCGCGTAAATGCCTTGAATCCTGGCTTTAATGTTACGGGTCTTGGACGAGAGCTATGGTTTGCAAGTGTGCTTGAACGCATTTTAACCTTTTTGCACATTGGCGACCTGCGCCGGGGTGCGGATATCATAACTCGGTTGGCTGTGGATTCGAAGTATGGCGAGGTATCAGGAGGATATTTCAATGTGGGAACTGGAGCATCTATTGTTCCTATACATCCTGGCGGAGATGAGGCCATGCAAAACAGACTGTGGGTGGTTACGACACAATTACTGAAAGAACGTGGTTTGTTGGATTAATAGAAAGCAGAAAAGGGCTGTTCCATAGCCCTTAACATGGCTGGAACAGTCCTCCTTTTTTCAGTAGCTTATATTGTCGCAAACACCTTATCGAATCCAGCTTTTGACTTGGCGAACAACTCACTTGAACCAAGATTCGATGCCGGGGCCAGTACTTCCTGAGCCACCACACCATTGTAGCCAATCGCCTGCAGATTTCTCAGAAATCCACCCAGATCAATGACCCCTTCGCCGGGATACAAACGCTCATAATCCAATAATTCTTCCACAGGCAAGTCATAGGCATCATTGATATGAACATGAACAATCTGCTCTTTCTTCAGCTTCAACAGATCCTCCATCGGTAGACCATTCGTATGCCAGTGATAGGAATCTACGAGCAGGCCAACATTTGGCGCATGGATCGTTTCGATCCAGTCCAGGGTATCCTCCACACGCCAGATAAACGGATTCTTCCATTGCGTCCGCAAGTGATGGCAGCCAACAAACTCCAGCCCTAGCTTAATCCCGTAAGCGTCCAAGATATCTGCGCAGAGTCTCAAGCGTTTCGTAGCCGCTGCCATAAATTGCGCTGCCGGTTGATCCGTTGAGGGTAAAATATACGTGCAACAGCTGTGACAGTCCAGCAAAGCAGAAGCTTCTGCCATAGCGACCAAAGATTGCAACCCCTCACGAAATTGCTCATCTGTCGTCCGCCACTCTACCGTCAGACCCGATGAACCGATGATCACCTGATTGCTTTCCAGCAGGTGTTGCGCCCGTTCTTTGCCATACGTTTCAATCAATGAGAGCGGATTCAAATCTACAGATCCGAATCCGTGCTTGGCCGCATCTATAATATATTGTTCATCAGACTCGATGTTGCCCAGTCCCGCATTCGTTAACCCTCTAATCATCCCAATCTCCTCCTGTGACTCGTCTGGAATTGCAGATTGTCCAACACTTTCTCGTCCCCTTAACCAACACTCTGGCTTGAACAGAGCATAATTTTATAATAACAGGACTCTCTCAAAAAGAAACCATAATGTCCCATTCTTGAGAACACTAGAGCACACCTCTGCAACTTTTGTCCAACTTTCACGTATTAAAATCAACATCTAATTAAGGAAGGGATTGGTAATCTTAAAAATGAACTCCATACCCAAAAAACATGTCCCTACCCTAATTTTTCTGGTATGCGTTGTCGTCGTGTCCTTACTTGTCGGGATATTATCCAGACCCTATTTTACGGAGTCCATATTCTATGTAGATCAGCATAAATACACTTACGATCACGAGCAAGATAATCAAATTACGTATGAGAGTAGTACAGCAGACCCAATTCAGGTCACCGTCAATCAGCAGAAGCGTACGGTCAGCATCGATCAGCAGAACTATGTCATTACCCAAATCGCCTCAACACCTATTGCAACATATAACGTGTCTTATGCTGACGGTCGCAAATATACCGTTGAACAACAATCCGAGCAATTATTAAGCTACGATGAACAAGGAAATATGCTCTCTCCGGTCAACATGTACATCGATGGTCAAAGAGTCATTGAAGATCACGAAGAGTACTATAATCCAGCTACGCTCGTAACTGTTGCATATCCAGAATATCATCACACGCCAGGTACACCTGTTCTCCTATTCATCGCGCTTGCCGGACTCATCTATGGATGGTGCAGCTTCTATTATCCAAGGTTTCAGAAGTTTCAATTCCTGCTCTCCCTCCGCTGGATATGGTTAAAAGATCCCGAACCTAGCGAATTTTATTACGCAATGAGCAAAATTGGCGGTATAGCCTGCATGATCGTAGCGATCTGGGGCGCGTTTCAGGCATTTTAAGATGTTTTGAGTCTGAATTGGCTCAGTGTTAGCACACATCACAAAAACGGTAATCACGTCCAATTCGTGGATGTGACTACCGTTCTTTTTTTGAAGTTGCTCGAACGAATGGTACCAGCATCTATCTCAAGATCATTTTCTAAAAATGTTTTTATCTCACACGCTCTAACGTATATCGATTACGCGGAATCTCAAGACCCAGATTCTCCCTTAGCGTCTCATGCTCATACTCCGTGCGGAACAGCCCTCGTTCTTGCAGAACCGGAACAACCAGCTCCACGAAATCTTCCAAGCCATTGGGCACCACGGTACGAACATTGAATCCGTCTGCCGCTTCGCCTTCAAACCATTCCTGAATCTGATCTGCGATCTGATCCGGTGTACCAATGAACGATGTACGCGGGGTAGACACCAGCAAAGCCACTTGGCGCAGGGTCAGCCCCTGTTCCCGTGCCTGCTGCTTGATCTTGTCTGTTGTACTGCGGAAGCTGTTGCTGCCGATCTCCCCAATCTCGGGGAAAGGTTCATCCAGCGGAAACTGGGAGAAGTCGTAATGATCGAAGTAACGTCCCAGATAATTTAGCGCCTGATCAATACTCACCAGTTCGGCAATTTCCTGATATTTCTGCTCCGCCTCTTCCGCTGTTCTACCCACAATGGGACCGATGCCCGGGAAGATCAGGATATCCGATGCCTGACGTCCATACGCCACCGCTCTTGTCTTCACATCCCGGTAGAACTCCCTTGCTTCCTCCAGCGTCTCATGTCCTGTGTATACGGCATCCGCCGATCGGGCAGCTAGATCTTTACCAGATTCGGATGAGCCCGCCTGGAAAATCACCGGATGACCCTGCTTCGAACGCCCTACATTAAGCGGACCCTGTACCGAGAAGTGCGCTCCTTTGTGATTCAGCGTATGTAACTTGGCAGGATCGAAGAATACGCCCTGTTCCTTGTTTCCGACAAAGGCATCGTCCTCCCAGGAGTCCCATAGACCTTTGACCACATTCAGATGTTCTTCCGCAATTTCGTAGCGCAGCGCATGGTTGGGATGTTCTCCTTTACCAAAGTTCAGTGCCGAGCCTTCCAGAGGTGAAGTGACCACATTCCATCCGGCTCTCCCATCGCTTAACTGATCCAGTGAGGCAAATTGCCGCGCAACCGTGAAGGGTTCACTATAGGAAGTAGATAATGTAGCAACCAGCCCGATATGGGAAGATGCCCCGGCGAGTGCGGATAGAAGCGTCAGAGGTTCGAAGCGATTGAGAAAATGAGGATTGGACTTCTCGTTGATGAAGAGGCCATCTGCAATAAAGAGCAGATCAAACTTCCCTTTTTCAGCGATACGTACCTGCTTCTTGTAGAATTCCAGACTAACACTCGCGTTAATGGGAATATCCGGGTGACGCCAAAAGGAAATGCTGTTCCCCACTCCGTTCAGATTAGCTCCCAATTTCAATTGTCGTTGCGACATATATATTCCTCCCTATGTTGTGGTGATGACACTGCCCAAGCCGCTCCCAGCAATACAATCCCTGTGAATAGAAAAATAAACGGAATGCCGATCCATCCACCGAGAAAACCACCGATTAACGGTCCAAGCACGATACCGAACTGACTCGCCGTCTGACTCAGACTGACAGCCCTCCCACGAAAATCGTGATCAGCATATTTGATGATCAGCGCATTCAGCGCCGGATAAACCGCGGCAAAGAACAGACCGTAAACAAATCGCAGGCTGCCAAAATAAATCAGATTCGTTGCTGTCATTTGCAGCAGACTGCCAATCCCACCGCCGATCAGACCGATGAACAGTGTTTTTTCGTACCCGATCCTTCCACCAATCTTGCCCCATCGCGGCCCCATGATGACGGTTGCCACACCAATCGCCGAGAAGACAATACCTGCACTAAGTGTTGCGCTGCCAACATCTCCACCAATCTGGACCACATAGAGCGTCAGCACCGGTTCGATGATAAGCACGGAGGTTGAGACTAGCAGAATCAAACCGTAGATTCGCATCAAGCCGGGCGTGGAAGCAGCTCTTTTCAAATCCCCTATCATCCTCGTTGGAACGATCGTACGAGCTTGTCGTGACTCCTTAACACCGAGGACCATGAGAGCCGCGAGGAACGTAATGACAGCTGATGCAATGAAGCATCCCCGCAGTCCGATCCAATGACTCAGCACACCACCGGCAAGAGGGCCGAGAATCCCGCCCGCAGCGCTGGCCGTGGAGATCACACCAAGTGCATAACCCACATGTTTCTCCGGAGTATTGGTGCCGATTAGTGTAATCGAGGCAGGATGAAAACCAGCCATGAGTCCCTGAAAGACCCTCACTGCGATAAACGTATATGGATCGTAAACAAAGAAGTTAGCCAGATGCGCAATGCCTAGCCCAACTCCTGAACGGACGAGCATCAGTTTGCTGCCATATTTATCAGCCAGTGATCCCCAGAAGGGTGCGCATAATCCACTGATCAGAAAGCTGATGGAAATGGAAATCCCCGACCAAGCTTCTAAGCCGCTCTGGATACCGAGATCATTTTGCAGGAATATAGGAAAGAACGGAACGGACAGCGAGTACGCCATATGATTGAAAAACAGGCCGAACCACAGAATATATAGATTTCGCTTCCATTGTGGCATCTTGGCATTCTCCATACTATATAATTCCTATATAAAAAGTAGGTTATTATCCATATTAGGGTAACGTCATCGGAAAGTATAATAGAAAAGTTCAATAGACCCATTCAAAAATTAAATGAATGGGTCTGTTATATAACTTGAACTAAAGATTTTACACTGAACACTCCGTTCCTGTGTAAAATCTTTAGTTCAAGTTATATAGATGTACAGTAGAAATTACTGAACTTGAACGGACATGAACACATCGACCTCATCTTCACTGTCCAATATAAATCCAAATCGTTCATACAATCGCCGAGCGGGACTTCCCTGCAATACATTTAAAATAACCTGTTTCCCCTGAACTTCATCCTGTTCTAGCAACATGCTCAGTACCTGCGTTCCTATTCTCTGGCCTTGGTAATCGGGATGTATGTAGAAATGTTCCAATAGATATGCCTCAGACTTGGGCTTCAATGCTACACAACCTACCATGGAACCTTCCACTTCAATAATCCTCGTATGGGAAGGGTCGAACGTATTTCGAAAACGTTCACGTACTTTCACATCATCGTATCTCCCCAGCCTGGTTAGATCATCGTACAGTACTAACGCCCGCAAATCGGCGAGTTGCTCTTGGTCTGCCTGGACAGCTTGACGCATTGTTATATGGTTCTTCATTGGTTAGATTCCTTTCCATTCGAGACGCGTTAGATTTTGAATGTCTTATCGCATAATAGGGATAGGACATTAAAAATCATACCTTTGGCAGCTCACTTGAGCAACATCGGATTTTAGAACGCACTTTTTTTTCAAACATATTAAACTCCTCAAAAAATAAAAAAAGCCCAAAAAGGACGGTGCAGTCTTGCTTATACAAATAAGCGAACGGCAACCGTCCCTTCTGGGATGTAGATTATTTAAGAAAACTATGAAGCATGTGAAGCTTGTGCTGCATGTTGCAATGCTTCCAGACCCAATGCGAGCGCACCACACAGACCTGCATGCTGGCCCAATCCGGGCTGGACGATATATTGGTCAATATGTTGCGTAATTGGGGCTGCATTCACATAACCATTCAGATTCCGTACAACACGCTCCCGGATTAGTCGAAACAGCTGATCTTGCTGCATTACACCACCGCCCAAGATGATCTTCTGCGGCGAATGAAGCAGGATGGCTGTGGTGATCGACTCCGCAATATAAAAGGATTCCATCTCCCACGCCGGATGATCTGCGGGCAGTTCACTGCCGGGACTTTGCCAACGTGCTTCAATGGCTGGTCCTGCAGCCATCCCCTCCAGGCAATCGCCATGGTACGGGCATAATCCGGCAAAGCGATCGTCTGGATGGCGTCTTGTGCGAATATGTCCACCCTCGGGATGTAACAATCCATGTACTCGTTGGCCCCCTGCTACGAGTCCAACACCAACGCCTGTGCCAATCGTGTAATATACACAGTTGTCCAGTCCTTGCGCCGCTCCCCACGTCATTTCACCGAGCGCGGCAGCATTCACATCCGTATCCCATCCAAAAGGAACCGGAAATTCATGCTTCAAGGTTCCAACCACATTACAGTTCTCCCACCCTGGCTTAGGTGTGGTCGTAATATAGCCATAGGTGGGACTATCCGGTTGCAGATCAATCGGACCAAAGGAGCCGATCCCCATCGCTTCCACATCTTTATCCTTGAAATAGTCGATCACCTTGGCAAGAGTTGTCTCTGGATGTTCTGTTGGAAAGCTGATTCGATCTTCAATCTGTCCATGCTCATTCCCTACACCACATACAAACTTCGTTCCGCCCGCTTCTATGGCTCCAATACGCATCGTTCTGCACTCCTTCCCTTCATTACAATTGACCTTTAGCCTTGGTCGGTGAGATCTCATAGATATGAATTGAAGAGAATAGCAGATCCGTATTTTCGGCATGAACAGAGATACCCTTGGAATCCACATCCGGATAGATCAGATCCGTAATAACCGTCTGACCATCATTTGCAAATACCTCCACAGATGAATGATCTACAAAGATACGTAAACTTTGGTTTACATTTACCTCTTTTAACTCAGCTGCATGGCGACCCAGGAAATGTTCATGAAAATCGCCGATACCCGATCGACTACGATCGATATACACTTCACCTCGGTTAGCGTCTACGCCAACGAGCGTTTCGTTGTCAGCTCCGCTTCTTAAGGCAAAATGGAACGACTGATTCGGAGACCACGCTGCATGGATCTCATAGTTCACTAGTTGCAAATCGTTCAACTGCTGCCTCACTTGCTGAATCGAAGCATCCTGTAAGGACAATACTGGCGTACGGGCTTGCTCAAGCTCACGCACAGGACGTTGAATCAGGATAACTTCTCCGGCTCTTGTCTCCAGTGTCAGCTCCCGGGCAATGGTCATGGCTCCACGGTAATCATTGGTCGGCGTCTGATTGGCATACATCCAGTTGCTCATCCACCCCATAAACAGGCGTCTGCCGTCTTCAGCCGGAATGTCGGACCAACTAACTCCAGCGTAGTTATCCCGGCCATGATCAATCCAGCGGATCGTATGGGATGCCTCGTCTGGGATAAATGTACTTCCATCAAAATCTCCCGTAAAATATTGCGTTCTGGAGCCTTCTATAAAAGCAGGATCTGCACCAATGCTAACGAGCATCACCCATTTCTCCTGCCCTGAATCTCCATCCACTGCAAGCGGGAACAGGTCCGGACACTCCCACACGCCATCGTGTGAACCGATCCCTTCGCCAAATTCACTTCCTAGCGTCCAATCCTTCAGATTGGGAGATCGGTACAGACATACCGTTTGACCACAAGCGATAATCATAATCCACTCCTTGGTCTGCTCATGCCAGAACACTTTGGGATCACGGAAATCGACAAAGGACTCATGCTTTAATACCGGATTACCCTCGTATTTAGTCCAGGTTCTGCCGTTGTCTTTACTATACGCCAGACTCTGGGTTTGTATGGCATCATGCTTTTCAACTTCCAGGTGATGGGTGAAAATAGCAACCAACCCCGGCTCATCGTCGAAAAGTCCTGAAGTATTATTCCAGTCCACCACAGCACTGCCCGAGAAGATCATGCCATGTTCATCCGGCGCCAGAGCTACAGGAAGTTCCTCCCAATTGACAAGATCTCGGGTCACCGCGTGACCCCAATGCATCGGTCCCCATGTTGTACCAAACGGATGATGCTGATAGAACAGGTGATACTCCCCATTGAAAAATACCATGCCGTTCGGGTCGTTCATCCATTTCTCTTTCGGTGAGAAATGGTATTCGTTTCTGTAATCTTGTTTAAGAATTGTCGACATTATGGTTTCTCCTCCACACTTTTCTTTATTGGTTATTACGGTCATACCCGGCTTGTTTAATCTGTAGCCATTCTTGCAATCCAAGGCGATCCAGCTCTTTCAAGTAAGCATCCCATTCCTGATCTATTTTCCCGTTCTGATACCACTCCGTACGCAGACGTAACACGTAGGCGAAGAGATCGGTCTCAATCGTGGACAATCGATCCAGTTCATCAATAGAGAAGAACACACTTGGATATACGTTCTCTGCTTTCATATGCGGAACCATAACCTTATCAAGAAGTTCCATACGCCAAGCTGCATCTTCTGGTTTGGTTGTGTATTTATCATAGTAACTGTCGAGAATGGCCAATGGTCCGGCGATACTGGTCTTTTGTCTGAGCTCCACAGGTGCAGATCCTTCCAGTGGAAGATGCTTCAGCATCCCTTTGGCTTCATCGAATTCAAAAATATTCTGCTGACTCTCATCTCCATAGGTACCCCAGTTGTTCTGCACAGATTGGAGCGGATCGTACAATTGGTCTACCCACTTCGCTGTGGATTCCAGGTTTTTATTGCTGCTGGTAATGACCATGCGACCACGATCAAGTCCAATTCCGTTTGTTCTTGTGACATTGACCTCTCCGTTAGGGCCGGCAACCGGAGGCAGAACATCATACGTATCATTCATGCCTGTAATGTTAGCCTTATCCCAAGTGAAGTACATGCCGTACTTGTTGTCCTTGCCTTTTGCCAGATACGTGTTCCAATCCTGCTGGTACGATTCGACATCCACGAGACCTTCCTGAACCAACTCATGAATGTATTTAACCGCTTCCTTGTAACCTTCATCAGCTGCCGTGAAGACCACTTTCCCATCATTGGTTACCACGGTATGATCCCAGTTCTCTCCGAGTCCAAATGCCGCAAAGAGAAATGTCAGATCTTCTCCGCCCGGTTTGTTAATGAAAGATAACGGAATTTCGTCTGCCTTACCGTTGCCGTTTGGATCTTGGGTTTTGAACGCAATCAGCACTTCTTTTAATTCCTCGGTTGTCGTTGGCATCTTCAGTCCGAGCTTGTTCAGCCATTCCACATTAATCCAGGGCAAGTTATCCACTGACTGAATCCGTTGTTTGCCACTTCCGAGTTCTTCAATCCATGGGAATGAATAGATATGGCCGTCTGGAGCCGTGATCATGCTCTTGTATTCGGGAGCTTCCTCCAGCACCTTTTGCAGATTGGGCATATATTGTTCAATCATGTCCTCAAGTGGAATGATTGCCCCGTCCTTCGCCAGTTTCAGGAGATCATAGTCCCCGTAACCTGCATCAAAAATGGCATCCGGCAAATCACCGCTGGCCACCGCCAGATTTCTTTTTTCTGCAAACACATCACTCGTATAGTTCTTCCAGTTGATATGCACATTGGTTTTCTCTTCGAGTCGCTTGTTAATCAGCTTGTCGTTTGGATCAGCGGGAGCCAGCGGAGAGCTCTGTGTTATAAAATTCAATGTCACCTTGCCATCAGGGGATTGCGCCTCACTTGCCGCGCCGCCTCCACCCCCGCCACAGGCGGTTAGAAAGAGCATTGCAGATAACACGGAAATGGACGCCGTTGTAACGGCTTTTCTAGATTTGTTTACTTTTTTCATAATAATGACCTCCATGAGTTGGATTGGATCAACTTACTGTATCGCAGGCTGTTCACTATTTGAGGGAACCGACCATGGCACCTTTTTCGAAATACTTCTGGAAGAACGGGTACATGATGATGAGTGGCAGACTCGAAATGACAATCGCTGAGTATTTAATCATCTCGGAAAGCCGTTTCAGTTCTGCCATCGCGAGCTGATCACTGATCATGCCCGGTGCAGCCTGATTCTGAATCAGAATGGAGCGCAGAACGAGCTGTAACGGATGCAGGTTCGGATTATCGAGATAGATCATTGCATCAAAATAGGAATTCCATTGCCCAACGAACGCATAGAGTGCGAGTACAAAAATGATCGGTTTCGACAACGGAATGACGATCTGGAAGAAAATCTTCATCTCAGAGGCGCCATCCACGTTTGCAGCTTCTTTCAGTTCTCGAGGGACTCCTTTGAAAAAGGTTCTGGAGAGAATGATGTTCCAGACGTTAACGGCTCCAGGGATGATGATCGCCCACACCGTATCGAGCATGCCGAGATTACGTATGAGTAGATACGTAGGGATTAATCCCCCGCCGAAGAACATGGTAATAATAAAGATAATCATGAAAAATCCACGTCCCGCGAGCCTGTCATCCGACAATGCATAACCTGCAAATATAGATACGGTCACGGTGATCAGTGCAAAAGAAACCGAGTACAATACCGCATTTGCAAACCCCCGAATCATGGCTGGATTGGACAAAATCATCTGATATCCGTCCAGACTCCAGTCCGATACATTAAAGGACAGTCCACGATTCAGTAACACCGTGGGGTCCATGAATGAGGCGATAACAATATAAATCAGGGGAACAACCACAACCAGTACAGCACAGGTGAGAAAAATGGCATTGAGTGTGAGGATCAATCGATCCATTCCCGTGTGTTTAACAACCATGGATAATACTCCTTTCCTAATAGAGGCCTTCGCCTTCATTCAATTTCTTCACAATCAGATTCACCGTCACCAGCAAAATCACATTGATCACCGAGTTGAACAATCCTACTGCGGCAGAATAAGCGTAATCTCCAGACTGTAACCCCACCTTGTAGACATACGTGGCAATAATCTCGGAGGAAGGCAGGTTCATGGACGTCTGCATCAGATAGGCCTTCTCAAATCCAATGGACATAATGCCACCCGCTGCAAGAATAAAGACGATAGCCATAATCGGACGAATCGTTGGAAGGTCAATGTGGCGAATACGCTGAAGGAGATTGGCTCCATCCAGATTAGCCGCATTGTGAAGCTCTGGATCAACATTGGCTAAAGCTGCGACGTAAATGATCGAAGCCCAACCCGCTCCAGTCCAGATATCGGACAAAATGTAGATCCAGCGGAAATATTCCGGTTCAGACATGAACATGATTGGCTGACCTGTAATCCATGTGGCTAATTGATTAATCGGCCCTGTCGGTGAGAGGAAGATGAACAACATACCCACCACGACAACAACCGAGATGAAATTGGGTGCATACAGAAACAATTGAATATTTTTCTTGATGCCAGCTTTGCGTACCTGATTCAGCATGAGTGCGAGTAAAATGGGCACCGGAAAACTGAATATCAATCCCAAAAAGCTGAGTTTAAGCGTATTCATTAAAATGATATCGAAATTGGGTGAAGCTATAAATTTCTCAAAATGCTTCAGTCCTACCCAATCACTACCCATGATGCCTTTGATCGGACTGAAATCCTTAAACGCAATGATGGCTCCGTACATCGGAATGTACTTGAAGATAAGAGTCAAAATTAAGGCCGGTGCAAGCAACATATATAAAAAGTAATTTTTTTTGAGCTGCTGCAACCTATGACCGCTTGTCGTCCTCACTTTCAGTACCCTTCCCTCGCCCTTTTTGCTGTCGGCTATGTTATCCAACACGATACCCCCGTTCATTCTAGAAGTTGACAATTGTTTTCAGTAAGGGCTTTCAATATTTACAATTGCCTATTTAATAATTTACAATTTATCAGTTATCTACGGATTTAGTCAATACGTTTTGTAAAAAATATTTGTGCATTTGATCACTTTATCTTTGCATCAATGTAACTAAAGAGGATTAAATTTGCATATATATAGTACTGAATCGTCAATACTAGCAAAGATATTTCTATAGCATTACTGTAATAGATCATCATTGTTACATAGTTAAAGAAACTTCTGGAACAATTATGAAAATAGAATTCGCCTATCTAAATGTAAATACAATTGTGCATTTGTAAAACAGAGATTGCTATTTGTCCCGTTCTATTATACATTTGACTTAGAGAAGATTATGGATGACTATTGAGGATTAGAGGTGAAGCATTAGATGGCTAAGGAAAAAGTCACGATACAAGACATCGCTGATGCTTTGGGGATCTCCAGGAACACGGCTTCCAAAGCATTAAACGATAGCGGAAACATCCCGGATGAGACCCGAAATCGTGTAATTAAAAAAGCAATTGAACTTAAATATAAGCAATTCGCCTACATGGAAAATGAGCTTGTTCTAACGAAGACTCCGGGCAATATCGCCCTGTTAACTGAAAACCTGCCGAATACATCTCACTTTGGTTCGTTGTTGATCAGTGGTTTGGAGAAAAGAATCAGTGCGGAGGGATACAATCTCTCGATTCATATCGTGCGTGAAGACGATCAAGATACGCTTACACTTCCCAACAATTTTGATATCGCTAAAATAGACGGCATCATTTGCATTGAATTATTTGATCTGGAATACACTCAATTGATTACCGATCTGGGCATCCCCACGATCTTTATCGATTGCGCTTCCAACATATGTTATCCCGAATTCCAAGCAGATTTGCTCCTTATGGAGAATGAACATAGCATCTATCAGATAACCAAAAAATTAATTGAGAGCGGCTTCACAAGTATCGGATTCGTGGGAGATTACAATCACTGCAAGAGCTTTAATGAACGATGGGTTGGATATCACCGTGCTATGCTGGAGGCGGGGTTGCAGGTGGACCTGTCTCATTGCATCCTGGATAATGATCGCCTGTGTTTCTCCAAGCCAGGATGGTTGAACCAGCGAGTGGCAGAGCTGGCCTCCCTACCTTCTGCTTACGTATGCGCTAATGACTTTTTAGCAGTTGATCTGATTCGGGCGTTAAAAGACAGAAATGTCGCTGTGCCACAGGATATTGCGATATGCGGATTCGATAATGCGCCCCAATCCCGAATTATTGAGCCTGCATTAACGACCGTTCATATTTACAGTAATGAGATGGGCATCAAGGCTGCAGAGATGCTGTTATCCCGGATTAATAGCCCAACACAACCGTATCAGGTCTCACACATTGTGACCAAACCCATCATCAGGGAGTCTACGCCAGCAATCATGGCCGATCATTCTCAGATGGTTCATAGTTCTGCAAAATAAAAAAAACGTATGTCTCACGAGTAACAACTCGTGAAGCATACGTTTTTTTGTGGTTTCGATTTGGCTGGATGTAAACTCTATCCTATCCATCGCGGCCCACATAAAGACAATCTCAGAACTAGATCTCTTTCAAGATGCCTTTTACCAAACCGATAAAGGTTGTTTTCACTTGCGCAGCCACTTCAATAACTTCATCATGACTTAACGGCTGATCCAGAATACCACAGGCCATGTTGGTCAGACAGGAAATGCCCAGTACCTTCATACCGCCATGAATGGCAACAATGGCTTCAGGTACCGTGGACATCCCCACAGCATCCGCACCCATCGTACGAATCATGCGAATCTCCGCTGGTGTCTCATATGCCGGGCCACTCCACCATGCATAGACACCTTGCTGCAGGCCAACATTTTGCTCTTTTGCAACCTTAAGGGCAATGCTGCGCAGTTCGCGATTGTACACCTGGGACACATCCGGGAAACGCACACCCAGTTCAGCGTTATTCGGTCCCATCAACGGGTTATTACCCACCAGGTTAATATGATCTGTAATAAGCATCAGTTGGCCCGGTTCAAAGCTTGTGTTGATCGCTCCGCAGGCATTGGTGATAAGCAATTGTTCAACACCCAGCGCCTTCATGATGCGAACCGGAAATGTCACTTCATCCAGTGTAAAACCTTCATAATAATGAAGACGCCCCTTCATTGCTACAACCGTTTTGCCCATCAGTTCACCAATAACCAATTCATTGGCATGACCGATAGCCTCCGATTGGGCGAAATACGGAATCTCTGTATACGGAATAACGGTCGCGTTTTCAATCTCATCCGCAAGCGCTCCCAGTCCTGACCCCAGAATCATGCCTACGGCAGGTTTGGTATGGATTCGGTTTAATATGTAATCTCTTGCTTTCTGAATATGTGCGGATTGATGCATAATGATATCCTCCTGATGATCTGAATTGAGTTAACGAAAACTGAGTTAATGAGGTGCTACTCATCAAGTGTAATGAACAATGGTCTTGATGTAAATGGAAGCTGTTCTATATGCAATAAAAAAACGACCCTATGCTCCAGAATCGTTTAAAAACATGGACATCCCCTAATCCAATGTATATTTGTTTCTACTTTTCATGTAATCGATTGTCATGATCAGCAACAGCATGAATGTAGCAAACATCAGCGGTTGGGCAAAAGTACCTTCTTCAAAGATAAAATAACTAAATATAAAATTTCCGGCAAAAGTAATTAAGTAGTTTCGGATGTAATCCATCTTCTCATCTCATTTCAGGAAAGAATTTGGTTCACCATTTCTTCAACCTTATCACATAATTCCATTTAATACCATATCCTTATCATCCACACAAATCAACGCCTCGATCATGCACGAGATAGCCCTACTGTATAATCTATATCGACTACAGCAAAAAATCGGCCACATCGTGACCGATTCTCTCCACTTCCCTGATGTTCAGGTCATAGGGTTAATGATACGCCAAAATGATTCCTTTGGCTGCAAATGTTGATCAAATACAAAGGGCCAATTTTTACGTCCACGTACCGGGAAATGATCCAACCAGGTATAATTGTCCGCTACTCCCCAGAATGTCACAGAGGTGATGGAGGATTTATACTCACGGAACAGATCGAAGATTTCTTCATAGCGACGCTCCTGCAACTCGGCCATTTCCGAAGTGGGCGCAGTGAGATCGGTCCGACGATCCTCATAACGAAACACCGACAAGTCCAGCTCGGTAACATGCAACTGTACATCCAGTGAAGCGTATCGTTCAATAGCCATTCGGATTTCTTCAATGGAAGGACCATGGATATTCCAGTGCCCCTGCATGCCGATTCCATGTACAGGTGCTCCCTTGTCCAACAAAGAGCGCACTAGATTGTATATTTTCTCCCGTTTGACCGGATCCGTCTCATTATAATCATTATAGAAAAGTAAGGCATTCGGGTCTGCTTCATGAGCCATGCTAAATGCTTGCTGTAAGTAGTCTTCCCCCACCAGCTCTAACCACTTCGTGTCCCGCATGAACAGGTCTGTCTTGTCTTCAACAGCTTCATTAACAACATCCCACGCGTATATTTGCCCCTTATACCGACCTACTACCGTATCAATATGTTGCTTCAAGCGAGATAATAGCAGCTCTCTGGAAGCAGGAGCACCTGAGGTATCCTCAAAGACCCATTTCGATGTCTGATTATGCCAGACCAACGTATGTCCACGAACCGCAATTCCTTGGGCAACGGCAAAATCAACAATTTTATCCGCCGCCTCAAAAGTATACCGATCCTCTTCCGGGTGAATTTCTTCAAATTTCATCTGATTTTCAGCCGTGATGCTATTGAAGTGTTTGGCGATGAAATCCCCTTCGGACTGCAACATTCTGGTATGTACAGCAGCACCTATTTTGAACGTATTAGCGTAAGCAGCATGTAGTGATGGAATTTCGGTTGGCATTTACAATTCCTCCCTGCCATTTTTTATCCATCATATCGCTTGTTGAATACGCTTACAATGAACAAATTATACTTCTTCCCCCTCATATTTAACTATTTATAATCCTCGACCGTGTTTGCACAACAAAAACACCTCCACGTATGTCCGACTGCTCATCGCAACAGAACATTAATCTGAAGGTATTTTGTGATCGGGATGTTCATATAAATTCAACTCATGTACAAAGAGGGTATGAAGCGTTACAACTTGTCTACCTGTAACAAGGTCACCTGTTTCACTGTGCATGCTGGGTTAATTTGCTCCTCGGACAGAATGTTCAGCTTGATCAGGCTTTTCAGCTTATGGCTGTCTACCTTGGACAACAATCGCCAGATGTCCGGGTCTGGAAGAGAAGCATACAGCTTCTGATCATCGTATTCCTTCCGGTTCTGCAGCACTGTTTTCACGGTGTAACCACCAACCTGCGTCTCATAGACCCCTTGTTCTGCACAATACGCAACAATCTCATCTCGTAGTACAGACAACTGCTGCTCAATATCTTTTTGCTGCTGCTTCAGTTCAAAGTAGATTTTCACTCTCTGCTCCATATCGATCACGCTCCTCTACTATCATAGGTATGCGAGGATCGCTAGTTTAGGACTGGCTATTTATTTTATTTGAAAAAAGTGGTCTTTCCATTACTTAATCGTATACTGTCGTCATTGTGTATCCCCGTATTACGATTACAGCAGGTGTTCATTCAAATATGGATTATGGACAGCCATGCTGTGAACCCTTTCCATTACATCTGGCCCCATGGGTACATCCCCAACGCGCTTTAACAGAATCCAGCGAAGACAAGCTATTGCTCCAAAAACCTGCTCCTCTTCCAGCGTGTACGTATAACTTGCAGAACGTGCAAATTGAGCGTGATACATCTCGCCGTAACTTTCCCCATTATAGATGGTGATCAGAAACACAGACCATGCCATATCGTACCTTGGATCACCGTATTGGCCGTTAGTCCAATCGATAATGGTGTAATCGCCTTCCATTTCAAGAATGTTTCCCAGATTATAATCACCATGAATCAAACAGTCCTGTCTGATTTGGACATGCTGAATCAGGTTTGCGAGATGCTGATGAATATCTTCATGTGACTGCATTTGAGGAAAAAAGTATTCAACAAAATCATACCTGGATATGTATTCTCCATCGTCTCCAGCACTCACTTCATTCACCGGATAACGATGGACCTCCATTAATCGCTCAGCCAAATGTGTCAGTTTGGTTTGTGTTAATTGGGTAACCGGCTTTCCATCATAGCTCGTTAACAGCACTTGATTCTCTTGCTCGTCTAATCCCCAACCGTAGGGTTCAGAAACACGAATTCCACTTTGATAAAGCTTGGACAATAATCGATATTGTTTGGCGATATCCGGTTTGGAATCCTTGTCCCAGACTTTCAATACGTACCGCTGATCATTCATTTCGATTCTCATCACACTCGCTTCCAGTCCAGGTGGCAAGGGAATGATCTGAACCTCCTGTTCAATGACCTGCTGGATACGTTCGTCCAGTTCTATCCAATTCATCCGGCTAAGTTGAATCGTCATCGTTCTCCTCCTTCCATGTTATGACAGCATCTCCCTGTTAATCAGGTATGATCAGACCTTTGCCAATGACGTTGGCGGATACTGGCTGTTTGCCCAATTCTCTGGCCCATACCGACAGCTGTCCCATATGGTGGATCTCATGGGCGATCACATGTCGCATAACTTCTCCCCATGAATCTGTAGCGACTTTGCCAGCTGAGCGATGATCAATATAAGCTCTTTTTTCCATACTCGGCTCCCATGCTGTAATAAATGCCTCTACATCAGGACGTAATTTGCTATCCAATCGTCTTACCGCCTCAAGATTCTGGTAGTTTGCAAAATCTTCCGCATCATCCGGTTTGCCCTGAAGCAATTGAAGCCAGCTCCACTCTACATCAATGATATGAAAAAACGTCTGTAATATGTTGCCTACTCCGCCCGTACGAGGCCGAAGCAATTCTTCAAGCGGTACATCTTCACACCACACATACCATTGCTCACGCACCATCCAGTTATAACGAAAGAAGCTTTCCATTGGTATATTCCCCTTTATCGATGTTTTTCATAGAGATTTGATCAATTCTGTATCGGCAAAGGTATCCTCCGAATGTTTACACTGGCCACTACGATGACAGAACAACCTTCCGATCGCTGTTATTCCCAGATTTTTTTGATTCATTTTATGATGGTAAACTCCGGGGATAAGCCTATGCTTCCGATGTAGCTTTCTTTCAGAAAGCTTTTAGGCGAACACTTCGCTTCTTCAGTTTTTTTTCTGTCCTCTCCGTTTCGTGTAACTATTCAGTTCAAATTTATATAGTTAATTTCTTTTTTATATACAAGATCACATGAATACCTGTATAAATAAGCAGAACATTGAACAAATATAGAAGTACATTTAAAGAGATGCCAGATATAAACCAGATCGTTCCCTCAGAATTAGCATAATGATAATCCGTAAAGAATCGGATCGGGAAACCATACTCTGTTCGGAGCGGTCCATCTTCAGTATGTAAAGTTCCAGGAATGCATATGATGGCTAATACAGCAAGCCAGGCTGATAGATTCATTATTCTTTTGTTAATCGTCAATACCTCTCCTCCTCATTCATCCTTAACGGGATCTTTACCAAAATATGTCCCTTCCAACTTTTGATCCAAAAAGTCTCTTAAGTCCTTTTGATCAAGTATATATTTCGAATCTCTATTAAATCTGCTTTTTCTGGATACAATAATCTGCTTCCGATTGTATTGAATCGTAATTTCAGCGTTATGCTTTAATTTCAAAGCAATTCCTGCACTTATGCTTCCTGTGACATCATCTACTGGTATTTTGGATGATTCCGGAGCTGCATTCAGCCAGCCGACTATACGGCTAATGTCTTCTTTACTTAACGTAACATTGTCAATGCTAACGTGTGCTCCACCGTCGCCTGTCCTGGTGTACACGGCTATGCTCATCTCTGTGCTTATCACTTGATTTCTTGAAATCGGCTTATTTGGATCTGGATTACTCGTGATTAGAAAATACAGAAACATGATTGCCGCACCTACGAAAAGCCAGAATCGCCTAAGTTTTCCTAGCATTAAAGCGCATTCTCCGTATCCACCACGTTGGCAAACAGTCTCAGTACCGTATTGTGATGTTCTATAATCTGATCCGCTTGAAGTGCGTTTGAATTCCACGTGCTGTGCGCATCTTGAACCAGATTGACCGTGTATCCCAGACTGTATGCTCTGCGGCAAGTCGTGTCTACACATACCTCTGTCTGCATTCCCGTAAGGACTAACTCCTTCACGCCACTTTCTTGCAATTTCAGATGCAGATTGGTTTCGTGAAACGAATCCGGTGTCTCTTTTTCGATAACAAGGTCACCAGATATAGGTGCAATAGACGGATGAATGGCCCACCCTGAAGTTCCTCGTTCCAGTGGACTGCCTGCTCCTTCACTGTGCTGGATATATATGATGAAATGCCCTGCTTCACGGGCCTTGGCCATTAACATCTGGATCTTCTGAAGTAACTGTTCCCCCTGATATACAGGATCTGCTTCATCAAACATCGCTACCTGTACGTCAATGATTAGAAGTGCACAATGCGTTGTCACTTTGCTTTCCTCCTGACGAATCAATATAATTTAACTCTTTCTTCTTCGCATCTTTAACAAAACTTCCAATCCCATATCAATCAGTACAAATAGAATAGCAGCAAGAACGCCGAATAAGGTCAGAACTAACGTCTCTTTGAAATCCAAGATTGCTTCTCCTGCACCCATGACCAGATAATAAATATACATACCTAAAACTCCAGCACAGGCATAACTCAATATCCTCGTACTTAGATACAAAACACGATTGACGAATTGTATTCGGCTGAGCAGATAGTCCAGCAATATCGATAAAGGTAGCCCGATCAACAGGATCAAGGGAGTCGCGTATATCGGATAAATAAGAATGTAAAAATCAAAACTGTAGGATTCATTCATCGATATGAGACTTGCAGCCAAAGTAAAACAAATGATGGTTAGAACCGTCGTCATCAGCTTTCTACCCATGTTCATCTCATCACTCCAAGCAAGTTATCTCTACCGATTATATCTTCTCATGCGTCAGATTTTGCCGGTTGCCATCCGATATCTTGAGACCAACGATGTGCTCTCTGTAATATGCTCCACACCATTGGCCCTTTTCCTTCAACATATTTGGGACGTTGATCTTTATACAATGACATGAGTCTGTGCTTTTCTTCTGCATATTTCAAACAACCTTCTGGGTGCTCCCTTAAATAGTCTCTGAACAGCAAAGTCATCTGCTCGGAGAAACTGCCTGCCTGTCTAACGTGTATATGTATCCTTCTGCTTCCGGGCTCTTCACGAAAGTAACGTTTAGACTTATCTGGATTTTCTGCTCTGAATACAAATCCGACTGTTTCGATCTCACGTTTGTAGTCCAACAAATTTTCATACTGGGAAACAGATATTTGTATATCTATGATGGGTTTGGCATCTATTCCAGCAATTGAAGTGGATCCAACATGGTCAATCCGCACAGCCTTTTCTCCTAACGCTTCTCTTAATTTCGAACTCGTTTCGAGAAACAAAACAGGCCATGCCGGATCATACTTTGCAATTCTCCATTGATCTTCCATGCAACTCCTCCTTGGTTATTCAATCTAGCTATATAATTAAATAACACGCTCTCTTAACCTTTTGTTACATATGGATTATTTAGTGATGCCATCTAGAGATCATGCAAAATCATCATTGTTTATTCCCAGATCTATTTGTTTTTTGGATTCAATCATGTATTCGTACACATCATCAATTTCTGTTATACCTTTAATATTGTCTTTTAACAGTTCAATAATTAAATTATTATCACTCTCTCTCATCCTTATATCTTTCAAATAGTTATCGCTATAGTCATCCATAAAATCTAATTTGTTCTTATAGAATCGAAATCTTTCCAAAACATACACTTCCTTAAGATTAATAAATAATGCTACAAAATCCTTAAAGTTTCTGGCTACTAAAGTTACTTGATTACCAAACGCCGTAGGTTGGATAAAGATAACCGGAGCTTCTTCCAAATCACTAATCGATCTGTTAAACGTGAAAAAAGCAAAATGATCACCATCTGCTCCTGTTCTTCCAAATATGATGGCATCGTCTGGCGTACAGTAGTATCTATCCTCATCATTGTTAAAACTAATATAAAAACCCATATAATCTTGGAGGGTTCCATCATGTTGTTTACGTAATTCCTTATCTATTCGAACGATGCCTTCTAAGGATGCTGGCATTTTATAATGTACTCCCAAGTTTAAATACCTCTCTTCTGTTAGCGTTTATTAATATACTTATATTTTGACACAAATCCAAAAAAAGAGAAGGACCTTAGGTCCTCCCCTTCACTTCTTAATGATAGTCACACTTGAAGTTTGTAAACTCAGCTACAGCATCTTTACCCGTCGCATATAGACCAATAAGCACGCCTGTAAAACCTCCAGCCACTTCCGATGACAGGTATCTCGTCTGTGCCGTGCCTAGCAGAATCTCTTCACCATCTGCTTGAAGCAAGAAGCTGTAACGTTCCTGACTTGAGCGGATGACCAGCGTTGCATGCTGTTTATTTCCCAGATCCACTTCTTGTTCTATCGATTTGATATCACCGATATTCAGACGCTCGATCACCTTATAGCCATCTTGCTCCTGACGAATTGCCACTTCATAATGATGATTCTCATCCATATAGATCGTGACACCAGCTTCCCCATTCGTCAGACTGACATCGACAGAAATTGTGGCATTAAAGTCTTTCTGACGTAGCCCGATGAACGTCGGGGATGCCGGAACGTCCAGCGTTACATCAGTTCCTGTTAGCGTAAGCTTGTCTGATTCAAGCTGATAATGCTCTGCATTCGGATGACGAAGGTAACACCAGTCCAGGCTCCAGTTTGTATTTTCAAACGTATAATGCTTCTTGTCCTGCTGGGCCACGGTTTCTGGGATACGATTAGTCTCAAAACTCGTCAGCGTTGTACCTTCATGCCCGGCTGTAAACCATCCGTCTTCACCAAACGTAATCGGAGTCAGGAATACTTCCCGGCCCAGATGATGGAACGTAGCCCATCTGCCAATCTGACGGAATCCCAGGTGAAAGAGCCACCAGTTGCCCAAATCATCCTGAACCAGGTCACCATGTCCAACCCCCTGCAACTCATAACCGCCCAAATTACGATTGGTCAGAACTGGATTGTGTGCATAAGCTTCAAATGGACCTGAAGACGAAGTTCCCCGAGCATACGTAACCATGTGACCATACTCCGTACCACCCTCAGCTGCAAGCAGGTAATAGTAACCGTTCATTTTATACAGATGCGGGCTTTCCAGATATCTTCCGCCAGTACCATTCCATATCGAACGACTCGGGGTCAGTTTGCGCCCAGTTTCAATCTCAAGCTCACACTGGACAATTCCGCCAACGCCTTCATCATCTACCCCATTACTCATAAACAAGGTCTTGCCATCTTCAAAATACAAATCCGGATCAATCCCGCCTTGATCCACGTAGATAGGCTCAGACCATTCTCCGTAGATATCGTCCGTCCATACATAGAAATTCTGATGTGTCGTATCATTCGTTGTCACCATATAAAAAAGTCCGTTATTGTGTCTGATCGTCGGGGCAAATACGCCCCCGGAACTGCTCACGGTCTCGAGCTGAATCTGACTTTTACGAGTGAGGCAGTGACCAATCTGCTTCCAATTCAGCAGATCCTTGCTTTCAAAGAGCGGTACGCCCGGAAAGTATTGAAAAGAACTGCACACCATATAGTACGTATCGTTGACTTTGATCACACTTGGGTCTGGATAGAAACCTTTAACAACAGGATTATTGTATTTCACTATACTCCACCTCTTATGCTAAAATTCATAAATATAAGAATCCAACTTTGTAGCAACTAAAAAAATTAAACACCATTGGCTATCAACTTGCAATGAATCTGGATTGTATCTTGGAACAAATTTTATTGAATTAATATATATATGATTTTAGAAGATTGAGGGTAAGGAGTTGTGCAGATGATCAAAGCAAATGGGGAGCCCCAGTTCCTCCCTTTATATGAGGCGCTGGCAAGCGAGGTCAGATGGAGAATCATGGACATGATTGCAGATCGCGAAAAAAATGTGAAGGATATTGCGGCAGCATTAGAGCTCAGCCCCTCCATTGTCACGATGCATATTCGCAAACTGGAGGATGCGGGCTTAATCGGGAGCAGACGAGTTCGGATTAACGGAGGAACACACAAATTATGTTACCTCAAGCAAAATCAGATTGAGATCGAGCTGCCATCGGCAAATCAAACTTCACGAACCAAAGAGCAGACAATATCCGTTGGGCACTACACTGCTTTTGATATTCACCCTACCTGTGGGCTAGGCACACTTGAGAAAGAAATCGGGATATGGGACGATCCACGTTACTTCCTTGATCCTGAGCGGGTACACGCCGCGATCCTGTGGTTTGGGAAAGGTTATGTAGAATATAAAACACCTAACTTTGTACTTCCTGATCAGACAACTGATGCTATTGAGATTTCGATGGAACTGGCTTCTGAAGCTCCTGGATTGCGGGATCATTGGCCTTCGGATATTCGTTTCACTTTCAATGGTGTTTCTCTTGGAACGTGGACAAGCCCTGCCGACTTTGGCAGAGCAGCGCGCGGCAAATATACACCAGATTGGTGGCATCGCAATGTGAATCAGTATGGATTATTGAAGACCATCCGCATTGATGCCTCCGGTACGTATATGGATGATGAGCGGATGTCGGATATTACTCTTGCGGATATTAAGCTTAGCGAACCGTTCTGGACGCTTCGTTTTACGGTTGACGAGGAAAGCCCCAACGTAGGCGGTCTAACGATCTATGGTGCCGGTTTCGGTAACCATGATCAGGATATTGTTATTCGTGTACTAGGGTAATTTGGCTCGCTGTACAGGAATCCTCCCTTTCCTGACATAAAGGAGAGGGAGTGATGGAAAATGCTGTTCCTCAGCTAATTTTGAAGCACATACGTCGCTAAGAACGCTCACTGTCCCCCCCATACTCTCTCTCCAACTGATTCCCATGGAATGCCTTCAAAAGAAAAGCCCGATCCGGAACGTTCAATCGTTCATACGATTGCAGATATTCCCTGTTGTCATATGGAACGCCAATGAATTTCACATCAATTCCCTCATCTTGGAGATCCACGATACCGTATCTGGCAATGGCAAGATCGTTACAGCCTAAAGCGCCCGGATTCAGATAGATTCGTTGATCTGTCTTATAATAATGAAGAATATGATGATGACCAAAACAAACCAAATCATGGGCCGTATCCTGATACCTTGCGTCCAATTTGATCCCGGATGGATCTTTATCGATGACATCCAGCTTGTCGTTGTTCATGTGATAGTGAGTTAGAAGGAACCGACGTCCTTCTACCTCTTTTTCAACGAATTTCGGTAGAGCTTGTATTCTCTTGATCGATTCCGCACTTAGATGTCGACCAATCCATTCATGATGCTCGGCTATGCCTTTATGCCCTTCTAATGGCCCCTTATTTTGGAGCAAACTCAATACGGCTTCTTCGTGATTTCCTGTAATCGCTATCAAATTCTCACGGCTGTACAACATCTCGATCACTTCATTGGAGTGAGGGCCAATACCGATCATATCCCCCAAACAAAACGTATACTCAATGTCTCCTCTGGAATCCATATCAGCCAGTACCGCTTGAAGCGCTGGAGCATTCCCATGAATATCGGTTAAGATGGCAACCTTCATTGTGATTCCTCCTCAGGAATATACATCGTCTGAATCTCCTGTACACCCGCAATAAAGCCCAGATTCAGATATCCGGACTCGGCATCATTTCCTTGCATCACATACAATCGCAGCACGGGATACTGACCCTTAAGCGCATTCAAAGCTCTCTGTAACATCAGTGTAGCAAGCCCTCTTCCTCTATATGCCGGCCGAACCCCTATGCTATATACAGCAGCCTGATTATCCTGCAGACAAAGACGACAATTTGCAATCAGTTGCCCCGTTTCCTTATCGTATACAAGCGTGGAGGCTTGAGTCAGAATCTCATTTGTATAATTAGGATCTTCGTCAGGTATAAAGTCTGCAAGGGAGGTTTTATTTCTTCGTGTAGCTTCAAGACTTCCTGCAAAACTCTCCAGGTCACATTGAGAAATTTCATCTTCATTCACATATTTTCTGGTGCCGGTTTCACTTTCAATAATCTCTGGACTCTTCACGGTTACCCTGCTGTCCCACTCGATCTCAAAATGATCTGTAGGCCGCTGCATCCACCGACATCTGAACTCCACTGGCCAGAATCCAGCTCTTGCGTATAGATCTACTTGGTCTGGAAGAATCTCAAAGGTCAGAATGCGTTTGGTGCGATCGGACCACTGTAATAATTTATGCTTCAGAAGCTTCAATACCTCAAAGCACTGCTGGAATGGCGGGATAAAAAACAAATGATACATCCGGTTAGGCTCCATTCTCACGCCGCCTATTTTGCTTTCCCCCTTGTAAATCCAGTACGCACTGATCTTGGAAGAACTGAACTCTTCTTCCCTGAAAAATCCGACATAACGCATATCATAATAAACCGTGCAATATAATCCCCATTCGGCAAAATCAGCTTTGCGAATTGAATATTCATCCGACAGATCATATTGGAGAATATCTGTAGACCACTCCGTTAAACCCATACGTCATTCCTCCTCAGTTCTAATTACATGTACAGCAATTAAAGAACCTTTCTATATTCCACCCCATGAACATGAATTAACACATGCTGTGCCTGCAAACGTTCGAAGAAATCCAACATGTCCTTAAACGGATTCTCGAAATACGCAGTTAGGTAAGCAATCTCTGGCGTTGTTTTGATAAAATTATAAAAAAAGTAGGGGTCCATGTTACCCACATCTTCTGGACTACCAAGGGAAACCTCCAATGTCTGCCCTGTTTCTGTATTTTGGAACATACAGTGCTCACCATGAATATCAAAATACCAGTTTCCCGTTAATTCTTCTTCTCCATGGATTACTTCCGCATTGGACAGCAAATGGTACGCACCTGCCAGGATCTCCATGCGATCAGGCTGATCGGTTTCTAATATCAATTGGTCGATCAATTGCCGCGCGATTCTTTGGTACATATCCATCACAGTCAATAATTCTTCTGTAATTTCCTGTGTTATCGATTTCATCATTTCAGATCCTTATCCGGGTATCCAATTTCTGCAATTTCACCTTCGATATCACTTAATCTCAGTTCATCATTTAATTGCTGTAGTAAGACCTCATCGATCGGCTTCATATCAAATACCTGTTCAACCAGTTCGATATCCAACGCTATCTCGTAGTAATCCTGTGCCCAAGCATGATAATATTTCGCGCCGCCTACCAAAATCTCTAACAGTTCGTATTCATGATCCCCAAGCACCGTGCCTGCAGACCACCCTTCCTGATCCGCCTCACTCCAGATACAGAACGTCGTCTGATCCATTACAAATGCCGGCTCTGCCAAAAATGTATTAAATGCTTCTGGAACACGCTTTACCACATCAGTCCTGTCAACCTTATGCTGAAGTGTATACTCTTTATCAAAGCCTTTAATAATCAGCCCATTTGGATTGAATATTGCAAAATAATGATCTCCTTGCCCATCTCTCATGGATGCCATTTGCTCATTCGTGTCCCACTGGGAATTATACGAGTAATACCTGTACTCCCATTCCGGCATCAAAATGGCATCCAGCATCGCTGCTGCCTTTAGAATCTGTTTGCATTCACTAATGTGAGGAAGTTTATCGATAAAATTAAGATTACCCATCGTGTGATATTGCCTCCTTGATGTCATTTTTATAAATCAATACGCAATAGCTGTTCCTTTACCCGTTCGAATGGAATAATTAACTGCTAGACCTTGCGGTTAGCAAAGATACGATAACGTATCCAAAAAGTTGAACCGTAAATACAATAGCGACAAACTCAACCATCATGCTGTTCGCTGCATTGAAATCATTAACAAGATCCACAAAGATCTTCCCAGGCCTCGACAACACATCCCACGAATTCCACCGATTAAATCTGCCAATGTAGACCCCTATACTGCTCAATAGCAAAATAGCGCCTACAACCATCATGCTAATGTACTTATTGACTAATTTGTTTAACATGCCATGGATTTGAATGATCGAACAAGTCGAGAGCAGCAATCCGATGATCGCTACAGCAAACGTCAGGGTGAGACTGTACCAAAATTCAATATTAACCCAAAATCTAACCTCCCCCTGAGCATCAAAATATCTGAATGAATGCAGGATCTCCGTAAAAAGGTAGGCCGCATTGGGCAGAAAAAAGAGCCATACTCCACACATCAACCCTATACATATCGCGCTCGTTGTGGTTACTTTCTTATTGAATATGTACCTAATACAGGATGAGATGATGAATGGTACCCATGCCAGAAACATATCCCAGCTTAAAAATCGATACATATTCGTATCTGATTGGGCACGTAAATACATCACAACACCTAGACAACAAAGAGTAGCCACGAGCAAAGTAACGATGAGTCGGAGGTCTTGAACCGGATGTTTGTTATCTTTCATTTCTTTGCTTCTACTTCCTTTTCCTTGATGAATGTTATACGTTATAAATACTTTTTAAATGCCTTGCTGGATTCGCCGTTGTACCCCAATTTCGTATAAAAGTGATGTGCTTCGTTTCTGGATAATCCGCTCGTAAGAAACACCTTCACACAATTTTTCTGCTCACATACATGCTCTATATGTTTCATCAATTCAGATCCATATCCATTGCTCTGCACATGTTCCGTAATGATAACCCGCTCAACTACGCCGAATGGTCTATTTTCCACCAAAGCATCCAGACAAATATGTAAATGAGCCGTGCCGATCACCTGATCACCCAGTTCATACACAAACAAGAAACTGTTTGGGTTATTCCGAACTTCTTCAATACGCTCTGCAAGCACCTTGGTGTTTAAGTTGTTCGGCAATAATTCTTTATACAGCCTTTCAATCACTGCTGCGTCCCTAGCTTCTGCCTCTCTTATCACCTAGCTCCCTCCATTACCTCATCTGATAACTTAAAATGATATCACCGTTGTCCTCGAATTCACCCGTGTCCTGAAATCCGCAACGCTTATACAGCGCATTTGCCGCAATGTTATGTGGAACATGGGATACCCTGATTTGCTGGCAGTCACTTCTCTCTTGCAACATACGAATCACTTCTTGAATAGCCAGTTTACCGTAGCCCTTACCCTGGTGCTTCTCATCAATCATGAAGCGGAGAATCCAGTAATACCCGTCATTGTAGATCTCGTTATCAAATAAAATAAAACCGACCATCTGATCCTCTGCCAAAATACCGTATGGTTTAGACGTAATTTCCTTCGTCGCATGCATCAATGAATCCGCATTGCTTGCAACCAAATCCAGCTGATCTTCCCGCGGTTTAAGGTGGATGCAATCGAGTTCATTTTCTTTGGTTATAGGTTGTAGCGTCACTTGCTTCACATCCACAATCTTCTCTCCTTGCAGCTTATTTACTAGATTTTCTTGATCAAAATAATCTCCAAAGGCTGCACATCCAGCAACAAAGCCCCAGCATCGACATACCCCAGCTTTCGATAGAAGTGTTGGGCATGTTCATCTGATTGCGTTGAAGTCATCACGGTATCGAAGCCTTGTTGCTTCATTAGACTTTCCCAGTGATGCACGACTTTTCTGCCATATCCGCCGTTCCGATAGGGTTCATCAATCCAGATCATATTCATGAAGGGAAGGTTGTCCCAAAAGTAACCGTACCTCATCCATCCAACTCTTGATCCCTCGTCCTCGTCCCATAGGATGAATATTTCTTTCTCACTAATCTTCGTTTTCACAAGTGGCTGATGGATATGCCGATCTCTCTCCATGATATATTCGTAGTCGGCTTCTGTTGCATATTCAATCTTCATTCGTATTTCTCCCTTCAATAACTACGTCCATCATAACCCAAAATGTGGTATATGCGAACAGTTCCTTCCTCTTTTTCTCCCATGCCAAAAAGCCACGGTTCCCCATGGCTCTAGACGCTCTATTTTCCTCAATCCGATGTCGATCCGCTCACCAATTGCCCCTTGTACCATACGGCCTGCCGCGCAGATCGCCGCGCAACAGCTTCCGCCGAACAACTTGCATGAACCAGTACAAAACTCGCTGCATCACCTACCTTCGGCCATACCTGCTGCCCATGTGAATTCAGCGGTGTGATACCGCCTGTTACGAATGCCAAAGATTGAGACAAGGACAGTTCATCACTATATCCATACAGTTCTGCGAAGCGTCCTGCTTTCTCAAGCAGATCCCCATTGCCAAAAGGAGACCAATGATCCGTCAGGCTATCTGTTGCCAGCTTCACGTTCACGCCCATACGGTGGAGCATGGGAAGGGGCATCATCGTTCTGCCAATGGGCACCGTGGAAGCAATGCTCATCCCAAGCGAAGCCATTCGCTGCGCCATATCTTCTGCTTCCTGCTGTTCTGCGTGGGCGAACCAGAACGCATGACTCACGGTAACTTTGCCCTGAAGCCCTGCTGCTTCGGTCAGATTCGCGAGTTCCAGCAACGTTTGTTTGCCGGCGTGCCCACCATCATGCAGATGAATATCTATGCCCGCCTGGTGCTGAACAGCCAGTTCAACCATGGCGTTCAGTGATTTCTCGATCTGTTCGTCCACCGTATGAGGATCAAGTCCGCCCACATGTGTTGCACCTTCCTTCATCGCTTGACCCATAAGCTCCACTGAATTGGAGCGAAGCAGTCCATGCTGCGGGAAAGCCACGATTTCCGAAGAGATTTTGCCCGAAAATGATTCCAAAGCCTGCCGCGTTGCTTCCAGTCTTTTCAACCCACTAACGGGTTCAATATTGCAATGACTACGCACATGTGTGGAGCCATACCCCTGGATCAAGGTCAGAATACTCTCCGCTTGACGCTTCGCATCTGGTAGCAGCTTGGGCAACAGAACCTTCTCTTCTTCAATGCGATCGAAAATACTGGAGATCCGTTTAACCGCTGCCCACGGCCCATCGTAGTAGGTTTTATCCAGATGAATATGTGCCTCCTCGAACGAAGGCAGCAGCAAAAGTCCCTTGCCATCTACTTGTGGTAGATCACTAGACAACGGGTTGTTTCCATCCACGATCGCCGCGATCACTCCATCTTCAATCCGCAGATGAGCAGGGCTTGTCCGTGTCCCCGTCACCTGTTCTCCTTCTCGAACATAACTCTGCTCCACAGTCACATTGGTTAACCAGTAGGCCTGCTTCATCATGTCATCCCTCTTTTCTCACCCGGCATTACGTCCCCCGGATACCGATTGTTCTATGATCCATGGTACCATACGGTTTCACCAGGCAAAAATATGTAAAACGTTGGTTTTCCATACGCGGAACGTTTGCATGCCTTCCTTAATACATGCAAAAAAACAGGCACAATAACGTGCCTGCCCTGTACATATCACCTTAATCTGCTTAATTCCGCTCTTCCATTAAAAATGAAACCGTGCATGTCCTCCATCGGTCACGCCCTCAATCTGTTCGATATCCAGCAGTCTGCGCTTCATCTCCAGGCCTCCACGGAATCCGGTCAGCTTGCGATTGGCTCCGATAATACGGTGGCAGGGTAACAGAACCGGAATCGGGTTGGCTCCATTTGCAGCACCCACCGCTCGTACAGCTGAGGGTCTTCCAATCGCTGCAGCGATGTCACCATAGGTCCGAATTTCACCGTAAGGCACACGCCCTAGCTCTCTCCATACCTCCTGCTGGAAGTTAGTTCCGATCAAGTCCAGTGGGATCTCATCTGTATAAGCCACCGGTTCCTCTGCAAAATAGGACTGCAACCAGTCCATCATGCCTGTTTGTTTCAGCGCATGCTCGTTCTCTTCCAGTTCCACGCCAGGTGCAACTTTCTGTATCCAGCCGTTCCAGTCCTCCAGTGTTTCATTGGGCATGACCACTCGGCACAATCCCTGTTCCGTAGCGAGCAGCACCCATGGACGACCGTCCAACTGCATCGTGGTGTACATCAACTTTTTTCTCATCCGTTTATCGCCCTCTCCCCGGTGGAATGCTTAATGCTAGGACGTAGCCTGCTTCTTCACCTTACGTTTCATACTGCGAATCATCTGCTTGGTCTCCGGGTCAACGCGATAAGATTCCGTGATTTTCTGAAGTGCCTTATTATACGTAAAATCGTCCAGGGTATTATGCTTCAGATAGCGCATGGTCACTTCAGGTTGTTTCACATAGGCCATCGAGATGGCCCAAGCGACTGCCATTTTCACGTAATACGCCTCGTGCCTAATCTGATCCAATGCGCTTAGAACCTGATCGATATATCTCTCATCCAGATAAAAATTCAACAGCATCACCACGCCAAACCGGATTTCATATTCCTGATCTGATCGCAGATAGGGCTGCAAGAACGTCCACATTGGCTCCGAATGCATCTTCGTATATTTTAGTCCCGCACAGAAGCTGTCGCACACTGACCAGTTATCGATCTTCGGCACAAATGCTTCAATGGCCTTCAGCAGCTCGTCCAGATCGGCCTGTACATGTCCAATCACCATCGCTTGCAGCATCACTTCTTCAAAGTATTCATCATCTGCCGTCTCCAGATATGTGCGCCAGTCTCCGGCGGCAAGCTGTTTGGCAATCTTTCGTAAGACTGGCAATCTCACACCTAGTACATTCGTGATATTAGGAATGAGCGCAGCCGAGAATTTCTGATACTCCGGCTCAGCCAAGCTGAGCAATTGTGTTCTGATATCTATTTCCACAAACCCATGTCCTCCTCGTCTGTTGCCATACAACAAGTATATCCTTGCAACGCCAGTTTGTAAGCTCATATCGAATGTTTGAGCAAGATTACAATATCGTTTTGGGTACTCTCTTTTTCTCTTCCTTGTTTAACCGTCAACCCATTTCGTTTAAAAATATGAAGCTGACCGTTTAGAAAGGAGTGTCGATATGAAAGAATCTGATTCCAAGAAAGATTTCTCTGTTGAAGAGATCACCGAACAACTCGTACAACATATTCAATCGCGGAACCTTTCCGATTTCTATAAATTGGTGAAAGAACTGCATCCCTACGACCTCTCACTCGTATATAAAAAGTTCCCTGAAGAAGAGACCAATCGGTTTCTGCTCCTGTTCAAACCCGATGCCCTGGCGGATCTCGCCGAGACTCTGAAGCTGCACGAACAGATTCAACTGTTTGAACGACTCGGCCCAGAACGAACGCTTGAAGTCATGCAGCAGATGGACAAAAGTGATTTGATCCGGTTCATGCACGATTTGCCTGCCAAACGCAGAGAAGAATTGCTGTCCAACATGAATCTGGATCACTCAGCCATTATCCGGTCCGTACTTAATTATCCGCCGGAGACGGCAGGACGCATCATGACAGATCAGTACCGGACCCTGCTCGCCCATGAGACAGCGAAGGAAGCCTTACGACAATCGCAAGGTACCATGCATATCTCCGCCTCCAGTTACCTCTATGTGACCGATAATGAAGGCAAACTGGTCGGTGTCGTGAGTTATCGCTCCCTCGCCTTGGCCGACGACAAGACTCAAGTTGAAGAACTGATGACTCGGCGGGTAATCCATGCAACGGTGGATATGGACCAGGAAGAAGCCGCACAGCTTTTGCAGCGTTATGAGTTTATGGCGCTTCCGGTGGTAGATGAGAATCATAGATTATGCGGTGTCATCCAAATGGATGATGTCATTGATATTATTATGGACGAAGCAAGCGAGGATTTGGCCAAGATGGGTGGTGGCAGCAAGGATATCGATTTTGATACCAAACCGCTCGTGGCGGTCAGACGCAGACTTCCGTGGCTCATTCTTTTGCTGTTGATTGGCCTAATCTCGGGAAGCATTGTGGATTTCTTCGAGGATACACTGAATCAGGTTGTCGCACTGGCGTTCTTCATGCCGATGATCGCGGGTATGACGGGGAACACAGGGACGCAGTCTCTGGCTGTTGTGGTACGCGGACTGATTGGACGCAAGCTCGACAAAGCCACCGTACTCGCACTGATTGGTCGGGAGATCAAAGTTGGCACGATGATAGGCTTGGTATGCGGCTTACTTATCACCGTCATTGCTTATTTCTGGCAAGGGGATTGGCTGCTAGGCGCCATTATTGGGGTGTCTCTGTTCCTCACTCTCGTCATTGGTACACTGACAGGTACCTGTATCCCGCTTCTACTTAGTCGCTTCAAAGTCGACCCAGCTGTCGCCTCTGGCCCATTAATCACCACATTGAATGATATCTTGTCCCTGTTTATCTATTTTGGGATTGCCACACGTTTCCTCGATGCCTTGATGTAGCAGCGTGACCAGGCCGCCTTTTATGAAGCGGTTGGGTTACGCTGTTTTCCTTTTCTACATATGCAGAGTCACATGCTGCAATAATGTACTATATGGTTTTTACCTCTGGACGTATGATCATGGAACTAGACTACAACCAGAGGAGAGCATCATCATGAATCTTGCATCTTTTTTAATCTACTGCATCGTCGTTACGTTCACCCCAGGCCCCAGTAATATCGTAATTCTTTCTTCCGTGCAACAGGTTGGGGCGCGTCAAACGATGCAATATGTGTGGGGAGCTACGCTGGCATTTGGTCTGTTGCTTGCCGCTTCAGCTTTTCTCAATCATCTTCTTGCGGGAGTGTTACCCTTAATTCTGAAGGTGATGCAGATTGTCGGCGGCCTGTATATGGTGTATCTGGCGTACCAGATTTACAAGATGGGTACCACTGAGGATGCACCGAAACAAATTACCGGATTCTGGAACGGTTTCATCATGCAATTTGTGAATCCAAAGGTGGTCTTGTTTACTTTCACTGTCATTCCAAGTTATGTATTGCCCTTTTATCAAAGTTCATTTTCATCGTTTCTGTTCGTGCTACTTATTACCTTTATTGGATTTCTCGCCTATTCCAGTTGGGTTGTGTTTGGTACGGTTTTCAAGAAGTTATTGAATCGCCACCAAAAATTACTAAGTATTCTCATGGCCCTTTTTTTGTTATACTCAGCCATTATAGTATCCGGATTGATCTAAAGCTTGGGAGGTGTGCTGCATGGAACGGTTTAATTATAAAAAGTCGCAAGACGTGCTGGCACTATCCGCCAGCTTTACCGATTTCACCTATAAAAAGCATTGCCACGAAGAGTATGCGGTTGGCGTAACCCTGCGCGGTATTCAACAATACAATTTGGATGGACAATATCAGGCTTCTCACCAAAATGGTGTCATGCTGTTCAACCGTGAACAGTCCCATGATGGAAGCTCCTATGATAAAGCTGGTATTGACTATGTGATGCTGTATTTGAAGCCCGATTTGGTAGAAGAGATTATAGGTAAAAAGGAATTGCGTTTCGCAACTCCCATCGTCTATGAACCTGAACTTGCATGGAGCATTCTGATGCTGAACGATGCCGTTCAACACAGACAGGACGAAGCCCAGTGCAGCGAACGGGTCTTCGATCTGGTTCACCTTCTGGCACAGAAGGAAATGGATACGAAGCTCTGGTTGCCTCAGGACAACCTGGTCCGCAAAGCCAAGGAGATTATGTTTTGCAGCACCGAAGATGTGCTCAAGCTGGACAACCTGAGTTCCGAATTTGGCATGTCCAAGTTTCAATTTATCCGTGAATTCAAATCACATGCTGGCATATCACCCTACCAATTTTTCTTGAATTGCAAGGTTGAGCGTGCCCGTCAGTCCATCGAAACACACAAGGACGTCTATGCTGCTGTTGCCGATTGTGGATTCGTCGATCTGACCCATCTGAACCGACATTTCAAACGGGTATTTGGCGTCACCGCTTATGAATACATGTTGCAGCTAAACTATACAAATTGAACTACAGAATATTTATACTGCTCACTCCGATGACAGAATAACCTTCTGATCGCTGTTATCCCCAGATTTTTTTGATCCCTTTTTATTAAGGGATCATCCGGTGATAGCGTATGCTTCCGATGCAGCTTTCTTATAGAAAGCTTTTAGGCGAACACTACGCTTCTTCAGGTTCTTTCCGTCCTTTTGCAATCAGATTCTTTTCTTACGTCTCCAGACCCACACGATTGCCAACGCCGCCAATAAAACGACTGCACCGGATAAGATGAGATAAAGAGGCCCATTTTGCCCATCGTTGGTTTCTCCAAAATCTTCTTTACTTACAACCTTGCCCGCGCCCAGTAATTTCAGATCATCTCCGGCTTGTTCAATAGGAACATTGCCACTGCACAGATTCGTATGAAGTTTATGATCCAATACATTTTGATAAGCAAAGATCAGATAGGACTGATTTTTCTCAAATTGAATGCCACAGGATTCAGACCCTCCGTCACTCCCTAAGATCTTCATCTTTTTGGCACTGACTCCCTTCCATGCCGTATCTACATCAAAGGTATACTCTCTTAACATGCCATCATTCTTCGATTGTTGAGAATGGCCTTTGTTCACCACTTCTCCCGTAAATACCGTTGTCTGGGTCTTCAATCTCTCTTGAACATCACTCTCGACACAGCTGCAAGCATACACTTTCTCTCCGGGAAATAGAGCTAACCCAGACGTAACCAACAGTAAGACCAACATGCACATCACCAACCATCGTTTCATTCCGACCGCTCCCCTCCTACATTCTCTGCTTGAACAACCGTTGTTAAGGTTACATATTTTTATTGCTGCTATATTTATTGTAAAATTATAGCACAATACAAATATCGTTATGTCCGAGATACGCAAGGACACAACATACGAAATCAACGATCACGGAGGAACTCAACATTTGATGCACAACTGGAAAAAGAATATCTCATTCCCGCTGCTCGTTGCAGCGTTATGCATGATCGCCTTTGTAAGCATCGCCCTGTCCATCAGTGACAACCAGATTCATCGATTTGATGATACGCTGATCGGCTGGATTCAGGGGTTGGAGTCCCCCGGCATGACGCAATTCATGCACCTGTTTACCTGGATCGGCAGTGAAATGCCTGTGGTCTTCATTACCATCATCGCCATGATTGTGTTATACGTTTGCCTGCGACACAAACGCGAACTACTCTTCCTGGCTTGTGTACTTGCAGGTTCAACCCTGTTAAATGCTTTGCTCAAACTGGTATTCCAGCGTGCCAGACCTACTATTAACCGAATTATTGAAGTGAGCGGGTACAGCTTCCCTAGCGGCCATTCCATGGCTGCATTTAGTCTGTATGGTGGACTGGCCTTTCTGATCTGGAAACATGTTCCTACCGTCACCGGACGTGTGTTGATGATTATTGCCAGTGCCGTCTTTATACTCACCATTGGTATAAGTCGTATCTATTTGGGTGTTCATTATCCAAGTGATATCGTTGGCGGATACTTTTTAAGTGGGTGTTGGCTCTCCACCTGCATATGGTTTTACCGGCGTCACTTGGAGCGCATGTCCCAACTGCAGTCCAGAAGACTGGCATAGTCGCGACCAGCGCGTGAATATAAAAATACCCGGCTTTCCTTCACTAAAGGATTGCCGGGTATTTTTATATTCATATATAGTAGTCCTGAACTCGTTCAGGACTACATGGACCGCTTGTCCAATTTAAGGGAACAGGCGGATCTAGTTTTTTTCACACCAATTTATAGCTCTTCACCATTGGATTCAATGACTTTTTTGTACCAGTGGAAACTCTTCTTCGGTGTTCTGCTCAAGTCTCCGTTACCATCGTTGTCCTTGTTAACATGAATGAAGCCATAACGCTTCTTCATCTCTCCAGTGGATGCGCTAACAAGGTCGATACATCCCCACATCGTGTAGGCAATGAGATCTACGCCGTCAGCTACTGCTTCTTTCATTTGTTCAATGTGACCTTTCAGATAATCAATGCGATAGTCATCCTGAATGGAGCCGTCTTCCTCGACCACATCTACAGCGCCCAGGCCGTTCTCGACCACCATCAGTGGAATTTGATAACGATCATACAGATGATTTAAAGTGTAACGCAATCCTTTCGGATCGATCTGCCAGCCCCAGTCGGAAGCTTCGAGATATGGATTTTTGATACCGCCTAACAGATTACCTTCTGCTCTCTCCAGCGTCTGATCCGCACTTTCAACCAGAGACATGTAATAACTGAAGGAATAGAAGTCTACGCAGCCTTCACGCAGGGTCTGCTCGTCTCCCGGTTGCATCTCGATCTGAATGCCTTCTTCGGCGAAGAAACGTTTGGCGAATCCAGGATACGCTCCACGAACCTGTACATCACCACAGATCATGTTGGACAGCTGGTCTTTCTTCTGTGCAAGCAGCATGTCGTCCGGATTACATGTGTTTGGATAGGTGGTCATGAACGCAACCATACAGCCAATTTTGAACTCAGGGTTGATCTCATGTCCCAGTTTTACCGCTTTAGCACTTGCAACAAATTGGTGATGCAGTGCCTGGAAACGAGTCTGTGGATTATCGATTCCATCCGTCAAGGCTTCTTTGCCTTCCAACAAGATACCTGCACCCATATAAGCACCCATTGGCATTGTCAAAATGTTGATTTCGTTGAACGTCAGCCAGTATTTGACCTGATCCTTGTATCGATTAAAGAGGGTTGTACAATAACGGATATAACAATCGATAACTTCACGGGAAGCCCAGCCGTTATACTTCTGTGTCAGACCGAATGGCGTTTCATAATGGGAAATCGTTACGAGCGGCTCAATATTGTATTTTTTCAACTCGGCAAAGACATTATCGTAGAACTGCAATCCCTCTTCGTTTGGCTCTAGATCGTAACCGTTCGGATAGATCCGGGACCAGTTGATGGACATGCGGAACATTTTGAAGCCCATCTCTGCCATCATGGCAATATCTTCTTTGTAATGTCCGTAAAAATCAACCGCTTCATGGCTCGGATAATACGTGCCCTCTTCCAAGACAGGCGTAATCCGGCGTGGAATCGTGTGGGTTCCCCCTGTCATCATGTCAGACGTGCTTGGCCCCTTGCCACCTTGGTTCCATCCACCCTCGAATTGATTGGCAGCCGTAGCGCCACCCCAGTAAAATCCTTCTTTCATTGTCATGATCAGTTCCTCCTTCATATCTCAACAAGACTATGTAACCAGTGTACCACCCATACCCTGACACCTATTGTCATGGTATAATCAGAGCATGGAAAATAACCGACTATTTCGAATGTTGCTTTTGTTATTGGAGAAAAAAAAAGCCACTGCACCAGAGCTCGCCCGTTTGTTCGAGATTTCTGTACGTACAGTGTACCGAGATATCGACAGGCTGAGCGCTGCAGGCATTCCCATTTATACGACGACCGGCAAGCATGGCGGCATTCATCTGATGGACAACTATGTCATGGACAAGTCGCTACTGTCGGAAGAAGACCAGAACGAAATTTTGATGGGACTCTATAGCGTCAGTGCGATTCCCCATCTTAACAGTGCCCATATGTTGCAACGGTTAACCGCTCTGTTTGATCACAAACTGGATTGGATCGAATTTAATTTCTCACCATGGGGTAGCATTCCCCTCCAGGAGAGAGAACTTTTCAATCAGGTGAAACAGGCTATATTAACGAATCAACTAATTACGTTTCACTACATTAATTCGGATGGTGAGAAGAGCATTCCTACCGTGGAGCCACAGAAACTTATATTCAAAAACAGTACATGGTACTTCAAAGGATATATCCATGATGATCCTGACCGGAGAGAATTCGAGACATTCAAGATGAAACGGATTACCCAGTTGACATTTCTGGCGAGAAAACACGATCACCCTGTTAATGCGGGGTCAACCTATCCTGAATCAGAGATAGCTCCTGCCCTGACCCCTCTGACACTCTCGTTTTCCAGCACCATTGCATACCGAGTACATGATTTTTTCGAACCGTCCCTCATTAAAAAAGAGCCTGATGGCAGGCTCCGTGTCTCTCTCGAACTGAATGTTGGGGAATGGCTCTACTCCTTCCTGCTGTCGTTTGGTTCCGAGCTGACCGTCATCGAGCCTGCTCATGTTGGACAGGAATTGCTCAGGCGTCATATCAAAGCTGTTGAACATTTACAGAACGTCATGAACAAACAACCCGACAATGAATGATATAATATAGGCCTATACAACTTTTGAGCACAGCTGACTCTCTGTCATGCATCTGACCGAAGGAGGTTTATCCATGCAAGACATTAGACGCAACAATGTGGAACGTTTCAAAGGTTTCGGTACGTTATACGATGAGAATCGCCCAGCTGCTCCCACTGAAGTGGTGGATATTCTAACGACATATCTTGGCAGTACACCGCGTATGGTCGCAGATGTTGGCTGTGGCACCGGTTTATCATCGTGGATCTGGCTTAATGAGGCAGAACGCATCATTGGCTTTGAACCCAGCGATGACATGAGGTCTGTAGCGGAATCCAAGTGGGAATCTGCCGGCAAACCGGATAACCTCCGGTTCGTGTCCGGCTTGTCTCATGACCTCGGGCTCCCGGATGGTAGTGTGGATGTGTTGACCTGTTCGCAATCGTTTCACTGGATGGAGCCGCAACCCACACTGCGCGAGTTTGCACGTGTACTTCGTACAGGGTGCATATTTGCTGCCTACGACTGCGACTGGCCACCAATGCTGGACTGGCAACTGGAACAGGCCTATATGCTGCTGAATACGGAGGCAGATCATCGAGCAGCCAGTCTCGCCCCGCAAGAGAATCAGGCACACAAATGGAGCAAAGATGGGCATCTGCAGCAGATTCAGCAGTCCGGGCTATTCCGATATGTTCGGGAAATTGTGTTTCATCACCACGAGACATTCACAGCCGATCGTTACGTCAATCTGGCCTTGAGTCAAGGCGGCTTGCAAACGGCGTTGAAGCTCGGAGCGGATGATCTATTAATAGCTGCCGACGACTTTAGAGCGCTGGCTAATCGTGTATTTGACGGAGAATCAAGAAAAGTACTATTCTCGTATCGCATGCGCCTTGGTATTGTCTGAAAGTAGTACGTTGCTTGCACCTTTTGTACATACCAAATGAAATAAGGAGGTCCTACACGTCATAAACTTGACCTGTAGGACCTCCTTTTTATAGCGTTATTCTGCTCTAGCAAATCGTGAGACTCTTTGCGTTCGAGATTTAATTATATGCTTTTGTCTACATCATCATGAGGAGAACAAGTCACTTAATTGGCCTTCCTGTACATTCAATGCCAGTACCAATTTTGTTGGGTCCTGCCTTGAATAAATGACGTTAATGATATGACCTTGCTGCACCTGAGACAGCGCCGACGACAAAATCTCTTTTTGCGTCGTCACATTGAAGGTTTCACCGTTCGTTTTCGTTATGCTGAGTTTGAGCTGAAGCTTGATCTTGTTACTGCCTCCACTCCCAAGTGGGGTGACATCGAGAATCTTGGCCATCGCTTTTTCACCTGTTCTCGCAATATCCATCATTTCAGGCGATACCCCCTGCTGTACCATCTTCTCATCCAGTAATTGCTGCATATCTTCTTGCGACAACCGCCCTTTCAGATCAAGTCCTACCTTGCGCTCATCCTTTACAGAAACGACTAACGGAATGAAACTACCCGGTTGGAACTGTGCCAGGGAGGTCAATGGAATGACTGTTTTCATCTCCGTATCGTATTTTTCACGCCCCTTACGCGACACCGTCAGACCCAACCGGACCTCAGGCTGTTCATTAATATACGTACCTGTCTGTTGTATAGTTTTAATGACCCCAACTGCTGGTAAACCTGTCTTCACTCGACTTACGCCAAATATATTGCTCAAAATCGCAGGAACAAAGATCAGCGCGAACCCGGCAAAAATCGCCGGAGTATACCACCATGCCTGCATAATCATAAACGGATCATCCCACAGCCGCTGTGCCAAAAATGGAGAGAATCCCACTCCGAACACCGTTAATACGCCAATCAATCTCAGGAAACCTACCATATGATCCACCCTCTCTTAATCCTTCTTTTAACATCTCTTTTTATCGTTGTTATACGCATTATATAAATAGAATATCACTGTCTTATAACCAAATACCTTCTAGATAGACAATAGCCCCATGTAAATCAGCTCAGACGGATTTGCTGGATTCTGGCCCAATCCCACCCGATCGCCTACTCGTGGAATCTGCATCTTCGATACCAGTGTCTCCAATGTACGCTGATACTGGTTACCGTTTGTCTCCGTCACATCCAATACAAGCACAACAATCGGATCAAAGTTGATCAGTTTCCCCGTATCGGTGATTGTCACCACCGTAGCTGTTGCAGTTAATGGAAGCGAACCACTCGCCGCCAATTGTGCCTGCTTTGCCGAATCCAGACTCTGATTGATGGCCTCCCGATGTTCCTTCGATACAAAGCCTTTCATCATCATGCCAGTGAGTCCTTTATTCATCAGTTTATCCGCTTTAGCAATCGCATCTTCCTGCTTGTTCTTTTTACCGAACCATCCCATATTAAGCACCTCATTTGTTTTATTTTATTTTTAGAAGTTGTTCAAAAAGTCCACTTTTGATTACGAATCATGCCTAGCGGCATCATCAGCATCGAATATGAAATTCAGCCGAAATGTCCGTTGCTCACGTAGGTCTCCTACGCTCCGCTACTCCATTTCTAGCTTCATTCCATCTTCTCGGTACTGAAAACCAGACTTTTTGAACACGTATTTATAGTTAAATTATAAACACCGCGGCTTGTCCTTGAATACCCTTCTGGCGGCATACAAAAAAAACGAAAAATCCCGCAATTGAATTACGGAATAATCGTTTCTTTGGTAAGGATTGAAGCAAATTTGGCAAAAAAGATCTGCTAATCCGATCTTCATTTCAAGATTGCTAGCCATATTTTGTGGAAAGTAGGTTGGTATTGCACGTAATTAAGCCATAATCAGGCTTTTCCAAGCCGATTCTCGCTCTATTTTTTGCGTAACAGGTATACCAGCTTCCGATAATACATCGCCGCTTCCTTGTATTTCCGCTGATCCTCAGACACTACAGCCATTCCCTCATATAAAGGTTCAAGCCGCATGACATGCTGCGCAGATTCAAAATAAGGCAGACACGCAAGTGCCCGCTCCATGAAAACCTCGCGATCTCCATGTGCAAGAGCCAGATGGCTCTGGTAGAAGGTTGCGCTCATCTGCTGGTCCTGTGTTGTTGCACATTTCAAAAGTTGATCTACACTCTGCGCAAGCACGCCCCAGTTCTTCCGCGTCAGAGCCACTTCACATCGATACACACCGATGAGCGGCTGCATGGCCTGCTGTGTTTCTTCCGGTTCCTGCTGCAATAGCGACTCGAATCGTTCAATCTCTGCCTGTGCCTGATCCAGTTCACCTGTCATTGTCAGCATGACAATCCGATTGTTCGCAATTGCCGTCACCAAATCTCCCTGGTTGCCGGCATACACAAGGTTTGCCTCCGCCATGGTTAATGCCGAGAGTGCCTCCTGAACCAGCCCCATTGCGAAACAATAGCCACTATATGCCACATATAACCCGGACAACCGGTGGAACATCCGCTGATCATAGACATGACGCATCGTAAGCTCAAATACCTGTTTTGCCTCTTCATACTGTTTGACCTGAATGTAGGCTTCCATCTTGATATTTTGCACAGACAGCCAGAATTCACTGCCAGGAAGCGCCAGCTCACTGAGCCTGGTTGCATGAGTTAATACATCCACAAAGGCCATTTTGGAGCGATAATATTGTATTTTATAGAACAAAAGTGCTTTGGCTAACGGACGCGGCAGATCAATATCATCCGGACGACCGTACTTCTCCAGGTAAAAATTAAGATAGGACGTATGTATATACTCATGAGCCGTTGCATCGTTTAATTGCTGATAATAGACCGCCTTCATCAAGGCCGTTGTCAGCTCGACGGTCAGTGTGTCATCCCGATCTGCCAATGCATGCACCGCATCTTCGGATATCGCCGACGCTGGAACAGACATTTGTTCGAAAACAACCTCTGCCCGTTCGAGTGTTTCCTCGTCCTGAGCCGCAGCTTTTAGAATATAGGAAGGGGATACCCCAAGACGCCCGGCGATGGCTTCTGCCAAGTCCTCAGGTAGAGGATAACGATCAGCCAGGATATTGGCAAAGTGGGCCTGCGTGACCAGACCTTCCACAAGGTCTTTACGAGAGATCTGTTTTCTTTTGCTAAGCAGTTCAATGCGTTCTTTCAGCATGGTTTCCCTGTCCTTTCTATCCTAACGAGCGAGTGAATTTCTATTCACATCATCGCAAAATTAGAGATATAACGCTACCCTTCGGGTGAAATCAAACGAAACGGTTTCCGTTTCCGAGGTAATTGTTTTACAATAAGGAGGTATGTGTAAGAGCATTTTATCGAAATGCTGAAACATGAGCTGAATATGAAAGGATGCAAATAAATGATTATTAAACCAAGAACACGTGGTTTTATTTGTACTACTTCCCATCCTGTAGGTTGCGCTGCGCAAGTGCAGGAACAGATTGATTATGTGAAATCCCAGCCACAGCTGAAAGGACCTCGTAATGTGCTCGTCATCGGTGCTTCCACCGGTTACGGACTGGCATCACGCGTTGTCTCTGCTTTTGGGGCGGGAGCGAATACGGTCGGCATTTATCGCCCAAGCAGCTCCACAGAGAAACGTACAGCGTCAGCAGGCTGGTACAACTCCGCCGCATTTGAAAAAGCCGCTGAGGAAGCAGGCCTGAAATCGTACAGCATCACAGGCGATGCATTCGCAAACGAAACAAGAGACAAAGCCGTTGAACTCATTCGCAGTGAACTCGGTCAAGTGGATCTGGTCGTATACAGCGTAGCTTCGGCACGTCGTACCGATCCAAACACGGGTGAAGTATTCAACTCTGTGCTGAAACCTATCGGACAATCCTACACGAACAAAACAGTAAACTTCCACACAGGCGAAATCAGCTCCGTTACACTGGAGCCAGCAAACGAAGAGGAAATTCGTCAGACGGTATCCGTTATGGGCGGAGACGATTGGGAACTGTGGATGGATGCCCTTCAACAAGGCGGCGTGCTTGCTGACGATGCAACAACGATCGCTTTCTCCTACATCGGTCCTGAGCTTACCCATGCCATTTATCGTGATGGTTCCATCGGTCAAGCCAAGAATCATCTGGAAGCGACTGCACACAAGCTGAATGATCGTCTAAGTGCAAAAGGTGGACGTGCGTACTTAACTGTAGCCAAGGCGCTAGTGACTCAATCCAGTTCTGCGATTCCAGTTGTGCCGCTGTACATCTCAGCATTGTACAAAGTCATGAAAGAAAAAGGCTTGCATGAAGGCTGCATCGAGCAATTGCAACGTCTGTTCGCTGATCGCTTGTATGCAGGAGGAGAAGTTCCAACCGATTCAGCAGGTCGCATTCGCATTGACGATTGGGAGATGAGAGCTGACGTTCAGGAAGAAGTGGCGAAGCTCTGGAATGAGTTGACCACAGAGAACATCTACGATCTGTCCGATCTGGAAGGTTACCGTCGCGAATTCTTCCAGCTGTTTGGTTTTGAAACCGATGGTGTGGATTATGAAGCAGATGTTGATCCAAACGTTGAAATGCCTCATCTGGTGAACTAAAGAAGTTTTTGCGTGGACGTGAGCATAGGTTTACGTTAGAACTAGCTGCGGATGTCATGCTAAAGATATGATTTTATAATCAAAACAGGAGGGGCCCTCTGGCTCCCCCTTTTTTGTCCTTTTCATATCCGTTCATCAATTCCAATTTTGTATCCATACACTGCTTCGTATATCCCCTAATCAAATCGATTTAAGCAGCTTTTTCAGCTCTTTCGGTATCGTCTTCTCGATAGTAATGGAACGCGCTCCATGCATGGACGCAAAGAATTGAAGCCCTTCCCGAAAATCCGTGATCCATTCCTCCAGAGGTGGAGCAGTCTCTTCCATCGATAACAAACGAACAGTAAGCACTCCCGTTTTGCGATCAAGTCGCGGGTCCATACGTCCGATCAACCGATCACCGTGAAGAATCGGCATAGCATAATAACCGTAGGTTCTTTTCACCTCTGGCGTATATATCTCCCATTTATAATGAAAATCGAATAAATCGACAATACGTTCTCTTCTCCATAACAGGTTATCCAGCGGCGGCAGGAAACGTACCGGACCAGACGGATCATAGTCGGCCCTGGCTGTCTCCAAATTCAACAGCATTTCTTCATCTTCTGTACGAATATAATATGGCGTGGCTACGTCCTCCACCTTAAGTGGGATCATTCGCCCATCTGACACACGGGCGGCAATATGGGCGCGTCGTTCAGCCGCTGTAGATTTTAACCAACCCAGACGGGGATCACGGGCATCCACCACTCTATAGGCATCTATGTATTTATCCATAAGCGCTTGATGCTGATTAAGCATAACCTGTTCTTCTCTTGAGGTTGACTCCTCCCTACGTAAATCCGGTTCGGTAATCTGAAAATATCGTTCATTCCCTTGCCTTGCCACTACCCGAATAGCCGCTGTATCCAACAAAAGATTTAGTGCCAGGCTTGTGTCCTTCGTCTTAGGTGTATCCGGGTGGTCCCAATACCCACTGACCCGCTCAACTGCACGAAATGCTTTGGAGGGCAAAGGTCCTTCCTCAGCAAGACGTTTCATAACATGCTCCACGGTACCTTCCAAACCTTGCAGGGATGGTGCGAGACGTTCTCTCATTCTGGCACGCACAGGTTCAAAGAGGGCATAGTCTTCGATTGGAATCACACATGCCGCATTGGCAAAATACTCAAATACCTTGTGATTACTTAGCAATGTATGTAAATACGCGGGGCTATATCCCGGATCACGGGCACCCAGCACCAAATGCTGATTTCCGGCTACCGCAGATACCGGATCAATCTGCACGCAACCGAGACTGCGAATTAGCTCCATGACCTGATCCGGCCCGGAGTGCCCCGCTTCCGCTGGCCAACGTGCCAGTAAACCTTGCGTGTGCAGCAAAAGACGTCGAACAGCTACTTTACTTATACGTAGAGGTGTTGTCATCGAAATGGCTCGTCCCTTCTAACTTAAATTCATGATCAACCAGAAGCTTCCCCAATCAAAAGAAGGTTTATAGGAACATTATGCACTTTTTCGCACACATTGGACAAAATAAAAAGAAGCACCACCATCCTGGATGATCTGCTTCTTGTGTTTGACCTTTTGCAATTTTTCCTGCTTCGTAGGCATGAGGCGTACATGCTGGGATAACGCACCATAATCTCCGTTGACTCTCCGGCTCTGTTCCGAGCACCATTGACCTGACCGCTCTGCTTTGCGTAATGCTTTTTGTGTTTGTGTACGTGCCATAATGGATCACACACTCCTTTGTTGATATACATTCAATATATCATGTGCAGCTAAGCAAGTGAAGGTGAAGCATTTTTTGTTGAAGCGGATAAATTAGTACTACTGTTCTTGAAATCAAAAAAGGCCGCTATTATTAGCGTCCTTTTTTGATCTTTCATCTTCTTTATTGTTCAACTTTAAACCATGGACCTGCATTTTGTATGACACCCCATAGTTTCGCTGGCAACAAAAGATCACTAACTTTGGATGATTTAATCACGTTTTGAATTTCCGATTCTCTCCCTTGTTGAACTTTTTCAATCCACTCTGGATCAGAGATTAATACACGCCCAATTACTGCTAACGAAAGTCCTCTCTCCAAGCTTTCAGAGACATCCTCTGGGCTTTCCAAGGAACCCGCTGCAATGACTGAAATTCGATTATTGGCATGTTCAACAATCAGCTCAAGATACGTTTTTTTGTTATCTTGGTTATATTTTGGTTTTGACATAAGGGCTTGTACCAAGGAACCATGAACATAATCAACATTTTCTTCAATCAGTTTATCAATCAGTGCGTAAGTATCCTTCATTCTAAGGGCATCTTGTTGATGTTCTTCTGGGGAAATGCGGTAACCTAAAATAAAAGGTTTTGTCGAATATTTTTCAATAGCTCTTTTCACCTCTCGAATAACAGCTATTGGAAAACTTAGACGTTTTTCCAGTGAGCCACCCCATTGATCTTGACGTTTGTTGAAAAATGGAGATAAAAAGCTTTGAAGTAAAAAACCGTGAGCTCCATGGAGTTCAACACCATCAAAACCAGCTTCAATTGCACGTCTTGTAGTTTCACCGAACGCATGAATAATTTCCAGAATTTCTTCATGGGTAAGCTCTCTAGGGGACACTGCTTCAGTCAGAGCAACACCGCTTGGACTTACCACGTCGCCATTAGGAACTAATTCAGCAATCGCTTTATCTCCAGCATGGAACAATTGAAGAATTGCTGGAGCTCCTCCACTCTTAGCAGCATCAGCCAATTTTTTTAGACTAGGGATAAATGAATCATTATATGCGGCGAATTCATGTGTAAATCCAATACCATTGGGTAGGACATGAGTACAGCCAGTGATAACTAAACCTACACCATGAACTCTTTTTTTATAATATGCAACTTCCTCATCGGAAATCGTGTAATCATCATTGCTTGACCATGTCGTCATCGGAGACATGACCACTCTATTCTTTAAGGTAATCCCTTTATTGAATGTAAAAGGTTCAAACAAGTTATTAAATTTACTCATTGTACGTTCTCCTTTATATTTTATTTCTAAGTGCTTATTCATGGAACAGATGAAGGTGACCTTATCTCATCCATCCCAATCACAAGTTCTACACAAGAATATCAGGTTAACCTAAGGGGAAGTAAAGTAGGAATTGATACGTAATTTCAAACGATTTTCTTTTAATAATCTCATATGTGATAGAATAACAGTTACAGTAACTGTAACTATGGAGGCGATCAGATGTTTTTTTCAATGAAATATGTGGTGGAGAATTATAATATAACTGCAAAGACACTTCGATTTTATGAAGAGCAAGGGATATTACCGAATATTTCGCGCGACGAAAAAGGCAATAGAGTCTATACCGAACAACAAATCGATTGGATTTCTTTTATTCTTTGTCTCAAAGAAACAGGAATGCCACTTTCTAAAATTAAAGAATACAAGGAATCTTATGAGATGGGGAACTCCACCTATTTAGAAAGAGAGGAAATGTTAAAGACACATAAAATTGAATTACAACAGAAAATCGAAGAAAGTTTGAAACATATGGAAGAAATAAATTATAAATTAGCTATGTATGAACTTCAAAAAGATGAGGTTAGGAAAAATCCTAACCACAATTTTAAATGTCACGGCCTTGAGGTGAATATTGTCGATACCAGGGGGGTTGAATCAAATATTCAGAATGCTACAACCAACAGATGAACAAACGAAGCTCGAAATACCTATCAAAAATAACCAGTCGCGGGTATTGACCTAGCGATTGGTTATAATTCGATTATATTAAAAAAATCTACGTTAGAGCACATTACTACAATGGCAACCTAGCGGGATTGCCGCTTTCGCCTGGATTGCCACGTCTCGATCGGTTCGTGATCATCTTCTTCGATCAGTTCCAGTGCTTCTTCCACTCTTCTCGCTTTGAATAACAGGATTAACTCCATCAGGTCTTCCCGGTCCAGCAGCTTCACTCCATTAACTGCTGCAAGCGTCCGACAGGCTTCGGTGTAACGGGCGGACGTCAATACAATAGACCGATCAGCTTCATAATAACGCATCGATGTATAGATCTCCTGCACTGCACTCAATCCTACGGGATGGTTCGCACCATATCGCTTCGCTTGTATCACACTTCGTCTGCCGAGTCTATCGACAAACACCAGATCTGCCCCAAAATCCCGGCTGCTCGTCGTCTTATGAACCTCGTCATACCCAAGTTCTTCAAATAAATGATAGAGATATAATTCAAACTCCGAACCATCCTCCATCTTGTCGATATCCTTTATCGTAATCTTCCGGGGATTGGCTTCACTTCGAATCCGCTGCCCGCGCCCGATAACACGCCGAATAATCCAAGCAAGCAACAACAATACGATGATACATCCAATGACCCATAGGGTCATATTTTCACTCCAATTCATAGCTGTTCTCCTTGTTCATTTCCTATGTTCTATCCAACGTCTTACGCAGATATGGCTTGTCACCGCACTAAATATATCAGACTTCCACCTCCATCGAAAGAAGATGAAATCCCTGTAACCGTTACACTTCACTAAACAAAGATGATACGCAATACGAATGATAAAAGGTTACAGTACGTTCGGTTGAATTCAACTTGACATCAATGGTAAAATTCAACAATCGGTTCTGTTTTGAACCGAAGAAGAAAGGTGGTTTATCACTTGCATACATTGACCAAACACAAGTCCAAAACATGGGCTGCCCTCATTCTTAGCGGCATGCTCCTCTTCACCATGAATACAACGAGTTACGCCGCTGTCTCCACCGAATCCCTGCCCAAACCCGCGTGGACGTCATCTTCCCTGATGTTATCTGAGGCCAATACGGAGAAAGATGTCCTGATTAAGGGAATCCATGCCGTGCCATCCAAAAACCTTGTATATGTACATGCCTCCCAGCCTGTGACCAAAACAAGCAGCAAAACAACGCTGGACTGGCAACTGGACTCCCTTCAGGCATTGGATGCTACAACTGGACAATTGAAGTGGAATACGATATTCCATGAGAAAAGTGGTCCTTACACCACCTACTCCGATTCGGTATATGCCAGCAACGGTACAGCCTATGTATATATGGAATATTCGGACAAAACCAAAAAATTGTACTCATTCAATACATCTGGCAAGACCAACTGGGTCAAAACGGTGAATTCACCTGCAAGCATATCCCTACTGGATAACGATACGCTGATGGTTGCTTCAAGTCAGGGCGTACAATCGAATGGCTCGGTTCGCTCAGCTATCTCGTTATATGACAAAAAGGGCAAGCTAATTACCGAAAAGGCCATTAACGGCACCGTGCTTAAGGCTGATCATGGTCGAATTGTAGTGGATGCCAGCAAACAAACCAAGGTAGGCAACTTCTGGCAGCAAGCTGCGAATCCCAAAGTGGAGATCTATGATCGTACACTGAATCGCCTGTCCTTCTACCAATTCCCTGCCAACGCAAATACACTCGGAGATGGCGGCGGTGAATCGCTGGCCATTCTGGACGATGGTTCCATCCTTATGCGTGCCAATTTCGCGAACACCGGTAATCGGCTGATGGGCTTTGGCACCGATGGCAAGCTCGCTTGGGGACGTGCCATTGCTGGTGATGCCTACATCCAGACGGCTGGCAATAGCTATACGGTTCTTACAGGGCAGAAGCTGGAACTCTACACGATGAAAGGCAAAGTGACTGAGCGTACGTTCAAGGACGCACAACCTGCATTGATGCATGTCGATCAGACGCAGGATGGTCAGTACCAGCTTGATTTTGCCAAAACGGGATATATTCTTGATTCACTTACGCTGGAAGACGTGCATATCTACACGACCAGTGCCTCCGTTCCTTCATTAGAAGGTGTCTCTACTTATGTGGATGATGTCATCTATTCCATGAACGATGAGACATTGTCCAAATATGTACTGAAGTCCAATCCTGCAAAATAAATACTCGATTTAATAATAAGCCGGGAGAGTTCCATAAGGAGCTCTCCCGGCTTATTTCATGGACAGGATAAAATTATCCTATTTCCAATTTTCGTCTATAAATTCGTCCCGTCCGGATAATGCCCGGTCTTCCTATGTTTCTCGTTTTTCTTGTGGTAATCCTGATGATAGTCTTCAGCCGGATAGAATACGACGGCATCCCGAATTTCCGTAACAATTGGTTGAGTGAATCGTTCGCTCGCTGCCAGTTCCTGCTTGGACTGTTCGGCAAGCTCACGCTGACGTTCATTATGCACAAAGATCGCAGTACGATACTGTGTCCCCCGATCCTGGAACTGTCCTCCGTCATCCGTCGGATCAATCTGTGGCCAGTAAAGCTCCAGTAGTCGTTCATAAGGGAATACATCCGGATCAAATGTAATCTCAATCACTTCGACATGACCGGTCTCTCCGGTTTTGACCTGCTCATATGTTGGATTCTCGACGTGACCGCCCGCATAACCCGATACAATACCATGAATGCCCGGTTGTTCTTCAAATGGTGTAACCATACACCAGAAACATCCGCCGGCGAATGTAGCTTTTTCCATTCCGTTCATCCTCTCTTATCTAAACTACCTTTTACACTTACCACTCCGATGACAGAACAACCTTCCGATCGCTGTTATCCCCAGATTTTTTATATTTGGCTTTACAAGGAGAAAATCTGGGGATAAAGGCGAGTGTATGCTTTCGAAGCAGCTTTCTTGCAGAAAGCTTTTAGCTCCGCTTCTTCAGGTTATTTCTGTCCTCTACGTTCTCGTGTAAATGTTTAGTCCAATTTATATAGATAGCTAATATGCATATCTTCATATATTCTAAAACAACAAGAGGTTGATTGAAAGCCATGGTTATGGCTCTCAATCAACCTCTTCATTGGTAATTCATTTAGCTGACAACTAATTCAATAAGTTATCTTGAATCGGTTACCCGCGACTACGTCCCATCGAACGGAAGATCAAGCTTACGATGGCTACAAGAACGATCGCACCGATCAATGCAGGTACAATGTGGAATCCGCCCATCTCAGGACCCATATCGCCCAAGATTACTCCACCTAACCATCCACCGATGAAACCAGCAATGATGTTACCAATAACACCACCTGGAATGTCACGACCAACGATCAAACCTGCCAACCAACCAATGATACCACCGATAATTAATGACCATAACCAACCCATATCATTCACCTCTAATTAAAGTTTTTGTTGTTGTCTGTCTACTATTAACCGCTACAGAAGCATTTAAACAATTGGCATGAAAATTTTTGCATATTACCATTTGTTCCAATACATCTTTCTCTGCAAAACAGGCCTTAGCCCGGTATGGAAACAGATCGCGTCACTTTCCGGCATCTCACCAGCTCAGGGCTGCGTTATGTACCTCCCGAAAGTCATTGTATGTTACAGCAGACAAGGTTAGTATCACCAATCGAGGTAGGATTATTTATAAAATTTCGTCATATTATCGATTGAATTGGTTAGATCTGATCAATAAAATCCTGCACGTCCCTTACCCGGCTGTGCCAGCCAAGTGTGTTTGTGGCTCTTGTCCAGCTCGCCACGCATCGACTGAATGACTTTCTCAATATCTGTCTGTCCATTCTGATGCCATTCCAGCGCAGCGCTGACATACAATTCACCCAGCTGCGCAAGAGAGAACGTGTCGGTCAGACGAGCAGCCTCAACTGTACCTTCTTCACCAGCAAATACGGTGAAGCCCCGTTGCTGCAAATATTGCAGGCGCAATGCTTCATCGGGCAACGGAATCTCGTAAGCCCGGTCGAACCGTCCAGCACGGTTCATCAGGCCCGGATCTATTTTCTCCGGATAATTCGTTGTCCCGATCAGGAAAATGCCTTCTTTCGACGTAGCGCCATCCAATGTATTCAGGAAAAAGGAACGGACTTCATCCGGCATCGAATCGATGTCCTCAATGATCAACACCATCGGTGCAAGCCGTTTGGCAGCCTCGAACACTTCACGCACCGATTCACTGTTGGTATACTCCGTAATCTGCCAATACGCAGCCGGTCCCGGAATACTTCCAGCAATGGATTTCACCAATGTGGTCTTGCCGTTTCCCGGATGCCCATACAATAAAATGCCTCGTTTGTACGGGATATCGTAATCTCTGTAGAAGGAACGATCCGCTTCGAAGAACTGATCTAGCGAACGGAAGATATCCTGCTTGATCTCCGCCGAGAGAACAACATCCTCTCTTCCCACGGAACGAGTAATGGATTCGACATGACGATCGCTGCCATTCCGGGCATCGGTGTATACCGTCACTTTTTTCATATTTTGCTGACGTTCCCGCTCTCGGACACTACCCAGAAACTGCTTCATCTCCTCATCACCGATGGCAAAGACAAAGTCTTCACTGTAGATCCCGTTCTCGCGGAAAAATGGAACCCGCACAAGTGCTACGCCCCATTTCGGATAGGCAAATACGTTGTTGCGAATGGAGTAATGCACACCATAAGTCGGCACATCGCCATCGTCGTCGTAATGCAAGGTCTGAAGCTCCAGATCCTCGAATATGCGGGCTACCAATTCCACTTCCTCGCTACCATTTTGCAAATCTTCCCGGAGTAACTCCCAGTATTCATTGTTCGGGTCAGAACTCGCATAAAGCTTGTATTCAACCCCATAGCGCTGATGGAGCGCCTCACTAATTCCACGAATCAGCCTTGAATAGATGGCGTACCCTTCCACTCGAATTCGGGTATCATGCTGTTCATCATAGGTATAAATCGCCTGCGTTGGATCCGTTTGTTGTTCGTTTATTGTCATTATTTCGCTCCCTTTACCGCTACAAGCGGTTTACATTTGGCTACAACCTGAGCCAGGCCTGCGCCAGTAACACTGTCTATAATTTCATCTACATTTTTATAAGCCTGAGGTGATTCATCAATAATGGATTCAAGTGAGCGTTGGTTTACCACGATCTCATCTTCTGTACCCACGCCTAGTGCCGTAGCAAAATCTTCCACGGAAACCAATCGTTTCGTTGCTGTCCGCGAACGGATCCGACCTGCACCATGACATATCGAATAATAATTATCAGCACCTTGTGGCTGACCCACCATGATATATGAAGCAGTTCCCATGGAACCGGGAATAAGCGCTGGATGTCCTGTTGCCAGGTATGGCTTTGGATTGTCCGGGTGACCTGCCGGCAACGCACGTGTCGCCCCTTTACGATGCACAAAAACCGAACCTTGGTCCGCATGGGATTCTTCCCAGGCATAGTTGTGCATCAAGTCGTATAATGTACGGAATTCACATTTGGAGCCAAACACATCCCGGAATGCTTCGCGAATAGCATACGCAATCAGGTGACGATTGACAACAGCGTAATTCAATGCAGAATACATCATGTTTACATAATGACGACCTTCCGCATGCTCCAGTGGAGCAAAGACCAGTCTCGGATCGGAAGTACCCAGGTTAAGCCGCTGCATGACTTTGGCAATTGCTGACGAACTCATCTGACTGACATAACCACCCCATGCACGAGAGCCGGAATGAATCATAACCACGACCTGTCCATCGTACAATCCCCAAGCTTCGGCGATTTCACGATTCTCTTCAGCGATCTCAATCGCCTGAATCTCGGCAAAATGATTCCCTCCACCCAGTGTACCGAGCTGACGATGCGAACGATGCCACGTCATATCAGGAACATGATTTAACACATCCTGATCGTAACTGAACTTGCTGCTTTCCACATGTGTCATCGAGGTTGATTTTTTCGGTGTGTAGCTGTCCGGAATATACTTTTTGGGTAAACCATGCAGCCCTTTACGAACGATATGCTCCAGTCTGATATCCGAGTAATGACCTCGCTGGTTCGCCTCCATCGGCAATACTTTCTCAATAGCCTTGACGAGTTTGCGGCGGAGTTTGATGTCTTTCAATTCGTCCTTATGCAGGTTCGTCATATGCACTCGCATGCCACAGCCAATGTCACTGCCCACAATGGAAGGAGATACGTATCCGCTCTGTGCATCCCACACGGCTGTCGTTCCAATGCAGGTGCCTACACCGACATGCACGTCTGGTGTGTAACTCATATAAGAAATTCCCGGAATCTGCAGATTATTGTTCGCCATCTCGAACACCTTGTAATCGAGCGAGGAGAAGAGCTGTTGCGCCGCATATACGGTTAGGTCGCCTGCAGGCAATTTCACTTCGTGCCGATAAGCACCTGCGAATTCGTTTGGATTGGTAAATAAATTAAATTCTGTATTCATAAAAGTGTATTATTCCTTCCTGTACGTTCAGCAAATTCGGTTTGCCGATTCATCTGTGTAAAATATAAATAAAAAAAGCCATAGGCTAATCGCCCATGACTTCTACTAATGACAATAACGGAGAACAGAACAGCATGAACATGCTGTGTGTCTGTCATCCATCGCTATAATATAAGCGAAGAACGCATATCGATTATAAGCTGCTAAACGATATGCCTATCCCCTATGTCGACCGTATGAGGCCAATGAGACGATGAGCCGGATATGCAATTGTGTCTACGTTGCGCCCTGTTTGATTCAAATCATAACCAAGCATCATGTCTCTCGGCCTCCCTTCGTTAATGTTAGTCTTATATTAAGGGGACTCGATTTCATGTGTCAACCCTTTTCTTGGAAATTGGTCTATGATGCAGATGACATATGTAAACAAAAACAGGAGACTGTCCTAGGACAGCCTCCTGTTTTTCTAATAATAATGATGTTGTTAGCGTAACATGATTATTACAGTCCTGCTTGTTTTTCCAACTCTTCAACCGGATTCTCGTCTTCTTTATCAGGAGCTTTGGAAGACAGGAACCAACCACATACCGCAATGGTGATCAGTACAATATAAAATCCGAATTTCCAAATTTTATTTTCCGGGAAATGCTCATCCAGAACACCCAATGAAGGGTGTGCGAGTGTAATAACTGCCAGCTTAACCCCTACCCAACCTACGATGACAAAAGCCGCAACTTCAAGCCCTGGACGGGAATGAAGCAATTTCACAAAGTATGTGGCTGCAAAACGCATGATCACAAGCCCGATGAATCCACCGAGGAAGATAACGATAAACTGTCCACCGTCAAGTCCGCCAATTGGAGGCAATCCACTTGGTGGCAACGCCACGGCCAAAGCAACGGCAGCCAAAATGGAATCGACTGCAAATGCGATATCTGCTACTTCGACCTTGAAAACGGTCATCCAGAAACCAGATTGTTTTTTCGGTTTCTTAGGCGTTGAATCAGCTGCTTCATCTGTCTTATTTCGACTACCCAGTATCTTTTTAACGATGTGGTTAATCGAGATATACAGGAGATACAGGGCACCGATCGCTTGCACTTGCCATACATCGACGAGGAAAGAGATCAGGAACAACGAACCTAAACGGAAAACAAATGCACCCATCAGACCATAGAACAACGCTTTTTTGCGCTTATCTTCAGGTAAGTGTTTAACCATAATTGCGAGTACCAATGCATTATCTGCTGCAAGTAGTCCTTCAAGAACTACTAAGACGGCCAGCACCCACCCATATTCCAATAATAATGAAACTTCCAACATTGACTCCTCCTTAATATCCTTATGATGTACAAAAAAAAGGACCTTTACCATCGCTGGTAAGGTCCTTTTATATCCACAAAAAGAGACCTTTACCGAGCATGAAAACTTGGTAAAGGTCTCGCTAACAACAAAATTGCTGCCAATAAAGCCGGGGATATGATCCCGAATTGACGACTTTACTGTAAAAGCTACTCCCCTTTAACAGGAATATGTAGTTTTAGTTGAAACAGGTTGTTTAACCTATACCCATAATATTTCATAACGTTAAATAAAGTCAAGCTTTATTTAGTTGACGGTATAACTTACGAAATACAACAACATCGTAGATCATGTTCCCCAGCGGAATAAAGGAAACGAAGAATAGAGCAATTGGACGACGCAGACGCCACTTCTGTGAAGTATACAAACTCACCATAAATAACAAGTGCATTAAAAACAAAAAACCATATAAATTTCCAAACCATGTGACAGCCTGCGGCATAATCCCGGCATCTCTCAATGGAAAAGCAACAAACAGCAGCAATACGTACGAAATGCCCTGCAACCACAACATTAGCCGGAAGCGCCCCAGCATAGAATGTAACATCATTTTCCTCCTGCTTCTATACATGTAACGAACTCAATAGTTCCCGTACAGTATATCACAAAAGCCGAATATCTCCGCTTCAATCCAAACAGCAGATTATTCCTGCACGCTCATATGGGTGGTTCACCGGCCTGTTCGCAGGAGCCAAATGCTGCTGCTGCTCATAGGATATATGACGAAGATTGTTAACGATGTCGGACAAGGAGGAGCCTGTTAATGAAAATAGCTATGGTTGCACCCGAGAAATTGCCTTTGCCCGGAAACGGTTCAGTGGAAATATGCATCCTAGGGATTGCTCGCGAACTTGCACATCGTCATCAGGTGACCATCATAAGTCGTCAAATGGCAGGTCTCGCCACCACGGAGCTAATCGACGGTATCACCATTCAGCGTGTCCCTGCATCAAGTCCTGTTGGGTACACCAAAGCAGCAATACGTTTGTTATCCAAGCAAGCTTATGATGTGATTCAAGTGGATAACAGGCCCCGCAGCATGGCTGCCATTAAACGCGCTTTCCCTCGCACCCCGGTTGTACTCTACCTCCACTCGTTAACATTCGCGCAACCTGGGCCTTCCAGACTTGCATTGATGAAAAAAGCCGATTGGATTGCCGTCAACAGTCAATCCTTGCGACAAAAGCTAGGTCGCCGATTTCCGCTCGTAAAACGCCGGATGAGTGTTGTTCCACTAGGTGCAGATTTAAGCCGCTTCAGGCCTGCTGAGTCCAGTGAAGAACAGCTTCGCCTGCGTACACAATTTGGAATAACTAAACCATTCTCTATTCTGTATGTCGGCCGGCTCATCCCTGGCAAAGGTGTAGACATATTAATACGTGCGACTGCCCTTCTTCAGCAAGAGGTGCCTGTTCAACTGGTTGTTGCAGGCAAAGGCCCTCCGTATTATATGCGCAGACTTCGCGATCTTGCTCGAAAACAAAAAGTCCATATATCCTTCAGAGGTCAGATAAACCATGAATATATCGACCAGTTGTACCGGGCAGTCGATTGTCTGGTATGTCCTTCTCAAGAACATGAAGCCTTTGGGCTGGTTAATGTTGAAGCGATGGCTTCAGGATTACCCGTCGTTGCCTCTGATAACGGAGGTATTCGTGAAATTATTGAATCAGGTAGCAATGGATACCTTGTCACCTCTTATAAACGTCCACAACGTTTCGCTTCTTGCCTGAACAAACTTGCAAGCAATCCGGCTTCTGCCGAATTGTTAGGTAAGACTGGCCGAGATAGCGCAATGGCACATTTTAGTTGGGCTAGAACAGCCATACATCTGGAAGCCACCTATACCAGGCTCATCCGAGAATGAGCCTCCTTCAGTTTTTTATAATCAACTTGCCCCATAAGAAAGACACTCTTTAGGATGATTAAGCTTTTTCGCGAGATTGCCATCCGGTAATAAAAGAATCCATTTGCGGAACAGGAATGTGGCTCATCTCAATTAACTCCATAATAACCATATCCCTCATCATGAAGCGCACTTTGGCACACGTTAGTTGATGAAAAACATCATAGAATGCCGTCCCGGTCCAACATCCATGCGGTACGACAAGCGGATCATTAACGATATAACCTACAGCTCCAATCGGGGGAATAACAACCTTAATCGCTTGACGGTCCAAACGATTATCTGGATCTTTGACGAGATACACGGTGTCCCCCACATGTAAAGCTTGCACTCCATGGAAATACTCCATCCCATACATCGCTGCGAATAATTTGGTGTTCATATCACCTGCTCCTTTTCCTGTATTTCTCCATTATGAAAATTTCACAAAGATACTTCGTTGTCATAATGCTTCAACCACTCCACAAGTTGCCTGCGTATCTCTCTACGAAACTCACGAGGTTCAAGTACCTCTGCCTCGGGTCCGAATTGATATAACCATTTCAAAAATTCTCGGCTGCTATTCAGTGTCACTTCAAATAACAATCCCCCATCCGACATATCCGTCATTCGCGGGCGAACAAACATTTCTTCTTCTTTTATGTAGGGGGCTATTTTCTCAGAGAATCTTACCTTGAAATGGATATTCTCGTCGCCACGGTCAATGGACCATGTGTTCTTCATGTACTGCGTTATGTTGAAATCACCCTTGTCGAATCCGGCATGTGTTCTTGTCACATCCAGAAAGCGGCTAATTCGAAACAATCGAACCTTTTGCAGCAAATGACAGTATCCAATCAAATAAAAACGTTGATCACGAGGAATGAGATAATAAGGATCGATATCCCGGACGGTAATCTCATTTCTTGTCAGCGTATGATATTGAGTACGAATCGTTTGCTGGCTTAGGATCGCTTCAATGATGGGAATCAGCAAATTGGGATCTTTTCCTTCCTCACGATAAGCTGGCGTACCCATTCGAATAATTCCCGCAATATTCTCTACAATGTCACTGTTTCTTGATTTTAATTTGGTATGAGCCGACATGACCTTGTCAAAAGCTGAATCAAATTCAGCAGGCAACTTGGAGGTATCAACTACGGATGGAAGCATGGAGAAGACCATCGCTTCCTGTTCAGTAAAGTCTAACGGATACATCGCAAACTCACCAATGAATCGGTATCCCTTGCCGTATCCTTCGTTCATAATCGGGGCGACCCTGTCCAAAATCCGGAGATCACGATATATCGTGCGTACAGTTGTACCGCATTTCAGCGCCAACTCCTTGGCGGAAATTCCGGGATTTGCTTGTATAGCCTGAAGTATACGCAGCAGACGAATTAATTTCTCTGTCATGTAGTTTCTCCCCTTCGATATTTTATCGGCAAGGAAAACTAGTTCCTTTAGTACAGAACTAAATCTTTAGTCCCAATATTATTTTCGCACTTTCACCGTTTGTATATAGTTCAATTGCACTCTTACCCCCTTTTAATATACATTCTCTTACTTGCTTGCGTAAAATATTAACCCAAAAGGCCTTCTACCTAAGCCTGAAAGCCTATACAATTTTCTAAAAATAATACAAAAAAAGCCCTGATCTCTATAAAGAGACAAGGCTTTTCTCAGAATTACTGGTTATTCAACTGTAATAATTGATCCATCACATTCACCATATGCTCACAAAGTTCAGGAATATCTCCCATCTGGTCCTCATTCACACTGCGGTCAAAGTATACGTGAGCCGTGACATTAAACGTACTAGGCTGTTCATCAAAGATATATAGGATGTTCTGGCACACCCTCTGCTCAGGCCAGCTCTGCTGCAATATCGAACGAATAGCCGGACACTGCGTCTCAGGCTCCTTCACAATCATGCCAAACCGAAGTTCCAGACGGCAACCCGGATGTGCTCCAGACGTCTCCAGAATCTCAGCTGCAAGCTCCTCAAGGGAACTGCTGAGCACGACCTCGCCTGTTACTTCCAAGCGATCCCTGAGACAGAATTGTAACATGAACTCTCTGGACATTACCGCTATCTCCAGCCGATCTTTACGCCCCGTAATCTGAATACGCTCATCCAGGTTATCCATATCATAGAGATGATTCTCAAACCCGACTTTCAGATTGTCATACACCGTTGGATCAAACATTGAAATAAACCCACTTTCTTATCCTTTAACATATATTGTAGTATATTCTCATTTTTCATGCGACCTTCGAAACCTCTTGTTCTGGACATAAAAAAAACCCAGTCCTTAGGACTGGGCTTTGGTTAAGTACGGGATCTGGTGAGATCCCTGCGCTTAGTTTATTCTTCGGTAGCTTTTTCTTCAGCTGCCGGTTCAGCTTCCTCAGCAGAAGCTGTTGGCTCTTCCTCAACCGCTTGTGGCGGCATGACGGACGCGATGATGGATTCAGGTGATGTTACGAGTGTCAAACCTTTATCTAGTTTGATATCCGCAGCAGTCAAGCGATCACCAATGTCCAATCCGCTCACATCAACCTCAATAGAAGTTGGCAGATCCGCAGGCAATCCTTCTACTTCCAATTGTGTTTCTTGTGTCTGGAATACACCGCCAGCTTTCGAACCAGCTGCTGTACCCTGGAAGTCGATCGATACACTTACGCTGATCGGCTTATTCTTGGAAATTTGCAGAAAGTCTACATGCAGCAAACGTCCGTTACGCTCTTGCTGATCTTTGATCAGCACCGGAACCGTTTTACCACCCTCAACATTCAGGTTGAACATTTCGGAGCGGCCTGTGCGTGCCACTTTCAGCATTTCTTTTTCATCTACATGTATGGAGGCACCTTCTTGTCCCGGGCCGTATACGACAGCGGGAACTCGTCCACCTTGTCTTAACAGGCGCAGTGCTGCACCTTTCTTTTCAGTTCTTGGCGTTGCTGTAAGTTGAGCCATTTTTCCGTTGGATTTCATGATTGAACATCCTCCTTCAAGGGATCACTACATTATATTTGTTGGAAAGCGCTAAGGCTTCTCTCGTAGACCATAATGGTCTTTTTTCTTTGGCCGAATCGTGGGCCATATCTATATTTACCCCAATGATAGAGGATCTCAAACACGAAACAGGACATTTCTTTATTTTTTGGCAAGCTATGCTACGTATAATAAGACTAAAAAAGCAGTCGGAATCTCTTCCAACTGCTGGTTTATCAAGGGTTTTGACGAACTACGTTCGACGTTATAATAAAAGAAACTATGCGCTATCACGATCCTCCGTTTTTTCACTTTCGCGAATGATCTGCATCTCATCTGATCCGCTACGGACAATAATGTGTACATCCCCGTCTTCAGGTACAATGTCCACATAACGGTCTCCGCACGTATCTTTAGCTTCCCATTCGTTCAATCGAATGATCAATCCCAGGTGATGCAGACCGGGAGCAACGCGGAAGCGGGCTTCGGCGGCATTTCCGACTTGTTCCAGCCGTACTGCTCCGTCCTCCATACCGGTGCCCCATACCCAGACATCCCAACCTTCATAATGCTGGTCTTCACGTTCGTATCGAAGCGTGACGGTTCGCGAAATCTGTTTATGAATCGTTACGCCAAGCGTTGCCCGAATTCCTCCAGCTTCAGCTATAATATGGGTTACTCCAGGTGTCATCGCACGTACGATCCCTGCTGCACTCACCGCTGCAAGTTCTGGATGAGAAGAGCTCCAGCGTATAATCGAATCCTGAAGCGGCTGACCAAATTGATCCAAAACCAAGGCACGGAAGCGACTGATTCGAGTCATGTACATGACAGGTTCGCCAACAATTTCGATTCGTTCCGCATGACGATAATCCACCTGTAACATACAGCTTGCCGTTATGTCCCCACAGTGGACTGTAATCGAAGCTTCCCCCCGTTCCAGCGCTTCGATTGTTCCATCAGGTTGTATCCGAATAATATCCGGATCAGAAGAAGTCCACGTAACCGGGGCGTTCTCTACCATATTGCCGATGCTATCCCTTACAATTGCTCGCAGTTGAGTGGTCTCCTTCGGACTATATACCTGACGTGGAAAACCAATCTCCAGGGTGGTCGGTTCAGTGCCTCCAGCATGCTCTGTGTCATACAAAACCATCAATGACCACCGTTCTACCTGAACAGTGCCACGAACGGTCTCGATCAGATCTGTACCTGCCTGATGATCATTGACCACGACATGCCAGTCCCCTTCCCCCAGGTCCACATGTTGCTGATGTTCCGTTCCGTTATAAATGACCATAATCTGATTCCAGGTATCCTGATTGGCACCATCCTGAAGAATAAAAGCAACCACATTGCCGTCGCCACGAATCACACGAAGGTGATTCCTTACCTGTTCGGCATCAATCATACGAAAAGCCGGATGTGTGCGCCGCAGATGAATAAGACCACGGTAGTAGTCAAACACCGGTCTGAACCGCGATTTATTGGCCCATGTGATGGTGTTCACCGCATCTCCGCTCCGATAACTGTTATGATCACCGGCTTTGGAACGGAGCAGCTCATCCCCTGCATGCAGAAACGGAATGCCCTGAGAGGTAAGCAGAATACCGGAAGACAGCAACGAGCGACGAACCATCTCATGATCCATTACATCATCTGCATCGACATACCGATAGGGAACTGCTGCTTTGACAGCCGACTCAGCACTTCCGCCCCCCACGGGCTGTCCGTCCTTCCATACGGGAAAACCTAATTCGTGTCTAAGGTTCATTGTTGTCGCTATTTTATCCCATAAATTGAGATTGTCATGGGCAGTCACATAATTGACGGTTTCCACAGGTGAAGATGTAAAATCATCCAGCGCTCCTGCTAATCCCCTAATAAGCTCATATTCCTGCCCTCTGGCACCCGTGACAAACCCTCTGCCACTGCCATCACTATCGCCCTTGATTGCACTGCGAAAATGATCATTAAATACGGCAAATCCCTGACCCCGCTGGGTTCCTTTTAACGTTTTGCGGTCCAATGGTGAGTCTCCACCCGTCCAGGGTTCCCCATAGATCAGAAACGCCGGATCGATCTGTTCCCGTAGTTCACGCGTTAATTCATTCATCGTTTCCGTATCAATCAGGGCCATGAGGTCAAATCGAAATCCGTCCACATGATATTCTTCTGCCCAATATCGGAGAGAATCCAAAATATATTTTCGCACCATGGGACGTTCAGTCGCCAATTCATTGCCTACACCAGAACCATTACTGAGAGTGCCATCCTCCCGATAACGGTAATAATAGCCTGGTACAATCCGTTCAAAAGGTCCCTCTTCCACGCTATACGTATGGTTATAGACAACATCAAGTACAACGCGAATGCCATGTCTATGCAACGATTGAACGAGGGATTTGAACTCTCGGATGCGAACTGCCGGATCACGTGGATCTGTCGCATACGAACCTTCGGGAACGTTATAATGCTGAGGATCATATCCCCAGTTGTATGGTGCTCTGACATTTGAGCCCACATCCGCCGTAGCGAGTTCGTTGACCGTCTGATAATCCGCTACAGGCATAAGATGCACATGAGTGACGCCCAGTTCGGCAAGATGATCTATCCCAATACTATAGCCCGCTCTATCGGTGAGTCCGGATGCCGTGAATGCCAAATATTTTCCCTTATACGGAATGTCTGCATGTGGGTCCGAGGAAAAATCACGGACATGTAACTCATATAACACAGCATCGACAGGACGCAGAAACGCAGGTTTGACATCCAGATCCCAATCGAATGGATTGGTGGTCTCAGGATCGATAATGGCTGTTCGTTGCCCATTAGCTGTTACCGCTCTGGCATACGGATCAGCAACCACTTCAATCCGCTGATCATCATGGATGATTCGGTACATATAAAAATGTCCTGCCCAATCGCCGTTAAGCTCCAGACTCCATATTCCATCCGCATCGCGCGTCAGAACATGTTCCTGCCCACCTTCATGATCTTGTACTTTGCCACTATCGCTGTAATGACCTTCATCCTCAAAAACCAATATATAAACCTGTTGTGCCGTAGGTGCCCACAATTTAAAAGTACTTGCTGCACGAGTATATGTTAAGCCAAGATCGTTGCCATCGTAACGAAAAGAAGTCCATTCCGGCATCGTTCCCACCGCCTTTATATCCATTAATTTCGTGTTGTCCCGATGTTACGGAGTGGGACGTTGTTTGTCAACCCGGGGTTGTCTGTACTAACATATCGGTTCAAATCGAGTATTCAATTAGCAATCGCTTTCAAAATATAGATATGTAAACAAGCGCCATAGATTGACAGCATTTGTACCTGTCCCGACAAAAAAAGTTCGAAATATATAAGAATAATTGCAGATTGAACGTGCTTTGAACGAAAACTATACTTACGCTCGGTATTAATCTGGCGAATTTTAGTATAGTTTTCAAGCATGATGATATCCTCCTGCGGACCAGACCAATGGTCTGTAACTCAACACAAAATCCCCCTTTCTCGAAGGAAAGAGGGATTTGTTTTTATGTTGTACTAAATTATCTGTTGGACATCTTGGACGTGCCCTTGTGAGCACTGTCCTATAGCTGGCACGCTTCATTTCTTGGCAACCAATGTAGCGATCAGGACTTCGAATACATCACCGTTATAGATAAAGCATTCACAGTCACCTGTCCATCCTGTACGGTACATATCACCTCGATGCCTGCTTGTCCTTTTTCTACAACCAAATTCCATGTCCCTGTGGGAACAGAGACGGTACGGGGTTCTTTTGCAGCATTATAGATGACAACAATGCGTTCCCATGAATCGCTAACGGCCGCGCCTTCCAATTCATAGGCTAGTATACCATTACCTTTTTCTATTTGACGAACATGCTTCTCGATCTCTTCCCGTGTACGAAGTCGAAAAGCTGGATGCTCTCGCCGAAGACGGATCAGCCCACGATAATAGTCAAACACCGGCTTGAACTGTCGCTTTTGCTCCCAATGAATGGCATTGACTACGTCCCCACTCTGATGGCTGTTGGCATCCCCATATTTGCTGCGAAGCAGCTCATCTCCAGCCGCGATCAGGGGGACACCCTGGGAGGTTAGCACGATACCATTGGCAAGCAGACAACGCCTAACCGTCTCATTCTCCAGAATGTGATCCGGATCAATCTGCAGGTAAGGCTTGGCCTTCTCTACAGCCTCTTCCACACTTTGGCATCCCCGGATACTTCCATCCTCGTTATAGGTGAGGAAATTCAAGGTATCATGGAGTCCTTGTGTACGTGCGACTTTGTCCCACAGGTTGAGATTATCATGCACCGTTACATAGTTAATGGTTTCGGATGGACCATCCGCAAAATCATCGATTGCTCCCCGTACGCCTGTCCACAATTCGCCTTCTTTCCCGTCCGCGCCCGTCGCAAATCCCGTACCCGTTCCATCGCTGTCTCCCTTGATCACTCCGCGGAAATTATCGTTAAAAACGGCGAAACCAGCTCCACGCTGTGCTCCTTTTAGAGTCATATCATCTCCAAGAGGTGAATCCAGTGCACCCCATGGTTCACCATACAACAATATGGATGGGGCTACTTCGGCGTGTAACTCCGCTGCAAGCTGTTTCATCGTAGTTGTGTCAATCAGGCCCATTAGGTCAAATCGAAAACCATCCACATGATACTCCTCTGCCCAGTATCGCACCGAATCGATAATGAACTTGCGAACCATGGCGCGTTCGGTAGCCACCTCATTGCCTGTACCTGAACCATTACTGTACGTCCCATCGGCGTTTTGACGATAGTAGTATCCTGGTACCAGTTTTTCAAATGAACTGCCTGCCGTATCAAACGTATGATTATATACCACATCCATTATGACACCTATTCCCTTGTTATGAAGGGCAAGCACCATGGACTTGAACTCACGAATTCGTGTCTTCGGATCATCTGCGCGTGAGGCATAGGAACCTTCCGGGACATTGTAATGAAGTGGATCATATCCCCAGTTATAGTTGGAGGCATCAGACGTATCACCATCCACCCTGGATTCATCCACCGTCGCAAAATCAAATACAGGCAGCAGATGCACGTGGGTAATCCCCAGTTCAACCAAATGATCAATCCCCAGCGTGTTACCCTTTGAATCGCGCAGACCTGCCTCGGTAAAAGCCAAGTATTTGCCTTTATTCGTTATGCCAGATGATGAGTGAATGGAGAAATCACGCACATGCAACTCGTATAAGACTGCATCTACAGGACTTATCAATTCCGGGCGAATATCCTCATTCCATCCAATAGGATGCGTCTGCTCTAGTTTGACAATTACACCCATTTCTCCGTTCATAGTCACCGCTCGTGCGTATGGATCTACAGCAGTCGTTGTATGTCCATCTTCGAAAGTAGGCTTGTACATGTAACGGTAGCTACTTAAATCGCCCTCCAGTTCTAGAAACCAGACGCCTTGTTCTTTCTTTTGCATGGGTAAGACCTGCTGTTTGCGTTGATTGGGCTCTTCCTCCGGGGTCCCCCCTGTCAAAGGTGGGTAAAGAAGTAGTTCCATCTGAACGGCTAACGGTGACCAGACTTTGAAGCGACAGGCTTGTGCTTCTAATGTGACACCCAGATCTCTTCCTTCGTATGTATCTTCTGAAATCAACAGTTCCTGCTTATCCTCTTCAATCATATGTGTGGTCCCCTCTCGTTGAGAAAATTAATGAATATGGATGGAACAAATGCTCCTTACCCTTTATACCCGTTCTGTTGACCAACCATAATCGAAATTACGCAAAAGAAGACAAACGTCATGTGGATTCACATAACGTTTGTCTTCCTTAGGGGTACAACAATGTCTAATTAATGCGGTACTTGGGATTGGAAATCATTACGGCTGGATTGATCGGCGTGGTACAAAACCACGTCCCCATCTTGCATCGACCAGCTTCTCCCCTGACCATCTACCGGGCTGTTATCGAAACCCTCCATCTGCCATTGATTCATCAACGGAGCATAAATATATTGCAGGTGTGGTGCATTCGTATTGCCGCTGCGCAAAGTTTCGATATTGAAATTAACCACGATGTAACCGTCCCTCAGAAATACCATTGCCTTCTCATCCAACTGATTTTGTCTGGCGAGCGATTCGAGATCGGTTCCTTTGGGCACTGCATATACATCCGCTGGTAAGCTATATTCCCCATACCAGCGCTGAATCGCTGCATTTGCCCGATCCACATTAACACCAGATGGAATATCTGTTTTGGGGCCAATGAGTGTACGGATCTGTGAAGGAAGAATCATCCAGTCATAACGGCCTACCCACGTTTTATGATGAGAGGTTTGATCCACAAAACGAACCATATGTTCCGCCATTGTACCCTGATTGCGTTCCTCCTCTGACAGTTCATAAGTATACTGGTAGCGCGCTGTATCACCTAACTCCGTACCGGGTACATTCCGCAACCGTGAGTTAAGGACAACAAAGCGTTTTTCTAAATCCTGTGCCGATCCGATACGAATGAGTCGTTCCTGTCCTCGATGATAGTATAAATCCACTTCTTGCCGGGTGGTGCCATCTTTACTCACAAAAGAGAACGTCGGTGTAATTCGAATACCATCCTGTTTCCCAAACATATTGCCCTTGGTTTTCAGATCAAACTTAAAATGGTACCCCGTCTTCACCGCTGCATTTCGGAACCCCTGTACGGGATGACTGCCGGGACGAATAGGCAGGACATAGGGAGCCAAATTACCTCGGAGATCTCCGTCGATACTGTTTCCTCCGGTCCAGTAGCTCACACCCGTTGGTTCCGGGCTGCCCATCCGCTTGCGGAACACATTCTCCCAGTTGTAATCTGAAATATCGGTGATGTGAAAATCATACAACCGTCCGATAACCTCTACAGCAACGGTATCTGCTGCGACATGATGGGTCAGATTTGTGTTCGCATCCTGTTGTTCCGTAAAGTTGGCAGGTGCATTTTCGGCGATATTACGGAACTCAATCTTGTAATTCCCTTCATCTACCCACACCGGGAGATAAAAAGGAGTGTCCAACTGATTTACCGGAATATCCACCCATGTCAGGGCCGGGATAAACTGACTTCTGGCACCGTTATAGACATCGAATGGGAAACGAACCTGTTTGATCCGAAAATATTTTGCATAATCACGGTTTCCATAACCAGGGTAACTTGCTGCATCCAAATGTTGACCTGAGGTGGGTATCCTTACTAGGAATGGGCGCTCTAGAATAAGTGCAGCCCTGGTCGGATCAGGCGTGGTCTTCTGGTTATGCGGCTGATCATCTGACACCCAGGCATAGTTTACAACCGGAGTATGTACCGTCACCGAGTTGATACCCAGAATGGGAAACTTCTGATCCTGCCCTCCGTTAATGTTACCAGGCAGCAGCCCATATGTAATTTCACCCGTGGTCGGCTGATTAGCTTTGTTGATCAATGTATTCTTGATCGTCAGCCGATTCTGGTACAGAACATCATCTCCAATCATGCCAGGCTGTGGGATCGTTCCAGGTCTTGGAGCTGTTTTCTCCACCGGAGCAGGGTCCATAATCGTCGCTCCATTAAAGGTTACCTTGTCATTATTGACAGTGTTCTCCCTAACCTCTGCTTCAGCCTTAGATTGAAACAATGATGTTTCATTTGGCGTAGGCGGTTCAGTCGAACCACCCGGAACCCCTTCGGTGCCAAGATCAATCTCTCGGCATGATGCAGGTTTCACATGATTGGTAACCGCAGGATCCATAGCCGATTGCAAAGTCGGTGGAGTATATGCATTGGGCGTCAGGGTCACGGTATCACCATATCCACCTAGCGCATAGTTAGATACCTTGGCCTCATTTAACTTGTATACCTCCAGGTTATCGATCTGCCAATAGCTATATGTCCGTGTTACTCGCATAGCCTTGTCACCAGGAACCTCAAGTTCTCTGGGCTCAGGAGGAGTTCCCGGATCCCCCTCACCACTAGAGGGTCTTCCCGGAATCGTCCAGGTTTTATGATAAACCTTCTTCACATTCACGGTATAAGTCACCGTTCCGGTCATGTTGACCCAACGGTGCTGGAACAGATATCCCTTAGCCAACACATTGGCATAGAGATCTTCTGAAGTTGGAATACCACGGGTGACATCAAACTTCTCAGCTCCCCGGTCATCTGCCTTCAGCACACCTCGAACAGACGGGTCCATGACCGTTGCTTCAATAACCGTACCTCTACTAGGCGGGCTGATGGTTACAGGGCAAGCGTTCACAGGGTCGCCCCCCGGATCACTACCATTACCGCCTTCTCCATTATCCGTGCAGTCCTTCACCTCAAGCACCTGAGTCCCTTGTTCATCCAGGTGCTGAGCAGAATCAAGAAAATGAGCTTTGATAGTGGTGCTACCCACGATCCCTTTCGTCGTGATTTTTCCATCTGCGCCGATCGTTGCCACAGCCGGATTCGAGCTCTGCCACGTCAATTTGGGATGAGCCGTCAGTTTATGAACAGAGCGATCCGGTTTGGTTAGAACGGCTTCCGCCTGGAGAGGTGTTGTATTGGCTTTGCAAGCATTCGGCAGGTTCACCACGAGTCCTGGCTCAGACGTTACGGTAATGGTGGCTGTATCCGAGATAAGGTATGTACCATTGTTCCAGATTGCACGCACAGTGACCGTGCCTGGACTTTCAGCTTTTAACATCCCTGTTTTCAGTTCAATGCTCGCAATCGTCTCGTCAGAAGAAAACCATTTGATCTCCGCTTCCCTGCGGGATACGTTGATGCCCTCACCAAAGGCTGTCGCACCATAACCCTTCGTCTTCACCAAGGCTTCCATCTGCTGAGTTTGACCTATGGTAAGGGTTGAATCTGGGGTTACATCGATTTCTTTTTCTTCGTGAATCTTACCTTCCCAGAAGATGCTAACAGGGGTGTGGTATACCATCTTATATTTGGGTTTATTGCCTGGCCTAGTCCCATAAGGTTCCCTTTCAAAGAACTCAAACCCCTTGCCTGTATATGTTCTAAGATCCGCATTTTTTTCACTTGTAACTCTTGGACTACCTATTCCTTCATAACTATTTACCTGCTGATATTTTACACCATCAGGGTCGTTCTTTAACTTAATATCAGTTACCATTTCCTTATCAATTCCTATACCTCTATATGGCTTCCAACTTAGTGGCGGCCATCTACTCATATCAACATTATCAGGAATTTCTGTTTTTACAGGGTATGCATCATAATCAGTTCCTCCGTTATCCACATCTTTGTGTGTGCCTTGATATTCTGCCCTAAATTCTCCTGAATCAAGTTGATACCAGTAAACCCCCGGTGTTCCTTGAGTTGGGTTTGCATCGACTGTTACCGCTGGCCCTTTCATGGATTTAGGACCATATTGTGCTTCTACGGCATTAGCTTTAGGAGTATCATATGTGCAGTAATAGACTGGTATCATCATAAATATAATTACTAAGACTTTATATAAACTGTTTAAACAATATAATAGATAACGTTTAATATTAAATTTAAACACCACCAAAAGTTCTATTGATAGATTTGAACTTCTTTACCAGCATCATTCTTCAACATATATCCGCCTTTCACAGGATCCAGAGTATGTGATGACCAAAACTTAGTAGGCACTCCTTGCTTCAACATCGCATTTGAATCGTCTGGTAAAGTAATAAACCCTTTTTCTTTCAAATAGCTCACATTAAATAATCGTTGAATTGGAATAGCTATATTATCATTCGCTCTAGCAATAGTTAAAAGATTTGACTTATCAAGTTTTGAAGTAAACATTATCTCAGCGTAGGTGGAGAAGCGACCTCCTTGTGCCCTAGTCAAGTTGTTTGGATCTACAAATAACATGGCGTACATTCCCTTGGGCTTAACCCCTCGAGTATCCACTACTATAAATCTATGGTACCTTACGACCCCCACATTATTTTTCAACGTGTATTCTGTGTTAACTATATCTCCGAAGTTCCCCTTGATATATTTGTAATTTGTTATCGTCGTCAGATTCGTACCCGTCGTGCCGACCTCTCTCATCTCATTCAGGTCACTATACTTCCCGGCATCCGTGTCCTCCACATCCATATAACGCAGCAAAATGGCTGACACTTCTGCACGAGTGGTAGAATCCGCAGGTTTTAATGTGCCATCCTGAAAACCACCGACAATGCCTGTTCCACGAACGAGGGCAAGATACGGAATTTGTTCGGCACGAATGGTGCCCCGGTTCACTTCCGGTGTGGGAAGCAGCGTATCTTTCGTGTCATTAAAAGCATCTTGGAAACTCCCCCCGGACTTCATCAGTCCATTGGCAATCCACTTCATCATCTCGTATCGCGTTAGCTCCGCATTCGGATTGAACCCTTTGGCGTAATCGCCAGCATTAATGAATCCTTGTCCGACCAGCTGGCTAACCGCTGCTTCAGACCAATGACCTTTGAGATCGGCAAAGGGATTCTGCCCCTCTACCTTCTCCAGTCCAGTCGCACGGGCAAGTATGGTCGCATATTCCCCACGCGTGATTTTGCCATTGGGACGAAATGTTCCATCTTGATAACCAGAGATCAAATTCTTTTCATAAGCTTTGGCAATCGTCGCTTGGGCCCAGTGGCCTTTAATATCCTTGAACTTGCTAAGGGCCGTGTCACTTGTTCCAGATGCAGCTATCGCTGTTGAGGTCAGATGTACGGGTCCAACGTTCAATAGAGTTCCTGCCAATACAGCTGTCGTTAACAACCCTACGATCCACACATTCCGTTTTTTCTTCTTCTCATGTCCTTCGATCTGCTTCTTCAATCTACTCACGCTCCTATGTACCTTAGTATGGGGGTGCTTTGCTTAGTCAACCTAGTTACTTCTCTTCACAACCAAAACCTAAATTTGCCATAATAATCAATATTCTACCATGTTGAACTAGGCTTTTGGTATTATTTTTCGTCCATCCCCATCACTTCAAGGCGTGCACCACTCCTTCCATAGACCTACTTCATTCGCTTAAAAAACAAAAAAAGGCTATGAATCCGCAGATTCATAGCCTTATGCTTTAAGGGTGTGTGGTCTTTCTTATAATATTGGAAAATGAACTCACTCATAGAATAAACCATATCATTCCATTTGATCAACCCTTTTTTATTCCATTGAGCTTTATTTTCCGTTTAACTCCTTATAGGATGCTTCGAGTTCAGTGATCAATTGATCACCACCAGCTTTTCTCCAGCTCGCGATTTCCTGCTCCCAACCAGCATCATCGATTTTCCCCATAATGTACTTGGTCTGCGCATCCCAGATCATTTGATCAAGCTCCTGACCACGCTCAGTATAGATCGCCGAAGACAAGGTGAGTGCCGGATTGGCTATGGCATACTGCTCATTCTCACGCGCCATCTTCGTTCCTTTCATGCCAATCGGAACATCGACTAGTTCAGGCACGTTATAGCCTTCTATGCTTAACAGATTATCCCGATATGGCTTCACTTCACGCTGATAAGCGTCAAAATCCTTGAGTTCGGTTTTCCCATCAGCAGTCTTGGTGTAGTGCACATCGAGCAACCCACGGAGCTGCAACGCGCTCAATTCCTCATCCATCAACTGATCCAGGAACGTGAGAACCTGCTTCAATTGTTCCTCATCCGTTACGGACGCCTTCGGGATCACCAGCATTCCATAGTTTCCTGGCTCCCCGGCGATTCGAATACCATCGGTTCCCTGGAATGGAGCCACATCAATCTTCCCATCCGGAGCATTAGGCGTAAGCCGTTGCTGAGAGGACTTTCCGTTCTGAGCCACACCATTCAGCTTCATGCCAACCAGGCCCGAATCCATTTTTTTGTCCGCATCGGAAGGGTCAAGGGCAGGGAAGTCACTATTAATTAATCCCTCGCTGAACAGTCGCTTGAAGAGCTTCATCGTATCCACATATTCGGTGGTCAGGAACTCCGGAGTCAATTTCCCGGCATCGTCCACACCCCATTTGTTAACGCCGCCAATACTTACAGCAATCCGTGTCAGTGGAGAAGAGACACCCTCATTATACTTTTTAAAGAGCAGTGCACCGTACGTATCCTCTTTACCATTTCCGTCAGGGTCATCCTTACGAATAGAGCGCATCACTTCATACCAGTCATCCAGCGTTTTGGGTATATCCAGCTTCAACGTATCAAACCAGTCCTTGCGATATACGATCGCAGTCCGGCCAATATCCCGGAAGTTCGGAATACCGTAGACCTTGCCTTCAATTTTAATATTGTTAAAATAAGCCTCGGATTGGGCAGACAGGTTTTTATAATCCTTCAAGTAAGGCCCCAGTTCCCAGAACAGTCCCGTTTTGGCGGCATTAAACGTTGTCGGTACATAATTCACACGCATAATGGTAGGCATCTCGCCTGAAGCAACCATAACGTTCACTTTATCATCAAAAGCAGACTGAGGAATCCACTGTACATTGACATCCGTATTCGTATATTCCTCAATCTTCTGTTCAATCCCGTTCTCCTTGGCCGGTATATCACCAACCTGCATTAAAGAGATGGAAATGGGAAGTTTACCTTCCTCTGCAGCAGGTGCTTTCTCTCCCCCGCAACCTGCAAGCAGCCCAGCGGACATTGCACCAATAACAACGATTCCGCCTAAACGGGACATTGGACCTTTTGGACTCATGAACCATCTCTCCTTTTGGATAAGGTTATGTACACAGACCACTCCGATGACAGAACAACCTTCAGATCGCTGTTATCCCCAGATTTTTTGATTCCCTTTTAAAAAGGGGAAAATCCGGGGATAAAGGCGAACGCTTCGCTTCCTCAAGTTATTTCTGTCCTCTACGTTCTCATGTACATGTTAGTTGGACTTGTAAAGTTCAATCTCCACCCCTGCCAAAATGAACGGAGCGACCGATTTCGGATCATTGATCCGAATGGATTCAGTCACATAATACTCGTATGACCCGTCACGATACGGGCTTCCTCCGAGACCGGCTCCGCCGTTACACTGCGTCAAGGACAGCACGCCTTCACGATCCGTTTGCAACAAATGCTGCAGCAGACCCTGATACCCTTTTTCAGCAACTGCTTTGAACTTGCCACTCAGATATCCTTTACGCACACCCTTGGCCAATGCATAGACAAACATCGATGTCCCGGAAGCCTCCAGATAGTTCCGCTCACGTCCCGGTTGATCCAGCAGATGTGGCCATAGTCCAGTCTGTTGATCCTGCACATGCACAAGTGCATTTGCTACCCGTTCGAAGATACCCACAATCTGTCCGCGCTGCGGATGATCTACCGGCAGGTAATCCAATGTGTCCACAACCGCCATCACATACCAGCCCATCGCCCGGCTCCAGACATGTGGAGAACATCCCGTCTCCCCCGAACTCCAGCGCTGCTCTTTGCTCTCATCCCAAGCGTGGTACAAGAGACCGCTACGCGGATCACGTGTACGTTGCTCCACCAGCAAGAGCTGCAATGCAGCCTTGTCAAACCACTTCTCTTCCCCTGTCACTGCGCCATACTGCGTCAGATACGGAGTAGCCATGTACAATCCATCCAGCCACATCTGGAAAGGATAAATCTTTTTATGCCAGAATCCACCTTCACTTGTATGTGGCTGTCCTTTGAGCTGAGTCATCAGCAACTCCGCAGCTTTGCGGTACTTATCTTCTCCCGTTTTTTCGTGCAACAGGAACAACGATTTCCCCTGGTTGATCTGATCCAGGTTATATTCCTCGATCGTATAGGAGCGAATCGACCCATCGTCCTGCACGAAATGATCCATCAGCTCACGGATGTAGTCAAAATACTTTTGCTCGCCCGTGTGCGTATACAGCTCCTCCAGCGCTTTCAGCAGACAGCCGTTCTCATAATGCCATTTGGGGTACAGCTCATGATTGCGATAACTTTCCATGAACTGCTGTGCCATGCGCACGGATGTGAATTGCAATGTTTCCTTCATGATCAAGCCTCCGCTTCCGGCTCCTTATTGAGCCTGTTTTTTGTAATCTTCGGCATATTCCTCACGAATCTTGTTTCCACCCGCATTACCCCAATTCTCGATTTCCTTTTCCCAGCCACTTTGATCGATCTTGCCCATAATGTATTTGGTTTGTGCATCGGCAATCACCTGATCCAGATCCGCCCCACGGTCACCATACGTTGGAGAATATAACGTCAGCGCAGGGTTTGGCACAGCGTGCTCCGCCAGTTCCTTGGCAAGTGCCGTACCTTTTTCACCCAGTTCGGTATCCTTCAATTTTGGTACGTTGTATCCTTCAACATAAGGAAGGTTGTCACGATAAGGCTTCACTTCACGCTGGAATGCATCGAAGTCACTCATCTCTACCTGATCTTCGCCCACTTTGGTGTAATGTTTGTCTTCCATACCACGCATCAACAGGGTAGCCATCTCAGGGTCCATCAATTTATCCAGGAAGGAGAGCAGGTTTTTGAGTTCTTCTTCCGATTTCACCGTTGATTTAGGGAATGCCAGAATGCCGGAGTTACCCGTCTGTCCTGCAACACGATCACCGTTCGCTCCAAGCAAACCAGCGATGTCTACTACACCATCCGGATTGTTTTTGGACAGACGCTCTTGCTGACTTTTTCCGTTCTGCGCAACACCAACACGAATACCGACAACACCGGAATCATACTTTTTCTCCGCTTCCGTAGAGTCGAATACGGCAAAGTCCTGGTTCAGCAGTTTCTCATCGTACAAACGTTTCAGCAGATCCAGCACCTGCATATATTCCGGTGTCATAAATTCCGGCGTGAAGCTGCCATCATCTTCGACCTTCCACTTGTTAGGTGCACCAAAGCTTACGCCAAGGCGCGTTGTGAAGGAATATTGGTCCTCATTATATTTTTTGAAAAGCATTAGTCCAAACGTATTATCCTGACCATCTCCATCCGGATCGGAGGTTGCCAGTGTCTTGATCGTTTCATACCATTCATCCGGTGTCGTTGGCACCTTGAGATTCAGCTTCTCGAACCAGTCCTTGCGATAGATCACTGTAGCCCGCGCAATATCGGAGAATACAGGAACCCCATAGATTTTGCCCTCTACCTTGATGTTGTCAAAAAAACGCTCGTTCTGTGCCGACAGATTTTTGTAGTCTTTCAGCAAAGGTCCCACTTCCCAGAACACGTCATTGCGCATCGCGCTGGTTACCGTTGGGTTATATTGCACCTTCACAATTTTCGGCATATCGCTTGAAGCGATCATCACGTTGATTTTGTCATTGTAGGCCGAAGCCGGAATCCATTGGATATCCAGTTTGGTATTGGTATACGCTTCAATCTTTTGCTGAACTTCATTGCCTTTGCTTGGCACATCACCCACCTGTGCAATGGCTATGGACACATTTTGTACGCCGCCCTCGGCAGCCTGACCCTCATCTGATCCGCATCCTGCCAGCAAACCTGTCACCAGTGCCAGTGTGCTCAAGACAGCTACGGCTTTCTTTTTAGTTACTTTCATAACATAAAAACCTCCCTTTTTTTATGCAGTCATAGTGAACTGACTTTGAACCATGTGCCGACTCAACCTTTCACCGAACCCAGCATCACGCCTTTAGCAAAGTGCTTTTGCAGGAATGGATATACCAGCATAATCGGAATCGTAGAGAATACGATAACGGCCATGCGAATGGTAAGTGGCTGGATCTCGGTCTCTTCAATACTTGTGTCTCCGATTCGGCTCTGTGCCAGAATGACAATCTCACGCAGCCAGACTTGGACAGGCCACTTCTCACTATCGTTAATATAGATAACAGCGCTGAAGAAACTGTTCCAGTGGGCCACCGCGTAAAAGAGTGAAAATGTCGCCATCGCTGGCATGGACAACGGCAGTACAATCCGGAACAATACGCTGACATCGTTACATCCATCAATTTTGGCTGCATCCTCAAGTTCGTCCGGAATGGCCTGGAAGAAGTTTTTGAGTACGATCAAGTTGAATGCACTAATAGCGGTAGGCAGCATCAGCGACCACAACGTATCTGTCAGGTGCAAGGATTTCACGACAAAGTATGTTGGAATCATCCCGCCACTGAAGAGCATCGTGAACAATACACCCAGCAATATGGGCTGGCGTCCACGCAAATATCTTCTGGAGAGCGGATACGCCATAAGTGACGTAAACAGCAGGTTAATGAAAGTACCGATCACCGTAATATAGACCGATACACCCAGACTGCGAATCAAGGTATCTGTAGAGAAAATGTAACGGTACGCAGCCAGAGAGAACTCTTTTGGAAAAAGAATGAATCCTCCCTTGGCCACTTCATGCGGACTGGTAAACGAGACAGCCAAAATATAAATGAACGGGATGACCGTCACGATTCCAATCAACAGCAGCAAGCCGTGATTCACAAAATCAAAGATCCGGTTGCCCCACGTTTTATCCTGTTGCATCTTAATGTTCACTCCTGTCTGGTGAAGAACGTCTGCACCCGAGGGTTAGTAGACGCCTTCCTCCCCGAATTTTTTGGCCAGCGTATTGGCACCAAGGACAAGCGCCAGCCCGACAACCGATTTGAACAACCCGACAGCAGCACTATAACTGTACTGTGCCTGGGTAAGACCCTTCGTGTATACGTAGGTATCGAATACCTCGCCCACATCCCGGTTCGTCGGAGTCAGCATCAGGAAGATCTGTTCAAAGCCTGTATCCAGGAAATTGCCCAGACGCAAAATGAGCAAAATGACGATCGTACTGCGAATGGCCGGCAGCGTAATGTGCCAGGTTTGGCGCCAGCGATTGGCACCATCAATCCGTGCAGCTTCATAGAGCTGTGTATCCACACCGGAAAGCGCCGCCAGGAAGATAATCGTGCCCCAACCAACCTCTTTCCAGATGGATTGTCCGACAATCATCGTTCGGAACCATCCGGGTTCAAGCAGGAACGCCACTTTTTGTCCAGTCAGGTTATAGAGCAGTTCATTAATGGCACCGCCCTCGGTTGTGAACAGCATGTAGAATACACCGACAACAACAACCCAGGAAACAAAGTGTGGAACGTAGACGAGCGTTTGTACAAATCGTTTGAACCGTTCACGGCGAACTTCATTCATCATGAGTGCCAGTACAATCGGCAGTGGGAAAAAGAATACAATGTTATAAATGGCAAGCAAAAACGTATTCCGAAATAATGTCCAGAACTGCGGTTCTCCAAAGAAACGCTGGAAATGTTTGAACCCTACCCAGTCACTTCCCAAGATGCCCTTGTAAGGCGTGTAATCCTGAAAAGCCATCGTGATGCCATACATGGGTATGTATTTGAAAATAACAAAGTAAAGCACACCCGGTATTAACATGATATACAGCCACCGGTTTTTGATAATGTCTCTCCACAGCAGGTTTTTGTCACTGCGGGTAGCGGGCCGTGTTCGAGCCGCCGTTTCGGCTTTCATATTGTCTTCCTCCCCACATTGGAAACGATTACAAAATATCACTTCCTGAATTCATGTCTTCATTGTGGAGGATAAACGAATGACTGGCTATCGTCTCGTTTTAGCCTTTTGTTTGCCCTTGTGCAGCAAGGCTTTAGCTCATTTCCATCACAGAATTTAAAGGAGCGATGAACTGCTTTCAACCTCCATATTCCTGTCTTAACTTCATGGAGAAAAGCGTCTTCTTCCTTCATCCGGACATGAAAAAGCCTGCCTGCCATGGCGGGCAGAGCAGGCTTGTTTTATCGCTGCTGCTCCCGGTACTTGCCGGGGGTCGTTCCTGTGATTTTGCGAAATGTACGGATAAATGCGGTTGGATTGGTATAGTTTAATTTCTCGGCAATTTCCGATATTTTAAGATTCGTCGTTTGCAGCCAAGTCTTCGCTTTTTCCATACGATACTCTGCGAGATATTCCGTAAAATTGACTCCTGCTTCCTTCTTGAATACCCGACTTAGGTAGACAGGATGAAAATTAAGCTCAGCGGCACAGGCTTCCAGCGACAATTCACGATCATAACGTTCCTCGATCAAGCGAATCATGCGCCTCGCAATATTCATGTATTGGGATTCTTCCTGCTCTCGCCAGAAACGGATAACGGGCAGGAACAACCGCTTGCGGAACCAATTGGTCATCTCGTCCAATGTGGACAACTTGAGCAAATGTGCCATGGATGCTTTTTCACCCAGCACTTCGGCTACATCTCCGCCTTGCTCCTGCACAAGCTGATATACACGAGACAATAACTGAACCATAATGACGGGGTATTCACTGAAATGAAGCTTCTTGTCTGCAAGCAACCCCAAATATTGCTTAAAGTAGGCGTCCGTCTTCTCTTCATCTCCTTGCTTGAGCGCAGAAGCGAGCTGATCCTCGATCATGCGTAATTGGGTATACAACGCAGCCTCCATCTGACCACGTGGCTGTATATCCTCGTAATGTAAAATAATACGGCTGCCCAGACTCACCCGGCCTTGCAGTGCCTCGCGGCTCTCCTGAACTGCTCTTGGCGTATCTCCAATACAAGTGTAAGAACGACTGATGCCGATACTTACAGGCAGATTCAGATAGGTCACGACACGTTCGCGAATCCAGTCTGCCTGGGTATGCATCCATTCCTTCAGCTTCACCTCATCCGTCAGTTCGGAGGCAAGTACGGTGACCTGAGCATCGTCCAGCATGACGGGGGTGAACCGAACTGCCGAAGGAAGGAGCTCACCTACCATATTGTTGACAGCAAACAGCAGCAGATCGCGATCCTGTTCCTCATATCGGGTCCCTTCCAAGGTATCGATCTGGAGCATGAGTACGCCGAGACTCGCCCACCCTGTCGGAAAATCGTATAATTCTCCCTGATATCTGAAATCCTCTTCCGAGATTTTGCCTGTCAGCAGTTTGGTCATAAAAAACTCCTGGAGGTGCACATGCTGCCCCTTCATCTGCTCACGCATCGTTTTCTCCGAACTGAACAACGTTGACAGCTGCTCCTCGATATAGATAAATTCATCCTGACGCCGCCCTGATGGAGCAACTGGAGCATCCAACCCCTTCGTAAACTGCAGCAATCTGGAGATCGGTGAGTACATCCGCCGACTGCCGTATATGGCGAACAATCCCGTTACACATAACATGACCAGTGTAGCGATACCGGTAACCAATGCAATTTTCTGTGACTGGGCCGTAATCTGTCCAAGAGATACAACGGACACGTATAACCAGCCGTTGAGCGGAGATTGCCTATAGCTAACTGCCACCTGGTTACCTTCCACCTCCGCACTGAAGAAACCCTCTGGCTCTCCCGTCGTCTGGACGATCTCGTGGATTTCTTTATTTAAAGTGTCATATTTCGTACCTTGCTGGGTATCATTCAAAAAATATTTCTGTTCCCGGTCCAGAACGTACAAGTCCCCGGAATTCGGATTGCGACTCAGAAATGTACTAAGCTCCGCGTCAGCAATATCGATGACCAGAAAGCCTTTGGGTTTCACATTCGTCGGTACCATCGGAATCTTGAATACCATGCTCACCACATTATCGGATGATATAAGGGTAGGTGCCTGTTCGGGTGTTAATTCACCCATGCCTGCTGACACAGGTACACTTTCTTTGGCAGAACTCGCATTCTGAGTGACCCAGAACAGACTGTTGGTATAGGTCAGATAGGAGCCAATCCGGTCTCGAATGCTGAAATCATCCAATTTGCCAAAAGAACGCATCGAAACAACCCAATCTTCATCCAGATTAACCAGATAGGCTTGGTCAATGTTCGTAACCGCTTGCAAGTTGTTAAAGCCGGAAGTCAGATCACGAATCTCCTGAAACTCGCTGCTGTCTAGTGGCTTCTTCATCGCTTGTAGTACCAAAGGCGAATTTACATACTGGATGGATGATAATTGCAGGCTGCGCAGAACTTGTTCTACCCGCATTTGGGTCTGATGCAATATCTGAAGATTGCTCTCACGTACCTTCTGCTCAATGTCACGCGATGCAATCGTATACGAGACGGAACCAATAACAATGACTGGAAGGGCTCCGAGAATCAGGGTAAAGCAGAGCAAACGCAGTAAATACTTAGGCAAGAAGAGCATCCTCCTTCTTATAAAATCGCTTTCATTGGATTATTTTACTATTGTTATTTTAAAACCCATTCTTATTCAAGTCCACTCATTTATTCTAAAGGTTGACTTCAAACCAATTTCCAGTTTATATTGGTTGCATATTCCTCAATCAAAGGAGAGATTTTTAATGTCGGTGAATGTTCTTAACTAACCAAGTTTCATATCCAGGAGTTTGGCCTTTCATTGCGCTTGTGCCCATATGGCATACGTGTATTTCATGATGCGCCAGATCCCTGTACTTAGTTAAGAACAGCGGATATCATAAATCGCCTCCGGGATTGTCATTGTCCGGGTCTATTTCCGCGCTGAGTTCAGCGCGGATTTTTTCATATAGACCTGTAGCGGACTCTGCTTTCCCATATATTTAGGGCGGAGAATGACGTTTGTTCATTCTCCGCCCTTTTTGCGTTTTCCAGGAATATGTTTCAGCGTGTCAACTGAAAATTCAATTCAAATCCAAGGAGAGATTACGCATGAATGAGAACACATTAAACAGTTTGGGTTATCCACAAATTCAAAAAAACGTTGCAGACTGCGCCATTTCTTATCTGGGCAAACGTTATGCCAGAGAACTAAAACCGATGGTAGATGCTCACCTGATTCAGCTGCGCCTGGAAGAAACAGCAGAAGCGGCTGCAGTGATTCGTTTTGGCGCCAGTATCCCCCTCCCTTCACTGGACGGAATGGAAACCATTATGGATCTGCTCGGCACCGGTTATCTATTCAGTGAACGCGACTTCAGTCATCTCGCTCAGTTCCTGCGGAGCTGCGCACAACTCATGAAATACATGGAGGGCAAATCAGGGGCCGCTCCCACCGTCAGTCGCTATGCAGCATCCATGATTCTGATCGCACCTTTGCTGAGTGAGATTGAGCGCTGCATCCATAGTGGACGCATTCAGGATCAGGCCAGCAAGGAACTGATTCGAATTCGTAAAAAAATGACTGTGAATGAGGAGCGTATGAAACGAAAGCTCGATTCTCTCGTGAGTAAACATCGATCCATTATGCAGGAGCATGTCGTTAGTCAACGCGGAGGAAGAACAGTTCTGCCCATTAAGAAAGAGTTTCGTAAACAGGTGAAAGGCAGTGTACTGGATGAATCGGGAAGCGGGCAAACCGTATATATTGAACCCATTGAGTTAGTAAGTCTGCAGATGGAATTGGCCGCTCTACAAGCGGAGGAGTCCCGGGAGGAGATGAAAATTCTCGGTGATTTAACCTCCCTGGCCGAATCGTATAACCGTGAAATCGCCCTGAACACCGAAACGGTAGGTGTATTGGACTTCCTATTTGCCAAAGCCAAATATGCCGCCACCATGGACGGACGTACCGTTCGAGTCAATACTCAGGGCCACATCAGCCTTCAACGTGCACGTCATCCATTCATGGGTTCTTCCATGGTTCCCCTTGATTTTGCCATCGGCAGAACGTACTCGTCGCTCGTTATTACTGGCCCGAATACCGGGGGTAAAACGGTCGCACTCAAAACACTTGGTTTGCTAACCCTGATGATGCAATCCGGTCTACTTATCCCAGTGGAGGAAGGTGGTGAGATGGCTGTTTATAACGAGGTAGCGGTTGATATTGGTGACGGGCAGAGTTTGGAACAAGCGCTCAGTACATTCTCCGCACATATTCGCAATATGATTGGCATACTGGAACAGGCCAATCCATCGACGCTGGTGCTCATTGATGAGATGGCTTCTGGCACAGATCCCGGTGAAGGCGTTGGTCTTTCTATCTCCATGCTGGAGGAACTGCATAGCCGCGGAGCAACCGTTGTGGCGACAACACATTTTGGTGAAATCAAACATTTTGCTGCTGCCACCCCAGGATTCGAAAATGCCCGTATGGAATTTGACACCGTTTCTCTCCAGCCGCTGTATCGATTGCGTATCGGAGAAGCTGGTGAGAGCTATGCTTATTCCATCGCATTAAAGCTGGGCATGCCACAGCGTATTATCGAGCGCTCCAAGTCCCTGTCGGATCAAAGTATTTCGAGAGATCGTACATTAGGGTTCACGTCACCTCCTTTGGAAACTAAGGCCCTGCTGCCTGCTCGTTCCGTTACAGTATCAGACGGCCCAGCAGAGTTGTCCAAGTGGGATAAGTGGAAGCAACCAAAAGATTCATTAGGTCTCCACCAAAAAACAACACCAAGAGAGTCAGTTCCCCCTGCTCCTGCCAAAAATTTTCGCAAAGGGGATCGGGTATATGCAGCCTATCTCAATCAGTCGGGCATCGTCTGTGATGGGGAGGATAGCCGTGGAAATATCGGGGTCATGCTCAAGGGACGCAAAGTCAAAATCCATAAGAAACGCCTGACCCTGCATATATCTGCCAATGAGCTTTATCCAGGTGACGATTATGATTTGGATATTGTGCTAGAAACAAAGGAAAATCGAAAGAAGCGTAAATTGATGGGACGCAAACATGTGGAAGGCCTTCAGATCGAATTACCGCCTGAAGAATAGCCGATAGGAGAAACAGATGTAGCGGGATGGAACTCATATGCACAATGAATTCCATGATCACCAGCACATTTCTGTTATACTGGGACCAGTATGTTTAACTTCAGCTCGTAGCTATTCACAGGGAGGGAAGAACCCAATGTCTGCAGAACAAGACAATCAAGAGCACATCCATATCCATGTTCTTGTCTGCCCATTATGCGGGGAAGCTAATCGCTGTTCCTATGCCGCAGGACATCCTCATTCGGAATGCTGGTGTAACCGGGCTACTTTCCCCGAGGGTGTGTTTGACCGCATTCCGCCAGAGCAGCGCCGAAAATCGTGCATATGTCAACGCTGTTTGGATGACTATGCCAATAAACTCCAACAAAAAGAAGAGCCACACAGTTAACAACTGTATGGCTCTTCTTCTATTATGCATTATCTAGACTGTTAGCCTCGCTACCACTGCTCTTACATTTGGTTATACTGGGCAACAGCCTGTTCCAGCACCGGATGATGCTCATCCATGGAAGTATACTGGTGGAGCGCAGCTGCAATCCCCTTCTGACGGATCATGTCCTGCAGTTCAACTGCTTCCGGATCATCGGAGACATCGAACTTGCAGGCTGCGGCCATCCCCATAGCCAGATATGTCGTTTCAGTTCCATCCGCATAGGCCTGAAGGGCCGGGCGAACCAAACGATCATTCGGAGACAACTTGCGTAGCGGGGAACGACCAACACGAGTAACCTCATCGGTGAGATACGGGTTGACGAACCGTCCCAATATTTTGAGAATATACTGCTCATGCTCTACTGGGTTGAATCCAAACCGCCTCACCAGAACTTCTCCGGTTTCCTGCAAAGCACCATATACAATGGATTTCACCTTTTCATCGGCAATAGCCTTCTGAATCGTGTCATACCCATGCATATTACCGATGTACGCAGCAACGCAGTGTCCTGTGTTAACCGTGAACAGCTTCCGTTCGATATACGGCTCCAGATCATCGACATATACGATGCCCTCAATCGGTTTGAATGCGGGAGCCATCTGGGAACGATCTACCACCCACTCGTAAAAAGGCTCCACCTGTACATGCAAAGGGTCTTCATGATGCTGAATAGGCACGATCCGGTCTACGGCCGAATCTGGAAAATAAACGTACTGATCCGCAAGGGAACGTACCTCTTCATTGAGCAGAGCATATACATGCTCTTTCAATTGTGTACTGGCTCCAATGGCGTTCTCGCAAGCAATAATGTGAAGCGGGTTTTGAGCAGGACCGGAACTCAGTCTTTTCTCAAGTCCCTTCGCAATACCTGGTGCAATATGCTTCAGTACGCCCACGCCCACTGCGGTTGTAATCAAATCAGCTTCCACCACGGTTTGGGCAACCGTCTCCAGCTGGGCTCCATCGATTGCATTTACACCTGTGACGGTCTCCTGATCCTTGCTCTCGTTGGCCAGTTCCACCGTATACTGCCCCCGTTGCTGGAGAACTGTTACCAAGGTCTGATTCACGTCGGAGAAAATCACCTCATACCCTGCACGGGAGAGAATTAATCCGATAAACCCGCGTCCAATGTTACCTGCGCCAAAGTGTAGGGCCTTCATAGCTCCATTTCACTTTCCAGAATAGCAATAACTTCTTCGGCAGTTTTAGCCAAACGCAGGGCCTCCATATTCTCATCTTCAGCACAGATCACCGCAATGCTAGTCAGGATCTCCATATGTTCCCCGCCTTGAGCCGCGATACCAATGACCATATACGCCTTTTCTTCGCCAAAATCAACACCCTGTGGATACTGAATGACAGAGATGCCTGTAGATAAAATGAAAGCTTTGGACTCCTTCGTACCGTGCGGGATCGCAAGTCCGTTCCCTACATAGGTCGAGACAATCTCTTCACGTTCAATCATCTTCTCAATATAATCAGCGGTAATATGTCCCGCATCCTTCAGAATCTGTCCTGCCATACGAATCGCTTCGTATTTATCCTGAGCCGTCGCATTCATGATGACTTTATCTGTTGTTAACATACTCATAATGGTTGACCTCCAATTTCTGTTTTACTACGATAAAATCCAACAAGTTCCTGGGAGAGGTAATGAATGAGTTCATCCCTGATACCCTTTTCCAGCAATGTAATCATCTCTTGCTGCAATAACAGAGCGCTGATCTCACTGAGAACCTCCAAGCTTTCCTTGGATAATTCTCTTGGACCGAGCATCAAGAGAATATGGGTAACTCCTGCCGGATCATCCGGCGTACGAAGGAGTGGCTCCGTGAGCTGAAACAGACTGATAGATGGCCTGTAGATCCCCTCACTTCGTGTATGAAAGAGCGCAAGTCTTGTGCCGGGAATCTTCTGACTCCCCACTGCCTCACGTGCCTCCAACCGTTTCGCGATCTCCTCCGGCTCCTTCAATACACCAGATCCATGGAGTACATTGCACATCGCATACACGGTTTTATAGAAACCAATATCTTGATTATCCAGCGGATACACCTGAAACTTGCCAATAATTCGGACGATTTCAATCAGTGTAGCTTCCATTCCGTCAGGGTCCGAGTAACGACTTGTCGTCTGAACCTCTGTTTCACGGGGCTTGTTATGCTGCTGTTGTAACGTTGTGGTTTTAATAAAATGCCGCAGGCGCTCGCTCTCTTCTGCTGTAAGCAGTGGACTCACTTTGTAATACTGATGCTCATCCATCGGCAGATCGACAGTGGATAACACCAGATCATACTGATCTGTAGGTATCCGGGCAGCTTCATACCAGGACACGCTATCCATGATCCGGATCTCAGGAATCTCCTTGGACAATCGGCTGGAAAGCATACGTGATGACCCGATTCCGCTTGTACACACGATGATGGCCCTGATTTCCCGTTTCAGTGCACGTAACCTCTCAATGGAAGCTCCAAAATGCATGACCAGAAAACCAATTTCCTCATCCGGAACGTCTGTGCCTGGCCAAGCTTGCCCCACGGATTTTTTGACATCTTCGAAGAGTAAATCATAATCCTTGCGAATCTGCTGCAATAGCGGATTACGAATCATCTGTTGTCCTTCAATTCGCTCCATGACAGGTTCCATATGTCCAAGTAGACCTTCACGAAGCAAACGATCCTCATGAAAGGCATAATGCGTTCTCGCCTGCATCTGATCAATCAGTGAATGTACCCTGTCCAGTAAAATCAAGTCGTCTATTGGCAACAGCCTGGAAGAGTGAATCCGTTGCTCTGTCTCAACTAATAGTCTGTGAAAATAAGCTTGCTCATCTTCGGAGAATGTCAGCCCCAGCTGGGTGGATAACACACCACACAAGCGGGATGCCATATAAGGTGGAACCTTCATATCATCCTGCTCTGCAACGTCATCCCCCGTTTTCTCTCGTGGAGACATACGGCCAATACCAAAGCCTTTACGAATACGTACAACCGCTACGGACAATTGAATCAGCAGTTTCATGTATTGGCGTTCCGGGATGTTCTCCAGCCATTCGATATCTGGTTGCCATAACGCATTTTCGACCGTAAGCACATCACCGTGTCCGATCATATCCAACAGTTTTTGGTTTACGATGGAGCCCCCTTGTTCAGGCTGTCTTCCGAACAAGTCAGACTCATCCAAAAATTCCAGTGCAAGTGCAGCTATGGCTGTGCGATGAATCGTCTCACTTCCGTTAATCTTGACACCATATCCACGTCTGCGAACCAGCTTCAGTCCCGCTTGACGAATCCGTGATTCCAGATCGTCCAGATCAGTAGTTACGGTAGATACAGTCACTTTCAGATCGGAAGCCAGGGCGAGCAACTTTACAGGCTCCGGTTCATCAAGCAGGATGCAAAGCATGAAGAGCTTACGCTCTTCTGGCGTAAACTCTACGTATTCTTTACCCTCCAATTGCTGGCGCAGTACAGCCAGATCATCGGAACCAGCATCGATTCGGATACCGGTTCCTGATTTTTTTTCCAGCTTCATGCCCAAAGGTTCAAGCCATTGTTCAATCATTTGAAGCTCCCGGTGAACCGTTCGGGTACTGACCTTTACTTCAACGGCGATTTCGCCGGCTGTTACTTCATGTGGATGCTCTAGCAGGAACTCCACGATTTCACGTTGTCTTTTGGTAATACTCATATCTCAGCCTCCGGCTCAGGGAAAACAAATGCGTGCAATTACTTCAGACGTTCAACGAGCGCATCGTATTCCGGGCTTTTTAGGAAGTTGTCGATGGATATATGTTCTGCGTTCGGCGCAACGGAGCGAGCACGATCCGTTAATATTTGTTGTGTGATGACCACATCTGCATCCGGCGGGATGTCACTGATGGCCGTATTGGTCACCGTAACATCAATCCCCTCTGCCTTCATCTTCTTGCGTAGAATGGAAGCGCCCATGGCACTAGATCCCATACCTGCATCACAGGAGAAGACAATCTTCTTCACATCTGTTTTCAATGTAGAAGTAGCCATATCCGCAGTTCTGTCTGCTTCACTTTGGTTAGCGGTAATGCCAGCGTTTGGCACAGTTCCTTGACTCTTCATGTCTTTCATCCGGCTGGATGCGGACTCCAGATCTTCGTCCTTTTGTTTACCCGTTTTCAGCAACAGTGCTGCCACCAGGAAGGAAACGACTGCTGCTACAAGAACCCCTGCGAGCATCGGCAGATATCCACCTTTTGGTGTTAAAAGGAAATAGGCGATAATACTACCCGGTGATGGTGCCGAAACAAGTCCTGCTCCGGTTAGCATGAATGTTAATGTACCTGCAACGCCACCCGCGATTGCTGCAAGAATCAGAATTGGTCTCATCAGAATGTAAGGGAAGTAAATCTCATGAATTCCCCCGAAGAAATGAATGATAACAGCACCTGGTGCAGAAGATTTGGCCATTCCGCGTCCGAAGAAGCAGTAAGCAAGCAAGATACCAAGTCCCGGACCCGGGTTCGATTCAAGCATGTATAATACAGATTGCCCTAATTCTCTCGCTTGATCTGTTGCAATCGGTGTGAGAATCCCGTGGTTGATCGCATTGTTCAGGAACAATACTTTACCCGGTTCAATAATCAGGTTGACCAGCGGTAACAAGCCCAGATTCATTAAGCCTTGTACCCCGGCAGACAATACTTTACTAATCGCTTCTACAGCAGGCCCGATGCCCAGTAGCGCAACGATCCCCAAGATCCCGCCAATGATACCGGCTGAGAAGTTATTAACCAGCATTTCAAATCCGGCTCTAACTTTGCCTTCAATGGATTTATCGAATTTTTTGATAATCCATGCTGCCAGAGGTCCGGCAATCATCGCACCGAGGAACATCGGAATATCACTACCCACGATGACCCCGATGGTCATAATGGCACCCACGACGCCACCACGCTGACCATGCACCATCGTACCCCCGGTGTAACCAATTAACAGCGGCAGCAAATATTTGATCATCGGATCGACTAGCTGTGCAAGCGTCTCGTTAGGGAACCAGCCTGTTGGAATGAACAGAGCCGTAATTAATCCCCAGGCGATGAACGCTCCCATATTCGGCATGACCATACCACTCAGGAATCGGCCAAAACGCTGCACACCTACCCGTAGCCCACCTTTGGAATTGGACGATTGGTCCAAATTACTCATTGTATTATCCTCCTTGGATCAAGTCATTATGTTTATGAAAGGGGTATCATTTCTCCCCTGCTGTAATCCTAAGCGAGAATGCTCTCCTGTTCAATCAAATGAAAGCGTACTTTCGTCATGAACAATGATGACAACATTAGGTTATGTAATCGTTTTAATCTATGCATATTAGCTGAACTCATTGGTACATAAGGCTTTTCTTGCCTATGACTTTTATCATTTCCAAAATAAATTTCTAACCTGTAGCTTGTTCCAATCAGGCGATTCACATCCATAATCTGCTTCAATCTGCATTCAAAACCATCCTCGGAAAACACAAAAAACCTGTGCAAGCCTCAGGCTCACACAGGTCGAAACAATATGAAGCATATCTCATTTTGTTATAAAATATATGTTAATAAGTACAAGTTCGTTCATACTATTCTTCCGTATGTTTACGATACGCGTCTGCATTCATCAATGTAGACAATGCTGCTGTCAGATCTCCCTCAACGCGGATCTCAATCATCCAGCCTTCCTCGTAAGGAGAGCTGTTCACAAGCTCAGGTGAGTCCTGTAACGAATCATTCACCGCAATGATTGAACCAGTGACTGGAGAAAACAAGTCCGACACCGTTTTGACCGATTCGATCGTTCCAATGCTATCTTCTGCTTTTACATTGGATTCAAGGTCAGGCAATTCCACAAACACAATGTCACCCAGCTGATGCTGCGCGAACTCGGTAATGCCAATACGTACAGTATCCTCCCCTACGGTTTGCACCCATTCGTGCTCTTCGCTGTACAGGAAATCACTTTTCAATTCGCTCATCGATATCCGCCTCGCTTTTCATTAATGAGTGCATGCGTTCTTTGACCTTAACCTTTTTCCCAGAACATAGCGTATGATATTTTTGAATCAAATGTCAATATACCTCACAAATTATTTAATAATGGCCTCCTCAAACCGTAACCTGAATACACTCTTTCTACATATACTGGTGAATATTAGAATAGTAAGCGTAGTCTTTTCAAATACACGAACAATAAAATTACAAACTAAATAAATATTCGGTTTTAAATCATTTTCTATGATATCGTTCTTGACATCAGCAGTGGATTCACGTTTTAATGAGAGGAGTAAATGTTTTTTATTGGACTATGTTATACCCGCGGATGAATGTAAAGGGAGAGATTACCCGTGACACCCGATTCGGGATGTGCATGAGGTAACGCCGAAGGAGTAAACCACCGATAAGCGGGGGTGAATCTCTCAGGCAAAAGGACTTTTACGGGACGCAACTCTGGAGAGCATCTATTCGCCCTGTGCGGGCGTTATGATCACCCAAGGGGAAACCTGCTGCACTAATGCGGCGGGGTAACTCTCAGGTACAAGGGACAGAGCCTTAGAATACAGCGTGCTACTTGGCATGCCGGTTCTTTGGCCTGTCCTTTTCCTTTTTCCCAAAAAAACGAAAAACAGGATTCAGATCGGAATCGGCGCTGTCATAGCTGCCTTACCATACTTATCTACCAAAAATCTGTGCTGAAAAATTTAAAAATACTCTGGTTCATTGATCCACGATTGCATATTCGGCCGGTTGACGGCCCATGACGAGGTGATTTGATGTCCGATTTGCTTAGAACACCACTCTTCCCCCTATATCAGCAATATGAAGGCGTACGGTGCATTGATTTTGGAGGATGGGAGCTTCCGGTGCAATTCAGCGGAATCCAGAAAGAACATGAAGCGGTGCGTGAGCGTGCTGGACTGTTCGATGTGTCCCATATGGGCGAATTCACCGTACAGGGTGAGCAGGCTGAAGCGTTTTTGCAACAAATGACGACCAATGATGTGACCACGCTGGTTCCCGGTCAAGCCCAGTACACCCTGATGTGTTACCCAGATGGCGGTGTGGTGGATGATCTGCTCGTGTATAAGCTGGAAGATCAGCATTATATGCTCGTCGTTAACGCCTCCAATATCGATAAGGATTGGGCATGGCTGCAAGAGCACCTGATCCCTGGCGTAAGCATGACCAACGATTCGGAGCAGACAGCGCTGCTCGCCCTGCAAGGTCCGCTGGCTGTAGATATTATCGGAAAAGTTACAGATACGGATGTATCCACGATTGAACCGTTTCGTTTTGTGCAGGACGCCGAAGTCTGTGGAATTAAATTGCTGTTGTCCCGTACCGGTTATACCGGTGAAGATGGCTTTGAACTATATGTTCCTGCGGACCAGGCCGCTGCGGTGTGGAATGGATTAATGCAAGCTGGTGAAGGTTACGGACTCGTACCAACCGGACTTGGGGCCCGGGATACGCTGCGCTTTGAAGCGAGGCTCCCCCTGTATGGACAGGAATTGTCGGCAACCATCTCTCCGCTCGAAGCTGGCGTTGGCATGTTTGTGAAGCTGAATGCCGGACCTTTTATCGGATACGAAGCCTTGTTACAGCAAAAAACTGACGGGCCTGCCCGTAAACTGGTCGGCATCGAAGTGCTGGAGCGCGGCATTCCCCGGCCCCACTATCCGATTTACGCCGAAGGCGTACAGATTGGTGAAGTGACAACAGGCACGCAATCACCTACATTGAAGCGTAATCTGGGGCTTGCCCTCATCGACAGTAAATACGCTGCGCTGGGAACACCCCTTGAGATTGAGATCCGTGGCAAGAAACTAAAAGCCGAGGTCGTGAAGACCCCTTTTCATAAACGGACACGCACGTCAAAGACACCTACCCAAGGAGCTGATCAAGCATGAGCAAGCACCGTTACATTCCCATGACCGAGCAAGATCAGAGCGCCATGCTCGCAACCATCGGTGTGGATACGCTGGAGGATCTGTTCCAGGACATTCCAAAAGAGATTCGTTATCAGGGCGAGCTGCCCGTATCCTCCAAACTCGATGAATATGCACTGACACGTCACATGTCCAAACAAGCTGGAGCCAACGCCAATTTTGAAACACACGCCAGCTTCCTCGGCGCAGGTATATACGATCATCATGTTCCTTCCGTCATCAATCATGTCATTTCCCGTTCCGAGTTCTACACTGCCTACACACCTTATCAGCCTGAGATCAGCCAAGGTGAACTACAGGCGATTTTCGAATTTCAATCCTATATCTGTGAATTAACCGGTATGGCTGTAGCCAATGCCAGCATGTATGACGGCGCAACTGCCTTTGCGGAAGCAGGAAACTTGGCGGCAGCAGCAACGCGTCGCAAACAGCTCATCGTATCCCGTACCGTTCATCCGGAAGCGCGTCAGGTATTGCAGGCATATGCGCACGGACTCCGTCTGGAGATTGTCGAGATTGGTTATAAGGATGGCGTCACTGACTGGCATGCCCTGCAAGCTGCCATATCGGACGATACCGCAGCGGTCATGATCCAGAGCCCGAACTTCTTTGGTGCCGTGGAAAATGTGAAGCAAGCCGCTGACCTCGTGCATGCGCACAAGGGTCTGCTTGTTGTAAGTGCTAACCCGCTATCGCTGGGTCTGCTGGAAGCCCCAGGCAAGCTGGGTGCCGACATCGTTGTTGGCGATGCGCAGCCCCTCGGTATCGCCGCTTCACTCGGCGGCCCGACATGCGGATATTTCGCCGTATCCCAGCCTCATATGCGCCGAATTCCTGGCCGAATCGTAGGTCAGACCACCGATCGCAACGGCAAACGTGGTTTTGTACTCACGCTGCAGGCGCGTGAACAGCACATCCGTCGCGAAAAGGCGACGTCCAACATCTGTTCCAACCAGGCTTTGCTTGCGCTCAGCGCATCTGTATATATGTCCATCATGGGTAAACAAGGCATGATCGATGTCGCGGATCTGAATCTGCAAAAGAGTCATTACACCCTGAATACATTAACTGCGATTTCCGGCGTTAGCCTGACGTTTAATGCACCAACATTTAATGAGTTTGTGATTAAGCTTCCTCAAGGAACCGATGTGGATGCCCTTCAACTGAAACTGTTGGATGCAGGCTTTATCGGTGGCTATGAACTCGGACGTGATTATCCCGAGCTTGCCGGACATATGCTGATTGCTGTTACAGAACGACGCAGTAAGGAAGAGATTGACGAATTCGCACGAGCATTGGAGGGATCGCTGTGACTCAGGAAACGACGACGACAACATCGGTACAAGGACAAACGGAAACAGGTACCTCTGTCTCCACTTCGGCTCAACCTGAGACGGATACAACATTCAGTGCACAGACCTTATCTCCTGCTCCAGAACAATCATTGATTTTTGAACTCAGCAGCCCTGGACGTGTCGCTTATTCCTTGCCAGAATGTGACGTTCCTCGCCAGTCTGCCGATACGTTGATTCCCCGGGAAATGCTCCGTTCGGAAGCAGCGGCACTGCCGGAAGTGTTCGAGGTAGATGTTATCAGGCACTATACTGCGCTGTCCCGTCGCAACTTCGGTGTAGATAACGGATTTTATCCACTGGGCTCTTGTACGATGAAATACAATCCAAAGATTAATGAGGATGTAGCCCGTTACAATGGATTCGCCAAAATCCATCCGTACCAACATGAATCCAGCATTCAAGGTGCACTTGAACTGTTATATACGTTGCAAAACGACCTTGCAGGTCTGACAGGTATGGACGCTGTGACCCTGCAACCGGCCGCTGGTGCCCATGGTGAATGGACTGGACTCATGATGATTCGTGCCTACCACGAAGGTCGTGGTGAACAACGTACCAAAGTCATCGTGCCCGATTCTTCTCATGGTACCAACCCGGCAAGTGCAACCGTTGCAGGATTTGAGACTGTGACAATTCCGTCCCGTGCAGACGGACTGGTCGATCTGGACGCACTCCGTGCAGCCGTCGGTTCGGATACAGCAGCATTGATGCTGACGAACCCGAATACACTTGGTTTGTTCGAGAAAGACATTCAGGAGATTGCATCCATCGTGCATCAGGCTGGTGGCTTGTTGTATTACGATGGAGCCAACTCGAATGCCATTATGGGCATTACCCGTCCGGGTGATATGGGCTTTGACGTGGTGCATCTGAACTTGCACAAAACGATGAGTACGCCTCACGGCGGTGGTGGACCCGGTGCCGGACCAGTCGGCGTGAAGAGTCGTCTGATTCCGTTCCTGCCTAAACCGATGGTCATTAAGAACGAACAGGGCGTATATGCACTGGACCGTGAAGGAGATCAATCCATTGGTCGAGTGAAAGCCTACTACGGCAACTTTGGTATTTTGGTACGCGCCTATGCCTACATTCGCACCTATGGACCGGAAGGTTTACGCCGTGTATCTGAGTGTGCGGTACTGAATGCCAACTATATGATGGCCCGCCTCGCACCTTACTACGAGATTCCATATCCAGGTGTATGTAAACATGAATTCGTCATGTCTGGTCGGGGACTGAAGCAGTATGGTGTACGTACACTGGACGTTGCCAAACGATTGCTTGATTTTGGATATCACCCGCCTACGGTGTACTTCCCGCTCAATGTGGAGGAATGCATCATGATCGAACCGACAGAGACCGAAAGCAAAGAAACGCTGGATGGGTTCATTGATACGATGATACGGATTGCCAAAGAAGCGGAAGAGACACCTGAATTGGTCCTGAACGCACCTTACGGTACACCGGTTACTCGTCTTGATGAGACGACCGCGGCCCGCAAACCTGTACTGAACTGCGCTTGCAGTTAAGCACTAAGTGAATTACTAATCCATGCTCTTGCTGATGTTAACTACATCAGCAAGAGCATTTTTTTGGCTAGACATTACAGAACCTTTCTCCTTGAACTCCCCTTCTAATCCCTATACATTCGAGCAACAAAAAAAGCCAGTACCCGCTGTAACAGCGGATACTGGCAAAATCGCTGCATCAATGCAGCTCATTATCGGAAAAAGAAAAACCTCAAATCCGGAGGAAACCCCGGCAAAATTACGCTTTAATGCTTTGAACCAATTCAACGACTTGTTCAGCCGTTTGCATATCCAGAGCTTTAGCAGCCAGTTCCTGCATATCCGCACGGGACAGCTTGGTGATCTGACTACGAGCAGGCAGAATGGAAGTTGCGCTCATGCTGAACTCATCCAATCCAAGACCGAGCAGCAATGGAATTGCTGTTTCGTCTCCCGCCATCTCACCACACATGCCAACCCATTTGCCTTCACGATGCGCTGCATCGATAACCATTTTAACCAAACGCAAAATGGCTGGGTTGTAAGGTTGGTACAGATATGCCACTCGTTCGTTCATACGGTCAGCAGCCATTGTGTATTGAATCAGATCGTTCGTTCCGATACTGAAGAAATCCACTTCTTTGGCAAACTGATCCGCCAGAACTGCAGTCGAAGGAATTTCGACCATGATTCCGAGTTGAATGCTGTCAGAAACAGCAATACCTTCAGCAACCAGCTTCTCTTTCTCTTCGAGCAAGACAGCTTTTGCTTCACGGAATTCACCGAGTGTTGCGATCATTGGGAACATGACACGCAGGTTTCCATGTACGCTTGCACGCAGCAATGCACGCAATTGTGTACGGAAGATATCCAGACGGTCCAGACACAGACGAACTGCGCGGAAGCCGAGGAATGGATTCATTTCTTTTGGCAGATCCAGGTATGGAAGCTCTTTGTCTCCACCGATGTCGAGTGTACGAACAACGACAGGTTTGCCTTCCATTTTTTCCAGTACCGCTTTGTAAGCATTATACTGAATGTCTTCGGAAGGAAGCTTGTCTCTGCCCATGTACAGGAACTCGGTACGGTACAGGCCTACAGCCTCGCCACCGTTCTCCAGAACACCTGTTACATCATTCGGTGTACCGATGTTGGCTGCAAGTTCAACATGAACGTTGTCCACCGTTACCGTTGGCTCATCACGAAGTTTTCTCCACTCTGCACGTTGTGCATCATACTGTTCCTGTTTGGCACGGTATTCAGCAATAACTTCATCAGTAGGGTTAACCAGTACGTGACCATCCAGACCGTCAACAATAATCATATCGCCTTGTTTCGCTTGAGCCAGGATGTCCTTGGTTCCAACAACAGCCGGAATTTCAAGAGAGCGAGCCATGATCGCCGAGTGAGAAGTACGTCCACCAATGTTGGTTGCAAAACCTTTAACAAATTGGCGGTTCAATTGAGCCGTGTCGGAAGGCGTCAGATCCTCCGCAAGCACGATTACTTCTTCATTGATCTCAGCCGGACTCATGAAGTCGATACCAAGCAAGTGATTTAGCACACGTTTGGTAACGTCACGCATATCTGCTGCACGTTCCTGCAGGTATGCACTCTTCATGTTCTCGAACATGGAGATAAATTGCGATGCCGTTTCGTTCAAAGCAAATTCTGCATTGATCATGTCATCTGCAATTCTAGCTTTAACCGGATCAATCAGTTCCGGGTCATTCAGAATGAGCAAATGCGAAGCAAAAATCTCAGCTTTTTTCTCGCCAAGCTCTTGTAAAGTACGCTCTTTGATCGCCTCAAGCTCAGCCTGGGATTTACCCAGAGCTGAGTCGAGTTTCGCGATCTCTGCGTCAACGTCGTTAATTTGGCGTTTTTCTACAGAGTAGTCAGGATGCTCCAAGATAAACGCCTTGGCGATAGCAATACCCGCCGAAGCCGCGATCCCGGAGACATTAAGCATTAATTTCGCCCAACCCTTCGTTAACCATAACGTCAGTCAAAGCTTGAAGAGCTTCAGCTTCGCCTTCACCTTCAACGATGATGCTGATAGTGTCGCCTTGTTCCAATCCGAGGGAAAGAACGCCCAGGATGGATTTCAACGTTACTTTTTTACCGTTAGCTTCTGCAAAGGATTCTGCACCTTTGAATTTGTTAGCTGTATTAACCAGGGCTGTCGCCGGACGTGCGTGGATACCATCTTCGTCTGTAATTCTGAATGTTTGTTGCATTACAATCATCTCACTTTCAGTAATTTGGTTTAGGCATTGCATATATTTACACTTGCTTGCCATCGTCGTAACACTTCTTATTTTATCTCAATGATTGGCTGATCGCCAACTTTGAGCACTCCACTCTTCTTCAAGGTCACTGTGGAGCCCTCTGGCAGGTTGGTGAAAATAACTGGTGAAATGATCGAAGGAGCGTTTGCTTTGACATACTCCAGATCCACTTCCATAATCGGCTGACCAGCCGATACCAGATCACCTTCCTGCACCAGTACGTTAAAGCCTTGACCTTTCAGCTTCACCGTATTGACACCTATATGAACAAGCACTTCCTTGCCACCGTCAGACATGATGCCCACGGCGTGTTTGCTTGGAAATACATTAAACACTTTACCATACACAGGAGAAGTTATTGTGCCATCATGTGGCAAAATAGCGAATCCATCACCTGTCATTTTTTCAGCAAAGACCGGATCAGGTACGTTCGAAATGTCCAGCAATTCACCGTTGACTGGCATCACGATATCCTCAGCAACAATACGCTCGCCTTGCTCACCTTGTGCCTTCTCCTCTTCAGGAGTTGGTTTGGCAGCCGCTGGCGTTGGTGCTGGTGTTCGTCCTGCAATAATATCCTGCATTTGAGATTTAATCGTATCGGAACGTGTTCCGAAGATGGCTTGAACATTATTACCCACTTCAAGCACACCAGATGCACCTAATTGTTTCAAACGGTCTTTTTTCACATTGGATTTCTCATTGACTTCAATCCGCAAACGAGTAATACAAGCGTCCAGATGTTTGATATTCTCTTTGCCACCAAAAGCTTCGAGAATGTTATGAGGCAGATCATCCGTTGAACCGGAGCCTCCGCCAGACGCTGTTTCAGGCGTTGCCTCTTCGCGTCCTGGTGTTTTGAGATTGAATTTGCGAATGATCAATCGGAAACCGAAGTAGTAGATCACTGCAAGAATCAAGCCGACGATAATCACGTCCCACCATGGTGTACGGTTCGGAATAATACCAAAGATCAGGAAGTCAATGAACCCACCAGAGAAGGTCATACCGATCTTGACACCCAGAATTTGCATGGTCATGAAAGACAAACCTGCAAAGATACAGTGTACTGCAAACAGGATTGGAGCTACAAACAGGAACGAGAATTCAAGTGGTTCAGTGATCCCTGTCAGGAACGAAGTCAACGCTGCCGAACCCATAATACCTGCAACATACTTTTTGTGTTCTGGTCTTGCTTCATGGTACATCGCAAGAGCAGCCGCTGGCAAACCGAACATCATGAACGGGAATTTACCAACTTGGAACGTTCCCGCTGTGAGGTCTGCACCATCACGCAATTGATTGAAGAAGATCTGCTGGTCTCCACGAATGACGTCTCCAGCTTTGTTTACGTACTCACCGAACTCAAACCAGAATGGGGAGTAGAAAATGTGGTGAAGACCGAACGGAATTAATGACCGTTCCACGACTCCGAAGATGAAGGCCGACAATGTCGGGCTTGTATCTACCATGAAGTGAGACACAGCATTCAATCCATTTTGAATCGGTGGCCAGATAATCACCAGAAGCAACCCGATTAAGAGGGAAACAACCGAAGTGATAATCGGAACAAATCGTTTACCTGCAAAGAAACCCAGATAAGACGGCAGTTCGATTTTGAAAAATCGATTGTAACACAGCGCGGCGGCGATACCTATGATAATACCTCCGAACACGCCTGTACTTAATGTTGGGATACCCAGGATGCTGGCATAACCCGGTACTTCGCCGATCATTGCCGGGGTAACCCCTACTGCGGTACCCAGTGTGACGTTCATGACCAGATAACCGATGATGGCTGCAAGACCTGCAACCCCTTCGCCACCGGCCAATCCGACGGCTACACCGACGGCAAACAGCAATGCCAGATTATCAAATACGATCTGACCTGCGTTCATCATAATTGTTGCGATCGAGTTCACCCAAGGGGTGTCGAGCGCCGTTACATATTGCAAAAAGTCTGGATTAACCAACATGTTACCAATGCCGAGCAGCAAACCTGCCGCAGGCAGAATGGCTACAGGCAACATGAGAGCCTTACCGACTCTTTGCAATACACCGAAAAGCTTTTTAAACATCGCGTCGTATTCTCCCTTTCGTCTAAGTTGTGTGTCGTGATGCAAGCAAGGGGACACAAAAAAGGCATGAATTAATAAAGTGAACTGTACCAACCTTGGGGTATAGCATACCCTGTACAAGGAAAGAACAATCACACTCTAGTTAACTCATGCCTGATCGAGTCAGTAACACGTCGCTTTTGTTTATTCAGTTGCTTGATTACGGAGACCATTGTAGCACCAGTTCTAATCCATTGCAAGCCTTTACAGCAAAAAAATCAATCCCGCATTCCATCATTGGAATGATTTCACTTATTCTCTTCTTCTTTCCGCTGATACAGCCGTTGAAGATGTATGGTCAGATAGCCTACTTCCGCAGGATAGACAGGCAGACTCAGCCTTTTCTCCATCACTTTGGTCAGCTTCCATGCAAGCGAGTACATTTCGGGGTACTCCAATTTAAGCAGCGAATCCAATTTATGAAGTTCTTCGACTTTGTCTCCACGGCGAACACGCTCAAGTGCGAATCGAAGATGAGTCAGCAAACGGGAGTAGTCAAGCGATTCCGTTTCAAACGAATAATCGAGTTGGTCGGACACCAGGCTCACCAAATCGGTGATCAGCTGTGAATGTTCACGTACCTGGGATATATTCTGGTTGGTCATTGCGCTATAGATATGAAGGGCAACAAAACCAATCTCGTCCATCCCCAAATCTACACCCATTTTCTCCTTGATCAGACGAACAGCGTATTCTCCCATCCGATATTCTTCAGGGTAGATCTCACGAGTTTCATATAAAAACGGGTTCTGTATGACAATTCCTTGCTCCTTGCGTTTTAACGCGAAAGAAATATGATCGGTTAATGCAATATGGATATGTTCATTCAGCGGAACGTCCGTACGCTCTGCAATATACGTAATGACTTCGTTAATAATCTCGATCAACGCTTCATCCACTTGTGGAAGAAGCTGCTTGTACTGCTCTTGCTCTTGCTGGTTTCTCAAAATGAACATCTTCTCTACAGCCATCAGTGGAATAATGTCATTGGTTTTCCTGTTGAAGCCGATGCCTTTACCAATCACGACAACTTCCCCATGTTCAGGATGTTGTGCAATGATTACATTATTATTTAGCGCTTTGGCTACATGCAGGCTACTCAAAGTTTGCACCTCTTTTTCACACCATCTTAGATGTGATAAGTCACACCCTAGTTAAGAACGAAAAGACATCCGGAGCAGGCAAATCGCGCCGGACGTCTCGCTTAAAAAGTAACAAAAATTCGCCTTAAGGTCAATAGAACAACCATGCAACATTCGAAGTGCTTCTTACTCGTCAACCCCAGCTCTTTCCACAATCTTGTCGATTATCGAAGGAGTTGTAACTGCCTCGCTCTGTTGGATGGCAACCGGCGCAGGTGTTTTGGTCTTGGTAAGGCCTTTAATCAGCTGTTCTACATCGATGCCGGATACGCTCTTGAGCATCTCTGGTGCCGTCGCCATTAACTCGGTAACATAGTTACTAACCCGCGTAGCACCTTCACCTTTACCTGTATCTACCACAGTCAGTTTATCAATGGATGCAATTGGCTCTGCAATTTTGCCAGCCAGTTCAGGCAACATTTTGACAATGATATCGAGTACAGCCGCTTCGCCAAACTTCTGGAACGCCTCGGCCAGTTTTTCCTTCGCTTCTGCTTCCGCAAGACCACGTAGACGAATAACCTCTGCATCCGCTGTACCTTTGGCAAGTTCCGCATCCGCCATAGCCTGACCTTCAAGTCGCTTCTGTTCAGCAGTTGCTTTGGCATGCGTTTCGATGGAGTACTGTACCGCATCGGCTTCACGCATTCTCTTGGCTTTATCCGCTTCAGCCGCCTGCTCCACCGCATAACGATCTGCTTCGGCCTTTTTCTTCACTTCAGCATCATATTGCTTCTCACGTACGACGATTTCTTTTTCTTGCAGATCGATCTCACGTTCTTTACGAACGAGTTCAACCTTCATTTCTTCTTCCACCACGGTCTGTCTCGCACGAGCTTCATGAATATGATACGCCTGATCGGCTTCCGCTTTCGCTGTATCCTGATCCCGCTTAAACGTGGCTACTTTCAGTTCTTTCTCTTTGGCTGCCTCAGCGATATTGGTATCCCGCAGCAACTCCGCTTTTTGACCCTGCTCTTCCGCATTGGCCTTCTGAATCCGTGCATCACGCATCGCTTCCGCTTCAGCAATTTCGGCATCACGCTTCACCGCGGCAATTCTCGGTTTGCCGAGAGCATCCAGGTAGCCCTGTTTGTCACGAACGTCCTTAATGGTAAATGAGACAATCTGCAATCCCATTTTCTTCAGATCTCTAGCTGCGACTCCTTGAACCTCTTGCGCAAACCGATCCCGGTTCCGATATACTTCTTCCACCGTCATCGTACCAAGGATGGCCCGCAAATGCCCCTCCAGTACCTCCTGTGCTTCGCTTCTCAGCGCTTCTACAGGTTTACCGATGAATTGTTCAGCTGCCGTAGCAACGTCCTCTACAGCGCCCCCAACCTTGATAATAGCGACACCGTCAGCAATAACTGGAACACCTTGTTCCGTGTACACTTCAGGTGTGGAGACATCCAGCTTGTGGGACAACAAGGAGATAAACTCGGATTGCTGGAACACTGGCAGGATAAAAGCACCGCCACCACGAACAATTTTAATTTTCCGGCCAGAATCATCATCGGAAATATTTTTGCTTCCCAAGAATGATCCCGTAACGATCATCGCTTCATCCGGTCCAACCGTTTTGTATCTCGCCCAGAAAGCCAGACCCAGAATAAGAATGACACCAACCACAACTATTGGAATCAACAATACATCCCAATTCAAATTCAAATTTTCCATTCCACATCTCTCCCCTTATTCATTCATGATGAGTGCTTAAATTACTTAGGTAGTAAGAATACTTTATAAATCTTTAAGTACGTTTTCATCCCATTCCGACACACGCAGTACACCATCTACAACATCCACCACAACAACACGCGCTCCCGCCGCAATGGGGAGGTGTTCAAAACTGGATGCTGTCTGAATCGTACTACCGGAAGCAAAACGAATCATCACTTCGCCAAAACCTTTTTCCGGCACCGGAATGGTAATTTCCCCAATTTTCCCGGACAACTCTTTCATTGAAAATGCAATCGAGACATCGCTGTTACGCATCGGTTTGATATATGCGAAGAATACCAGCATGGCTGCAGCAATACCTATAAGCAGGGATAATATTAGACCCGACATCGCACTTAATGAACTGTAACGTGTCAGCATAATGCCTGCCCCACCAAAGGTTGTAATGGAACCAGCTAACACAACGGGTTTGAAAAAATCAAGACCTGGCATTTCGAAGGCTCCGTCCAGCAAGCCATCAATCAAGTCACCCAGCACAAGGCTGACAACCGCAAATATTGCTCCTCCGATTAGACACCCCCAATAAATCGTCTCCATCCCCTGTTCCTCCTCTCCTCTGCCGCAAATTCATCCTAACTGGGCATTCCACATGTAAATAAATACGTAACTAACCTCAGAATGTTTCAAAATCTTTCCTCAAATGTATTCTGGAGCCGATAATGGGTATTACATAAAAAAACCGCAAGCCCCCATGAAGGAGACTTGCGGCTATTGGACAACAGGATGTGTCCGTCCACTTGTCAGTGAGTATAAAATTACAGAGAAGCCTTGTAGATGGATACAACATCTTCCCGTTGCAGTTTCTTGAAGTTACCGAATGGGCCGAACAACATAGCTTTATCAGCCATAACGTCGATTTGGCTATCATCGATGTCATAATCAGCCAAACGGTTAGGAGCACCAATGGATGTCCAGAATTTGCTGAGTGCATCAATGCCTTCTTCGGCAATCTGTCTGTCCGACTTACCTTCAGGACTCACTTCAAACACATTGATCGCGAGACGTTTGAATCGGTCCACATTGACATCCAGGTTATGTTTCATCCAGTGCGGGAACAAGATCGCCAGTCCGCCACCATGTGGGATATCATACACTGCGGATACCGCGTGTTCGATATTATGTGTTGCCCAGTCTCCTGCGAGACCCATATTCAGCACGCCATTCAGTGCCATTGTTCCGCAATACAAAATCGTTTCACGCAGTTCATAGTTCTCCAGATCTTCAACCAGACGTGGTGCTGCTTCCATTACGGTACGCAGAATCGTCTCACAGAAGCCGAGTTGAACCGGCGTGTTGGAATCCAGATGGAAGTAATGCTCCAATACGTGGGACATCATGTCAACCATACCGTATACCGTTTGGTCCAGCGGAACAGTGTATGTATTCACCGGATCCAGGATGGAGAATGCAGGGAATGAATATGCGCTGCCCCAGCCCAGTTTTTCTTGTGTATCCTGATTTGTAATAACCGAACCAGAGTTCATCTCCGAACCCGTTGCTGCCATCGTCAATACCGTACCAAGTGGAAGAGCGTCCTGTGCAACAGCCTTACGCTGAGCAAAATCCCACATGTCGCCATCATATTTAGCACCTACAGCAATAGCTTTGGAGCAGTCCAGTACACTACCGCCACCTACAGCGAGAATCAGGTCGATGTTATTGGTTTTGCAGAGGTCTACCCCTTTATGCACTGTAGAAAGACGCGGGTTCGGTTCAACGCCTGCCAGTTCAGTCACTTCTGCTCCAGCTTCCTTAAGCAAACCGATCACTTGATCGTACAGCCCACTGCGTTTGATACTGCCGCCACCATATACAAGCAGAACCCGTTTACCGTATTTCGGTACCTCTGTTTTCAATGCTTCCAGTTGTCCTTTACCGAAAATCAGTCGGGTTGGATTATAGAATTGGAAAGATCTCATATCTATTGTCGCCTCCAATGGAGTTTAGAATTTTAGTGCAACTCCAATTATAGTACCCCGTTTATAGAAAAACAAATCGATAGCCACTCACTTTATAACAACCCGTTAATCTCCAAATGGGCTCTAAACATCTCGCTTGTGGAAGGCAAATCCTCAGAGTCCACCCATGTTTCAGCCGACCATAATCCAGCTTGTTTGAATGCTCGCGGACAATGGATAAAGCTTTCTTCCACATCAACTATGACAGCCGCACCAATCGTTTTACCGGTCCAGCCCATACTGGCGATAAATTCTTCATCCTTAGTAATGGACGCTGTACCATTAATGCGCAGCACTTCATTCAGACCCGGAATCAAAAAGAGCATTCCGATACCAGGGTTAGACAAGATGTTTAACAAGGAGTCTATCCGCCGATTGCCTGGCCGTTCGGGATAGACGAGCCGGTATGTATCATATACTTTTACGAATCCTGCTCCGTCGCCCCGTGGTGACACATCACTCTTTCCATCACGATCGGACGTGGAGAGGAAAAATAATGGTGACATGGATACAAAGTTCTGAACATGTGAATCCACAAATGAGATTGCCTTGTTACGCACATGTTCATGCGGTTCACCCACCATGCTTTGCAGTTCTTCTGCGTCTGTAATCAACGGAATATTCAATGCCTGCTTTTCCAAATCATTCCCCCCATTCCCTCAATTCATTGTGGTTCTCTAAAGACTTCTCCCTATTATAACTGGCCCGGAAGTTCATTCCAATGCGCATAAATGACAAGAACACCAGCCCTTACATAGGGCTGATGTTCATCGTTATACCTGTTTATTCAGTGTATCCCATGCTGCTTACAAAGCGACGGAAAGCCTGGCGTCCTGCTTCATCATATTTGTAGACACCTGCATGCTCCAGAATCTCGGCAAATTTCAAGCCGACTTCTTGCTGTACAATGGCAACGGCTTGTTCTTTGTCCAAGTTAGGACCAAACCGTTCAATCAATTCTTCCGCCCAGCCCAGATGCTTGTTCAACACATGATCAGAAGCTTTCGCTGCTTCAGCAAGCTTGGCATCGCCAGCGAGGATATCCGCGATACTGTCCAGCTCTTCTTTCAAACGACCTGGCAGGATTGCAAGCCCCATCACTTCGATCAGACCAATGTTTTCTTTCTTCAGATGGTGCATTTCACGGTGCGGATGGAAGATGCCTTCAGGATGCACATCATTCGTACGATTGTTACGCAATACGAGATCCATCTCGTAGCCACCGTCTGCACTACGACGAACGATTGGTGTTACCGTATTGTGTGGTACTTGCTCCCCGTCCACTTCACTGAACGCTTCGATATCCACAGCTGAATCACTGTAGACCTTCCAAGCTTCATATACAGCGTTACCCGCTTCAAGCAGCTCTGCAGGATCGTGTGAAGCCAGACGCATCACGGACATTGGCCATTTTACAAGACTCAGTGTAAGTCCGGGTGCATCCGCATGGCGGAAGACCGCTTCAGGCTGTGCATTTTGAATGGCGAACGTATGACGACCACCTTGGAAATGGTCATGTGTCAGAATCGATCCACCAACAATCGGCAGATCTGCGTTAGATCCGATAAAGTAATGCGGGTACTCTCCAACAAAGGCAAGCAGCCTGCGCAAGGTATCCTTTGTCAGTTTCATCGGCACATGATCATGATGGAAAATGATGCAGTGCTCGTTGTAGTACACATACGGCGAGTATTGGAACAACCAAGGCTCGCTGTTAAGCTCCAGCGGAATGACTCTCAGATTCTGGCGGGCCGGGTGATTCACCCGACCAGCGTAACCTACATTTTCACGACACAGCTGGCATTTTGGATATACCGGTGGCGGAAGCAATTTCGCCATGGCAATTTCTTTTGGACTTTTCTCCGGTTTTGACAGGTTGATGGTAATCTCCATGTCTCCATAGGCGGTGTCCTGTGTCCAGTAGACGTTCTTCGCGATCCGATCCATCCGAATGTAGTTGGAGTTAATCGACAAGTCATAGAATTGAGATGTGGCCGCCTCAATGCCTTCCGTCTGCTCCGTGTGGCGGAATGCGCGAACCACTTCGGATGGGCGTGCCATCAAATGACCCATGATTTTAGCATCCAGCAAATCACGGAACGTATCGCTATTTTCAGGAATAAGTCCAATGGTGAATCCATAATCAATCAACGTATCCAGCATCGCCTGTGGGCCATCGGGCACTGTCGTATCCAGTTCTCCGGCATAAGGCTCTGAGAATCCGAATTGTTCCAGCAAAAGGTTGCGGCTATAATCCCAATCCGCTTCCTCAATTAATTGTTTCTGCAAGGCAAATGCAACCAGACGTTCAATGGCATGCAGTGCTTCCTGCTGCTCCGGTGTCCGCTCTGTGGCACCTGCTGCAATATGAGTCTGTGACATAAGGTGTTCGCCTCCTAGTTTTTTCCGTAGCCGTCAGGACGTGATTGGTGCCAGCTCCAAGCGCTTTGAATGACATCTTCCAGATTGGTCCATTTCGGATTCCAGCCCAGGACGGATCTCGCTTTTGCAGATGAAGCTACCAGCACAGCCGGGTCACCTGCACGACGTGGTTCCTGTACAACCGGGATATCGAGGCCAGTTACTTTTTTAGCTGTTTCGATCACTTGTTTCACTGAGAATCCTGTACCGTTACCCAGGTTAAACACGTTACTGTTCTCACCTTTGCGAAGATAATCTACAGCTCGCAGATGCGCATCAGCCAAGTCGCTCACGTGGATATAGTCGCGGATACATGTTCCGTCTTCTGTAGCATAGTCGTCACCAAACACGGCGATGTGCGGACGTTGTTTCAAAGCCGTTTGCAGCACCAGTGGAATCAGGTGACTCTCTGGTTGGTGATCTTCACCAATTTTACCGCTGTCATGAGCACCGGCTGCATTGAAGTAACGCAGGGAAACGTATTTGATATCCTGAACTTTATCAAACCATGACATCATGCGTTCCATCATTAGCTTCGTTTCGCCATATACGTTGGTTGGCTCTGTACGATCACTTTCTTCGATTGGCACTTTCTCAGGCTCACCGTAGGTAGCTGCTGTAGAGGAGAAGACGATGCGGCGTACGTTCGCTGCATTCATCGCTTCCAAGAGACAGAGTGTACCAAACACGTTGTTGTCATAATATTTAGCCGGGTCTTTCATACTCTCGCCTACGAGTGAGTTGGCCGCAAAGTGAATAACTGCATCGATTGAATTTTCAGCGAACAGCTTCGCCAGAATTTCTTTGTCACGCAGATCCCCTTCATACAACTTACCGCCGAGCAACGCCTCACGATGCCCTGTCTGCAAGTTATCCAGTACAACAACCTCTTCCCCACGTTCCAACAATGCTGCTACCGTATGAGATCCAATATACCCTGCTCCACCTGTCACCAAAATTGCCATTTTACTTCGCCTCCTTCAATTCTTTAACACCGTCGCCTACGCCGCACACATAAAAATCACCTTTGAGACTGGTACGCGCTTCATATGCAGCGCCCACTTCGCTTACAAAACGCTCGACATCATCTTCATGCACAAGCGATACAGTACAACCGCCAAATCCTGCGCCAGTCATCCGAGCACCGAGCGTGCCAGGAATCCGCTGAGCTTCTTCGACCATAACGTCCAGCTCATCACAGCTTACTTCGTACAAGTCGCGAAGCGATTCATGAGAAGCGTTCATCAGCTTGCCGAAGGTTTCCAGATCATTACCCTGCAATGCTTCTACCGATGCGAGCACACGAGCGTTCTCTTCCACGACATGCTGTGCACGCTGTCTTACTTTCTCATCCTTGATCTGATCCTGTAGCGTTACGAACTGCTCTGGCGTCAATTGAGCCAGGTAATTCAGTGCAGGCAGCTGTTCCTTCAAGATGGCAAGTGCCTGCTCGCATTGGGAGCGACGCTCATTGTAAGCCGAATCCACCAAACCACGGCGTTTGTTCGTATTACCGATGACCAATTTGTAGGAACCTGTTCGGAAAGGAACCTTTTCATACTCCAGTGTGTCACACATCAGCAGGATCGCATGATCCTGAGCACCGTTTGCGACAGCAAACTGATCCATGATTCCGCAGTTCACGCCTACGAACTCATTCTCCGCTTTCTGGGAAAGAAGCGCCAGTTGAACCGTATCAATATCCGACACACCCTCCAGAGACTGCATCGCAAATCCGGTAAGTACCTCCAGAGATGCAGACGATGAAAGTCCTGCCCCGTTCGGAATCTCCCCGTGGTACAGGAAGTCGTACCCTTTCGTTACATTCACGCCTTTGCCTTGCAGTTCAACCATGACACCCACAGGATAGTCGATCCATTCTCCGGTTTTCTCTTTACCGATGGTGGAAGTATCCAGTACTCCTTCATAAGACATGTTCGTGGAAGCCAGTTGCAACTTGTTGTCCTGACGCTCACGAATAATCAATGTTGTTCCGAATTCAAGTGCTGCCGGGAGCACGTATCCACCGTTATAGTCAATGTGCTCACCGATCAGATTCACACGCCCAGGGGCATGAAATACACGGATGTCCGCTCCACTCTCTCCGTACTTCTCAATAAACTTTTGTTTCAATTCAGTTACGTTCACTGCTGGTGCACCTCGCCTCGTTGTTGTGGTTTTCTTAATGTTATTATATAAGAAAGCGATCCCTCATGTAATGCAACCATGTGTGTTTCATATGGATAAATGTGACCTTAAGGCGTATAATGATCGGAGCATCCCGGAAAGAAGGAAACGACCATGGCAGACACATCCAACTCCAAGAAAGACCCTCTTGCATCTTCTATAGATAAAATACAGGAATCACCTTCCGGTAAAAGTGGAGCGCTCAGTTATTCGGTTGCCTCCAATCCCGTCTATTATGAACAAGGGGCACTGCATGTCCTGTTTGCCGGAGCAAGCCAGACACTTCCCGGTCACGCTCTCGGACCCAAACTCTTTGATTATTATCTGCTGCATTATGTAGAAAAAGGGGCGGGTACGTTCCGTACCGAACTGCACACCTACGAGTTATCCGCAGGTGATTGCTTCCTTATTCATCCCGGGCAACTGGTGAGCTACCAGTCACATGCCCGCAACCCATGGCAATACCGCTGGATCGCCTTCACAGGCAGTCAGGCTGCCCAGCATGCCGAGGAGGCCGGATTCCGCCCGGAGAAGTCCGTTTTTCATGCCGGACCCTCTTGTGGAATTTCCGATTGGCTATCCGTGATGCAGGATGCTTTTGCCGAGCGCAAAGAAAGCTCCCATTTTACATCACTGGGTACGTTATATATGATTCTAGCCGAAGCGCAAAATCACCTTTCACAGGGCCAAACCTTAATTCCAGGTGAATCCTCCATCCGACGTACGGTGAAACAGATGATTCAATATATGTCTACCCAATATGCCTACCCTGTCTCCATTGAACAAATGTCTGCGAGTCTCGGGTACAACCGTGCGTATCTATCCCGTATTTTCAAACAGGAAACCGGGCTTTCGCCAGTCACTTATCTGCTGAAACTGCGGATCGACAAGTCGCGCCAACTCCTAAGGGAACGCCCGGATCTGTCCATCGAACAGGTATCTGCATCGGTGGGACTGCCTGACGCACTATACTTCTCCAAACAGTTCAAACGATTTCATGGTGAAGCGCCCAGCTTGTATCGAGAAAAAATACTGTCCCGCCCGCCACATCAAGGGTTACAGAAGAACGCTCAACACAACAAACGGTAAAACAAAATGACGGACGGAACCATATACGACAAAAAAGGTGCATTCCGCCATTATGGCTAAGATGCACCTTTTGCACTTTATTTATTTGTCATCAGGCTCCGGAGACAGAATGGATTCAATCCGTTCCAATTCCTCTGTAGAGAAATCCAATTGGCTGAGTGCAGCCACATTCTCTTCGATCTGGGAAGGACGACTTGCACCAATCAGCGCAGAAGTTACTCTGCCATTCCGTAGCACCCAGGAGAGTGCAAATTGGGCCAAGCTCTGACCACGGGCTGCTGCAATCTGATTCAGTGCACGCACTTTGCGGAGCGTCTCTGGAGAGATGTTATTTTCATTCAGGAATACCGACGGACCTTTGGCACGTGAGTCTTCCGGAATACCATTCAAGTATTTGTTTGTGAGCACACCTTGTGCCAATGGACAGAACGCAATACTGCCTGTTCCGTACTCATCCAGCACATCCTGTAAACCATCTTCAATCCAGCGCTCCAGCAGCGAGTATTTCGGTTGGTGAATTAACAATGGCGTACCCAGACCTTTCAGAATTTCGGCGGCCTGTCTTGTCTGCTCTGCGGGATAGTTGGAGATTCCTACATAGAGGGCTTTGCCCGAGCGAACAATATGATCCAGTGCCATCATCGTTTCTTCCAAAGGCGTTTCGGGATCATACCGATGTGAATAGAAAATGTCTACATAGTCCAGGCCCATACGCTTCAAGCTTTGATTCAGACTGGATACCAGATTTTTACGTGAACCCCACTCGCCATAAGGCCCGGGCCACATATAATATCCCGCTTTGGTGGAGATCACAAGTTCATCACGATAAGGTTTCAGATCCTGAGCCAGTACTTGTCCAAATAGCTGCTCTGCCGAACCTGCCGGTGGGCCATAGTTGTTGGCAAGGTCAAAATGTGTAATGCCCAGATCAAATGAACGGGTAATCATATTACGGCCGTTCTCGGCATTGTTAATACCGCCAAAATTATGCCACAGCCCCAGTGAAATCGCTGGCAATTTCAAACCTGAACGCCCAACGCGGTTATATTTCATCGTTTCATAGCGAGTATCGCTTGCTACGTAGACCATTATGAATCCCTTCTTTCCCCAGGTTCCGCCTCTGTTGTCCGGTCTATGCCGGAGAATGCGGTTATTCAGTCCATGCGTTTAACCAAGAAGCTGGTCCACATTATTCATTACCTCACCAATTGGCTCTGTAATCAGCAAATCAGCCCGGCGGTCGTAAGCGGTAGGTGTGGCGTTAAGAAGAACGGTATGTTTTCCCTGAAAATACGTAATTAACTGGGCCGCTGGATATACCGTCAGTGACGTGCCTCCCACGAGTAATAGATCTGCAGAAGACAGCGCATCAATGGAACGATACAATGTCGTCTGATCCAGCTCCTCTTCGTACAGCACCACATCCGGCTTGATCACACCACCACATGCGGTACAGCGAGGTACGGTATCTTGGGACTGTATAATATCATTCAGCGTATAAAACTGTTTGCAATCCATGCAGGCGTTACGATGAACTGAGCCGTGAAGCTCAAAGACATTACTGCTGCCTGCCTTCTGATGCAGTCCATCAATATTTTGCGTGATGACTGCCTGAAGTTTCCCCTCCTGCTCCAGACGGGCCAACAGTCGATGACACCCATTCGGTTCCGCATCTGGATGAAGCATTTTGCCACGATAAAAATCATAAAAAATATCGGCATGTTGATCAAAAAAGTGTCGGCTTAACAACTCTTCCGGTGGATAAGGTGAATGCTGCTCCGTCTGATACAGACCCGCAGCCGAGCGGAAGTCGGGAATCCCGCTTTCTGTTGAAGTCCCGGCCCCTCCGAAAAAAACAATACGGGAGCTTTCCTGAATCCAGGTAGCCAGTTGTTCTGTTGCGTTCATCCTCTCTCCTCCTTTTATATCGTTCAACCAAGCCAGGGTGACTTATATAATAACGCTTATCTCATTATAATGACGAATAATGGCATGGGCATCAACCAGGTGAGATCCTTGATCTAACTGCGGACAGTAACCGAGCGTATAAGATACTCCTGCATGTCGCCCCATCTGCATATCCCCATTGCTGTCTCCAATTACAAAGGCCTCCGCAGGATCGATATGTAATTCGCGGCAAGCCAACAGTGCAGCTTCTCCATCCGGTTTCCCCTGGGTCACCCGATCACAGCCCACAATGGATGTGAAAAAGGAACGGATCCCCATCCAATCCAGATGTGTTTCTGCTGCCGCTGTACTGTCTGAAGTGACGACCGCCAGTGGTATGTCTGCTGCCCTGCATTTCTGCAAGAAATCCAGCAATCCTGACATTGGTTCAGCCAGTTTTCTCTGCCTAACCTCTCGCATGGCTACACTTGAAAATTGGCGTATCGTTGTGATCGCTTCATTCCACGGCATGCCCGCCGCATATAGCTGCCCTGCAAGTAATCCCGTGCACTCATCAACAGTCGCAATTGCCAGCGGACCTTGCGGATCATATCCAACAATATGACCTTGTTCATTATGGATGGTACCAAGAACATGCTCCAATTCAACCGTAAAAGAAGCCCCAAGCTCATTCATACGTGTTTGTAACTGATTGAGCAGCGTCTCTGCCCACGGCCCCCATAGCTGGAGAAATTCCAGCAGTGTTCCATCTTTATCGAACAGGATACCTTTACATGGAATTTGCGCTCCATGCACTTGAAGCATGGTCATCCGTATCACCTCCATCAAGTTATGCTATAAATGCATACAGCCCTTAATGCAGAATAATTAAAATCTACTTAATCGTACTTAACCAAGCCAGTACCGTCTTGACCGTCTGATTCAGCTGTTCTTCTCCACTCACTTCCGGCTCGCCATCCCCTTTTTGATGACCATAATCACCGAACTGGGCGTGGTTTCCACCTTCAATAGTGTAATATACCGTGTCCTCTGGAAGATACATCCGTCCACTCTGATACTTCGTGGCATTCACGACCTCATCATTAGTACCCAGAATAGATAAAGCAGGGATTCCGAGTGCCTTTACGCTTCCTTTTTCATCCGGGTAGGAGGCCAAGAAGAAGATGCCCTGAAGTGCATCAGGATGCGCAGCTACATAACGTGCAGCCATGGACCCACCAAGAGAGTGTCCACCCATAACGAATTGTTCGCCCGGATATGCGGCCAGAATCTCATCTGCCAAGTTTGGCTTGAGCACTGCCAGGTTGACCGGCATTTTGGCAATAATCGTGTGATGACCGGCAGCGGCCAGCTCATGCGCAAGCGGTGCATAACTTTCCGGTTTCACCAGACCACCCGGGTAGAAAAGTACACTTTTCCCAGTCGGTTTATCTGGCACAAAGTCAATCCAGTTCTCTTGTTCGCTCACCGTCACCTGATTGGCTGTTTCCATTGCGGTTTGAGCTATTTCCTGTGGACCGTATGGTGTGAATAATTTCCACGCAACAAATCCACATCCAATGACAATGAGCGCCAGAAGTACGAGCAGGAATTTCCCGATGCCCCTCTTCTTGCGCCCTGTATTATACCGATTTCTCAACGTTCATCACCTTTCTTCACTTCCGCAGGTGCCGCGGCTCACAGAAGTGGGAGCCTTCATTTATCAGGCTCCCCTTCCGAATTCCAAAAAATATTATTCAGCCTTGGCCTTGCGGTAAGCATCCATATATTGTTCCGCTTTGCGACGTACATGACTCAGGTCACCCGTCTTCACCGCTTCCGATGTCAAGTCGGAGCCGATACCTACAGCCACCGCTCCACCCTTGATCCAATCGCCCAGATTAGACAAGGATACCCCGCCAGTTGGCATAAAATTCGCCTGCGGCATAGGGCCCTTCATCGTTTTGATAATGGAAGGATCATACAGATTTCCCGGGAACAACTTCACAATGTCCACTCCGAGCTCTAATGCGCGCTGAACATCAGCAATGGTCATTACACCAGGCAGAATCGGAATTCGATATAGGTTACAGATCTGCACGGTATCCGGGTTCAACGAAGGTCCGACTACAAACTCGGCACCCGACATGATAGCTGCTCTCGCCGTCTGCGGTTCGAGCACCGTTCCCGCACCAATAATGGCAAATTTCTCTGGATCTTGTGTGTTCCAATGGTATACACGGCTTAATTTTTCAATGGCTTTGAGGGCACTAGGTACCGTCATCGTAATCTCGATAACTTTAATGCCACCCGCAATCGCTTGCTCGGCCATGGCAATGACTTGATCCGCAGAATCTGCACGCAGAACCGCCACAACACCATTATCCGTAATCTTTTGCAACAGCTGAAGCTTCTTCATTTCATTCTCTCCCTTGTCAATGTGGTGGTTGTGTATACAAGCCTTACATTTAAGAACGAAGATGAGACATATATGATTTCAGCAGCGACTAGCGCTCAACATGGGCAACATTGTTCAGCTTGGCCTCGACCTGCCCCCACGTCGGGAGCGCCTCCCAATCGCCAACAGCCTGTATAACCATGGAACCGGTCAAATTGCCGAGACGGGTTGCTTCCTGCGGGGAGTATCCTTTTAATAAGCCCGATAAAAATCCCGCGCAGAATCCATCTCCTGCTCCTACCGTATCCAGAACATGATCCGCCTTAAAGTACGGAACTTCCGTTAGGGTACCATTCGCCAATACGTAGGTCAAATCAGGGCCACCCTTCACGATGCACACGGCCTTCATGGCAGATAGACGCTCAAGTACTTTTTGATCATTTTCTTCGTTATATAGAAGTTTCATCTCGTCCAGACCCGGTAAAAAGTAGTCCGCAAGTTCAGCCAGACGCAGTATAACTGGACGGGCCTCATCCGCTGACCATAGTTTGAGACGCAGATTCGGATCAAAGCTTACTTTCACACCTGCCTCCTTGGCAATATGTATGGCTGCTTCTACCGTAGCAAGTCCGGATGGGCTTATCGCTGCGGTAATACCTGTAACATGCAATATCTTCGCCCCTGCAATATAATCGGGATCCAGATCATCAGGTGTGATCGCACTTGCAGCGGATAACTTCCTATAATAATGTACCGAGGCTTTCCCGGAAGCGTTCTCACGAATCATCAAACCTGTGGGCTCGTGATCACTTAACCGTACTCGGGAGACATCTACGCCTTCACCGCGAATGGCTTTCAGAATCATGCTGCCGATCGGATCATTGCCCAAACGTCCAAACCAACCGCTGGTATGACCCAGCCGCGATACGCCAATGGCCAGATTGCTCTCGGCACCCCCGAAAGACTTGTCCAGCGTGGCCGCATATTCCAGACCTCTTGTATCCTTCGCAGTCAGCAAACCCATACTTTCCCCAAATGTAATAATTTCCGGGCTTGGATAGGGACTCGTTGACATGATTTCTTCCCTCCTTATATTTACATTTCCTCATCTTCTGTTACTATTGTCATCCTCTATGCAACCGTTGTCAATCCCGGAGTGTTCATTTTTTGTCACAGCTTTGAGAAAAGATAACGCTTACTAATGTGAATTAAATCACAATAGACAATACACTTCCATATTACCCTTATTACAGATGCAAATGACCTTGCAAAAAGGGTCTATAAGGGGGCTGCACCATGAAAAATCAGACACTGATCCGGGATGATCAGGAATCTTTCTTTTACAATCTGCGCTTTATGCTTATCGTCTGTGTCCTTGCAGGTAATGCACTTGAACCACTCATCACACGCTTTGCAGGAGCGGAAGCTCTGTTCCTGTGGATATATACGTTTCACATGCCACTCTTTGTATGGGTAACCGGGTATTTTGCGACACACTCACTCCAAGGTGCACCTGGGAGAAACGTCCTGAAGCAAATCGCTCTACAATACGTACTGTTCCAGTCCTTGTACGCATTAATGGACTTTACCGTGTTCCACACACCCCATATGCGGCTATCCTTCTTTGCACCTTACTTGCTGTTATGGTTTCTCGCGAGTCATTTCTGTTGGCGATTGTTGCTGCGTCTTACCATCTCGTGGAAACCGATATATCGGCTGATTGGATCAATTGCGCTCGGTGTAATTGCCGGGTATTTGCCCATCGACGGGTTCTGGCTCAGCTTCAGCCGTACGTTTGTATTCTTGCCGTTCTTTGTCATCGGTTATGACTATGGAGCATCCATCCGTTCTCGTTTATTATCCGGTTGGGGGCGAAAAACCGCAGCCATCCTCTCTGCTGCACTGCTGGTATGGATCGGGTATGGCGGTTTGAATATTTCATCAGGATGGTTACTCGGTAGCATGACGTACGCCGAACTGGGTCATCACGAATGGTATGCCGGCATCTTCCGACTGGGTGTCTACTTGCTGGAAATTGCATCGGCAGCGCTGTTCTTGGCATGGGTACCTTCCTTGACCTCCAGACTGACGGACCTTGGACGACGCACACTCTATGTTTTCCTGTTGCATGGATTTCTCGTTCGTCTCGCGATCTGGTCCGGAGTCTACAGTTATATGGGAAGCTCGGCGTATATTCCAGTCATACTTGTCATTGCCGTTCTATTCGCAGTCACATTGGCTCTGCCGGCTGTTCGTCACACGTTCAAACCCTTAATTGAACCAGATATATCGCGGTTTTCTTTCAATCGACATGAGGTATTTAAACGGTCGGCCTAATCCTCTGACGGATCTCTTCACCATCGATTCTATCCTGGTGTGTTGTTTCATGCTGGAAATAAGGTGGTAAATTAGGGATACGCGCTACAAAAAACAACTTATTGTTGTAAGGAGTGATTTGTAATGGCACGTCAACCGACGTCAGAACGCAAGATGAGCCGTGAAGAAGCCGGCAGATTAGGTGGCAAAGCCACTTCCAAAAACCATGATCGAAGCTTCTATCAGATGATTGGAAAAAAAGGCGGAGAAGCGACTTCAGATGCCCATGACACTGACTTTTACAAGCAGATTGGCCGCAAGGGCGGTGAAGCCACTTCCGAAACCCATAATAAGGAATTCTATCGTGAGATTGGACGCAAAGGCGGAAGCAACTGATGAATCCCGCTCGCCACATCGAAACATGATCATAGCTTTCCCGCAAATCAAGAAGTCTAATTCCATGAAAATGGTTTGAGGCTTCTTTCTATTGATTGTAGAAATATGACGACGGTTGTGATAGACTCAATAGAAAAACCGGGTGTTCACGGGTTTAAAGCAGCAAAGAATTTCACAAACTACGGGGAGCTCGACACCGGCATGCCGGTCCTTTTTTTTAGAGTACGGATGAAATTAAACGACAGATGCACTGCCATTTACTTTTCCATTCATGTTGCTCAATATTATATATTTGGGGGGAATACACCATGTCAGCCAAGAAGATGCGTTCCGATATGATCAAAAAAGGTTTTGACCGCGCACCACACCGGAGTTTGCTCCGCGCAGCGGGCGTTAAAGAAGAGGATTTCGGCAAGCCGTTTATTGCCGTATGTAACTCATACATCGATATCGTGCCCGGCCATGTCCACCTTCAGGAATTCGGTAAAATTGTAAAGGATGCTATTCGTGAAGCCGGTGGCGTTCCATTCGAATTCAACACCATCGGAGTAGATGATGGTATTGCCATGGGACACATTGGTATGCGTTACTCGCTGCCAAGCCGTGACATTATTGCGGATTCCGTGGAAACCGTTGTATCTGCACACTGGTTCGACGGCATGGTATGTATCCCGAACTGCGATAAAATTACACCAGGCATGATGATGGGTGCACTCCGCTGTAATATCCCTACCGTGTTTGTCAGTGGTGGACCGATGAAAGCCGGTCGTGACAGCAATGGTAAAGCTCTTTCCCTGACTTCCGTATTTGAAGGCGTGGGTGCTTACCAAGCAGGTAAAATCGATGATAAGAGCTTGCTCGAACTTGAACAGTTCGGCTGTCCGACATGTGGATCATGCTCCGGTATGTTTACTGCAAACTCCATGAACTGTCTCGCTGAAGCAATGGGACTGGCTATGCCAGGTAACGGAACCATCCTTGCCGTTGCTCCTGAGCGTCGTGAGTTTGTTAAACAATCCGCTAAACAACTGATGGAACTTATTAAAATGGATCTGAAACCACGTGATATCGTAACTGTAGAAGCGATCGATAACGCGTTTGCACTCGATATGGCGATGGGTGGTTCTACGAATACAGTACTGCACACACTGGCACTGGCTCATGAAGCAGGCATCGAGTATCCAATCGAACGTATCAATGAAGTAGCTAACCGCGTTCCGCATCTGGCGAAACTTGCACCTGCTTCCGATCTTCACATCGAAGACGTTCACAATGCAGGCGGCGTAAGCGCAGTGCTGAACGAATTGCTCAAGAAACCAGGCGCAATTCATGGAGACTGCATTACGGTAACAGGTAAAACAATCCGTGAGAACGTTGAAGGAAAAGAAATTCAGGATACCAACGTTATCCACCATCTGGATAACCCACATTCCGAAAAAGGCGGCCTGGCTGTATTGTTTGGTAACCTTGCACCACAAGGAGCGATCATCAAAGTTGGTGCGGTTGATGCTTCGGTTGGCGGATACCACAAAGGTCCTGCCATCTGCTTTGACTCCCAAGAGCAAGCGCTCGAAGGTATTGCTAACGGCAAAGTTAAAGAAGGTCATGTTGTCGTTATCCGTTATGAAGGACCAAAAGGCGGACCAGGTATGCCTGAGATGCTGGCTCCAACTTCCCAGATCGTAGGTATGGGTCTTGGTGCTAAAGTCGGTCTGATCACCGATGGACGCTTCTCTGGTGCGTCCCGCGGAATCAGTATCGGACATATCTCTCCGGAAGCAGCTGAGGGTGGTCCAATCGCCTTTGTTGAAGAAGGGGACATCATCGAACTGGATCTGAACAACCGTATCATTGAATTGCACATCAGTGACGAAGAGTTTGAACGTCGTCGCGCAGGTTGGAAAGGCTTTGAACCGAAAGTAAAAACCGGTTACTTGGCTCGTTATTCCAAACTGGTTACGAATGCAAGTAATGGCGGCGTACTGAGTATCTAAATCATGAAATCCGTTATCTAACCTAGCGGAAACAAGCTAATAAATAAAGGGTTGCTCTTCTGCCATATCTGGCGAAGGGCAACCCTTTTCTTTTACGCTAATTAGGACGTGTCTGAAAACTCGCTGAAGTGCATCTTTTACCGCCTTTTCGCCCCCTGCTGCGTCACTTTCCCTTGACGTGCCCCGGCACGCCTGCGGAAAACTTCCTGGCTTGGAACGAAAATTCGGCAAAATCTGCCTCTTAGGAGTTTTCAGACACGCCCTAGTTCCGCTCTGGAAGTATCTCTTGTTCGATCACAAGCGATCCAACCCTAACCTCTTCTGCTGTTGCTGCCACCTGTGTTTTATGTTGACCATAACGTTCCAGCAGCAGTTCCAGCGGCATGGCAATCATCTTGGGCACCAATTGTTCTGTGCGCTGTTTCAGACGTTTGGTTCCTGCCGGATGAATCACACTTAACAACAGCTTCAGGTACACTTTGGATGCAGCACTGAACGGTCCAGGGGGCAAATCTTGTATGGTGAAGCCGAACTTTTCCGGACCTCTATTAATCATACTCACACCGTATATGGCCTTGGCAGAGCGTAAATCAGGTTCGAGTGCTACCATGCGTGCCAAGTCCGGTAATTGCTGCTCCATGGTCCGAATCATGCGAATAGCCAAATGCATACTGGACCGTGAAGTCACCCCAAGCTCGAACAATTTCTGATTGTCAAAATGTAGTTCAATCACCGGATCTCCGTTTTGAATGACATGGCCGTCATTCATCTCCACCCGCGCTCCGTGATATACACGGGATCTGAAGTGCAGCATCGGGTCCTCTGGCGAAGCCGTCCGCAGATGATATACCCAGTGGAACAGCTTTTCCCAGCCCAGCCATAAGGCCACAACGATTCTTTTCCACAGCTTCAACGGTGCCTGTGATTGAGTCCTGCTCTGAGATTCGCTCACTGTCATACCTCCCATTAACGTATCTACGCGTACACTTTGCAGCCCAAGCCGTTCAGCTTCCTGCAAGACGACTTCCAGCGCCTGAAGCATCTGCTCCGGCGCGTGTGCATCAGCACCGAGAGTGGTTCCTCGATCATGCAGCAGCATGACCTCTCCACCTCTTAGTTCCTTCAGCATCCGTTCGGTCAATCTCTGGGCACCTACTCGGCTTCTCCAGTCTTCAAACATGGAAGACCACAGTACGATCTTGCGTTCTTTCTTGCTGAAAAAATCAAACAGATTCATAATCCCCCACGGTGGACGATAATAACAAGTCTTCTCTCCGGTTACTTCATGAATAATCTGACCGGTTCGCTGGATCTGGTTACGAACGGTACGTGGCCGCATGAGCCAGTTCGTTTTGTGAATATAGTTATGAATACCAATAAGATGGCCTTCCTCGTGAATGTGCTGAATGAGTTCTGGATGTCTCGCAGCATGTTCTCCAACGACAAAAAATGTTGCTTTGGCTTGATGCTGACGAAGCAGATCAAGCAGTCTCGGCGTATAGTGTGGATCTGGCCCATCGTCAAACGTTAAGGCAAATTGTGTATCACTTCTTCCCCGTCGGAATACACGAAAACCGAAAAGCCTGCTAATCAAACTTGGAATAAAGGCGTAAAAAGATGAAAGATACAATAACCACAGTAGAATACTCTGAAGTATCGTTGTCATGTTGCAAGCTCCCCACTTCTCCTGCTGAATTACGGTGCGCCATGGCACTATCTAAAATAAACCGCCTTTAATTTTATCATAGTTCAGACTTTTCTTGAATCCTGTTTTCCCAAAAAGATAGCTATCGTGTACAATAAATACAATCTAATTATTGCCATTAAAGGAGCCATGTCCATGCTACCGCTTTACAAAAAATACGGGCGAACCGTCTTTGACATCGCATTGCTCGTATTAACCGTGTATGTGATCATGTACGGTTTCAGTCAATTATACCAAGTGGCTGCACCCGTCTTTTTATCATTCATCGTGTATTGGATGATTGAACCGCTGGCCAAATTTTTACACCGCAAAGGATTGCCCAAGACGCTTGGAGCCGCCATCTCCGTCTTGTTGTTTCTTGCATTAATTGTCGCTGCCTTTTTTGGTGTAGGTTTAATTATCATTTCACAAATTTCCAATCTTCAAGATAATTTTCCCGTATATATTGAAATGATACAGCGTGAATTCACCAATCTGGTTCTATTTATGCAGGACAAGTCGGATGCTATACCTGATGGTATTATGGAAAAAGCGAACGAATATTTTGCAACACTGACCGGTTTCCTATCCAAATGGGTAACGAGCGGAGCACAGTTCGTCGTCGGTTTCCTCAGTTCATTCTCTTCGTTTATTACGAACTTCGGCATTGCGATTATTCTGGCATTCTTTCTCAGTATCGAGATCGAATCGTGGCGCAAGTTCGCCCGTGCGAAAACGCCTAAAACTTTAAAATTAGCTATTGAATTCATACGTAATCATGTGTTCAAGACGATCCGCTCGTATTTGAAGGCACAGATGATCATGATGCTTATTACGTTCGTATTGATTTATGCAGGTTTGTTGATTTTGGGAACCTCTAACGCTTTTACCATTGCAGCCATCTGTGCGGTCTTTGATCTGGTACCTTTGCTCGGTGTTCCTGTTGTATTCATTCCTTGGATTGTCTACTTGTTTATTATAGGCAACAGTAGCCTGGCGATCGGCCTGATTGTCATTCTGGCAGTAACAATGCTGACACGACAATTGCTGGAACCGAAAATTTCGGGTAACTCGATTGGTGTGTCCTCGGCGTACTTGATGCTTTCGTTTATGCTGATTTCCCTTTCGATCTTCGGCCTTGCGGGTGTAGTGTTATCTCCAGTGCTCCTGATCCTTCTGAAAGAACTGTTACAACAAGGGTACCTGCAAAAGTGGATTCACCTGCCAAAAGATGAATTTGAGTCCTCTCCATTGGTGATGGACCCACCCGTTAACAAGGCCTCAGCAAAATCTGCCGAGTCTACGGGACAACGTCCCGTTCCTGGGAAGGATCACGAGGACTCAGCCAAATAGTCCATGACCTTCCCGAAGATAGCCGTCGCCTGATGACGGCTATCAGGAGAGACATTCTGGACAAGAACAGCTACAGCGTACTTGGGATGCTCTATCGGTCCATAACCAATGAACCATTGATGATTGCGCTTCTGCCCATTTTTCTGTACCTGAGCTGTGCCTGATTTCCCTGCAAGATGCCACCGCGCATGCTGCAGGGATTTTCCTGTTCCCTCACGGACTACCTTATTCATCCAGGATAGCAGTTTATGCGCTGTTGCGGGAGCAATCTGTCCTGCGGTTGAAGGTGAATCATGCAAGGGCATCTCCAGCATGGTGCCACCATCCGCATACCGGATGCGCTCAACGAGACGCGGAGCACTAACCTTCCCATCATGCAACAATGTCACGATCAGATTGGCAGCTTGCAGCGGTGTGACCAAGACATCTCGCTGACCAATCGCTGTCTGAATTTTTGCTCCTTCATCGTCAGACGAAACTGTCGCTGTTCTCACACGCCCGTGATCTTCATGATCAAAGTGCCGTAAGACAGGCATCCCAGCCATCTGTTTCCCCTCCCAACCAACAGGACGTGCCAGTCCCAGACGATCTGCCGTCTGCTCCAGTTGTTTCATGCTAAGTCTGCGCGCGGTTTCTGCAAAAACGATGTTGCAAGACTCGGCAAACCCTTGCGCCAGATTTAGGTTTCCATGCCCATGCTCCTTCCAGCAGGATAACCCATACTTTCCGTACTCACCCCCACAATGGAATTCTTCTCCGTTAGAAACCGCATGGTACTCCAGCGCAGCCGCCGCAGTGACGATTTTGAAAATAGAGCCTGGAACGGCTCCCTGTACTGCTCGATTCCTCCAAGCCGATTGTTTGGGGTCCACGTGTTGTGGCTGATAGAAAGGACGTGATATCATGGCACGAACATCTGCGTTAGCGGCATCAAGCACAACAACGGCCCCCTCTTCTAATTCAGCTTCTTCTGTCAGCTGCTCCAATCCACGCTGTAAGTCAGCATCCACCGTGGTTTCCACACGTAAAGGATAATGACTATTGGCTGGTGCGATGACGTGCGGCTGTATCTCGGGGATAATCTCTCCACCGCCCGAGACCATACGTGATACCAGCGTAGGACCTATGCCCATCAACAGGGGTTCAAGCGTTCTCTCCAGTCCAGCTGCCCCTGATTTCATGGCAAAAGGCTGTTTTACTTCATCCTGATGCCCAGGTTGTCCTTTGGAAGATCCCGGCTGTTCAGCCAGATAACCCATCCACTGCATTCCCGTGTATCCCTGAAGATACCTAGTCATCATCGGATATATGCCAACTCCTTGCAGGTGCAGATTACGGAGACGCTCTATCTGAGCATCGGTCAAATGAACAGGCTGATGTGCACCTGCTGTCCAAAAATGAGGGGTACTCTCCTGATTCCATTCCTTCTTCAATTGATGCAGATCCGTATGTAATATCGCTGCCAACTGTGTCATCTCGGAGTCTTCCAACGCTCCATACTTGCGTAATTTCTCTGATAGATCTGCCTGTGGGAAAAGAACCAGGCCCCATTGCAGCTTCCCCGTTAAAGCTTCGCCTTTGTAATCCGTAAATTGTCCCCGCCCTGGATCAAGCATCACGCCGCGTTCACGCTGCAATACAGACATTTCTCGTACGGTTCGGTGAAACCCAGGCATGGTCTGATTGACCTGAACGATCTGAATCCATCCCAATCTCAATATAAGTAACCCAAAGACAATTGTTAGAAGAATACAAACTATATAGATCCGCCGTTTCGCAAGGAGATGCATCCCAATCTCACCTTTTATCGTTTTGACATATTATTGCTGATAAGGCTTGGAATTATCCGGTAAACATAAAGAAAACCTGTCCCATGTGCGGGACAGGTTCTCCTCATTTCAACCTTAGCTTGTTACACCGTAAAGCGTGACAATGTTTCTTTCAGTTCAGTGGACACGTTCTCCAGTTTGCCAGACAGATTGACCAGCTGGTTACTGATATTTTGCTGTTCACTGCTCAAGGAAGCTACTTCTTGAGACGTTGCAGAAGATTCTTCAGCTACGGCGCTGACATTACTCATCGCTTCAGACAACGTACTTTGAGATTTGTTCAAATCTCCAATAGAACCTGTCACCATGCCCAAACGTTCTACAAATGCACCCATCTGTTCCTGTACGGAAGCGAAGATGACGTTGGTATCTTTAACCGCATCCATCTGTTCCTTGAATAACGGATAGGCTGCAGACAAAGCATCTACTGTCTCATTCATTTCGGTCATGATTTTGTCTGTGATCTCTCCAACCATCTCAATGGATTGTCTGGATTGAGCCGCCAGCTGACGAACCTCATCCGCCACCACCATGAATCCGCGTCCGGCTGCACCGGCACGTGCTGCTTCAATGGTTGCATTCAGGGAAAGGATATTCGTCTGTTTTGTTATGTTTTGCAGCACTTCAAGCACTTTCAGAACAGAAGACGTACTCTCTTTCAGCGAATCAACCTTATTCACCAGTGCACCAATCATTTCTTCTGTCTTCTGGGTTTTGGTCATCAACTGATTCAGATGTTGTGAGCCGGTATGACTGGATTTCTCTACATGACGAGCAGAATCGCCCATCTGTTCGTTGGCAGCGATCACGCTCTCCATCTGACGAGAGATATTATCCGTCAATTCATTGCCACGTTCCGCTTCCGTTGCCAGACTGCCAGCACCACCTGCAATTTCTTCTGTAGCTACAGCGATCTCAGAAGCAGACACAGCCGTTTTCTTGGATGCACTGCTTAGCTCGGATGCGGTATCCAGTACTTCCTGTGCAGAACGATTGGTTTGTTCAACCAGCTTCGTAATCTGCTCCATCATCAGATTAAATGCGGATGAGAGCTGGCCAATTTCATCTTTGGAACTATATGGGGTACGAACTTTAAGATTACCTTTCGCACCTTCCTGCATCAGATCTTTCAATTTGCCAAGTGGACGAGCGATCATGCGTACCATCCATATCCCGATCAACACTGCAATACCCGCATCAATCAGCGCCATCCACAGTGTAAGAGTCAGAATACCTTTTGCATCCTGAACCAAAACAGAGGTAGGTATCATACCAACCAATTTCCAATTGGATGTCTCCATCGTGCTGTATACAGCCAGCATTTCAGTAGGTTTGTCATCCACCGTATACTCCGTATTCGTGCTACCTGCTGGTTCGGTCAAATCTTTAACAAATGCAAGCTCTGTATCTTGTCCCGTACGATCCGGGATGGAGGATGCAACCACTTTATTATCCGGAGCGATCAATTGCAGAACAGCTCCTGGTCCTAGATCAAGCGATTTCAATTGTTCTTCCAGAACCTCCAGTTTCAGTTCAATCACCAAAACATACGACTGGGTTGTTCCCTGCAGGTTCTTCATCGAACGTGCAATTTTAAACGTTGGGGTTGAGCCATCCTCCTTGACCTCTGTTGGAAGCCAGCGGTAACCGCCCGCCTCAATCAACTCACTGTACCATGCTTCCTGGCGAATGCTGCCCATGGATGAACTGTTGCTACCTGTACCCATAATGGATTTTGTATCGTCCGTAGGTACCAAATAAATCGCTTCCATAGATTTATTTGTAAATGCAACATTGGACAGTTGCTTGTTGATTGAACTTGAGTTTATGAATGTATCATACGCAGTCAGATTTTGATCTGACATTTTTTGTAGCAAGGACTGCATTTCCGGATCAAAGAAAATCTGTGTGGATGTATCCACAAATCTCTCCAAAATGATGTCCATTTTTTGTTTGGTTTGATCAATCGTCTCCTGATTGGCACGTGATGCATTCGTCTCTATGGTACCCTTGGCTTTCGAATAGGATAATAGACCCAAACTCACTACAAAAATCATAATCCCCGCAAAGAAGATCAAGAACAGTTTAACCCCTACGGATTTAACCGGATTCGCCTTCCTAATCTGTTTGAAAGAAGACCCCCCAAGATTTTTCCAATCCCGGTTTTTTAATTGTTTCTTCACCCAATCGGTCTTGATCCAGCCCAACTTGAGTTTACTACGATCAATCTTGAACAATCTTTTGCCACTACCTGTCGTTTTGCTTTTGACTACTTTTTCTTTCTTCACTTTCTGAACCTTCTCAGGCTTAACCTGCTCGGCTTTTGTCACTTGTTCCCCACTGTCTTTCTGCTTCTTTTGAACCAATCCCATTCACCTGCCAGTAATTTACTTGTTGGATTTTTCTTTCTCTCCCCTATAAATATGTAGTATTCGACAGCTTTCTTCTTTCCCCTTTCACATCCCAGAAATATTTTACAACTTTATTCCTATTTTTCTATAAAAAAAAGACCCCCATATGCCGATAAACGGAGGTCCCAAATGTAAATTTCATAACACTATTTTGTTAAATTATAATACAATATTGACACATTGTAGGTATTTGAGCCTACTTCTTTTTTCTCATCATATCGAAGTACGAAACCGGCTGATCTACCTTCATTTTAATCAGTTGCAACGGGTGACGAGCAGCATCGAGAACATTGCCTTCCTCGTCCTGTATTTCACCGACCACCTGTTTGAAAAAGTGACCTCCCGGACCGAAAAATTCAATTTCCTGTCCCGGTTTGAAGTGATTGCGCTGTTGAATGGTTGCCATTCCCGTTTCAGCATCATACCCCATGACCAATCCAGCGAAGTCAAAAGGTACGGCCTTTTCTTCCGGTTCATAGATATGGTCTTCATGATCTGGTGTATCATAGAAAAATCCGGTATTGAGCGGACGGTTCGCTGCTTTGTTCATTTCTTCAACCCATTCAGGCTTCAGAACATAATTTTCCGGGTCAGCCATATAAGCATCAATCGCTTGACGGTATACGTTAACTACGGTCGCCACATAGTGAATTGATTTCATGCGTCCTTCGATCTTGAAACTGTCCACACCCACATCAATCAACTCGGGGATATGACCAATCATGCACAGATCCTTCGATCCCATGGAGAATGAATTGTCCTGTTCCTGGAAGAGGGGAAGTTGGTTCTCACCCAGTTTGAACGGCGCAGGTGTCTGCATCTGCATGTCCTCTTCGCTGACCCACACTGTATCTTCTCTCGCATCCTCGAACAGATCATACTTCCAGCGGCAAGACTGGCAACAGCCCCCCCGGTTGGAGTCCCGATCCGTAAAGTGATTGGAGAGCACACAGCGTCCGGAATACGATGAACACATCGCCCCGTGAATAAAGGCTTCAATTTCAATATCCACATTCGCTTTGATTTCTTCAATCTCTTCGAAACTGGTCTCACGTCCGAGAACAACACGCGGGAGTCCTTCATCTTTCCAGAACTTCACGGCTTGCCAGTTAAGTGTGGATTGTTGAGTACTCAGATGTACCTCAAGACCCGGCACAGCACGAAGGGCTACTTCAATGATAGCCGGATCGGCTACGATGATCGCAGAGATTCCCGCATTATAGAGGTTTTGCAGGTACGTTTCGATACCCTCAACATCCTCATTATGTGCATAGATGTTTGTCGCTACGAACACTTTGGCTCCATACTTTTTCGCAAACTCCACACCTTCACGCATCTCTTCAAAGCTAAAGTTATCCGCGTTGGAACGCAGTCCATAGGCCTGTCCACCGATATATACGGCATCTGCACCGTAATGGATCGCAAATTTCAGTTTTTCCAGATTACCCGCCGGAGCTAGCAGCTCCGGTTTGTCCAGACGGTTACGTTTACCCGAGAACTTCCGCTGTACCGCCACTGTTTCCATTCTGTTCACCTCGTCTATTAATACACTTGTTCTTTATAGAAAAATCCAAATGACAATTCACGTTCAGGGTCCTGTAATTGCCGCACCTCAGCGAGCCAATCTTCAGAGAACGCATATGCATCGGCATCGGCTACATAACTGTCAATCGCTGCCCGATACGCACGTACAACAGCTTCATTGTAAGCAAGCGATTTTAACATGCCTTCAACTTTGAAACTGTGCACACCCGCCTCCATCAACAGATGAAGATCTTCGAGGATACATATATCCTCGGAGCTCATAATGTGCGTGCCGTTCATGTCCTCATAGATCGGGAATTTCTCATCGCGGCGTTCAGCCTCAATCAGGAACAATCCCCGTTCTTTACCCAGATGTCCCTCAACCGGCCGTCCTTGATGAGCCATATAACTTTGCACCAGACTGCGCTTGGAATGATAAATATTCGTCATACCATGCACCTGGACCTGAGCTTCCACCTTCAAAAAAGGAACCATTTCCGTCAGCTCGTCCATATTCAACTCACGGGCAAGCACAACACGACTAGCTCCCTTGGTTCCCCAATAGTTGGCCGTCGCATAGTTCGTTGAAGTCATCTCTGCATTCCAGTGCAGCTTGACATGTGGCGCGTATTCCTTCATGGTAGCCAGCACAGATGGATCATTAAACTCCACACCATCCACACCGATTTTATCCAAAGCCTGAACATATTCAGGCAATTCTTTCAGCAGCTCGTTGGACATCAGATTAGTCATGGATACATACACACGCGCCTGATGTTTGGCTGCAATGGCAACCACCTCTGCTGTCTCTTCCACACTGAAGCTACCTGGGAGACGCATGCCGAATCGATCATCTCCGATAACCAAAGCATCTGCTCCAGCCTGAAGCAACACTTCTGCCTCTTTCACATTCGCTGCTGTAACGAGCAGTTCATGTTTCTTACTCATATAATCCCCTCCGCTTATTGCGCAGCCTTACTTTTGGCTATATTTTGCTGATGTTCCTTATACGTTTTGGCAAACAAATGTCCGGACGAACCATCCTTTTTCGTCACATAGAACAGATACTCCGAAGCTTCCGGATTTAGCGCTGCCTCGATGGATGGAAGACTTGGACTGGCAATTGGACCTGGTGGCAAGCCTTTGTTCAGATACGTATTGTAGGGACTTTGCACCTTCAGATCCTTGAAAAACAATCGCTCCTTCGGCCTGTCGAGCAGATATTGCACGGTAGCATCGATCTCCAGCTTCATATCCTGATTGATGCGATTGTAGATCACACCTGCAACCAAAGCACGTTCCTCATCCACGACAACTTCTTTCTCCACCAGTGACGCAATCGTCAGCAGCTCATGCAGAGAAAGGTTCTTTTCCTGGAGCTTGGCTTCCAGATCAGGAATGGAATTGATCTTCGTCTGGAATTCTTCCAGCATCCGTTGCATCACATCCTGCGTGGAACTTCCCTTTTTCAGCTCATATGTCTCCGGGAACAGATATCCTTCCAGTACATACCGAAGTTCTTCATCCACTGGAATATCTTTGACGAAATCCACATCGAAGGCCGAAGGATCATTGGCCAGCTTGATGAATTCATCCCGATCAAGAACATGCTCATAAGAAAGCTTACCCGCCATTTGCAGCACGGTATAACCCTCCGGAATTGTAAACTTCACCATTTCTTCTGGTACAACTTCACCACTACTCAGCTTGCTAACAATCTCGTCATATGTCACGCCAGGATTCATAGAATATGTACCCGCCATGAAATTAGAACCTAGTTTTTTCCACTTCAAATACCCTTTGAAGGTTAACCCGCTTCGAATGAGCCCTTCTTCTTGAAGCTGATCCGCGATTTTCGAAGTTCCCGATCCGCTCTTAATCTCGAATACGACCGGTTCTGTAGAAGCTTCCACAGGACGCATCATACTCCATACGTATCCACCTGCGCCTCCGGCAAGAACTACAATGATAAGCAGTATGACTACTATTGCTTTCCCTTTCAAAAAAGAAACAACTCCTTTACACAACCAAAAAGAGCGGACTTCTCCGCCCTCCCGGTTTCTTCAATTTGAAGCTGATTAATCTTCGTCAATGGGGAGTGTACATTCATCATACAGTTCCGAGATGTTCTCCCACTCATCATCATCGTCAATCGTAACTAACTCCGGCATGATCTGGTCTTCACTTCCAGGCGATACCCGCAGAAGTTCAACCTCGTCATAAGGTCGCAACGAACTGCGGAGCACCGCGTATTGCTGACCGCCGACTTCGAACTCAGCCAACAAGTCATACGGTTGTGATTTACCGTTCTCTTCTTCGAGCTCAACATGAGCACCGAATGCCAGACGCAGTGAATCTGTCCATTTCAGGTCTTTGCGGCTATATTCCGTCATTTAGTTCGCTTCCTCTTCATCTTCAGCAAGAAATGTATTAAACGTCTCCTCGACGATATCCCACTCGGCATCATCTTGGATGACGAAAAGTTTAATATCGTCGCCCTCTTCTTCATAACGGAATGCATATACATCCGTTTCGCCATCTTCAGGTTCAACCGGAGCAACCATCATGTACTTGGCCTCCGAACCATCTACTTCAAACTTCATGATGACTTCAAATTCCTCTTCATTACCCTCGTCATCCGCAATGTAAATAATTTCCGCTTCTTCTTCCATACCCAGTTGATCTTCAGCCATTGTTGATCCCCCTCACCTTCTACTATTGGCATCCAAATAATTTTGCAAAATCAAGCTTGCGGCCATTTTGTCCACAACCTGCTTGCGTTTTTTCCGACTGACATCCGCTTCAATCAGCGTACGTTCTGCTGCCATGGTTGTCAGCCGTTCATCCCAAAGGTGAACAGGTAAATTCAGTTCATCCCGCAGGCGTTCGGCAAAAGCAATACATATCTCACCGCGCGGTCCTACGGTGCCGTTCATGTTTTTGGGAAGTCCGACTACGATCTCACTAATCTCATGCTCACGCACAAGTTCGGCAATCCGAGCGAACTCGCCTTCATCACGGCGGCGTTCTAGCACTTCCAATCCCTGGGCAGTCCAACCGAAGGCGTCACTCGCGGCAACTCCGATTCTTCGGTCCCCATAGTCCAAACCTAATATTTTCATCCATGCTCTCCCATCCTGGGGCCTGCTCAGGTCGATTACTAATAATCGCCTTCTCAAGCTTCAGGCTGTCTTCTGTCGGTTCATTTCCCGCTGCCTGCATGGCTGCAACACAGCGGAAGCGGCGTACATTACCGGTGATTGGCCAGATAGGAACGTACAAGCTCTTCAATCAGCTCATCGCGCTCCTTTTTACGGACCAGACTACGTGCGTTGTTGTGACGAGGAATGTATGCCGGGTCTCCGGAAATCAGATACCCAACAATTTGGTTGATCGGATTATACTCCTTATCGACCAATGCATCATATACCGTGAGAAGAATCTCTTTGGATGATGCTTCCTGTTCGTCACCTTTCACATTAAATTTAACCGTCTTATCCATGGAGTCCATTGATGACACCTCGCTCCTGCATGAACATGGGGACCATGTCCTGCCGAATTGATTTCTGTTTATATAATAACATATTCTGACTGCCACAAGTAAACAAAGGATAAGGCAATTGTGTTTTTTGCTTGTCCTTTACTGGCTTCAGCATAATGCATCATTCGATTCCACACGCTCTCGGGTACAAAAGTTGGGCGGGAAGAAGTATCCCGATCCAACCTTCGTATAAACGAACAGAACCTTTCGAACTATATTTTGGCCTTTGAAAGCCCCTCGTTCGATCTATGCATTATGCCCGCTAACCAGCGAAACCGCCAGTTTCAGCGCTTCATCCAGCTTGGTAGCATCCTTACCTCCGGCTTGCGCCATATCTGGACGTCCACCACCGCCACCGCCGCATACTGCTGCGACTTCTTTGACGATTTTGCCTGCGTGTAATCCTTGTTTTACTTGTTCAGCAGGTACAGCGACTACAAAATTCACTTTGCCATCGGCTGCGGCACCCAATACGAGTACAGCGTTAGGCAATTTGACTTTCAACTCATCGGCCACTGTGCGAAGTGCATCCATGTTCGGAGCATCTACCCGTGCTGCGAGTAATTGTGTATTTCCTGCTTGTACCACTTGATCGGTCAGTTGACCTGCTTCCATGGCACTCAGCTTGCTTTGCAGGGATTCAGTCTCTCTAGCTGCTTCTTTCAGTTGAAGGTTCAGACCTTCAATCCGTTTAGGCACATCAGCCACATTTGCTTTGAGCAACGCTGCTGATTGCTTGAGCAATTCCAACTGGCTTTCCACATACAGATATGCGCCACGGCCAGTTACAGCTTCGATCCGACGAACGCCGGAGCCGATCCCGCTCTCGCTAACCAGTTTAAAGATTCCGATCTCTGAAGTATTATTTACGTGACAGCCGCCACAAAGTTCCAAACTGTAGTCTCCAACTTGAACGACACGCACAATATCTCCATATTTTTCGCCAAACAGGGCCATCGCACCCATTTCTTTAGCTTCTTCAATAGCTTTCAGCTCGATGTTCACGTTCAGACGATTCCAGATCTGTTCGTTTACCTGACGCTCAATCTCTGTCAACTCTTCCGCGGTGATGCTGCCGAAGTGAGAGAAGTCGAACCGCAGACGCTGTGGCTCTACGAGCGATCCCGCCTGGTTTACGTGTGTGCCGAGCACATCTTTGAGCGCTTTGTGCAGCAAGTGAGTTGCCGTATGGTTTTTGATAATGTCGCCGCGTTTCGCAGCGTCTACTTGAGCATTGATCACATCGCCTACACGCAGTTCACCGGACTCCACTGTCACCAGATGTACATGTTGTCCAAGCGGAGCTTTGAACAAGCCTTGTACTTTCGCTGTTACACTAGCACCGCGCAGCAAGCCCTGATCACTCACTTGACCGCCACTTTCCGCGTAGAACGGAGTCTTATCCAGAACAACCTGGCAAGTCTGTCCTTCGCCTACAGTGTCAACAAGGGCGTCACCGGCAACGATGGCTACCACTTTTGCTTCCGTCAACAGGTCAGTATAACCAACAAACTCGCTTTTAACCTCCAGATCAGCAAGTGGTCCGCCTTGGACTTTCATGCTCTCGTTCTCTTGACGCCCAGCACGTCCAAGTTCACGTTGTTTCTGCATGGAAGCATCAAAACCTTCACGATCCACAGTCAGACCATGCTCTGCGGCATAATCTTCTGTCAGGTCAAACGGGAAACCGTACGTATCATACAGTTTGAAAGCTTCAGGTCCGCTAATAATGGTGCGTCCTTCGGATTTGGCAGTGCCACTGATATCAGCCAGAATAGCCAGACCATCTGTGAGTGTTTCGTGGAAACGCTCTTCCTCGGTTTTGATCACTTTGGCGATGAACTCCTGTTTGTCCACTACCTCAGGGTAGTACATGCCCATCACTTCACCAACGGTTGTGGTCAGTTCATACAGGAATGGACGATCGAGTCCAAGTACTTTACCATAACGAACTGCACGGCGAAGCAAACGACGGATGACATATCCACGTCCTTCATTACTTGGCAGAACGCCATCACCTACTGCAAAGGCAACGGTACGAATATGATCGGCAATGACTTTCAGTGCAACATCAATCTCTACGCTGTCGTTATATTTCACACCCGCAAGAGCGGCTGTTCTCTGAATCATCGGTTGGAACAGGTCTGTGTCGAAGTTGGAATCCACATTTTGCAGAATGGAAGCAAAACGCTCCAAACCAGCACCTGTATCAATATTTTTATTAGGAAGCGGTGTGTAGCTACCATCTTTGTTATGGTTGAACTGGGAGAATACCAGGTTCCACACTTCCAGATAACGTTCGTTTTCCCCACCTGGATACATTTCAGGATCACTCATGTCGTTTCCGTAAGCTTCGCCGCGGTCATAGAAAATCTCGGTACAAGGTCCACATGGACCTTCGCCGATATCCCAGAAGTTTTCATCCAATTTGATGATACGCTCCGCAGGCAGTCCCACTTTTTCGTTCCACAGTTTGAATGCCTCTTCATCTTCCGGATATACCGTTACGGACAAACGCTCCGGATCAAAACCGATCCACTCTTTGCTCGTCAGGAACTCCCATGCCCAGGTAACCGTCTCTTCCTTAAAGTAATCTCCAATGGAGAAATTGCCCAGCATTTCGAAGAACGTATGGTGACGACGCGTTTTACCAACATTCTCGATATCATTGGTACGGATACACTTTTGAGAGTTCGCTAGGCGCGGGTTCTCCGGCTTCTCACGTCCGTCAAAATAAGGTTTGAGCGGTGCCATACCCGCATTGATCCACAGAAGAGAAGGATCGTTGTGAGGTACGAGCGATGCGCTCGGCTCGATTTTGTGACCTTTACTTGCAAAAAACTCTATCCATTTGGACCGGATTTCACTGGCTTTCATACTGGATGCCCCCATTAAATTATAATAGTCCGTTGCGTATTCGCTCCGGTTGGTCAACATTTTTTTCGTAAAAATAAACACAAAAAACGCCCCTGAATAATCAGGGACGATGTTATCGCGGTACCACCCTGGTTATTGCTGTTCATCCCTTGCTGCACGGACAAACAAACAATCTCCTCGTTCATGCGAAATAACGGTCGCGCCCGGCAGGGTTGTCCTGCACTCCGAAATTAGCTTTCCGCCGCTTCATCTTTCAAGACTCTTCCAGCCATCAGTTCAGGCTCACCCTGATCTGAAGAAGTCTATTCTCTGAGGAAAGGAACCCTCGGCGTACTTTATTTCATCATCGATTTCATGTTCTAAACATACACACTCATTATATCGGTAGCATAAGCGGGTGTCAACGCGGCTTCTTTGAAGGTCTAACCCTACTATTTAGTCAGTCCTTCGTTTGATGTAATAGGCGAAAAAGTGCTGAACGATCACCTTCAGGACGGCAAAAACGGGCACCGCCAGAATAAGACCTACAATGCCTGCCATTTCACCTCCGACGAGCAGTGCGAATATAATCGACAGTGGATGCAGATGCAACGTGCGCCCCACCACTTGAGGAGAGATAACGTTGCTTTCCAGCACCTGGCACAGTGTGTTCACAATGACAACAAGTAGCACCATTTTAAACGATACCGTCGATGCCATGACCACAGCAGGGGCAGCACCAAGGAACGGCCCCAGGTAGGGTACAATGTTAAACACCGCCACAATGCTCGCAAGCAGCAGCGCATACGGCATATCAATGACGATATAACCTATGTAGGCAAAGATACCAACAATGACACAGACAATAAACTGTCCTCGTATGTAGTTTCCCAGCGCAGTATCGATCTCTTTCATCACCGAGACAATCGCTTTGCGACGTGAACGAGGAAGATACGCCACAATGGTGCGTTCGAACACCTCAAAGTCTTTTAACATGTAGAAGATCAAGAAAGGCACGATAAACACATTGAACAACACATTGATGGTCGCCCCGATATTGTCCATTAGCACAGTAATCCCTTGAGTTAGTCGATCCTCCATCTGAAAGAACCAGCTGTTCATGCCTGTTCGCACACTTGGTGGCATTAATTTGTGATCCATATTGTTCATCAGGCTCTGGGCGCGCATGGACAGCTCTGGCATATGCTCGTTAAGTTCCTCCAGCTGTTCAATCAATACTGGAATGACATTCATCAGAATGACACCGATACAGGTCAGGAAAAAGGCATATATGAGCAGTACTGCAATCGTACGCGGCACCTTGCGTCCTCCCAGCATGCTCACAATCGGATTGAGTACATAGGATATGATAAGAGCTACGATAAAAGGTGCCAGCACTGTTTTCAGGAAAGCATATATGTGAAGCAGTAAAGGCCGCAGCAGCCATATAAAATACAAAATGATCAATCCGAGCAGCAGCCAGATCGCGTAACGGAAAAACTTGTTTTTGGTTAATTGCTCCACTTGTATCTCTCCTTTTGGACTGGCTCTGAGAGTCAGTATATGTAGGAAAGGTAATATTTATTAACACAGCGCAGAAGTGGAAACGGAATCTCACATTTTTTTCTGAACCAAAAAACGCCTCCTTCATCAGAGAAGGAAGCGCATCTTGCAGTCCAGGGGAGCATATAATCAACCATGCCCCATCTGAACCATTATGTAACCGCATCTATATACATCTGCCTACAAGTAACGACAGCATCCCATGACAGACATTGTCATGAAACCGCATATAGAGGAAGTTATCCTGCTTTTTAAGAAGAAGCGTGAAGATGAGGGAAGTCTTGTGGCAGCTCGTCCCCGAAGAACAAATCATCCAGGGAGCTCAGCGTACCGTCTTCTTCCACCTGATATACAGACATTTTCTCACCGTTCACCGTTAATTCAATAAAGCATCCCCAGCAATAAAACTGGTGGGAACCAATTTTCCCGATATCTTTGGAACTACAGTTTGGACATTTCATATTCATTCACCTATCCATTAACAGAATGAATGGCATTTTCCAAGCGTTGTTCACTCAGAGACGGCACCATAATGGCACTTTCCCCGATGGACATATCGCTTGTACATGGCAGCCATTTACGGCCCTCGATCAGATCGGACACAAAACCGTCCGTAATTTCAATCCCTATTATTGTATTTCCCAACTCTTGGTCAAAATAAACATCGGAGACACGCCCAAGCAGCAAACCTTCTTCGGTGAGCACGGACATCTCCTTCAATTTAGACCGACCGAGGAGGTACGTGTATTTTATGTCGTCGGCTCCCGTCTTGCGGACAGCCTGTTGATTACGGATCATGACGGCATCTTCGCCGTAGGCAACGATATCTTGCCACTGCACGATTTTGACATGATTGGTAAACAGACCTTTGTTCTCAAGCTCAATGCCTTCGATCTCCCAATCATCATTCACAATGAAATCCTGGATTTTGCCGACCTGCTTCCCGTCCTCAACATCAAAAACGGCAAGTCCGATCATTTCCTGAAGCTTCATCGCTGGGTCCCCCTCATCTTCTTATCATTAAATAGGCGCGGCGCTATTGGTAGGTATGCCCAAAGTTGATGAGTGGCAATCAGGCGCCGATCATCAAAACCGCTTCTATCCAACCGATGAAATGGAACTTCTTCCCTCCTTCTGTTCCATGTGTAAAGTTCCCCTTAGGGTCTATTACGCAGTCGCCCAAGAATGGTTCCAATTTTTTCGGCGGTTATCATGATTTCTTCCGTAGTATTACCCAATCCCCAGCTAAATCGAATCGCAGAGTGTAAAAAAGTCTCAGGCAGATCCATCGCTTTGAGCACGTGAGATACTTCAAGCGAACCGGAAGTGCAGGCAGATCCGCTTGCCACTGCGATTCCTTCCATATCCAGATTCATCAACATCGTCTCAGTGGACACTTCCGGAAAGCTGATATTCAGAATGTTTGGCAACGTATGCTCTTGGTGCCCATTCACATGAAAGTGCTCCGTCCCCACATGAATCTCAAGCTGTTCTAACAAAAGCTTCCGTAATTCCAAATCATGCTGACGATGCGCCTCCGCTTGTGCTGATGCAATCTTGAGGGCCTCTGCAAATCCAGCAATACCTGCAATATTTTCAGTACCTGCGCGTCGTTGACGCTCTTGCAGCCCACCGTGTGCTCTTGCTTCCAGCACAATTCCTCGCCGTACATAGAGTGCACCCACGCCCTGAGGTCCATTGATTTTATGCGCTGAGAAGCTGATCAGATCCACAGGAAGATCCTTACAGGAAATATTCTGGCTTCCCAGAGCCTGAACCGCATCCGTATGGAACAGAATGTCATGCTTGCGGGCAAGCTCACCCACCGCACGAATAGGTTGAATAGTGCCCACTTCGTTATTCGCATACATCATGGTAATCAGCACCGTATCCGGTCGAATGGCCTCTTGCAGCTCATCCAGATTTATTCGTCCATGACGATCCACAGATAGATAGGTTACTTCATAACCTTGCCGCTCCAATTCCTGACACGTATGCAAGACAGCATGGTGCTCAATTGCGGTCGTAATAACGTGTTTCCCCTTATCTTGTCTTGTTGAGACTGCTCCAAAGATTGCCAGATTGTCGCTCTCCGTGCCACCTCCGGTGAATACCAATTCGTCCGGGAAACAGCCCAAAGACGCCGCAATGACATCCCTTGCTCCGCTGACGGTCCGTTTGGCTTCACGCCCAAAGGCATGGATACTTGATGCATTGCCAAATTGTCCTGTCATGACGTTCATCATCGCTTCTGCGACTTGTGGATGCATAGGTGTCGATGCGGCGTGATCCAAATAAATTCGTTTCATTTATCTTCACCCCGTTATATGTTAAATTTCTATCTCATGGCGAACTGTCAAAATTGGAAACTGAAACGGATGCTCTATTGTCACATCTTCGTGTATAATGTTATATATCCATTTCAAAAAGGAGAGAGAGACATGAGTGATCCCATTCTCGGGCAGATTCTGAATCAGCTTCAACAAATGGACAAACGATTCGACAGCATTGATGGACATCTTGGAAAAATAGACCACCGGCTTGATGCTATGGAAGAGAGGCTCGGTGCCGTAGAGAGCAGACTAGACACTGTCGATGACAGACTTAATGCCATTGAGGAACAAACTAAAAACATTCCGCTTCTTCAACAAGCTGTTCTGGAAACATTGACAGTTACGAAACGTCTTGACGCTTCCCAATCCGCCTCTGAACGCAAAGTAACTACCGAATTGAATACCCATCAGCACAGCATTGATATTTTGAATCGCCGTCAGTTACGCATGGAAGCTGATATAGAAACCTTAAAAAGTCGCTGATTCACAAGATAGACAGTTAGGCTCCAACTTGACTAACTTGTAAATCTACGGCTTTGAATACATAGTCCCTACTCAATTAAATTAATCTGTAGAAAAAATGAAGAACAAAGTACCCATTGGCATGTCTAAAGCCCCCAAGTTGGGGGCTTTATTGTGTCTTCTGTGATGCGAATGAATGATCTTAAATATAAAACATGTAGCTATCTTTTTTCTCTTGATCCTGGAATGTAATCAGGTCTTTCAGTGTTGTGGAATCCAACACTTCCGCAATCCCGTCACGAATACGCAACCATAGATCACGCTTCGCCGGATCATCTTCCTCCGTGAAGTCTACTGGGGAAATGGGTCCTTCCAATACACGGATCACGTCGCCTGCAGTCACGGTTGCAGGATCACCTGCAAGGATATAACCGCCGTAAGCACCTCGAATGCTCTTCACCAGTCCTGCATTACGCAGTGGAGCGATCAATTGCTCCAGGTAATGTTCCGAGAGCTGGTTGCGCTCGGCAATGCTTTTAAGTGATGTAGGGCCTTCGCCTGTTCTGGCAGCCAGCTCCATCATGATTGTGAGGCCGTAACGGCCTTTTGTCGATATTTTCAAAGGAGTCACCTCTTTCAATTTTCAGAAACGATTGGAAACTTTATATTTTATCCTGTAGTCCATGACCGTCTGTTCCACGATCTGTCCACAGCGGAGATGCATTGAGATTAGCATAAACCTTCTAATCCTCCGTATTCCGATCATAACCCTCAGCTAATGTTAACATATCTGCATGCTTTATGGAAAAGAAAGATTGACGATATTCCAAAATGTGCGTCTGTGGTGGACACTATCCAAAATTGGCCGGGTGTATCGTATCTTGAGTCCGGTTATGCTAGAATAAGAAGCGAAACACATTTATATATAGAAATGGTGATAACGATGTCCAAAACTATTGAAAATACACGGGTCGTCGTTGGCATGTCCGGAGGTGTCGATTCTTCCGTTACCGCGCTGCTGCTGAAAGAGCAAGGTTACGATGTCATCGGCATTTTCATGAAAAACTGGGATGACACCGACGAGTTCGGCCACTGTACCGCTGAAGAAGATTCAGAGGACGTACGCCGAGTATGTGAACAGATCGGTATTCCTTATTACACTGTCAACTTCGAGAAAGAATATTTTGATAAAGTATTTACCTATTTCCTTGATGAATATAAGTCGGGCCGCACGCCAAATCCGGATGTCATGTGTAATCGTGAGATCAAATTTGGTGAATTCCTGAACAAAGCTCTGGATCTCGGCGCAGATTATGTAGCTACAGGACACTATGCTCGCCTGATTGAAGAAGATGGCACGTTAAAGTTGCTGCGTGGTGTGGATAACAATAAGGACCAGACGTATTTCCTTAATGCACTCAATCAGAACCAGCTGTCCAAAGCCATGTTCCCGATTGGTCACCTGCCCAAACCGGAAGTACGCAAAATCGCAGAAGCGGCTGGCTTGTATACCGCGAAGAAAAAAGACAGTACAGGTGTATGCTTCATCGGCGAGCGCAATTTCAAAGAGTTCCTGAGTAACTATCTGCCTGCCAAAGGCGGAGACATGGTTGATATCGCGACTAGTGAAGTCAAAGGCCGTCATGACGGTCTGATGTACTACACACTTGGACAGCGCCAAGGTCTTGGCATTGGCGGTTCCGGCAATGGTGAACCCTGGTTCGTTGCTGACAAGAATCTGGACAAAAATCAATTGCTTGTTGTTCAGGGCGATGCCCATGCAAGCCTGTACTCCACGGGTCTAACCGCAACAGGTGTGAACTGGATTGCTGGTGCAGAGCACATGCCTAATGTGCCATTCCGTTGTACTGCCAAATTCCGCTATCGTCAGCCGGATCAAGGTGTGACACTGACCTGGCAGGAAGATGGAAGTGTGGATGTACAATTTGACCAACAGCAAAAAGCCATTACGCCAGGACAAGCCGTTGTTTTCTATGACGGAGAGGTCTGCCTGGGTGGGGGTACGATCGATCAGGTGCAAAAAGTACCTGTACCCGCGATGCAATAATAGAGCTTGTCCATTACAATGCGGATTATACACAATACCGTGTATCCCCATTAAAAAAGCCGTCTTTCATGTATACCATGAAGGATGGCTTTTTTCCTGCTTTTCTTTGCAAAAAAATTAAAAATAGTTCGTTATGCAGTCAACCAGACTCCTGCCCAAGCGGCCAACACCCCAACTACAACCGAACTACCGACGTAGAGCGCCGCTCTAGCGTATCGTTGTCTACCCATAAGTCCTAACGTTTCATAGCCAAAGGTGGAGAATGTAGTGTACGCACCGCAAAAGCCGGTTCCCCATATCAGCCAGATTCCATCTGATATCATCTGTGATTGGTGCCAACCATATAACAACCCAAGCAGCAGTGAACCACTGATATTGATGATCCATGTTCCCCATGGAAAAGCCGTCCCCAGCAAGCCAGAGACCCATTTTCCCAAACTGTAACGCAATACCGCACCCAGCACACCTGCAAACCCAATCCACAAGATCATGAGACATCACCCTCTTGTCTTTGTGCTCCCAACATACGCTGTCCAAGGCTCATTCCCAGCGCACAGAGCAACAACCCTGCCAATAGACTTACAATCATATAAATCGCAGCTTTGACCCATTCGCCACCCTCGGATAAACGAACAATATCCAGTGTAAACGTGGAGAATGTCGTAAATGCGCCAGTAAAACCTGTACCAATCGCAAGTCGGAGTTGTGGTGTTATTTTGCCTGGAACAGCTATGGTAAAGAACCAACCCAAAAAAAGGCTGCCAATCGCATTGATTAGCAGCACTGCCCAAGGAAAACCCACATGAGCAGCTGGTATCCCTAACTGTATGGCATATCGGGTCAATGTACCGAGAAATCCACCTACTCCTATATACAAAAGCTCTTTCATGTTATGTGCATCTCCCGAGTGATCTGACTGATCTTACAAATCCCTACGCCGCTGTTGGTTCAACCTGATCTTCGATTCATTACCTTGCTCCGTGGCCTCATAAAATACTCTCCGTGAGAGCTGCTTTGGCAAATATTCTTGTTTCACGTAATGTCCCGGATAGTTGTGTGGATATTGATAGCCCTCATGTCCAAGCTTCACGGCACCTGAGTAATGCGTATCTCGTAAGTGAAGCGGAACTTCTGCCGATTTCACCTCATCAATCGCGTTCATGGCTTTGGAAATGGCGGTGTACACCGCATTGGATTTTGGACTTTCGACCGCGAACAGAATCGCTTGTGCAATGTTCAGCTTGGCTTCGGGCCAGCCGTTATTCCGATACGCATCAAGCGCTCCAATGGCCTGTGTCATGGCTTGCGGGTTCGCAAGTCCAATGTCTTCACTGCTCGCTGCGATCAAGCGCCGAATGAAGGTCATCGGGTCCATGCCGAGCTTCTCCACCGCGTATAGAAACCAGAACAACGCCGCATCACTGGAACCCCGAATACTCTTGTGAAATGCAGACAGTACATCATACTGGGTGGATTCATCTGCCTTCACAATGGGGCGCCTAATAGACTCTTCTGCTACACCAAGCGTAATATGAATGGATCCATCCTTCTCCGGTGGCGTTGTCAAGGCAGCCAGTTCAAGTGCGTTAAGCGCACGCCGAATATCCCCGTTGGCCATCGTAGCAATATGTTCAAGCGCCTCATCGTCCGCCTGTAGTTCCATGAACCCCAAACCTTTGTCCGCATCACTCAATGCTCTGCGCATTGCAATAAGAGAATGCTCCTTGTTCAGTGATTCCAGCTGGAACAGGGTGGAACGACTCATCAAGGCTCCATTGACATAATGAAAAGGATTCTCTGTTGTCGCGCCGATAAAAATAATCGTGCCCTTCTCTACCGCTGGCAATAGCGCATCCTGACGTGAACTGTTAAACCGATGTACCTCGTCGAGGAACAGAATGGTTTTGGTTCCATACAGCTGTTTGTTCGTTTGCGCCTGCTCAATGACCTCACGCACATCCTTGACGGAAGCTTCCACTGCATTCAGGCGAACAAATTGCCCTTGTGTTTGCTGAGAGATAATATGTGCCAGGGTTGTCTTGCCGCATCCCGGAGGGCCGTATAACAAGATCGACGAAATCTGGTCAGCCTCAATGGCACGCCGGAGCAATTTTCCCGGTCCAATAATATGTTCCTGTCCAATATATTCATCCAGATGCTCTGGCCGCATGCGGTCCGCGAGCAATCTGGCTTGTGGTTTTGAGTCTTGTTGAAACGAAAATAAATCCATTGCTCATCACTTCCTTAACGGATTGCCTTGGCTTGATTACAATTACACTTCTGATGGTTCTCCACTCTCTATCATATCATACTCCCGCGGTAACATAGCCATAAATGCACCAAGTGCACTGCTGACAAACGCATCCTTTCGTGTAATAAAACGAGTCATCATTCGACTTATGCCAGAAGGGAGCGAATGTTTGCGAAGATTTCCACTTTCGATTTGCTGCCGAATCACAATCTCCGGTAACAGAGAAATCCCCATTCCGGACGTTACTCCACTAATAATCGCTTCCAGAGTTCCAAACTCCATAATCACCGGACGATTTACCCCACTTAAGTGCAACCACTCCTCTAACGTTTGTCGGTAAGAGCATCCCATGCTGTAGACAAGGATCGGTTTACGGGTAAGCTCTTCTTCCGGCCCCATACCAGATGATACCACATAGAGCTCTTCATCAAATACATTGATAGACTCGATATCAGGATGATCACAGGCACAGCCAATAAACGCTCCTTCTAATTCATACCCAATGACTTGATCAATAAGCATCTGCGAATTGCCCGTAGCCAGTGACAAGGACACATCGGGATACTGTCTATAGTATTTTGCAAAAAGCTCAGGTAAACGAACCGCTGCAGCAGTCTGTGTAGATCCTATTCGCAACGGCCCGGATGGTGTACTCGTCGATCGAAGCGCCTTGGAAGCCTCATTCAGCAAACCAATAATTTTGTCCGCATAGGTCAGCAGCATCTCACCGGCTGGAGATAACGTCATGCCTCGGTTATGACGAATGAACAGCGTTGTACCCACTTCTGCTTCCAGATGCCTGATGCGTGCCGTTACGTTGGATTGAACATACCCCAGTTTAGACGCAGCTTTGGTCAGATTGCCTTCCTGTGCGACACACTGGAATATTCTTAGATCCCCGCTCTCCATGTTCCCTCCACTCTGACATCATTCAAAATGATATCCACTTCATTACCAATCATTATACTTCATATGTAAACCGGACTACAATTCATGTAGATCCCAAACCAGTCATCTGACTGGATGATGATAAGGAGTGTTCAACATGACATACTGGAAAAATAGAGTTGCTCTGATCACAAGTACACGCACCATTCAACCCTTGAAGTATACAATTTTGATCATTTTGACAACGTTAATCATGGGAACTTCTTTTCCAGTCGGCAAGATCGGCATGTTATATGCTCCACCTTTCCTGCTCATGGGCATACGTTATATGCTGGCAGGTGGCTTGATGGCCTTGTTCCTTCGTAAACGTCCTTTGCCTAATGGATGGCAGTCATGGTTGAAAATAACCCTCATTGGCCTGTTCCAATCGGCAGGAGTGATGGGCTGCGCCTACTACAGCATGAACTGGATTACATCTGGCGAATCCGCCATTATTACATTTACCAACCCGCTACTGGTCATTATCCTCAGTGCTCTCTTATATAGAGTGACCTACCGCTTCAGTCAGTGGATCGGTGTTATGCTCGGTTTCATGGGGATTATGTTAACCTTTGGATGGCAGATGAGTTTTAGCCCTGGAACCTGGATTGGATTTGGTGGTGCGGTCTCCTTTGCCGTGTCCACATTGCTTATCAAACGCTGGGGCGATGGCTACGATACTTTTGTCTTAACTGCCTATCAGATGCTCGCTGGAGGTTCTGTGCTTCTTCTACTGAGCCTATGCACGGAACAGCCTCACCTTATAGTGAATACCACCTCGGTTATGGTGCTGCTCTGGTTAACGCTTGTTTGCTCCATCATCCAGTTCTCACTCTGGTTTTATCTGCTGCAGAATAGTGACCCAGGCCAAACCAGTTCCTATCTGTTCCTGGCACCGTTCTTTGGTGTAATGTCGAGTTGGTTTTTGCTGGGAGAGCAAGTCCAGTGGTTTGCATTGGCAGGTGGTTTATTCATTGGTGTCGGCATATTCCTGGTGAACCGTCGCTCGTCCAGATTGAGAAATAGCGTAACGTAATCCTGAACTTCTTCATCGTTCTTTCACGGAGAATTAAGCAATTCTCGCACAAAAGCAAAAAGGCATGCGCTTATGGGACTTTCCCATGAACGCTATGCCTTTTGTTGTATAAGCAAATTTATTTACCCGAGCTCAGGCCAACCTTGAATGGTTACAGGCTCGCCGTCGGGATTATGTGTTGCAGCCGCGTATTCTGGCAAATCACCCTCGTGGAACAACCACAATTCGTGCAAGGCCCTTGTACAACCAACGTACAACAGCTTAGCATCACCTGCATTCGGCAAATAATGCTTCTGATCTACGTCTGCCACAATAACGGCATCAAACTCCAACCCTTTGGACAGATAGACAGGTAAAACAGAGTGTCCACCCGTGTACTGCTTTTTGCCGCCATCGATCAGGTTCAGATCCCAGCCTGCGCTCTGTAGGTCACGGTGAAGTTCCTCTGCTTCATGCAGGGTACGGGTCAGGATAGAGACAGTTCGGTAGTCTTTAACGGTTAACACCTTCAAAGCCTGCTCCAGACTTGCCGTCCTACCTTCGCCTCCATAAGCCAACGTCCGAACCGGATCACCACTACGAAAAACAGGAATCGCCGTAATTCCGCTCTTGACGCCACGTTCCAGAATCGTATTGGCATAATCGATAATTTCCATCGTCGAACGATAACTTCGGGTCAATGCAAAGTATGCATTCTGTTCCTCTGGAAACAGAGAACTCATCTCTTCCCACGCATGAACACCACGGTACTCATGAATCCCTTGGGACAAGTCACCCAGTATGGTGAAGGAATGCCCTTTGACGAAACGATCCAATAACGCCACATGGAAAGGTGAAAAATCCTGCGCTTCATCGATCACAATATGGTCGAATCGCTCCGAACCCTCAATATCATGGACCAGTGTATGAATGTATACCAATGCAGGCAGATCCTCTTCACGGACGATATCCTGTTTCAGATCTGCTGCGGTTTGTTTCATGACTAGTTTTGGAATAAGCCCGCTGAGCGAGGCTGGCACAGAGCCACCCTTTGCAGCTTTGAACAGCTGTTTGTATAACGTAAGCGGCTCATATTGAGGCCATTTTTTGGCATAGGCCTTCTCACGAGTTGCTGCTTTCTTCTTGCGTTCTTTGCGAACAGCTTCTGGCATCGGTTTCTTGAGTTCCATCTCAATCCAGCGGTGAACCCGCGCCATGACCCGCTCTTTTCGTTTGGCCAGCGGATAATGCTTGTACTCCTCACCGAACCAGTTCTCAATCTCCGTCTTGCTGAGCACCTTACCATCCCATGGACTAAAGTCCATATCCGGCACGGATTCTTCTTCCATGCCCGACAGCCACTCACGAATAAGCTCCATGAAGCGGATCGATCCTTTGTAACGTCCAGGTACATCATCATTCAATTCAGGACGTGCATCTGGTGTTTCAAACCAAGTGTTCAATGTATCCGACGTATCCGCCAAAGGCATCTCCAGCCCCAGCAGGTTCATCGCCCAGTCCGGGAATGTCCGCTGCTGAATGTCCCCTACTCCGAGTTCCGGGAGCACATCCGAGATGTAATCCAGGAACATGTGGTTGGGGGCAAAAATAACCATTTTCTCCGCAGATACCTGCTCCTTGTACTGATACAGCAAAAAGGCAAGCCGATGCAGGGCAACCGTTGTTTTCCCGGATCCGGCTACACCCTGAATGATCAATGCGGTGTTTCTCGCCGCACGAATAATCAGATCCTGCTCCGCCTGAATCGTAGATACGATGTCACGCAGTTTGTTATCCTTGTTCTCTCCCAGACGATAAACGAGGAATTCATCAGATACTGCTGGCTGGTCGCTGTCACGGTTGTATGTATCCGCCACACGTTCCAATATCCGCTGCCGAATGACAACGTTTCGTTTCAGGTACACCAGACCTTCGATAAGCCCTTCCGGGGCTTCATACGTAGCGGAGGCTTCGCCTCCCGTAAATGAGTAAAACAGGCTGGCGACAGGAGCACGCCAGTCGATGACGAGCGGATGCTCTCCCACCTCTTCGCGGTCTACGCCGATTTTGCCAATATACAGCGGTTTCCGTGCACCACTGCCCTGTTCTTCGAAATCCAAGCGTCCGAAATAGGGTTGCTGCGCGCTCTTGGACAAGGCGGTGCGGCGCTCTTCGCGTCCAGCTTCCAGCACTTGTTCTGTGAAGTCGTGGCCGGTGTATACCGGAATATTTTGCAGTCGCTCCAGCTGACTGTCCACTTCCTCCATCGTTCGCTCTAACCTGTACTCTTCTTCTTGATAGGCACTTTGAAAGCTGTCTGACATGTTTCAGTTACCTCCTAAGAATATGTTTTGCTCTGCATCGCCTAGATCTGGCAATACAAAAGGATACTTACTATATCACATAGGGCAATTGAAAGCCACATCCGTTTTGTAGGCTTACTTTTGTAAGGTATGAAGATTATCTGAATTGATAATTAATGATGGCACTGACAAGCGCACAACAACCGAACAAAATAAACCACCATGCCCACTTGTTTCTGGTCTGCCTGCGCCTGCTATTCCATGCGCCGTAAATCCCGATTAGCAGTACGATGGTGGAAAAGCTTATTCCTACGATCCAACCAGCCATTATATCTGCCCCCTTTGTTTTTACTACACACGAACAGTGTCTCATTTCCTGGATTTCAGATGAAAAGCTCCTCCTCGAATATCCACTTGGAATTCACTTTTTCCACTTTTGTGTATTAAATCGTTGCTGTCCCCATGAAGGGGAGTCAAATCAAATTCACTTTTTAACGCTCCTGATCTTCTTTTAAGTAAAATTCGGAAACCTTCGTTATCTGGAATGGAAACTACTGCCTTTGTCCCTGTTGATACGGAATGCATACTCTCTGGCATCTTGAGACAGTCCATATTTAATTCTCTGCCTATTGTGGTAATTTGCAAGTGACTAAACTCCCCCGAAATGTCGATCTTGGCTGAACTGGATTGAAGATTAAGCTTATCTGCACTAAGGTGTTGTCCTTTCACTACGGATGCCACTGCGCACAGTTCAAGCTCCTCCATCCTTCCTGATAGATCTACATGACCTGAGGTTATCTTGCATTGACAGCGAGTGGCCAGAAGGTGATTCAACTGGAGTTGTCCTCCTATGGAGTTTAGTAAAATACGATCAAAAACCCGATCAGGAAGCTGAATCTCCAATGTTGTTCTACCAATATTTATTCCAACAAGACCTCTTCTTTTTCTCCCGTCCACAATGCTTAAGGTATCCCCTCGTATGTTAACTTGCATAAGCCTTCGCTTGGAAAACCACGCATCCGCATATTGTATGACGTGGATAAGTTCATCCACACTCGGAAGAACTCTGATATCTCCTGACAACCAATTTAGCTTTACATCATGAATGGATTGATCAATGTCTATGCTCTTGCATATGGCAAGCTCACTACTTTTCAACATCATTTCCCTCTCCATTTCAAACCATCAGGTGTATGTTTATTCCGCCTCGGCATATCCTCCCGTGCTAGCATGCCGATTCGTAATTCGCTGAATGAGCCGTTCGCTAACGATATCTGCTCCCAAGAGCTTCATCATGTGCTGTAGAAACTTGAGTCTCTCCAATGTCTGTTCCTGATTTCGGCTAAAAAGAAAGGGATTAATCCAAATGTTGACGAGTAACATGAATATTTCGGCACACTCCAAAGGAAATTCGACTGAAATGGACCCATCCTCCTTGCCCTGTTCCATAATGTCGGCAATAATTCGAGCATCCTTCAGAACACCCTTCCGGATTCCTCCAAATACAAACTGTGGATTCTTGATCTGAGTGCTTAGAACCTGATCAATTGAGTTAGACTGAATTCCAGGATCAACGATAACATTTTCCAAAATACTGATGAGCTTCTGTCTGGCATTCGGAGCATGCGTGTTCTGGATGAGTTCCATAAACATGTCTTCTGCCCGCCCAAGCTCCTTCTCCATCACTGCACTAAGGATATCCTCCTTGGACTTGAAGTGATGATATATTGCACCTTTGGACATGCCTAATTCATCTATAATGTCTTGAATACTGGTCTTTTCATATCCCTTTTCGGTAAACATTTGAGTTGAGACTGCCAGAATCAGGTCCAGTGTCTGCTCAGGGTATTTATTTCTGGCCATAAGTTCCTCCTTATACATACCAACGGTCGGTATCCACAATATAGATTATGTTGGTCTTACTGTCAATATGAGGAATTTAAAGAAAAAGAAAAAAGGATCTCCGTTGAAATACCTCATGGGTATAACGGAGACCCTGCATTAATGGGAATTACTAATCATTTTGTACTGTAGCTGCATTTCCTTCCTGTGCCACAAACTGCTTCTGTGCTAACTCACGATATACCGGATGATTGCTGATCAATTCAGCATGAGTTCCAGTTCCGGTAACATGTCCATGTTCCAATACGACAATTTGATCGGAGTCGACAACGGTAGATAACCGATGGGCAATAACAATTGTGGTTCTGCCTTCCATCAGGTTGGACAAAGCCTGTTGTACTTCATACTCCGAGGTACTGTCCAGGCTGGATGTCGCTTCATCCAACATAAGAATATCCGGACTGCGCAGTAAGGCACGAGCAATAGCAATCCGCTGACGTTGGCCCCCGGATAACTTGATTCCCCTCTCGCCCACTTCCGTGTCATAACCCTGTGGCAGCTTGTCGATAAAATCGGCAGAATAGGCCATCTCAGCAGCTCGCCTTATCTCATCCATCGTGACCTCACGGTTCAATCCGTACGTGATGTTGTCTTTGATCCTACCCGCCATTAGCGGACTTTCCTGAGATACATACCCAATCTTGCTGCGCCAGGAGGCCAACGAATAATCCGTTATGGCTTGTCCCCCATATGAAATGTGGCCTGAATCGGGCATATAAAACTGCTCCATCAAAGAAAACAGTGTTGATTTCCCGCTACCGCTTGGGCCGACAATCGCCGTCACCTTGCGTGTGGGAACCGTCAGATTGATTCCGTGCAGCACTTCCTCACCTGTAACATAGGAAAAATGTACATCATGGAATGCAATCGTCTCATTTCCTTTTGGAGCTACCTTGGTGCTGTCATGTGGCTCTTCCTCATCGGCAAGGATCGCTTGTATGCGCTCTGTTGCACCTACGACTTTTTGCAAACGAGAGTATAACGTCGTGAATTGTCCCATAGGCATAATGACCTGGAACAACAGCAAAATGAACGCAACCAGTTCACCAGGCGACAACAGTCCAGACGCTACGCGCATCCCCCCCACACCCAGAATAACGACCAGCACGGCAGTCATGACAAATGTAAACAAGGGACCGATCAGAGCAAGGATCCGTGCTTCCTGCAAGCCAAAAGCAAACATTTTGCGAATCCGGGAATCCCCTGCTTCCACTTCCTGTTTCTCCGTGCCGTAGGCTTTGACCAAGCGGATCTCGCCAATAACCTGACTGAGCACGGACGTAAGACCTGCCATCTCGTCCTGTTGTTTCTTGGAGATCTTGTACATCTTCTTACCGACTGGCAGAAGAATCAGAAGCGTAAGTGGCACCAGACTCAGAATAATGAGCGACATCACCCAATCCAAGTAAAATAGTAATGCCACTCCACCCACAACAGCAACGATGTTGGACACAAAGGAAACCAGATAATCTGCGATCAATGTCATGATCTGGCTTGTATCATTGGTAATCCGACTCATCGTATCGCCTGTACGATTGCGATCAAAATACGGCATTCGCAGCGACAAGACCTTGTTCCATAGCTTGGTACGAAGGGTTGCTACGACGCGTTGTCCGGCGTAATTTAACATATAAATGCTAATGCCCGAGGCAATCGCCTGAATCACAAATGCCCCCAGCAACAATAAAATTACAGATTTGTTCAATGCCGAAGTGGTAAGTCCATCAATCAGACCTTTGGTCATCAGTGGCACGATCAGTCCAGCTGTTGTTTGAATCAGGGTTAAGATGAGGGCCAGAATCAGGATCAGCTTTGGCGGATTCGTGGAAGCGATCAGCTTGACGAAATCCTTAAATCCCTTTTTTCCTACCTTCGGTTCATTCTGCCCTGCTTGTTGCTGCTCTTCCATTCCCGTTCCTCCCGTTCTCCATCTGCTCACCAGAGATCATACGTATGAACTTACATGACGTTGCCTTTTGTTATTACAAAACTCCATGCAACACAAAGTTGGCTAAAAAGAGGATGGAGATGCCATACATGACTACAGGTACCTGTTTACCTTGACCTGCGGCCAGCTTCGCTAGAGGATACGCAATAAATCCGAACGCCATACCGTCCACGATGCTATATGTAAATGGAATCATAACCATGATTAGAAATGCTGGGAATGCCTCTGTGAAGTCACCAAAATCCATATCTTTCACACCTTGCACCATCAGGCCACCAATAATGATCAAAATGGGTGCAATCGCACTGTCCGGAATGTAACCGAGCAGCGGGATGAAGAAGAACGTAGCTCCGAATAACACGGCTGTAACGAGCGGAGTCAAACCTGTGCGACCGCCTGCCGCAATTCCGGCTGTAGTCTCAGCTGCAGCAACTGGAGGACTGCTTCCGAACACCCCTGCCAGCACGGTACTAATAGATAGGGCACGCAGACTTCCTTTGAATCGCTCTGGATGACCAATCATCTGTGTCTGAGCCGTAATTAATCCGATATTTTCGAACACCACAATCAACAGTAGCAAAAATACCGCGATCCAGAACGCGACATCAGCCAGCTTCATCAAAGACAATTCGCCAAACAAGCCGCCGTATTGACGCAGCGCATCCATCGCTGATACGGATTCACCCGGGTTCACTGCACCAAGTACATAGGCAAGGCCTGTGCCGACCAGAATACTGATGAGAAGTCCACCCTGTACATTTCGTATAAATAAAATCAAGGCAAGCACCAGCGTAACGCAGGCTGTAATAACATTCGGATCATTGAAATGCCCAATCGCGACAAACGTAGTCTGATGTGCGATAACGATTCCACTTTTTTGCAAACCGATAAATGTCAGAAACAAACCAATCCCGACCGTAATGCCATGCTGCAGATTTTTCGGGATCGCTTCGCTGATCATTTTGTATAGTGACGTAAACGCAACAATGGCAAACAGTATACCTGTAACGGTAACAACGGCCAGCGCTTCCTGCCAGCTTAATTTCATGGAATGTACGAGTGTATACGTAAAAAATGCATTAATCCCCATTCCGGGTACAACGATAATCGGTGATTTTCCGCCAAATGCCATGAGCAAACAGCCTGCAATGGACGTCAGCAGGGTTCCAACCATGGCTGCCTGTAAGGGCATCCCGGCATCGGAAAGAATTGTAGCATTGACCATAACGATATAGACCACGGCAAAATAGGAAATGGCTCCCGCCACAACTTCCTTCTTCCACTGGTCTCCTGGCTCCATGCCAAGACTTCTGGTCATCCATCCGTGTTTCATTTCGTTCTATTCCCCTCTCTCTAGCTGCAAATTCATTATGTATGTATCATCATTTCGCGCAGCAGTGAATATCATACACGGTTTTGACTTTGAAGTACATGACGTAACTCTGACATTTATCTAGAGATGCAGTTCGGCTATCATAGACGATTGACGTCCTGTCGCTTCGTCTTTTGTCGTATGACCACACAAAAAAGCGCAGATGTCTTATCGACATCCACGCTTCTTCAGTTGGTAGCAAGTTACTGCTGCTTGTTCTCTGCAATTTCTAACAAATCCTTAATCGCAACACTGACCATAATCAGTCCAGCTACCGGAGGCACAAATGAGTTACTCGCAGGTGGCTGTTTAGCCTTACGAATTTCCGGAGCATTCTCGGGAACGATTTTTTGTGTTACGTCCTCGCGTGGTTTCATCGGCTTTTCAGTCGAGAAGACCACTTTCACGCCTTTTTTGATGCCGTCTTTACGAAGTGTCGTACGTACAACACGTGCAATCGGGTCCATGGTCGTTTTCGAAATATCCGCAACCTGGAATTTCGTTGGGTCCATTTTATTTGCCGCACCCATGCTGGAAATCATCGGAATTTTACGTTTCAGGCACTCTTTAATGAGATGGATTTTGTAGATAATCGTGTCGGATGCATCCAGCACATAATCCAGTTCATATTTGAACAATTCCTCGTACGTTTCTTCCGTGTAAAACATATTCAGGGCAATCGCATCACATTCCGGATTGATCAGCTTCACACGTTCCACCATCAGGTCCGCTTTTTTCTGTCCCACTGTTGTGGTCAGCGCATGAATCTGGCGGTTAATGTTGGTGATATCCACGACGTCTTTATCAATCAGAATGATGCGCCCAACGCCGCTACGGGCAAGAGCTTCTACAGCAATTCCACCTACGCCGCCAATACCGAGCACAGCGACTGTACTATTCTTCAACGTGTCCAGACCTTCCGGTCCGATCGCAAGTTCTGTTCTTGAAAATTGATGGAGCATTGAGAATCGATGCCTCCTTTATTTCTTTTCCGCTACCGGTTTACGGGCTACACGGATATGAAGTTGTTCCAATTGTGAGTCATCCACTTCGGAAGGTGCATTCATGAGCAGATCCGTTGCACTTGCCGTTTTCGGGAAGGCAATGGTTTCACGCAGATTCGTGCGGCCTGCCAGCAACATAACGAGACGGTCCAGACCAAAGGCAATACCACCATGTGGTGGAGTTCCGTATTCGAATGCTTCCAACAGATAGCCGAATTTCTCATTCGCTACTTCTGTAGAGAGTCCAAGGGCAGCAAACATTTTCTCCTGAACATCACGTTTGTAGATACGCATCGAACCGCCACCTACTTCATAACCATTGAGAACAAGGTCATAGGCTTGAGCACGGATTGCACCCGGATCAGTGTCGAACAGATGTACATCTTCGTCTTTTGGACGTGTGAACGGATGGTGTTCTGCCACATAACGTTTTGCATCTTCATCATATCCGAGGAGTGGGAAGTCCACAACCCAAGCAAATTTGAATTTGCTGTCATCGATCAGTCCGAGTTGACGGCCGATTTTCAGACGCAATGCGCCAAGAACGTCAGCAACCACTTTTTTGGTGTCTGCGGAGAAGAGCAGCAAGTCGCCATCTTCAGCACCTGTACGTTCTTTGACAGCTTCGATTTCTTCAGGCGTGAAGAACTTCACGATTGGCCCTTTGAACTCGCCGTCTTTCACTTGAATCCAAGCCAGACCTTTCGCACCGTAACGTGCAGCAAATGGTCCAAGATCATCGATCTCTTTACGACTCCATGTGCCACAGCCTTTAGCGTTCAATACTTTCACTTCTCCACCTTTTTCGATGACAGAAGCAAATACTTTCACACCACTGTTTGCTACGATATCGTTCATTTCAACTAGTTCCATACCGAATCGCAGATCTGGTTTGTCTGAACCGTATTTACCCATTGCATCTGCATACGTAATGCGTTGGAAAGGCAGTTCCAGCTCAATCCCTTTCGTTTCACGCAGCAATTTGGCCATCAGTTCTTCCATCATTGGCAGCAGGTCATCCTGTTGCAGGAAGGAAGTCTCAATGTCGACTTGAGTGAATTCAGGTTGACGGTCTGCACGCAGATCCTCATCCCGGAAACAGCGAGCGATCTGATAATAACGCTCAACGCCACCCACCATCAGCAATTGTTTGTAGATTTGTGGGGATTGTGGCAAGGCGAAGAATTCACCTTCATGCACACGGCTTGGTACGAGATAATCACGCGCACCTTCCGGGGAGCTCTTGGTCAGGATCGGTGTTTCCACTTCAACAAACTCTTCTCCGTCCAGGTAGTCACGGAACACTTTGGATGCTTTGGAACGCAGTTTCAATGTTTCGAACATTTCCGGACGACGCAGGTCCAGGTAACGATATTTCAAACGAAGGGATTCATCAACTTCGACACCATCTTCAATGAAGAATGGAGGTGTTTTAGCTGCGTTCAGCACTTCGATTTCTGTAATCTGAACTTCAATTTCGCCTGTAGGCAGGTTTTTGTTAACTGTTTCTGCATCACGTTTAACGACTTTACCCGTTACAGCGATAACATACTCGCTACGTACGCGATCTGCGATTTGCAGAGCTTCACCGGAGTAAGCCGGGTTAAAGACAACTTGTACAATCCCGCTGCGATCACGCAGGTCGATGAAGAGTACGCCTCCCAAGTCACGGCGGGTCTGAACCCAACCGTTCAATGTTACTGTTTCACCGATGTGTGCGGGTGTTAATGCGCCGCAATGATGACTTCTTTTCATAACCAAACTCCTCATTATGTGAATTTCCGTTCTGTATGGGCAGTTAGTGCCTGCTCTTCAACAGTCCGGTTACGTGTAGACCATGTATTCGAAAAGGCATATTACCTCTGGCTCGCCAACTTCCGATTAGTCGAAAATGTTAGTGAACCTCAGTAATTTTACCGGATCAATTGTTCCAATTTTACAGTTTCAAACTCGTACTTATTTACCTTCGCGAATTGCCGCTACAAGGTCATCGAGCTTCACAGTTTGCTGCTCACCCGTATCCATCGACTTGAGGGCGATCTCACCACGCTCCAGCTCGTCATCACCAAGGATGGCAGTATAGCGGGATTTGAAACGATCAGCTGATTTCATCTGTGCTTTCATCTTACGGCCCAGATAATCACGTTCCCCAGACAGTCCAGACTGACGAAGTTTGAACAACAGACGGTTCACTTCACGATCAGCAGCTTCTCCCAGAGCAACAAAGTATACATCCAGTGGAGCCAGCGTAGTGACCTCAATGTTTTGGTGCTCCAGAATCAATTGAATACGCTCCAGACCAATACCGAAGCCGATGCCTGGCTGATCTGGTCCGCCGATATCTCCAACGAGACCATTGTATCGACCACCACCGCCAACCGTATCAATCGCTCCAATCCCTTGGGCTTTTAATTCAAAAGCAGTCAGTGTGTAATAATCCAAGCCCCGTACCAGACGATTGTTCACAGCATAATCCACTCCGAAATCATCCAGGTATGCCTGCAGCTTGGCGAAGTGATTCAAAGACTCTTCATCCAGGCTATCCAGTATGGACGGTGCCCCAACGAATTTGTCCTGATCGACTTTGCAGTCGAGTACACGCAGCGGATTGCGCTCCATGCGGGACTGGCAGTCCTTGCACAGGCTGTCTTTCATCGGTCTGAGGAACCCAAGTAACGTCTCGCGGTATTCTGCACGACTGGTCGAGTTACCAACGGAGTTGATTTCCACTTTGACATCCTTCAAGCCAAGTTCTACACACAACTGGTAGCCAAGTGCGATTACTTCCGCATCAATTGCCGGGTCCAGCGCACCGATGGCTTCTACACCAAACTGGTGAAACTGACGCTGACGGCCTGCCTGCGGACGCTCATACCGGAACATCGGACCGATGTAATAGAGCTTGCTCACATCCGGTTCGCCGTAGATTTTGTTCTCTACATACGCACGGACAACACCCGCTGTTCCCTCCGGACGAAGAGTCATGCTGCGATTGCCTTTGTCATCAAAGGTATACATTTCTTTCTCAACGATATCGGTAGTCTCTCCTACACCGCGAACAAATAAAGAAGTCTGTTCGAAGATCGGTGTACGAATCTCGCGGTAATTAAACCGTCGACACAGATCTCGTGCTTTTTCTTCTACGTACTGCCATTTCTCGACAACTCCAGGCAGTAAGTCCTGCGTTCCAGTCGGTTTTTGAAAAGCCATCTTGATCCCTCCAGCATTGATTTTTTTCTCTAAAAGTAAAAAAATTCTACACGTGATCACTGCGCGGGCAGAACAACCTTACAATCGCTGTTATCCCCAGATTTTTTTAATTAATTTTATAATGTTGAAATCCGGTGATAAAGGCGAACGCTTCGCTTTTACAGGTTTTTTCTGCCCTCTCCGTTTTCGTGTATTTCTTTTAAATCAACTTATAAAACAAAAAAATCCCTCGCCCTGTCGCTGTGTATACAGCGAACAAAGGGACGAGAGATTGTGTAATATACATTCACCCGTGGTACCACCCACATTCCGGAAACCTGACACTTTAGCCGTTCAGGTGATCTCTGATGATTCAGGTTTGCCCAAGGCATTCTGATCAAGCAGATATTCCGCTCTACGTGTAACGCACGTCCTGCGCAGGCCGGCTACTGGTCAACAGATCATATCTGCTGTGTTCGCCGTCTGTTCTCGGGGAAGTCATTCGTCCGCTCATCAAGAGAATCCTTACAGCCTGGGGATTCCTCTCTGGTCATGTGGGCACGGAGTACTTGGTCCCGTCATCAAATCAGTAATATAGTTCAAAAATCGACTTGTATTGACTATAGTCAACGTATTATTTTCTGATTGTAATGAACCGCAGTACTAAAGTCAAGGGTTAACACGAAAAGATAGCATGAAAAAAATTCACTCCCACACCGTAAGGTATGGGAAGTCCACTGAAATCACGGCTAATAGAAGCTGGATTCCTCCAATGAATTCCAACTTCTATTGCTTCAAAACGCTATTGTTTCAGCATCCACTTCAACAGATCCGGCGCGCTCGCCCATAAACGGGAATGCATAATGACATATTCAATCGCTTCGTCGGAGTCGCCCATTCCGACAAAGTCAGGGAGGTTATGCGGCAGCCGTTTCAAACCCAACAGGTAATCAGGCACATGTTTGTTCACACCCCGGGCTACACGGTACAGCATTTTGAGCTGGGAGGTGATTCCGTTTTTCTTATACTCCAGAATAATCTTGTCATAGGCAAAGGCAGTTGCAGCATCACCTTTTTCATACTTCTCGAGCAACTGCTCTGCCTGTTCCAATTGGTTGCTGTACAAATACACAGCAGCGAGCAGGTAACGTGCTCCGGTATTATCTTCTGTATTAAGCTCTAGAATATGCTCCAGAATTTGTGCCGCTTCTTTGGCATCTCCACCAAACCAGCAGGATTCGGCATAGCTTTTGCATATCCGGATATAGGGACGAGTCTCATGAAGCCCCCAGAAGTCCCCTTTGTTCTCCTCAAAGAAAAGTTCGCCCAGTTCACGTTTACCAGCAGCGATTCCTTCCTTGAGGTAAGATCGTGCATCATGCTCATTGTCCGATTCCTCAGCTAGAATAAGATTCGCATCAGAGCTGTCAGGATACATCTCCAGCGCTGTTTCCGCCAGATGTACTCTCCGTTTGGAAGAGCTCACTTCCATCGCCTTAGATAGCAGAGCCTTTGCTTTATCTTTCGATGTGCCTGGACCGTTCAGCATCAATAACTCGTCCGTTTCGCCGCCCATGCCGTATTCTTCGATGTAACTATTCATCTCCTTAACCTTCCGGGAGATCGTGCCTGTCGTTACCTCATATTTATCAGCCAGCTCAGCCTTTGAGACATTGAAGCCGTATTCTTCGGACAGCAAATACTCAATTGCAGCACAGAACGAGCCTGTCTTCTTCACAGTAGGACGGGTCTGACGGGAGTAGCCGTTCCATAACACCAGAGCTTCCAAAATTACCTCTGGCTCGTATTGTTTCCTCATGTTCTCAATAGTCTCCAGGGCCAGTTGTTCGTGAGCCGGATGCTCCCATTTCAAATCGCTTGCCACCATTTTTTTTAGCTTGGTCAAGGTCAGCTTGCTCTCAGGCTGAATGGAGGCTTCCTGAACCGGTTGCTCCGTTGATATTATCCCCAGTATGGATTCTACTGCAGAGGACTCCTTGTTCAGACAACATTTTTTATATTTTTTCCCACTTCCGCATGGGCATAAATCATTTCTTCCAACCTTACTCAAAACTAATTCCCCCTTAAATCTGTCTCTAGCCGTTCGCATGAGAACTCTGTTGCTTTAGCATTGTAGGTGTTAATTCTCAAACGAGGCATTCTATATAACTTTTAATTTCCATCGATCAGGCAGAAACGGCTGCCTCGTACTTATATAAATAGGGCGGGGCCGTTTCAGCGAGTATATGTTCATCTGGAATATGACGTATCACTCTGGCGATGAATTCCTACAAGTCGCTGTAGTATATATAAACCCATCTCTCTATTCTAGCAAAAATTGAATAAAGGGGTAAGCTTTGCCCAAAACATACACATTCTCAGCTCAAAAAAAATAGCCTGCACACGGTGTGCAGGCTCAAAGGATATATAAAAAAAGGGGGTCATGTGTGTTATTATAAGCCCACTATGTTAAAGGCTTATGTAACTAATATTACAGTAATATTACAAAAATGATAGCGCTTTATAATTTTGTTTTGTTAATAACTCATGATTAAAAAGCCCTTGCACATCACTCGACTGTGTGGGTCCAGCAGTGCAAGGGCCAAGAGGTATCTACACGTTAATTCAAATCTTCCACATAGGCATGGTTGGAACGAAGCTTATGAACAATTTCGTCATAATCCTCATCACTCACTTTGGCAGACAGAACATAATGCAGATCATCATAATCGGCCGAAGACACGTCCGCTGCATTCAGCAAGTCTCCATCCTCATTCACTCTGTCACGAGAATCCCGTTCTGCATCACGGTCCACATTCGCTACCACAGGGATCACATTTTCGCTGGCAGGAACACCTGGGGCTGCACCTACACCCATTGCTCCGTTGGTGCCTACGCCACCTGCTGTATTATAGGGCACCAGTGGCACCATAACACGGGTATCTCTACCTACCGCACTGTCCAGTTGACCTACTTCCAAATGCTCTGTACGAAACGTCTGAAGCGAAGTTCTTGCTCCCTCTGCCTCGTCTTCGGTTCGAAAATACGCCTGAATATGTTTTGTCATGTCAAACCCTCCTTTTTCGGAATGAAATGCAACGTGAAGTTGTAAGCCTCACGATGTAACGTAGTTAAGATACATCCATGTATGTCAGTGGAACTGGGTGAAGTTAAATGACTTTTAGCAGTTCACGTACAAATGCTGGCTCATCTTCAGGCGTGCGGGATGTAATATAGTTTCCATCCACAACAGCCTCATGATCCTTGAACTCTGCCCCTGCGTTTACCATGTCATCCTTAAGTGGTGGATAGGATGTAATCGTGCGACCTTTCAACAGACCGGCACTTGCCAAAATCTGCGGACCATGACAGATCGCTGCGATCGGTTTCTTCGCACTGTTGATCTCGGTGACGAACTTCAAGATGTGCGCATCACTTCGCAAATTCTCAGGGGATGATCCACCAGGAATTACGACTGCATCATAATCTGAAGCGGATGCATCGGAGATCGCTTTATCTGCCGTATAGGAGGCCTTTCCACCTTTACCTTTAAGGGTTTCACCCGCTTTTAATCCTATAATTTCCACTTCATGTCCAGCTTTTTTTACTTCGTCATACGGAACCTGCATCTCCGAATCTTCAAAGTCATTCGCCAATAAAAAAGCAACTTTACTCATAACGTATGTTCTCCTTTCCGTGTTCGAACTTTCTTTAGAGATCGGGACTTGTAGTACATTGGCACTTCGTTGTGCCTCGTTTTGTTATTACCCTCACCAGAGCAATTTATAACAGCACACAACAAAAAGTCCTGATTCGATAACTACGAACCAGGACTTTTCACAATCTGTATAATCCAAATTTCGGATGTTTTTATACCTGTGCAGACATTCAAGATCGCGGAAGATAAGTTTGCTTCCCTTTGTCCGAATCCTGAAGTGCCCAGATGGTTGCAACACATTCAGCAGCTGCACGGGCAAGATGCAATGATTCATTCAAGTTTCCAGGGAATACCAAAGGTTCCGTACGAGTACGTGTTTCTTTCGCAGATTGTCGCATAATGGATTGGATACTCCTTTGATCATGAAATAGTCATCAACGAATTATCCCTCATTATGGCCTGAAGTCCATGAAATTATGCACGTGGTTCCTGACGAATCGGACTTTCAAGCATCAAAGTCACCGGTCCCCAGTTGGTAAATGTTACATCCATCATCGCTCCGAAACGACCCGTTTCAACCTGAATGCCTTTATCGCGTAGTAGCTGATTAAACGTTTCATACAACAGTTCTGCCCCTTCAGGTCGAGCCGCAGCCGCAAAGCTCGGGCGCTTTCCTTTGCGACAATCCCCGTACAGGGTGAACTGGGAAACTGATAATACAGCTCCACCTACATCCAGCAGGCTGAGATTCATCTTCTCCTGATCATCCTCAAAAATCCGTAAACCACTAACTTTATCAGCCAGATACTGGGCATCCTTCTCGGTGTCCTCATGGGTAATGCCCACGAGCAACATTAATCCAGATTCGATCTTACCTGTCAGCTCGTCTCCCACGGTCACCTGAGCCTCTTTACAACGTTGTACAAGCACCCTCATCTTACAGGCTCCTTACTGCATAATCCGATGCACCGAATAGACATCTTTCACCCGTTTAATCCGTTCTACAACGGATTGCAGATGATCCGTATTACGAATCAGAATTGTGACGTGCACCAATGCTAATTTATTTTTATCTGTCCGTCCTGTAACGGCAGATATATTGGTTTTACTTTCGGATACAGCCTGAAGTACCTCATTGAGCAAGCCATTCCGATCATGGCCTGTAATCTCAATATCCACACTGTAACTCGCTTCAATATTCTCTTCCCACTCGACCTCAATCACGCGTGCTGCTTCTTCTCCGTCTGCACTTGTCGGAATATTCGGACAGTCACTACGGTGTACAGAAACGCCGCGTCCGCGTGTAACGTATCCGATAATGTCATCACCAGGTACAGGATTACAGCATCGTGCGAATCGGACAAGCAGATTATCAATGCCTTTGACACGAATACCGTTGGTTGGTCGATTCCTACGCTCAGGTGCAGGTTTCAGCTCGCGCATCTCGGAATTTAATTCCAGCAAACTGGATTCTTCCTGCTCTTTACGCAGTTTTTCGGTTGCTTTGGTTACAATCTGTGCAGCAGTAATCCCACCGAAGCCAACAGCTGCAAGCATGTCATCAATATCGTTAAACGCATATTTTTTGGCAGCTTCCATCAACTTGTCATCGGTCATCCACGCAGAAGGATCAAGCCCCATGCGTTTCAGTTCGCGCTCACAGCTATCCCGACCTTTTTCAACGTTTTCTTCACGGCGTTCCTTCTTGAACCATTGCTTGATCTTCGCTCGTGCATGAGATGATTTCGCAATTTTTATCCAGTCCTGGCTCGGTCCGTAAGAATGTTTGGACGTCAAAATTTCGATGATATCGCCTGTCTTCAGGTGGTAATCGAGCGGAACAATTCGACCGTTCACTTTGGCACCAATGGTCCGATTACCAACCTCCGTATGGATTCGATAAGCAAAATCCAAAGGAACAGAGCCGATCGGCAGTTCGATAACTTCTCCTTTTGGCGTAAATACAAATACCAGATCCGAGAAGAAATCCATTTTGAGTGATTCTACGAATTCCGAAGCATCCTGTGCTTCGTTTTGAAGTTCAAGAATTTCACGGAAAAATGTAATCTTATCTTCAAAATGATTTCCGTTCGCAGCGCCTTCTTTGTAGGCCCAGTGTGCAGCGATACCAAATTCAGCAGTCCGGTGCATATCCCATGTCCGAATCTGTACTTCTGTTGGTTCACCATTGGGACCGACTACCGTTGTATGCAGCGATTGATACATATTCGCCTTTGGCATCGCAATGTAGTCCTTAAAGCGTCCAGGCATCGGTTTCCATAGCGTGTGTATAATTCCCAGGGTAGCATAACAATCCTTGATATTATCCACAATAATACGAATGGCAAGCAGATCGTAAATTTCGTTAAACTGCTTGTTTTTGGTGGTCATTTTCTTGAACACGCTGTAGATATGTTTCGGGCGGCCCGAAAGGTCTGCCTGAATTCCCATCTCATCGAGTTTGTTCGTAATTCCATCCATAACCGTATCAATATATTGCTCACGTTCCGCACGCTTTTTGTGCATCAGGTTTGCAATTCGATAGTACTGCTGCGGATTCAAATAGCGGAGGGCGATGTCCTCCATTTCCCATTTGATCGCAGAGATACCCAAACGGTTCGCAATCGGACAGAAAATTTCCAGCGTCTCATATGAGATCCGGCGCTGGCTTTCTTCCGACTGAAACTTGAGTGTCCGCATATTATGCAGACGGTCAGCCAATTTAATCACGATGACACGGATGTCCTGCGCCATGGCGATGAACATTTTGCGGTAGTTCTCGTTCTGCTGTTCTTCCTTGGAGCGAAACTGAATACGTTCCAGCTTCGTCAAGCCGTCAACAAGCATGGCACACGTATTGCCGAAATGATTGCGGATCTCTTCAAGTGAGACCGTAGTATCCTCTACTACATCATGAAGAAGCGCTGCTATTATGGAGATGGTGTCCATCTGCATGTTCACAACAATGTCGGCAACCGCAAGCGGATGCAGAATATACGGTTCTCCCGATTTTCGCGTCTGTCCATGGTGGGCCTGATCAGCAAATTCGTAAGCTTCTCGTATGCGCACCAGATCGGGTTCTTTGATATATGCCCCGGCCTTCTCGAGTAATTGCTCTATGCCCATTCTGATCTGTTCCGTGTCCTTTCTATACCAAATGGAACCCGTGACATTGCTGCAACACAGGTTCCCCGTAAAAGTAATTTCCTATAATTATGACGCTTCGCCCGTTTCCCGTCAACTGCTGACGAATAAGAGCGCTTATCCAATTTTTATATTGGTAATCCGCATTAGATATAAGCTGATTCCCCATCACTCACAGTTGATTGCATATATTGCTTAATTCTTATGTATTATTGCCGTTATTTGCTGAAATAGAAGGAAAATTCATGAAAATATAAATTCCATCGCTCTTCTGCGTCAAAAATGTTATTGCTTAATTAAGAGAAACTCTGTAATCTATTGAAAGTTTGTGTTTCGGAAAAGGAGATGAAATTCATTGCAACGCGAAATTCAGGTCAATCAAAAGATGCCACTTGGCTCAGGTTCACTGCTTAGCCTTCAGCATTTGTTCGCCATGTTTGGCAGCACGGTGCTTGTGCCGAACCTGTTTGGTGTCGATCCAAGCATGATCCTGCTGATGAACGGAATTGGGACACTGTTGTACATACTCATGTGTAAAGGTAAGATTCCAGCATATCTCGGATCAAGCTTTGCCTTTATTGCACCTGTCACAATGGTTTTAAAACAACATCCAGAGAATGGCTACTCCATGGCACTTGGAGCTTTTATCATAACAGGACTTGTTTTCTGTCTCGTGGCCCTCATTATTAAATTTGCGGGTACCGGATGGATCAACGTTGTATTCCCACCAGCGGTTATGGGTGCCATCGTTGCTCTGATCGGTCTGGAGCTTGTACCTGTTGCAGCGCAAATGGCCGGATTGATTAATTCTAATCCTGTAGCTAACCCCAACTGGGTTCCTCAGGCCAAACCCATTATTTTATCCATGGCCACGCTAGGTATCACTGTTATTGGAGCCGTAACGTTCCGTGGATTCCCCAAAATCATTCATATTCTTATCGGTATTGTAGTGGGTTATATACTTGGATATTCTATGGGTCTGGTTGATAAAGCGGCTATTAGAACTGCTGATTTTATCTCTCTTCCTACGGTAACAACGCCTACATTTGACTGGTCCGTTATTTTCACCATTTTACCTGTAGCACTAGTGGTTATCGTTGAACATATTGGACATTTGCTTGTAACGAGCAGCATCGTAGGCAAGGATCTGTCGAAAGACCCTGGGCTCCATCGTTCCCTGCTTGGTAACGGCGTATCCACCATTCTGTCCGGGTTTGTAGGATCAACTCCCAATACAACCTATGGCGAGAACATTGGTGTTATGGCCCTGACTCGCGTATACTCCACATATGTCATTGGTGGCGCAGCAGTCATTGCAATCGTACTCTCCTTCTCAGGAACATTCTCGGCGCTTGTAGCCAACATTCCTGTGCCAGTTATGGGTGGTGTATCCCTGCTCCTGTTCGGGGTTATTGCAGCATCCGGTCTGCGTATTCTGGTTGAACAGAAAGTCGATTTTGCCAAACCGACCAATCTACTGCTTACTACACTTGTATTGGTCATTGGACTGAGTGGTACAGAAGTTACCTTCTACGGCATTCATTTGAAAGGGATGGCACTGGCAACTATCGTCGGAATCCTGATGAGCTTGTTGTTCAAACTGTTTGAAGTGCTGGGTTGGTTGAATGATGATTCAAAAAAACAGCCTATCACTGAAAAGACGCCCCATTAATTCCAACGTTTAAACATCAAAAGCCTGTTCTTTCCAACCCTAACGGATGGAGAGAACAGGCTTTTTCACAATCATTAATGCTGTATATTATTTCCCGGGAAAAGGGAAAAGCAATTCAGGTTTTAATCACAACACTCCAAGTGGAGATTTTAAACTTAGTAGTTCATCAATGTGAATACATCGATTTTCTCAGGCAATTTAGCACGACCATTCAGATCAGACAGCTCGATCAGGAATGCAGCACCGACAACGTTCCCACCCAATTGTTCAATCAAGTTGATGGAAGTTGCAATCGTTCCACCCGTTGCGAGCAGATCATCTGCGATCAGGACATTTTGACCTTTTTCAATCGCATCTGTATGCATCGCGAGTGTATCCTTGCCATACTCGAGATCATAACCAACTTCAATCGTCTCTCCAGGCAGTTTTCCACTTTTACGAATCGGAGCAAAACCGACACCTAAAGCGTATGCCAGAGGGGCGCCCACAACGAAACCACGTGCTTCAGGTCCAGCAATGACGTCAATTTTGAGATCAGAAACCATCACTTTCAGTTCATTGATCGCCTTGCGGTACATTTCTCCATCTTTCAACAATGTTGTAATGTCCTTAAAGCTGATTCCCGGTTGTGGAAAGTCAGGGATGACACGAATATAATCTTTAAAATCCAAAATAATCTCCTCCTAAAATAAATACACAAACTTCCATCTAAGATACGCCCTTCATCCGGGATATCATCCATTGTGTCAGTTGCGGTGTGGCTGCATCCAGCATCACCTGTTCTATCTCAGCCATGTTTTCGAGCGCCTGATAGTGACGTGAGGCGGTTAGTTCACGCTTAGGTGGATTATCCACAAACGCAATTTTGCCGTTATCACGGGTAATGAAGGACAACTCTTCGAATACATCCAACATCATCGTAATCATGCGCGGCGAACATCCACACTGACGACTGAGCACAGGAGTAATCTCTTGTTCCTCCACGGGTTCAGCTTTCCATTTCAACACCTGCATATAAATACGCTTAAAGAGTTCTCTGGAAGGCATCTGAAGGCGATCTCGGCGGTTGCCTGATCCGTGCAGAAGGATGATATTCTCAGCTCCACTGAACAAAGCCAGCATGGCATCAAGTTGTTCCGGGGTTTCCGGCGTATCAAACACAAATAACGTCCGGACCTGTTCCTGTCCATAATGCTGTGCAGCAGCATTACACGGAAATAACCCGACCTTTCTATCATATACCCAAAGGCAAGGTTCATACAATGAATTTCCCTCGGAAACGTCTGTTTCTTTACGAACAATGGCACCCACAGAACCTGATTTGTATCGTAGATGCACCTCAAGTGAGCTCAAGAAATGTTTCATCGCATTCAATGGCTCGACATTACCGCGCAAATCAAATACTTGGACCTGAGGAACATGAATGTCCTGAAGCATCAATTGAGGTTTTCTCATCCCATTCCATTCATTAACGGACAATTCTCCCATCACATCAATAACGGTGCCTGGGAGAAGGAACTCTGCTAACGCTCCCTTACCAAAAGCGACGGTTTCCAGTTGCTGACCATCTTGCTCCAGAACCAGTTTCAGATGGCGTTTCTCTCGTCCCATCGTTCTGGTTTCCTTCACTTTCACACTTCTCAATACAAACCGTGGCGAAGGATTGCTCATCCCGAAAGGCTGCAATCTGTCAATCTCCTGGATCACTTTCAGCGGAACATCACTGATTCTGCATTCATCATCTGCAAGACGCTGAGGTACAAAGTCCTCTTCGGTCAACACGGTTGCAGCAAACTCATTCAAGCCAGCCTCAAGTTCTTCCAGTTGATCCCGATGCAGGGTCATACCTGCTGCAGCAGGATGTCCACCGTAATGGTCCAGGTTGTGTTTATTGACTGTGAGCGCCTCATAGATATCAAGGCCCTCAATGGAACGCGCAGAGCCCTTACAGACACCGCTCTCTGAATCGATCCCAAGAATAAGTGTAGGTCGGTAATAGCGGTCCAGCAATTTGGAAGCCACAATACCAACCACGCCAACATTCCAGCCCTCACCAGCCAACACGATTACATCTGGCACGGATCCTGAACGAAGCTGTATCTTTTCTTCCAACTGTGCTGTTGCTTCTTGTAATATGCCCTCTACGACTTGCTGACGCTCCCGATTCAATAGATCCAGCTGGCCGGCAAGCGTATGAGCTTCATCCAGATTCTCGGTGGTGAGAAGTGACACTGCTCTGCCGGCGTGATCCAAACGTCCACTGGCATTAATACGCGGTGCCATGGCAAAGGCAATATTAATCGAAGTCACCTGACTCTGATCTACACCACTGATTTCGAGCAATGCACTTACACCGGGAAGACGTGAACCGCGCATGGATTCAATTCCATAACTGACGATAACCCGATTCTCCCCTTCCAAAGGCATCAGATCGGCAACGGTGCCGATAGCGGCTATCTCCATCCATTCACCAGGTACTTCCCCGATCAATGCCTGAGCCAGCTTCAAGGCTACTCCCGCTCCTGCCAAACCTTTAAAAGGATATGGACATCCCGGAAGTTTTGGATTGATAAGTGTATAGGCTTCGGGCAAAACTTCAGGCGGCTCGTGGTGGTCTGTCACAATGACTTCGATGCCTAGTGTTGCCGCATAAGCAATCTGTTCAACAGCACTTATTCCGGTATCCACGGTAATAATCAATGAAACGCCTTGTTGATGGGCCCAATCCAACGCATGGTTGTGTAACCCATACCCTTCATTCGAGCGATGAGGAATATATATATCGTACGAGGCACCAAGGTGACGCATCAAATGGATCATCAGCGATGTGCTGGATACGCCATCAGCGTCATAATCACCGTAGATTAAAATGTGTTCTTCCCGCTCCAAAGCCAGCTTGATTCGAGGCACTGCTTCATTCATGCCGAGTAGCAGATAGGGATCATGCATCTGATTCAGATCAGGATACAAAAAACGTTCTGCCTCCTTCTCATTGTGCACTCCTCGACTCACAAGCAAACGTCCAACAAGGGGTGAAACGGAAAGCGCCTGCGAGAGTCCCGCAGCCGCCTCCAAATCGATATTCGGTGTATTCCACCGGTATTGCGAATAAAGCAATGATAACGCTCCTTTCCTGATCTACTGGACCCGCGCTTCACTACTGAATTAATGTCGCTTCGTGATCGGGCAGTTCATGATTGGATTTATAAGGATAACCTGGATCATAAGGTATCGCTTGAATCTGTACTTCTTTCACATGACTGAACCGAGTTAGCAATAGTGTCTTGGCCCGATTCGCAATCTCCTGTGCTTCCAGTATTGAGATCCTCGGATTCACACTAATGACCAGTTCAATCGTAACGTCATGTTCCTGTTCACGTGCCACCAAATGTTCGATGGTAATGATGCCATACACCCGCTGTACAGTCTCTTTAAAATCGGATGCTTCTTCTTGCTCCAGTTCCTGAACAAGTGAACCATATACCGTGTCCACAATCATTCGGTAACCCTTGTGAAGCACAAAACAGGAAGCAATCAATGCAGCCGTGGGGTCCAGGTAGAGCAGCATGCTCAGACCCATCTCCTCACCAGCCATCGATCCGATAATGCCGATTAATACGGTGAGCGAGCAATAAAGCGCACGGCGATGTTGCTGTGCATAGGCCAGCGCCTGAGACTGATTTCGTTTACGGAAATATCTGTACTGAAATTGAAAGATTGCTTCCTTCACAGCCAGAGCCGCAACAGCCACCAAAAGTACTGACTTGCCAGGTGCTTCCGGTTCACTCCCGGAGAGGCTACCCAATGCAGAGATGGCAAGCTGCAATCCACCCATAAGGATCAAAACAGATAACAATACTGAAATTCCCGGCCTGGCAACACGTGAATGTTCTTTGAACCGTTCCCTGCGAGCCTTGCTCTTATGGCGTACAGACTTGGAGGGAAAGAGACCGGCCAGGGCAGAACCAGCTTCAGAAGCAGAATACAAGCCGTCAGCGAGCAATGATTTGCTGTTTGCCATATAACCGACTCCCGCTTTGATCACCGCAAGTCCCATATTACCAGCAATACCGCTCCATGTGGCGGCCTGAGCTGATGGGATATGTTCTCTGGTCATGAATATTCCCCCTTAATTCTGTACATAAAGTTGCAAAACCGCGCCTGGCAGACGCGGCTTCACAATAAGATGTTTAGTTAGATTCTTTAGCTACTGTTTTTGGCTTATCTACTTGTTTACCTTTGAGCATCAGCCATAGTGGAGCAGCGATATAGATTGAAGAATATGCGCCGAACAGTGTTCCGATAACCATCGCAAGCGAGAACATGCGAATGGATTCTCCACCGAATATGAACAAACAGATTGAAGCTGCAAACACGGTGAACGTTGTATTCAAGGAACGTGTCATCGTTTGAGCCAAACTGCGATTGACTACCTCACGCAAGTCGGCTTTGGTTGTCTTTTTGGCAAAACGCAGATTCTCACGAATCCGGTCAAAGATAACGATGGTATCGTTAATCGAGAAGCCGACAATGGTCAATACTGCGGTAATAAAGGTCAGATCCACTTCCAATCGGAAGATGGAGAACACACTTATTACGACAAATGCGTCATGGAAGAGTGCGATAACCGCAGCCAAACCAAAGCGCCACTCGAATCGGATCGCAACGTAGATCATGATCCCGATACTCGCAATGAGTACCGCGTAAATCGCGTTGCGTTCCAATTCTTTGGCCATCTCCGGATCAACGGTATTTACTTCATAGGAAGCTGATGGATCCAGTTTGGTGAATTCTTCTTTGAACTTACTTTCTTGATTTTCATCCAGTTCATTCGAGAAACGAACGTTAACCCGGTCCGCCCCAGTCGTAATCTGGACATCACCTTCATTAACACCAAGGTCATTTACAATCGGATTAATCTGCTCCGTTGTAATTGCTTTGGATACGGTGATATCCACATTCGATCCAGCACGGAAATCAACCGCGTAATTCAAACCCAAAGCCAGAATGCTGATGATCCCCGTAATCGTCAGAATAATCGAGAAGATATAGGCAATCTTGCTGCCTTTAATATAATCAAAATTCCAATTAAAGCGCACGAATTTCACTCTCCTTCACTCCGAAGTACTTAGGCTTCTTCAACACGTTACCCCGTACAAGCAGGGTCAACAGGAAGCGGGAGAAGAAAATATTCGTGATAATACTGGTGACAATATCAAAAATCAGCACGAGTGCAAACCCTTTAACCGCACCTGTACCCAAGAAGAACATAACAGCCGCAGCAATAATGGTTGTGATGTTGGAGTCGATGATTGTCCGGAAGGAATGCTTGCTTCCCGCTTTAACGGAAGACAAGATCGACTTACCACTGCGCATTTCTTCTTTAATCCGTTCGTAGGTAATGATATTGGCATCGACCGCCATACCTATACCTAGGATGAACGCCGCAATACCTGGAAGGGTAAGTACGAATTCTCCCATATAGAAGATCGCAAGTACCAGCCACGTATGTGTGATCAAGGCAAAACTCGCAATAATACCAGGAATGCGATAAAGCCCAATCATGAACACCAGAATAATAACGGAACCAATTAATCCCGCTTTAATGGTCTGATCCAGAGAAAGCTTACCGAGTGTTGCACCAACACTTTGTGAATACTTCTCTGTAAGTTTCAGTGGCAATGCACCCAGGTTAATGGTGTCACGAAGCTGGTTTGCTTCGTCACGGGTGTAGGCACCCGAAATCTGAGCGGAACCATCTGTCAACTGTTGTCTAACGGTTGGAGCAGAGAGCAACTCATCGTCCAAATAAATAGCGAGAGGTTGTCCAATCAAACGTTTGGTAATCTCGGAAAATTTGGCTTTGTCTTTCACTTGAATGTCAATCATCGGCTCATTCAATTGAGTGAATACAACTTTGGCTGCATTCTCAACAAATTCATTTCCGCGAAGTTCGATTTTGGTGTATTCGCCTTCCTTGTCATTCTCAGCTTTACTACGGAAGGTCAAAACTGCTGGTTCTTTCATTTTGGCTCTAACTTCAGCCTCGTCCGTAACCCCTGCCAACTTCAATCGAATCCGGTTGCTTCCTTCAGTGGTTACCTCCGGTTCGCTTGTTCCGAGCGCATTGGCGCGGCTTTCAAGACTCTTGGCCGTTTGCACCAGTGATGCTTTGGTGACTTGTTGTCCCTCATCGAGCGGCTCTGCTTCATATAAGATCTCGTAGCCTCCCTTTAAATCAAGGCCCAAGCGTATATTTTTGAGCAGCTCCGGGCTTGTTCCCACCATTACCCCTGTGGTGACAAGCACGACCAGAATGAAACTGATAATTCTTTTCATGCCGTTCCTAGATCCCCTTTCGTTCTCAATATTCCTATTATAGCGATGCCGTAAAAAGCAGTCAATTTTCAACAAAAAAGATCCCTTTCGTCTAGAAAGAGGACCCCCGGTATGCAGACACGGTCATAAAGTTCATAAAGCTTGTTGCTTTCAGTGACAAAATGTCGTTCACCAGCTGGTGAAGCGGTGGAATGCCCTGTTTTTCATATTTATGACTGACGCAATTCCAGACATCTTTGCTGGTGACATATTCGTAACCGACAAGCCTTAATTCCTCCGCCTTGCTACGGCAGAGCATCTCTATTGACTGTTCCAACTCCACATCATTCATTTCTTCCAACGGGGAGCCTCCCTTCGTACATCCAAGCCTTTATGCGGCATCAATATTACATGATTCGACTTCACCTGATCATATTCCTTCTTGCTGATTATGGTTCTTTTTGTTAATCGTGTCCAAGTTGTCATGAGAAGAATAAGGACTGGCATAGGATGAAGAACAACGGCTTTGTCCCGTTTATGTTGATAGCCTGTACTTTCAACCGGGAAAGAGGGGTAGTCTTGAAGAAACAGACATTTATCCAGGGGGCCATGATCCTGCTCGCGGCAGGCATAATTAATCGAATACTTGGTTTCATCCCGCGCATTGCGCTGCCACGAGTCATTGGTGCAGAAGGTGTTGGCATCTACCAATTGAGCTATCCCTTTTTTATCGTACTGGTGACATTAATTACGGGTGGTATTCCGCTCGCCGTAGCCAAGCTCGTAGCCGAAGCTGACACTGGTGCCAATCGATATTCCCCCCAGCGCATCCTGCAAATAAGCTTAAGCTTCACGCTGACGCTGGGTGTAGTTTTCATGTTTTTATGTATCATATTTGCACCATGGGTTACCAAGTACGTGCTCACAGATGAACGGGTGTACCACACGTTCGTTAGTATGAGCCCCATGATTGCCATTATCGCCGTATCTGCCGTCTACAGAGGGTACTTCCAAGGCAAGCAAAATATGATGCCTACTGCCATTTCATCCATAGTTGAAACCATCATTCGTATCGTCTGTGTCATCTGGTTTGCCTGGCTTCTTCTCCCCCACGGTATTGCCCAGGCTGCTGCTGGTGCCATGCTGGGCGCACTTGTTGGAGAATTCGGCGGTATGCTTGTTTTATTGTGGAAGTATAGCAGACAGAAGAAAGAATTACCGCTAGCCACGCAACAAAACATGTCCAATCTCTCAGCCAAGCCTATAACCATAGTTACCCCAGTTCTGAAAGACACAGGTACCCCGCAGCCCGGATTAATTCGGCGTTTGCTTGCGATTTCTGTTCCGGTTACAGCAGGTAGACTGGTCGGCTCCTTATCCTATCTTGCTGAGACTATTGTTACCGCCCAGAGTCTGGCTCTGGCAGGTATATCTAAGGGACTTGCCACAGCGCAGTATGGTGCACTACAAGGAATGATTATCCCTTTACTACTGCTACCAGGAGCACTAACCTCATCGCTCGCGACATCACTTGTGCCTTCACTATCCGAAGCTTCTGCTCAGGGAGATCGCGCACTGATTCACAAAAGAATGCATCAGGCATTACGCTTGGCACTTGTGACAGGTGCTCCGTTTTCCGTGTTTATGTATGTGCTTGCCGAACCGATGTGTCTTGTTCTGTATAATGATGCATCGATCGGAAGCATGCTGAAGCTAATGGCTCCTTTTGCTCTGTTCATTTATATTCAAGCCCCTCTACAAGCTGCATTGCAAGCCCTTGACCGTCCAGGTAAAGCACTGCTGAATACATTTATCGGTGCAGTTATCAAAATCACGTTGATTTTAATGCTCGCTTCCCGGCCTGAATATGGCATCTTCGGTGCGGTCATCGCAATCTGTGTGAATTCTACGGTGGTTACGCTGTTACATGCCCAAAGCGTGCGTAGTCTGCTACAATTCCGCTTTAAGATCATGGATTGGGTCAAAACGGGGGCCGGCATGTTTATTATGGGAGCAGCCACCCTGCTTGTTTACGAAGAGACTGCCATGATATTGCCTTTCTGGGTGAGGATGCTTCTCGCGCCTTTCGTTGGCCTCATTGTTTATTTCATCGTTATGGGCTGGACCAAGATGATTGACTTTCATGATCTGTCCCGTGCTCCTTTTATAGGTTCATGGTTCAAGCGTCGGTCAGGCAAATGAATTTCATTTTTTATCATCTTTTGGACTTACATACACCTTGCCATTGTGATCGATAGAACATATAAACACATCTTTAAAATCCATAATTCCGTTATGCTGAATTTGATTTTTTAGCCAAAATCTCGTTTTCTGGATGAGTTCCAGATTCTGATCCTGAACCTTGCCGTCCATAATTAAGGGCAGTGGCAGACCTTCATATTTAATATTTGGAAATCCATCAATCTGATCTTTTCCTGTTTTGGATTTACTGGAAGAAGACTCGTCTGAATCAGACCCAGAAGAACTGCTGTCGTTAGAAGCATTCTGATCTTTTGGAAAAACGGTCAGCTTACCTGTGGTCTCCAAAATAGCAAAATCCACCTCACCGATACTGTCTACATTCTGTTCACGGAGTTGTAGCAACAGATCATCCAGGTTATATCGCTGCTTACGCATCTCATCCCGATGAAGAACGCCTTTGGAGATCAATACCGTAGGTTTACCATCAATCATCAAACGAAGTCTTCGACTCTTCAACCCGACAAAGGCCATTCCAATTTGCACGATAATGACCGTCAGCATGGGAGCAATGCCATGAGACAGAGGTTTATCTATATCTTCAATGACAAAGGCAGCCATCTCTGCGAGCATAATCGACACGACCAGATCAAACATGGATAGCTTACCGATCTCACGTTTACCCATAACCCGAATAGCACAATACACAAGAAAGTACATGAGAATGGTTCGAAAGATATGTGCTCCGACATCAGGGAAGTTCACAATAGGGGTCCTCCTTCGAAACTGAGTTTTTGGCAGTTAACTGTAGTGCAATCCCTATTTTGACCTGAACCTTACATGCTCATCCAGAAATAATCCGTTCATTTAATGGAAATCAGTTCATAAGTCCGAAGGCTTGACCATACACTGTATTAACTTCAAACTTGTACAAGGGGGTTGCTTCATGCAATTGATCCGCCGCTTGGTTTCGTTTCGAGTGTCCAATCCGATTCTGTCAGGCCTCTGTCAGGCTTTTGTATGGATGTTTATCGGAGCATTAATTCTCTCCCTCTTTCTCTGGATGAGCGGAATGCGGGAACAGGACCTCTCGTTGTATACCTATGTTGTTCATGGCTTGTCGCTATTGGTTGGTGGTTTTGTGGCAGGCAAACGTTCTGGTGAAAAAGGATGGTACTACGGAGGCATTACGGGAATCGTATATGGACTCCTCGTGCTGTTGATCGGATTTCTCGCGCTGGACGCTTCGTTTAATTGGAAAGATAGTTTACAACTGCTCAGCGCCTTCTTCATCTCAGCTCTCGGTGGCATGTTCGGCGTTAATACGCATCGTTCCTAGCTGACTGGCGAAGAACATCGACCTTCCCACAAAAAACAAAAAAGAGAACCGGGTCTCCATGGAGATCCGGTTCTCTGCTAGGGAATACGCCACAAACGTACCCTCGTTAATTTATGTTACAGTAACTATTCAACAGCCGTTTCACGAGCTACAGCCGTGCTAATTGCATTACGGTCAAACGTAAGCTTAGTTACATCATTTACACGCAATACAACCACATCGTCCGTAATCTCAGCGATCGTACCGTGAAGGCCACCAATCGTTACAATTTTATCGCCTTTTTTCAATTGGCTCAGCATGGAATTACGTTGCTTTTGCTTTTTGTTCTGTGGACGAATCATCAAGAAGTAGAAAATTGCAACCATGAGTACCAAAGGTACAATCAAGGATACAATGCCTCCGCCCGCTTGTGCTCCTGCTAGAGTCATTCCCTGAAACATTTAAACTCCCCCTTATCGACTATACGTACAGATATTGCTTGTTACGCCGGTTTCCTTTACAGCTTAATCAGAAACCTTTGTCATTGTCATGAAGACCATATTGATCGAAAAATTCATCCCGGAAATCAAGCAAACGATCTTCCATAATGGCTTTACGTACATTACGCATCAAATTCTGCAAGAAATGAAGATTATGGATTGTCGTCAAACGCAGGCCAAATGTTTCATCTGCTTTGATCAAATGACGCAGGTAAGCTCTGGAATAGTTGCGACAAGTGTAGCAATCACATTCAGGGTCAAGTGGCCCAAAATCAGTTGCAAACTTGGCATTGCGAACTACCAGACGTCCTTGGCTGGTCATTGTTGTTCCGTTACGGGCAATCCGAGTAGGCAGAACACAATCGAACATGTCCACTCCACGAATTGATCCCTCAATCAACGCATCGGGCGAACCTACCCCCATCAAATAACGTGGTTTATTGGACGGCAACAAAGGTAACGTGTAATCCAATACACCATACATCAAATGTTTCGGTTCTCCAACACTCAGTCCACCAATAGCATACCCCGGGAAATCCATGGAAGTCAAATCTGCGGCGCTCTGACGGCGAAGATCTTCATGCATGCCTCCCTGTACGATGGCAAACAGACCTTGGTCATGCGGACGAGCGTGACTTTCGAGACAACGTTCCGCCCAGCGGCTCGTTCTTTCGAGTGATTTTTTGACATATTCATATTCAGCCGGATACGGTGGGCATTCATCAAAAGCCATCATAATATCAGAGCCAAGCGCGTTCTGGATTTCCATGGCCACTTCAGGTGAAAGGAACTTCTTGTCTCCATTCAAATGGGAGCGGAAGTTAACGCCTTCCTCCGTAATTTTGCGCATCTCGCTGAGCGAGAATACTTGGAATCCGCCGCTGTCCGTCAGAATTGGACGATCCCAGTTCATGAACTTGTGCAATCCGCCAGCTTCGCGAATGATTTCATGTCCTGGTCTCAGAAACAGATGATACGTATTACTCAAGATAATCTGAGCATCCATTTCTTTCAACTCTTCAGGGCTCATTGTTTTGACAGTCGCCTGTGTACCTACAGGCATAAAGGTTGGTGTCTCAATAATACCGTGAGGTGTATGTACACGTCCCAGACGTGCACCGGATTGTTTACAAGTTTTGATATGTTCATACGTAATTGCTGCCATTGGTTTTAATCATCCTCTAAAGTTAATCGTTATTCTAATGAGCAATTTTATAATATCTTTAGTAGTGAGTTATAAAATTGCTTCTAATATATCAACATGGCATCGCCGAAGCTGAAGAACCGATATTGCTCTTGGATGGCTTCCTCATATGCCTGCATAATATGTTCCCTGCCTGCTAGTGCACTAACCAACATAACCAACGTGGATTTCGGGAGATGAAAATTCGTAACCATCCCATCGATCACTTTAAAGGAATAGCCTGGATAGATGAAAATGCTGGTCCATCCGCTGCTCGCTTGCAGTATTCCATTTTCAAATTTGCTGCCTACCGTTTCCAAAGTCCGGCAGCTCGTAGTCCCAACCGCAAAAACGCGGTGTCCATTCTCTTTGGTCTGGTTAATCAGATCTGCTGTTTCTTGTGACAAGGAGTAATACTCCTCATGCATGACATGATCTTCTACAACGTCTACCGACATCGGTCTGAACGTGCCCAGTCCTACATGAAGCGTGATGAAGGCGACATTAACGCCCTTTGCACGAATCTGATCCAACAATTCATCCGTAAAATGTAGTCCCGCTGTGGGTGCAGCCGCTGATCCTTCATGCTTGGCATACACGGTCTGATACCGTTCGCGGTCATCCAATGTCTCTTTGATATAAGGTGGCAATGGCATCTCACCCAGACGGTCCAGAATCTCTTGGAAGATTCCATCATACGTAAACGTAAGTGTACGTGCACCCATCTCGCCCTCTTCTTCTATAATCGCCTTCAGTTCATCACCGAATACGATGATCGAACCGGCTTTCAGTTTTTTACCTGGCTTAACGAGTGCTTCCCACTTGTCGCCTTCCACATTTTTAAGCAATAACACTTCTGCTTTTGCTCCGGTATCTTCTTTCGTACCGAACAGACGGGCTGGAAGAACACGTGTATCATTCAGAATCAATATATCGCCAGAATTCAGAAAGTCGATAATGTCAGGAAACGTTTGATGATTAATCTCACCACTATCTTTGTTCAAAGTAAGCAACCGAGATGCCGTGCGATCAAGCAGCGGCGTTTGTGCAATCAATTGCTCTGGTAATTCAAAATCATATAAGTTCACATTCATTTTAGTCTCATTCCTTAACAATAGTCGCATTTTGATAATAGTGTTTCAATATTGCCTGGTAATCATACCCTTCATCTGCCATGCCTTTGGCTCCCCATTGGGACAAGCCTAATCCGTGGCCATTACCCTGACCGATGAACATGTAGGTCTGACCCTGCGTTACCGCTCTCGCTTGACCATCACCACTCATAACCACGAGTGCATTACCGGATGACGTTCCTGTGCCAGAAGAAGACAATACAGAGGCACCATTTGAGCCGGTTTTACTGGCTGTTTTGCCGTCAGCGCCTAATACAGTATAACTTCCGGTCCCTGCAATATCAAATAAAGTGCTCGGTAATCCACCCAGCGCAGAGCGGTAGGTATCAGCATATTTCACCGTCATAGCCTGTCCGTTGGCAGTGACTTCAAGTGCTCTTCCGGAAGGTCCACGCTTGGTTACTTCCAAGGTTGAAATTGAAGCAGGAACAGATGCTGTCGTTTTACCCTGAAGAGATTTAACCAACTGAGCTGAAGTGAAAGGTCCTCTCACCCAGGCGTAGTCATTGGATTGAGCCACTTTTGCCAGTACAACAGCTTCGTTACCTGGATTCATTTTGGCTACGGGTTCAACGGTGGATTGAATTAACGGAATGGCACGTACATTGGTGTTCTGAGCCGTTACCGTCACTTTGGCCAGTCCCGCATTGGTCTTGGTCGTTAATTCTTTGATGTTATCCTCACGAATGTACCCGCTAACGCCTGAACTCAGCAGCACATGGTACCACGTATGTAATCCTGCCTGGGCTGATGTATCCCCTGAGCTAACGACATTGGTGAACACACCTGCTCCGCCGTTCCATACCTCAGAAGGATGAGCCGTCTGTCCGCCCGCATTGGAGGAGAACACAGCTTCGATGATTTTACCACCGCTCTTGACCACTTCTCCAGCCGTTGCATCTACTGCACTGGTTACTTTATCGTTTTCCGAACCAATCCCGTTATAGGCTTGGCTGAGAGTTGTATCCACGACATTGGCAATTTTGAAACGTTCACCCTGTTGAAGCGCGTAGGATCGAGCAGCTACGGCTTGAACTTTAAGAGCCTCAGCAGGCCAAGAGGAATACACCTCTGCCCCTACAACAGAGTACAGGTATTGCTCCAGTGGAACGACGTTGACCAACGCCAGATCACCGCTCACGATACTGATTTCCATATCTCCACGATACGTTCGCTGGGAACGCTCCACTACTTTGATACCATTGCTATTCCCTTGTACCAATGCTTTGGAATCAGTACCTGCAATGGTGTAATGCGGAGCTGTTTTGAGTGCATCCGTACTTAATCCGGCATCCTGACGGATGATGAGCCCTGCACTATTGTTGACAGGTGAAAGGCTTACCCCCGGAGCTTTGGCTTCCACACTTTTCTTCAATGTGGATAATTCCGCATCCGTAGAAGCTTCACCCACCCATACCGCATATGCTTGACTTCCCCCACTTAATTGAAGGACTGGATAGGCACTAACTCCTGTTGATAAAAGGCTGGCTTGTGCTGCCTCTGCTTCCTGAATCGAACCATAGGTTCCAGCAGACAGGCGTTTACTTCCCGTTACAGCTGGCTTTTGACCAGCCAATTGAGCTGCTGCTACCTTTTGTACTCGTGTAACAGCTTGTCCTGCCAGAGCCTCCGTTGCATAGTTACCTGTGTAGAGCTGGTAGATCGCATTTCCATTTAAAGAGGTTGTGAACAGCAACGGCTTATCCGCGGTTGCCTGCAACAATTTTGCTGCTGCGGATGCCGCCTTAAAGTCCGCAGTTTCCAACACCTTCACTCGGAATCCATCTGCACTGAAACGGACTTGCCCTGCCGGGAGACTTACATTTGCGCCACTCTCCGATTGGATGCTCCATTGTCCCGTCGATTCAAGCGTAATGAGTGGTGTAGTTGATTTATACGTACTACCCAGATTCGCAAACATGGCTACCCGGATCGTCTGTCCGTCATTTCCTGCTGCAAATGCAGGCACTTGCAGACAACCCACTGTCAAAAGAGCTGCCGCCAGTACCTTCAATCGACGACTCCACTTCTTCGTTCGTATTGCTTTTCCCACAATCAGACTCCTCTCCATGCATTTCCTTCACTTTTATATCGGGTTAACACGTGATTATTTCAATGTTTACGGTGAATGTTCAAATCATGAATGTTCACCAGGTTTGATTATTTCCCGTCTCTTGGTGGAACAGGCAGACCCAAGTGATGATAGGCGAGGTCTGTTACAATCCTCCCCCTTGGTGTACGCTGAATCATACCAATCTGAAGCAGATACGGTTCATATACATCTTCGATCGTTTGACTTTCTTCACCGATTGTAGCAGCAATGGTATCCAACCCTACCGGGCCTCCCCGGAAGCTGTTGATCATCGATTTGAGCATCTTATGATCAATCTCATCCAAGCCACGTGGATCAATCTGGAGACGTTGCAGCGCTTCTTCCGCCAGTGTCTGCGTTATAATTCCATCACCACGCACCTGTGCAAAGTCACGTACCCGTTTTAGCAAACGGTTCGCGATCCTCGGTGTCCCACGCGAGCGCAATGCAATCTCTTCCGCAGCATCTCCCACAATCTCCACACCCAAAATTTCGGTAGAGCGTGAGACGATATAAGCCAGCTCATCAACCGTATAGAATTCTAATCGACTGATAACACCAAATCGGTCTCGAAGTGGCGCAGACAGCAAACCAGCACGCGTTGTAGCCCCAATCAGAGTGAATGGTGGCAGATCCAGCCGAACGGAACGTGCACTCGGACCTTTACCAATCATAATATCCAATGCCGAATCTTCCATAGCGGGGTACATAACTTCTTCAACCGTACGATGCAAACGATGAATCTCATCAATAAACAGGACGTCACCTTCCTGCAGATTGGTTAACAATGCTGCAAGATCACCCGGGCGTTCAATGGCCGGGCCCGACGTCGTTCGTAAGTTAACGCCCAATTCGTTGGCAATAATATTGGCAAGTGTTGTTTTACCAAGTCCAGGTGGTCCGTATAACAAAACGTGATCCAATGCCTCATTACGAAATTTGGCAGCTTCAATATATATCTTTAAATTTTCCTTCACCTGATTCTGCCCGATATATTCATTTAGATACCGAGGACGAAGGCTCAACTCAACATTCTGGTCCTCCATCATCAGGTTCGCGGAAATAATCCGATCATCCATGTTCATCCCTACCTTTTTTGCAGGCTACAGCTATATTATAATATGCAAATTGTATTATCCCGTAAACAGCATTTGCAGCGCCTTTTTCATTAACACATCAACGGAATCCGCTGTAGTAACATCCTTTTTCAATTTGAGCCATACTTTATCAAGCTCACTGTCAGTATAACCAAGTGCCTTAAGACCTTCACGTGCCTCATCCCAGGCTGAACCACTTCCCGACTCTTCCGATGGAGGAGCGAACAAACCTGTTGCATAGGCAGCCGCGCCAAAACTATCCAGCTTATCCTTGAGATCCAGGATCATGCGTTGTGCAGTCTTCTTGCCGATACCTGGCAATTTGGTCAAGAACGTCAGATTCTCCTGGTAAATCGCCGTAACCACATGTTCTGGTGTACCTCCAGCGAGTATGCCCAGCGCCACTTTGGGACCGATACCAGATACTTCAATCAGTTTACGGAATAAACGCTGTTCATCCCGTGTAACAAATCCAAACAGCAACATCGCATCCTCACGCACATGATGATGAGTGTACACCGTAATTTCGCCTTCTTGCTTCGCAAACGCAAATGGATTGGGACAGAAAACGCGATACCCCACACCATGAACATCCAGCACAATATAATCATTCTCTACATGAATGAACTGTCCTCTTAGAAAATCAATCATTTTCGCAATACCTCATTCAACTTGGAATTTAATGTATAAGAGTGTGCGTGGCACACAGCTACAGCCAATGCATCCGCTACGTCATCCGGCTTAGGTACGACTTGAAGACGCAAGAACATTTTGACCATCTCCTGTACTTGCTTCTTCTCCGCTTTACCGTACCCAACAACGGCCTGCTTGATCTGCATTGGCGTATACTCTGCAATAGGCAAACCCTTCTGCGCGGCAGCGAGTACCATAACTCCTCTGGCCTGACTGACAGACATTGCTGTTGTAACGTTCCGATTGAAAAAAAGTTTCTCCAGAGCTACTGCGTCCGGTTTGTATTTATCAATCAATTGCACCATACCTTCATATACGTGAAGCAACCGTTCCTCTTCAGGGGTATGAGCTTCCGTCTGAATACATCCATATTGTACGGGTACCACCTTACTGCCGATTTTATCCACAAAACCAAAACCAACAATCGCAATCCCCGGGTCAATTCCCAAAAAACGCAAAACCATCTCTCCCTCACAAAAGCGAACATATGTATCGTTCATTTCATTATAACAAAAGATAGACCCTGCGGCAGGAAAAACTTTGTCTAACTGATTACTCGTCTTTATTCGTGAATTTTTTACATGTTTATACGTATTTTCATGTATTTCAGTTTAAACGACAAAAAGGACATCTCTTCGATGTCCTTCATCACATTCCACATATTTTGGGGTTTATCCCTTAGTTTCACAAACCCCCGATGCTAATGCTATACACCATTTTTTCAGTACTACAGTATCTTATTGCTGTAGGTGAGAAGGATTGGATTACCCACCATTGCGGATTAGATGATGGTCCTCATCAACTGCATAGTCACTAAACGTAGAAATTACGCTATCATATTCATCCTTGTCCTGAATCCGAATACCCTGCTGCAATTGCTCCAGTACGCCTTCAGGTAAAGAACTCTCCAACGTCCCAACATCCAATTGAAAGAATGTACGAATGACCTTCTCTTCTGCTGGCTTACCCTCATACAAATTAAGATTACCTACAGCATCTATGCTGATGTACGCCTGCTGTTTACAGAGCGGTGAGAGGTCATCTACACGTTGCTTCAAGTGAAGCTCGTCTTTTGTTCCAACCGTAGCATCCCATTCCGGATGTTGAGTCAGCAGCATCTTCAATTGTGGTCTAGCCATCTTGCCTAACTGCTCTGTTTCCACTCCGCAGATGTACTGTGTTTCCAGAACCACACTCGTTAAATGATTCGGATCAGCATCAAGTTGCTCTACTAGCGCCTGAATCTCCTGTTCAGATCTTGTTTCCTGCGTAACAGGTCCCATCACACTGGTTGCCTCACTGAAATTAGTCGTCAGTAAACGTTCAATCGTAGATGAGATAGGCAACCCGCTATAAGCCAATATGGTAACTGCAAGTAAAGCCGCGGTCATCCATAATGTTCTTTTCCACCGTCGCCAGCGTCTCTTGAATTGTTTTCTGAAGTTAAACGTGTTCACATGAACCCCTTCTATCACTTTTTAACCCTATTGTGACCTAAAGAACGAGGCTTTATGCAATCTAACTCGTTGTCTTGTGAGGGAACTCGCATGTGTTATGTTAAAGCACATAATTTGATAGTATCCGACTTGTATTGATCGTAACTTATAAAGATAAACATAAAAAAAGTACCATCTAATTATAGATAGTACTTTTTCGAGATCGGGATGACACGATTTGAACATGCGACCCCCTGGTCCCAAACCAGGTGCTCTACCAAGCTGAGCTACATCCCGTTATATATACCGGCGAGAGGACTCGAACCTCCACGGTTTCCCACTCGATTTTGAGTCGAGCGCGTCTGCCATTCCGCCACGCCGGCAAATTTGAAGTTATAATGGCGCGCCCTGAGAGATTCGAACTCCCGGCCTTTTGATTCGTAGTCAAACGCTCTATCCAGCTGAGCTAAGGGCGCAAAAATTGGAGCGGAAGACGGGAATCGAACCCGCGACCCTCGCCTTGGCAAGGCGATGCTCTACCGCTGAGCCACTTCCGCATGCGGTACTAATAAGTATAAAAATGGCGGAACCGACGGGATTCGAACCCGCGATCTCCTGCGTGACAGGCAGGCATGTTAGGCCAACTACACCACGGTTCCAGATCACTTTCTCAAAGGAAAGTATAATTGCGGGGGCAGGATTTGAACCTGCGGCCTTCGGGTTATGAGCCCGACGAGCTACCGGGCTGCTCCACCCCGCGTCGTTATAAAAGTTATATGGTGGAGGCTGAGGGGATCGAACCCCCGACCCTCTGCTTGTAAGGCAGATGCTCTCCCAGCTGAGCTAAGCCTCCATCTATATGACCCGTAGGGGATTCGAACCCCTGTTACCTCCGTGAAAGGGAGGTGTCTTAACCCCTTGACCAACGGGCCTTACTGGCTCCCCGAACAGGGCTCGAACCTGTGACAACTCGATTAACAGTCGAGTGCTCTACCAACTGAGCTATCAGGGAATAATATGCATTTGCACTGCAAATGCAATTCATCGTACAACGTCCACATGCAGAGCCTGTTTTCTATGTATGATGAAAGAGTTCGCTTGGCGGCGTCCTACTCTCCCAGGACCCTGCGGTCCAAGTACCATCGGCGCTAGAGGGCTTAACGGTCGTGTTCGGGATGGGTACGTGTGGAACCCCTCCGCCATCGCCACCAAACGAGCATTTGTGTAACAAATGCGTTCGCGTTCCATTCGGTCCGCCACTACTGTGTGGATGAATGGTTCAGCGCATATTCAGAGATCGTTCTCTGAAAACTAGATTCGAAACGAAACACGCGAATTACAACTTGCATATTTGGATAAGCCCTCGACCGATTAGTACTGGTCAGCTCCATGCATTGCTGCACTTCCACCCCCAGCCTATCTACCTCGTCGTCTTCAAGGGGTCTTACATACTGGGAAATCTCATCTTGAGGGGGGCTTCACGCTTAGATGCTTTCAGCGTTTATCCCGTCCGTACATAGCTACCCAGCGGTGCTCCTGGCGGAACAACTGGTACACCAGCGGTACGTCCATCCCGGTCCTCTCGTACTAAGGACAGCTCCTCTCAAATTTCCTACGCCCACGACAGATAGGGACCGAACTGTCTCACGACGTTCTGAACCCAGCTCGCGTACCGCTTTAATGGGCGAACAGCCCAACCCTTGGGACCTACTTCAGCCCCAGGATGCGATGAGCCGACATCGAGGTGCCAAACCTCCCCGTCGATGTGGACTCTTGGGGGAGATAAGCCTGTTATCCCCAGGGTAGCTTTTATCCGTTGAGCGATGGCCCTTCCATGCGGTACCACCGGATCACTAAGCCCGACTTTCGTCCCTGCTCGACTTGTAGGTCTCGCAGTCAAGCTCCCTTATGCCTTTGCACTCTTCGAATGATTTCCAACCATTCTGAGGGAACCTTTGGGCGCCTCCGTTACTCTTTAGGAGGCGACCGCCCCAGTCAAACTGCCCACCTGACACTGTCCCCGCACCGGATTACGGTACCAGGTTAGAACCTAGATACGATCAGGGTGGTATCCCAACGTTGCCTCCACACAAGCTGGCGCTCATGCTTCAAAGGCTCCCACCTATCCTGTACAGATCGTACCCAAATTCAATATCAAGCTGCAGTAAAGCTCCATGGGGTCTTTCCGTCTTGTCGCGGGTAACCTGCATCTTCACAGGTATTAAAATTTCACCGGATCTCTCGTTGAGACAGCGCCCAAGTCGTTACGCCATTCGTGCGGGTCAGAATTTACCTGACAAGGAATTTCGCTACCTTAGGACCGTTATAGTTACGGCCGCCGTTTACTGGGGCTTCGGTTCACAGCTTCGGATTGCTCCTAACCACTCCCCTTAACCTTCCAGCACCGGGCAGGCGTCAGCCCGTATACTTCGCCTTACGGCTTCGCACAGACCTGTGTTTTTGCTAAACAGTCGCTTGGGCCTTTTCACTGCGGCCCCCTCGTGCTATTCACACTACCGGGGCACCCCTTCTCCCGAAGTTACGGGGTCATTTTGCCGAGTTCCTTAACGAGAGTTCTTCCGCGCGCCTTAGAATACTCTTCTCGCCTACCTGTGTCGGTTTGCGGTACGGGCACCATCACCTGGCTAGAGGCTTTTCTTGGCAGTGTGAGATCATGACCTTCGCTACTGTAATTTTCACTCCCCATCACAGCTCAGCCTTACAATGTGCGGATTTGCCTACACATCAGCCTTACTGCTTAGACGGACATCCATCAGTCCGCGTCACTACCCTACTGCGTCCCCCCATTGCTCATAACGGCTTACGGTGGTACAGGAATTTCGACCTGTTGTCCTTCGACTACGCCTTTCGGCCTCGCCTTAGGTCCCGACTTACCCTGAGCGGACGAGCCTTCCTCAGGAACCCTTAGGCTTTCGGCGGATCAGATTCTCACTGATCTTTTCGTTACTCATACCGGCATTCTCACTTGTATAATGTCCAGCGCTCCTTACGGTACACCTTCAACCCTTATACAACGCTCCCCTACCCCTGATGCAAAGCATCAAGCCATAGCTTCGGTGGTGTGTTTAGCCCCGTTACATTTTCGGCGCAGAGTCACTCGACCAGTGAGCTATTACGCACTCTTTCAATGGTGGCTGCTTCTAAGCCAACATCCTGGTTGTCTGTGCAACTCCACATCCTTTCCCACTTAACACACACTTGGGGACCTTAGCTGATGGTCTGGGCTGTTTCCCTTTTGACAATGGATCTTAGCACTCACTGTCTGACTCCCGGAAGTAAGTCTATGGCATTCGGAGTTTGACTGAGCTTGGTAACCCTTGCGGGCCCCGCACCCAATCAGTGCTCTACCTCCACGACTCTGTTTTCCGAGGCTAGCCCTAAAGCTATTTCGGGGAGAACCAGCTATCTCCGAGTTCGATTGGAATTTCTCCGCTACCCCCACCTCATCCCCGCATTTTTCAACATGCGTGGGTTCGGGCCTCCAGTGCGTGTTACCGCACCTTCACCCTGGACAGGGGTAGATCACCCGGTTTCGGGTCTACGTCCACGTACTAAGTCGCCCTATTCAGACTCGCTTTCGCTGCGGCTCCGGCTCTTCACCTTAACCTTGCACGGGAACGTAACTCGCCGGTTCATTCTACAAAAGGCACGCCATCACCCCTAAAACGGGCTCTGACTTTTTGTAAGCACACGGTTTCAGGTTCTATTTCACTCCCCTTCCGGGGTGCTTTTCACCTTTCCCTCACGGTACTGCTTCACTATCGGTCGCTAGGAAGTATTTAGCCTTGGCAGATGGTCCTGCCGGATTCATACGGGGTTTCACGTGCCCCGCACTACTCGGGATCCGTCTCGGAGGGAACAGACTTTCAACTACAGGGCTTTTACCTTCTTTGGCGGGCCTTTCCAGACCTCTTCGCTTAATCGGTTCCTTTGTAACTCCATGTGAGACGTCCCACAACCCCAAAGAGCAAGCTCTCTGGTTTGGGCTTCTCCGCGTTCGCTCGCCGCTACTGACGGAATCACTATTGTTTTCTCTTCCTCAGGGTACTTAGATGTTTCAGTTCCCCTGGTATGCCTCTACATAACCTATGTATTCAGTTATGAGTAACTGGAAATTACCCCAGCTGGGTTTCCCCATTCGGACACCCCCGGATCAAAGCTTGCTTACAGCTCCCCGAGGCAGTTTCGTTGTTCGCCACGTCCTTCATCGGCTCCTAGCGCCTAGGCATCCTCCGTGTGCTCTTAGTAGCTTAACCATATTGCTCCGGTTTTGACTGCTCGCTTCCCTTGTTTTGGACTACGTCCAAAGCCAAAAGTCGCTCCCACCCAATACCATCGCAAAAGCAATTAAGTACCAATTTATTAAACTTGTTTAACACAAGTTCAGCTAAAAAGGAATGTTCTAATTCGCGTTTGTTTCGTTTCGATATCTAGTTTTCAAAGAACAAGCTCCATGCAAAAGCAAGCTGTTTGAGAGTTTGAGCTCTCAAAACTGAGCAACGAGTGAGTGTTTTGTAGCTTAGCTACATATTTGAATGTTTCCGTTGCAGGAAACGATTCTCCATAGAAAGGAGGTGATCCAGCCGCACCTTCCGATACGGCTACCTTGTTACGACTTCACCCCAATCATCTATCCCACCTTCGGCGGCTGGCTCCTTGCGGTTACCCCACCGACTTCGGGTGTTATAAACTCTCGTGGTGTGACGGGCGGTGTGTACAAGACCCGGGAACGTATTCACCGCGGCATGCTGATCCGCGATTACTAGCAATTCCGACTTCATGCAGGCGAGTTGCAGCCTGCAATCCGAACTGAGACCGGCTTTGTTGGGATTGGCTCCATCTCGCGATTTCGCAGCCCGTTGTACCGGCCATTGTAGTACGTGTGTAGCCCAGGTCATAAGGGGCATGATGATTTGACGTCATCCCCACCTTCCTCCGGTTTGTCACCGGCAGTCTATCTAGAGTGCCCACCCGAAGTGCTGGCAACTAAATATAAGGGTTGCGCTCGTTGCGGGACTTAACCCAACATCTCACGACACGAGCTGACGACAACCATGCACCACCTGTCTTGAATGTTCCGAAGAAAAAGTACATCTCTGCACCGGTCATTCAGATGTCAAGACCTGGTAAGGTTCTTCGCGTTGCTTCGAATTAAACCACATACTCCACTGCTTGTGCGGGTCCCCGTCAATTCCTTTGAGTTTCAGTCTTGCGACCGTACTCCCCAGGCGGAGTGCTTAATGTGTTAACTTCGGCACCAAGGGTATCGAAACCCCTAACACCTAGCACTCATCGTTTACGGCGTGGACTACCAGGGTATCTAATCCTGTTTGCTCCCCACGCTTTCGCGCCTCAGCGTCAGTTACAGCCCAGAGAGTCGCCTTCGCCACTGGTGTTCCTCCACATATCTACGCATTTCACCGCTACACGTGGAATTCCACTCTCCTCTTCTGCACTCAAGTCACCCAGTTTCCAGTGCGATCCGGGGTTGAGCCCCGGGATTAAACACCAGACTTAAATGACCGCCTGCGCGCGCTTTACGCCCAATAATTCCGGACAACGCTTGCCCCCTACGTATTACCGCGGCTGCTGGCACGTAGTTAGCCGGGGCTTTCTTCTCAGGTACCGTCACCTTGAGAGCAGTTACTCTCCCAAGCGTTCTTCCCTGGCAACAGAGCTTTACGATCCGAAAACCTTCATCACTCACGCGGCATTGCTCCGTCAGGCTTTCGCCCATTGCGGAAGATTCCCTACTGCTGCCTCCCGTAGGAGTCTGGGCCGTGTCTCAGTCCCAGTGTGGCCGATCACCCTCTCAGGTCGGCTACGCATCGTCGCCTTGGTGAGCCGTTACCTCACCAACTAGCTAATGCGCCGCAGGCCCATCCCCAAGTGACAGATTGCTCCGTCTTTCCAGTTCTCTTCAGGCGAAGAAAACAACTATTCGGTATTAGCTACCGTTTCCGGTAGTTGTCCCAAACTTGAGGGCAGGTTGCCTACGTGTTACTCACCCGTCCGCCGCTAACCATCAGAGAAGCAAGCTTCTCATCAAGTCCGCTCGACTTGCATGTATTAGGCATGCCGCCAGCGTTCGTCCTGAGCCAGGATCAAACTCTCCAATAAAGTATTGAAAAGAGCGATAAGCTCATTTTGAATCTGACGAGATTAAAAATCTCATTTGTGCTTCGAAATCATACAGTCCGAAGACTTGTAAAAACTTCTCAGCGTCGATCTTGCAAGCAAGATCGTTACTCACTCGTTGTTCAGTTTTCAAAGATCAAACTTGTTTCTGTTTCCCGTGTCAGCCGTGTGTTTCAGCGGCGACTTAAATAATATATCATACGGCTGAATCTAATGCAACAGTTTTTTTATTTCTTTTCTTTCGTAGTTTTGCACACCAGCAAAGGCTATCGTATGGGTACCCTAACTTGTCTATCATAAATAGTGTGCTCATAGGGTACAAACATATTAACACAATCATGAAAGGGTTTACAATACTTTAGCAATAAAATGCCTTTATCAATCCTAAACAGCCATATCTCCGTTATGCTTACGTGAGTCAATCTATACTCAAACAAACGATAAGCCAGCTCTCTATTACAGAGCTGGCTTCCCGCTGATATAACAATTCCCCTGCTTCTTCAACAATCGCAAACTCTAAGTTAGTTTTGTATCCATGGATTACGGCGCTTTTTATTGGATTTCCGCTGGTTGGAAGTAGTGGTACTCTCTCTGGATGTTTTCCCAGACACGGATACCTTGGATTTATTCTTCAAAGGAGCCTTGGTTGTTCTACGTTTCGCAGCGGTCGGCTTATTCCCGGCTTGCTTGGACTTCGCCTCTGAATCCGCTCCAGCCTCTTCAAGCCCTACCTGACTTAAGTTAGCGTCGTCACGCCCCCCTTTTTTACCACCCTTACCTTGGCCTTGTGGAGGGTACAATTCACCGAAAGCACCAAGCGGGGACGGTGGGACCATATTCTGGGTAGGGTACGGGTTCTGATAAGCATACTCGATAGGCTGGTTTGGCATCGTTGATGTGGACATTTCAGGCGGCATACCGTACGAAGGACCGTACATATTCCAAGCTGGATCCTGATAACCATGTGAAGGATAAGTATACTGAGGCACATGTGTATGTGAACCACATCCGCATGGAGGGTAAGGAAGCATCGAATATGGGGATATAAAAGGTGGCTGATGATTCATATGACTAGGTGCGACATACGATGGAAATGGACTATTCACATGGCCAGCTGGCGATATTGGAAATGAATTGTTTTGCATTTCTGGGGATAAATTTGGCATAACGTTGTTGTGATTATGGCTCTGCTCCGCCCCAGTCCAAGGACTGTTCGGCAGATCACTGCCACTGTAAGGACTAACTTCCGGAATCCCCGGGAACGGTGCATTGTTGCTCGCTCCTGCCGTGTACGTGTCTTGCTGAACACCATACACCTCTTGTACAGGGACAGGGATTTGAACATAAGGATGCTCTGCTGGCGCATGATGCAACTTATTACCACAACCGCAAGGTTTTTTCGTTGCTGGTGCAACCTCAGCTGGAGATTTTGTATTTGGCATTACAGGCAAGGGCATAATTTCAGGCGAAAGATTGGGCATTGTGTATTTCTTGGATTCTGCTACCGGTTTTACGTTAACTTCAGGTTTAACCTCTTCTTTTTTGTGCGTTTCCTTTTCAGGCTTCACTTCAGGAAGTACAGGCAACTGTGGCAGTGCCTCCAGTTCAGGCTTCACATTTGGCTTTTCCGGATTGGCTGGTGGTGGTACAGGAACTGGGACCGGAACTGGAACCTCTGCTACCGGAGCAGGAGGAACTGGTGCAACTGGCGCCGGTGGTTCCGGTTCTTTGACTCCTGTGTATTCCTTACCTTCTGGCGAAAGCTTTTCATGCGCAGCAATGTTGCTGGCACCCGTATTAGACGTGGTGTTTCCTTGTGTATGCATCGAGGGAATGTAGACCGTTTCCCCCACCAGCAGAGCGTTCGGATTTTTCAACTGCGGATTGGCATTGATCATATCTTTTAAAGGAACTCCCCAAGCTTGTGACAACTTCCATAACGAATCTCCTTGCTGAACCTTGTGACTGTGCAGCACTCCTTCAGGTTTCGGTGTTACTGGCTCTGCAGGGATTTTGACCTTCATGCCAATATCCAACTTGTCGGGATTTGTGATTTGCGGATTAGCCGCGATTAATTTGTCCAGCGCTACATTGTATTTTTGGGACAGCAGATATAATGTGTCGCCTTTTTTCACCATGTGTATTTTCACAGGGAACTAACCTCCTAGACGTCATACTTGGGCAGTACATTCGCCCATACCGTTACTACATCCTATGCAGAAACCGGGCTAATGACATCAACTAAACAAAAAAAATCCTCCTGCCTCTAAAATTCCCATACGCCAGGTATGCTGAATTTTATCGGACAAGAAGGATTCCTGTTCCCTATGCTATTCGCTCAATCTTAAGATTCCCACACTTTATAGCCATCTTTGTCAACAATCTGACGGAATGCTTCAAGCAGTCTCAGCGTTACCGGACCTGCTACACCCGTACCAATTGTTCTTCCATCGACTTCATATGCAGCGATAACTTCTGCAGCTGTCCCGGTGAAAAAGACTTCGTCTGCGATATACACATCATGCAGGGTGAATGGCACTTCTTTTAATTCAAGCTCCAGTTCGCCACATAGATCGATAATCGCTTGACGTGTAATTCCTTCAAGTGCTCCGAGATAACAAGGGGGCGTGTACACTACACCATTTTTGATGATGAAGATGTTATCACTTGAACCCTCAGTTACGTAACCTTGGGAGTTCAGCATAATCGCTTCACCAGCACCTGAATAGTTAGACTGGATTTTAACCAGGATGTTATTCAGGTAGTTCAACGATTTAATTTTCGGATTCAATGCGTCCGGAATGTTTCGGCGTTGGGATACAGACACTGCTTTCAATCCAGTAAGATATGCTTCCTCCGGATAGATCGCCAATTGCTCCACAATGATGATTACAGATGCCTTAGGGCAACGTAGCGGGTCCAACCCCAGATTACCAGGGCCACGCGATACAATAAGACGAATATAACCATTACGCATATCATTACGGCGTACCGTTTCAGCCATGACTTCCAGCATCTCATCAATGGACAGCGGGATGTTCAAACTGATGGATTTCGCTGAATCATACAAACGATCCAAGTGGGCCTTACATCTGAAAATGTTTCCGTTATAGATCCGAATACCCTCGAAAATCCCGTCTCCATACAAAAATCCATGGTCATATACCGAAACGGTTGCGTTCTCCTTGGTCACATACTGACCATCTAAATAGATCCATTGTTCTGCCACCGATGACTGCACCTCCATAAAATATCCATTCCTTAAACTCCGAAACGTTATTAACCCGTCCATTGTACACCAAATGACAAGCGAATACTCGCTCATTCTACCCCGACTTATGACAACCTTCTAACATTCACAACCACCATCAGGTCGATTACCTCGAAGGATATGTATAACAAGGATAGCTACCCAGAACGCGCACCTGACAATTCAATGCTTCAATCTCGGACATGGCTGCGGTCAGCAAAACCGAATCGACCGTTTCTACAACATCAATGTAAAAATAGTAACTGCCCAATCGTTTCTTCGTTGGACGTGATTCAAGACGGGTCAGGTTCAGCTTCCGCCAAGCAAAAGCCGACAATACCTGATGCAACGCACCCGGTGCATCTTCTGGCAACGTCACCAGCAAGCTGGTTTTCACATGATCCGGTTCACGCGGAATGTTCACAGGTTCATGACCGATGAGCACAAAACGCGTATAGTTGTTGTCATGATCTGTAACTCGTTCAGCCATAATGTCCAGGCCATGCTTCTGAGCAGCAAGCTTTGTACCGATCGCCACCCAGCCCTTACCTGGATTTTTTTTCACAATTTCTACAGCTTCGGCTGTACTGTTCACGCCTTCAAGGTCTGCCCCAGGCGAATGCAGGCGAATAAAATTCTGACACTGTGGAATAGCCACAGGATGGGACATGATCTTGGTAATTCTACCGAAATCATACTCGCCGCTCTCCGTCTTAAATTCCGAGCCATGTCCAATCACATTCTGGATGGATGGGTACACCCATTCCGCTTGCATCGGAATGTCCACCTCGTTCACAAGCCAGTCCATATGGAGGCTAACAGAACCTTCAATTGTATTTTCAATTGGGATAACACTGTATTGTGCATTCCCGCTATCCGTTGCTCGAAAAACATCCGAAATCAGCTTGGAGTGAAGCAAATCTAACGATTCACCGTTAAACAGGAAATCAATCGCTTCATGAGAAACTGAGCCTTCAGGTAATACTGCAATTCGTTTCATGCATTAACTTCCCCTTTGATTCTGTCCAAAAATGGACGTTCGTCTTGATCAGGCAGCACGGTTACACCGTCCAAATCCGGATCGAGCCACAGTGCTGAAGCAGATATGCCCTCCCGCTCCATGGTGTCCAGCAAATATTGTTCCAATTCCGCTTTTCGTGTGTCATGACGATCTACCAAAGTCAACACAGTTGGCCCAGCTCCGCTCAGTGCAGCTCCCAAAGCTCCATGATCGACAGCGTGTTCCAATATTTCAGCCATGCCTGGTACCAATGATGCCCGGTATGGTTGGTGAATTCGATCTGACATCGCCTTCTGTATCATATCCAGTCGACCACTTGCCAAAGCTGCAACCAGCAGCGAGGATCTGCTAATGTTATGCACGACATCAGACATGCCAAATTGCTCTGGAATCACATTCCTTGCTTTTGAAGTAGACAGCTGAAATTCAGGTACAATAACCAAACCTTGCAGATCTTGATGTGGCTCAATGCGAATATGATCCACCCGCTCACCATCCCATGCAGCTGTAATAATACCGCCATATAGAGATGCACCCACATTATCAGGATGTTTCTCAAGGGATGTGGCCATATCCAAGAGCTTGGCATCGGATAATGGAGCGCCAATTAATGCATTCGCTGCCGCCAGTGCACCAACGATGGCCGATGCACTGCTCCCGAGTCCCCGTGTAAGCGGAATATCGGAATACATGGAAATCTCCAATTCAGGTACAGACACCCCAGCTTCATTGAATACCATCTGTGCAACTTCGTAAATCAAATTCGATTTATCTGTTGGCAGGCCTGTCAAATGATTGCCATGAAGATGAAATGTCGTCTGCTCGGCAGGTTTCATTTCCAACCAGGCATACAAAGACAATGCCATGCCCAGGGTATCAAACCCCGGACCGAGATTGGCTGTACTTGCAGGTATTTTTACGGTTACCTTTTCACGCAAACTCATACAGATTGCTGCTCCAGTTGTGCAATGGCCGCCATTACTGCTTCTTCCGTATCTTCAACAACAAGTGGCTCAGTCGCTACCGTTTTGATTGCAATATTAGGATCTTTCAGGCCATTACCTGTCAACACACAAACGACAGTCTCTCCGCCTTTAAAGTACCCTTCACTCTTCAGTTTGTATACACCGGCAAGGGAAGCCGCAGAAGCAGGTTCTGCAAAAATCCCTTCACGAGAAGCAAGTGTACGATACGCTGTCAGGATTTGTTCATCAGTTACATAGTTAATCTGTCCGCCAGATTCCTCAGCTGCAGCTACTGCTGTTTTCCAGCTTGCCGGATTACCAATTCGAATCGCTGTTGCCACCGTTTCAGGTTCAAGGATCGGCTCACCTTTGACAATAGCCATCGCACCTTCAGCTTCGAAACCAACCATGCGTGGCAACGTGTTAGATTTACCTGCCTCTTTATATTCTTTGAAACCTTTCCAATAAGCCGAGATATTACCCGCATTACCGACTGGAATAGCCAGAACGTCCGGTGCTTCGCCAAGTTGTTCAATAACTTCAAACGCCGCTGTCTTCTGTCCTTCAATCCGGAACGGATTTACGGAGTTTACAAGTGTGATCGGATGCTTGGCTGTGATCTCACGCACAATCTCCAGTGCTCGGTCAAAGTTACCATTGATCGCAATCACTTTAGCTCCATAGATCATGGCTTGGGCCAGTTTACCCAGTGCAATGTTGTTATTCGGGATCAGCACGATACAATTGAGACCACCACGTGCGGCATAGGCCGCAGCAGCTGCTGATGTGTTACCTGTAGATGCACACATGATCGTACGGCTGCCCTCTTCCATGGCTTTAGCAACAGCCATAACCATTCCGCGGTCTTTGAAAGAACCCGTAGGGTTCAAGCCTTCATACTTGAAGTAAACATTTAAGCCGAGTTCCTCAGACAGATTCTCTGCATGAATCAAAGGTGTGTTTCCTTCCTGAAGCGTAAGCAGGGGTGTATTTTCGTTAACTGGAAGGTGCTCTCTGTATGTTTGCAAAAGTCCTTGATATCTCATTGTGGGTAAACTCCTTTATGTTTTAATAATCTGAAATGATGACCTGTTGTACCGGATATGATTAACTTGTACGTTATAACTGAACTAATTGAGATGCCGTACGGGATACGAACAACTATCCTTCCACCCGATACACACTCTTAATGCGGCGAATGACACTGAGTGATTCAAAGTGTTTCAACACTTTATCCATGCTTGCCTTACTTGCATTATGTGTAACGATAATGATCTCGGCATCCGGGTTGTGCTCATTCGGCTGTTGAACAACCGAGGCCAGACTGACATCATATTCTGCGAAAATTTGTGTGATTTGTGCCAATACACCGGCTTTGTCGTCAACGTGTAGTAAAATAAAGTTTTTCGACACGATCTGCTCGTCGCTTTGCAGTCGCTTCGTCTTATAAGGCACAATCGCTTTTAGACCGTTTACGCCAAGTTTAAGGTTTTTGGTAACCGCCACAATGTCAGCTACAACAGAAGTTGCCGTTGGGAGTTCTCCCGCACCTGCACCGTAGAACATCGTCTCCCCTACAGCTTCGCCGTGTACATATACTGCGTTGAAGACACCGTTGACTGAAGCAATCGGGTGATTCTGTCTAACCATAGTCGGCTGAACGCTAATCGTGATCTCATCGTCAATACGGTCCGCAATACCAAGCAATTTCATCTCATATCCAAGTCTTCTGGCATACGTAATGTCTTCACGGGTTACGGAGGATATGCCTCTGACAGTTACATCCTTCAACTCCACATTGGTGCGGAAACCGAGTGTACTCAAGATCGCCATTTTGCGAGCTGCGTCAAGTCCTTCTACATCGGAGGTTGGATCCGATTCAGCGTATCCCAAAGCCTGCGCCTCGGCCAGCACCTCTTCATAGGATGCACCTTCCTGACTCATTTTCGTCAAAATAAAGTTCGTTGTTCCGTTCACAATACCCATAATGCGGGTAATTCGATCGGAAGAGAAACCTTCAATCAACGTACGAATGATTGGAATACCACCCGCAACACTCGCCTCATAGAAGACATCACATTGTTTTTCCTGTGCCTTCGCCAAAATCTCCGTACCGTGCAGGGCCATAAGATCCTTGTTCGCAGTTACGATATGCTTCCCCCGTTCCAACGCTTCAAGAATATACTCCTTCGTCTGATCAATACCGCCCATGACTTCAACGATGACATCAATATCCGGATGACGAATGACTTCCCAAGGATCTTCCGTAAGTTTGGCACGATCTACAGCAATGACACGGTCTTTCTCTGTATTTTTCACTGCGATCTTCTCGATGACAATCGGCGATCCAACCTGACTGCTCAGATCCTCCTGATTTCCTTCCACAATGCGAACGACTCCCGTTCCGACAGTTCCTAGACCCAACAATCCGACTTTTACCGGTTTCACTAACGATCTACCCCCTAATGTCTATTCTTGTCCGTCAGTCCTGTATGTTAAAGCCTAATTAACCTTGGCCTACAATACGCGTGCGCCTTACTCCAGGCATATCTTGCATTCGATCCAGCATTTCACCAATTTCGCCATGAAGATGTGTTGTTTCCACCGAAATGACCACATTGGCCCTTCCCTGAAGCGGGATACTCTGATTAATGGTAAGTACATTGGCCCCATAACCAGCTACATGTCCAAGCACACGAGACAAGATACCCGACTGATGCTCCAGATCAATGGAGATGGTTACAATTCTCTCGCGCTCAAGCTGGTTGATCAGATGAATTCCATCCTTGTACTTATAAAAGGCACTCCGGCTTAATCCGACCTGCTCAACCGCCTCATGCACTGTTTTAACATCACCGGAAGCCAGTAGCTCTTTTACCTGCATGGTCTTCACTACAGCCTCTGGTAAAATATCTTCCCGTACTAAGTAATAGCGTTCGTTCACAGAACGTCCTCTCCTCAAAGACTCATGTATTCATATAGTGGACATTATATAGGATCTATGCCAAAAGGGCAATACATGACACGCCTATTTTTTGAAATACGTTCCTCACAGTATACAAGTTTATCCCTCTCCCATGTCAGAAAAAACAAAAAAAAACGCAGAGCCGTGGGTCAACTTCCCACTTCTCTGCGTCCATATATTAATCTGTCTCTCCATGGAAGACGGCTACTTAGTAGTAACTGCTGCCTTCCACGAATTCGAATTCAAAGTCTCCGATGCGCACGATGGTTCCTTCTACAGCTCCGCGCTTACGCAACTCAGCATCCACACCCATATAACGCAGTGTACGTGCGAGTTTCAGTATAGCCTCATGCGAGTTCAGTTGCATCCGTTTCATCATGCGGTCAATCTTGGCACTTTCGACAACGAACATTTCATTCTCACGCACAATTTTGAAACCATCGTCTTCTTTTTTGTCCAGACTATATACTTTACGTTCAGATACATCTGCTACCTCTTCAACCACTCGCTCGTCTGGAGCCTGATCCAGCAGATCAGCTGCACGATACAGAAGTTCTTGAATCCCTTTCCGGGTCAAGGATGAAATTGGCATCACTTCAATATCAGGTTGAACTTCACGAACTTGCTGTAAGAATTGCTCCAGGTTCGCTTCAGAGTCTGGCATATCCATTTTGTTAGCTGCGACAACTTGCGTTCTCTCGGCGAGAAGCGGATTGTACAACTTCAATTCGTCATTGATTTTCTGCCAGTCTTCAAAAGGATCACGTCCTTCTGAACCCGACATGTCCACCACATGAATAATAATACGGGTACGCTCGACATGACGTAAAAACTCATGTCCCAGTCCGATTCCTTCATGTGCGCCTTCAATCAGACCAGGCAAATCGGCCATAACGAAGCTACGACCTTCACCTACACCAACCACACCCAGATTCGGTGTAATAGTTGTGAAATGGTATGCACCAATCTTTGGCTTGGCTGACGAAACGACAGAAAGCAATGTGGATTTCCCGACACTTGGGAAACCAACCAAACCTACATCCGCCATAACTTTTAATTCGAGCACGATGTAACGCTCTTGTCCTTCTTCACCGTTCTCAGCAAGTTCAGGCGCAGGATTGTTCGGTGTGGCAAATCGGATGTTACCCCGTCCGCCCCGACCACCACGAGCAATAACAACCTGTTGACCGTGACGTGTCATATCCGCCAGTACTTCTCCACTGTCTTCATCCAAGATGATAGTTCCTGGTGGAATGCGCACAATCATGTTCTCCGCGTTTGCACCATGCTGACTTTTATTACGTCCCTTCTCACCACGTGGGGCCTTGAAGTGACGCTGGTAACGGAAATCCATCAACGTCCGCAGACCTTCATCCACACGGAAAATGATGTCAGCTCCTCTGCCTCCATCGCCCCCGGCAGGTCCGCCGTTTGGTACATACTTCTCACGACGGAACGAAATAATTCCGTCCCCTCCGTCTCCGGCTTTCACATAAATCTTCGCTTTATCTACAAACATTGGTTAACCCCTTCTTCCTATATTCCACACGGCATTCTGAATTGTATAAACGTATCCTCAGACGGAAGCTGCTCCGTTCTGACTTTTTTTCCTTTGAGTACGGCAGTAAGCTGCCGCAGTGTTTCCGGATCGGGTGTTTGATCCCCATCCAGTCGGACAACTACATCTCCATGATCCTGTCCGAAGTTCAAGGTCAGTTTGCGAACCTCTCCCCAAGAAGACCGGCCGCCGCCATATTGATAGGCCCTGATTGCATCCGCAATCGCCCCGGTAAGTGACTCGCCATCCTCGGGAGAGACCAGAGCACTAAGCTGCAACTCATCTTCTATTTCCACATGCAATTCCAGCGCGATTCCACTGGCGCGAAATGACTGAAGATAAAATACGAGGGAAGGAATACCCAATCTGGAGATTCGGCTTTCTTCTGTAACCCGCTCTTTTATTCTTTCCACACATTGCAAGGATTTATCAAGTTTGCCCAGCCGAAGATATCCATATAACACCTGAAGGTCGTTCATCCAGTCGTGTCGATGATGATTTAATGAAGCATTTGCTGTCTTTTCCATGGATTGTATGATGGCTCTGCGTTCCGCCTCCGCCTGTTTCTTCATCGCATTCACAGAAATGAGCAATACTGCGACGGACCACAATGCGCACACAACGCTTGAGATCATCGCCGGATACAACATAACGAAAACCAAAGGAATCAGAAGTGAACATGCCGCAATCCACGGCACTCTTTTCCAAGATTTCATGGCTTCTCCCCGTTCTACAAAACTCGGTTGGTCTACACCCACCGTAACCAAGTATAACATGTCTTTTCTGCCAGTTCATTATCGAATAACCGTTGAATACAAAAAACCTCCGGCAAAAATGCCGAAGGCTCCTTAGGCGGAATGCCGATATTACGCTTCTACTGCAGCTGCTACAGGAGCAACGTTAACAGGATAGATGCTTACTTTTTTACGATCGCGTCCCCAACGTTCGAATTTTACAACGCCGTCGATTTTCGCGAACAAAGTGTCATCTTTACCGATACCAACATTAGTTCCTGGGTGAATTTTCGTTCCGCGTTGGCGAACGAGAATGCTACCACCAGTTACAGTTTGACCATCAGCACGTTTAACACCCAGACGTTGAGCATTACTGTCACGTCCGTTCTTCGTGGAACCTACACCTTTTTTCGATGCGAATAACTGAAGATTTAATTTCAACATGATTGGTTGTCCTCCTTCTTTGCTTATTTGAATTGCTGTATTTTAATATACTTCCCGTATGACTCTGCAATATTAGAGAGCATAACCACCATGGATTCGAGTAACAATTGTACCTGGGACCAGGTTTCCCCTCTCTCCAACAAAGGTAAAGAACCACTTAAAAAGCCATTCTTCATCTTGGCATCCATTTCGACACCGGTCAATGTTTCAATCGAGTTCACCGTACCCACTGTAACAGCGGATACCCCGGCACATACGATGTCTTCTCCCCGCTTGGCAAAATTAGCATGCCCTTCGATGGAAAAGCGTTCGATGTTCCCATCCTCATCACGAAAGATTTGAACGATAATCACTTATCGCACCTTCTTTACGCTTTGATTTTTTCGATAGTTACTTTAGTGTACGGTTGACGGTGACCTTGCTTCACATGGTAGTTCTTTTTAGGTTTGTATTTGTATACGATAACCTTTTGTCCTTTGCCATGTTTCTCCACTTTAGCCGTTACAGTAGCTCCGGAAATCAATGGTGTACCTGCTGTCAAACCTTGTTCGTTAGATACAGCCAGGACACGGTCGAACGTTACGCTTTCGCCATCGTTCGCAGTCAATTTCTCGATGAACAGAACATCGCCCTCTTGGACTTTGTACTGTTTGCCGCCTGTTTCAATAATTGCGTACATTTGCCTTGCACCTCCTCATGTCTCAGACTCGCCCGTTCTCAGGTGACAGTGTCCTTTCGGAACTGTTCTTATACCCGGCCAGTGCGGTTACAGCATGTGCAAGACCATTAGGCTAAACACATACTTGAAGATTATATCACGCAATATATCAAAAATCAATGCAAAGGTGAAATATATCTTTTTCCCGTACCATGACAGGAAGAACACGGCTCCACATAGGGTAACGTGCTCTCTTCCCGCACTTTTTTGCGTGTCAGTTCTAGCAAGCCCAGCTTGGTCCAGCCCATCACGAACGCTTTGGTCCGATCCTTCTTGAGCTCACCCTCCAAGGTCGCCGCCACTTCATGCCGATTCGAAGCTTCCTCCATATCAATGAAGTCGACAATAATCATGCCACCGATATCTCGCAGGCGCATCAGACGGGCAATCTCCACTGCTGCCTGCATGTTCGTCTCTGTCACGGTCTCTTCCAGACTGTCACCGCCAGCTCCCGTATATTTGCCTGTGTTCACATCCACTACAGTCAGAGCTTCGGTATGATCAATGACGATATATCCGCCTCCAGGCAACCACACTTTCCGGGCAAAATCCTTGTTCAACTGCTCCTGCACACCATAAGCAGCAAAGATGGACTCTGTTCCCCGATACACCTGTACTTTGGGTTGATGACCGGGACTTATCTCTTCCAGCAACGCTTTTACCTCGCGGGCTTGTCCTTCACTATCAGTGATGACTTCGTCACTGCCTGGCGTATACACATCTCTGATGATTCGCTGTACCATGCTATGATCCCGATGCAATAGGCTCGGGGAAGGCAAACTGTCCGCTTTTTCGCGAATCAGGTACCACTGCGCACGTAATGTTTCCAAGTCTGCCTGAATGGCTTCATGCTGTTCTTCTGCAGATACGGTTCGGATAATAAGCCCTTCTTCATCCCGTCTCAGTTGCTCTCCAAGCGCCTTAAGGCGGGAACGATCACCCTCCCGGGCAATTTTCTTGGATACCGCCACATAGTCGGCAATAGGCATGTAGACAAGCCAGCGGCCCGGAAGTGAATAATGAGTCGTCACCCGGGCTCCCTTGCCTCCTACCGGTTCCTTCAGAACCTGAACAATGACTTCCTGACCCGGACGAAGCAACTCCGAGATGGAAGGCTTCACCTTGGGCTGCTTCTCCAGATGGGGATGCAACACATCGTCCACATATAGAAACGCATTCTTTTTCTGACCGATATCCACAAAAGCAGCCTGCATACCCGGTAACACATTCACGACCCGTCCCTTGAAAAAGGAACCCAGCAGTCCACGCTCGCGTGTACGTTCTGCCGTGAATTCCACAGCTTTGCCTTCTTCCAGAAGCGCCATTTGCATGAGGTTATGTTCATTATGTACAATCATTTGTTTCATGGCTTCACCTCTAGAAGACAATTCAATTCATCCACATCCATTTCAGTATCTTTACATTTCTCATTGTACATGTATTAACCCATTTCAGAACAGGTCCACCAGAACACTACAACTTATCGCCATTTTGTTGAAAATAGGAACCGATAATGCGTTGTTCAGGCAATACTGCCATAATTCGTCCCTGTCTGTTCATCACGTATACCATATGGTATCTTTCTCTCTTTAATAGACGCAAAATAGTGTCCAAAGGTTTCGCTGGAAATGAGATTATTGGCTGCGCCAAACTGCCAGTAGCCGCATGCCGAGCGAAAGCGCCCTCCCGATTCATGAGAAAACGGATAAAGCGATAGGGCACATTTCGGTAATCCGTCAGGTTAGAATAGAACAAAAAAAGACCGATTAACAGAATGTTGAGCGGTAGGCCGTAATCTCCGGTAAGCCATCGGCTGATGGCAACCAAAATTACCCCTACACTACAGAGGATGCTAATTCTGTAAGTCCACATTAATGTTGTATAGTAGGGTGCCCACAGACTGACAAGCGCCTGCACAATTTTACCGCCGTCCAGAGGCAGTACGGGTAGCAGATTAAAGAGGGCAATGAGCAGATTCCCCTGAATGATGTAGTTCAGAAAAATAGGATCGCCCAGATTGCCATACTGCAGCAGCCATACCACGCCTACCATTAGCATGTTTTGCAATGGACCTGCCAGAGCGATCATGATTTCCCGGAAGGCCGTGATGTTGCCTCCATCTTCAATAACCGCCACCCCTCCAAAAGGCAGCATCTGGATGGATACGACACGACAGCCCAGAAGGGCCGCCGCCGCAGCATGTCCACATTCATGAATGAATACGATGGCAAACAACGTAATGAGTTCAATGAAATGTCCAGTCAGAAGAGAAGCCATCATGATAATTACAAAAAACGGGTGAAACGTAATACGCACTCCCCAGACCCTAATCAAGGGCAACGACTTCCGCTGGGTCTACGTACTCCTCACCCTCTTTGACCGCAAAATAGAGCGTGGCCGGTTGTTCACCACCCGTAGTCTTGAGACTCCCTACTGCATTCCCCGCTTCAACCCAATCGTTCACGTTCACTTCACTTTCGTTCAACCGACCGTATATTGCCGTGACATTGCCTGTATGCTGGATGACAACCGTGAATCCACTTGCTGCATCTCCGATAACCTCCATGACACGCCCTGCATCCGAACTGGCGACCTGTATAAGTTCTGCACCTGCGGCATCCGGAACGATCTCAATTCCCTTCATGCTCAGCGCAAATGGCTGAACCACTGTGCCCGAGATCGGTTTGCCCAGTAACTGCCGAATACCGGAACCATTGACAGCATCCGTTGTATGTCCGAGAACCGGTAGAAACGAAGGCGTTCCTCCAAAGTGCCGTTCATACCAGGCTGCAGCAGAGGCAAAATCCATATCTCGATGGAGTGCATCGGTAATTACTGTTTTGGGTGATGTGGTCCACGAGGTATCCAATTGAAACAGCCCCCATACTCCGCCAAATATCAAAGCACTAATGGCTGTCCGCCTTAAAAGTGACTTGAACAGGTTGAATCTCGAATGCCCGCCTGGAACGAAATGACCATTCTCTTTTTTCCATAACCATTCCGGGTCTCTTTCCTGCATCCCTTCGCTAGACGTAAACGGCTTCCGGTGTATGATCTCATTCTTGTCCAATAGTGAACCTACTTTTTGCTCCTGCAAGACTTCCACAGTCGCACCGTCCATCAGTCGCCGAATGCGTTCTTCTCGTCTCTGCTTGATTCTGAGTTTCGTGTTCATGGAATGTCCTCCCGCCGAGGCTTGTTTACTACATCCTATGAAGAGGCGGTTGATAATATGAACAAGCCTGACGGCAGGCAACAAAAAAAGCCGGGCTATAAGCCACGGCTGTCATGTATTCAGGTGATGAATAAGTTCGTTTAACGAATTAACCCATTCCGAAGAACTTTTTGAAGCGGGTAAAAGCACCCTTTTTCTGCTCCAGCTGCATCAATGGGACCGTATCTCCCAAAATGCGTCGTGCAATATTTCTATACGCAATCGCTGCAAGTGAATCCGGATTCATGACCGTAGGTTCTCCTGAATTGGCCGCTTTGATGACCAGTTCATCATCAGGTACGATACCAATCAGGTCAATATTAAGTACTTGTAAAATACCATCGATATCCAGCATGTCACCCGATTTAACCATATTATTGCGAATTCGATTCACCACCAGCTTCGGTGATTGAATGTGTGAACTCTCCAGCAGCCCGATGACACGATCCGCATCACGTACTGCAGCATTTTCCGGTGTAGTGACCACGATGGCCTGATCTGCTCCTGCTACCGCATTTTTGAAACCCTGCTCTATACCGGCTGGGCAATCAATAATGACGTATTCAAAATCTTTTTTTAGTTCAAGGATAATATCCTTCACCTGTTCTGGCGACACCGAGTTTTTGTCTCTCGTCTGCGCCGCAGGCAACATATATAATTCTTCGAAACGCTTGTCTTTGACCAAAGCCTGATTCAGACGGCAGCGGCCGTCCGCAACGTCGCACAGATCGTAAATAATACGGTTTTCGAGTCCCATCACGACATCCAAATTACGAAGGCCGATATCGGTATCTACCAGACAAACCTTTTTGCCGAGCAGCGCCAGCGCTGTCCCGATGTTTGCCGAGGTGGTTGTTTTACCCACGCCGCCTTTACCCGAAGTGATCACGATCGCCTCTCCCATGAGCTACACTCCTTTAAACACATTAAAATCTCGGCGCAACCGAACGATATTGCTCATCTTGTCTATCTGCATCTGATTGTCCTGTAAGTAAGCAAATTCCATTCCGGTCTCTCGGCTCTCCCATTCATCGGGAGGACGACTGATGATATCCGCAATCCGCAGCTGCGTCGGTGCAAACACCGAAGCGGCAATGATGGCTTCTTCGTCCCCGCCAATTCCGGCATGAGCCATACCTCTGAGTGAACCCAACACATATATATCTCCGGTACACGTCACCGTGCCCCCCGGATTGATATCCCCAAGAAACAGGAGATTTCCTTCATGATGAAGCACCTGGCCTGAACGCACCATACCACACATGGTTACAATCGGCGGCGGTCCTTTAACCTCCGGTTGGAGTGCAGGTGAGTCAATGGATCGAATAAGCAGATTCCCTTTTTGCTTCAATATATCGAGGATCGCTTCTTTCTGGTCCTCTGTCACTTCGCGGGCACCCAACTTGATATCCACATGAACAATCGGTCCGGTCAAAATATTTTGATGGCTGTGTTCCAGCTTATAGCGGAGCTCATAGAGCAATTCCTCGAATTCACATTGATCGTCCAACAGGAAAACCAGGCCGTCTCGGATGCCTTTAATCGTTACGTGATTCGATTTTACCGTCATAAGCCTGTCCCTCCCATCTCATTACATTTCGTGCCCGGGGCCCCAAGTTCCTGCTTTGCGCTCCATAAATGTATTTAAGAAGCTTCTTCTGTCTTGCTCCGTCTCTTGCCGATCCGCTCCAGTTGTTTCCGAAGCGGGACATAAATGATCAAGGCAAACACAAAATGAACGAACAAATTAGGAATCATGTATTCAAGCAACGCCCAGTCAAAGGTCACATGGTTAAGTTGGAAGAGCTTGTACAGGAAGAACAGCATGGTGTCATTAAGCAGACTTCCCAAAATGACAACCGATACCATAACCGGCAGAGGTGCACGCGGTGCTTGAAAAATGAGTCCCATCATGTATGCCGATAATCCCATGGAGAATCCGTAAGGTCCAATCATCTCGCCGTAGAATACGACGTCATGTAATAGTCCAAAAAATATACCGAGCACTAGTGCTGTGTGCCGATGATGATATACAGCGATAAACAAAATTACGATATAAACCAGATTGGCAGAAATACGCATCTGCCAGCCAGAAGGAATGAGCAGCGGTAAAATCGTGCCTTCCGCAATGAACAAAACGAATAACAGCAGGAACAAGACTTGCTTGCGCGTCACCATTATTCTTTTACCTCAGGCGGGATAATGACAATCAGCTCTTTCCAGTCAAGGAAGCTTGCATACGGGTCAATTGTAGCTGTTTGCGTTAAACCATATTCACTTTTCTCTACACTCTTAACTTCGCCAATCCGCATATACTTGGGAAAGTTATTGATGATCCCTGAAGAGATGATCTCATCACCCTTTTGGATGTCAGAATCCTCTGAAATCTTGGTCATTTTGAGCATGCCCGTCTTCGGATCGTAGCTCTCAATCATACCAAACACTTTCTCCTTACCTACTGCCGTTGCTGCGATGGCATTGGATGTTGGATCATTGGCGTCCATGGACGTTAACAGATTAACCGTTGATGTATATGAGCTGACATGACTAATTACGCCGACCAGCCCTTCCTGCGAGGTAACGGCCATCCCAGGCTTAATTCCCGCATTTTCACCGATATCAATGTTAATGGTTCTGCTGTTTGGATCGGAATTGGCACTGATAACCTGAGCAATTCGTGAACCATAATTATACCGATTCTTCTGTTCTTCGGTGAAATTGAGCGCTTTCTGAAGCTGCTCATTCACTTGCTCCATATCATTGTACTTCAGCCGATCTCGGGTATAGTGCCCCATCGCGATACGAAGCTCTTCATTCTCTTCATATACCGTACGCATGTTCGCTACATCTTTGAAAAAGCCCGCTACATAGGAAGCGGGCTTGTAAAATACGTATTGTACAAATCCAACTGAATCCTTCAGGAATTTCTCCGGCCAGGATAGAGTGGTTCGCGGACTGAGCGTAAAGCCCATTAACGCGATAAATGTAACAAGGCCCACCAGCAAAACAAAAAGTCTTTTGTTGCCTAGCAGTTTAAACAGTTCGAACACCCTCTAACATCCATTATTCTCTTCCGAGCCATGCCCGGCGGGGAGACTGTCAGACCTGTAGTCCCTGCGAGAATATCAGCTGATCCTCCCCTGTTAAGCGGGTAATAGCTCATCCCCGGGGTTAACCGGGTACTCTATAACGATACCTTGCCACTTAGTCGCAATGCCAAGTTAGGCAAATACCAATTAACGTTTGGAACGAACTGCCGAACTGCTTCTGCTTTTGAACAAATGAATATTCTCTAGCGCTTTACCTGTTCCGATCGCTACACAATCCAACGGGTTCTCAGCCACAATGACAGGCATTCCTGTCTCACCAGCAAGAAGCTTGTCCAGATTGCGGAGCAGTGCTCCACCACCTGTAAGAACGATACCGCGGTCCATGATATCGGCTGCAAGTTCAGGCGGGCATTTTTCGAGTGTTACTTTTACCGCTTCAACAATCGCATTCACGGTATCAGCCAGCGCTTCGCTGATCTCGTCCGAAGTAATCGTGATCGTCTTCGGCAGACCTGTAACGAGGTCACGTCCACGAATTTCCATCGTTTCTACTTGCTCCAGTGGCATTGCTGATCCGATGTCCATCTTCAATTGCTCTGAAGTACGCTCACCGATCATCAAATTGTATTGGCGTTTGATGTACTGGATAACGGATTCATCCATCTCGTCACCCGCTACACGAACCGAACGGCTCGTTACAATACCGCCAAGAGAGATGACAGCCACTTCCGTTGTACCTCCACCAATATCGACAACCATACTACCCGTTGGTTCCCATACAGGCAGATCTGCACCAATTGCAGCTGCAAAAGGCTCTTCAATCGTATAGGCTTCACGTGCTCCAGCCTGTTTGGTTGCATCTTCAACCGCGCGTTGTTCTACTGCCGTAATCCCGGATGGTACACATACCATCACATTTGGATGACGCTGGAACATGGAGCGTTGTTTTTGCGCCTCACGGATGAAATATTTGATCATCGTTGCCGTTGTATCAAAATCGGCAATAACGCCATCTTTCATTGGACGAATGGCACGAATGTTACCTGGTGTACGACCAATCATTTTTTTGGCGGCTTCACCTACTGCCTCGATGCTTTTTGTATCTGTCCGTATAGCGACAACGGAAGGTTCCCGCACCACAATTCCTTTTCCTCGTACATAAACCAACGTATTTGCTGTCCCCAAGTCAATACCCAAATCTTTCGTAAAACCACCAAACATAACATAATCTCCTTTTCTGCCTCATATAGCCGCTCTATTCTGATCCAGAGCGTAACAATTTCATTCCCACGCAACACGTGGAGCTAATATTCGCATTTGTTTTTTTGCATTTGTAAAGTGAACCTATCTTTTACGGACAACGCCGTTAACATTCATAGGAAAACATCAACGCCAACCATTATATTATACTAAGCCCTTCTCCTTCAAACTTACGTACGTTCCATCTCCGATAATAATATGATCAAGCACGTCAATGCCGACAATAGCACCTGCTTCAATCAGTCGCTTGGTTATTTGGATATCCTCCGGACTCGGCGTAGGATCACCACTGGGATGGTTGTGTGCGCACACAATCGATGCGCTGCTGCATTTGATGGCAGCCCGGAACACTTCACGCGGATGTACAATCGAAGCGTTAAGGCTGCCCATGGAGAGTGTTTCCTGGGCAATAATATGATTTTTGCTATTCAGAAAGAGACACACAAAATGTTCTTTCTGCAAGTAACGCAATTGTTCCATCAGGATGTCAGCTGCATCACGCGGTGTACGGATTGAAGTCGACTGTGTGAGTCTGCTCTTGGCAATCCGATGCCCCAGCTCAATGCCGGCTTTCAATTGCACAGCCTTGGCATTGCCAATCCCTTTCATCGCAGTCAATTCTTCCAGGCTCAGATCCATCAACGAGCGAATGCCACCCGCTTCGGCGAGAATCCGCTGTGCCATATGCACCGCGGATTCCTGTCTTGTGCCTGTTCGAAGTAAAATCGCCAGTAATTCAGCATGGCTTAAGGCGCCCGCCCCGTATTCCATCATGCGTTCTCTCGGGCGTTCTTCCTGGGGGATGTCGCGCATCATGTATTGAGGCGACTCCATATGTTCCCTCTTTTCAGTTCAAAACGTCAGTTGGCTTAACTCAAGTTCGCGGCAACACATGGACGCCAAACCCATCCAACATATCACTCAGCAAGGATAAGGGCAGGCCAACCACATTAAAATAACATCCTTCAATACGGTCGATCAGTGAAGCGCCAATGCCCTGAATGGCATAAGATCCTGCCTTATCCGAAGGCTCTCCTGTCTGCACATAGGCACGGATGGTCGCATCCGACAGTTCTTTCATCGTTACATCGGTTTGACGGTAATGAACAACCGACTGTCCATTGCCTGCATCAATACAAGCTACGCCGGTAAAAACCCGATGTACACGTCCCTGTAGACGGCTTAACATACGTTCAGCATCCGCTTCGTCTACGGGTTTGCCTAGAATCTCACCATCCAGAACGACAACGGTGTCACTACCAACAATAATGGCTTCCTGCTCACGGCCTTCAAGCCCGCGATACACGGCAAGTGCCTTGCGCAAAGCAAGCTCCTGTACCGTCTGTTCAGGAGTCCACTCTGGTGGTGTGTCTTCATCGGCATGACTTGGTATTACATCAAACGCTAAGTGGAGTGATGCGATCAGTTCTTTGCGCCGAGGCGATGTGGAGGCCAGAATAATAGGGCGCTGCTGATTGTTATCCATAATGAACGGCTCCTTATGCTACGGCAACATCCTGTCCGGATCACGATAATAGATGTCACTGATTTAATTTTTTTCGTCATAACTCGTCATTCTCCTACAGTCTGCGATACAGCCACACAGCGGCAATCATACCGATCAGACTAAGAAGGCTCATTTGAAATTGAAGTGAAATATCATAACTGATAATGTCCAGATCAGCCTGTGGCGACCAACGTATGGTCGTGGCTTTCGTAAGAAAGGCTACTGCCTTTACAGGCTGCAGTGCCTTGGCGATCCACGCTCCGGCCATCCAGCCGAGCAGCAGAAACAGCAATAACATGCCGAAGTTTTTTTTCATCGGTAATCTTCCCTCGCCATTTTTTGACACCCACATTATTATACGGGGTTTTGTACGTCAATACAAACACAAATCCGGCAAGGGGAACTATTTCCAGTTCCTTGCCGGATAGGTATTTCCAAGCGTTGTTATGGGAATCAGCGTGTTACTGCTTTATCGCTTCAAGCCATTTCTTCTGCTGCAGTACATATTCCATCAGATCGGATTGTACGGACCACATGTGCACATCATCCGGATTTTTGTTGTACTCTGCGATAGCCGTAATTGCACTGTTCATCGATTTCTCCATACCGCCGATAATAGGTTGTACTTCTGCGGTCAGGCCGGGTGAAAGACTATTCAAACCGGTCATCCATGACTGGTGTTTATTCTGGATCGCGGTCATCGTTTCTGCAGAGACTGCTGCCGGAGCAGACTGTCCCAGCTGCTGAATGGACAAGGTAGACAATTGTTCGACCAATGCAGAACTGTTCGTAAAGAAAAGCTGTACATCCTCTTGCTTGCCACCAAATATAGCCGGATTGACCTCAGGGTTCACGATCTCCTTAACGTACAGTTCAACTCCCTGAGCTTTAAGTCTGGTGCTAAGCAGCTTAGCCTCTTCACGATCAGCCGAAATGCCTGCATATACCCGATTGCCATCTTCAGGATCAGAACCTGCGGCTATACCTGCCTGTGCCAACTCAAGCTTGGCCTGCTCCGCTCGTTCGGGGGAACTGAACACACCGTATTGAAGTGCATAATACGTACTGCCAGTTGCAGCTGTCTGGAGCTGTTGTTCTGTGCCTGTACCGCCTTCCTGACCTGTCGCGGTGGAAACCGCCTGATTGACGGGAAGAAGATCGCCTGGTTTCGCGGCTCCTTCTTTATTGAAAAAGGAAAGAATAACCATGCCAAAGAGTGCTCCTGTAACGAGTGCCCCGGTGATTGAACCAATCATTTTCCAGCCCCTTGGGGGGCGATTGCGCTTATAGGAATAGTTCTCTGAATCTGCAAGCCAGTCGTGGGCTTGATCATCATGCGTATTGGACAGATCACGACGCTCTTCTTCAGGATCTCCTGAATGATTATAAAAACCGTAACCGGATCGGTTCCCAAGATAATGGGCCTCATCCAAGTTCAAGTTCGAATCATGGCTCGCTCGCTCATCAGGTTCAGGTACAGTAGAGCTTGTCAGCACCGTCTCTCCCCAGTCTCCGGGGATATCCTCTGGCGTCCAAGACGGGGTTGTATCCATCCGCTTAGACATTAGCGGTTGATTGTTCTGTAAATCTTCACTCAACGTCACCAATGGACTGGACGCGGACATCCCCTTGTTTTCAGGCTTGTCCGACTCTTGATCCCCGAAGCGAAACGTCATTCTAGCATTGCTCACCCGTACCCTCTCCTTTGTCCCATTTATATCAGCTATATGCAGAGACGGGAGAATACATTCCGTATAACGCAAAAAACCGCCTGCTTCTTATCGAAGACAGGCGGTTTCTCAATTGATTTATTTCAAACCTTTGGCAAGTGTATCGCCAACTTTCCAGATATCACCTGCGCCCATGGTAATCACAAGATCTCCTGGCTGCAGACGATGCTGCAGATCAGCCACAACTTCCTCTTTCGTTGGGAGGTAACGTGCAGAAGCATTACTGTTTTGAACGATCAGTTCAACCAGTCTGGCTGAGGTTACTCCTTCAATCTGTTTTTCGCCCGCAGGAGAATAGATATCCGTAATAAGCACCTCATCCGCTTCCGCAAAAGCACGACTGAACGCATCCAGCAGGAAGAACGTCCGCGTATAACGCTGTGGCTGGAATACTGCAATAATGCGTTTGCCTGTTGCTTTGGCGGCACTAATCGTAGCTTCAATCTCAGTCGGGTGATGAGCATAATCATCAATGATGAGCATATCACGTGCCTCGCCCAACACCTGGAATCTGCGTTTGGCTCCGTGGAACTGGATGATAGCTGCCACAATCTTCTCAAATGGAATGCCTGCTTCCAGACAAGTAATCACCGTAGCCATCGCATTATAAACGTTATGCTTACCCGGCACTGATAATTCCACCGTACCCATAGCAGCACCCTGATGATTCATCGTAAAGGAGATACGGCGATCGCCCAGTACAATATCCGTTGCCGTATAATCCGCAGCACGATCAATACCATACGTTGTAATCCGTGACTTGAGTTCTGGCAAAATCGCTTGAACATTCTCGTCGTCAGAACATACAATCGCTGTTCCTTCCGGACGAATTTGGCTCAAGAACTGCACATAAGCCTTTTTGAGCTCCTCAAAATCACTGTTGTAATTCTCCAGATGATCTGCCTCAATATTGGTTACAATACCGAGCCATGGATGGTACTGCAAAAACGAACCATCGCTCTCGTCCGCTTCAGCGACTACCCAGTCGCCTTGACCGGCCTTCGCGTTGGTACCCACATTCATGATTTCTCCGCCAATGATATATGTCGGGTCCGTATCACATTTATCCATAACAAGTGCAATCATGGATGAAGTGGTTGTTTTACCATGCGCTCCGGCCACAGCCACACCTTTACGTTCGTTCAACAAACGTGCAAGCATCTGCGAACGATGCAGAATCGGAATGTTCAGCTCTGCAGCTGCTACCCGTTCCACATTATCCGCAGGCGCTGCAGTAGAGTAGACAACCAGGTCTGCTCCAGTGACGTGCTCTGCCGTATGTCCGATATATATTTTCGCTCCCTTGGCTGCCAACTTCTCGGTCAACTCTTGTGAAGCGACATCCGATCCGGTAACGGTGTATCCCATTTCCAGCATAACTCTTGCGATGGCACTCATGCCATATCCGCCAATCCCTATAAAATGAACGTGTTCCGATGTATTTAACAAAACTTTCACCAACCTTTTTCAGAATCGGTTTGATGCAAAAGGGCTGCCCGCACATCCGCAATCAGGTACAGTGTGCCGGAGACCACCCCCAGATCTTCCGCTTCCGTCCGTGACTTCAATAGATCAAGTGCCTTTGCCCATTCGGGCTCGACGATGATTTCCAGCTCCTGCTTCGCAATGGCGGAACGTACCCGTTCGACAATTTGCAGCAATTCGGCTGCATCCATTTTGCGTCGGAAATCTGGCTCGGTCAGGATCAGCGTATCCACTAGTGGCAGTATATGCTGCAAATACGCTTCGTGATGCTTATTCGCCAACATACCCATCATCAAAATTAACTTGTTGTAAGGATAAACTTCTCTAATGCTCTTGGCCAGCGACTCAGCCCCCTCCGGATTATGTGCTCCATCGAGCACAATTCGGGGTTCATCGACGACTTTTTCGAATCTCCCTGCCCAGAATGCATTCTCCAGTCCAAGTGCAATATCGTTGTCATCCAGCATAAACGCCATGTATTGTCTGAGCAATTCAAGCACCATCAGTGCAGCCGCTGCATTGTCACATTGGTGTGAGCCCTGCATGCGGATGCGAACGTCCAGGTCACGAAACGGTCCTGTAAAATGGAAAGATTGTCCGCTCTCATTACTGTCCAGTCTATGATAAGAGAATTGATCTCCGGCCAAATACACGGTTGATTGAAGCTGCTGTGCTTTCTCCTGAATCACTTTCACAGCTTCGGGTTGAGTCGCGCAGGTCACCACAGGTACTCCCGGCTTGATAATGCCTGCCTTTTCTCCAGCAATCAGCTCAATCGTATCTCCAAGCACATCCGTGTGATCCATACCAATGTTGGTGATGACGGACACAACAGGTGCAACAATATTCGTTACGTCCATCCTTCCCCCTAGCCCCGTCTCCCATACCACAACGTCAGGGTAGCATTCTTCTGCATAATACAGAAGCGCGAGAGCCGTGGACACCTCAAACATCGTTGGTGATCCAAGCGGAGTGGAGGCCATTTCCATGACCAGTGGACGTAACCGGTTGGAGAGCTTAAGCAGAATCTCTTCGGGAATATCCTCACCGTTGTATTGAAAACGGTTCGTAAACTTGGTGATATAAGGCGACGTAAAGGTGCCCACATCGTATCCAGCCTGAAGAAGCACTGACGTCAAAAAAGCGCAAGTCGAACCTTTGCCGTTCGTTCCCGCGACGTGAATAAATTTGAGACGTTGGTGTGGATTGCCTAACATGGACATCAGACCCTCGATTCGTTCCAATCCAGGTCTTATGCCAAAAGGAATAAGGCCATTGATCCAGTCCACGGCCTCGTCATACGTAAGTAAAGGAGCTGCTGCATCTGTCCCGTCTAATTCCGTCATCTGATTCACCTTCGGTCCCGAGTTTGATTGAAAAAAGCGGCCGGATGGCATACTAGCTCTCCATCCGACCCAGATATATTAACCTTTGAGTTCCTTGATTCGTGCAATCACTTTATCCCGTTTGTCGGAATAATCTGCTTGCTTGGCGCGCTCTTCCTCAATAACCTTGGCAGGAGCTTTGGCAACAAAGCCTTCATTCGCCAGCTTTTTCTCCACACGGAGTACTTCTCCCTCAAGGTTCTGCAACTCTTTCTCCAGGCGAGCCACTTCCTGTTCGATATCAATAAGACCTGCCAGTGGCAAGTAAAGTTCTGCCCCCGTAATGATCGCAGTCATTGCCTTATCCGGTGAGCTTAGATCCAGCCCACTATCGAACTCGGACGTATTACAGAAACGTTTGATGTAATGGCTGTTACGCTGAATGATGCTGGACGTCTCAGCACTATTAGCTTTGACCATCAACTCGATCTTTTTACTCATCGGCACGTTCACTTCTGCACGAATGTTCCGAACTGCACGGATGGTATCCATGAGCAGGTTCATCTCGGCAACAGCCTCTGGGTTCTCAAGAGCAGGATCGTATACCGGCCAAGATGCCAGCGTAATCGTCTCACCTTCATGCGGCAGATGCTGCCAGATCTCTTCGGAGATGTATGGCATGAACGGATGAATCAGGCGCATGGTCTGATCGAGCACATAAGCCAGCACGGATTGTGTCTTCTTCTTGGCAACCGGATCTTCGCCATAGAAGGACAGTTTCGCAAACTCAATATACCAGTCACACAGGTCATCCCAGATAAAGTTATACAGTACACGGCCCGTTTCCCCAAATTCATACGCTTCGATTAGACGCGTAATATCGCGGGAAGTTTCGTTCAGACGGTGCAAAATCCAATAATCGGCTGTACCAAGCTCTCCGCTAATGTCACGTTCCTCATAGGTGAATCCTTCCAGATTCATCAATGCAAAGCGCGAAGCATTCCAGATCTTGTTGGCAAAGTTACGAGCCTGCTCCACCCGTTCCCAACGGAAACGCAGATCCTGACCTGGCGTGCTGCTGGTTGAGATCATGTAACGCATTGCATCTGCGCCGTATTTCTCAATAACATCCAGCGGGTCTACACCGTTGCCCAGTGATTTGGACATTTTACGTCCATCTGCGTCACGAACAAGACCATGCATCAGCACATCCTTGAACGGAATCTCATCGGTGAATTCCAATGCCGTGAAAATCATACGTGCAACCCAGAAATATATGATGTCATACCCTGTCACAAGTACACTTGTCGGATAATAACGTTGCAGGTCTTCCGTATCTTCCGGCCAGCCCAATGTGGAGAACGGCCATAAACCAGAGCTGAACCATGTATCGAGTACGTCTTCGTCCTGTCTCAACTTGCGGCCAGCATTCTCTGGCAGCGTCGTCGGATCTTCAGCAGATACGATGATTTCACCCGTTTCCTCATCATACCAAGCAGGAATACGATGTCCCCACCACAGTTGACGGGAAATACACCAGTCACGAACGTTCTCGATCCAGTTCAGATACGTTTTCTCGAAACGGTCTGGAACAAAATTAACCCCTTCGCCGCTCTGTTGCTTCTGAATCGCTCTCTCCGCAAGTGGCTTCATCTCAACAAACCACTGTGTAGACAGATACGGCTCGACAACAGCTCCGGTACGTTCACTGTGTCCAACCTGATGCGTATGATCCTCGATGTTGATCAATACACCCTGTTCTTTCAAGTCAGCAACAATCTGCTTGCGGCAGTCACTGCGATCCAGCCCTTGATACTTGCCGGCCTCTGCATTCATTGTGCCGCTCTCATCCATTACCGTAATTTGAGGCAGATCATGACGAAGGCCGACTTCAAAGTCATTCGGATCATGCGCAGGCGTGATTTTAACTGCACCACTTCCGAACTCTTTATCCACATAATCATCGGCGATAATTGGAATTTCACGTCCGATGATAGGCAGTACAAGTACTTTACCAATCATATCTGCATAGCGCTCATCCTTCGGATGAACAGCAACCGCGGTATCGCCCAGCATCGTTTCAGGACGTGTCGTTGCCACGGTAACGTAGCCACTTCCGTCTTTAAGCGGATAACGCAGATGGTACAAGTGACCCTGAACCTCTTTATATTCAACCTCAATGTCGGACAGTGCTGTCCGGTTCACCGGGTCCCAGTTAATGATACGTTTGCCTCGATAAATAAGGCCTTTTTCATACAATTGAACAAATACTTTGCGTACCGCTTGGGACAGACCTTCATCCAGCGTGAAACGTTCACGTGAGTAGTCAAGCGACAGTCCCATTTTGCCCCATTGTTGACGAATGGTAGTGGCATACTGATCTTTCCAGTCCCATACCTTCTCCAAAAACTTCTCGCGTCCCAGATCATAACGAGTCAGACCTTCTTCACGCAGCTTCTGCTCTACCTTGGTTTGGGTAGCAATACCTGCATGGTCGGAACCCGGAAGCCACAGCGCATCATAGCCCTGCATCCGTTTCGTGCGGATTAGTATATCCTGCAGTGTAAAGTCGAGCGCATGCCCGATGTGCAGCATCCCGGTCACATTTGGGGGTGGAATTACAATTGTATACGGCTCGGCATCCTTACGTTGACCGGCTTTGAAATAGCCGCGCTCCATCCAGGTGGAGTACCATTTGTCCTCTGCCGCCTTGGGATCGTAAGTGGTCGGCATTTCTGTTGCAGCTGATTTTTTTTCTTCAGACATGTGTCATTCCTCCGTTACTTCATCATCTTCGCCAAAAAAAACAAAAAAACCTTTCATCCATCAAAGGACGAAAGGTTAGCTTTCGCGGTACCACCTTTGTTTCACGTCGACAGCAAGATAGACTTCACCCTCTGTACATAACGTGACACTTCAAGCAGATAACGGCTGCTACCGGCCCATCCTACCTCAGCAATAAATGACGATACATCTCATTCATCCCTTGTATTCAAACAGGCAACTCCCGGGCGACTTCGATCAGTTGGTTCCTGCGGAATCTCACAGCGTTGCAATTCCACTCTCTGAAAGGTCATACTGTCTACTACTCCCGTTCCACGTTGTTCTTCAAAAAACCTACACACATCATACCTTGCTCGTGCGCGATAGTCAACCTGACAACAGCGGATAAAGAGCGCTGGAATGCAGGTTCAGGACGAATCATGCAAAAACCCGCAATCCTCAAGGGGATCACGGGTCGTAACGAAGGCTTTAACTACGGATTAAGGGATGTACAATATCTGACCTTCTTCCACAACCTGTTCAGATAATCGGTTATACAACTGCAGTTCCCTCGTGCTTAATTGATATCGATCAGCAATGGCATCCAGTGTATCTTCGCGCTGAACGATGCACAGTTTCACCTTGCGGAATGGGGTCTGGTCCACGATCGTTCCCAAGAACAAATTCTTCCATTCCACATCATCAGCCGGATACGTTTCTTCCTGTACTACACCAGCAGGAACCTCGTCGCCTCGCTCCACTTCAGCATCCCGTGCTGCTCTGCCAGAGGATAACAAGGAAGAGATACCTACGCCCTCCTCTTGCCGTGGTGCAGATTCTTTCTTGCTGCCAAAAGCAACCTTCAGCTCCGGCTTGTCTTCCGTCTCAGCCACAGGTTCAGGAACAAATGCTTCGTTCTGCACGAACTCGTCTACCCCAGCCGCTTCAAAAGACGGTCGGTCTTCCTCAGCGCTGCCTGGTTCGGACGAAGCGAATACCCCCTGCCAGTTCTCCGCCTGTGGTTCAACTGGAACATCGGCAACTGCCTGATTCTCCTGCTGAGGTACAGATCTCGCGGATTCGAAGCGCCATACGTCCGGTGCGTCCGGTACATCTGGTGCTGCTAACTCATTAGATGATTGAGCAGTAGGCTCTGAGACTGCTTGATCTGAGCTTCTCGGGTTGGCAGGCAATGCATCCACGGAAGGCTCGGACCACGCAGAAGGCTCTTCCTCCAGAGGCAGCAATGGTTCCGACTCAGGGTAAGAAGCTAACCGATCAGCGGTCTCGGCCATAAATGACGAGATGGGAGAAGGTTCGCTGTATTGCTCATGGGATGCCAATTCATCTCCATTCGCTGCCAGAGATGCAAGATCTTCGTTTGCATCAGGTTGTCTGTTTTCATTAGCGTACTCCGCACTTTGCTCCTCGGACTGAAGTGGCTCGGCCGAAGACGCATTCGCATAATCCTGCAGATCAGCGAATTCCGGGGCACCGTATGCAAGTTCTGCTGCATTCGCAAGTCTCTCTTCCTCACTCCGCTGGAGCAGATACTCTTGTGCAAATGCATTGGGATCGATGGCGGGCTGTTCTGATTCCTCGGAACGATTGGATTGCTGAATGTCAGGTGAGTGAACAACTGTAAACTCATCTGCCGACCATACTTGAGGCTCCTCAACAGGAAAGCCCTCGATGCCTCGCAGTGATAACACGCCTGTAATGTTCAGACTGCGATTGGATAACAGATCCACGTCAAAATTTTCGATCTCGATGGAAATATCATCAATCGATCTGACCCGGTTCAGCGGCACCGTGATCTCCACAGGAATGAAATGTTTGAGCTCCTCTGAAGCCTCATTCTCTCCTCTGTACGCACCTGTAAGTAAAAGATGTCCTCTTAACGTAGCATGATCATCCTGTCCTATGACTTGAATGCGCGGGTATAGTTCAATTTCCTCCAATTCCTCAATTCCAGGGACTCCCTCAGACAAATGAACGCGCTCATAAATATCGAACCGCAAACCATAAGGTTGATTCAACAAAGGTGGCGTCCTCCTTTCGGCATATGTTCACCATGATCCTTCTCATGGGACTGATCCATGGTCCAAATCCTTCGTTACCCCATCTATATGCCTTGAATGAGATGAGCATGCCACCTTTTGAAAAACCTTGCTATATATGTTCAACTCATGGTTATTTCCACTGTAACTCCAATGACAGAATAACCTCTGATCGCTGTTATCCCAAGATTTTTTCCATTCCTTTTTATAAAAGGGAAAATCCAGGGATAGCTTATGCTTCCGAAGCAGCTTTCTTTCAGAAAGCTTTAAAGCGAACGCTTTGCTTCTTCTGGTTGTTTCTGTCCTTTGCGTTTTCGTGTAAATAGTTAATCGAACATATAGAGTACTAGTAAGACCCCTCGCGCTCTGCCAATTGTGTAAAATCGGACGGCCAAGGATCATTCACTTCAATCACGGCTCCAGTTAACGGGTGGCTAAACTTAAGCACCTCTCCGTGAAGTGCCTGTCGCCCAATGACATCCGTTCTCCCACCATACAACTCGTCACCAATAAGCGGATGTCCTACATAACTCAGATGTACGCGGATTTGGTGTGTTCGTCCTGTATCCAGCTTTAATCGTACAAGGGTCGCTCGTTCCCACACTTCGCCGATCTCCACATGGGTAACCGCTTCCTGTCCACCTTCCGAGACACGTCTGCGCTGTTTGTGATGTCTATCCTTGCCAATCGGAGCATCAATTTTGTCGAGTTCAGGGGATAATTGTCCCCCAGCAATGGCTATATAATGGCGACCAATCTCTTTGCGGCGCATTGCTTCATCCAGTTTGGCGAGGGCAAACGCATTTTTGGCATACAGGACAGGCCCGGTTGTATCCTCATCCAGTCGATGAACATGGCGTACGCTCGCCTGAATTCCGTTCATTTCATAATACGAGGCAACCGCGTGATCCAGCGTGATGGCCTGATCAGCACGGCTTCCATCCGGATGCAGTTTCATGCCTGCCGGTTTGTGCATAACCAGACAAAAATCATCCTCATACAATACATCTACCTCAGCCCAGCGTGGCTCAACATCGATTGGCTGGGACGCAAAAAGGGCCAGCCGAAGCCGGTCCCCTGCGAGTTGTATTCCTCGGTTTGTTTTAAGCTGACGGAGCAGTTTCTCCGGAAACTGTAGCTCAGACAATAGCCACTGCTCTGCGGCCATCGGTTTGTCCGAACTGCCTGTTACGGCTTTCCCTGGCATCAGCTCAAGCCATTCCCCGCGGCGTTTCCAACTTTTGATAGTCATAGCGATTGAAGAGCCTTCCGGTTCGCCTCGATTGTATCGTCAATGTCCTGCTCCGTGTGCACACCAGAGACAAACATGCCTTCGTATTGCGAAGGCGCAACACTCACACCTTGATCAATCATGGCCGCAAAATAACGACGGAATTGATCCAGATTGCTTTCTTTGGCAATATCATAATTGGTTACGGGAACGGCACTGAAGAATGGACAAACCATGGAACCAACACGGTTAATGGTTATCGCAACACCCGTCTCCGCTGCATTTTTCTCAAAGCCGGCTTGCAGACGTGCAGACAGTGTCTCCAGACGGTCGTAGACCTCTGGTGTTAACAATTTGAGCGTCGTATATCCTGCGGCCATAGCCAACGGGTTCCCGCTCAGTGTACCTGCCTGATAGATCGGACCTGTTGGTGCAATCTGTTCCATCAGATCCCGGCGACCACCATAAGCACCAACAGGGAGTCCGCCACCGATAACTTTACCCAGACAAGTCAGGTCAGGCGTAACCCCAAACCGTCCCTGAGCACAGTTCAACCCTACGCGGAAACCGGTCATCACTTCGTCAAAAATAAGCAGGCTGCCATATTGCGTCGTCAAACTGCGCAAGCCTTCAAGGAAACCGGAAGCCGGAGGCACAACCCCCATGTTACCCGCCACAGGTTCCACAATAACAGCGGCCAGTTCTTCACCATAACGTTCAAAAGCAAGCGTCACGGACTCCAGATCGTTATAAGGTACCGTGATGGTATTTACAGCTACCCCTTCGGGCACTCCCGGACTATCTGGCAGACCCAGCGTTGCAACACCTGAACCCGCCTTGATCAGCAAGCTGTCTGCATGTCCATGATATGATCCTTCAAACTTCAGGATTTTACTGCGTCCAGTTACCCCGCGTGCCAGTCGAATGGCACTCATTGTTGCTTCCGTACCGGAATTCACCATCCGTACGATATCGATAGAAGGTACACGCTCACAGACCAGTTTCGCCATCTCGGTCTCCAGCAGAGTCGGCGCACCAAAGCTTGTTCCTTTCAGAGCTGTCTCACGCAAAGCTTCTACAACATCAGGATGTGCATGTCCCATGATGAGTGGACCCCACGATCCCACATAGTCAATAAAAACATTGCCATCAATATCGTAGATTTTGGACCCTTCACCGCGTTCTGCATAGATCGGGGTAAGTCCCACCGATTTGAATGCGCGTACAGGGCTGTTCACACCCCCGGGTATGTACTGCTTCGCTTCTTCAAACGCGCTGCGTGAGCGCTCATCATTGCGACGATTACCTTGTTGTGCAGTCATGAATATCCTCCTCAATGTAATTTATTTTATTGCTCAGCCAACCAGCGTGAAGCGTCTTTTCCGTAGTAGGTAATGATCATATCTGCACCTGCGCGTTTCATGCTGAGCAGGATTTCCATGGCAACTTTTTTCTCATCGATCCAGCCTTGAATCGCCGCCGCCTTCACCATGGCATACTCGCCACTTACATTATAGGCAACAAGCGGAAGATCAAATTGATCCTTAATGGTGCGCATAACATCCAGATAGGAAAGGGATGGTTTTACCATCAACATGTCCGCTCCTTCGAGCACATCCGTCTCTGCTTCACGCAAGGCTTCACGTGCGTTCGCCGGGTCCATCTGATATGACTTGCGGTCTCCGAATTGTGGTGTGGAATCCGCAGCTTCACGGAATGGACCATAGAATGCGGATGCATATTTAACAGAGTAAGACATAATCGGAATGTGACTGAATCCATTCTCATCCAGCCCCGCGCGGATCGCTTGTACAAATCCATCCATCATGTTGGATGGTGCAATAATGTCCGCTCCTGCTTTGGCTTGAGACACTGCCGTTTGCACGAGCAGATCAAGTGATTCGTCATTTAACACATCTCCGCAGATGTGACCGTCAATCTCCACGGTGTGTACCATACCGCAGTGGCCGTGATCCGTGAATTCACACAGACAAGTATCCGCAACAACCAGCAGCTCCGGGTACCAGGATTTGATCAATCTCGTCGCTTCCTGCACAATGCCATCTTCAGCAAAACCAGATGAACCCACACTGTCCTTAGTCTCCGGAATACCGAACAATAGCACAGCAGGAATTCCCAGCTCAGCAATTTCCGTTACTTCCTCCTGAAGACGATCCAGCGAGAAGCGGAATACGCCAGGCATGGATTTAATTTCAGATTTTACATTTTCTCCATACGTAACATAGATTGGTTGAATAAAATCATCTACGGTGAGATGGGTCTCTCTGACCATATTACGAATACCTGTGGATTGACGTAAACGGCGATGCCGTACAATTGGAAAACTCATACGAGTAAAACCTCCTTGAAAAAGTTAAATAGAGCAAAAAGGGAAGCGCGCTGGTATCCTATCGAATTCAGCACGCTTCATATGTTGACATATTACATGGATCAATTTCATAACTCGCTAAAAATGGATTTCGTAACTAAATATAGACAAATTGAATCGTTTTGATCTATATCTAGCCTTGATTGAAGCAGCTAAAGGTATTATGAAATTGATTCCCATGTGTATTAATTCCGAAGGACACCTTCTTTGGTGCCTGTCCGTTTCCAGTCGCATAGAACGGTGATCAGACTATCCATCGTTGCTTCCTCTGCCATCAGTGTAACATGTAGTCCAGCGGCCTCTGCCGTCTTCGCTGTAACAGGTCCGATACAAGCAACCTCCACATTTTTCAATAAAGGCAGTGGATCCTGCAATCCCATCCGTTTCAACATGTTCATGAAGTTGGTAACCGTCGATGAACTTGTAAAGGTCACCGCGTGAATACCGCCTTCTTCAAGCAGCTTGAGCAGTTCGTCATCATCCTCACCAGCGAGGATCGTATCATAGATGATAGCCTCGGTGACTTGAAGTCCTCGTTCTCTCAGCTGGTCACGTAACCACGTACGGGCAAGATCGCCGTGCGGAAGCAGTACTTTCTGGCCTTCCTTCAGCTCACTTTCAAAAGCCTCAAGCATGCCTTCGGCCTGGAAAGGACCTTTGACAACCTCTGCAACGATGCCATGTTTACGTAAAGCGTCTGCTGTAGACGGTCCTACGGCAGCAATTCTCGCTTGATGAATCGAACGAATGTCCTTGCCTTCCTGTTCCAGATGACGGAAGAAAAACTCCACCCCGTTCACACTTGTGAAAAACACCCAGTCATACGTATTTAAAGCACTAAGGGCGTCTTTGACACTTTGCTGCGCAGATTCACTGGACGGCATAACCGTCTCAATGACCGGAAACTCATACGGTTCCCCGCCGAGTTCCTCAATGCGATTCACAAGTTCACTCGCCTGACTGCGAGCACGTGTCACCAGAATTCGTTTGCCAAACAGCGGCAGCGCTTCTGCCCATTTCAATTGTTCCCGTTGATTCACGACATCCCCCACCACAATAACAGCTGGCGGTTGGAAATTGGCTGCGATCACTTTCGCCTCTATATCTTCAAGGGTACCTGTAATGGTATCCTGTTCCGCTCGTGTTCCCCAACGAATTAGAGCTACTGGTGTTTGCGCTGGACGACCATGACGAATCAATTGTTCGCTGATATATCCAATTTTGGCAACCCCCATCATAAATACAAGTGTGCCCGTTGCATTCGTCACTTTATCCCAATGGATGCTGCGATCAAGCTTGTCCGGACTCTCATGCCCCGTAATGATAGAGATAGAGGACGCATAGTCACGGTGAGTCACAGGAATTCCGGCATACGCAGGCACACTTATTGCAGCTGTAACCCCAGGTACAATCTCAAACGGGATTCCGTTTTTGTGCAGCAAATCCGCCTCTTCGCCCACGCGTCCAAAGATAGTTGGATCGCCACCCTTAAGCCGAACTACAACCTTACCTTCCAAAGCCAGATCAACCAACAGTTGATTGATCTCTTCCTGTTTCATCGTATGCCGATCAGGGCGCTTGCCCACGTAAATCTTGACCGCACCGGGTTTCATCTGTTTTAACAATCTCGGACTTGCCAAACGATCATAGACTACAGCATCGGCTTTACCGATGGATTCCCATCCTTTTACCGTAATTAGCTTCGCATCCCCAGGACCTGCTCCTACCAAAAAGACCTTTCCCACCATGTCTTCATCCCCTAACTTCTGCCAGTATCTGCTCTGCTCCCCGTTCAATCAATCTCCAAGCCACTTCTTCTCCCAGACGAACCGGATCTTTGCCAGTCAGAGCTTCCTTAAGAATCAGTCCACCATCTGGCGTGCCAACCATACCTGTTAATTGTAACGTGTTTTCTCCATTCAGGGAATCCGCATCTTCCTGAGGCAGCCATACCGCATGAGCACCAATTGGAACCTGACAGCCCCCATTCAGTACACTGAGAAAACGGCGTTCCGCCTGTACGGGAAATGCTGTCTCCGGATCGTTATACAGCTGCAACAAGTGCAATAGCTCCTCATCGTCTTCACGACATTCGATACCAAGCGCGCCCTGACCCACGGCCGGAAGACAAGCTGTTTCGGTCAAGTACTCGGTAATCCGGTCTTCCCAGCCCATTCGATACAATCCTGCCGCAGCCAAAATAATTGCGTCGAGTCCTTCAGTCTCCAGCTTCCGCAGACGGGAATCAATATTGCCGCGAAGTGATTCCAATTGTAAATCTGGGCGATAGGCCTTCAATTGACTGGATCGGCGCAAACTGCTTGTGCCGACTCTCGCTCCTTCTGGCAGTTGATCGAGCGTAAGTCCACCATTGGAAATCAATGCATCCCGTGGATCTGCACGCCGGGGAACAGCCCCATTAATTAATCCTTCGGGTAACTCGGAAGGCATATCCTTCATGCTATGCACAGCCATATCAATGGTACGATCAAGCATCGCCTGTTCAATCTCTTTGACGAACAAACCTTTGCCCCCCACTTTTGACAAGGTTACATCCAGAATGAGATCTCCCTTCGTAACAATCTTATGTACTTCAAAGTCAAAAGCTAATCCTTCCCGCTCACAAATATCGCGTAAATCCTGAATAACATGGCCTGTCTGGGTTAGCGCAAGCGCGCTCTGTCTACTACCAACTTTAATTGTACGCATGTCTACACTTCCTCCTGATTACGGGATATCCAGTCCCCGATTTCTTCTTCCGTCCACCACCGGAAATGGCCTGTACGAATATCTTCTAATATGTTCATTTCAGTTAATTGTCGGAGCAACGTGCTTCTGAGACTCGGTGAGGATACACGTAACTTTACCTCAGTCCTCATCTGGTGCAAAAACTCCAGATACGTCTCATACTCATCACCGAACTGTTCTTCAAGTGTAGCACGTATCTCAGCTGCTGCTGTCGGCCCCGCTCCTGCTGTGGATATCGCTATGCTTAATCTCCCACGCCTGACCACGCTTGGCGTAATAAAGTTGCTGTACTCGGAAGACATCGCATCATTCACCAGTATGCCCGCGGCCTCAGCCTCCCGAACCACAGTTGAATTGACCTCTGAACGGTCAGTCGCTGCATATACGAGAAAGGCCCCCCGCAAATCTCCATTGCGGTAGGACCGGTCTATCCATTGAATTCGGGATTCATGATGCAGTTGTTTTAATACGGGAGTAAGCTCCGGACTAATGACCGTAATCTGTGCCTCGGCATGCAGCAATCCCTTTATTTTACGCTCGGCAACACGTCCACCGCCAACCACGCAACACTTCTTGCCAGAAATATTCACAAATATCGGCGTGTAGCGATCCATCCCCTTCACTCTCCCGTCCAACGATGAAACGCTGAATACGCATTGGATAAAAAACTTATTATGACAAATCCGTATCCGATCAGTGTCCATCTTGCCATAATAATCGTTGAGAACTGTTTCCTTCTCTTGGATACGAAGTAACCCACATAGATGGCTATAGCAAGGCCTGTGGCAATAACTTTGAGATCCAGAAGCAGTGTCCAGCGTGTTTCCGCCACAATGGATAATACCGCAAGCATCACAGAAACACCAAGGAGCGGTGTACCAATCAAAGTAGCACCATCCATGTATTTGCCGATCACTTCCAGGCTCGGCATCCGCCGCATTGTATCATTCCACTTTTTTTTCTTCAGCTTGTGATGCAGGAACAGATATAACAAGGCAAATACCGTACCAACGGTTAACGCCGCAAAACCGAGATTTGCCAAGGTAATATGCATAATAAGTAGTCCATGTACGGTTTGCCAATTGTGCAGTGATATCTCTCCAGCCGTGAACCATAGTCGGTTCAATACAGTTACGGAAAAACCAACAACATTCAGCAACAGAATCACAAATTCAGAACGCTGGATGCGAGTCATGGCGAGAGACATCAGCACGATACTGAATGAAAATATAAACAAAAAATCAAAGGTCGTGTAGATTGGGAAATGGCCCTCGGTCCACATCCGCAATATGACATGTGTGACCTGTAGCCCCCAAACAACAACAAGAAACCCTGTGCCTGTCCGCTTCGCCCCCGCATTGCGTCGAATGCAGTCCGAGAAATAGAACAGTAGGCTCAGGGCATACATATAAATTAGAGCTTCATAGACTTGTTCAGCAAGGGTCAAGCTGCCCACCCGCCTTATACGCCTGCCGGAGCATAAGCCGGCACGGGGTCTTGCCGGTTTTCGTTAAGGTGAGCGGCTGGTTTACCCAGAGCCGTGGCATCACTCTGATTTACTTTTTCAGCAGCCGTCTCTACTGCATCTTCCAGAGCAAAAATCTGAGTAAACATGCGCAGAGCTTCATCACCTTGCTTCGTACCTGCCATTTCTTTGATCCGGTTAATCGGATCTGTCGTCATTTGATTCACAATACTCTTGGTCAAACGACGAATGACTTTACGTTGATGTTCATCGAGCTCAGGCAGTTTATTGAACAGGCTATCCATCGTTTCTTCATGAATGGAGACACCTTTTTCCTGCAAAGCACGAATGACGGGACGAACGCCCAACGTTTTGAGCCAATGGTAATAATCCTCCATCTCAAGCTCAATCATTCTCTCAATCTTGGCAGCTTCCACCTTGCGCATCTCCAGGTTGCTCTCCACGATTCCTTCCAGATCATCAATATCGTAGAGGAAGACGTTGGATAATTCAGCAATCGCCGGATCAATATCGCGCGGAACTGCAATATCAATCAGGAACAATGGACGAGATTGACGACGCTTCATACTCTCCCGTACCACTGCTGCATCCATGACATAACGCTCAGCCCCAGTGGAACTAATAACAATGTCAACTTCAGTAAGTCGCTCTAATGCCTGTTCCATGGTACAAGGTGTTCCCCGGAACTTGGCTGCCAATTCTTCGGCTCTTGCGAGCGTACGATTTGCCACGATGACTTCGGATGCTCCGTTGGCATAGAGATGCTTCACGGTCAGTTCACTCATCTTGCCGGCACCCAAAATCAGTACCTTCTTGTCTGTGAACATGCCAAAGATCCGCTTGCCCAGCTCAACAGCAGCATAACTGACGGATACGGCGCTCTCCCCGATGGAAGTCTCCGAATGTGCCCGTTTACCCAACGTAACTGCCTGTTTGAACAGCATATTAAACCAAGTACCTGTTGATTTCTCTTCCTGAGCTTTAAGAAAAGCCTGTTTCACCTGTCCAAGAATCTGAGTCTCACCAATGACCATGGAGTCTAGTCCGCAGATCACACGGAACAAATGGCGCATGGCTTGATCATCTTCATATATATATAAGTGTTGCGTAAATTCTTCCCGTGGTACATTAAACCATTGTTCCATGAATGTTCGAATAAAATAACCACACATGTGAAGACGGTCTACCACAACATACAACTCGGTACGGTTACATGTGGCCACGATTACACCTTCCAATACACTCTTGGTCAGCTTGAGCTGCTGCAGCGCTTCAGACAAGTCCTTTTCTGCAAATGTGAATCGTTCCCTAACCTCTACAGGCGCCGTGCGATAATTCAAACCAACGACAACGATGTGCATTGCAAGTTCACCTGCCTAATAAATTTCCAATCAAAGTGCTTACTGCATATGTCTATCCATTTATGATTGACATGGTTAATTATATCACACATCATAGCCGTGACCGGGTCATTTTTATGAAATGTTTATGAAATCACCATGTTCATCATCATATGCACTGTCATTTATTGTAGTGTCTCACCAAAGTTCACCGTTATGCGTTAAAAAGTGCTTAATATGAATATTCATAACGATTCGGATATTTAAAACAAATAGCCATGGAATTATTCCATGACTATTAAAATTTGGGATGTTATGGGACAGATCGAGATTAAAAATAACATTGAATCAGAGTGAAATCAACCCTTTTCCAGAAGATTGTAAAATAAATATGTCCAATTCGGAATATTCGATCTCTCATCAAAAAATCCCCTGCAAACTCCGCATTGGCGAGTGCCACTACCCGGAAGAAACAAGGGAATCTCATTACATTCATATACGTATATAAGCATACAACTTCAGGTTAATAAGCCTCAAACTCAAACAATCGTTTTTGATAACGTGCAAGGGTCTCATCAATTTGATGGAGCTGATCAGCAGTCGCATCTTATCTAGTGTCCAGCAGTGAATCAATCTCCGCATACACACGGTTAATTTCGCGTTCTACATCTCTGGCCTGGAACAGATGTTGCAATTCAAGCAACGTATTTTTGTATTCATAGATCACTCGGGTGTTCTCCCCGGTTTTCTCCACAATTTTACGGACAGTGCCTTGAGCATAAACATACGTCATGGTGAACCCTTTATAGATCCGATGAACGACCCCGTCGCCCTTAAAAGTCATAAAGAGCTTCCGGACAACGTTAGTCAGATGCAGATTCACCAGGCGGCAAGATAACTCACAGATATAAAACCCTTCTATACGGTCAAAAGGGAAATGAACTTCTTCTCCACTTATATCCCCCAGCACAACCTGCTGACAACCATTGTCCAACACCTTCACCCGATGATGGAGTCTGCCGTCTTCTGTCATGCGCAAAAACTGATGCATCTGGGGTTCTGACAATTTCATAGTGGCCTTGACGTACTCTGTGGCTAACCGCTGAGCCATACAAATCCCTCAATTCTTTCCCGATTGTTTTGCCTTCCTGCACATGTAGCAGTCATCTCAAAATTCTTCAGGCCGGCAAGACCGGTATTTTGGTACTGTTGGCAATATGCACCTATGCTCATTATACACTACCATAACGTTAATTCGCTCCAGACCCACATGATGAATTCTCACGAAATTCCATTAAAAATCGGATCAATCTTGATCTTATCAACAATTCACTTAGCATGCTCACTTTCCTGCACTCAAACGGTATGATATCTCGGTTATCCGTTAATTCCGTTGGTTTCTTTCTCTTCAGAAGCATTCTCTGCATCCAGTACTTCTGGTGCATACTTATCTATGCGGGCATGGCGGGTAATGATGTCCCATAACTCTTCTTTCCCCAATCCCTCTTCGGATGAGAATGGTACAAACAAATCCCCTGAGCGAAGACCCAGTGATTCCTTGATGACTTTGATATGTTTGGCTCTGCGTGTTTTTGGAATCTTGTCCATCTTGGTTGCGACTACAACCAAAGGCAGTCCGTTATGACGAAGCCATTCATTCATCATCTTGTCATCCTTGGATGGCTCATGTCTCATATCCACCATCTGCATAACCAGTTTCAATTCCTCACGTCCGAGCAAATATTTCTCCATCATTTTGCCCCAGGCAAAACGCTGCTCTTTAGAAACTTTGGCGTAGCCATACCCTGGGAAATCGACGAAGTAGAGATCCTGGTTAATTTTATAATAGTTCAGTTGCTGGGTCTTACCCGGTGTTGAGCTTGTCCGAGCCAGATTTTTACGATTGATCAAACGGTTGATCAGGGAAGATTTCCCCACATTGGAGCGTCCCGCCAAAGCAATCTCTGGCAGACCGTCCTCAGGGTATTGTTCAGGCCGAACGGCACTGATAATAAATTCAGATTGATTTACTTTCATAATTGTATCTTTCCTCTCTTGAACGCTGTGCTAAGCATAACCTGTTGATGGTATTATGCCATGGATTGTTCTATCATACCAAAAAAACCGTTCCAGCGGACGCCGAAGCCTCCGCAGAACGGTTTACTCTTCATACGAACCTTTCGGATATGTGGATTACAGGTGAATTCCTGCCTGCTCAACAAGTGCATGCTGCAGCACCTGATCCATATGGGCTACTGGGACAAATTCCACATCTTCCTTGATGCTGTCTGGAATGTCACGCAGATCCCGTTCGTTATCCTTAGGCAATAATATTTTTTTATAGCCGGCACGATGGGCTGCCAGTGATTTTTCTTTCAGACCACCAATCGGCAGTACACGCCCACGCAACGTGATTTCACCAGTCATGGCGATATCCTTCGAAACATGTTTGTTCGTCAAGGCTGAGATTAACGCTGTTGCCATCGTAATCCCCGCAGACGGACCATCCTTCGGAATCGCTCCTTCCGGAACGTGGATGTGGATATCGTTCTTCTCATGGAAGTCTGGTGCAATCCCGAGCTGCGTAGCTTTGGAACGGGTGTAGCTGAATGCGGCTTGAGCCGATTCCTTCATGACATCCCCCAGTTTACCTGTGAGGGTCAATTTACCTGTTCCAGGTACGACAGTCACTTCAATGACAAGAGTATCTCCACCCACTTCAGTCCATGCGAGACCGGTTACGGTACCAATCTGATCTTCCAGCTCGGCCATGCCATAACGGAACTTGCCAGGTCCAAGGTAGTCTTTGACCGCATCTGATGTGATGTTGATCTGACCTTCCACACCGGATACGATGTTCTTGGCCGCTTTCCGGCACAACGAAGCCATCTGCTGTTCCAGATTCCGTACACCGGACTCCCGTGTATATTCACGAATTACACGCAACAGTGCGTCATCCGGGATTTCCAGTTGCTCTTCTTCCAGACCATGGTCCTGCTTCTGTTTGGGCAGCAAATAGTTTTTCGCAATTTGCAGCTTCTCCAGCTCCGTGTAACCAGGGATGTTGAGCATTTCCATCCGATCCAGCAAAGGACGCGGAATGTTGTGTACGGTGTTGGCAGTTGTTATAAACATAACGTTGGATAAGTCAAACGGCAATTCTACAAAGTGATCACTAAACGTATTATTTTGTTCCGGATCAAGCACTTCAAGCAGTGCTGCGGAAGGATCTCCGCGGAAGTCTGAAGCCATCTTATCAATCTCGTCCAGCAGGAATACCGGATTGAGTGAACCTGCCGTTTTCATCCCCTGGATGATACGCCCAGGCATGGCGCCTACATAGGTACGGCGGTGACCACGAATCTCCGCTTCATCCCGCACGCCGCCAAGAGATATTCTTACAAATTCCCGTCCTAGCGATCTCGCGATCGAACGGGCAAGTGATGTTTTACCGACCCCTGGAGGTCCAACCAGACAGAGAATCGGCCCTTTGAGCTTCTTGACGAGCTTCTGGACAGCCAGATATTCAAGCACACGCTCTTTGGGCTTTTCCAACCCGTAATGATCTGCATTGAGCACGTCCTCGGCTTTTTGGATATCCAGATCATCTGCTGTCATCTGACTCCAAGGAAGTCCAAGCAGCCAATCCACGTAGTTACGAATCACTCCACCCTCGGCTGAACTTGCAGGCATTTTCTCCAGTCGATCAATTTCTTTCTCGACCTTTTCTTTCACCTTGTCCGGCAAGCCGAGTTCTTCCATCTGAGTACGAAGTTCCTCGACCTCACCCGCACGGCCTTCTTTTTCACCCAGTTCTTTCTGGATCGCTTTCATCTGCTCGCGCAAATAATATTCCTTCTGCGTTTTCTCCATCTGTTTCTTCACACGTTGGCTGATCTTACGTTCAAGCTCCAGCACTTCGCGTTCGTTGTTCAGGATGTCCAGCAATTTCTCCAGACGTTCCCGAACGTCGATGGTCTCCAGAATTTCCTGTTTATCCTTGATCTTCAAGGACAGGTGACTTGTAATGACATCGGCCAGGCGCCCCGGTTCTTCGATGTCGGACACTGCTGCAAGTGTCTCGGGTGTCACTTTTTTGGACAGATTAATATAATTCTCGAACTGGTTCAGAACGGTACGCATCAAGGCATCCGTCTCCGGATGAGTATTCTCCTCTTCAGGCAGTTCTTGTGCCAGCACTTCGTAATATTCCTCGTTGTCCGTATATTCAATAATTTCAGCCCGTTCCAAGCCTTCCACGAGTACACGAATCGTACCGTTCGGAAGCTTCAGCATCTGTCTGACCTTGGCCACGGTTCCGATTCTGAAAATGTCCTCTTGTGTTGGTTCCTCAATATTTACTTCGGCTTGGGAACATAGGAGAATCAAATGTTCTTCTACCATCGCTTTTTCTAAAGCCTTGACCGATTTCTCCCGGCCCACATCGAGATGCAGTACCATACTCGGGTAGACGAGAAGTCCTCTTAAAGGCAGTAAAGGAAAACGACGACCTTTCGCTTTGCTCGGTCCCATCGCTTTCGCACCTCCAATGGCTCTCAGGTTGTAGTCATTCATTATTCTATCAAATGTTCACATAAAAAACCAATGAAGGGAAGCGCTTAGCAGCTTCCCGAATCTGTAACCTGTCCTGGGCGAGGCACGTCCGCACGCAAATAGGAAGCGGATGCCGGTGGAAAAATCTCCGTTGCAGGTGCAATCGCCTCATCTGCAAGCTTCGTTTGTTCCATCTGTTGCGATTCCGGAACCCAGGCGAACACTTCACGGAATACGTCCTGTACCGTATCTACCGGAATAACGCGCAAGCCCTCCAGATTCTCAAAAATGGACTGCCAGTTCTCCGCCGGAATAATAACGGTCTTCGCTCCTGCCTGAAAAGCAGCCTCCACCTTGGCCAGTACGCCGCCAATGGGCTTCACCCGACCATGGATACTGATCTCGCCAGTCATCGCTGTCTCATGATCCACAGGGCGCCCCTGAATGGCTGATGTAATGGCAGTCGCCATAGCGATCCCGGCGGATGGACCATCAATAGGCGTCCCGCCCGGGAAATTCACGTGTAAATCGTAATCATTCGGACGAATACCCATGGCTTTTAATACGGTTAACACATTTTCAACCGAGCCTTTAGCCATACTTTTTCGCCGGAGTGTACGTGAACCGCCTCCAATCTCTTCTTCATCCACAACTCCTGTAATGTTGATTCGGCCTTGATCTTTGAGAGCCGGAACAGCAGACACTTCAATTTCCAAAATGGTTCCCATATTCGGTCCATATACCGCCAAGCCGTTAACAAACCCCACCTGCGGCTGTGAAGGGACCTTGCGATCAGGCCGTGGCTGAATCTGACTGCTACCCGCCACCCACTCCACATCGGACGCCTGGAGTGTCTCACGTTTCTCTGTTAGCGCAAGCCCAGCAGCGAGCTGGATGATATTGACCGCTTCACGTCCATTGGTTGCATATCGCTTGACCACATCAACGGCATCCGGACATGGACTGAACCCAATTTTCTGCACAGCGTCTTCTGCAATTCGCCCGATCTCCTCAGGCAATAAAGGACGGAAATAGACTTCCATGCAGCGGGAACGTAAAGCTGGTGGCAGTTCATGAGGCGAACGTGTTGTTGCTCCAACAAGGCGGAAATCGGCCGGCAGGCCATTTTGAAAAATATCGTGGATATAAGCAGGAGTATGCGTGTCTTCCGAGTTATAGTACGCACTCTCCAAAAACACCTTGCGATCCTCCAGCACTTTCAACAGCTTATTCATCTGAATCGAATGCAATTCACCAATTTCATCAATAAAAAGCATTCCCCCATGCGCTTTCGTGACAGCGCCCGGTTTCGGTTGGGGAATACCTGCAACGCCCATGGCTCCTGCTCCCTGATATATCGGATCGTGGACCGAACCAATTAAGGGGTCCGCAATTCCACGCTCATCAAAACGGGCTGTTGTTGCATCCAGCTCTGTGAATTTCGCGTCTGGCTTGAAAGGAGAAGACGGATTCTTCTTGGCCTCTTCCAACACAACCCTTGCGGCAGCTGTCTTCCCGACTCCGGGAGGGCCATAAATAATAACATGTTGCGGATTCGCACTGCATAATGCAGCTTTAAGGGCACGCAGCCCGTCTTTTTGCCCAACAATATCGTTAATGGTAGCTGGACGCGTCTTCTCCGACAACGGCTTGGTGAGTGAGATTGAACGCAGCTTGCGCAGCTTCTCCAGTTCCTTGCGAGATTCTCGCTCAACGGCACTGCGGTTCGTTTTCTGACCACGTAGCAGGTTCCAGAAATACAAACCAATCACCACTCCAAAAAATAACTGAATCAACATGATGACCATACCAAATTCCATGTCTTCACATCCTCCTATTTTGTCGCTATTCTCATATGAGATCATGCTAATACTTGGTAGTATAGCCTTTTCAACGCGACGTAAACGGGCGATGCGGAATTTGTATGCTAGAAAATAAAAAGCCCACCATCGCTGGCGGGCTGTTACGAAAACTAGATATGAATCAATCAGTGCGAACGACCAGGAATAACACCTGTCTCTTCATAGGCTTCGACGATTTTGTCGATCTCTTTTTTCAATTCCTCAACCATGATTTCTTCAGGCACTTTACGGATCATCTTACCATGGCGGAATAAGAGACCTTCTCCACGAGCACCGGCAATGCCGATATCCGCTTCTTTGGCTTCACCTGGGCCATTAACTGCGCAACCCAGCACCGATACTTTAATCGGTACCTTAAGTTTGGAGATATACTCTTCCACTTCGTTGGCAATGGAGAATAGATCGATGTCCAAACGTCCACACGTCGGGCAGGAGATCAATGTAGCTGCATTCGTAATGAGTCCAAAAGTTTTGAGCAAATCACGAGCAACCTTGATTTCTTCCACCGGGTCCGCACTAAGCGAGATTCGCATTGTTGAACCAATACCCATGGACAGCAAGGCTCCCATACCTGCAGAGCTTTTGATCGTTCCAGAGAACAGTGTACCTGCTTCGGTAATCCCGAGATGCAACGGATACGGAATAATTTGAGCTGCTTTGGTATAAGCTTCAATCGCCATCGGCACATCGGATGCTTTGAGGGACACGATAATATCATGGAAATCCAGTTCTTCCAAGATACCAATGTGATACAATGCACTTTCTACCATAGCATCAGCTGTAGGATACCCGTACTTCTCAAGCAGATGGTTTTCAAGTGAACCTGCATTTACCCCGATCCGAATTGGAATACCGCGATCTTTACAAGCCTTAACTACTTCTTCGACTTTAGCACGTTTACCAATATTACCTGGATTGATCCGCACTTTATCAATGCCGTTCTCAATTGCAAGCAATGCCAGCTTATAGTTGAAATGAATATCTGCTACGAGCGGTATGTTGATGCGTTTTTTGATTTCCTTGATAGCTGCAGCAGCTTCCTCATTATTTACCGTTACACGTACCACTTGACAGCCGGCTTCTTCCAGTCGCAGAATCTCTGCAACTGTTGCCTCTACGTCTGCCGTTTTGGTTGTACACATACTTTGAATAATGACTTCATTACTGCCACCGATCGTTACGTTTCCCACTTTCACGGGACGTGTATCTTGTCTTAAATACATGAGTGATTTCTCTCCCCACAACGTCAAAGCTCCACCCTGACAGAGACATGAATTCGCCTTCTGCCAAAGTGGAGAACTGACAAGTCTATATTTCAGAGTTCAAACAGGTTTCAGGCTTTCATTAGGCGCTTTCTTCCTGCTTATCGTCCTTCGATTGGCTTAGTTCAGGCACGACTCTTTTCTCAACGACTTCTTCGGTAATGACACAGTTCGTAACATCTTCACGTGAAGGCACTTCATACATGATTTCAAGCATGATGCCTTCAATGATGGCACGCAAACCACGTGCACCTGTATTACGTTTGATTGCTTCTTTTGCAATCGCGAGCAATGCAGCTGGTTCAAATACCAGATTTACATTGTCCAGCTCAAGCAGTTTTTGGTATTGTTTGGTAAGCGCGTTTTTCGGTTCGGAAAGAATCCGTACCAACGTATCTTCATCCAGTGGCTCCAACGTGGAGATGACTGGCAGACGGCCTACAAATTCCGGAATCAGACCGAATTTCAGCAAGTCTTCCGGCAATACCATGCCCAGATATTCACCTGGTTTCAGATCTTGTTGCTCAGCAACAGTGTTGAAACCAATGACTTTTTTACCGATCCGACGTTTGATCATTTGCTCCAGACCATCAAAGGCACCACCGCAAATGAACAGGATATTCGTTGTATCGATCTGGATAAATTCTTGATGAGGATGTTTACGACCACCTTGTGGTGGTACAGAAGCCACGGTTCCTTCAAGAATTTTCAAGAGTGCCTGTTGTACACCTTCACCCGATACATCACGAGTAATGGATGGGTTTTCGGATTTACGCGCTACTTTATCAATCTCATCGATATAAATAATGCCACGCTCTGCTTTTTCCACATCATAATCAGCAGCTTGGATCAGCTTCAGCAGAATGTTTTCTACATCCTCACCTACATAACCCGCTTCTGTTAATGAAGTAGCATCAGCAATAGCAAAAGGTACATTCAGAATTTTTGCCATCGTTTGCGCAAGCAACGTTTTACCAGAACCCGTAGGTCCTAACAGCAAAATGTTACTCTTCGACAACTCAACATCTTCAATCTTGCTTTGTGTGTTGATCCGTTTGTAGTGATTATACACTGCAACAGACAATGACTTCTTCGCTTGTTCCTGACCAATAACATATTGATCCAGGATATTACGAATTTCTTTCGGTTTTGGAATATCTTTGAGGTCTACTTCTTCATCATGACCGAGTTCTTCCTCAACGATTTCGGTGCAAAGTTCGATACATTCATCACAAATGTACACGCCTGGTCCAGCGACCAGCTTACGTACCTGTTCCTGAGATTTACCGCAAAAAGAGCATTTCAGTTGCCCTTTCTCATCGTTAAATTTAAACATGAAACCACCCCTTTAGGAATTGATCGGTCTACTGAGCACCTGGTCAATAATGCCGTACGTCTTAGCTTCGTCAGCGCTCATGAAAAAGTCACGGTCCGTATCCCGCTCAATTTTCTCAAGAGACTGACCCGTACGATCGACGTATATTTGATTCAGTTTCTGACGTGTTTTAATAATCCATTCTGCGTGTATCTTAATATCCGCAGCCTGTCCTTGAATACCGCCAAGCGGCTGATGAATCATCACTTCGCTGTTCGTCAGCGCATATCTCTTGCCAGGCGCACCGGCTGTCAGCAATAAAGAACCCATGCTTGCTGCCATTCCTACGCAAATGGTAGATACATCCGGCTTGATATATTGCATCGTATCGTATATACCCATCCCTGCGGTGACAGAACCACCAGGTGAGTTAATGTACAAGCTGATATCCTTTTCAGGATCGTCGGCTGCCAAAAACAAAAGCTGCGCTATGACAAGATTGGCTACATCGTCATCAATCGCACTGGTTAGAAAGATAATGCGATCCTTCAGCAAACGCGAATATATATCGTAAGACCGCTCGCCTCGATTGGTTTGTTCTATAACCATTGGCACCAGACTCATGAGACCAACCTCTTTTCTACATGTAATTAGACATAGGCCACCTGTAAAGCAAACCCAAATTCATTCTAACACTTTCCTGTGACAATGTCATTTTTCACAAGTGTGTCAGACATCAGTTCGTTTACTTTTTTGCCTGATCATATTTAACCATGTTTTCTATGTATGTGCAAATTGAAGCCATCCTATGCCGTATTGCCATTTTTTATTTGCACGAAGTGTCATAGGTATGTAAAAAGTGTACACCGATCAATAAAATTAGTATCCATCCATATTATTACTTCATTTTCTATAAAATGGATGTCATAATTTAAAAATAAGGCACGCAATAGTTCACGTGCCTTATCGTTTATTCAACTGACAAGTTGATAACAGCTTGTCTTATTTTTCGTCAGCTTCTGCAACAACTTCTTCAGCTGGAGCTTCAACTGGCTCAACAACTGTGCTGTTCTCAACAAGAACGTCAATCGTTTTACGCAGTTTAACTTCATCGCGAAGGCTGTCCAGGGAACCATTACCCTCGAGGATGCCACGGATCTCTTCAGCAGGACGCTTGTAAGATTCAGCCATTTTTTCGAGTTCTTGATTCACTTCTTCGTCAGATACTTCAATGTTTTCCGCTTTACCTACAGCTTCAAGCACCAGGTTATTGCGAACACGTTTGGAAGCATCTTCTTGCATTTGTCCTCTCAGGTCAGCTTGAGTCTGGCCAGAGAAGCTCAGGAACATTTCAAGGTTCATACCTTGGTTGCGCAGACGGTTGTCGAAATCACGCATCATGTTTTGTACTTCGCTCTCAACCATTGCAGCAGGAATGTCCACTTCAGCGTTCTCAGCCACTTTTTCTACAACTGCATTTTCTTGAGCAGCTTTGGCTTCGTCAGCTTTACGGGATTCCAATTGTGTTTTCAGGTCAGCTTTGTACTCTTCCAGTGTGTCGAATTCACTAACATCTTTAGCAAACTCATCATCCAATGCAGGAAGCTGTTTGCGTTTGATTTCGTGAATTTTCACTTTGAATACCGCTTGTTTGCCAGCAAGTTCTGCTGCATGGTAGCTCTCTGGGAAAGTCACTTCTACGTCTTTGAAGTCGCCTGTGGAAAGACCCACAACTTGCTCTTCAAATCCAGGAATGAATGTGTTGGAACCCAGTTCCAGGGAATAACGCTCAGCTTGTCCACCTTCGAAAGGTACACCATCAACGGAACCGTCGAAGTCGATTACTGCAACGTCGCCGTTTGCAGCGGAACCTTCGTCGATTACAACGAGTTCAGCGTGACGTTGTTGAAGACGCTCAAGTTCTTCAGTCACTTCTGCGTCAGTTACTTCACCTTTTGCTACAGCAACTTCGATTCCTTTGTAGTCACCCAGGGTAACTTCAGGTTTCACAGTTACTTTCGCTTTGAACTTGAATGTTTGTCCTTTAGCGAATTGTTCAACATCTACGTCAGGACGATCAACCGGGAAGATATCCGTTTGGTCGATTGCTTCTGTATAAGCTTCAGGAAGCAAAATGTCGATTGCTTCTTGATAAAGGCTCTCTACACCAAAACGTGCTTCGAAGATGGAACGTGGTACTTTACCTTTACGGAATCCAGGTACGTTTGCTTGTTTTACCACTTTATTAAAAGCTTTGTCGAGTGCTGCAGTTACACGATCTGCATCCACTTCAACCTCAAGAACCCCAAGGTTCTTCTCTATCTTTTCCCAAGTTGCTTTCATTGTATACTTTCCCCTCCAAAATTCACATGTTCACGTAGGCAATCACGTACAAAATAACCATTTTAGTATAAACAAGATTAGATTCTTTTTCAAGGGGAATCCCTTGATACAGTTTAAGGAAAACGTTTCCGGCCTCGATTAACCGTCCAAACCGGCAGATACAAACTGTTTCATCGAACGATAAGCCTGCTCCAGTCGAAAGCGCATCGCGCCTGTCACAGCATACATTGAGCGGGTATTTTCCTCATCATGCGAGCCACCCAGACTGTCTGCAACGGTCATATGTAGAGCTGCTGCCCATATATCTGTCATGGAATCATTTTCTTCCAGCATCGATATATAATCACGGGTTCCATACACCGCCATCACATATTGTATCCACAGTTCCTGGGCAAAATAAAAGAGCGTAGGTTCATGAACCTCCGTTTGATCAGCTACTCGTTCCAGAATCTGAACGATTTGGAGCGGGAATTCTTCTGGTTTAAGAGGCACGGTATCAATCTCGACCTCTACCTGCTCTTCGCCTCTCGTAAACAGGATCATACCTTGAACACCTCGGCGACGCAAGGTTTGCAGCACCCGGAATTGAAGTAAAGGGTGAAGCGACTTATCTTTTAACCAACTCGTAAGTGCCTCGTCAATCTTCGGCAGATCAAGATAGGCAAGCTGCTCCAAAGCCAGCATCGTCTGTTCAGACAGTGGCTCTTCCATTACAGTGCGAAGCATCTTATCTGCATAGCCATCATCCTGTTCAAGCTTCAAACGGGCATGCTGCCTCGCCATGTCTTCCTCACTAACCTCTTCCTCTTCCCGTTCCTCATGAACGGCAGGCGAAATTTCTTCATAATGAGGGAACGCAGCCTGAAGCCATTCGAGCAGGGCCCGCCATTCATCATAGTGGCGCTCTTCCTGTCCCTGACATTGCAGCAAAAAGTGAAGCAATTTCATCGCTTCACCATACCGTTCATTTTCAAGCATCACTGTCAATTGAATCTGGTAATAGTCCAGCGTCTTAGGAAACAGCACAATATTGTTGTTGTGCTCGGTTTCCGGGGTCGTGGATTCCTTAATGGGAGCACCTCCTCTATATCCTGAATCTCCAGTCGGAATCAACATAAATAGATGTATATATTAAAACGATTGTCGATCTATTTTCTGAGTTCTCCTGATATTCTAACATAACCTTAAATATAATGAAAAAAACGTTACTGCCGCCAAATATCATATACGAAAAACAGTTTAAAATAAAACGCTTGATATTCCTGTTTGTATATGATAAAATCAATTTTGCTTGAAAAAATTCATGTCTCAGTAGCTCAGCTGGATAGAGCAACGCCCTTCTAAGGCGTCGGTCGGGGGTTCGAATCCCTCCTGGGACGTAAAAAAAAAGAAGCTTCCCTCGGGAAGCTTTTTTTCGTACTTGGGATGAGAACCCCAATGGTTCGTCGGAGCATCCACTTCGTTAGCACCACTTCGCAGTCTCGACTGGAAGGAGAGTATCCCTCCTGGGACGTATTAAAAAGAAGCTTCCCTCGGGAAGCTTTTTTGCGTTCTAGGGATAAGAACCCCAATGGTTCGTCGGAGCATTCGCTTCGTTATGAGCTCTAACCCGCTCCATTGGAGCATCCGCATTTGCTCACTCCACGAGCGAAACGTCGCAGTAACGAATGTTCTAATGAACATAGGGCACTTTATTTACTCCAAAATCAGCATTATGGAATTCTAACTGAATCTTATAGAGCTTATTTCAACATTTCGAGGTTGATACCACAAATATATGCAGTAAGTTGCCTGATTAACGTTGCTGAGGTTCGTTAGAATCCGAACATGGCGGTTATCCGCTTAATAAGACCTCTTAGATTCGTTAGAGCTTATCAGGTCAAAGGTAGTCAATGCGTCCGCGTTCCAGTGGGGGCTTTTTTTCATTTCATTGCTCAATATTGACAACGAATGTTATGCTTGCGGAGTGGATAATGTAACAATCCATACATATTAACTCATTAGGAAACAGGAGATTTTATCATGTCATCTTCAATACAGCAGCACTCATCTATCCAAGCCCAAGAAGAACATTCTTCGACATCCAAAAGATTCGGCCTGTTATTGGCAGGCATTATCGTCATCGCCGCTACCATGCGTTCACCGATCACGGCGACCGGTCCCGTCGTGGAGATGATCCGCTCGGATACAGGTATCGGCCATACAATGGCGGGGCTTCTAACCTCGCTTCCTTTGCTTGCTTTTGCAGCAGTCTCTCCGTTTGCACCACGTCTTGCGAAACGTTTAGGACTTGAATCAGCCTTGCTGATCGCTATCATCATCGTAACTCTCGGGGTGGCGTTACGTTTATCGCCATCTGTCTTGGCCTTATACACAGGAACCGCAATATTGGGATGCGGCATTGCGTTAAGCAACGTGCTTTTACCCAGTTTGATCAAACGCGATTTTCCACTGCGTGTTGGTATCGTGACCGGACTATACTCCGTATCGATGAATATATTTGGCGCCATCGCCTCAGGCATGAGTGTGCCAGTAGCAGGAGCAACTTCTATAGGTTGGCGCGCTTCTCTGGGGATGTGGGCCTTGTTATCCATTCTCGCACTACTCTTGTGGCTCCCCCAGGTCGCTGCGGGACGCCAGCGAATGTTATATGTTGCCACCCAGAGTGAAGGGACACCTGTGCGTCTACGGACATCATCCCTGGCCTGGTTCATTACATTATTTATGGGTCTGCAATCTCTAATCTTCTATACGACGATTACCTGGCTTCCCGAGATTCTCGCCGAGCAGGGCTTCAGCCCCACCTCAGCAGGCTGGATGCTCTCCTTAATGCAGATGGTTAGCGTACCCGTTACCTTTATCGTTCCGATCCTCGCTGGTAGAACGAGAGACCAGCGTATGCTAACCACGATAACGTGCTCCTCTTTAATTGTCGGGTATGCTTTATTGTTAAGCGGACTCCCTTCGCTCGTTACCATCGGCGTCACGCTGGCTGGAATAGGTGCCGGCGCTTCGTTTGGACTGGTAACGATGTTCTTCGTCCTTCGTACCAAAGATGCCAGACAAGCTGCCAGTTTGTCCGGTATGGCCCAGTCATTCGGTTATATGCTGGCGGCAGTGGGACCTCTGCTGTTCGGCATGCTTCATGACTGGACAAAAGGATGGACCCTTCCATTGCTGATACAGGTTCTTCTGGCCATCGCTTTACTCATCGCAGGTATCCAGGCCAGCAAAAATCGAATGATCGGTTAGTCATACAATTCGTTTATATAGAAAGAACAACATGAAACGGCCTCCATCCTGCAAAATCAGGATGGAGGCCGTTTGTGCATTGAACAATTCCTTCATTAATCTAATCAGCTTCAATGAGGAAGAACTTACTTCACTTTTACCGTGATCGTATCTGTGCTGGTAACTCCGGCTGCGTTAATTAACTCAGCTCGATACGTGTACGTGCCCGAAGCTTTCCCGGACAGTGTACTCACAGCGCTTTGAGCAAGAGGTGTAACCGCACGGAGTTCTTGCGTGTCGATCAATTCATCATTTTCATAGAGACGGTACTCAGAGGCATTCGTCCCCCACCACAGGTTCATGGTTACCTTATAGTTGCCGTCGCCATCCCAGTTATCCTGAGAGAGAACTGCTTTGCCAGGCGTTGCATTGGTAACCTGAACAGTCAACGTCTGACTCCGTGTTGTTCCCTTGTCATTCGTTAACTCGGCCACATACGTATATGTGCCGTTGGCTTTGCCCGTGATCTTCGTCTGAGCAGACTGCGCTGAAGGCGCGTTATAAGTCAACTTCTGCGTATCAACCAAAACCCCGTCTTCATATAACTTGTAGCTGGTTGCGTTCTCGCCCCACCACAGGTTCATGGTAACGATATATGAGCCTTCTGGCAATCCGTTGCCTACCCAGTTATTGTGAGACAATACAGGCGTGCCTGGGGCCTTGGTGGCCGGAGTTTCAGGTTCGGTCTCCACGGCTTCCAATTTCAATGCCGTATTGGCTGTACCCGAAAGCCCCTGTTGGTCTTTTACCGTAAGTTCAACATTGTATTCCCCTGCTTCGATCCCTTCCAAAGGAAGGCTGAAGGTGCCATCCGCTTGTACTTCAAAAACACCTTCTTTTTGAATCGAACCATCTTCTTTTTTCACAACATACGTTGCTTCCAAGGAAGCTGCCGGATCAAACGCAATGTCCCATCCGCTCGCAAGCGCAGGAGCAACTCGGAAGTACAAATCTTCCACGCTACCATTAAGAACAGCAGATTCATCCACTGTGAACTCCAACGCTTCTGGTGCAGTTACAGCCGGAGCTGTCTTTTTCACCAAAAATGGAGAAGTATCTTCCTTATATGTTTTGCCGTCCGTACCAATGGTAGTGATATCAACGGTGTATAAACCATCTGGAATCTCTGTCACTTCATCGGTTGTGTAGTCCGCATAAGTGCCGTTCCAAGCAAGGTTATATCTTGCATTTGCACTAAAGTTAAAATAGTTACCGAAAATGGAACCGATATATCCATCTTGATAATAACCACCTTCTGGGTTAAGGCCATCATAAATCTCGATCAGGGCGAAAGTCATTGGATTATAGAATTCCATCGCTACATTCAGCGTATCCAATGTACCATCAGCCTTCAGTGGATAGTGGAATGGATTTTTTTCAGTACCTTTTACCGTTTCAATATATTTCACTCCACTCAACGTAACGTTGAAATGAGCAACATATGGCACAGTGAAGGTATTGGTTCCGTTCGACAACTCAATGTATCCTTGAGCTTCTGTAACCGCGGTAACCCCTCGTGGAACAGTGATTGTCACTGCAAGTTCTTCCTCACCATTCAGTGTGAACGAACTCTTGTCTACCGCAACGGATACACCAGCGACATTACGCGTCGGATTCACATTTACGGTGTAATCTCCACCAGTACCATTCAGTGCTTCAACTTTGATCGTTTTGGTGATCGTCTTTTCGTCTGTGCTCAGGAAATTACCGTAATTGATGCTTCCGGTGATATTTTCCTTTTCAACAACAGAGCCACTCTCTGTGTATTGAGTAACATCAAGCACTTTCACAAAAGCAGCAGGATCGATGGTGTTCACAGCCTGAATGCGCCCTGCACCTTGATCAAATACATCAAACTTGGTCGTATCCAGCACTTTACTATTGTTCATGAGCGCTACTTTGATATCAAATGGCGTCCAGTCCGGATGCTTCTCAATCAACAGCGCAATCAAACCTGCTACATGAGGTGTAGCCATACTTGTACCTGTTTTACGATCATAAGCTTGTGCGTAATCTGCGTCTGGCTCATCCTTGCCGTAGGCAGGAATCGTAGACAGAATGCTTGTACCTGGTGCCACAATATCCGGTTTGATATCCAGCGTTACCTTTGCAGGTCCACGTGAACTGGATGAATTCATCTCATCGCCCGGAGTTTGGGAACGTTCAAAGTCACTAAAGCTCACTTCAACAGTTTGTCCTGCGTCCAGCTCAGCCTTGATCACATCTCCATCTTCCTTGGACATGCTCAGTGTCGGAATGAGTTCAAAGTTATCGCCCAGACTTACACCGATCGGACCGGGAATGTTGTTATATACAATAACAGCCACGGCTCCAGCCGCTTTTGCATTGGCGATTTTCTCTACAAATGCGAGTTCACCACGCTGAATCAATGCTACTTTGCCTGTAAAATCCTTGCCTTCAAAATCAGCTGGTTTACCCAGTGCTGCAAATTCAAGTCCAAATTTTCCTGTCAAAACAGTTTCAGGGTCTGCTGACAGGCTCCAGCCCATCAGATCCAGACGGTAAACCGACTCTGTAATAGACAGTGGAGCTTCAGTCGGAGCAATTACAGACTCTTCTTCCACAGGAGCAGCTTCAGGAGAAACTTCAACTGGTGCAGAAGTATTTTCTTCTGTTGTAGCTTCTTCTACAACTTCTTCAGAAACCACGTCCTCCAGAGCTGCAGCACTTTCTTCAGTAGCAGTTGCGGGTACGCCTTGTTCTGAAACTTCAGGTGCTTCTATTCCAGGTGCTGTCCCCAGTTCAGGAGATTGATCAACCTCTGGCACAGGTTGTTGTTCAGGCAACACTTCTTCGCCTTCTTCACCAATCCAGAAGTGAGTATCAGCTGTAATAAGCTGGCTAGGACCTGTAGAGTTACCTACGGTAATGGCCATGGCAGATGCACCCGGAGAACCGAGTGTATAACGGTTAGGTCCACTGTTACCACTTGCTACAACCGCTGTCACACCTGACAACATCGCATTGTTAAGGGCAACCGAAGTAACATAACTCGGATCGTTGGCGGCGTTACCCAACGAGAGATTGATCACGTCCATGCCATCTTCAACAGAACGATCGATTCCGCCGAGTACCCATGACGTTTGACCACTACCATACGGTCCAAGTACACGGTAAGCATAGATATCTGCTTCAGGAGCAACACCAACAATGCCGTAGTCCCCTGCTTCACGAGCAGCAATTGTACCGGCTACGTGCGTACCATGGGATGTGTAATAGGCACTTCCATTAGCATTAAACTCAGGTTCACCTGACACTTTCCATTCTTGATATGTTGCTTCATACGGATCGCTATCATTGTCAACAAAATCCCATCCACCCTTATAGGCTGGCTGTAGATTAGGATGCTCATAGTCAATCCCTGTATCAATGACACCCACTTTGACGCCATTTCCTTTGTAACCCAGATCCCATACTTCAGGTGCACCAATAAAAGGCGCTGTGTCTTTCATATACGGGTTCACTTCATCTGTCTCGGGAGCTATTGTAACTTCAAGGTCAGGATATACACTGACCACGCCTGGTATCTGCAGCAATTGTCCCACTTGGTTTCCTTTGATCTCAATGGCTACACCATTCAGGGCGTATGCATACTCTTCCAATACTTCATGTTTGATTTTCTTCTGAGTGAGGCTATGTACAAATGACTCTTGTTGTTGCTCAACTTGAGTCACAGCCTTTGTTTCCATAGAGGAGGTAAATGATTTTCCTGAGAGGGTTGATTCACCTTGCGCTACTGCAACAGGTTTATTCGAAAGCTCAACGATAACTCGGGTGTTTTCTCCACCCAGGCCTTCCAAACTTTTATCCAAAAATGGATCTGCGGCAATTTTTGCTTCCCGCCCTGCAAGAATCTCTCTCCATTGTTTGGCTTCGGCTGCACTTGGTAGGTTCTCAAGCTGAATAACTGAATCTGTGGGAGCGGCTCCAGCCGCTGGGAGAATAATGGAAAAGACCATCAGAACACTTAATAACGTGGATATCAATCGTTTGCTCAAGGCTATGCCCCTCCTTTTAAATGTGAGTACCTCACCAAATGATGGGTTCCTGCTATTCGCACGTACTGCAATACCTGCTCAATTTCACCACCTATCTGCAAGAAGATTGACCCTTGGTAAATTATTCTATCAAAATACCACATTTTCCTTCTAAATACTTACAAATATGATATAGAAATTACTTATATGGGTCTTGAGTATGATAAAAATATTCATTTGTAATTATTTGTCGTTTGAATATCTTATTTTTAAAATAGCGCATCAAAAAAAGACCCAGATCCTCTTTATTAAAAAGAGATTCTCGGTCTACATGTGAAGAATAGTTGTTAAAAAAAGACCACTATAATTCTTTTAACATTGACAAAACAATATTACGATTCAACTTTCTGGTTTCTCAGCCTCCATACGCAGGCGCTTGTAATCGGCATACATCGCATCTTCTTTCCAAAGATGAGGCAACACGATCTGACTGGTTTCATGGCAGATTTTTTGTATCTCATCATGGCTGATACCTGCGAAATAGTCGCCTCCAAAATGAGCCAACCAGCCTACTATACCCTGCTCACCATCTGCCAGTCTGGTAGGACGGTCGTAGTGATAGGCCTGTCGAACCACAAATCCACTTTGCTCCAAAATATAGCTATATTCTCCGATCGAAGGAAAGTACCAAGGATTGCGTTCCGATGCACGAATGCCCGTGTTACGTTCCACGACCTCCTCTAGTGCATTCACAATGATCTGCACGTTCCCTTTACCGCCGAATTCTGCGACAAAACGCCCTCCGGGCTTCAGAGACTTCCAGATACTATCCACCACTAGTCGCGGATTTCTCATCCAGTGCAGCGCCGCATTGGAAAAGACGGCATCATACGGTCTATTCGTCTCAAACTGATGACCGTCTCCTTCCACGAATTCAATATCGGGGAATTTCTCCTTCGCACGGCGAATCATGTCCGGAGATGCATCCATGCCAACAACCTCAGCTTCGGCCAGAGAAATTTCATACGTCAAATCTCCCGTTCCACAACCCAGATCAAGGATGTATTCCCCTTTCTGGGGTTGAAGCCATGAGATCAGGTTTTTACCGTATCCAGACACAAATGCCAATTGGTTGTCATACTCATCTGCTCGCCATTGATTTAATGATTTCATGAATACCACCGTCGCTTTCATCGTTAATAACCACATTGTGACATAGAATCATTTATTGTTTAAATATATAAATTCTATTTATTCAATAGGTAAAACCAATAAATAACTTTATTTTAAACGCAAAAAAACTCCCCGAAGGAAGCTTTCTTTAATACGTCCCAGGAGGGGTACTCTCCTTCCAGTCGAGACTGCGAAGTAGTGCTAACGAAGCGGATGCTCCGACGAACCATTGGGGTTCTCTTCCCCTGAACGAAAAAAAGAAGCTCCCCGAAGGAAGCTTCTTTTTTTTTACGTCCCAGGAGGGATTCGAACCCCCGACCGACGCCTTAGAAGGGCGTTGCTCTATCCAGCTGAGCTACTGAGACAAATATGTATAATAAATTTTCGGCGCGGTTCTTATTATACTCTGTTTTCTATATTTTTCAATAGTTTTATAAAAAAATTAATAATTACACTTAAATGCGGGTTCAACAACGTACTTTTCGGTGTTATTCTCATACTCCATTACCTTTAGGAATATGATAGCTTGAACCAGGCTATATTGAGGAGATTGGAACAATTAGAGCCGGATTAACATAAGACATGTTCAATGTCAGAATTGCTGGGTAATCTTTTGCATACATACATTTCAGTGTTCCATTGAAGGAGAGAATCGTCATGAGACAACTTTTATCAGCCCTATCCTATTTTAGTATTTTCTTTGCCCCGTTCCTGTTTCCGATCATTATATGGATTGTTGCCAAGGATGCTTACATTGAGGGACATGCGAAACGCGCTTTATTCTCACATGTATTCCCGTTTCTCGCTGCCATTCCGCTATTTTATTTTTTCGTGACTGCGCATAGCCTGGGTTCTGCCGTCGGGTTTGTCATTCTATTCTTTGTGATCTACGGATTAAGCTTTGTGTACAACGTGGTCAAAGGTATTCAAGTGCTGCGTGAGTATGCTTAATCACAACTCCACCTGTTCTGACTCTCGCGTAACAAACCCCGCCGTTCAACAACGGCGGGGTTTTCCAGTTACAGATGCATTTGCAGCTACAATAGCAACAGATCACTCTCTACGTATAGCTCAACATTGAACCCTACCCCGCTGGCAACACATACGGTACTGTAGCATTCCTTCTTATGCCTGCCCAACCAGATAACGCTGAAGTGTGGGACCCAGCAAACCAAAAGCAAACAGTTCACTTTGAAACCGAGCCTTATCTTCTTCGGCAGTGATGCCTTCGCTGTTCTCAAACGCGGCTTCTGTCGCCTCTTCAAATGCGGTATGCATATTATTGTTATACCAGTCGATCGCTGAATCGGAGTGATTGCGTACAATTCGAACGACTTCCAGCGAATTGCCCGGCTGCGTGGAGGCCACGTATACAAGTAATGACGGGTCTCCAGCATTTCCAGGCTGCACTTCAACCTCTGCACAGGACAATCCATCTACCTCGGTTAATCTGCGTATTTTGGCATCTTGAATGGCATACATTCGTCATCGCGCTCCTTTTCCTATGTGCTTATCATGTACTTTGTTCAATCTGATATCGTGTCTCTGGTGTCCCCAATCGATAAATCTCCCGATACACCTGTTGTAATACCGTTTCATACGCCCGGTTTACGGACTCCTCCGGTGTATCTGGCCATGGGAATACCATGCCAGGAAAGGCCTCTTCCTCCTTTTCCTGCATGAGATTGAGCATTCCCAGCAATTGCTCCGCTTCCTGTGGCGTAGCCTGAATGATCCATTCATATGATGTTACAGATGGATTCGGAATAACGGAGCGGCCCATGACAGACACATAATACTTCATACTGTCCATTGCATGTTCTCTCCTTCACAGGCATGTTGAGGCCGTTGTCCCTAGAACTAGTTTCCGAAGAGGACAGACATTTTATGCCTGCTTTCGGCATATATTTGTTACGACTTCTGACGAAAAAGACAACATTTGCTGGCTGTCAGTAATTCTGCAGCCATACGGATGAATGACTCGACCAAGAAAGGATGAACAAACCATGTGCGGTATTACCGGCTTCATACAGTGGAATCGGGATCTGACCCAGGAATCAGAGCTGCTAGTCCGTATGACGGACAGCTTGTCGAACCGGGGGCCCGACGCTTCAGGTACATGGATCTCCAATCCTTGTGCCTTTGGACATCGGCGTCTTAGTGTAATGGACCCCGAGAACGGGGCACAGCCCATGCATGCGTTACAAGGAGATACCTCCTATACCGTCGTGTATAACGGAGAACTATACAATGCACCCGAGTTGAAAAAGGAACTTCTCCAGCGGGGGCATCAGTTCCGTACGCAATGTGATACGGAAGTGTTGCTCGCCTCTTATATTGAGTGGGGACCGGCATGCGTTGACCGGTTTAACGGGATTTTCGCTTTTGCCATATGGGATGGGGGACGCGAACAGGTTTTTATCGCACGGGATCGCCTTGGTGTGAAACCTCTGTTCTATAGCAATGCCAAAGACACACTCGTATTCGGCTCAGAGCCCAAAGCTCTGCTCATTCACCCGGATGTGGAAGCCGCTGTTGGCCCGGAAGGATTGGCCGAAGTTTTTATCGTAGGGCCTGCACGGACACCAGGACACGGCGTATACTCTTCACTGAACGAACTCAAGCCTGCACACGCGCTCATCTACAACCGAAACGGGATTCGAACCTATGCCTACTGGAAACTGGAAAGCCAGAAACACGAACATAATCTGGAAGAGACCGCAGCCGAGGTGCGAACCCTCTTGCAAGATACACTGGAGCGCCAGCTGGCATCGGATGTTCCTGTATGCTCTCTTTTATCAGGAGGACTCGACTCCAGCGCCTTGTCTGCGTTAGCCGTGGATTATTACAACCGGACGGGGCAAGGCCAAGTCAGTACGTATTCTGTCGATTATGTGGATAATGCCAAGCATTTTCAGGCGCATTCCTTTCAGCCCGGTGCAGATGGGCCCTGGATTAAGCGAATGGTGGATGAACTCAAGACAGACCATCACTGGATCGAAATCGAGAACGGTGAACTTGTTCATGCATTGACACAGGCCATGCTTGTGCGGGATCTACCAGGCATGGCGGATGTGGACTCCTCACTCTATCTGTTCTGTAAAGAAATCAAAAAAGGAGCTACGGTTGCCATTTCGGGTGAAGCGGCGGATGAAGTGTTCGGCGGCTACCCCTGGTTCCATCGCGAAGATATGCTGAACTCTGGTACGTTTCCATGGTCTGTAGCACCTGATATGCGAGCAGCGCTGTTATCTCCGGACATTCGGGAATGGATTCGACCACTCGACTATTTGGCAGACCGTTATTCCGATGCAGTGGCTGAAGTGCCTCTTCTGGATGGAGAAACAGGCAAAGCTGCACAAATGCGAGTAATGTCCTATCTGAATATTACACGTTTCATGCCTACACTTCTGGATCGCAAAGACCGGATGAGTATGGGGGCAGGATTGGAAGTACGGGTACCCTACTGTGATCATCGTCTGATCCAATATGTCTTTAACATTCCTTGGGAAATGAAAATAACGGGCGGGCGGGAAAAAGGCATCCTGCGTAAAGCACTCGAAGGTGTCCTGCCAGACGATGTGTTATATCGCAAAAAGAGTCCGTATCCGAAAACACATAACCCACAATACCTGGCCGCGGTCAAACAACAGGTACTTGATATTCTGGATGACCCCACTTCGCCTATTTTGCCTTTGATCGACAAAACTCAGATCCGTAATCTTGCATCTTCACCAGATGCAGCTTCCAATCTTCCCTGGTTCGGACAGTTGATGTCGGGTCCCCAGCTATTTGCATATCTGACTCAGATCAATACCTGGTTGCGGACATATAAAGTCGCTATTCGTTAAGATGACCATGTGATGGCTCATTCATCAAAAAAAGGTGTTAGGATAACAGCATAAGTGCTATTATCCTGACACCTTCTTGTTATTCAAATTCATCTATGCTGAATTTCACGCTGACCATCCATCATCACACTTTAAATTGACTCAGTGACTGTTGTAACTCTTCTGCCATGGACGAAAGATCATTAGCCGCTGAAGCAATCTCTTGCATCGCAGACAGTTGTTCTTCTGATGTTGCACTGACTTCCTCTGTTCCAGCAGCCGCATTCTCTGTTACTTCCATAATTGTCTTCATCGACACATTAATCTGTTCTACACCCGCTGCCATTTGCTCAATGGATGCTGATACCTCCTGAGTCTGACCAGCGACATTGCTAACAGCTTCACGGATCTCCTCGAAAGTCCCCCCTGCTTTTCGGACAAGCTCTATACCTTCCTGAACCTCTGAAGTTACTTCTCCCATGGATTGTGATGCATTATTCATCCCTTTTTGTATAGCAGCTACGAGTACACTGATCTGTTCGGCTGATTTCGCCGATTGGTCCGACAGCTTGCGTACCTCTGTAGCAACCACCTCGAATCCACGACCATGTTCGCCTGCTCTTGCAGCTTCAATGGCAGCATTCAGAGATAACAGATTTGTCTGAGCAGATATTTCGGATATACTCTCAACCATGAGTCCGATCTCCTGAGAGTGATTGCTCAGTTCTTCAATGACTGCAGCAAGGGTCTGTACAGTCTGATGAATAGAATTCATCTGTCCGACAGCGGATTGAACTGCCTCGTTACCAGACACGGTTTTGGCTGATGCATTGGTCGCTTCATCTGACATGTTCTGCGTGTTCTCCGTCATCTGCTGAAAACCTGTGGATAATTCATTGATCGTATGGAATCCATCTCCAACCATTCTCACCTGTGTATCCATACCAGTCGCAATCTCTTCCATCGTAACAGCAACCTGTTCAGTCGCCGAGGCGGTCTGTTCTGTACTTGCCGTTAACTCCTCGGAAGAAGCCGCAACCCGATCCGCATTGTTCCCCACCTGATGGATTAATTGACGCAAGTTAACCATCATATCGTTAAAGGATTGTGCCAGATCCCCGATCTCATCTCGGTTACGAACCACAATAGCCTCGCCTGTCAGGTCTCCATCTGCAATCTGCCTAGCAGATCTGGCTACATATGCAACGGGTCTGGATATAATTCTGCCCATGAAAAGTGCGATTGCTGCTCCCAGAACAATCGATGCTATCCCGATCATCACAATATACCGGAGCACATTATGAATGAGTTTATTAGCATCCACGATTCCGGCATCCAACGCGCTTTGCTGATGCCGTTCCAAAGCTTCGATACTCTGCTCAAATCTGGACACAATTTCTGGACCTGTTTCGAGTATTAACCTTGTAATCTCATTGTTTCTCCCTTGTCTTTTTAAATCCATCACATTTTGAGCATAGGCATAATATTCTTCTGAAATCTCGCTTGAACGATCCAGAAGATCAATCATCACTTCGGTTGTAACTTCCGCTCGTAATGCATCGCTTATTTTTTGATAATCTTCATAAAAACCCTGAAAATCCTGCGCACTTTTATCATTATCTTCCACCACGAAATTTCGCAACTCCACCTGCAAGGATTTCACATCAATAACCATATTTTTAATAACAAGTAGTTTAGCTGTACGGTCTTTGATTAAATCTGTATAAGTTTTTTCCACTGAACGAAATTGCGTGTACGAGATCACAACCACAGCTACCAATAAAATAAGTACCGATAAAAAACCCAACAGTAATTTACGACTAATGGAAATCCTCTTCATTTCATTTCCCCCGTGTGCTTAAAATGACTTGCATTCTATGATTTATGTAGTAAATAACTCTTTGAAGATCTCCCCTCCTTTTGCGGAATATAGAATTGGTTAAATTTGAGACTATTTAAAATATGTTAGCACATTCGCACACTCAAAAATAGGTCTTTAGTATCTACCAATACTATATTTCAAGGTTTTTTTATATAAAATCGACAATATACTACATTCCTTATATCCAAAATTAAATAATTTGAATCTTTAGACCTAAACAAAAAAAGACCTTACCCAGGAACATCTGCTGGTGTAAAGTCTTTATCCATTTAAAAATAATATATTTGTTATATCTAACGGTTGATTAATACCGGATTTCGTTCAAGCAGCCCACTGCCAAAGGTTTCCCTGAACGGGGAATCCTCCATATGAATATATCCAATGTAACAACCGCACTTTTTCATGCGACAAGGCCGATCCGCGGCCAAAGCTTGTAGACCATCGCGATACAGATGCCCAATGATCCGGCGATCCTTATAACACCGCTTCACATGACCGGACCCTTGTACATAAAAGACTTCCGAACCGGCAGCACATCGTTTGCCCAAGCTCTCATAATCCTGCAGATTACCTTCAAAAAGCGGATCAAGCCCACGTAAAAACTGAATCTCTTCCGGCATGTAATACTTGGGCCGATCTTTGAAGGCATTAACCCACATATATACATCCTCCGGCAAAGCCTGTCTCATCGACTCAATTGCGGGGAATGCACTGCGGAGTCCGACAGTACCAACACTAAATGCTAGCCCCATCTGACGCAAAGTTAGGCATTGTTTTACAAAAGAAGCTTCTTTCGTCTCACGAGGATGATACGTCGCCCAAAAGGCTGCTTTATTCGCATCCAGCTCCCTTGCCCAGTCCAGCTTAACCGACAGGTTGGTTTGGATCGCAACTTTATCCACATGTGGCATATGTGACAGCTCAACCATCGCTTCCCGGTACCAACGACGAACCAATGCTTCACCATAGGGATTGAAGAAAATCGAAAATTGGTGCCCTTCAACTTCCTGCTCCCTCACCCAGTTCAGAAATTGACGCAATTGTTGTTCATCCATTTCCAACGTCTCTTTGGAATCCACAGTCTTGCTAAACGGGCAGTATGGACAGTCGTAATTACAGGAAGACAACTTCCCCCGATAATACAAAGTCGCTCTCATGAGAAAACAAACCCTTCCATCTGTTCACGAACTTCGGCAGATATAAGCCAATCTCCAATCGCATCGGAGTAGCCAAGTCCCTCTTCTGTCAGACGCAGTATCTGCTTGCCCTCATCGTTCTCCAGCTGCGCCATGCCCTCTGTCAGCAGTTCAGTCAGCCAGACATAGTCGGACATCACATCAGTACCGAAGCGCTGATGGTAGTCAGACAACGTTAATCCCTCCCGATGTAGCAAGGCCTTCAGAATAAAGCGACGTCTTTGTTCTTCACGGCTTAACACGATACCATAATCAGCCACATCATAACGCTCGGTCGCCACATAATCGGCAATGATGCTCTGTGTGGCCTTGTAACTCACGCCGTACTTGGAAGCATAGTGTACTTCACTCGTATACGAGCGTGCGCCGCATCCCAGACCAACCATGCCTTCCTCCTGACAGCTATAAGGCAGAAGCACTTTGGCGGACGACTGTTCCTTGGCAAATCTGCGCATCGAATATTGCACATAACCTTTACTTTTCAAAGTCTCACGTGCTGCCTTATACAGCTCCATCCGAATATCAGGTCCCTGACGGAGAATATCATCAGGCTTCACGATCGTATTTTCCCGTGTATACAAGGGATAGATAAAGATTTCGCCCGGCTCGTAGGCTAACACTCTTTCCAGTGAATAGAGCCACGATTCAACCGTTTGCCCTGGCAGACCATAGATCAGATCCAGATTCAACAATGGGAAATCATAACGAGTAAGCTTCTCAAGCGCTCGTTCAACCTCCTGCGGTTTTTGCGGACGATAGATGGCGGATGCTTCAGCTTCAATGAAACTCTGAATCCCCATACTGACACGATCTACACTTCGTTCCTTCATAATGGATAGCTTAGCTTCCGTAACGGTATCCGGCGACGTCTCCACTGATATTGATGCTTGCGAGGGATCCAGCCCCATCACATGTTCAGCAATATCAAACAGACGGTTCAACTGGACCTCATTCAATAATGTAGGTGTTCCCCCACCAATCGCGAACCGCGAATACGGTCTTCGAGATGTAATAGGTGCCCACTGCTTCGCCTGACGTTCCAACGCATCCACATAGCGTTCATGCGTATCATCTCGACGATCCGGCAGTGTGAACAGATTACAGAATCCGCAACGAGCAGCGCAAAAGGGAATGTGCATATATAAAAAATACGTATCGGTATTCTCTTTTTCCCACAGTGACTCCAGTGGCAACGGTGGGTCCAGCTCCCGATATGCCGTCTTGTGTGGGTAAGAGTATAAGTAAGAACGATAGGGGAATGCCAGTACTTCACTGAGACCTGTAGTTATATTGGATCCGGACTGTGTGGAATGGCCTGTTGTCGTATGTTGTGATTGTTTATCCATCGGTTTCCTCCTGTCTCCGGTTGTTGTCATCATAAAAGCAATACATTCTATACTAAAAATTCACGGTAAGGCACCGTCCATACGACATCATGTGCAAGCCGGTGTCCTTGATACCCATCTTCGCCGTAAGCTGTACCATGATCGGAAAAAGCCAGGCAATACGCTGGGCGGGCGCGTTTTCGCATCGCCTCGAACAACGGCCCAAGGGCCTCGTCTACATATCGAAGTGCAGCCCGTTGGGTCTCCACCGAGTCCTCCTTGGCTCCTTCTACAAAGTACCGATTTGGACCATGAATGGCAGACACGTTCAAAAACATAAATATCTTTTCATCCGGCGCCGTCTGCTCAAGCAGCTTTAATGCATGCTGTACCTGATGTTCTGTCGATTTGGGGTTGGTTACCCCAAAGTTCATTCGCCAGTAGCTCTGTTGAAAATAGCCGGGCAATACTTTCGCAAGTGGGTTTTTTTTCGTAAAAAAGATGACGCCTCCAATGCAAATTGTACGGTAACCTTCAGCTGCGAACCCGGATACGATATCTGGTGTGTCGAACAGCCAGGTGTGCGGATGTGTCTTGAGTCCGGTATTCCGGGAATGAAACAGCCTTACATGAGATGCCTTATCTGTATTGGCAGGTGTAGGCATAAAACCACCAAAAAAAGCATGGTGCGCCGCGTATGTAAAACTGCCCGGGGTATGACGCTTCTCCCACGGACCCGAACCACACAGATTTGGACAGTTTTCCTCTTCCAGCTTGGCTACGTCATATCGTAACGTATCCAGCGTAATCATTAACAAGTCATGGGAGCCCACGATGGTGTTCATATCAGGCATGTTGAATAGGCTCCTTTCGTAAAAGTTCCATTTCCCACTCATAGGTTCCGAGGCCATGATGCTCGACCCTATATAACAGATCTCCAAACGGATTCACATCCAGCACATAGGCACGTGGATTCGCACCACTCGTAAGCATCACATCAATCCCGGCTGACCACGAATTGGGAAATGAAGACATGGCTGCCTGCGCTGCCGTCCGAACTAGCGACATCCGCTGTTCATCCAGCCCTGCTTCAGCAGGCAGCATACGCTCATTGCGCAGATGCAGATTGGTAATCGGAGTACGGCTCAGCCGCATAATCGCGTGACCTGCCTGTCCACCTGCAACCAGTTGGCGAATATCATAGGCCCGTTGATCAAGCGTGGCTTTGGGCATCCACCGTTCAATCTGTGCACCTTCTGCACATAACCAGTTCATCAGCGTAGCAATCTCTTCACTGCCGGTATACTTGCGTAGACGTCCTTCATTGAAGAAAATTGTCTTGCCCTGTATCAGTTCCATCCCCATCGTCGTTACAGCGATCTCATCACCTGTTCGGGGATTGACTTGATATGCGACAACGCCTGAGGCTCCTGAGCCACTCGCGAGCTTTACAAATACACGATTCATACCAGCAGATTGCATAGCCGTACGTAGATTGGTGTAACTTCGAATCGGCTGTGAAGAAGTTAGCACCGGGGGGATTTGAACCCCATGGGAAGATAAATGATGTTGGCACTGTCTTTTATCAAACATCAATTGGATATCACTGGGATCATTCATAAATCGGACTTCAGGCCACATTTCCCGAGCTTCATGGCCGATTCGATCCAAACATGCTTTCCAGCCACGAAACCACTGAGCAGGTGCGTAAATTCTTCCCCACTCTTGTTCCAGCGAAAGTGCCTGTTCTGTGGAGAATGCTTCTGCTCCCATTCCATCCGTTAATGTTGTCGTATCGTTCATAGCTCCAAGGAACAGTAACTCACGTTCCACTTCCCAATCCTCACCAGGCGCATCAATTCGAATCAGGGGTACCGGCAGATTGGAATCTACAGTATCAGCAATCGTTCCGCCGTGTCTCCAGTTCTGAAGCAATTGAGCATATGGCAGTACAACCGCAGGTTTCAAACCCAATCTATGCCGGGCCTCTTGCATCCCTTGAGTTCGTCGGTTATCGGGGTTTCCAATCAATAATAAGGGTTGATCTCGTGTTGGATCAGGTACATCTATCGGTTGATGCAGGCTTTCTTTTATTTCTTTTATTTCCTTTACGCCTGACATTGTCTACTCCGTTAACGACGGGTAACGCCAGTCATCCTCATCACTCTGTTGCTGGTCGCTAACATCTACGGATATACCCGAGTGGTTCCAGCGGCTAATCATTTCATTGGTCATGTAATGGTAACTTAGATCAAGATGCTTCAGCTTCTTAATCCGTTCACTGGCTAGTAGTGCTTCTGCTCCTTCATCGGACAACGTCCCTTGCGATAGATCCAATATTTCAAGTTGATCCAGAATATGTGCATCAGCTGCTGCTTTGGCAATCTCATCCTGAATTTCACTGTCTTTTAGACCCAAGTAAACCAGCTGTGGAAATAATCCTTGTTCCAAAAGGGGAAGCACATCTTCAAGTGAACCATCGAAACCATAATTATCCACACCCAGATACAGTTCCAATTTACGCAATTCAGGCAACTCGGCGTGGGTGATCGAAGATAACACGTCTTTCGGGAGACCACCACAAATAATAATCAATTCTTCAAGCTTGGCATGCTGAAGTGGTTCCAGACTAAGACCGCTACTGCCCATTACAGAGAATGATTTTAATTCTGGAAAAGCACCCAACAGCGGGGTAAGATTCGTCTGAATAATCCACGACACTTCGCACTCTTCGTATCCCATATCCCCGATGAACAGTTTCTTCAATGACGGAAAGCTTGGAGCTGACTCGACGAGTGTGCTCATGAACTCGTCAGGCGAATTTTCATAAGCCTGTCCCCAATCTCCGATGACCAGACTTTCCAATGAGCTGGCCTCCGGTTTAGCTGCCAGTTCCTTAATTAATTTTTCCATACGAATGCCGTCCTCATAATCATCGTAGGATACAACAAGCTTCACTTCTTGCATGAGCAAATCCCTCCGTTTAAGGTTCATATATGATTCGTTAATTTGAATGTTAACCTATACCACACAAGGCTTGCAACTTCTTCCAACTCCAGTCCCAATGAGATTCCCAATCGTGCAATGTTAACCATTTCTGACGTAGGTACAGGAACACACGTTCTGTATTATGGTCGCAGAAATAGCCATCCTCATTTAGGTATATGGATGGACCTCCCCAAACCTCACTCAAACACTTCATTGCATAGAAAAAAGCGTTAATGGCGAGTGAACCATTCCATCGGAATGCTTCTATCCTTCCATTAACGCTTTGATGTTTAATCTTATCCTTCAAGTCTGGATACGAGTGCTCTCAGCGCATGACCACGGTGGCTAATCGCCTGCTTTTGCTCGAGCGTCAGCTCCGCCATCGTCATCTCATATTCAGGTACATAGAAGAGTGGATCATATCCAAAACCGCCAGCACCTGCAGCTTGAGCCGTGATCCAGCCTTCCGCAGTGCCTTCCGATTCATACTTATCACCAGTTGTCGGATCGTACAGTACCAGCGCACAGACGAAACGAGCTGGACTTAGTAGCGGTTGCTCGGTGTCCTCACCGGATTTCAACGATTCCAGCCTCTCCAGCAACTTCGCATTATTCTGTGCATCCGTTGCTCCTTCGCCTGCATATCTCGCTGAATATACGCCTGGCTCACCGTCCAACAGATCTACGCAAAGTCCCGAATCGTCTGCCAGAACGGGCAAACCAAGCGCATCACCAACCGCTTTGGCTTTCTTCCAGGCATTCTCCGCGAACGTTACGCCGTCTTCCACCACATCCGGCAGCTCCGGATAGTCAAACATGCTCTTAACCTCTTTGCCAAGCGGTGCGAAAGCATGAGCGAATTCACGGACTTTACCTGCATTGCGGGTTGCGACAATGAGAATTGGGCTGTCCAAACTCATCTTACGCTTCCCCTAATCCACGTGCGCCGATCTTGAGCGCAATCGGTCCAAGTACTTCTTTTTGACGCTCGATCATCTCCAGAATTCCCTGCTCGCCCAGTTCCAACATGGCGTTCAGCTCACGGCGATCAAATGGTGCTTCCTCGCCTGTTCCCTGTAACTCAACGTATTTACCTCCACCTGTCATCACCAGGTTCATGTCTACCTTGGCTTTGGAATCTTCATCATAGTTCAGATCCAGTACAGGTTGTTCACCCACAACACCCACGCTTACCGCTGCAATGAAATCCGTAATCGGAAATACTTGCAGTTTGTGCTGTTGGGAAATCTTGTTTACGGCAAGCGCCAGCGCTAAAAATGCACCGGTAATGGACGTTGTGCGTGTGCCTCCGTCGGCTTGAATGACATCACAGTCCAGCGTAATGGTACGCTCACCAAGAGCCTGCAAATTCACTACCGAGCGCAGTGCCCGACCAATCAGACGCTGGATTTCCATCGTGCGTCCAGTTAATTTGCCACGATTGGCTTCACGTTGGTTCCGAGTATGTGTTGCACGTGGCAGCATGGAATATTCAGCCGTTACCCAGCCTTTACCCTGCCCTTTCATAAAGGGAGGAACACGTTCCTCTACTGTCGCTGTACAGATTACTTTTGTATCTCCAACTTCAATCAGTACAGAGCCCTCGGCGTATTTATTCGTGTTCACTGTTAAATTCAGCGGGCGCAGCTGTTCGCTGGTTCGTCCGTTTGATCTCATTTTTTCTGCCTCCTACGACTTAAGCATCCTGTAATGTTGAGCTTGTTCACACTTTTAGAGATTGTTCAAAAAGCTCGCTTTTGATTACGAAAGATGCCTTAAGGCATCATCAGCATCGAATATGGAATTCAGCCGAAATGTCCGTTGCTCACGTAGTTTGTCTACGCTCCGCTACTCCATTTCTAGCTTCATCCCATCTTCTCGGTCCTGAAAACCGATCTTTTTGAACACGTATTTTACGAATCCCTTATATTTTACCAAAGAGTTCGGTTAAAAGCATCCTTAAGCATTTCCCGGTCATTAAATCGGAATTTCGTTGATATATTCAGGCTTGGAAACAGGCGCACTGTAATCTCGGTTGTCGTCACCCATGACCGTTTTTTGGCCGTTCCATTCGATCTGCACTTTGGCATCCTTGCCGGCTGTATTCTCCGCAGTCGTTAATACCACAGACTGTAACAGCTCACTTGGTACGATATCCCCTTCGGCAAACATATCATCTTTCAGCGCAACTGTTACTGTGCCATCCTCTGCTGTTTTGACCGATTGCAGTTCCGTTCCGCCTGTCATGACCTCTTCCAATTCGCCGCCTTTGTCAGGTCCCTTGATCAGCTCATTCAATGCTGCCTGCACCCGATCCTCACCAGGTGTGACCAGACGTGTAACCGGAACATAATATTGGATGCCCGCTGGCGAAGCAGCGGAGAAATAGACCGTTACCGGACTGCTGTTGGTCACAAACGCATCACCCAGATCCAGATTGATTCCTACAGCCCGATTCAGCGGTTCAGGCAACGGCGTGCTGTTTACCGGCATTTGAGTTAACTTTTTACCATCGACCCAGATCTGTACATTCTCCACATCCGGGGTTCCCGTCAATGTCCACGTGACAGCTTCTAGCATTTTCCGTTCTTCCTTCGCATCATACTTGGCAAAATTACCCGAGAACTCCACGACCGCCAGCTTGTCATCCGCATGGATCGTTACATTTTGCACAACCGTTCCCTGTGGAAGAACACCCTGGAATCCTTCAGGCAACATCCCGGCATAGGCCCCGCCTGTGACAAGTGTATCCAGAGCTGTCTTCGGACTGCTGGCATCTGTTCCAGAAGGAAGGGTCAGGGATACCGGAGCGAGCAGCCCCTGCTGGTCTTGCAGATATACCGTCGTTAGTGGAAGCGTTGCGAGTGCCCCATTTCCTTCGGCTGCCTGAATCATGGCTGCTTCCTGAATGGGCGGTGGTGGATCAACAGCTTCGGAAGACTGTGCTCCAAACATGCCGCAGCCTGACAACACCATAGGAATGCTCAGCAGCGCAGCTGCCGATACCGTACGCAAAGATTGGATCTTTCTCATGATCACGTTCCCCCTCATCATTTTTACAGTTTGTACTACCATGTATACGAGCCTTTGTCCAAAAAATAACTAAAAGATAATCGCTTCGCTGAAAACTTATAAGTTCTATTATCTTAAAGAAACGTAAAACAGGTTAATACGTATTAGGAAGCAAGAGTAGGGACATTGCTAACTTCAGAGGAGGAATCGCCCATGGAACATCCTGAGCAAGAGAAAATCCCTTATAGCCTGAATAGCCGCAAAGTCGCGGAGGCAACAAGGGAATGGCTGCATAAGCGGGGCGTCACGATCCCTGAGATCGCAGAACTGGTCATGTTATTGCAGAAAAAATATTATCCAGGTCTTACGATAGAAGAATGTATCGAAAATGTGGAGATGGTTCTCCGTAAACGCGAGGTACAGAACGCTGTCCTGACCGGTATTCAGCTTGATATCCTTGCAGAACAGGGTCAGCTCATATCTCCTTTGCAGGAGATGATTGAGAACGATGAAGGCCTATATGGCGTGGATGAGATTTTGGCATTCTCCATCGTCAATGTATATGGCAGCATTGGATTTACGAATTACGGTTATGTGGACAAGCTGAAGCCAGGAGTGCTCGAACGACTAAACGACAAGAGCTTGGGCCCTGTCCACACGTTCTTCGATGATATTGTCGGTGCGATTGCATCGGCAGCGAGCAGCCGGATCGCCCATCGCAAACAATCCGAGCTTGAAGAAGCGCTGGGAGAAAAACCTGTCAGCGATGACACGGTATAACGTGTAACTCGTTTCATATCTGAAGTCATACCGAACATTGGACATGTGTGTGCATGTTTGGTGAAATAACTGTTCAATAAGAAGATATCTGCACATGCAAAAGAAGCGGCCTGATGGCCGCTTCTTTTGCATGTGCACGATACATATTGCATGATTCACACGTTATTATTTCAGATGCTTAGGTCGTACCGTTCCGACCAAACCAAAACCTTCAATCCGCTTCTGCTCAGCAGCTGGCTCAGATGGTGTCCATTTCGGTCCAATCGTGATTTCCGGGCCTTTTCGCTCTCGCAACATGCCACGCAGCACCGTGATACCGAGGATGCTGAGTCCCGTAAATACATACATCATCCGCATGATGATATTGCTAGAATCCGTCCCGGTAACCATGCCGTGAACCAACAGACTAATGAACACCGGATAGGACAGCATGTGGAACATGAACCACCATTTACGGCCCAGCTTGTTCCGCAGATCACTGGATAACAGGACGATCACTAATCCGTAGAAGGCTAACGTTCCCAGACCACTGCCGATCGGATGCACAGAGGCGGTAAAAGGAATCAGAAGTTCTCCCCAGGTAAACGGGCTGTAGTGATCAATATATAACGTTAACGCATGCACGAGTCCAAGTCCGAAGGCGAGCCAGGTCGTTCGTGTATGCCATTTGAACATGGCTGCTTTCGGTTTACCTTTGGCCATAGGCATCCCTTGCGCAATACCCAGAAATACTCCGGCAAAGAGCAGCACATAAGCAGCAATCCCACTAATTCGAATGATATTCCACGTCGGCAGGTAATCTACAATCCATTGTGCCATAACCGGCTCCCCCATATCTGTTAGACTTGTCCTATATTAGACTGAAGCGATGATCCGGATCAAAACCGGGCCAGTGCTCAGCGAGCGTATCCGTATTCCCTCTAAAGTAAGTACTCCCATCCCGTGTCATCCACAGGACGTCATGCCGATCATAATGTCGATTTAACCAGCCCACCGCTTCGGCACTTCCCAGAATGCAGACCGTCTTGGCAATAATCTCGCATTGTGACGCATGCTGTCCGAGAACGGTACACTGTAGCACATCCGTATCCGCCGGTTCCATCGTACGGGGGTCAATGAGGTGATGTGCAAGGCTACCATCTGCATTCTGCCATTGTCTGCGGGAAATACCTGAAGTGGCAACAGCTCCTCGCTGTACACGGACCGCACCTGACACATTCCCCTGATCCTGCAAAGGATCAGCTACTTGCAAGGTCCACTGTGGGTGGTCTGGTGTACCCCATACTTGAATATCTCCACCCGCGTTAATCAACCCGGCCGGAATATGCAATGTTCGCTGTAACCAGTCTGCGATGCGCTCCACTGCCCAGCCCTTAACGATTCCTCCCAGGTCCAGCTCAGCTCCGGGGTCCAGATGAACCATCCGGCTGCCTTCCCGCTGAATCCAACTCGGACGGCTGTGGTCATATCGATCTTCTATCAATCCTGAACCATCAGGTGTTTTCGTTCGCAATATGCGTTCAAGCAATGGACGTTGCGATTGTCGTTGTTGCACCTTCTCAAAGCTTAGATCGTATCCCGAAGCCTGAAGAGCCTGCGAGATGCCCGGTTGAAAAATCCCTTCGGTCAGCCCAATATATCCGTAAGCCAGACTCAAAACCTCATCCATTGCAGCAGAGATCGGCATCCATCCGGTCGAACCATTCAGACGATTCAGTTCACTGTCTGCCACAAATCGGCTGAAGCGCTGCTCCTGGGTCTCAAACCAATTCTTCACCAAGGTTGCTGCATGTTCAGCTTCTTCCCGTCCAGCGGACAGTTGCACTTCAACATCCGTGTTCATCGCACGGAATTGAAACCGGAGCGGACGAGTGACTTGCTCCGTGCGGCTCATGATGCACCTGTACGTGACTGATAGTTGCCACTGCTGTACCCGGAGTCAGTACCCTGGTTATTTTGTCCATAACGCTGAGAATCTGAATAACTTCCCTTGTCAATCATGCTTTGGTCCGCCCCAGCGGATTGTGTGCTATCAGATGTTCCATTATCTTGACTATCATTATTGTCATTGTCCTGCGTATTCCAGTTGTGGCTGTCCGTTGTGCTACTGATCCATTCATCCATCACATCATCACGCGTATCCACCTGACTTGAAGCAGTAACACTTGTGTCTGCGCCATTCGCTGCTGCATAAGCCACATCAAAGGCATCCGAAGTTCTTACATATTGAAAGAGTGCAGCCACGGTCAACGTTGCTGCCGCTGAAGCTTGCCATTTTCTCCATTGATTCCGTTTTCTTCTGGTCATCGCTCTTCCCTGCTTTCTTTAGGGTGTGTCTCCAAACGCTCCCTAGCGAAGTTCATAGATGTATCATAGGCGCGCTGGCTTAAAAATAGATGAATGAACCGTTAAGAGAGGCTAAAAAGGCCCAGAACAGGTGAATTTCCTGTCCCGAGCCTCTATATAGGATCGCATTATGATTTCATATCCATATCATCATTCCGTTAGAATCGAAAATAGAACGTGCCATCCGGTTGCTTCTCTTGCTTCACTACTTTGCGTCGAATTAACTCCTGCAAATGGGCCAATGTCTCACTCATGGCAAATCGCAGTTGATGGGTGCCAAGTCGATTGCCAAACATGTGCACACAGATGTCATAGGCATTCGCCGGTGACTCCTGAATTCGCTCCGTCATCTTCTGAAGGCGTTCCTCGTGATGAGCGAGCAGATGAACTGTCCGTTCATTGAACTGTGCAAAAGGATTCCGATGCCCCGGATACGCCTGCTTGACATTCAGAGCCCCGAGACGATGCAATCCTTCCATATAAGACAATAAAGGCTCAGGATCACTGCCCGGTTGCAGACTGATATTCGGTGAAATCTGGGGCAATACGGCATCTCCGCACAGAATCTCCATGGACTCCGGGGCATAAAAGGATAAATGACCGGGGGCATGTCCACCCGTCTCCACAGCAACCCAACGTTTCCCGCCCATATCGAGCCACTCACCGTCTTCAATAGGTGTCACCTTCGGAAGTGGTGTGATCTGTGAAGTAAATGCCTTCATATGTTCATGCATCTGCTCTGTCTTGTCTTCCGGCATTCCGTGGCTTCCATAATAATCAGGTAATAATATATTAATATGTGAATCAGGTCCCCACATATAATCGGCCTCTTGGCGGGATCTTGCGGACATTCGAACGGCTGCCCCCGTCATCTGTTGCATCCAACCTGACAACCCAAGATGATCCGGGTGATGATGAGTCAACACAATTTGATGGATATTGTCAAAGGACAGACCGAGATCTGCCAGCGCTTCATGCCACTCCAGTTCCGTTTCCGAATTACGCGGCCCCGGGTCTATAATCGTGATCGTTCCATCTGGTTGAGACAACACATAACTGTTGACCCATCGCAAGGGAAAAGACATGGTAATCTTGACCCGGTGTATGCCCTCTGTCATGGACATCTCTTCTGTTCGCTTCATCTGTCCCCATTCCCCTTCCAGACTATCTTTGTTCACTCCACAGGACGATGACCTACAAAAATCATGCGTGGAGAAGCCTGCTCGTCATATTTCTCTTCATCATAACCGCCATGGACCTGGTCTACCCGCAGTCCGGCTTCACTTAACATCTGACTCAGTTGATCCCGTGTGTACAACTTCACACGCTCCTGATATACCCGCGGTTCATCTCCGGATGTAGTATCCGTAATGCGAATTTCCTTTTGCACAAATCCATCCTCAATCTTGCGGAACTCCTCAATTCGCTGCCCTTCATCCTCTCGAACCGAGTGCGGCACCAGATGACGCGTCACATATGCCGTGTTCATAAAATCAATAATATAGCTGCCACCCGGGCGAAGCATGCGATGAATGGCACGTAATACTTTCAATTGTTCTCCGTCCTCCAGGAAATAACCAAACGATGTGAACAGATTGACTACGGCGTCGAAGCCACCTTTCAGCGGCAGTTCACGCATGTCCGCATGACACCAAGATACTCGGTGTTCGTCATCCATTAGGCGGGCTTCACGCAAAAGCACATCGGACAGATCGACTCCGGTCACTCGTAACCCTGCATCAGCAAGTGCCAATGAGTGCCGTCCCATACCACAGCATAGATCCAATACTTCAGAATCGGGCTTAAGCTTCAACCAATTGATCATTTTATGTACTTCCTGATAGGCACCCTGCACATCCCGGTGCTTGTATACGAGAAGATAATCTTCTCCAAAACTCTTTTCATACCATTCCGTCATCCATTCTCGCCCTCCACATGGTCATCGGCCCCACTGTCCGTCATACGCTGTCGTTCAGGCCTGATCATTTCCCCTAAGCTTTAATTTATTGTAACGTCTTTATCCTGCAAACTCAAAAAATTCCAGTAAGTCACCCGCATTGAAGAGCCAAAATGCACACGATATAATGTTAAACATACGCATACCCTGCGAATCGGTTAAGTATAAGAGGTTGTTCAAAAAGCAACAGGAGGTGTTCTTATGATTCACATCGGACTTACCGGATGGGGGGATCAGGAAGATCTCTATCCGAACCGTACCAAAGCCAAAGACAAGCTTAGTCTATACGGACAATACTTCTCCACCGTGGAGGTGGATAGTTCCTTCTACGCTGTTCAGCCGCGGGATCGAATGGCACGATGGGCTGCCGAGACGCCCGAATCCTTTGCTTTTATCATCAAAGCCTACCAGGGAATGACAGGACATCTGCGAGGCAAGCCCTACTTCACGAGCACGTCGGAGATGTATAAGGCTTTTCGGGAATCACTGGAGCCTGTGATTGAAGCTGGCAAAATGCAGGCGGCCTTGTTTCAATATCCGCCATGGTTTGAATGTAATAAAGACAACGTGAAAGAGCTTCGTGAAGTGAAACTTCGAATGGAGGGTATTCCGTGCGTCCTCGAATTCCGTCATCGCAGCTGGTATGAAGATGGCATGCGAGAGCGGACGCTTGCGTTCCTGAAAGAACAAGGCTGGATTCACAGCGTCTGTGACGAGCCTCAGGCGGGTCCAGGTTCCATTCCCATCGTGCCACAGGCCACAGATCCGGAGATGACGCTGGTACGCATGCACGGACGCAATGTGTCCGGGTGGCATCAGAATGGTGCGCCCAATTGGCGCGAGACCCGTTATTTATACCGTTACAACAAGGAAGAATTATTGGAGTGGAAAGAATATCTGGAGCAATTGCAGGAGCAGAGCAAGGATGTCTATGTTATTTTCAACAACAACTCCGGTGGCGATGCAGCGGCAAATGCCCAGATGATGATGGACCTGCTGGACCAGCCGGTGAAGCCTTTTCCTGACCGTACTGAACCAGAGCAGGAAGAAGGACCGGAGCAGCTGGAATTATTTTGATCTGTGTTCATGATGCAGTTATTCATATTATTGGGTGAAAGTAAGTGTGTTTTTGCTATCATGCTGATCAGATTCGGGATTGAAATCACACTAAAAGCGGCAAGCCTGAGGGCATTGCCGCTTTCTTTAGCTGGTTATCTACCTATAGAAGGCTATCCCCATACATCCGTTCCGTTGCGTCAAACATCAGCGCTGCGCGGCTGTAACCGAAGAATCGAAAGACACCTCGCTTAGCTGCTGGTTCATTTTATGCGCCTCAATGCCAGCCAAGAGCACAATGCCGATTCCATGGGTATCGTTCAGATTCCACCCCAGATCATCGCGATAATACAAGGCGGTAAACGAGTACCCGGAGCCCCGGCATACCCCATATATATTGCCTTTGTAATCAATCGACAAGCGCGTCATGCCTTCCCATCCTTTGCGTACGGCCTCCAGATAAGGCTCCGGCTGTTCCAGCCAACCTTCACGAATGCCACGTGCATAGGCGTAGATGAACATGGATGTGCAGGAAGTCTCTTCATACGAATCCGGGCGGTTCAAGACCTGATGCCACAGTCCATTTTCCCCTTGCAGCGCCAAATAACCTTGACTTAAATCACGATAGAAACTTAGCAATTCCGGCCGTTTCACATGATCACTCGGTAGGATGGATAACAGTTCGGTTAATGAGAATAGCACCCAGCCGTTTCCCCGTCCCCACGGAATACCTGTCGCCCGACCACGCACAAAATCATACACATGGGACATGATCTGTTGTTCAGGAAGATAGAGGTACTTACGGAACATCAGGAACTGATTGACCGCATCATCCCAATACGCCCCATCACCTGTCAACTGACCATACCGCATCAGAAAAGGTGTACTCATGTATAAGTCATCACACCACATCGTCTCCTGACGCATCTCTCCACTGCCACGAACCCGGTAAAAGGCACCATCTTCCAGACGTTCCTGCTCATCCGTAATGTAGCCCGCAATCCGATCCGCGGTATCTCTTCCCCCACGAATATCGCCCAACTCCATCGCAGCAAGCAGCGTAGACCCAAACGAACCGCAATCATCCAGACTGTCGATGGCAGACAGTTGATTATTAATCCCTGCCGCACCGTACCCTTCCCGATCCCATAGACCATAGCGATCAAATGAAGTGCTCAGTTCAATATGTTGCCGCACGTACTGCATGTAATCATCCCGACCCAATTCCTGTCCCGTTTGGAGAAGTCCAAGCAAGGTAACACCGAGCGGATAATTCCACTTTCCGTAATGTGTATTCTCCAGATAGGGACGAACATGTGTATTCGGAAGATCTACCCGCCAATATACACCTTGGGCGCCATCATCGAACACAGTATCCGTGCTCACAATGTCCGTGTGGGATGGTTCAGCACCGGGAGCAAACACACCTGAGTACAGCCAAGGGTCAGAACATCCAGCAACCGGATGAGGAGGTTTCAGTCTCCAGCCTGTGGAATCCAAATGCTCGGCATCTTCCAACGTGAATCCCCAGGAGTCACCAACTGCCTGGATTACACCTTTCGCGACCAGATCAGATGAACCGTAGCGGCGCGGGAGTTCAACGCGGAAGTTACCGCTACTTTCAGCAGAGTATACTTCCGTGCCATCCACATACAGGGTCAATGCTCCATCATGACGACCTTTTAAAATAACTGGTGATGTTCCTAGCAAGGTTACATCCAATCTGGACCATGCGTAGGCCACAGCTGGTTGTTCCGTGCCGAAGATGCGGGCAAAAGAACCCACGCTCTGCTCCTCATCTGTCCACGCCTTGCGCGGATACCAGGTAAGACCTGTTTCTTCTTCCGTCATGCCGTCACGAGGAAGAGATAGTACAGGTTCATCTACGGGGTCCGAATATAACCAGCCCTCCTGTCCCTGACGATCTGCCCCAGGAGTGAGGAAGTGCAGCGGGAAATTTTTGAACGAGGCTGTTCCGTAGATACCGCCGAATCCCACTTCTGTTTTGACAAAACATAGCAACACATCATTCCAGCCATAGTTCACGGAAATCGGAATCTGGGTTCTTCGCTCGGGAAATAATTCCTGCAACAACTCAGACTTGAATACCTCTTCACCATTCACATAGATCGTCACCGGACTATAACAGTTCAGGCCTGTATTTAACGTTGCATTCTGCTCGCTCCATAATTTGCCCCATACATATACGTACTGCCCCGCATGAGCCTCTACGCATTTCTCATTCAAATTCAGGTCGTAGCGATAATCCCCTAGCCTGCGAAAACCTCCCTGATGATAGGCTCTGAACAAAAAGGAATGTTTCGGATGATCGCCGATATAACGCTGAGCCACCGTTGTCAATATATCCGGAATTGAATCGTACACCTTGCCTGCAATCGCCTCGTTCTCATGAAAATAACGAATGATCGTCAGCTCCCTTCCTTATACCTTGATTCGTTCGCTTAGCCGCAATGTCTCTCCGCCTTGCACTTCAACAATCTGCTGATCTGCCGCGAACCAAACCGGGATGGCAGACGGATTATGGATGATGGATCGATCAGCTGAACACTCCAGTCGTTGCACCGCTTTCCAGTAGGCAATCACTTCGATGTTCGTCGCGTACCAGATGTCGTTCCTGCCGCCAATCTGCTCACCGAACTGTTCGATGATCTCCCAGTTGCCGTTGTCATTGAACTCATAGCTGTGACCCCAGACATAGAGTAATAGTGGCGTACCTGTTTTGGAATGTTGGATAAAACGCTCGGCATGTGCCGCCAGATCATGGTTATGATGGCAGGTCGGATGCCATTCAAGGGGACGGTCTGGCAACGTGTATCTGCCATGTGATTCAACGGTACGAGCATAATCGATACCAAGCCACTCCAGCTTTGTACTTAGCGCACGGTCATACCCTCCATTGGGATAAGCCATGCCTCGTACCGGATAACCGACAAGCTGCTCCAATGCTTTTCGGTCCTCCATAATCTCTTCGGTCAGGAGTTCATTCGGAACATAAGGCAGCGTAGGGTGAGTAACCGTATGAACGGCCACTTCATGCCCCGCATACAGTTCAGCGACTTCCCCCACCTCAATGCGACCTGGATTACCCAGGGTACCGGAGTTCAGATTAAATGTTCCCCGCAGGCCATACCGATTACAGATTTCCACCAGTCTGCGATCATGTACCACTCCATCGTCATAACTGAGCGTCAGCGCTTTCATCACACCACCTGGATAACGGTCAAACTGAATACGATGTCCCATCTTGCTCCTCCTCCTGCTTCTTCCCTTGCTCCCTAATCCCGAATTTCCTTCACGTTAAAATAACGAAAAACACCCTGACCTCCACGATTCGCGAACCGTGTGTTTACAGCAAAGATCCCCATTTTTGCACCAACCCAGAGGGCTGTTGTGGCGTTAAACGGTGTACCGATCGGCTGAAACTCCGCTCCGTCCTCACTCCAACTGAACTGGCACAAGCCCGGTTCTGTCAGGGTAAGCCGAAGATGAACGGTCCAGCCGGTTACCTGCGAACCATCGCCCTCCCAGTCCAGTCCCGTTTCCTCCCATTCATCTGCATGCAGATGGCTGTCTGCACGTTTGGCTCCACGAATCAACGATAACCGAATGGTGCCGTCTTCTGTCTGTAACAGACACAGGCTTGCATACGAATCACCAAACATGATGAGACCTGACTGATCCCCTTCCTGTCCAGGGAGGAACGTGAGCTTGGTCGTCGCCACAAATTCAGATGCGGGCAGCTTCTGCAAGAGAAGATGAGGTGTACCAAACAAAGACTGAATGCCCTCCGGGTATGGATGAGCAGGTAATACCAGTCCTCTTTCCGTACCTACATCAGCCCACTCGGGACGGGAGTTCGCCTGCCATTGCCATTGCAACCCCAGATGATCAGCCTGAAAATTATCGGATACATCAGGTACATTAATAGGATAGACTGCTCCTACATCCGGTTTGACGTGTACATCCACAGGTTCACCCGTTCCATGACCTTCACGGTCTATTCCAATAATAGGCCAGCCGTCTTCCGTCCACGTCATCGGCTGAAGATGAACAATTCGCCCATAGGCATCCCGATCCTGAAAATGAATAAACCAGGACTGCCCCGATACCAGCTCCACGTATCCTCCCTGATGAGGTCCATTGACCGACGAAGCTCCCTGATGTATAACAATTCGATCCTCATAGGGCCCAAATACCTGTTGGGAACGCAAAACCGTCTGCCACCCCGGCTTCACGCCTCCAGCCGGAGCAAAAATATAATAATACCCCTCGCGCTTGTAGAACTTAGGCCCTTCAATGGTCGGATGATGTTCGGTCCCATCAAAGACGATCAACCCTTCGTCCAGAAGTTTCCTTCCATCCGCAGCCATCCGGCACACCTGAATTTTGCTCTTGATCCCACTGCGACTATGGGCAAAAGCATGAACCAGATAGGCTTGCCCATCCTCATCCCATAAAGGACAAGGGTCAATCCAGCCCTTCACTTCATGAACGAGATGCAGCGGCGACCACTCGCCCTCAGGGTGATCGGCCGTGGTCATAAAGATGCCCTCATCCGGTGTGCTGAAGAAGATCCAGTACTTTCCGTCGTGATACCGAATGCTGGGTGCCCATACGCCTTTGCCATGAAGAGGTACATCATATCCTGGCAGATCCAGCCGATCTATGGCATATCGGACAAGCCGCCAGTTCACCAGGTCCTTCGAATGTAAAATCGGTAGCCCCGGGGTATGCGAGAAACTCGATGCCGTCATATAGAAGTCATCTCCTACACGAATCACATCCGGATCCGAATAATCCGCATGCAGAATCGGATTGCGGTATGTACCGTCTCCCTGATCCGCGACCCAGACCGGGTCCAATCTTTGTTGTTCTGATTGTGTTGTACTCATACGTTCACTCCTTCATCTCAATTCTTCCGCAGGTACATGACCTGCATCCTGTAATCGATGATGTTCCGAATCAAAATACGTACCTTCCAGCAGGCCAATCAACGTGTTGGTAATGCGAACTTCAATGTCGTTATCCCCTGGACGAAGCCAGGAGGCTTCTCCCTTCCAGCGATACGGAGACCAGCATCGCACACCAAGACTATGTCCGTTCACCCGCACTTCCGTCACATCCTGCACCCGCCAATCGCTAAATTCCAGTTCAAATGTGGCAACATCTTTCCCCGGCTCATCTAGCCAGAACGTGCGTTTATAACTTATTTCCCCGGCAAAATGGGGATACAGCGGCTGCGGTTCAGGTCCGATGCGAAGGGCCGTGTCCGGTTCCCGCACGAGCGAAGCCAGGCCTTCATGATGGAACTCCACGCCGAATCTACCTTGTAGATACAAGGGATCAACGATGCCATCCTCATCTTTCGTTACCTGCACAATCACCGTCATTTCGTTGAGACCGCTGTGCAGTAGCTCCGTGATATCACAAGCGATGTTATTGTGGTCGGTTATTTCGATTGGATCGAATTGTTCTTTTCCAAGTGGATGCCCATTAATCTCCATGGACCAGCTGCCCGAGATCGCCGCTCTGTCCATGAATAACAGGCATGCAGGCAAAGCTGTTCTCAGCTCAAATGTGCTCGTATATCTGCACTCGATCGGGTAAGCAATAGATGCTTTTTTCGGTGTGCCAAATACCTGATTAAACTGGACTGGCAGAGGATACTGCTCCGATAATTCTGCCGCCTGATCTATAAACGGTTTCACAGCTACATGCTGGCTTTCCAGAATTATTCCGTTAGCATTGGAGGCCTGAAGATGGAATTGTCCCATTCGCAAAATGTTAGACTGCACCGTTTCTAGTCGCCATGGCCCTTCCGAAGGAACTCTGATGAACGTCGAACCCGTTTTGTCTGCTACATCCAACTTCGTTGTTAATGCCTCTGCCTTCGCAGCTTGTAAAGTAAGGCGTACAGCATGCGCTTCGTATGGCGCCAGCGTTAGTGAAATACACCATTCCCCGCCACTGCTCGTATACGGCAAGGCTTGAAGCTGCCCTGTCTCCAGATCGAGTCGTTCTGCCACGAGACAAGCACCCTCTGCCAGCTCCGTTCCATCCCACAGCTGTTTGGCGACCAGCTTCAATTGCCCCTTCAGGTCCTGACCCTCTTGATTGGTCAAGAAAACCATATGCTCTCCAGCCGACAATTCACGAGTGTGCATTAGCAGAGATGCACTTTCCTCCTCCATGATCCAGCAGATGGGTTCGGGCAATACCTGATCGAGCAGGAGTGAGATCAGCTCCAGCGAAAAGTCATCTCCTTGCCCTGTTCCTGCGGGTAGAAAATAGGCATTCCCCTCACCCTGATGCCACATGGTTTCACGGTTATCGTGATCTGTTGTCATGCTACGGCCCCAGTACACCTCTTGCGGCTGCTCGCCCGCACCAAAGAACTGGGTAGCTTCATCTCCCTCCGGACTTCCCGACTGAATCGCAATATGCGGAGGCATCCCAACAGAGATGACCGTTCCTCCCTGCCGAACAAATCGCTTCACCTGTTCCCAGGCCGCGGCCTCCAGATTCAGCATCGGTGGGAGAATCAACACCTCATAACGGGCTATACCGATCTGAATAATGCCATCCGTTAAGTCAGCTTCCGCCAACAATTCGGGATCAAGGTGGTCATAGTCACGTCTGTTTTCGAGCAGTTGGGTAGTAATCCTCATCCAGTCCTTCGTCAGGCGTTCCAGTTGCACGCGTTCTAATTCGTCCTGGCCGCTATACTCGAATCCATGCAGCGGATTACCCATCAGACTCCAGAATGTCGTCGTTGGATCAAGCACAGCAATTCGAATGTCTGCTGCTCCCGTGCTCATGAGATAGCTCAACCGTCCGGTGTAATCCCCCAACTGCCGGAAATGCTTCCAGTAGGGATTCTGCAAAAATTGAGACGGCGGTGCATCATGCTTCGCAAGCCCACCAATCGTATAGAAAAAGGCGTGAAAGTTATAGAAATTGGTGCCCATAGCGGCCATGCGATCAATCATCCACTTGGCATCCTGTAGCGTCATGGACCAGCCTACACTGTGAAAACATTCAATCAGATTGCGGCCTCGGCCCAATTGACGGGCAAGCGAGCTGACCATCTTGGGGTTGTCACGCATTTTTTGGCCGTATCGTTCCAGTATCCACGATAAGGACCGTCCGATTTTCTCATGTGCCGAATCACCACCTGGCATATGGCTGAACAACTGGGTGGTCATCCGTACGCCAGGCACCTCAGCCGCATACTGAATCCCTGCTTCCTCACACCAGTCATGCACCTGTTTGTGATAGGACTCCCTGAGAAGCAGATGCAGTGACTGATAGTAGTCATACCGAATCCGATGCGCGTCTGGAACATCACCGTATAGCAGGGCCGGTAGCGAATCGATCAGACTATAACCACAACGCTCACTGAAATAACGGGGAAGTTGTGGGGACCAGGGAAGACGGCCCAGCGGTGCAATCTCATCCGAGAACATACCTTTGATCACGCTTTCAAATTGATCTCCAACCGCTGACTTATAACGCTCATGTGTCAGTTCAATAAATCGGCTCATCGCTTCCTTGTGGCAAGGGTCAACAAAGTTGCCGTAATATTTGAAATCGTCGATCTCTTTTTCCTGAAATATAATCAACTCCCAATCACCCGCGGGAACATCCCAGAGCAAGCGGAACGCTGTTCGGTAGGTGAAGAACCGCTTGCGGTTATACGATGTAAGCCCGGTCTCCTGATAGACCTGATCGGTCTGGATATTGCCGATTTTGCTGCGCAGATCGATGGAATCTTGCCACAGACGCTTGCCTTCGGAGTCCTTGGGAATCGCTTTGGCAACCAAGACTCGTCCCCATGGCAACTCCAGATCCACAGCTTCTCCGCCCTGAACCACCAACTGATGATGCACGAGCTGACGCTGCTTCGCTTCAGGAAAATCAAGGGTCACTTCCCCGCCAGCCATTCCACTCGGATAGGGATACTCGTCATATAACCATACCTGCATACCATGATCGGCAGCTGCCTGCACTGCAATCCGCACCTTATCAAACCACGCTTCCGACAGATAGGGAATCTGTAGTCCCTGACGTGGACAGATGAAGAATCCACCTACACCTTGCGCCGCCATCTCAGCCACTTGCCGCTTAATCTGTTCTTCTTCCATATCCCCATTCCAGAACCAAAAGGGATGAACCCGATACTGCGCCTCAGGATTGTCAAATGCATCCCCGTTCCACATGTTGCCTTCCTCCCTGCCTGTTCAAGAGTGGTCATCCAGCTTTACCAATAACGTTCATTTCAGTTCAAATAGGTTTGTTTTGTTTTGATTATACATCAAAAACCATATTCAGGAAGTCACATTTTCCAGAAAGTTGGATGAAGTTTGGTTCGCGCATCTAGTCATTACAGCGATAAGAAAAAGCCCGGCTGTTTCCGCTACACTGAAAGCACGGCTGCCGGGCTCTGGCTTATACGACTACTTCAATGCAGCGTACAGTTCATTAACTTCTTTGACATAATCGTCTCCGCCATTGTTCTTCCACAGAGCAACAGCATCTTCGAACCCTTTCTCATCAATCTGGCCTACGATATATTTAATCCGTGCATCGTTAATGATATTGTCCAGCTGTGGTCCTTTCTGGGCGTAAACATCAGAGATCAGCGGTTCACCAGGATTGGCGATGACAATCTCTTCGTTGGCTTTCTGCACCTGTGCAACCTTTTCACGGACAGGTGTCTGTTGGACGCGAAGCGTCCTGTCTTCTGGCACAAACATCAAAATCTGATTTAAACCCTGCAGGTCGCGGAGCGCAAGCTTGTCAGTGCTCGGTATGATGTAGTCTTCTTTTTTCTCATACTGCTTGCCTTCAAGTCCGTTGTACAACAATGCCTGCAATTCCGGTTCATTCAACTGATCCAGGAAACTCAGCACCTTCTTCAGGTCCTCTTCCGTTTTGACACTGCTTTTGGAAATGGCAATCAGGCCGGAGTAGCCAGACGTTGGCATATCACGCAGTCCCTTTGGACCTTCCATCGCTTGCAGCACATCCACACGTCCTGTCGCATTAGGGTCTTTATCCAGTATTTTCTGATCCATGCGCTGCGCATTATCTGCCACATCCACCATGATACCCGCTTGCCCATTTACAAATGGATCAGGCAGTTTCGTCGCATCCATCACGGCAAAGTCCTTATTCACCAGACCCTCGCTATAGATTTGACGGAAAAATTTCAGTGCTTCCATGTATTCTGGTGTCTCATGCGCCGGGATCAGGCCTCCGCTGCCATCATCTCCCCATTTGTTCGGTGCACCAAACCATACCTGCATGTTATCCCACGGGCCTGTGAATTTGCTGGCAACCAGACCGTACGTATCATCCTTGCCGTTACCGTCCGGATCATCCTTCGTGAACGCTTTCAATACATTGTAAAATTCATCAATCGTCTTCGGCTCTGCCAACCCCAACTTCTCCAGCCAATCTTTGCGGATTGTGACCCCATTACGTCCCAGGGCGCGCGCCCGGTAGATGCCATAGGTTTTGCCATCGATTGACGCATTGTTGGTGATGATTTCATTCATTTGACTCAGATTCGGATAGTCTTTCAGATAAGGACCCAACTCCCAGAATGCTCCGGTTCGGGCAGCATTGATAAAACTTGGAGACTTCCCTAACACCACCATAATCTGAGGCAGTTTTCCCGAGGCCAGTGTGATGTTGAATTTGTCTTCGTACGAGCTGCTCGGCACCCACTGCAAGTTCACATCCACCTTGGTCAGTTCTTCAAGCTTCTGGATGACTGGACTGTTCTCCGGCGGATTCTCCGCTTCGAAGTTCGGAAGCATAATGGTAATTTCGTCGGTGCCACCCGTAGCGGATCCTGAACCTGCTTTTTCCGTGGAGCATGCGCCCAGAATCGTACTCAGTACCAGTGACGCAGAGAGTAACAATGCACCTTTTTTGAATCCCGTTTTTTGTCCCATACGTTCTCCCCCTTGGCTTTAGCCTTTGATTGAACCTAACATGACACCTTTGGCAAAATGCTTCTGCAAAAACGGATACACCAGCAAAATCGGAATGGTACCTACAACGATTACCGCCATTTTGATCGACTGCTCTGGTGGCTGAACAAAATTGGGGTCCATGTTCGCCATATCTCCGACACTGGCCTGCGAGAGCAATACGATTTGTCTCAACATGACTTGTAGCGGCCATTTGTCACTATCGGAAATGTACAGCAGTGCCGAGAAAAAGTTATTCCAATGTCCCACGGCGTAGAATAACGCGAACGTGGCAATCACCGGCTTCGATAAAGGCAGAACGATTCGCCACAGCACGCCGAGATCCGAACAGCCGTCGATGCGGGCCGCTTCCTCCAGCCCGGGCGGCATTTGCTGAAAAAAGTTTTTGACAACAATTAAGTTAAAAGCGCTGATCGCGCCAGGAAGCATAAGTGCCCAGTAGGAATCAAGCAGTCCCAGTCCACGAATGACGAGATACGTTGGAATCATACCACCGCCGAATAACATCGAGAAGATCACCATGTTCATCATGACGTTACGGCCCCAGAAGTCACTTCTGGATAGTGGATAGGCCATCGTTAATGTGAAGAACAGATTGACCAGTGTACCTGCCACCGTGATGAAAATGGAAACGCCAATGCTGCGAAAGATCGTGGACGAAGAAAAGATATACTCATACGCGCTGAAGGAAAACACCTTCGGAATGAGGAAGAAACTGCGTTCGGTAATCTCGGCTTCCGTTGCGAAAGAATTCCCTATAATATACAGGAAAGGAAGGACGGTTAATATGCCCAGAATCCCCAGCATGACGTAATTGAAGATATCAAATACCTTGCCGGCAGGGCTGTTGTATAGACGGCTGTTCATGGGCGCTCCTCCTTAATAAATTCCGGGGTGACCGAATTTTTTCGCAAGTTTATTACTGCCAAGCACCAGAATGATCCCCACTACAGACTTGAATAGTCCAACAGCGGTACTGTAACTGAATGCACCTTGCGTAATCCCCACCGTGTACACATACGTATCAAATACGTCAGCGACATCCCGGTTGAGAGAGTTGGTCATCAGATAGATCTGCTCAAATCCGGTATCGAGGAAGTTCCCCAGTCTGAGAATGAGCAAAATGACAATCGTCGTACGAATCGCGGGAAGCGTGATATGCCACATCCGCCGTAACCGTCCTGCGCCATCCACAATGGAGGCTTCATATTGTTCCGTATCTACACCTGCGAGGGCTGCAAGGAAAATGATTGTTCCCCATCCCATCTCCTTCCACATCATCTGAACAATAATGAGCGGACGGAACGAACCCGGACTGGAGAGTACATCAATAGGCTTGCCTGTAATCCAAGCGATCAGGTCGTATAACACCCCGCCTTGCGGGGTCAGGAACACATACGTGATACTGGCGATAATCACCATGGATACAAAATGGGGGACATAGACCAGTGTTTGAATCGTTCTTTTGAAGAAAGCGACCCGAATTTCATTTAATAACAAGGCGATAATGATCGGTGCCGGGAAAAAGAAGATGAGATCATACAGGGCCAGGACCAGCGTATTGCGTAATAGTCGAAAGAAGTCCGGGTTGGAGAAGAAGTTCGTAAAGTTCTCTAGCCCAACCCAGCTGCTCTCCCGGATGCCCAGGAAAGGCTGGTAGTCCTGAAAGGCAATGACGATCCCCCACATGGGCAAGTATTTAAAGATGACAAAGTACAAAAAGCCGGGAAGCACAAGCACATATAACCATTTGTTTCGTTTGATCTGCCTTTTCCAATTTGACTCTCGTCTCATGGGCCTTGTGGCCCTATCCGCTTGGGTGGTTGCAGTGCCGTTGGTATTCCAGTCCGTCTTCCCGTTCATCATGTCTCCCCTTCCTTAGCAATGTAAGCGTTATCAATTAACCTGATACTCAGACTATACAGACGCCTGGTTTCCGGCAACCTTCATTTTTTGCATTGCTCCGGCACATTGGCCGAAAAGCCCGCTATAACGCCATTCTCACAAGAAATTGAACATAACGTAGTAGGTAGAATTGCACATTTTTGCGGGTTTATCTTTCTTTGTATCAGGGTAGAAAAAGAAACAACCGGCATCCGCTAAAGCCGGATGCCGGTCAGAAATGACAGACGTATGAACGGTTATTGTGCAAACCATTGATCGCGATATTGACTCGGGGTAACTCCCTCCTGTTTCTTGAAGATCCGATTAAAATAACTGTGCTGATATCCCACAGCCGTCGCAACATCATTAATTTTCATCGTTGTCTCCCGTAACAATTGCTTCGCCGCATCCATTCTCACACGTGTCAAATAATCAATAAAATTGATGCCCGATACCTGTTTGAATACCTTGCTCAGTGCATAGGGTGTCATCTGCTCCTCGTCAGCACAGTTTTCCAGCGAAATGTCGTTGCGGTAATGCGTATCGATATACAACATCGTTCGTTCCACCACCAGCTTCAGCGGTTCCTGCGATCGTACCTCAACCTCTTGTATATAAGGTAAGAACACCTCATTCATCATCCATTGCTTCATCTGTACAGGTTCACGAATTCCGGATAATCGCTCATACATATTGCTACCACCAAACAGCTTATAAGGTGTGACCCCTGTTTGCAGCATCATGTGCTGAATACTGCCGAGCAATTGCAGCATCATCTGCTGAACTTGTAATTCGGTACTTCCTGCCCGCGTAATCTCACTCATGAATTGCTCCAGCACACGTTCCGCTTCGGCTTGTTTGCCCAGTCTGACCGCCTGTAGCAACTCACGTTCCAACCCGAGCGGATAGGAAGCTGCTTCATTACTGCGGAAACACGCCTCATCCTCCAGATCGAGAATCTGACTTCCTTCCTCCACACTTCGATAAGCCACGGCCTGTTCCATTTCGACGAATCGTCCGGGCAGTTCCTGAAGTGAAGCTGCTGGGCGGCTGATCATCAAAGTCACCTTCAGTTTGAGTGTTCTTCCGATGACCTCCACAAGCTCCTGCCCCCATAACAAGGCTTGTGACTTCACAGGTTCATCCTGAGGAGCAATCACAAGCATGGCTGAAGACAGGTCGTGAAAGTTCATAACACTGATCTGCCTGAAAACATTTTTGGCGACTTCCTGAGTGATATTCACTGCTGCAAAAGTAACCAGTCCCGTGTCCTGGCTTCCGAATCTGCCTTGCAGCTGCTCATATCCTGTAAAATACATCTGCACCAGCAAAAACTGCTGGCCCTCCAGTTCAAAGCCGAGATGACGCATCCGCTTCCGAAGATCCTGCTCGTTATAGGCGTATAGATGCCCCTGCACAAGTTGTAAAACAAAGCTGTCACGCAGATGAGGAAGCTGCTCCTGTAACTGGCGATGTGCCGTGACACTGCGGGAGGTCAGTTCGTTCCACTGTTGCTCCAGCAGCTCAAACTCGTCCAGCTTGGCATCGGTTGGTGTTGTTTCGTTTCGGCCAGGTGTAAGGAGATGCAGCATCCGGGCTACAGGCGAATAGATACGGCGTGAAGCAAACCAGGATAACACTAATCCCAGGATGAGACTGCCTATACTGGCAATGACGATGATTTTGGATACCAGCTTGACTGGCGAAGTAACTGATGTCAAAGGCGCAGCGGAAACATAGGTCCAGTCCGAATCAATTCGACTCAATGAGCCGTACGAGACGGAATAGGTCTGATCCTCATATCGGAACAGGAATGAGCGGGTGTCCGCATGCAGGGCCACTTCATCTTTTAGCTGCTGCTCAAAAGCAGAAGTCTCTCCCGCGGTTCCCGGATTACCGGTAACCAGTGTGTTTCCTTCCTGATCCATAAGGAACGTTAAGCCTTCATCGTATGGAGTAAGCGTTTTCAACAAACTGGCGACTTTCTCGTTATCCAACGTAATAATCAGTGCCCCAAATGGATTAATACTCTCCCCCGGAATCTTATGTACAAGAACCAGTGCATTGCCTGCATCCGTATGCAGTAGACTGTCGTTGGTCGAAGGTGCTGTATCTCTGTTGATGCTGGAAACCCAGTCTGTCCAGTACACGTGGTTGCCCATGGAGAGGTATCGATCATATGCCTGTATCTTGGCTTCATCTTTCAATTCGGTATAATCCCGATTAAACAAGATCGGCTTCGGCTCCTGCAAATACAGCTGTGCTGACTTGATCAGCGGGTGGGAACCTTGCAATACATATAATGTAGTGACAATCTCCTGCGTTTCATTGAAATAATATACAAAATCCAGCGTCCGCAAAGCATTGCCAAACCTCGGCTCAAATGCCCAATGGGATAAGTTCATCTCCAGATAAGCCAGCTGATCATCCACATTACGTGCCCGGTTCTCGATCTGGTTCTGATGCATCCGATTGAATTCGGTCTCCATCCGTCCAACCACCTGTTGATACATGACGATACCTGTGATTAGCCCGGGAATGCTGGCAATGAGTAAAATCAACATGAGGCTGTTTCGATAAAATCGTCCTTTATGTCTTCCTGCCTTCAAATCGGATAACCGCTTGAATCTGCCAAATATTCGATCGCTCCTAGTCGGTTCCATCGTTGCTCACCTGCCTGCTTGCATCGGGTCTGACTGTCATGGAAACTTCCTCAACTCCCCTTGTTGAATGAATGAAAAATACATATGAGAATATATGGATGAAATCCTTTTCTTGTATTATACGCACAATCTACAGGTGAATGAAACGATCTGTAACCGATCATTTTTTTAACCAATGTTTTATTAACATGACAAAATGGATTACAATGAGATAAAGCAAACATGAAGGAGGCCTTTTTAATGAAAGAACAGACTTATTTTGAACAAAATAGAGAAAAACACCTGGCAGAACTGAATGAATGGTTGTCCATTCCGAGTATTTCCGCCATTTCCGAGCATAAAGAGGATGTTAATCGTGCAGCACAATGGGCAGCAGATGCACTCACACGTGCAGGTATGGAAAACGTAGAGGTCATTCAAACAGCGGGACATCCGATTGTCTATGCAGATCACCTGCATGCACCGGGCAAACCGACAGCTCTGATCTATGGACACTATGATGTTCAACCTGTTGATCCGCTTAATCTGTGGGAGACACCTCCTTTCGAACCTACTGTTCGTGATGGCAAGCTGTTTGCCCGTGGTGCAACAGATGATAAAGGACAGATTTTCCTACATATCAAGGCAGTAGAAGCCATTCTCGCCGAAAACAAAGAACTTCCGGTTAACATCAAGTTCTGCATCGAAGGCGAAGAGGAAATCTCCAGCCCGAACTTGCCCATCTATCTGAATGACAATACGGACAAGCTGCGTGCAGACATGGTATTGATCTCGGATACATCTCTGCTTGAAAAAGGTAAACCGGCGATCTCCACTGGCCTGCGCGGCCTTTGCTCGCTTCACGTAGATCTGAACACAGCCAATACCGACTTGCACTCCGGTTCATTCGGTGGCGGTGTACCTAACGCACTGCATGCACTCGTGTCCCTGCTCGCTTCGCTGCATGATGAGCAAGGTCGTGTGAGTGTAGACGGTTTCTACGACGGCGTTCTGCCACTGTCTCCTGAGATGAGAGAAGAATTTGTGAAACAAGGCTTCAATGAAGAACAGCTTCGTCAGGACCTCGGACTGGAGCAATTGTACGGCGAAGAAGGTTACTCGTTCGTGGAACGTGTAGGCGCTCGTCCAACATTGGAACTGAACGGCGTATGGGGTGGTTTCCAGGGCGAAGGTAGCAAAACGGTTATTCCGAAGGAAGCTCACGCCAAAATTACATGCCGCCTTGTTGCGGATCAAGATCCACAGCATGTCTTGGATCGTATCGAAGCACATCTGCATGCTCACGTTCAACCGGGTGCAACGCTGCATGTGAAACAGATCGAGAAAGCTTTTGCTTTCAATACCGATCCTTCCAATCCCATTCTGCAAAAAGCGGCAGATGCGTATGAGCACGTGTATGGCGTTCGTGCCCTCTTTACCAAAGATGGTGGCTCCATTCCGATTGTTGAGAAGCTCTCACGTGTACTCGAAATCCCTGCTGTCATGATGGGATTCGGCTTGCCGGATGAGAATCTGCATGCTCCGAACGAGCACTTCAACCTGGAGAACTTTGATAAAGGGTTGTTGACGATTGTGCAGTTCTTGAAGAGTTTGTAATCATCGTGTTTAAAACCAGTTCATGCTGAGAGCGTGCTGAGTGGACGTTCCGGGGCCGAATCGTTCTTTCGATCGCTGTTATCCCCGGATTTCCTTGATTCCCTTTTTCAAAGGTGAAATCCGGTGATAAAGGCGAACGCTCCGCTTCTTCAGAATCGATTTCGTCCCCTTCACTACGTTGCAGCTTCTCGCAGACTGATTTTAGGATTGACCTAACTATTGAATGGTTAGTGTAATTAGGAGAACAAAAGGACGGCCTTCGGGTCGTTTTTTTGTTATTTATTTTATTTCTTTGGTTCTTTGTTTCTTTGGTGAAATTGTGGTTTTTTCGTGGCTGCTTTTTATGAATGGAGACGATGGAGACTTACTTTTAAATAGGTTAGCGTATTAGAGATAACATCATGATGACTTATAGGCCGTTTCTTTAAATTTATTTTGTATCGATCATTACGTACAGCTTGCTTTATCATGGCTGCTTCGAAGGAATGGGTCTAACTTGGATGGGTTAGTGTGATAGATTACCTTAACGATGAGCTACTGAACACTTTTTCGTTTTTTTCGTTTTTTTCGTTTTTTCTCGATAACTTCGTTATCGTTCTTCCTATGACTGATTTTATAGACGGGGTCTCGGTTTTAATGGTTTAGTGTCATAGAGATAATATACGCGACCTTATCAGCCGTTTTTTTAGATTAAGTACGTCTCCTTCATAAGTTTCAGGCTTTTACCATGGTTGCTCTATTGTGACTGGTTTTAGACGACGGCTAACTTTTAAGGGTTTTGACAGTGATAACACAAGCGGTGGCCTTTATAGATTTGTTTGAAGCGATTGATATTTAATATTTATGATGCACCCTTATGGAGTATGATGTGGATCGGGTAACGAAGATGTTGCTAACTACAGGGGGATTTATGGATGGGAGGATCTTTTGGGATTCCTTCGTTTTGACTTGCTTGTGCTTAAAACTTCGCTGCGGGGCTTTTGCCATGAGTGTTCACCTGCTGTTGCGCCCCAGCAAGCTAATCCAAAATGATGAGGTGACTGTTGTGTCTGCTTCTCACCTGACCAAAAATGCGCTGGCTCACTCGCTTAAATCACTTATGGAGCATACTCCACTGAACAAGATTACGGTTAAACATTTGGTGGATCATTGTGGCGTGAACCGGCAAACCTTTTATTATCATTTTCAGGATATTTACGCGCTGCTTGGGTGGATCTATCAGACTGAAGCGGTGGAAAGTCTTACGGAGTACCGAAGCTACAGCACATGGACGGACGGATTTTATAAAATCTTTTGCTACATCGAGAACAACAAAACGTTCTGTTGCAACACACTCGACTCGCTCGGGCGTACCCATCTGGATGTATACCTCTATGAAGTAACCCATGATTTGATTATGGGTGTTATTGATGAGCTGGCCTGTGGGATTAAGGTCCGCGGTGAAGACAAAGAGTTTGTCGCCAACTTCTATACCTTGGCCTTTACTGGGCTGATCATTCAGTGGATGAGGGGCGACATGCAAGAACCGCCAAAACAAATTATTAAGAAGCTGAGTGAGCTAATCGAAGGTAATGTCCTGAGGGCACTGCACAGGTATGAGAATAAGCTGCCATCCACTTAAGGATGCGCGGCTTTTTTACATGTGGCCTAACCCTAGGTTTTAGACACTTTTCCAAAAGTGACCAAAAATTGGACACTCCCGTTCTTTTGATCATACCTTACGGAACCTGCAAGGTTTACATTAAGAATGTGATTACAGTACCTTTTGGAGGCGAATGATCGTGAAGAAAGAACATGGTAATAAACAGGTCTATTTTGTAGGCGGCGGCATTGCATCTTTGGCGGGTGCGGCTTATCTGGTCAGAGATTGTGGCTTTCCTGGAGAACATATTCATATTATCGAAGAAATGCCGATTCTCGGCGGCAGCAATGACGGAGCTGGTAATCCCGATCAAGGATATATTATCCGTGGCGGGCGGATGCTCAATGACGAGGCCTATGAGAATCTGTGGGAGTTGCTGGCTTCCATCCCTTCTATCGACCGTCCGGGCATATCTGTCCGACAGGAAATCACCGAATTTGACGATGCCAATCCCACACATTCCAATGCGCGGCTCATCAACCGTGACGGCCAGGTCGAAGATGTGCTCTCCATGGGTTTTGATATGGCGGACCGGTTGGCGATGGGCAAGCTGATTATTACGCCTGAAGACACGCTGGGTAAATTGCGAATCAACGACTGGTTTGGCCCTCATTTTTTCCAAACGAACTTCTGGTATATGTGGGCGACCACTTTCGCTTTCCAACCTTGGCATAGCGCCGTGGAATTCAAAAGATATATGCTCCGCTTTTTTCACGAATTCCCAAGAATTCAGACGTTGGAAGGTGTTACCCGCACACCGTTCAACCAGTATGACTCGATCATCCTGCCACTGCATAACTACCTAGAACCGTTTGGCGTAGATTTCACGCTGAAATGCACGGTTACGGATCTGGACTTCAAAGACGGCGACGGCATTACGGTGAGTGGGATGCATGTTCGACGCAACGGTGCCGAGGAGATTATCGACATCAACGAAGGCGATCTGGTCATTGTCACAAACGGTTCGATGACCGAAGGGGCCGATATTGGCTCGATGACCTCCGCACCGAAACTGAACGGTAAGGGCAGCTCATGGAAACTGTGGGAGAACATTGCTGCCAAAAAACCGATGCTAGGCAACCCTTCTTCTTTTAATGATCATGTGCATGAGTCCAAATGGGAATCGTTTACGGTCACCTTCCAGGATTCGGTCTTCTTCGATCTGATGGAGAAATTCACACGCAACCGGGCAGGCACCGGGGCTCTGGTTACTTTCAAGGATTCCAGCTGGTTCATGTCTGTTGTTCTGGCCTTTCAACCGCACTTCCGCGGTCAGCCGGAGCATGTAAAAGTATTCTGGGGATACGGATTATACCCGGATAACGTGGGCGACTACGTGAAGAAAAGAATGTGCGACTGTACCGGGGAAGAGATTATGCAGGAGTTGATTGGCCATCTTCATTTCCAGGAACATCAAGAGGCTATCATGGCTACCGCCAACTGCATTCCTTGCATGATGCCTTACATTACAGCGCAATTCATGCCTAGATTGAACAGCGACAGACCAAAGGTTGTGCCTGAAGGCTCCACCAACCTGGCCTTCATCAGCCAATTCTGCGAGATTCCCGATGACGTGGTATTCACGGAAGAATATTCGGTCCGGGCAGCACGGATCGCTGTCTATACCCTGCTTGGAGAGAACCGTCCAATTGAGCCGATCAACAAGTATCAGTATGATATTCGGACGCTGTTCAGTAGTTTTGTGACTTCATTTAGATAATTGCTTTATGTAGAGAATGTGTGTTGTTGAATGAATAGTCGTTGTAGTATAAAGCAAATAAAGAGAGTTCTGTCAGCGATGACAAGACTCTCTCTTTCGTTAAGTATTAATTTGCACACATAACCTTCATCGAGATTGCCAACGATCGTCTAAAGAACCTCACAAGCCTTATTGCTCGAAATTTTGCAAGTTTGAAAATCTAACGAATCGTAGACGCCTTATTTGTGCTGTAAGCATGTTTGGGCAGCAGAATATCGCTAAATTGCATTAAATAGCGTGTCTGAGATTCGTTACATTTTCTATGACTGCAAAATCATTGAAATAAGGCTTCACAGGTTCGTTAGCGCTATGCGGCCTACGGAGAAGACTACTTATGAGAATGGAATCGTAGTGATATGTTATTCTCAATATCCTAGTCCATTCTTTCTTGAAACTTCACTTATAACTCTTCCTAGTTACTCATGTATACTCTGGTGGTTGTTCTTATTGTTCTTGGTGTTACTTTTCATTTTTGCGTTGTTACTCATCGCTTATGTGCGGAAAGTCGTAAATTTCAGCATGTGCACTAGCTTGGATAAATGTGCGATCTCCTGCTGAACTCCAGAGGTGTCCGTACCTGCCATTGCCTGATTCGCCCGCAGCGTTCTACGTGTGTTCAGCATACCTTCAATCAATTTCATGACCGTGTTGCGTCCACGATGATCCACAATCATATACTTTTTGCGTGCATCCAGCTCTACCCATACGATGTTGCTGAATGATGTGAACAGATGCTTGCGGTACTGCTCCATATCGGTCTCATTGTAATGCTCGCCATAAAAGGCATAATATCCGTGTATGTGCAACTTCTCCGCCAACACTGTGATGAACGGATCATGTTCGAGCATAGCGTTACGTTCCATGTTTCACGCCTCCGTTATGCGTGATCCGCAGATCCCGTCTTTTTGAGATCTATTTTAACATATTGCGCAAGGTGTTGCCTCTCCACAGATAGAAGCCAAGTTTTAACTCCGAAAACCGATGCATCACAAATGAGAGTTATTAGCACGATACTAATTTTCTAAATCTAATATGACTCACCGATCCGTCTGCCCTTTACCCACACACCCTCAATATCCAGCTCCGCATTCAGCAAAACGATATCTGCCTGTTTTCCTTGGGATAAGGAACCTGTCCGGTGATCAATGCCCAGCAGGCGTGCCGGGGTCAGACTTGCTGCACGTGATGCAGCGTTCAGGCTCAGGCCCACTTCCTGTACCAGGTAACGGAAACCACGAATCATCGTCAGTGTGCTTCCCGCCAATGCGTCGCCGTCCTTCAGTCTGGCCTCGCCATGCTTCACGATTACGGGCAGGTCACCAATCTTGTATTCCCCATCATCCAATCCCGCAGCAGACATGGCATCTGTGATCAAAACGAGTTGATCATTATGTTGCTTCAGCTGAGCCAGAATCGAGATCGCCGCAGGATGCACGTGAATGCCGTCGGCAATCACCTCGGCGCTGATGCGTGAATCACTCAGCACGGCTCCCGCAGCCCCAGGTAGACGGTGATGCAATGGTGTCATGGCATTAAATGTATGTACCGCATGATGCAGTCCGGCTTCTACTGCTCGCTCCACCTCTTCATAGGTCGCATCTGTGTGGCCGAGTGCTGCTGTAATCCGTTGTTCACGCAGCCATGAGATGACTTCCAGCGCGCCTTCACGTTCCGGTGCCAATGTAACTTGCCGGATCAGGCCAGGATATTGCTTCTCCCATGCTTCGAGCCAAGATACATCAGGCAGAATGATGTGTTCTGGATTTTGCGCGCCAGGCCATTTCGGACTAAAAAACGGACCTTCCAGGTGCACACCCTCAAGCTGTGCATATGGCATTTCACTCGAACGATAGCGGTCAACTTCAGCAAGTACGCTGTCCAGGCGCTCTTTTGGAGCGGTCATGGAAGTCGCAAGCATCGCTGTTGTACCCTGCGTACTATGGAAAGAAGTGATCTTGTCCAACACCTCAGGGCTTGCATCCATAAAGTCTTCTCCGTTCCCACCATGCACATGGATATCAATGAATCCAGGCACAATGAGACCACGTTCCGGTACTGACAGCAGCAAAGCCTCGCTCCGAATCCGTTCAGGAAGACCTTCCGGTATCCCGGCATAGAGGATTTTCCCATCCCTCCAGGCTATTACACCGTCTTCCAATATTTCATCTGCAAGGAGCAGCTTGCCCCGAAGAAGCGAAATATTTTCATTACGCTGGCTCCCACTAACACGGCTATTCTCCTCGGTCATCTCACCAGCCTCCCAGCTGCACGGTCCAGCAATACCACCACATTCGGATGACATTGCAAAAGCGATGCTGGACAGGCCGTTGTGATTGGCCCCATGAAGGCTTCCCGGATAATCTCGGCTTTTTCCTCTCCACGGGCAATGAGCAGAATCTGTTTGGCTTTTAAAATGGTACCGACACCCATCGTAATCGCCTGAGCCGGAACCTCATCGATGCTGTCGAAGAAACGTGCATTTGCCTTACGCGTCTCGTCTTTCAGATCCACGACATGCGTTCGTCCTGTAAGTTCAGTTCCCGGTTCATTGAAGCCAATATGACCATTATGTCCGATGCCGAGCAGTTGAAGATCTACCGGTCCACGATCGTCCAGCCGCTGTTCATAGGAGTTACATTCCTGTTCCAAATCGGCAGCCTGACCATCAGGCACATGAGTTCTGGCAAGATCCATATCAATATGATGGAATAATTGTTCATTCATAAAACTGCGGTAGCTTTCACGATGCTCTGTTGGCAGTCCGACGTACTCATCCAGATTAAAAGAAGAAGCCTGTGAGAAGCTAACCAGCCCCTTCTGGTACAACGTAATAAGCTGTTTATATATGCCCACAGGAGAACTTCCTGTCGCGAGCCCCAATACAGCCCGTGGTTTGGTCTGCAACAAGCTGGCAATGAGGCCAGCACCTGTGGCGTTCAAATCTTCTTCATTTTCAAAAATGCGGATATTCATCTGTCAGGCACCTCCGTTGTGTTGGACTCGATAAGATTGCACATTATGATAGGATTGTTCCAGTCTAGGGATAAAACGGTCGAAGTCGGCACTGACCATGCCTGTGAACAAAATATCGACCACATGCAGCAGTGCAATACGTGAAGCCATATCTCCACGCCGCATGCCTTCTTCCAAAGAAGAGGCGAACAGTGGGATATCCGATACCGTTGCGAGTGTGTTACTTCCGTAGGAGGTCAATGAAATCGTAGAAGCTCCGGCCTCTTTGGCACAATGCAGGGCATCGATGGTCTCTGGTGTTTCGCCTGAATAGGATACGGCCATCGCTACATCTCCCTCAGCGAGCGAAGATGCGGACGTAATCTGCATGTGTGAGTCTGAAAACGCCGTACAGCTTTTGCCGATCCGCACCAGTTTTTGATAGAAATCCTGCGTCACAATCGACGAGGTTGCCACACCGTACAGATCGATGCGGCGAGCCTGGCACAATAATTGAACGGCATGCTCCAATCTGCCCAAGTCCAGTAAACGAGTGGTATCTGCAATAGATGCAAGGTGGTTGGCTTCGATAGCTTCAACAATTTTGGAGAGCGGGTTGCCAGCGACGATATCCTGATATGCCGTATCATCCGAAGCGTGTGATAACTCTGCGGCGAGCTTCATTTTGAAATCGGGAAAACCTTTGAAATGAAACGACTTGCAAAAGCGGGTCACCGTCGCCGCACTCGTTCCACTCTGCTCTGCCAGATGACTAATCGTCCAGCCGGGAATGTCCGATGGAGATTGCATAATGACTTCGGCAATACGTCGCTCCTGAGACGGAAGGTTATTCAGTTCTTGCTGCAACGCACGTAATATGGCTGCCATGAGGACCTCACTTTATGAAAATTATTTTTATATATTTTTAGTAAAATAAGAAAATTATTTTTATAACTTCATTTTAATCAAGACGATCCTGCAAATCAAGAGGAATTTAACATGACTTTCTCATTCATGCTGAACTTGTGGGTAGACGCTCGCCTCCTTGCTCCACATAGTGGATATCCTTTATATTGAAAATCGAGAGGGGCGCAATTCTAATGAATCGAAGACAACGGAAAAAGCTCATTCCTTCCATCTGGATTATTGCTACTAAACAAACAGAAGGACACGCATATTATGCCCTCTATGCTATCGATTGGAAACGAGGAGGTAGGCTGAGTTGGGAAGGCTGGAATCAGCTCGAAGACCTGCTGCAATTTCATATTCCGATCAAACGAAAAGCCGGAGGTCGGAGATCTTATTCCATGCCTGCCGCCAAAATAGCAAAAAGAGCACTGCATCTTCATCTAACTGAAGCACAATTTGAGGAATTGGAGCAGCTCTTTTATCAGCCATTTTCGAAGAAAAGATGGAGGATGTTCATACAACTGAATAGGAATCAATAAGTGTATGGATTCGGTTATTTCATTTTTACACGCTAAAAAAAAGCCTCTTCCCTTCTTTGGATAAAGAATAGGAAAGACTTTCGGGTTGCTACTACGATTCAATTCATTTCGATTCATTTCCATTCGAAGAAAGTTTCAACTCAAGTCAACTCGGTCTAATTCATGCCATCATATCGTTTTAAGAATTTGCTGGCTAAGCCGGGTACAGTCATGTGATGAACTGATTGATTTTCAATCTCCTCCGCCAGATCATCATCTGTGAGAGAAACGAAAAACGTAATGTCAGCTTTGGTTTGTCCATATCGGGCGAAAACGTCATTTGCTGTCTCATTCACAACTTTGGCGATGATTCGAATGATCTCATCCTTATACTTCTGGACATCTTCTGTTGCGTACAACAATCGGCTGATATGGTTAAAATGCGTCTCGTCGCCATATTGATATTCGGAGCAGCCCCATCTGTAATAGATCTCATCCTCCTCACTATCACATAGCCCTTGCTCTTTCATACTCAAAATATGCCCAGCAAGGGATTTCTCTGTATTTACCGCCAAAAACAGGGTAACCCAGTCACTGTCCGTTCCAAAAGCACAAGCATATACTTTTTCATGCTGCACCTTAGCCAGCGTTTGTTCCAGATCGGGTAGAAACCCCGCTCGAAATTGGTCTTCAAATTCATTTAAAAAACGGTCCACTCAGCTCATCCTTTCATTATTAAGATAAGGTAATTATCATTATGGTCTACTAAAATAATGAAAACAAGCGATGCGATGCTACGTTTCGGATCTTCCCTCAATTTATTGTTAACTCCCTCATTTCATGGTCAATAGCAGCAAAAAAGCCTTGCCCCATTCTTCATGACAAAGAATAGAGAAAGGCTTTCATGCTGCTACTTAATCCTAACTGTAATTCGCAACTAAATCTTCAGTTCTCCAAGCTTAATCAGCTCGACAACTGCCTGCGAACGACCCTTAACATTGAGTTTCTGCATCACATTCGAAATATGGTTACGCACCGTTTTCTCGCTGATGAATAACTGCCCTGCGATGTCACGCGTTGTTTTGTCTTGAACCAGTAATTCGAATACTTCGCGTTCACGGTGGGTCAACAAAAATTTGCTTTTATGATCGATACCCTTCAATGTTCACCCCTCCTTGCTCGGGTTGTGTTGGTGTAACAAGGTTAAGGGGATACAGTCAACTCATCTTATGTCAGGTCAAGGGCGTTGGTTCAGTTTTAGAAGAAAAATGGGCAGTAAACCTGTGATTCATTGTCCCAAGAGAACGTGTGCAGTTGTCTATATCTTTGAGATTATGTAAAACAAACATGCCCCTGCAGCGGATGTTGCCATCTGCGCAAAGGCACACTTGTACTTGTCAAAAAAACTACCGATTCATTCGGTTCATGACACCACCGTTGTGATTACGGTTCATCAGGCCATCGTCAAGGATACCATCACGGTGATTGGTATCCGTGCCGTTGGTCGGGAAAATGCGCTCTACCATCGATTGGAACGTATCGATCATGCCGCTGACAGGCTTACCATTACGAATATCTGTGGCATAGTTCTCAACATGCTCCACAAAATCCGGATTAGCTGATACATATACATTCTCGATATTCGGTGCAAACTGCTTGATTTTGGCTGAAATTTTACCCTTAATCTCAGCTGATGTGTTATCGTCCGAGCTATCTACACGTTGTCCTTCACTTTTCATACCATAATGACCATCGTCCGTCCCACGTGCTTTGCCGCTGTTTGTCAGACCACGCATCATGCCAACCGCGCCTGTGCCCATCGTGCCATAGATGCCACGATCATTGCCCATATGACTGCGATCCGTTGCTGAATTTGTATTCAGACCTGGCGCAATTCCGCTGGTGCTGTACGGAGACATGGTACCCGTACCGCCATTCACACGCATACCACCCATATCGTGATTCATGTTTCCACCACGCATGGTATCACTGGCATGATTGCGCATCGTTCCACCAAGCATACTCGTACGACCATTGGATTTGCTATCCAGCTTGCCTGAATGACCATCTGCCAAACGAACCGCGACATAAGCATTGCGATCCGTTAACATGACACGAGCGGATTTGACTTCCTTCATCTCCGTGATGCGTTTTGCCAGCTCTTCGCTGGATTTCAGGTCAGTCACATTATGCATGCGATAACTTTTCGCACGGATACCATCCATGCCATTCGTTTCCACACCATAACGGTTAATGCCGTTAGCTTGCTCACGAACACTTTGCGTATGAAGATTATTGGTATCCCGATTCGTGCCACAACCTGTCAAACCGGCCATTACAAAGATTGCAGTAGACAATGATAACGTAATAGCTGTTGCCTTTTTGACTGCTGGCATGTACTCATCCTCCAATGTATGTTGGTTTTGGTCACAAAGATAGGATGCGCTTCTGTACGTACCGGTATGCTGAAAGGATATGGTACCTTACCCTGTAGTTATGATCTTTTGGTTGTGGTCTTTGCTAATTGGTCTTGGGTTTTGATCTCTGGACAGTGAGGGCTTCACCTATATAATAAAAAAAACAGTGCTGCTTGTTCGCAGCACTGTCTCCATGTAACTTGAATTCAATTCAAGTTAGTTATATTCACTTATCTACTTTCAACTCACTCATTTTCCATCTGATGCGGAAGTCGTCGACTCATCTGCTGAACTCGATGACTCTTCTGAAGAAGTTGTTGATGCTTTAATCGTATCCGGGAATTTCTCGGCTTCCGTCAGACTCGTCGCATCCATGGCATAGGCCCACTGACCATCCGGCGTAATGACCCAGATCTGATCTGGTTCGGATGGTACGGTAAGTCCCCGATACACATCACGAACTTGTTGCCCATTTACCGTCTGTTCAACAGACAGGCTGAATCGGGGGACCGTATCCTTCAGCTCGGACGCTTTGCGCACATCATCTGCTGTCGACAGGTTTTTGATTTTGCCAATGAGCGAAACGGCATCTGTGGCTTCAATTGTTTTTCCATTCAATGTCCAGGTCTGCTCTGCCGCACCGTTCTCCAATGTTGATTTCAACATCCAAGTGGCTGCTTCACCTTCCCACTCCAGTGACCCCACATTCGTCTCATCCATGTTGAAAGGGGTGGTGTCCAACAGATCACGACGTGACAAGGCCATGTTGGTAATCGCCTCTGTCTGTACGGCAACTACGGGACCCTCATCTACACGCACATAACGTGCATCATCTGCTGGAAGCTGGCCACCAATAGCCAGTTTAACCTCCCGATTATCTTTGAGTTTGATCTCCAATCGAGTAGCACCTGTTCCTAACCCGTACTTATCCAGATCCGTCGGTGCTTCTTCCACCACCAGTTCCTGATTCGCACCACTCAGAGCATCCAGCCAGCTGCTTACACTGTAACCGTTGAGAGGATAGGCTTTCGGTTCAATCATCTGCCAGATGCCATTCTCAAGTGTCAAAGTCGAAGATGCTGCTGCACCAGATGTCTCCTCCGTTGTGTCATGTATCGTGATGGATTGAATATCCCCAGACTGAATACCAAGTAACTTGGCTTGTACCGCTTCTTCTTCCCGAAAATAATTTTGACTGGCCGCGTACACCCAGCCCACAATCAGTACGATAACCACCAGAATCGTTGGGATCCATTTTCTCATACCCGTCTGCGCCTCCACCATAAGAGTACACCGAGTATAACAAAGATGAGCGGGAACGCCACAATCGCCACAAAGAAGATCGTTCTAGCCTGTTCACCGTTCAGGTATGCCATCTCATAACCGGCTTGAACCCGTGGACGAATCGTCAATCCATCTTCTTTTTCACTCAAATAGTTCACTGTATTCAAAATAAAATCCCGATTGCCGCCATTCGCAATTTCCGAATCCTGCATGAAAATGGACGAGCCCAGAATAACTGCCTTCGGTTTACCATCCGTTGTATCGGCTGCATACCCCAATTCCACTGGACCCTGAATGTCCTCTTCGGCATCATTGGTCGTTTCATTTTGCAATAAACCGCCGATATTCGTCTCCCCATAACTGTCATCCGAAGAATGAATTAACGGGGAAAGGGTATATTTATCCTGTTCTTTGCTGGTCAGCGCAATCGACAGCGACAACATCGGATACAATTGGCTTGCAGCAAGTTTGTCCGTAATTGCATGCGTACCATACTCCGGCACGACCCAGAGCGGCCCCATCGTACTGGCTTGCTGATTATCCACCATGACCGCATGCTCATCTACGACGCCATAGTCAGCCATCAGGGCATCGATGTTTTTCCAACTCGATTTCATATCTTCCACAAATCCGAGGGATAATAACAGCTTGCCTCCATTACTCAAATAGGTACGAATGGCTTTCATTTCCGTATCACTGAGATCACGTTGTGGACCAATAATAGCGAGCACATCTGCATCCTCCGGAACCTTCCCGGCTTGATTCAGCTGCAACTCTTCCGTTTGCACATTATTTTGTTCCAAGGAGGATTGAAGTGTGGTCATCTGATCAAGACTCAACTCTTCATGTCCGGTCAAAAAGACCATTTTGTGCATTTCCGTGGATGACATATTCATGAGCGCCTGCGTCAGCTTTTCCTCACCTGTGAACTGATATGATCCGTCACTGCCGTCACCTGTCGCGGTGAACAGACTCGCAATATCAATCACTTTGTGTTGATCTCCCTGCTCCAGTACGATGGAGCTGCCTGTTATGCCGTATTTGGATGCCAACGCAGGTTCCTGCGTCAGATTATACTGTTTTAGCTTTAGCTTGCTGTTGCGTTTGGTATACTCCTCCACCATATCCGTGACCTCACGGTTCAGGACCGTGTTGTTGGCATTTTCGACGGTTAACACCAGAATGTTGACGTCGTCCTTCACGTTTTTGATCGCAGTAAGGGACTGGTCAGATAACGTGTATTGTTTATTCGAGGTCAGATCCAGCTGGAAGCCGCCAAGTGAATTCAGGAACAGTGTTAGCAAAATAAAGATGCCAATCACCGCTACAGACAGCACGGTACTGTTGGTATGACTTAACCATTTTTTCATCTTCTCACCTCCACCGCTTCCGTTCCACAATTTGAATGCTTAACAGCAGAAATACACCTGAAAGTGTGACATAGTACAAGATATCCGGCCCACTAAGCACACCTTTCATGAAGCTGTCGAACCGGTTAGTCAGGGCAAACGGGTCCAGCCACTGTTGCAAAGCAGATCCCGTATTGCCTGCGAATGAATCAAGCATCCACAAAACGAGCAAAATAATAAAACCAGCCACCGCAGACACCATCTGATGCTGGGATAACGTTGAAGCGAACAGTCCAATCGCCATCATGCTTCCACCCAGGAAGAATAACCCCAGCGCAGACATCCATACCGTAGTCATATCCAGTGTCCCATAGAACGACATGATGAATGGATACACCAGACTGCACAGGATGAGTACGACCAGAATGGCGAGAGAAGCGAGATATTTGCCGAATATAATTTCCGACACACGTGCCGGAGAGGTAAGCAACAATTCATCCGTTCCCTGTCTGAATTCTTCAGCGATCAAACGCATCGTCAGCAATGGTACAACAAACAGCAGCATGGACAACGTGTCTCCCAACACGAGACGATAATCGACAATGCTCGGCTGGTAATATACAAAGCTTGAATAGAACAACAGACTGGTCATCAGTACATATACAGCAAAAGCAAAATAGGACGTTGGTGACAGAAAATAAGCTTGCAGCTCTTTGTTGCATACCGCCATCATTCGTCTCATTTGGAGTCCTCCCCTTTACGAGAATGGGGCGAGGAATCCGCTGATGCACTCGCTGATGTTCCCAATACACTCGACGAGTCGATGTCCGAAGTTACGTCCTGATCCGTCTCTGCCCCAGCAACCTTATCCACATCTGCCAAATTCGTGTCTGTGTCGGTTGTCTCCGTTGTCGTCAGCTTCAGGAAGATTTGCTCCAGACTCAGGTTCTCCTTCTTCATCTCCAGTATCGGTAATCCTGCACCGGACAAAAGGTAGAACAGCTCTTCCCGAAAATCTTCCGCACTTTCTCCGGTGAGCAGCATTTTAACCGTATCCGTTGAAGCTGAAGTCAGTGAAGTGTCTTTGACGTCATTCGCATCGGACGTCTGAATGACTTCACTCCGCACCTTCTCCCATGGTGACAGCACATTATGTATTTGCTCCGCAGTGGCTTTTACTTCAATCGACACCTTGAACTGATCCCCTATCGCTGATCCGAAATGCTGAGGTGAACCATCCAGCACAAGTTGCCCCTGATTAATGATCAACATTCGATTACAGAGCGTGCTCACTTCAGGCAAAATATGTGTACTGAGCAGCACCGTATGGTTCTCGCCCAACTCTCGGATCAGATCCCGGATCTCGATAATCTGATTCGGATCAAGCCCCGATGTTGGCTCATCCAGGACCAGCAGATCCGGCTTGTGAATAATGGCTCCCGCCAATCCGAGACGTTGCTTGTAGCCTTTGGATAAACCGCGTACCAATTGTTTTTCCCGACCCTGAAGTCCCAATCTGCTAACCATCTCACTGACCCGCAGCTTGACCTCACGTGCCGGGACATCCCGCAGATTCGCTACGAATCTGAGATAGGACTGTACTGTCATATCCGGATAGAGCGGCGGTGTTTCAGGCAGATACCCAATCTTGGAACGAACACGCTGACCCTGCTCATGCACCGACACTCCATCCACCATAATGGAACCCGCGGTTGGATGCAGATAGCCCGTAATCATACGCATCGTTGTTGTTTTTCCGGCACCATTGGGCCCGAGAAACCCGACAATCTCACCACGTTCCATGGTGAAATCCAGTTGATGCACGCCACGCTGCCCTTCGTACACTTTGCTGACCTGTTTCACTTCGAGCACATCATTCATCCTTTCCCGTTAAAATACCCGTGCACCATCGTTTGCAATAGATGATGGGCACGGGAAGTTCCTTGTATCTTACGTGAGCTATCCTAGCCTCAGCTTAATGTCACTTAAAAGAAAGCTTAAAAATAATTGTCCAAAATGTGAACATTCACAGTAACACCCACACCCTGCGCTTAAAGCCAACGTAACATAGAGTACAGGAGAATGTGCTCCTGACCAAAAGTCAGAGGGTGAATCGTGTGAAAGTATTATTCACGTTTTATGTTCCAAGCGGTGGCGTGGATACGTTAAATCGACTGCGCACCGCGGTTCTGAAACGTCATGGCATTGAAGCGCACCTGCTGTATCTGAACACAGGCTCGGGATTGCAGAACAACAGTGATACGCCCATTTTCACCGCGTCCAGTGACGAGGATATCCATCATTTAATTCATACCCACCATTATGATGCTATCATTGCCACCTCAGACATTGCTATGCCCGGCCGCTTGCGAGGACTTGGTTATACAGGACGAATCATTTTTGAAGCGCAGGGACTCGGCACACGCGATCAGGCTCTGGAAACGATACAGATGGCAGTACCATACCTGCAAGCCCATTGCGATGCAGCCGTTTTGCCGCCCACAGACCATCTACTGGATATGTTCATTCATATCTGCCCTTGGCTGCATCGGTTTGTTATTCCCAATATGCTGGATACGGACACCTTTGCTCCCATCTTGGTGGATACCCCACCCTATCCCGTGCTGGCTTGGGTAGGACGACTCGAACACAACAAAAACTGGCGTGAATATTTAACCATATCCAGTGAAATCATCAAAAAAAATCCGAAAGCCAGACTATGGTTGTTCCACGATCCCACCTTGGCTAACCCTGAAGATGAAGTCATGTTCCGGCACATGCTGGCAGAATACGGACTCGAAGATAAGATTGGTATCTTTATCAATGTTCCCCATTCTCAGATGCCTGCCTTCTATTCCATGATCGCCGCTTCAGGAGGCATCATGTTATCCACTTCCCTGTTGGAAGGATTCGGTTATGCTGTCGCTGAAGCCATCTCTTGTGGCTGCCCGGTACTCAGTACAGACTCCGACGGTGTGCGTTCATTTATCACACATAATAAAACTGGGAAGTTCTATCCGATAGGCAATATCAAGGCAGCTGTCTCCGAAGCAAAGGACCTCATGAACAACAAGAAACTGCGTGAATATATCCGCATTCAGGGCAGACAGCATATGAGCTTGTCTTTCTCACCAGACCGATATGCCCTTTCATTTCGTGAAATGATGACTGCCTTGCGTATTTTTCAATAAAGGATCGCAAAAAGGCAGCTCAGAGAGATTCTCTGAACTGCCTTAGTATGGTTCTTAGGGAGTCTTAGTGTCCCATCATCATTGCAGGATCAGGCTTGTCGCCATTTTGAAGGTCTTCTTCCGGCATTGGTTTTGGTTTGCGCAGGATCAAACTGAGCAAACATCCGAACAATGCAATACAAGCGGCCAGGAAGAACGTATCATTGAAACCACCCACCAAACCATGAACGATAGCGGTCGGCTCTGCACTCGTTGTATTATCTGCAATTCTTGAAGTAAGGAAGCCCGTAAGTCCGGCAACCGCGAAAGACACGACCACTTGCTGTGCAGCAGCCGTAAGCGGTGTAACCCGTCCAACCAACTTGCGCGGTGCAGCATTCAATACATGCGTATTGAGCGGCATCATGGACAAGCCCATACCCAGACCCATCATGACCAGCGCCGTTATAATCAGACCAAGACCTGTCTCTGCCGTGATGGAGGACAGAATAAACAATGCTCCCGAGATAATTCCCAGACCCACGAAGGCCAGAGGTCTCGCACCAATTTTATCAAACAATCGACCGCCGAGCGGCATACCCACACCGGAAGCCAAAGCCTGTGGAAGCAGAATCAATCCTGTTTCCAGTGCAGTGTACCCTTTGATCTGCTGCAAATATAACGGGATCAGGATCATCGCACCGAACAGCGCCACTTGGGACACCCATGCGAGAACAATCCCCCGTGAGAAGTCAGATGATTTGAATACCCGAAGTTCGAGCAATGGATTTTGATGACGTAGTTCTACAATAATGAACAAAATGAGCGCTACGCCACCCACAATGACACCCGTAAGTGTTGTTGCAGATGTCCAGCTCGTTCCACCCTCACTCACACCGTAAGCAAGCATCGAGAACGCAATTGGCGCCAGAATCATGCCGAGCAGATCCAGTGCAGGCGTGCGTCCACGATCCGTATCAGGCAAGAACTTGATACATAGAATGAAAGCCGCAATACCGATTGGCAAGTTAATCAGGAAGATCCAGTGCCAGCTCAGTGATTCAATAAACCACCCGGACAACACCGGACCCAATGCAGGGGCAAGCAGCATGGGAATTCCTAGCATCCCCATGATGGAGCCTCTTCGCTCAGGAGGAGCCAGACGAAAGACCATCGCCATACCAATTGGAGCAACCATGCCTCCACCGAGACCCTGAATGACACGGTAAATGATTAATTGCTCAGGCGATTGGGCAATCGAGCATAATACAGAACCCAAAGTGAACATGGCAATCGTGAACAGAAATACTCTTTTGGCACCAAAACGGTCAGTTAACCAACCTGCAAGCGGAATAACCGCAGACAATGCCAGGGTGTAACCCGTAACCGTCCATTGGATGGTCTTAAGGTCCGTTTCGAAATATTGAACAAGATTCGGAATGGCCACGTTCACGACCGTGCTGTCCAGAATAACCATAATCATTCCGACGATAATAGCCAGGAGTGGCAGTATAATTGTTTTGATTGAAAACTCTGCCGGCTCCTGGGGAACTGCTGTTTGTTCTTTCACGTTCTCCACACTCTTTTCCGGCTAGCGGATCACAGGTTTATCCCTGCGTCTCACTCAGCCTATATTTACGACTAATTTCAAACTATCGTTTTAAACCGTCGTTTTAAACTTTTGTTTAATACTGATCTAATTTTAATGAAAATACCTTTGCTGTCAAGCTATTTTTTAGAGACAATTCCACTATGGATGCACCACAAAAAAATGGAACAGGCTCTTCCCTGCTCCACACGTTGGCTGATCATGCCTATTTAATTATGTCCATATCAATCTGCGAGCTTCATCATCTGATATTCTGACAGTATGCCCAATGTCTGACCGTGAATATTCCTGCAATACATCCGAATCACCAGATGATTCGGTGAAGAACTGTTGCTGATGATCCTCATTTCATAAGGCTCGGATGACACATCCAAATTATGAATGACCTGATTACCGCCCGCTCCCCCTGAACTGGGCCCGAGATGAAAAAGATGCCGGTACAGTTCTCCATGCCTACTGGCTCCACCAACAAATACATCCGTCCCTTCTTCGCCGCCGACATAGGCCAACTCCACATCCATGTACTTGACGGGAACAAATGTCTGTAGCAGATTCTCATGAATCTCAAGTAAATATACCGCCACTGTAGAACCCTCCTTCGGAGCATGAACCTTCCTGTTCATAGGATATGCTCCCTCTCGTCCATTGCCATTTGCATTCACCCATTTTCGAACATTTACACGGAAATGCCCGACCTTCCGGTCCTCTTTTTTCATAGAATAAAAGGATAGAAGCTCGGCCGGTGCAGGCCGTGACAAGGAGGTAGCTATGAGAGTTCTGCTCGTTACGTATTGGGAGCTTACACATATGGGTGGGATCTGGACATATGTTAAACAATTGGCCGACAGGCTGATGGCGCTTGGTGTAGAGGTTGATATCATGGGCACGAATGGTGCCAATAACGAAATATATATTCGTAATCTGAATCGTGCTTTCTCCAAGGATAAAGTGTGGCCCATGCTGCAAGCCAAGCTCAACCCAACCGATCTGCCACAATTCACAGCCGACTCTCTTCTTGCTTATTATGAATTGAATAGATATGCCTTCGAGATGGCTGCCGCTTATCTGGGAGTGGACCATTATGACGTCATCCATGCGCAAGATCCGGTAGCCGCCGTAGCGATAAAACGCATTTTGAACCGTAATGTTCCACTCGTTACCAGCTATCATGGAGCTCTTGCACGCGAAGCCTTCTACGATGCTCAAAATTCCAACCCGCAGCTTACCCTATCATCCTATTTGCAATCGAAACGCGGACGTTATTTTCTCTCATTGGAAGAACGGAGTGCGGCACAGTCTGAGCTCATTCTGGTGTCCAGTCACTGGATCAAGAGCACGCTTACAGAGCTTGCGGTTCCCGAATCAAAGTTTCGGATAATCCCCTACGCCGTGGACCTGTCAGCCTACCGTTCATTAGCAGCTACGAAGTTCCGTCAGCGGCCACCTGCAGGCAAAAAAGTCATTGCCTTTACCGGAAGGCTTGAATACATCAAGGGCGTTCATGTGTTGATCAAGGCTTTAGCCAGTCTGAAAAATAAACGTTCCGATTGGGTCTGCTGGATCGCAGGAGAAGGCAACCTGATCGATGAATTGCGGGCACAGGTCACGGCGGCTGGCATTGGAGCAGATGTTGTGTTTTGGGGCAAGCTGGACAATATTCCTTCCTTCCTGCGCCATGCCGACATTTATGTCCAACCCAGCCTGCAGGACACCCAGCCGTTCTCCGTTACGGAAGCGCAACTGGCGGGTGTACCCGTTATTGTCAGTGGTACGGCCGGCATGCCTGAAATGGTTGACCCTGGACGCACGGGGTGGGTCGTGCCTCCGCAGGATGTCGATTCGCTCCGCGAATTGTTGCATGCACTTCTGGAGGATGACGTTACCCGTAAAAAAGTAGGTGCTGCGGCCAAAGCCTGGGCCGAAGAAAACCGCTCACTGGAAGAGATGGGACTTCGTACATTACAAGTCTATCAAGAAGCCATTTACAGAGGAGGACTCACGATATGACGTTACTTGTACCTAGTGATTTGTACAATCGCTGGTTCTCGACCCCGGTTTCCACACCTCACATCGACGTGGATTACGCTGCAATGAATGAATTGATGAAGAAGCTGCCTAAAGGATATGTATTTCCCGATCCGGCATCGATGGCGATCATGAATTCAAAGGACTGAGGCTTCAATACAAGCCATATTCATGTAACATGCTTGAATATGAAACACGGGGTGTCCCATTTGTCATACGAATGACAGAGGACACCCCGTGTTCGTTTTACTGTGTTCTAACGAATCCAACACACGCTATTTGTTTCCTTTTACACAAGTCTGAAATGTAACGAATCACAGAGACGTTATTTCGTCTAATGTGGTCGATTTTCAGATTCGGAAGCCATTTTCGGAAGAAATAACGTGATAGAGATTCGTTAGAATTTATTTTTCATGGTAATTGCCCCAATAAGACGTGGCAGATTCGTTAGCGCTTGAAGCCATGGGAAATCCAGATCTTATTCATCTGTTGCCAACCTGGAATACATATTCAGATTGTTGAACTTTTCGCCTGCCCTTTAGCATGCGTCGGTGAAATGAAAAAAAGAGAGCATCCCATCTATAGCAAATTAATGCTGTAGACTGTACTCTCTTAATATTTAACACCTATTTCATTCAGCCCTCTTCGCCAAATCGATCTATTTCCAGTACCCACCAACATGTAGCAGATTGAGCAGCGTAGGTCGATGCTTATCCTGAACCCGTTCCATCTCGGCAACCAGTGCCTTGAAGTGACGTTTGGTTCCCATGGACTCATGCAATCGGTAGCACATCAGAGGTTCATTGTAATAGAACAGCTCATACATCGGAAACAGTCTCATCCACATCTCATAGTCATGGGTATAGCGAAAATCAGTGTCGAACAAGCCGAACCGCTCAAATGCCTCCATCTCTAGCATGACGGTACAGCCGTTGATCGGACAACCTTCGAGCAGTACCTGCAACATCTCCAGACGACTACCCACTTCCGGCTGCACCGTATCCAGCCATTCACTCTTCTCATTCACATAATGGTAGGCACCATGACAGAATGAAGCCTTGACCTCTCGCATAAACTTCAGTTGTTTCTCCACCCGGTCCAGCAGCATTACATCATCTGAACTGAGCCAGACAAAATATTCCCCTGTCGCATGTTTGATGCCCTCATTCAATGCTGTCGCGGTTCCACCGTTTTCTTTGCGAATATAGTGGATAGAATCCATGAATGGATGTAGCCGCTCCACGTGCTCGGTTGACCCATCATCCACCACGATCACTTCAATATGCGGATACGTCTGGTGAATGGCGCTGTGAACAGCCTGCTCGATATAAGCACAATTGTAGAAAGGAATGACGATTGATACTTTCGGCTCCATTCGGGCTTCCCCTTCCTCCGCTTGTCTCTGTGTAGCGATTGCTTTCTTCTATTATATGAAGATCAATACGATCGGTATCAGGCAGCTGCGGTGCTGCGGAAGCACATTTCAATCATTAATCGACTTTCTCACCTTCACTATCTTTGGCAAAATTGCTACGCAAAGAGGGCGTTAATCAGCCACCTTGTGACCTTCATAACCGCCCTCCCTACGCTACCCGCCAAGCGCCGCTATACGCTGCAATAACGGTTCGCGATATCTGGACCATACCATGGATGCCTCTCTGCCGATGACATCCGCATGACGAACCGATCCCATTCCTCCATGCCAACGATATGCGGTATGTGGCTCGTTCAGATATGGAAAACGATGACCGTTCAGAAGAATACGCAGCCAGAGATCCAAATCATGCGTATAAGGCAACAACTCATCAAACAACCCCACCCCACTGAACAGATCCTTGCGAATCATGACGGTACAGCCATTCACCGGATTGCCATTAACGAACAATCGCAACCAATCCAGATCAGCCATCGGTGCAGGTCCTGCGTTCAGCTTGGTCGCGGCAGAATGTTCATTAATATAATGAAAGTTTGTATGCGAGACAAGCACATTCTCGCGTTGCATAAACGCAAGCTGATGCCGAATTTTATCAGGGTACAGACAATCATCCGAACTAAGCCAAACCACATATTCACCTGAGGCATGGCGGATGCCATGATTAAGTGCCGAAGCGGTACCACCATTGCTTTTGCCAAGTACATTTATATACGGAAGATAAGGCTGAAGCAGCTCCGCATGCCGGGTAGAGCCATCGTTCACAACAATGATCTCCACATCATGATACGTCTGGTTCAGCGCACTCTGAATTGCCTGTGGCACGTAAGGGCAGTTATAGAAAGGAATGACAATGGACACTCTTGGACTCAATTTGTCGTCCTCCCTTGCTGGGCACGAACATCACTCAGAATATCCTGTAGCGATGTGGCAAATGGAATCAGCGGCTGCCAGCCAAGCTTGCGCAGCATGGATAATTCCTCCTGTTTACCCGCTCCATCCGGACCGGAAGATGCGCCATCCCAGCGAACAGGCACTTCTGCTTCTGTCATGGACAACAGCAGATCTGCAATTTCACCTAGACTACGCTCGACTCCGGACACCACTGGATATACCGTACCGCTAGCCCCCTGTACCAGGAGGGTCGCATATGCTCTGACCGCATCTCGCACATCCAGAAAGTCACGGGTGCTGTCCCGTCCGGACAGACGGAATGCCTCGGTTTTGCCCGCCTGCTCACACGCAACAACATGGCGCGCAAGCAGTGAACAGATACCTGTCGAAGGACCGGCACCGATCAGATTGCCCGGCTCCGCCAGCATGATCTGCTGTCCGAAGAGCGACATCCAAGACAAAGACACCATCTCTTCAAGTGCTTTGCTAAGGCTGTACGGGTGCGGAGGCTGGGGAATCCGGCCGGGTTCCGGCGTATATTTTAACCTTGATCCCACAATAACGGTTCGTGCTGCCGGACAACTGCGAAGCGCATCCAGTAAATACAGCACAGCCATTACATTGGTCTCCAGGACCAGTAGCGGATCTGCCCACGAATCGGGCACGGAATTTTTGCCGGCGAGATGCAGTACATAGTCTGGCTGCACCTCGTCGATTAGGTGACGTACTTGCTGTTTATCATTTAGATCACAGACATGGACTTCGGCGCCTTTACCGAATGAATACACATCCGGTCTCCGGACTACCGCTGCAACCACTGCACCTGCTTCCCGAAAATAAGAAACCGCATGTCGCCCGGTAAATCCCGAGGCGCCTGTGATCAGTACTTTCTTGCCTGTCAGCTCTGCTCCATCCATAATGCCAGCTCCTTCAGCATTGTAGAATAATCCGGCAGGTCTGTCTTCACATCCTCACGAGTGGATACCAGCGTACGGTCCTGCACCATGCTGTCATCACGCACAATCGTCACATCCTGCTTATCCCAAGTCTGCTTGAACAGCACAAGCAGGTCATGCTTGCTGACCGGAGCCGGATGAGCCAGATGGATGAGACCACTAACGGATGAAGCCAGATAATGGTCTACCCATTTGGCCAGCTCAAGCGTGGTCACCCCGTTCCAGAACACGCGGGTATACCCGCCGACTTCACCTGTGCTGGACATAAACCATTGCATCAGACCAATGCCACCCTGCCGAATCTCAGGTCCAATGATCGACGTACGAATCGTCAGATGGCCTTCATCCTGAACTTCACCAAGTGCTTTGGTGATGGCGTAAGCAGAAGTCCCATCCGTGACATCATCTTCCCGGTATGCTCCCCTGTCCCCGCTGAACACACAATCTGTGCTGATATGAATCAGGCGTGCACCAATCTCATCCGCAACCCGCCGCAGACGATGCGGCAGGAAACCATTAATATGATATGCGGTGATTTTGTCCTCATCTGCGAAGCTGTTCAACACACCTACAGCATTAATAATCACATCCGGGTGCACCGCTTCTACCAGTCGATCGACCATGAAGCTGTCGTTCACATCCAGGAGCAGACCATTCGGGTCCGTGACATCCCGAGTTGTGTAGAAGACGCTGTGTACACCTTGACGGCGGAAATAGTCGACCAGAATATGGCCGGCCATTCCGTTCCCACCAAGTATCAGCAGTTTCATGACAGAAATCCTCCGCGTTTCAGAATTTCACGAATCTCCTCTTTGGTCATCAGTTGATGTTCGGAACTGAAGCTGTTGAAGGAAACTGGAGGACAATTGTTGTAATGTTCACGCAGTCCCGGGATACCGAGGGTCGGGAGAATGACCAGATATTGCTCATCGTAGACCACAGTAGTCATGCTCTCGAATTCACTCATCAGTATTTCATGAATTTTCTCCCCTGGACGAATACCACGTTCCACAATAGCCACATTCTCCACGCCGGAATCCTCAATCAACACTTCAGCTAGATCCACGATTTTGCATGTTGGCATCGTCATGACAAAAATCTCTCCGCCCATACTCTCCACGGAAGCTTTGAACAGCAGCGTGATCGCGTCCTTGAGGGTAAGAAAGAATCGAGTCATGCTCATGTCCGTGATGGAGACCTGCCCTTTCTGGCGAATCTGATTCTTGAACAGATGCACCACACTGCCGTTTGTTCCCAATACATTCCCGCCCCGCACCGTAACAAACTTGGTGTCGCTGTGCAACAAGTTGGCATATACGATTAATTTCTCCCCGATGGCCTTTGTCATGCCATAGAAGTTGGACGGGTTGGCAGCCTTGTCAGTCGAGATATAGATGACTTTTTCCACCTTGTTCTCAATAGCCGCCTCGATCACATTCTGTGTACCAATCACATTGGTTTTGAGTGCTTCGTACGGCTGGTCTTCACACACCGGAACATGCTTGAGTGCAGCCAGATGAAACACATAGTCCACATGCTGGCAGGCAGCCGTTAAGGCGTCCTTGTCACGAATATCTCCAATCCGGAAATGAAGACGCGGGTCTTCAAAATCACGACTCATGGCCACTTGGCTGGACTCGTTCCGGGAATACACAATAATTTCTTTAGGCTGCTGGGGCAGCAGTTGAGCCACAAGTTCATAACCCCATGATCCCGTACCGCCAGTCACGAGTATACGCTTATTTTCAAACATGCATTTTCCCTCCAAGCAGAAATTTAACCACTTTACTGGATACATCTGTTGCTTTGTAGCCTTGCGGACAGTCCCAATCCGTAGACATCTGCGTCATGACTTTTACACAATCGGCGATGCGTGCCGCATCCAGACCGGAGACCACATTGCTTCCGCAATCCACCGTTTCCGGCCGCTCTGTCGTTCGACGCATGGTCACGGTCGGCACACCCATAATGCAGCACTCCTCCTGCACGGTACCGCTATCCGTAAGTGCACAACGTGCATGACGTTCGAGCATCACAAAGTCGAAGAATCCAAACGGCTCGTGAAACTCCACCAGCGGGTTCATCTCCAGCTGCAGATGCTCGGCAATCCGAATCGCTGTACGCGGATGAATGCTGCAGATCACACGCAACCCGTGTTCCTCTGCAACCTGATTCAGCCCTTTCATAATCTCCAGCAAATGAGGGGCATGATCGACATTCTCGGCACGATGAGCGGTAACCAAAAAATATTGCCCGGACTTCAGCTTCAACTTTTTGAGAATTTTGCTGGAGTTTACCTGTGCGTCATAGTGCTGCATCACTTCATAGATTGGATTGCCCGTGAGCACGATTCTTCTGCTCGGTACCCCTTCGCTAACCAGATGTTTCTTGCTCTGTTCCGTGTAAGGCATATTAATGGTGGAGATGGCATCAATAACCCTGCGATTCTTCTCCTCAGGCACATCCAGATCGAAGCAACGATTGCCTGCTTCCATATGAATAACAGGAACCCCCATGCGCTCAGCCAGCACAGCACACAATGCGCTATTGGTATCACCGAGCAGCAGTAATTTATCGGGTTTCTCCTGCAATATCAGATCTTCCATCTGCGTAAACATCGAGGACAACTGCCGTCCCAGGGAGGCCGCTTCATCCTGGAGAACGTAATCCGGTGCGCGCAGACCCATTTCCTTGAAAAAGAGACCGCTGAGACTTTCCGTGAAGTTCTGTCCCGTGTGTACCAGAATATGTTTGGACGCGTACTGGTCCAGCTTGGAAATGATCAGGCTGAGTCGAATGATCTCAGGTCTCGTACCCAGCACCGTCATGATCTTCATCGTAATCCCTGCCTTCATCTTGTATTGGAACCTTTGCGCCTCACTCGACTACGTCCCGCCTTGGCAGATTTACGTCTGCGACTAGCCGATTTTCCCATATGCGGACGCGGTCCCTTCGTTGTACGGGGTTTCCCCTTACGTTTGCCAGTACCCGAAGCTTGTTTCAAGCCCTCACGGTCTCGGCGAGTATGTGGTGCAAGTGATTTGCGTCGACGTTTCCCCGTTCTGCCACCCTGTTGAATGAGCTTTGCAACGGAGCGAGCCGCTGCACCCGGAGCATCGTGACCCAATGCAATCGGAGGTAATGAGGAAAGCGGCAACGCCTGGATAACGCTCAGTGGGAATAAGAGTGCCCGCACTGTAGCAGGTTCCAGAGCCAGTACTGTGCGTAATCCGCTCTCTCCCCATGTGTACACAGGTCCATTCGGAGGCTGGATGTACGTAAACCATCCGGGAAAACGTAACAACCACTGTGTCACCATCGTATGCAATTTCGTTCGGTAGGTTTCAATCCCGTAGAGCCTTTCCGCTTCTGTCCGATTGCGCCACCCCGTATCCGAGGCCAGATCGGAATCATTCAGCAAGGTTGTCGCTAATGTAACCAGCGCTTCGGTATCTCCCGGCGGGGCCAGAAAGGCATCACTGCCTACGGATTCCATCAATTCCTTCAGTCCACCCTGAGCGAAGGCAATGACCGGTTTGGCAAAGTAGAGCCCCTCCAATGCGGTCATACCAAATCCTTCTTTGACCATGCTCGGAATGACTACAATATCCATGGCGGTATACGCCAGAGATACGTTCTCTTCAAATGTGGTGAAGGTAAATCGGCGCGAATACCCGGATTTCTTCACCCGTGATACACACTCGTCGTAATACTTTTTATCCGATGGTGCGCCGATGATCCAGAAACGACAGCGCGAATGCGTTTCACAGATCTTCAAGGCCATATCTACAAAAGGTTTCAACCCTTTGGCATCATATATAAAGGAAGAAATATAACCGATACAGGTCTGTGATGACTTGAAACCGAGTTCCTTGCGCTTGCGCTCACGCAGATGAACCCAGCGGTCCGGTGCGGGTAGTGCAGGTTCCCAAGTAGGCGAAATGACGGTCAGTTTGTCACCCATGCCAGCTTCATGAAATGGGGCCACCGCTGTCTCGGATATACCGATAATCCAATCTGCATAACGGCCAATCATCTGGATCGCCTCGGTTGTATGTTCATTGGAATGAATGATCTCGGTGATCTTCCAGATGACCGGAATCTGAAGCGATTTCGCCACTACAGCCGGCATTACATTGACGCAGGTGTTCGTTAGCACCAGATCAGGCGCGGTTTCCCGAATCAGGGAGACCGCCTCCTGATACGCTGGTGTATGACGAAGATGCTCCGCATCATCTGCAATGCCCCGGTAAGGTGTGTACACACCGTGAAGCATCGGCAGATTGCATATTTTGACCTGAATGCCGAATCTTCGTGCAAGCCCCGCAAGCTTCCCCTCCTGCGGAACTACGAGCACACAATCAAAGATCGTACCGATCTCCCTCATAAAATGAAGCAGCAGCTTCTCCGCGCCCGTAATGCTGCGGGTGTTGCACACATGGGAAAACAACATCAGCTTTGGTTTCATTGCCATGGCCGCACGGACCCTGTATGCGGACATCCGATACAGGGTACTGTGCACACCTCCTCCCGGCCAAAATTAAGGGAATATGATGGTTAACATTTCATTAATTCTTTTACCGTACGTGTGGTCTTTCAGTGTACGTTCGAGCCCTCGAAGTGCGATCTCGCGACGTTCCTTCTCATGAGTAAGGTAATATTCCACCTTGTCGAGCAACTCCTGCGGGGAGGAATACGTCTCAATCTCCACACCTGGTTTGTAGAAACGGGCAATATCATCCCGTGCATCGGTCAGCTGTAGCGTTGTGGATGCGGCAATTTCAAACGTTCTCGGGTTCGGTGAAGCCGGCGGGATTTTGAGGTGATTGTTATTGACCGAGTCATCTTCGTGGGACCGATGCAGGTTGATGACAATTTTGGTGCCATTGTACACATCGTTGGTCTCCTGCGGACTCATCCAGCGGCCAAGTTCAATCTTCTCGCCATAGGCAGTGTAGTCAGGCAGGCGGTCCCACCAGATGCCGTTAAATACCGTATTGTGTGACATCAGCTGAGCCATGATCGGGTTGAAGAAGTATACCCGGTTCCAGTAGGCGGAGCCGATAAAGCTGACATCTCTTTTTAATGGGGAAGGCGTTGTAATTGGGAAGTAATGATTGGTGAAGGCGGCAAAAGGAAGGTAATGAACCGATGCACAACCGGTTTGGCGGTACAGTTCAACACAGTTCAGTTCCAGCGTGAAGATATGGTCATAATGATGCACGATCTCCAGCGTCATATCTGTATAGTACGGATCATCCGTGAGCCAGATCGCCGTCTGAATGCCTGCTTGGCGAATTGCATCGATATGCTCGATGGGAATATCCATTCCATCCAGCACAAGCACCAGATCAGGACGCGTTTGCAGCGCAATCTCGGAAACCGGTTGACGCGGATCAGAGAGGGTTACCTGAGCTACCATGCCCTGTAGTGTGGCCATAATCGCCTCATCCAGCGGAGAGTATGGAAAGCCTTTACCCGAAGATACATACAGCACGTGAAGCTGCCGGAAAGGCAACGGTTCCTGTGCACAATTCACAATATAGTTGGCGCGACCACGCAGATATCCTTCTTCCTTACCCGCATCATATCCGGCATGTTGCCCATTTTTACGTGCTTGATCTGCCAAGCTGAGTACGGGTGCATGAACCTTTTTGGTTTTACGGTGTTTGAGAGACATACCGCCACTCCTTTATTTTTGGGATAGGGTTCTCGTTACTGCTGTACTTCAGATGGGGACTGGGATTACAAATGTTCCAGCAACTGAGCGATGCGTCGAGTGAACGTGTGCTGGTTCATCGTGGTGAGAAGTCCACGCCAAGCCATCGCCTGTCGTTCTTCTTCATGTTTCAGATAATAGTGGATCTTGTGCTGAAGCTCTGCCGCATTGCTGAACGTCTCGATGTCATAGCCCGGCTGATAATAACGGGGCAGATCTCCGCGTGTATCCGTAATCTGCATCGTGCCGCAGGCACTGATCTCATACGTCCGTGGATTAATGGAGCGGCCTTCCAGATGGTGCGTATTGCGATTGTCTTCTCCGTTCTCGCAAGTCCGGTGAATGTTAATGACAATCTTGGCACCATTGTAATAATCCACGGTCGCTCCGGGGTCAATCCACCCTTCGTGGATGAACCGGCCAAGTACATCAAAGCGTGCCAGCCGGTTCCACTGACTACCCGCGATGAACACCTTTTTGTCTGCGAGAAAAGGGGCCAGCTCATCAAACAACTTAATCCGATTCCAGAACCCTGTACCGATAAAACAAATGTCGTACTGATGCTGCGGTGCCGTGCGCCGCGGTTGAAACATGCCTGGATTCACCGCGAGCGGCATGTAGATGACCTGGCTCGCTCCATGTCCCAGATAGAAGGGCACCGCGGCCTCTTCATGTGTGAACACGACATCATAGTGCTGACAGAGGGTCGCTGTATCTTCGGTGAAATACGGATCATCCACAAACCATACAGCTGTTCGAATACCGAGTGCACGTATGCCGTTCACCTGCTCCAGATGATCTGCGGGGAACACATGTAGACCATTCATGACAAGCACGACATCGGGCCGATGGTGGCTGGCTTCCTGCAACATCGCTGCTGGCGATCCAACAACGCATTCACGTACAGACTGCTGCAGGGCCAAGGTTACACCTTCATCGATGGCATCGAATCCTTGTGGAATATACAGCACCTTCATGTCCCGCAGGGTCGGTTGAAACACCTGGACCCGCTCCATCATGGCCTGACAGCCGCCAAATCTGCGGCCTTCTGCGTATCCGCCGCGGTAAGCCGTCTCCGCTTCGGTCAGCGGACGGTGTCTTCGTTTTGCCACATTCTTCACCCTGTCTTCCTTCAGGAGATCTCACTTCCAGACTCTCCCCGTGATTGGTCTTCCCTCTAAAGGATATGCCTCGGGGTCAGATGCATCATGGACGGGTGTCCTGCAAGGCGCAAAATTGGCGCTTGCCCTCCACATCCGCCTGTACGGGCATGTCCGCTTTTGCGGTTATGCAAATAACCCGGAGGGATCTGTCCCCCCGGGCTATTACATCTGTTATACAAGTATCATTCCATGCAGGAATAATCGTGTCTACTCGGTTACTGTGCTTTGTACGCCAGCTGATGTCCGTCCTCGAATCCCTTGGCGAAACCCGCGTTGAATCCCTCGTTGTACGCCTCGTTGTATCCCTGGCTGTACGCACTGTCCGGGTTCGGATCGGTAGGGGTAGCCGGGACGAATGGTTGTACGGGCTTCGGACTCCGGTGCCGCCGTACCGTACGTTTCTTTTTTTTGAGCCACGCACTGCGTCCTTTAAGTGGGCGTTTGTGAAGCACACGCTTGGCTTTGAGCGCACGCAGTTTGCGGATTTTGCGCAGACGGGCTCCACGGGTTACCAAAGCTCTTTTGGTTCTCAGTCGTACTTTCTTCTTCTTTAACATGTCAACATTCCTCCTGTATGTCCCGAACGATACGAATTACACACCCGGGGTCTTTGAGCCAGGGCAAGCCAGGCTCCCCATGCTGGATTCGAGCCAGCCTGATTCCCGTAACCATACGAGACATCTCTTCCTGATAACGACTCAACAAACGAATGTTCTCGGCCAGACTGCGGGCGGATACTTCCGAATGAGCGGATACGCTGGCTACACTGTCCAGAATGCGCGCCAGCGCCTGCTGACTGTGTGCAATAGATTCAATGAGAGCCAGTTTCGCTTCCTGCTCACGCCGCATCAGACTCATTTTCCCATGTCTCCCAGATCCATGCCGCCAAACATGCCACCGTCCATACCGCCGCCATCTTCGCTATCGTTCTGTACCATCACCGCTTTGAGATTGTTGCACAGTCCGGTTTCCATCCGGGTCAATCCTTCCAGCAATTCCACCAGCTGATCATGCATTTTGAGTGGCTCTCCGACCTGATCCCCATGCGTCAGAAAGGTATCCCCATTCAGATGATTCAGCGTCCAGTTCCGTACCTTCTCGGCCTCAATCGCTTTTGCCTCCAAGATCAGGGCAATGTTCCACTGCATCTTGGCTGCTGCGTCCAGCATCAGAATGAGGCTCTGTTCTCTACTCATGTTCTTTCACCCGCCTTCCGGGCTTATTCTTCCTCTTGAACCGCAATCTCCCGCATGACTTGGGTCAGCGTTTCCGCTACAGCCTCTTCCAGATCTGCAAGGCCTCCCAAGTAAGAGATAATGCTTTTGTTGATTTGCCCAGAGCTATCCAGCAGACCGTCAACGCCATCCAACTCCGGTTCGATATCTGGCAAATGATTGATGATTTCAGACATGCGCACAGCGACTTGGCGTTTGGCATCCAGCACACGTGCGATCTGCTGGTGAGAGTGTGCAATATGTGTGATGATTTCATCGATTTTGCTCTGCATGGTCCTCCTCCTTACCGTCACGGCCTGCTTCACCCAAAGAAAAACCCGGCCTATCAGCATTTGCCTGTTACAGCATATGCCGGGCCGGGATCGTCAGTTACTACAGCTTGCGCCTATATCGTCAGATGACATAACTCCAGTCGGAAGAATATCGACTGAGGAATTGGCGAGTACGTTCCTGTTTCGGACGCACAAATACCTCTTCCGGTGTTCCTTCCTCCACAACAGAGCCTCCATCCATGAAAACAACTCGATTCGCCACCTCACGGGCAAAACCCGTTTCATGGGTAACCACAATCATGGTAATCCCTTCATGAGCAATGGAGCGGATGACAGACAATACCTCCCCCACAAGCTCCGGGTCCAGCGCCGAGGTCGGTTCATCAAACAAAATCACTTCGGGATTCCATGCCAGTGCTCTGGCAATCCCCACCCGTTGCTATTGTCCACCTGACAACATACTCGGATACTCATTAATTTTGGCAGACAGTCCGACTTGTTCAAGCACACGCAAGGCGCGAGTTCTCGCTTCAGCTTTGGGTATTTTCTGGGCAATAATTAAGCTAATAGGACATCCTGATAAGGATATAGGACTTCTCTGTAGTACGCGAAAAAGCCATCCCCAAACCAATTGGTGGATGACTTCTTCTGTATGAATATCATTGAATTATACTATTTTGGCGGTACACCGCTTGATGTTTTACACGACCATCTATCTGCGACTCGCCCATTTAATTTTACGTGCAACTTCCAATCGCTGTAATTGCAAGAGCCCGATCCGTTCCTCAAACTTCTTGCGTTCATCCATGGAATGAGCGGCATGAATCTGGTGGCAAAGACCTGTCAGTTTGCTGTTGATGTAATCAAACCGTGTCCATAATTCCTCTTCAGGTGTGCGCTGCTGCTCCGTCGCCGTCTGAAATATTTTGAGTTGGTGGATAAGGGATTGCTGCCATTCCTGATCTTGAATTTGGATGGCAAAATGCAAAAGATCCAGATAGTCATCGATTTGCAACGATACGCCGCAATCAGGTTTAGTGTTCATCGTCGTCTCTCCTTATTTCAGTACTTGGCTGGAATCAGTTACTTCTATCTTACAGGAACAAGCCCATTGAAAGCGAGTGCTGAACGATTAAATTTTGGAAATATTTTTATTTTTTTATGTTAAAACAGCTTTACATTTCCATTAAGACCAATTTGGCAGGGTATTGATATTGGTACATATGAAATTGGTAATAAAAACCCGCATTAAGGAAAAAAGTTCTTTCCTCAAAACGGGTTTTTCATTATTTTATATATAATATTAACACATATCAAATCAGTCATTTTTTCCATCTCGCTGCTGTCTGGTCATCAGTAACATGAGAAACGAGATGATAATAATGGAAACAGTCCATGCCCAAGCCATGGTCTGATTGCCCGAATCCACAGCGACATAGATTGCCGTGGGTACCGTTTGCGTTTTGCCCGGAATATTGCCTGCAATCATCAGTGTCGCTCCGAATTCGCCGAGTGCCCGGGCAAAGCCCAGGATGAAGGCGGTCATCAATGCTCTGCCTGCGAGCGGCAGGGAAATGTAACGAAAGACCTGCCACTCATTCGCCCCAATTGAACGGCCCGCATCTTCCAGATCACGATCCACACCGCTGAATCCCGATTTCATCGTCTGATACACCAACGGGAAAGCAACCACCACCGAAGCAATCACCGCTGCCCACCAGGAGAATATAACCGGCGCAGAGAATATCGCTTCAATCCATTGTCCAAGTACACTTTTACGTCCCAATATGACAAGTAACAGAAATCCGACCACCGTCGGGGGAAGTACTAAAGGTAGCATAAATGCCGTTTCCAATAGAATCTTTCCCCGAAATGAAGTACGCGACATTTTCCAGGCTACGACGATTCCCAACACAGTAGCAACCACGCTGGATAACAACGCAACCTGAAGCGACAGGCGCACCGGTGACCAGAACACGGACCAGTCTATTACGTTCACATTCATTCTGAAATAGAGAATCCGTATTTCGTAAAGATATCCAGCACTTCAGGGGTTTGCAAGTACGCATAGAATTGTTCGGCCTCTGTACGATGTTTCGTTCCTTCGATAATGCCTACCGGATAGTTGGCAGGTGTGTAGCTGTTTTTGTCCACCTCAAACGCAATTTTCACCTGATCCGAGGTAAGAGCATCCGTTTTATATACAAATCCTGCATCTGCATTACCTGTCTCTACATATTGAAGAACCTGTCTAACGTCTTTACCCTGCACAAGCTTGCTTTCCAGTTCATCCCACAGCTTGGCATTGGTCAGAGCTTCCTTGGCATAGGTTCCCGCTGGCACACTTTCCGGAATTCCAATCGCTACGGTCTTGATGGAATCGCTGGTGAGATCCGTTTCACTGGCCACTGTATTGGTCCCATCTGCTGGCACAATCGCCACCAGTGAATTCTGTAGCAGATTCTTCTGATCGCCCGATGCAATCAGGTTTTCGTCCACCAGCGCATTCATATTTTTCGTTGCCGCCGATACAAAGATATCAGCCGGTGCACCTTGTTCAATCTGCTGTTGCAGGGCACCTGATGCGCCAAAGTTGAAATTCAGTTCTATATTGGGATTCGCTGTTTCAAAATTCGTTTCTATTTCCTTCATGGCATCCGTAAGACTGGCCGCCGCAGAGATCGTCAGATCTACCGTTTCCTGCGGATCAGTAACGCCTGCTGATGAACTTTCGCCTGATGCTGCTGGCGTCGAAGTTGTTTGTTCTGCACCCGTGGATGTATCCGTAGTGCCCGTGCTTGCGCCACAACCAGCCAATACAAGAGCCAGTCCCAGTGACATACTTCCTAATACATATCCGATTCTCTTTCTCATACACTTCTCCCCCAATGTTATGTTTAGTTATAACTAGATATAATTAATTATATCTAATTATACACAAGACAAGGAAAATGGGAAGGTGATTTCAATCACATTTGAATTTTGATACCTGTCCTATAGATTTATTACATATTCTCACGTTTATGGCTTCCCTCAATTAATGGTATAGTACAAGAAACATTCCATTACGATAAAAGCATAGTTGCTCTATACCTTTGAAGGAGGATCTTCACTTATGACGGAGGAGCAATCCTACACAACCGAAGAAATATCCAAGCTGCTCAAAATATCGAAACTGACGGTCTATGACCTAATCAAAAAGGGAGACCTCGTCGCATACCGTGTGGGTAAACAAATGCGAATTGATGCAACTGATCTGGAGGCATATAAACGTCGCTCCAAGCAACTTCAATCCCCAGGTCAACGCATCCCGACTCCAGATCAGACCTCGGCAACAGGGACTCAGCTAGGTCTTAGTGATTCTCTGGGAGCTTCAATATCGTCAGCAAACTCCGCCGGTTCTGCGCCAGCGATATCTGGTCATGGTCTGACAGGTACGCCACGGCATCTGGTGATCACAGGTCAGGATGTCAGTCTGGACATCCTGATGCGCCACATGGAGAAACATACTCGGGACATTCGCCCGCTACGTTCGTTCATGGGCAGCCTGGATGGACTTATCTCGATGTATCGCGGTGAGTCTGATCTGGTCAGTACCCATCTGCTAGACGGAGATACAGGTGAATATAATCTGCCGTATATTCGTAAAATTCTGACGGGACGATCTTATGTTGTGGTGAACCTGCTGTCACGTCCTGCCGGACTGTATGTACAGCGTGGCAACCCGCAGAACTTGCAGAATTGGACCGACCTGAGCAAGCCTGAACTTCGTCTGGCTAACCGGGAGAAAGGTTCTGGCGCGAGAGTACTGCTGGATGAGCAACTTCGGCTACATGGAATTCCATCCACAGGTCTGATCGGATATGAAATGGAAGAAACCAGTCACATGGGCGTGGCTGCCAAAGTCAGTTCAGGTGAAGCTGATGTTGGAGTTGGCATTGAGAAGGCTGCGCGACTTGTGGGACAGGTTGATTTTATCCCGCTCACTCAGGAGCGCTATGATCTGGTCATGTTGAAGAAGCAAGGTAATGAAGCCTGGATCGAATCGGTCCTGCGAATTCTCCAATCGCCGGAGTTCAGGCAGGAATTGCAATCATTCGAGGGATATGATGTGTCACGTACAGGTGAAATTTTGTACGAAGCATAATTATGTACAATACAGTCCATGACAGAAAAAGGACCGCCCATGCTAAACGCATGTTAAACATCACATCATGCATATACAAAACGCCTTGCAATGGCTGCAAGGCGTTTTTGGTGTTTCTTTCTATATATAACGCATGATATGGATGAATGGATTCCTTATTGCGGCAAATCGATCTCAAAGATGAATACACCATACGCGGACATGTTGATTTCATTCTGCATTGTTGTACCCGATAGTAACTCTTTTGCTTCTTTCTTAAGCTTGATAGCCACTTGTTGATCCGAGTAGTTGAGTAAAAATACATAAGCTTTGTCCTCACCAGAACGGATACCAAGTTCAACCTCAGTCGGTACCTCAACCAGGTCATCCACAGGTGACGATAGCCCTATTTCATCTAGAATAGCATCTACGACCGGTTCATTGTAAGCCGCTCCGTAATACCATACCTGCCCCTGACCTACCGCACGTTTGGTCAATGCAGGGCTACCTGCATAGTATTCAGATGCATACTCGGCCATGACCTGCACCTCGGGATGCTCCACGTGAAGAACTTCGTTAAATCCGGCCGTTGACGTTCCCTCCTGAAGTCGCTCACTCGCCCCACTCCATTCCAGTTTGGCTGCTGGAACGGTTCCTTTGATTAAGGTAAAGTCCTCTACAGTTACACCACACAACTCAGCGACAGCCCCAGGGAACGGTCTCATGTAACAATGCCCCTTAAGATCCTTATATCCGGTGCGAGCACCGAAAAACAGAGTGCCTCCTTGACTGACATAGGCTTGCAGAAGTTCTGCTGTCTCGTCTGTCATGATGGCCGGGTGAGCATAGATGATCACCTTATATTCGGATAGCTCCTCCAGTGTTGTCGTTGGTTGCAGTGTAACCATGTCCGTCGGAATATGACGATACTGAAGCTGCTTATACCAGGAACGTACGCTCTGTTGCTGAAGCGGACCGTGCCACTCGTCCAACTCACCATCCCAGATATTATCGTAGTCCTGCAGGATCGCAACATCAGCTTGATATGTAGTGCCCGCAATAACGCGCCCGATCTTGGCAAACTCTTCACCCACTTGTGCAACCTCGCGTACCCTTCTGTTGGGCTGATTATGGTAATCATTGATGCCATGCCAGTACATCTCGGTTCCGAACGTTGCCGTCCGCCAGCGGAAATATACGAGCAAATCTGTTCCATGAAGAACGGATTGATATGACCATAATCGGATCTGTCCCGGTCTTGGCGTACCCATGCCGATACTATCGACCCAGCCTCCTGGTCCAGACTGCTGTTCCATGACGCAAAAGTTCGGTGACATGTTGCGGACGTTGGACAGTTTCATGCTCCATGCCCGGTCTTTCAATGAATTGTCGTCTGTCCCTGGGAAGATCGTAGCAAACTGCGGATACGAATCATAAGAGAAGAAATCCAATAGCTCCTCTGTCATTTCATGATTATCCAAGTGTCCAAACGTACCGTTCGTTGTGATCCAACGTTCCGGGTCCAGTTCCCGAATGATATCCACTTGGAGCTTGGCAAATGAAATGGTATTAGCTGAGATGAATCTCTTTTCATCTAATGCCAGGTGAGGATTTGGCGATTGGCTGACCATATTTCGGGTAAGGTGAACTTGCTCCCAGTCAGTATAGGTCTGACTCCAGAAAACGGTTCCCCATGCCTGGTTCAGATTCTCCAACGATTCGTAACGATTCTTAAGCCATTCACGGAAGGCGACATGGTCAGCCTCAGCATAGAAAACATCCATATGACAATTGAATTCGTTATCGATCTGCCATCCAATAAGCGCCGGATGATCTTTATAGGTAATCACCATATTGCGCACAATTTTCTCACATTGCTGTCTGTAGATTGGGCTGCTGTAGTTGGTATGGCGTCGCATGCCGTGTTGATACAATACCCCGTCCTTATTCGCGTTTAAGACTTCAGGATATTTCGAGGTTAACCACGCTGGTGGTGTTGCAGTCGGTGTTCCCAAAATAACGCTCAAGCCGTATTGATGTGCCAGATCCAATGCCTTCTGGAAAAAACTAAAATCAAACTGACCTTCTTCCGGTTCAAAGATGGACCATGCAAATTCAGCCATCCGAATAACTGTGATATTCATCTCTTTCATTCTACGGAAATCGTCCTCCCACAACTGTTCCGACCAGTGCTCAGGGTAATAACAGACCCCCATTTTTAATTCATCCAATTGGATTGATTTTGCCACCTTTAATTGCCCCCTTAACCTGCCATATTGCCTCCATTCTATTGGAACCTTCACAGATAATAAATGACAAGATTATGCGACTTATAATAAAATATTGTCATTGCTGAATATTCAAATAACAGTGGGCTGAATCTATTTCAGTTCACTACATAAAAATATTGCGTTTAAATGGAGGATGCACGTGAAAGAACACATCTTTCTCCCCAAACCGGTTTTCCCCAGATATGTATGTTTTCCCGATTTTATTGGAGGGTACAGTGACTTTCCGAAACATCATGTGAATCGGGAATATCGAACCAAAGATATCAACTTGGATCATTGCTATAATCTGCACCTTGTACTTGAAGGTAAAGGATTCCTGGACACAGGAACCGCTTGTTACGAGTTAACACGTGGGCAGGGATTCCTCTATGGTCCCGGTCTTAGACAAACGTACTATTCAGATTCGGATGATCCTTGGAGTATTCGTTGGATTCACTTCTACGGCGTTCGTCTCGAAGAACTGTTAAATGGAAAAGGCGTTGACGAGCCCTGGCTGTTTCAATGTTCCAACTTCCCGGTGGTTACCTCGTTAATGGACAAATTACTGGAGCTAGGAAGAGGCTATCAAGTGGAGGACGAGCACAGTACGGCAGCAACTCTATATGAACTTCTGACCCGATTGCAATCCGCAGCGAGCCAAATCAATGTTTCCTTAAATCACACTTCCGAGCGAATTCGTGAAGCAGGGAATTATATTCGTTCCCATAGTAACGAGCACATTACATTAGACCACGCTGCCGGGATTGCCGGATACAGTACAACATACTTTAGCCGAAAGTTCAGTCAGACGTTTGGCATCTCCTTCCCGGAATTCCTGATGGAATCCAGGCTATTACATGCGAAACAGCTGCTCGCAACAACCAACCTTTCTATTAAACAAATTACACTGGAAACGGGATTTTCACAGTCAAGCTACTTCATCCGATGTTTTAAAACCCAGGAAAATGTAACGCCTATGCAATTTCGAATGATGCACAATCATTCGTTATAGGTACGGTACGTATTTCGTGATCATGCTGACGCAAAAAGAAGACTCTGCATATAACATGCAGAGTCTTCTTCGTTCATTTTTCATAAATGCTCGTTCGTTTCTTCATCCTCATCAGCCTTATATTCTAATATATCTCCAGGCTGACAATCCAGTGCTTTACAGATGGCATCCAGAGTGGATAATCGGATCGCTTTCGCTTTTCCTGTTTTTAATATGGAAATATTAGCGATCGTGATCTCAACTCTCTCAGCAAGTTCGGTGACCGTCATTTTCCGCTTTGCCAACATCACATCAATATTGATTACAATGGCCATATATTCACCTCAGACCACTAGGTCATTTTCTGATTTAATATCAATCGCTTCCTGCAACAATCTTTGGAGCACCGCGGAAAATACGGCAATAACCAATGAAGCAAAAATAGGAACCATTCCCATAAGGATGAGGCCCGGGGCATCATCTTTCTCTGCTACAACATAAACAAATGGCAACATCACAAAATAGAGACTACTGATTACAATAGCACAATATTTTATTGTTTTTAAGGATCTCACTGATATTAGAGAGAACGCTTCATTTTTGTCGATGTAGCTCAACAGACGGAATGCCTGGTACAGTGCAACGATAAACGGAATAACTGACACATACATCATAATCACTATGGGGTATAGTGCACCTGCATAATTCGGATTCACCGGGTTGTTCGCTAACCAAGGTATGCCGAATATACATAAGGCAAGAATGGGAACACCAATAAGCAACACAGCCAATTTTAAAAAGATGGTTGTACCTCGCTTCACAAAAAGCACCTCGCTTGTTTTAAGTGATATGAATTTATCACAGTATTTATTGTTTTACAATAAATTTTTATTGTAAAACAGATTTTATTTATTCTTTTGCCCGTTAAGGAAGGAAGATCAAAAGATCGCATCTCTCTTTGCTTCAGTGATTCTTGGACACAAAAAAAGCCCGATGCTAGCCACTGATGTCGCTAGCTCGAACTCGGTTGCATATACGCCATATTTGTCTGAATTAACATTAATTTTAACAAATGAAATATTCTCTTATCCGATCTCTCTCACGTACGCCAGAACAGTCCAGCCTCATCCCGTTCCACCTGCTCGAGTACATCCTCAAAATCGGAACAAGGTGCAATTACATCTACCGGATTCCAGCTGCTCTGTTCATCTCTGGCATACACCTTCCACTGGTTATCTTCCCAGTAAAATCGGGCAATGTGCATCTTGTCCCATTGATACCGCTCCTCCGCAGGTCTTTCTTCAGTCAGGATCAATTCATTGTCATTCATCACATATGTCAACTTCACCATCGTACGCAGTGGCACAGGTACCTTCTCGTGAATATAGCCGTTCATTACGGACTGAATTCTTCTTAGTGTAAACAAGTCCAGCATGGTGATGCACATCCTTTCAGCAAAAAAACGCCCTGTTCTACGCACCGCATGTAGCTTCCAACAAGTGGTGCCCTTCCTCATGCAAAAGTGGTCAGCTACACCCCTTGATCATTTTACCAGCTGGATTTCGTTACCCCAGGAATCTGTCCTTGATGAGCCAGTTCTCTGAACTTAATTCGAGATACCTTGAACTTGCGTAGATAACCCCGCGGCCGACCTGTTACCTCACAACGGTTCTTCAAACGAGTCGGAGATGCATTCCTCGGCAATTTCTGCAAGGCTTCGTAATCCCCTTTTTCCTTCAGTTCCCGGCGCAGGTCCGCATATTTTGCCACGATTGCCTGACGTTGCTTCTCACGTACCACTTTTGATTTTTTAGCCATGAATGACAGCTCCTTATCGATTGAATTTATATTTAGAACATTATCTTCCGAGTTATACGGCTTCCACAGGCCATGGCAGTGGATTGTCGAAATGGCCCCAGTCGGCCAGCATTTCTTCATCACTGAGCAGGCACTGGTCCAGCTCATCTTCAATGCTTGCACGCTCCATTTCGATCCCGATCATGACAAGCTCCGTCTGACGATCTCCCCACTGGGCATCCCATTTCTCCAGAACATCCGGCTCGTTACGCAAAATTTCTTCCTTGTCCGCTTCCGGCAACGCCGCGACCCAATGTCCCGCAGGACCGAACTGAATGGATGGCCCTGCCTGGCTGAGGCTTGCAGCAACATCCCCTTCGGCCGCGAGCCATACCAAACCTTTGGCACGTACCACTTCTTCCGGCCAGTAACTCATGAATTCAGCCAGACGGGAAGGATGGAACGGCTTTCTGCGGCGATATACAAAGGAACCAATGCCATATTCCTCGGTTTCCGGTGTATGCGACTCCTTCTCCAATTCCTGAATCCATCCGGCGGACATGCTCACCTTCTCAAAATCAAAGCGGCCTGTATTCAGAATCTCAGACGGATTCACCTGTCCATTCTCAGTCCGAATGATCTTGGCATTAGGCTGTAGCTTGCGAATAATGCCTTCGAGCTTGTTCAGCTCGGTGTCATCAACCAGATCACATTTGTTCAGCAGCAGCACATCACAGGTTTCGATCTGATCAATCAACAAGTCTACGACATCACGGGTGTCCTCATCTCCGGTCGCTTGGTTACGGTCCAGAAGACTCTGCCCTGATCCAAAATCATGCCAGAATCGATTAGCATCCACCACCGTTACCAGACAATCCAATCGAGCCAGGCGAGTCAAATCAATACCCGACTCCTCATCGGCGTATGTAAAGGTCTGTGCAACGGGAACAGGTTCACTGATCCCGGTGGACTCGATCAAAATATAATCATACTTGCCTTCGTTCACCAGCTTCTCAATCTCCTGCATCAGATCATCTCGCAAGGTGCAGCAGATACAGCCATTGGACAATTCCACCAGCTTCTCTTCAGTTCGAGACAAGGTTGCCTCCCCCTTGACCAGCGCAGCATCAATGTTGACCTCACTCATGTCGTTGACGATCACAGCAACCTTAAGCCCTTGTCTGTTGTTCAACACGTGATTCAAAACCGTCGTTTTCCCTGAACCGAGGTAACCACTCAGTACGGTTACCGGAACTTGCTTTTGTGTCATAGATCTCGACTCCTTATATGTGCAGTCTGTGTAATCCAGACTTTAATAGTAATTATTACGATTAACAACAATGACTATAATCCTGTTAGACGGTCGTTGTCAAACTATTTTTGATTCAACCTGCAAAAAAAACAAAAAAAGGCTGATGACCGACCCTTACACTTTCGCATCCTGAGGATACGTTTTGGCAAAAAGTGAGTCATAAACCTCCTCTGTAAATGTTCGCATTACATGCGGGATAGGCTAGACGAAACGGAGAGGACAGAAAGAACCTGAAGAAGCGGAGCTACAAGCTTTCTGCAGGAAAGCTACTTCGAAAGCATACACTTCGCCTACAAGCTTTCTGCAGGAAAGCTACATCGGAAGCATACGCCATCCCCGGATTTAACCTTTATAAAAAGGTATCAAAAAAATCTGGGGATAACAGCGATCGGAAGGTTGTTCTGTCATCGGAGTGATCCGTGTAAATGTTCTTTAGTTCAATTTATATAGACACCACTGAACTGGCCTTATTCCCCGCTTCCATCCGTTGCCTGAAAACAACCACCAGAATCATCGCTGCAATAGAGAGCAACGTGCAGATCATAAACATGGTCGAATACGAACTCACTTGCACAATAAGCCCCATTGCCAGTCCACCCAGAGAGAATCCAAGGTCATACGAGGACATGAAAATCCCCATGAGTACATATCTGGAATCCGCGGGCAGCACAAAAGACAGATATGTGGTTAATGTCGGGTACAACAATGCCAGAGCAAAACCGCTAAATACCGCGGATAAATACACCAGTGGCCCGATGGTCTCCATTAGACTGAGCAACTGGGTTCCCAGTGCAGCACAGAGCATTAACCCTGCCATCAGCCAGGTATTCCAGCTACCGTCGGACGGAATTTTTTTACGCAAAATAAACCTGCACAGGATCACAACCAGTCCCTGAATCGTCAGAAATACGCCTGCACTTGCCATTCCGGTGGATACCATATACAAGGGAAGGAAGGTCGCTGTTGCCCCAAAAACGCAGGACGCAAACAACATCACCACACTGCTGATTAGCAGTGGCGTACTGCGCCAGATGCCTCCGAATGAACGAAACATATCGCCCAAGGTATACGATTTGTTCTGCACGGTACTCCGCGGCAGATCTACATTATATCCAATCAGAAGTGGCAGAGCCGCCAGACCGATCATCAGCAGCGTAAACGCCAGATCACTGGCATTTTCCCAGATTTGTATGGCAAGGATCGGAATGACCAGAGAAGGAACCATCGTAAACAGGGTGTACATGGACAGCCCTTGTGCCCGGTCTTTGTCCTCCAACTTTTCCACAATACCCGCCTGCATCGTCATGGAGAAAAAGGCCGTAGCCACCCCTTGCAGAGCTCGCAACCACAGATACGTCTCCACACCAAAAACAACAAATAACAGCAACGTGCCCGCATGCAGAAGCAATAGCCATTGCATCACTCGAAGCGGCCCATGCTTACCCAGCAGCTGTGCTGCAAAAGGTCTCAAGAGCATACAAGTGAACATGTATGCCCCCATCATCAGACCAATCTCAGCCTGATTCAAACCGGCGGCCTCGCTTCGCAAAGGCAGAATAATCGTCAAAGCTGAATTCGCCGCAAAAAATAAAAAGGCCAGCATATAAAACCGGATAAACGAAAAGGATACCGGATTTAATTTCCCATTGGATGTTGCCGTCATCGAAGACTTCAAACGTTCGTCACCACTTTCTCTTCTGGCAGTCAACTCACAGATGTACCTGACACGGGTCTACGCCGTTCGTAGGCAAAAACAATCATTACCGCTCCTAGGATAGCACACATCATGTACATAAATGAATAGGAAGAGAAGTCAGCGACGGGTCCCATAATCACACCACCCAGAGAAATACCCAGATCCGCCATCGCGATAAATAAACCGATCAGAACGTTTCGATTCAGCTTAGGCAACACAAAAGATAAATAGGTCGTGAGTGTCGGATACAGGATCGCCTGACCGATTCCCATGAACACAGCACCCACATAGAAATAGACCACTCCGCCTGTCACGGCAAAACTGACACATTGCGCAGCTACGGCGAGCAGACACATGGTGCCCATCATGAAAGGAGAATGCCAACTGCCATCGGAAGGAATCCTTTTTCGAAGCATAATTCGAGCCAGCACCACCGTTCCTGCCTGAAGCATCAGATATACGCCAGCATTCCCGTTTGGTACTTGGCTCGCATACAGCGGAATAAAGGTGGTAATCGCGCCAAATACAACGGAAGCAGCGAGCATTAACACACTGCAACGAAATAAATGTGGATTCTTCACCAGCTGACCAAAGGATTCCCACATGCTCACGTTCTGCTCCGATGGATCCACAGCAGGTTGCTCCTTGCTTGGTTCCATTTTGGCAGTATATCCGAAAACACCCGTACAGACGGCAATACCGATCAGAACCACTGTAAAATAATCCATGCCACCCGTCTGCCAGATTCCTAATGCAATAACAGGTCCCACGATCCCCGGTATATAACTGAACAGCGAATAATACGAAATCCCCTGAGAGCGATCTTTCTCCGGAAGGGCATCAATAATGCCAATCTGCAAAGCCATGGAGAAGAACGCTGTCGATACACCTTGCAAAATACGAGCAACCAAATAACCGCCAAGTCCCGTAAAGGTATATAAAATCAGCGCAAATCCATTGATAATCAGAATCAGACGCAATATTTTGATTGGTCCATGCTTTTGAATAATCCGACCGGCCCAGGGTCTGAAGAACATCGTTGTGAACATATAAGCACCCATGATTAGTCCGATCGTTGTACCGCTCGCACCCAAGGACTCGCCTTGCAATGGGATGATCACGTTAAGAATGGCATTGGCACTGAAATATAGAAGAACCAGTATGTACAAGCGTAGAAAAGGCCAAGACATCGCTCCACTCACAATGGGTGCTCCCCCTAAAATGTAATTAAATGCTTCAATAATCGCTTCGCATAGTCTGACTGAACATCCTTTAGCTGCTCAATAGGAACGATCTCTACAACCTGTCCCTCTCTGAAAATGATTACCCTGTCACAGATATAGGCTGCCGCCTGTATATCATGTGTGATAAAGACATAGCTCAGCTTGTAGATTTCCTTAAGCTCTTTCAACAATTGCAACACCTGGATCTGAACGGACACGTCCAATGAGCTGATCGCTTCATCAAACACGATAAGTTTTGGGGCTGTCGAGATCGCTCTGGCAATGCACACTCTCTGAGCCTCCCCGCCCGATAGTTCATGCGGATATTTGGATCTATAGGAAGGGTCCAGTCCAACTTGGCTCAGCAACAGATCCACCTTCTCTGAATTACTTTGATCCTTTCGCAGCTTTTGCTGTGCTTGCATCGGTTCCATAATGGCAGCTTCCACGGTAAGAAATGGATTGATGGAGGACGTATAATTTTGAAAAACGGCGCTAATGTTACCCATCCGTACACGTCGATCCTGTACGTCTTTACCATCGAGCGAGATCGTTCCACGATCCGGGCGTTCAATGCCCAGAATCAGACGGCCCAACGTAGATTTACCGCTTCCGCTTTCACCGATGATACCGAGACACTCACCCTGCTGGCATTCAAAGGTAACCTGTTTCAAAACTTGTTGTTTGTGCTTGGAGAACAGTCCGCCTTGGTTATATGATTTTTCGATACCTTCCACCTTTAGCATCTATGACTCCCCCTGCATCAACGCCTTAAAATGATTGCTCAGCTCCAGCCGGGTAGAGACCAGATACTGCGTATAGGCATGCTTCGGCTCTGTCAAAACAGAATGCATGCTACCGCGCTCTACGATCTCGCCGTCCTTCATGACCATCACGTCATCTGCAATCTTCTGAACAACGCCGAGATCATGGGAGATGAACATCATGGAACAGCCCATGCGTTCACGTAATTGAATCAATTGCTCCACCACTTCATATTGAGAGATCGTATCCAGTGCCGTTGTTGGCTCATCCGCAATAATCAGATCAGGCTCCAGCACCAATGCCAGTGCAATCATGATTCGTTGCAGCATCCCACCGGACAGCTGATGTGGATATTGATTCAGAATCTCGCGCGGATGTCTGAGCATGACGCTTTCCATCGCATGGATGATTTTCCGTTCAACCTCACGGGTGTTCCAGCCAAAATGCTGCTGAAGCGTCTCCCGAATATGAACACCAATGACACAGGAAGGATCAAATGCACTCATGCCATTTTGCAAAATCATACATAGATGCTTGCCCCGCTTACGCCGCATCTCCGGTTCCGAAATCTGGTTCAGGTCTTCGCCCTGGAATAACATCGTGCCCGATTGGCGAATCCATGGCTTGTTCAATCGCATGAGAGCTCTGCACGTAACGGATTTACCGCTACCACTTTCCCCTACAATGGCCATACAGCTTCCCTGCTTAACTTCAAATGAACTGTCATGAATGATCACTTTGTCTGTATTGGTGTCCCATACCTTCAAATGTTCAACCTCGACTATATTCATAAGTGGTCTTTCTCACCTCACTTTCGTAAGACTTGTCAGACTTACCTTGAGAGGTCATCAATTTGGGGTCCAGAGCCACTTGAAGGGCATCCGATAGAAAATTAAAAGCAGATACCACCACCACAATGGCCAGGCCCGGTGCCAACATCAATTCAGGTCTGGAGAACATGACTTCCCTCGCCTCATTGAGCATCATGCCCCACTCCGCATGCGGAGCCTGAATGCCAAGCCCCAGAAAGGAAAGGCCGGAGATCTGCAACATCATCGAACACATGGAACCACTGGCAATGACAGCAATATCGGCAAAGGTAACCGGAACAATATGTTTGGTTATAATTCTCAGATTAGGCGTGCCAGAGGCTTTAGCGAATTTCACATAATCCATATCAGAGAATTGCATCACAGATGTTCGAATAACGCGGGCAAACCAGGCCCATTTCATCCACACAAAGGCAATCAAAATGTTCTCCAGTCCTGCACCCAAAATGCCAACCACCGCCAGTGTCATCACGTATCCGGGAAAAGACAGCATAATGTCACAGACTCTCATAATCCATGCATCCACTTTCCCCTTGAAGTAACCCGCAATGAATCCAACAATAGCCCCGATCAGAACAGATAAACTGAGTGCAACCAGCACCCATAACACACTTGGACGGATACCATAGATAAGCCGGGATAGTACACATCTGCCCAGATGATCATTGCCTAATAGATACTCCCAAGACGAAGAGGCGTATCGAAGCTTCATGTTCACTTGTCCAGGATCATGCGGCGCAATAAGCGGAGCCAAAATGCCCGCCATAAGCGTAGCGATAATCACCACCAAAGAGGTCATCGCAAGCTTGTCTTTGCTCAGATTTTTCAATATTCGCATCAGAATTCCTTTCTCAACCGGGGATTCATCGCCGCATTAATGATGTCGGATAACGTGTTAAACAACACAAAGGTGACAGCCAACATCAAAACATACGCCTGAATAATCGGAAAATCCCTGCTTAAAATGGATTTCACGCTGAGCCTACCGAGCCCCGGCCAGGCAAATACATTTTCAATGACTACCGTACTGCCCAACACGATCGGGATCGCCATGCAAAAGATGGACACGGCCACCTGTAATGAATTTCTTAGAATATGCAGGGTAACTTTCTTCTCGCTCAGACCACTTGCCCGTGCATATAACACATAGTCCTCATTCATATTGCTCAGCATGGAACTTCGAACCGTTCGGAAATAAATGCCTGTATAACTCACCGTGATCACAATCACCGGAAGAATGTAGCTTCGATACGAGTCCATACCACTGGTAGGCAGCATATCCAGCTTGACGGAAAAATACCAGATCATAATAGCTGCAAGCCAGTAGGATGGCATGGCCGTAAGGAAAAAGGAAATACCTCTAACCGATCGATCCAGCAGCTTGCCTTCTCTCATGGCACAGATCACACCAAGCAGGATGGACAGCGCAATAATAAATACCGATGAGACGAGCGTTAACTTCAATGTGTTCATAAAAGCCGGCCCCATCAAAGACCACACGGGTTCACCCGATACATATGAGTTGCCGAAGTCCAACTGCAAAACAGCCATAATCCAGTTCGCATACTGGATCATGAACGGCTGATCGAATCCCAGCGCTTCATTCGTTTGCGCGATCAGTTCATCTGTAATCTGCGGAACCTCCTGTGCCTGTAATACGACAACTGCCGGGTCCAAGGGAGATAGATTAATCAGGACGAACGTTATAAATGAAATGATAATCAGTAAAGGGATGGCTAACAGAATCCTTTTGACGATATAACTTCCCATATCCATCTCCGCTCTATTTAAATTGAACTAAACAATATTTACACTACACTCCGATGACAGAACAACCTTCCGATCGCTGTTATCCCCAGTTTTTTTTGATTCCTTTTATATAGGAAAAATCCGGGGATAGCGTATGCTTCCGATGTAGCTTTCTTGCAGAAAGCTTGTAGGCGAACGCTCCGCTTCTTCAGGTTCTTTCTGTCCTCTCCGTTTTGTGTAAATGTTTAGTTCAATTTATATATTTAAAATTCATTTGTTCAAAAGGTAGTTCATATTGAGTCTGCTTGAATGAGATTCCTTCGAGATTCTCGGGAGCGACTATGGTGACACGTCCGTTGGTAATCGGAATGAACACTGCTTCATCATGGACGATCTTCATAATGTCGGCATACAGGGATTGGCGTGAAGCCTCATCCGTGGAGACCATGACCGCATCGATTTTCTTGTACAATTCATCTGCTTCAGCAATTCCGCTTGTCGTATGCTTGTAAGCCGAATCTGATGTAAATGCAGCAATGGTACTCTGTGGATCATAGGCCAGTCCCCACGTTTGATTAAAGAGCAGATCATATTCCCCGGTGGCTCTCCGATTCGCGATGGAAGTAGACTCTTCACCCACGATCTCAAGCTGAACACCCAATTCTTTCATCGAATACTGGATCAATTCGGCCTGTATTTTCTGTGAAGACGAGTTGCTGTCATAGTATAGTTTCATGGCTAGAGGCTGACCGTTCTTCTTTCTCACCCCTTCACCACTTGCCAATGTCCAACCTGCTTGGTCCAGAAGCTGTTTAGCCATTTCCGGATCATACTCCCGTTTCTTCAGGTCTACCTTGGCGTAATTGACATTGGCTGAAAATAGCGTGTCCGCAACAGTCTGCGTTCCGTTAAAAATATCGTTACTGATCGTTTCCCGGTCGATACCAACCCATAAAGCTTCTCGTACTGCCGTTTCCTGAACCGGACTATTCTGACGACTGCTATTGGCTACGATCATATTCGTATTCATCGCTTCACTTCGAACCAATTGATAATCACCGGATTCAGCCAATTGATCCATGGCCTCGACATCAATGCTGTCTGCCCCCCGGTCATCTGTGAACACAAAGTTGATTTCTCCCTTTTGTAATGCCAGGAATGTCGTTTCGCCTGCAGGAAGAACCTTGGATGTGATTTTCTTGATTGCAGGTGCACCACCCCAATAGTCTTCATTGGCTTCAAACGTGGCATTCTCTTCGACTTTATGAGCAGTAAGCTTGTAAGGCCCTGTACCGTGGAAACCACTCACTCCGTCTTTGGTTCCGCCTTCTTTAAAATCCTTGGGTGATATGAAGACGTAAGGTCTTGTCATGGACAGTTCCACTAGCGCAGGATAATAAGCTTCTGACAGTGTCAGCTCCACCGTATGCTCATCGATAACCTTTACACTTGTGATTTTGGTAGACAGCTTGATCCAGGCATGTTTTTCAGCATTCGCCTGAACTGCATCGATATTTTGTTTGACCGCCTCTGCGTTGAACGGCTCCCCATCATGGAATTTCACATCTTGTCGCAGATAAAAGGTATAGGTCTTGCCATCCTCCGAGATATCCCATGATTCCGCAAGCAATGGCTTGATGCCGTCAGGCGTGTTTTCCACCAGAGACTCATATATCATCCCTTGCGCAGGCATGGAGCCTGTATACAGATGGGGGTTCATATCATTAATATCTTTGGCAGAAGCATAGATAAGTTCAGTCTGTACCTGGCTATTGGCAGGCTCCGTTTGGGCACTCTCTTTCTCTTTTGTGCTCTGAGCGCATCCTGCCAGCACCGTAATGGCAGATACCAGCAATAGTATGGATGTAAAAGTAAGACCCTTTTTCACAACATTTCCTCCTGATGATTAAGTTACAAGCAGACCTTATAGGTTACATCGGACCACTCCGATTGCAGTACCATCTTCCGATCGCTGTTATCCCCAGATTTTTTTGATTCTCTTTTCCAAAGAGAAAATCCGGGGATAAAGGCGACCGCTTCGCTTCTTCAGATTGGTTCTGCACTCTCCGTTATGATGTAAACATCAGGTTCAACTTGATTAATTTGAGATGTAATTAGACCCTATTACTTGAAAGTCCCGTGCAGATCATGCGGATATCCTCGTCAAAGGATTGGATCACAAAGGCATCGGATAAACGTTGATCTGTTTTCGTACGGGCAACTTCCTGAAGCTTCGCCTCATATTTGGCGATAAATTGATCAATCGTTGGGCAGCTCACATCGAGGTGTCTGGCAATGCCCTGAATGATTTTGATGCGGTAGTAATCTTCTTTGGGCATACGAGGGATGTCCAGCTCCCCTTCGCGATTCATGAACGTTTTGCGGAATGGCACTGCTGAAAAGTCGAAATATTTCCCTGCCGAATCGGGTTCCGAGAATGGATCAATCAATAATGAGGTATACCGTATGTATAATAAATACTCTTGATGAATGACCTGTAGCTGATTGAAATTCTCGATATCCTGGCGTGATATACTCTCTAATTGAACCGGATAGTTGTCATCCGTCATGAATTGAAGCAGGTTGACTCCCTGAATACGGAGCCGTTCCGTAATATTCATAATCTCCTGCCACTGTGCCCGCATATCCCGTATCAAACCTTGTGTAATCGGACCTTCGGGATACATCTTATATACATATTTCGAAATATCCGATGCCCCAAAAATGGCCTCTAATGAGAAGTCGTTCATGAACAGGGGTGGATGCACATACAACGAAATATTTCTCGTTTCCGCCTCCAACGGAGATCGCATCACTTCCAGCGCAACACCCAAACGCTCATACACTTGGCATAGCTTACTGACCTGTTCAGACGGGTAACGAGTGGAACCGATATAGACCTTTTTCTTGACCCCTGTTGTAATTACATGATTGGACGGATGTTCGTGCATCCAACGGGTATCTCCGAGGTAGGTCGAGAAGCTGACCACTTCCGGCGCTGCATTCCGCTCTCTCATATAATGGGTCACGAGTCGATTCGACCCAAACGTTGGAGAAATCAAAATGATACATTTCAGTTGTTTGATGAATTCATCATTCATTTGTTCCAACACATCGATATAAGCATCGGTGGTAACTGCCAAAATGAGTGTATCCCATTCCCCATCAATGGTGTCATATCCCTTGAACACATGATCAATGAAACACTCACCTTCGAGTGGCTGATGTTTCTCATTTTGAATGCTGACCTGAATACGCCCATTGCTCTGTTCGAGGGCTGAGAATACGGACGCTGAACGAACCGATGCTCTCCCCACAATGCCTATACAGCAATTGAGATGAGCTTTGAGTGTAACCGCAAGCTGAATGGATGCAGGCCCGGTTCCAAGTAACAGAATTCGCTGAAGATTGCTCATGTATGCCTCCTATATTCAAAGTTCAATCCGTAATCCTTTTGACGCACTTGGATGCACTTGCATCCCTATGCTTTTTGATACAACGCAATATCGAACACATCATCCGGACGCAGGATCTGGTTCACCAGCTTCCACTTGCTGCTATCCGTCTCTTCCATCGGATAATTGAACAAGGACTTCAACTGGTCACCGTATCTCATAGCTACAACCACCTGCGCATTCGTCAGGGCATGCAGTTGATCGAGCAACTCATATTTAGGGGCCACGGTAGAGCTGAAAATGATATGTGTTGCTTCCTTGGTATACTCCAGATTCTCCAGCAATGTTGACTGCAAACGAATCTTCAAGCCCGCGCCCAGCTTCTCCACCACCTTCTGCCCGAGTCTAATAGATTCTTCATCAATATCGATCCCTACGACCTCTGCACCTGTTCGCTTGGCGATGAGTAATGGTGTCATGGGGAAGGAACCGGAGCCTACCAACAACACCTTAGAATCAGAGGTGACATGGAAGCTGCCGAATTCTTTATCGATGCACTCTTCTATATTCTTGAAATAATGGGCAATCTGTTCATCCCCGTTCTCTAACTTCAATGCACGATATTTCTCCATGATCGCCACACACTGGGCGGATTTATTTCTTAACTGCCATATAAGCGAATCCAGTTCTTCCAGCTCCGAATGCTCCAACTGTTCCCAGGTTGCCTTATTCTCCTGATCGGTCACAAAGCGGGAGTAGTCATTGATCATAGCCTCCAGCTCCGAGCTATGCTGAATCGTATGATCATACTTGCTCGCGAGCTTATCGAATTTCTCTGCAAATTCACTCAAACATGTCTGAAAATGGACCAATGTGATCATTTCTTTTCCCCCTATACGTTGTCTCGATCATGTATCAAGTACCTCATGCGTTTACTACGCTCCATTCTGCTGGAGTATCTATGAAGGCTTTTCCCTGTGCCACAATTCCAACAGATCCCTCAATCGTAATCCTCCCAAGTTCTGCGCCATTCCACTGGGCCGCCACTTTGATCGCACCACCAGGCTGCTTGATGTACTGCGTAATCTGCCTCTGCTGGCTCCATGCGAGATACGCTCCCACGGAGGCTGTACCCGAACCACACCCTCTCTCCCAAATCAGACTATCCAGCTCCGGAACATAGATGAGTGGGGCCATTTCTTCCGAGTGCGATTGATATAACAAGATACCGATCAGCTTATCTCCCAGGGTTAGTCCCAGTAACCTTGCAAGGGTCTGTGCCCTCTTTTTCATCGTATCGTCGAAGTCATCCACTTCAATCACGATATGGATGAACTCAGCGTACCGGATGATTACCATATCCAGCTCGATGCCTTCGTACCGGATTGTTCGCTGCTCAATCTGCTTCGGAACCGGCATGGTTACCTGGCAGTCATATTCATTCTGCTGTTTCTTCACATGGCACATGATTAATTGATCGGTTCCGGAAACCTCCAGCACGATGTCCATCGATTCCTGTTGTGCCAGTCCTGCTTCAGATGCGTGGTGTGCTGCAAGTGCCATACAGGCATTGCCACAGAACTCTCCTCCGGCCATTTCCAGGCGGGCCACAGCTTCCGGTCTCCTCGTTGGTTCAATGAATCCCACTTGTTCAGCGTAAACGTTATCATACGACATTAGACGCGTTGCGATATGATTGTATTTCTCTGCTGCATGATCCGTTTTAACCAGAATCGTCATGTTTTGGGTGGGACTGAACTTGATAAAATCGATCTCCTGTTTCATCGCAGCAGCTACTCCTGTTCTTCATTTTTGCCTAATAGTAATTATTACGATTAAAAGGTCGAGAAAAATATAGCACATCCTTTTAGGGACCGTCAACAAATATTTCCATTTAAAAAAATAAAATTTCATAAACCCTTTAGCTGTCCATCCTATAAGAAAACCCAAACAGAGCTGACGCTTCTGCGCCAGCCCTAGCCATAACAACACCATCTGATAAGATTCAACAAATACGAAAAACGGTTGCCGCAGAACGGAACCGTTTCGATCTGGATGTAATCCAGGGATTAACTGCGACCCTCACTCCTGATGTGATTGCACATTTTGCAGTGCCTGTTCAGCTAGTGCAGCCAGAAGATGTGCTCCCAGCGGCAGTGCCCGTTCATCCACATCAAAGCCAGGGTGATGCCACTCATTCGGGCCAGAGGTGCCCAAGAAGAGGAACAGGCCGGGAACTTCTTTTTGATAAAAAGAGAAGTCCTCTCCTGCCGGAGAAGGCAGAGGTCTGATGCTATTCAGTCCAATCTGACTTGCAACTTGCTCCGCCGCAGATGCCAGAGCTTCATCATTGACCACGGCAGGTGGTCCCTGAATCCAGCGAACCGTAGCACGTGTGCCATAGGCCGCCGCCACACCGGCTACCACCTGATTGAAACGCTCGCGAATTCGTGCGCGCACTTTCTCATCAAAGGTCCGTACTGTGCCATCGAGTATCGCTTCATCGGGAATAACGTTCCAGGCTGTGCCGCTATGTAGCTTGGTGACGCTGATTACAGCACTCTCCTGTGCTCCCACATTGCGACTCACAATGGCCTGTAATGCCGTAACAATATGTGCGGCAACCACGATTGGATCAATGCCTGCTTCCGGCACGGCTGCATGGGTGCCTACACCTTCCACTTTGACAACGAAACCGTCTGCTGCTGCCATCAACGCACCTTCCCGAATGCCCACCGTACCCACCTGGAGATCAGGTTTGTTATGCAACCCAAATACGGCCCTAACATCGGATAATGCGCCGCTCTGGATCACTTGCCGAGCACCCGTTGCTTTTTCCTCCGATGGCTGGAATATCAAGCGTACTTTCCCAGGAAGCGTGGACTCACGCTGCTTTAACAATCGTGCAGCACCAATCAGAATCGCCGTGTGTGCGTCATGTCCGCAAGCGTGCATCTTTCCATCTACCTGGGAGGCAAAATCCAGTTTCGTCTCTTCCTGAATGGGCAGCGCATCAATGTCCGCTCTTAGGGCAACCACAGGTCCGTCCCCTTGACCTACTTCAGCGACGAGCCCTGTCCGCAGCACATATTCGTCTGCAATACGGACGCCTTCCTCTTCCAGCCAGCTGCGAATAGAAGCTGTCGTCTCCCTTTCCTCACCGGACAATTCCGGGTTACGATGCAGGTGTCGCCGAATGGTGATTAAACGTTCTGCGAATTCTTCCGCCCGTTCACCATGAAGCTCATGCTCGGGGCCCTGTACTTGTTGCTCAGCCTGCTGCTGTTCCAGATCACTTTTCATCACATGGCCTCCCATTCGTATATATTCATTGCCCTACTTCTATCCGATTGCTGCTTCCTGTTCCTTAGATTCCAGTGCAAATTCACTAAGCCCCTGCTCTGACAAAATTTCACGCAACAATTCAAAGGAACGAATTCGCTTGGCAAAGTCCCGTGTAGCTGTAGTCACAATGAACTCTTCCACAGCAAAATCCTGCTGGAACTTCAGCAGTGCCTGACCTACCGTTGCTTTCGTGCCCCGGGTCACACTTGGCTCCAGAATCTCGATCCGATAGGTTTCGTTTGATTGACGACCGAATTCTTCCGCCTGTTCCACAGAACCGACAGTGAGTACTTTCCCACTCTCCAGATGGATCTTCACCAGCATATGCTCGCTCGCAAGTCCTTCCGCTTCCTCCTCACTCTCGGCCACAATTAACGATATGGCTAGTGCAGCGTAGGGCTCCCGTCCCTGGGAACGATCAAATTGTTCACGATATACATGGATCGCTTGAAGCGCTACCTCTATATTACTGTTAATGAACAGTGAAAAGACATAGGGAAGTCCCAGTTCCGCAGCCATGCCTGCACTATCAACACTGGCTCCAAGTACGTACAGCTCTGCTGGAATGTCGGACACAGGCGAAGCAGTGAGCCCCGCAAGTGCATGAGATGGATCTTCATGTGGTTCATTATGAATGTATCGCTTCACCTGAACAATTTTCTCTTTCAGGGATGCAGCTCCCTGAATACCTTCCTGCAATGCCTGTGTCGAACGAGGTAATCCCCCCGGCGCACGACCGATTCCCAAGTCAACTCTTCCTGGGCCGAGCGCTGCGAGTATATTGAAATTTTCGGCGACTTTATACGGGCTGTAATGCTGGAGCATCACCCCGCCAGAGCCCAGGCGAATCCGCTTCGTATGCGCAAGCAAGTGGGAGATGAGTACCTCTGGGGAGGAACCTGCAACATGCCCTGAATCATGGTGCTCCGATACCCAGAACCGATGGAATCCAAGCTGATCTGCCTGCTGTGCCAGCTCAATCGTGTGCCGAAAAGCATCCACCGCCGTTTCCCCTTCATAGATGGGGGTCTGATCCAAAATGCCAACACGAATACTCATTTCCTTCTCCTCCTTGATTGTGCTGAACCTATGTTCTTGAATCACTATTAAGTTGAACTGGAGATGTTACACTTTATCACTCCGACTGCAGTGCCATCTTCCGATCACTCTTATCCCCAGATTTTCTTTACTCCCTTGGTTCAAGGGAAAAATCTGTTGATAAATGCGCACGCTTCGCTTCTTCAGATTGGTTCTGCACTCTCCGTTATGGTGTAAAAGTCAGATTCAACGTTAGACGCTCTATAACTGCCGCAGCAGTTCCCCGAAGGGCTCTGCCAATGGCGAATATTCTTCCTTTAACGTGACGACGCTGATCTGCAACGATACACCTGCAACCTCATGTACCTGAATGGGGAACAACTCCTGATTTTGCACTTCCTTCTTCACCGTGAGTCCAGGGAGAAAGGCAATGCCTGCCCCTTGCATAACCAGTTTCTTCGCCGTCTCCGAATTATCGACATGATATGTAATATTCGGCGGATGTTCCAGCGAGTCGAAAGCCCGGTGAATGCGAAGCCAGTCCAGTGAACCACATTCGAAAAAGACCAGTTGCTCATTCCGGATCGCTTCCATGCTGACATGCCCGCTTTCAATGAATGGATGTCCTTTGTACACATAGAGCTGGATCGGATCTTCATAAAAAGCAACCGTACGGATCGCAGGATGCATGACCTTGCGTACAAAGGCAAGATCAATCTCCTGACCAAGCAGTTTGGCAATCAGCTGATCCGTCGTTGCTGTCGTCAATTTGATGTTAATTTCGGGGTAAGCATCCTTAATCTTGGGTAGAAAATCGGGAATGACATAATTGGATACCGATACTGTACTACCGAGCCGAAGAGCATCCGGTGTGGATCGCCGTTGCTGAATCTTCTGCTTGCCCTTCTGAATCACTTGCAGCACTTGCTGCGCATATGGCAGGAATTTCCGACCTTCCTCTGTCAGCACAATTTGCTTGCCAAGCCGATCAAACAACTTGCAGCCCAGCTCCCTTTCCAGTGACTGAATGCGAGCTGTGACCGAAGGTTGGGACAAGAAGAGTACTTCGGCAGCTTTATTGAAGCTTCCATAATGGTTGATATATACAAATGCTTCAATGTTCTCGATATTCATGAGCGCCTCCGTATCCACGTCCGCAGACGTTTGACTTTATATCTATTTAACCGATAAATTTACTCGGTTTTATGATATCTTAATCCCATCCTTTTCCAGTGTCAATATCAATTCGTCCAAGGAACGATCCAGGCGTGAAGTAATGTCCACCGAGAGTATGAACTTTCCATCATCCAGTCGTTCAATCCCCTGATCCACAGCGTACACCCCACCCAGAATATGTCTTCCACCAAGGGCTGCCAGAACAGGCTTCAATGCATAATCAATAGCGAGTAGATGAGCAATGGAGCCACCAATGACGAGCGGGATTGTCAACTTACCCCGTAGCCCCTCTTGCGGAATCAGATCCAGGAACAGCTTGAGCACGCCGGAGTACGATGCCTTGTATACCGGTGTAGCTACAATAACGGCATCCGCCGCTTCAACAACAGCCAGAGCATCACGAATAAATGAGCTGTCGAATCGGGCTTGCACCAGATCCTCAGCGGGCAGATCCACAACGTGAATAACTTCAACGGTGATGCCTGCCTCCGTTAATTTTTGGCTGCTGTAATCCGTCAGACCTGTCAAACGCGAACGTTTGGATGGTGATCCGGCAATAATGACAACATGTGACATAAATTTCTCCTCCTCAAGCGTAAACGGCTGTCGCCGTCCTCTGGTGGCACAGCTACCGTTTCGCAGTGAAATATAAATGGATAGGGTGAAACTTATAAATTCTTATCTTTTGAAATAGCGGTCAGGCCGCTCCTTTTACTTTGGGGTCCAACCGATCGCGAATATCGTCTCCAATCAGATTAACCGCCAATACAAACAACGTGATCGCCAGCCCCGGGAACGTACAGATCCACCAGGCAACCGTCAGATAACCTCTACCTTGCGAGAGTAAGGCGCCCCAATCGGGAATTTCCTTCAACACCCCAAGTCCCAGAAAGCTGAGTCCGGAGCCCGTCAGGATCGATGTTCCTACGCCAAGCGTAGCCATGACCAGCAAGGGTGACAACGAATGTGGCAGTACATGTTTCCAGAAAATACGGGTATTGGAACCGCCCAGTGAACGTGTCGCTGTAATGAAAGGCAGACCTTTAACAGATATGACCTGCCCACGCATCACCCGTGCGTACCCCGGAATCGAGGAAACCGCAACAGCCAGTGCAATATTCATCAGTCCTGGCCCGAGAGCAGCTGCAACAGACAACGCCAGGAGCACGCCGGGTACAGCCATCAGTATATCAACGGCACGCATGGTGATGGTATCAACAACGCCCCCGGCATAACCGGAGATAATACCAAGCGCACTGCCAACAATGCCTCCCACAAGCACCGAAGCAAATCCAATAAGTAATGAATCCCTGCTTCCATGCACAACTACACTGAAGATATCCCTGCCAAAATAGTCCGTCCCGAACAGGTGCGCAGCAGAGGGAGCCTGCAGAATGGCATCGGTCATCATCTGAGTTGGATCATAAGGAGCAATCCAGCCCGGCACAATTGCGCATGCCACGGTAAACACGACTACCAGCAATGCTGCATAAAAGAATAATCGGGATACCGCGAGTGAAACGCGATAGCGCCAAGTGCGGCGATTCCACAGACGTATACGTCCTACGCCCGCCCATGCTTTTTTGTCACCAGCCAAAGGTTTCATGCTCATGAGCAACAACTCCTCCTTCCATACTCCGCGTCAGGACACTTCTGACGGTTCCAGTTGTCATCATGTTCGGACTGCACGCCGAACCCGGGGATCAATGTACGAATACGAGATGTCCACCAACAAATTCAAGACCACATAGATAATGGATGTAAAGAAAACAACGCCTTGCACCACGGGCAGATCCTTGGCCATTAGCGCATCGGCAATAATCCGGCCGATTCCTTGTCTGGAGAATACAGTCTCCACCACAACCGTTCCGGCAAGCAGATCACCGATCAGCATGCCAATTACCGTTACGGCAGGGATCAGCGCATTACGCAGCGCATGGCCATACATGATGGCGCGCTCGGAAAGTCCTTTTGCCCGTAATGCTACGATAAACGGTTCATTGATGACTTCCAGCATGCTGTTCCTCACCATCCGTACGATAAACCCTGCACCCACGAGACCCAGCGTAGCTGCCGGAAGAATCAGTGAGCTGAATCCATCGGAACCCATCGCCGGGAACCAGCCAAGCTGTACCGAGAATAACAGGATGAGCAGTATCCCCGTCCAGAAGGTTGGCATGGAGATGCCAAACAGTCCAACGAGCCGGGCAACGAAATCAATCACGCCATTGCGATGAATTGCAGACAATACACCGAGTGTAATTCCAATCGTGATCGCAATGATTGAGCTGAGTGCGGTCAAAGCCAGTGTGGCTGGAAAATGCTCCAGTATTTTGGGCAGAACCGGATCCGAATTGATCATCGATTTACCGAAATCGCCACGCAGCATATCACCGAAATAGTTCGCAAACTGGATGTAAAACGGCTGATCCAGCCCAAGTTGAACCCGCAGATTCTCGATCATCTCCGGGGTAGCCGAGGACGGGTCCAGCATGAGCAGAACCGGATCACCCGGCAGAAGATACATGATGCAGTACACCAGCACCGAAGCTCCGAAAATAACCAGAAGCGATGTTGCGAGTCGTGACAGTATCGTTTGAACCATACCGGGATATCTCCTTCCTGAATCTGGATTGGTCGTTCCTATAGTGCGTGTTCAAAAAGACCAGTTTTCAGTACCGAGAAGATGGAATGAAGCTAGAAATGGAGTAGCGGAGCGTAGGAAACTACGTGAGCAACGGACATTTCGGCTGAATTTCATATTCGATGCTGATCATGCCATTAGGCATGACTCGTAATCAAAAGTAGACTTTTTGAACAACCTCTGTTAGGGCTGAATGCGGACGTCGTTAAAGAGTGGATACCCCAGTGAATCGAACTTGATGCCTTCGACCTTTTTGGATGCTGCGACGGTATAAGGGAATACATAGATCGGCAAAATTACCGCTTGCTCAATCAGGTATTGTTGAATCTGATTGTAGATCTCGACACGTTTATCCGCGTCACTCTCAACGGCTCCCTGCTCCAGCAGTTCATCAATCTTCGGATCAGACAAACCGGACAATGTCGGACGCTGACCCTCTGCACTCGTATGATAAAAGGCATACAATGCATTTGGATCGGAGTTAACCTGGCTGTTGCCATAGAGATCGTAATCCCAGTTCTGATAGATGACCGTTGCGATGTCTTTTGTAATTTCCACTTCAACTGCGATGCCTACCTGCTTCAGCTGTTGCTGGATAATGGCGGCAATGTCGTTGCGTTTCTCCCGATTGGGCGAACCATCGACATAACGTAGGGTCAGTTTCTGGCCGTCTTTGGCACGAATGCCGTCAGCGCCCTTCACCCAGCCTTGTTCATCGAGCAGCTGATTGGCTTTGTTGATGTCCGGGTTAATGCTTCCTTCCAGCGATGCATCATAACCCAGAATTCCAGGAGACAGTGCAGACCACGCACGTTCGTAGTTGCCCAGATACAATGTTTTGACAATCGATTCCACATCTACGGCGGATTGTACCGCCTGCCTTACTTTCACATCATCCCAAGGCGCTTTGCGCAGATTGAAAAAGAGTGTATATGGTAATCCCACCGTGTTAGCCTGTAACAGTTGCTGGTTCGGATCGTTTTTCAATGCAGCGATATTTTGCGGTGGAACGGTCTCGGCAGCGAGTACCTGACCACTTTGTACACTTCCGATGCGTGTCGCTTCTTCCGGTACAATTTTGAATGTGATCGTATCCACATGTGGCGCAGCTTTATTTTCAACCGTCTCAGGTCCCCAGTTGTAATCCTTGTTCTTGGCAACGACGATATCCGCATTTTCATCCCATTTCACAAAGGTATACGGACCTGTGCCCACCGGATTTTTACCCAGCTGGTCGCCATATTTTTGGGCAGCTGTAGGGGATACGATCCCCAGAAGCGCCTGACTCAAGTTGCCAAGAAAGGCTTGCGATGGCGATTCCAGATTTACCTTAATGGTATATTCATCAATGACCTCGGAGGAGCTGTAGGGTCTAATCAGGGCAAGGGAATTGGCAGCTTTGGTGGCCGGATCGATCACCCGGTCCAGATTGTATTTCACGGCTTCCGCATTAAACGGTGTGCCATCGTGGAACTTCACGCCTTCACGCAGCTTGAACGTATAACTCTTGCCGTCCTCGGATACGCTCCATTCCGTGGCGAGCCACGGTTTGATGGAACCATCCGGCAACTGTACTACCAGATTGTCATAGATCGTGCGAATAGCACGTACAGCCACGGCAAGACCACTGCGATGAGGGTCAAGTGAATCCGGCGATGTAGCGAGGGCAAAGGTTAAGTTGCCCCCTTCCGCTGACCCGGCCTGATCCCCGCCCGAAGCCTGTGCTGCACCGTTCGTGCTGCCTCCCGCCGCTCCGCAACCGGATAATACCATCACCAATACTGCTGCCAATGCCATATATTTCATCCATGAGATAGACCTGTTCATATCGCTTCCCCCTCTGTGTATACAGGTGTCATTAAATTAATGTTTATACCCAATACTTGATATTCCCTATGAGTTAAGTCGGTTTTAAGACAGTACAAAACGTAGTAAGTGACTTTATTACCGGTTCGAGAAAACAGCCAGACAAAATCAGATGCTCGTTCGCTCCCTATCCGTTATGCCAAATCAGATACGACTTGCTCCTTCGCAGCCGTATAACGGTTAACCGGAATTTGCACCCCAAGGTTACCTCGCAATGTATCGTGCTCATAGTCCGTACGATACAGGCCGCGTTCTTGCAGAATCGGAACAACGAGTTCCACAAAATCAGACAACCCACTTGGCAGCTCGGAAGCAATAATGAAGCCATCCGCCGCTTCTGTCTCGAACCATTCCTGAATCTTGTCAGCAACCTGCTCCGGTGTGCCCAGGAATTTGCTTCGCGGTGTTGCTGCCCGCAGAGCCACTTCACGCAACGTCAATCCTTGCTCCTTGGCATCCTTCTTGATCTTGTCCGTGCCACTGCGGAAACTGTTGCTTCCAATGCCATTCAGTTCCGGGAACGGTTCATCCAGCGGATATTGGGAGAAATCATGATGTTCGAAGAAACGACCCAGGTAATCCAGCGCTTTGTCGATGGTGACCAAGCTTGCGATCTCCTGATATTTCTGTTCAGCTTCCTCTTCCGTCCGTCCAACAATAGGATTGATGCCTGGCAGAATGACAATATCCTGGGAAGAACGTCCGTAGGAAGCCGCCCGTGTTTTGACATCCTTATAGAATGCCTGCGCATCTTCAATTGTATCGTGTCCAGTAAAGACAGCATCTGCTTCTTGTGCTGCCAGCGTTTTGCCATCTTCCGATGAACCTGCCTGGAAAATTACCGGCTGTCCTTGCCGTGAACGGGCAATATTAAGCGGACCTTGTACGGAAAAAAACTCTCCTTCATGATTAAGCGTGTGCAGTTTGGATGGGTCGAAGAATACACCGCTCTCTTTGTCTCTTACAAAGGCATCATCTTCCCAAGAGTCCCACAACCCTTTGGTTACCTGTAAATATTCCGCGGCAATTCGATAACGTTCCGGATGCGTAGGGTGACTGCTCTTACTGTAGTTCTTCGCTGTACCTTCGAGCGGAGAGGTTACTACGTTCCAGCCTGCACGGCCATCACTGATCTGATCGAGGGAACCGAACTGTCTGGCTACGGTGAAGGGATCACTATAGGATGTCGAGAGGGTACCCACCAGTCCAATCCGTGAAGTAACGGCAGCCAAGGCGGACAAGATACTGATCGGTTCGAAGCGATTCAGGAAATGGGGAATGGATTTCTCGGTAATATACAGACCGTCTGCGATAAAAACAAGATCGAACTTGCCTTCCTCCGCTTTCAGTGCCTGACGCTTGTAGAATCCAAAGTTGACGCTGGCATCCGACAGAACCTCCGGGTGTCTCCAAGTGGTATTGCTTCCTCCAACCCCATGAATAATGGCTCCAAATTTCAAACTGCGTTTCGCTGTCATGTTCACTCCGCCTTCCTTGGATTAAAATCTTCAAAAAAATGATCAAGGGCCAATCTGAACTGATTACGTATACGAATTAACTGAAAGTTAACTATTCCTATGAGTTTGGTTTGTTTTAATTTCACAAATCTTATCACTGCCCTGCAAAAGGGTCAACAGCGCGACTAATAGATTTTTTCTATATGTGTATTGAAGATGTGAATTAGAACCATTTACATCTCATCAAGCGTTGAGTTATGAACGTTCCAGCAGCTGCACAAATGCGATCTTGCATCATGCAGCAGCCGGAACGGCTTGCTCCAAAGGTATATATCGACGCCCGTTAGACCGCTGCCGCTTCGTCCGCTCGTGCCAGAAGTTCAGCCAGCTTCTCCAGATCAGGTTCCAGCAAAGCTTCAAACTTGCCGTCCCCTCCCACTTCAATCACGGGTACATGCCGAATGCCATATTTTGCTTCAAGCACATCTCGCAGCACGTCATTACCCTGCACTTCAATGTTCTCGAAAGGCTGGTTTCGCTCTGTCAGAAATGCTTTTACTTCCCCGCAAAAATGACAGCCTGTTTTGCTCCACAGCACGACTTTTTTGGTTGATGATGACATCGACATACCTCCTGGTTGGTTTTAAAATTAAGATCTGAGCGATGGATGACGAATCCCCTAGACCTTCAATTCCCATCTGTTAAATAAGAATTATGGCTATAAATGTACTCCTGCACCCTTCAGGCGTCAATGGATCTGCTAATAGAATAAACCTATAGCTAAGTCAATGGATCTGCTAATAGAATAAACCTATAGCTAAATAGAAAGATTAAATTTTAAATTTGAAAGATGAATGATTTCACATCAATGATTCGCTATTGGCCCTCCAAACCTGTTCAAGAGCTTGTTTCGCTAATGTAGTGTAAAACTCGATCTGATCCGGACTTCGATCTATGGCCCACCTCAGGGTATCAAACGCTTTCAACAGCAAAACATACCTCGCTTGATTCAGTTCATGTTCCTGCTCTTGTACACTTGTCCCATAACCTTCTAAAAACGCTTTCAGTTCTTCGTTGTCAGGACCCTCTCCCCGTAGCTGGCATTGCAAGAGTTGAATGATATCCCCATACGGCGTGACGGTGACCTCCGCATTTCCCCAGTCCAGAAGGGTAATCTCTCCTGTCAAACTTACGATTGTATTCTTCAAAGAGAGATCGCCATGGCATAAGCCAAAGCGGAATTTTTGTATTTTCATTTGTTCGAATAATTGCCTTACGACCTGTGATTCCTCCATCGTCATCACACCAAGCTCGATCAGCGGGTCTTGCTCCGTCAGACTATTGATATTGTATTGCACATATCCTTGCCAGCTGCCATCTGATCCTGCATGCGGGGGAGAGTAAAATCGATCCTGTACAGAATTGTGCAGATCCCTTCCGAAACCTGTAACGGGGATGGATTGCAAAAGTTGAGTATACTCACCAAGTTTCCTCCAGATCATGGACGGGGGCACTGTCGTATCCAATCCGTTATCCCCTTCCACAACCGTTTGAATCATATAGGCATGTTCAGCGTTGACCCCAACGGATAATGTTTCTGGCCCAGGAATACCGGCACTCGTTGCTCGTTCGATGCACCATTTTTCTTTCAAAAAGGTGGGATATGTATCTGGATTATTCATCCGTACAATCACTTTATGACTTGCCGTTTCCACCAGGCAGACCTGATTAACAAAACCTTTACCCACGATATGATGTGAGCATGTTACTTTTTCCAGCAAAAAATCACTGGCAATCTGTTCGGCTTGGTTAACTATAGAATTCTTCACGGTGCATCCTCCCTGTCCCTATCTCATGATCCCAAGTTACGCTTGATGATAACTGCGTTGGTCATAGTGTAAAAGGAAATGGATGATCTTTCAATTATTCGGATGCGGAATGAGTCAGAGCGATTATACTGGATACCGCTACATCTTCCATTCCGCATCATGCTGCTGATCTGGACAAACAGATCGCCTGACATTACAGATCTGGGTTCAAAAGCTGAGGTGGGGCGATAATGGGCCAGCCTTCTTCCATCGAATTCAGTTGGTCCGCAGACACACTGACAATATGCCCGGAATTTACACCCCAACGTTCTGCGGCATATACGGATACAAATCGTCTGCGCTTGCCTCCGCTAATCTGATATCGAATCTCGGGTGCATCCACTGCGGCAACAATACTTCCTTCTGCCCAGCCATTCGGAGAACCTTGAACCGCTGTCGTATGCACCTGATGCGACTCCAGCGGCCATCCTTGCACGTCCCCCGCTGATATCAGTGCTTCTCCGGCAGGAATGGCGAGCAGATCCGGTTTGGCAACCTGAACAGGAGATATTCCACGCGGTACAGGGATGTTCAACTTACGCCGCCGTCCGCCGGTTAAGGTATAGACATCGCCTTTGGCATCGGACAGGAACGATCCTTCCGGGTAGAAGTCACTGCTGCGTCTGAACTGTAATGCTGGATCTTGGCTACCCTGCGTTGAGATTCGCTGGCGCGGATCGATTGGGTTTGTATCTCTGTCCTCTTGTTGACCGGATGGGGTACCAGAGCTTTGTCGTTTCGCCATGCGGGTAGTTTCGGCAACCAGCGTATGAGGATCTCCCCACTTTTGGCTATAAAACTGCTCGTTATCCTTGTTCACTACAGCAAAGTCCTGCTCACCCAAGGCTTTCATGCTGACACTTCCAAAGTGATGGATAAAGGCATCCCCCGCTACCGCAAGCTGGTATCCTGCCAGTTTCACCCGGATGATCCAGTCGTCATCTTCGAAATTACCCACGGCATACCCTTCATCCAAATAACCTACCCGCTCCAACAGTTCCCGTGAGAACAGCCAGCAGAATCCGACGAGTCGATCGGTCATTCGGTGTTTCTCTGCATCTGGACGATTATGTGTGGTGGCAAAAGACCACATGTCCTCGACCTCACGGTACGGAACCTTAATTTGCTGATCCCCGCCAATATAGTTGGTCACCGGGCCCACCACACCAATCTGTGGATCACTGGCAAGACAAGTCATCATGTTATCCAGCCAGCCTGGAGTAACCAGCGTGTCGTTGTTCAGTACGATAATATGTCGTCCTCTCGCCATCATCAGCCCATGATTGACACCTCCGGCAAACCCTCGGTTCTGATCCAGGGCAGCCACCCTCACCATGCCGCCTTTGCGGAGCATCGCCTCAGCAGTTCCATCCTTGGAGGCATTATCCACGACTATGATTTCGAAGGGGGCCGGGGTATGCTTTTCGATACTGGACACACATTGCAGCACATACTCCCGCTGATTGTACGTGGGAATAATGATGCTAACTCCTTCAAAAACAAGACCAAACGAGCCCTGTCCCTGGCGGACACCTTCGTCATAGCCTCTGTGATAACCCTGTTTGTATAGTTTGGCGCCCTTGGCTGTGCGTTTACTTTTGCCCTTGCGTCTGGATTTCCGTGTTGAACGACTACCTGCTGCATGCAGAACTGCCATTTCAGGTTCCGAGACATCTTGCTGTGTGGCACGGTGGCCCGCTTTTTTGTCGCTGCTTATGCTGCCATTCCGGTTGTGTTCACTACGGCTTTTGTCACTGCGAGTGACGTTTCGAGCATCAGCCTTGTTGTTATGACCATGACGTCCTTCCCCGCGCTGTTGACCGGGTATGCTCATGTTGCTCCCTCCATTTCCACTCGTCCGTGAGGCCAACGCGCACATGACCAGCCCCCGGACGGTCCACCTAGAGTTGAAGCTCTCCTGTTACCAGTTTGTCAGCCAGATGTCCAAAATCCAGAGCGACCTTGCCGAGTTCACCTGCAATTCGCCGACACAGAATGACCGCCGGAATGCCCGCCGCCACCAGAGCGATATCGAAAGCATGCTCTGCGGTTTGCTGCATCACCCTCGGAACATCCATGACACCTGCCACTGAACCAATGATGCCTGTGACATGAATACCCCGGCTATGCAGCAGTGCCGCAAGCTCTTCAGCCTGGCTGCCTATGAGCAGAACTCGTCGCCCTTGCAGTACCGGCAGCACCAAGCCGGACTGATGCAGACTGTAATTGATCGTGGAGCTGGTCAACTTCAGCCGGGACCAGTCGATCCCAAAGTGGCGCAATACCGGGAATAGCAGACCCTGGAACGTAGGCGCCCGGGAGATCGGGACGCCAACCCAGTCGGCGGACTGTATGGCTTCCGCGAGCATCGCGCGGATGTCTGGGGTTGAGCATGGCACCCCTGCATAGGGCAGAAACGGTGCCAGCTCCTGCACTTCCTGGCCTGGCAGCACCGTATCGGCTGCCAGGGTGAGCAGTTCGCCATCTCCGAGGCGAACGACAGACAAGGGGCGCTGCGCATCCAGCGCCGCCGTGATGTGGCCAGCCATCTCATGAGGGCTGGCCAGCCGGGCCAGGCTGGGCGCGTATTGGCGGAATCCCGCCGCGATCAGATCTGCCGCGGCCACGGCAGGCAGAATATGATCCGGCGGGATGTGCTGCGCCACCAGCGCCTCCCCGCCGGCGAATACGCCGTCGCGGTAGCCCTCGGCGTAGCCGCCGGGCACGGCCTGCGCCTGCACTGCGTGCTCCGCGGGCTGTGCAGGCGCAGGCAAGCCCTTCGCGCTGCCCGCATTCGCGGCGGCAGCGCCTTCCCGCCCCGCAGGAGCGACACCCTTCGGGAGTGTCGCTTGGCGCGGGGCGGGGCCAGCACCGCTGGCAGGCATCGCCTGTGGCGTGCTGGCTTGCGGTGCTGGCAGGGGCGCACGGCGCATCGCTGTGCGCTGCTTGGCGCGGGCAGCGGCACGCCGGCCCCGCGCTGGTGCAGCCCTGCGCCCAGCAGTGGCCTGGCGCAGGCCGGCTTTGCCTTTGCCGGTACGGCTGGCTCTGCCCGCATTGCTTCCGTTCGCAGGGCCAGCTTTGCCTGCTCTGCCCACAGCACTGCCCGTGCTGCCCGCTTTACCCGCACGGACCTTATGCGCTGCGCCTGCTGATGTCCCCGCTTTGGTCTGGGTACTCCGTTTCCCAGACTTCACACCTCTGACTCCAGCGGGCCCTGTACCCGTCCCTGCCGGAGTGCCACTGCCCATGAATACCGCCGGGTGCGTGCCCCGCGGTTTACCTGACACTGAGGCCCCAGTGGACCTGGTAGGTATCGCTACTCTCACGCCATTTCCTCCTTTGGCATGCACGAGGATTGTCGCTGCGCAAAGCGCCGGAGCATCCTTCCAGCTCCGGCGCAGGGTGTTCTGCTCCCATGGGGCACCGCACAGCGGCAGCATCAGGCGCATATATTTTAGGGCAATTGTCCCTTCATGCGGACAGCTGCTTCCTGGAGCGAATCAAATGTACCTGCATCACTCCAGTATTTCTGCAAAATATCATATTCCAGTCCACCAGCAGACGCGTAGTGATTATTTACATCCGTGATTTCAAGCTCTCCGCGTGCAGACGGCGCGATGTTTTGAATCAGGTTAAATACGTGATCGTCATACATATATATGCCAGTTACACAATAAGAGGTCTTCGGCTGGCTTGGCTTCTCCTCAATGTACGAGATTCGCTCTGGATGCTGTGGATCAAAGACCGGCACCCCATAACGTCGAGCATCATCCACTTCTTTGAGCAGAACTCGCGCTGTACCCGCCGGTTGCTGCATGTAGCGGTCCACATAAGGCTTCAAATCGTCGCTGAAGAGATTATCCCCCAGAAGCACAACAAATTTTTCGCCAGGAAGGATAAAGGTCGTCGCCAGATCCAATGCTTCCGCAATCCCGCCTGCCTTTTCCTGAATGCGGTACGTCAGCTTGACCCCATGATCTGCTCCGCCACCAAGATACTCTGTATATAACCCGGCGGAATGTTTGTTAATGACAATCAATATTTCATCAATGCCTGCCTGGCGGAGCCTGTCGATGCCATACATAATCATCGGATGTTTACCGACTGGAAGCAGATGTTTATTAATGAGCCGGGTCAGAGGATACAGTCTAGTTCCTGTTCCGCCGGCAAGAATTACACCTTTCATTCCACATTCCCTCCTTCATCGGATATGTCCATATATTCAAGCGGATCGACATGCCATTTGCTCATAAAAATCGAACGATTACGCTCAAGCAGCTGTTTCCACGCCACCGGATCTGTCTTCTGGAAGCTTGCACTTCCCTGATGATGCACAAGGACATCCCCGCATACCAGCAAGCGATAGCCTTGCAATCTTGCTCTATAACAATAATCGTCATCCTCATAGTGTCCCGGAGAGTACGCCTCGTCAAGCAGTCCAACCGATTCTATTACACTTCGTTTCATCAGCATGCACAGACCGACAATCCGGCGTACGTCCCTCCATCTTGAAGAATCCGCAATATTGTTGGAATCAGCCAGTTCCTGAAAATGTTCCATGTTCCGAAACGCCAGTTCAATCTGCTGAATTCCGCTTGCATAATTCGTGACAGGACCCGTGATCCCAATACTTGGATCACTGTGTAGAGCCGTTCGCAGATTCTCCAGCCAACGATGCGTGACCGTAACATCATTGTTCAGCAGCAACAGCTCTTCCCCGCATGCTGCACGGAGTCCAGCGTTACACGCTGCCGGAAATCCCCGATTGTCCGGGAACCTGACAAAACGAATTCGCTCCAGTGCACAATATTCAGCGGTTCCATCCGTCGAACCGTTATCCACAACGATAATTTCGTATGACGCAGGATCGCCCGAGTATTGTCTGATGGCATCAATGCAGGGCCTGATCAGATCCAGCCCGTTGTACGTTGGGATAATTATACTGGTCAGGGTCATCTGGCGTTCCTCCTGTAGGCCACTTCGGCACGAGAGAGCGTATGTGTCTGGGCTGTATCCCAACCTGTATCCAGCCAGGTAGTCAGCGCCTCCAGGTGATCTCCGATGATCAATCTGGCGACATCATTCCCACTCCCCGTGTTACCGGGACGCAAACGATTGGAACGAATAACATCCACCTGACTTGGTGCCGATACGCTCAGCCCATGCTGAATGGCGAGGCTTTGTGCCTTAGGTGGAACGGCCAGTGATGCTGGCTTCACGGTCTGAATCATACGACGAGACAACGCATGGGGCACGGCTGTCATGGAATTGGAACCAAGATCTGCCCTGCCTAAGGTTCGGTTCAGATATGCTTTGATTCGGCTTACCTCATCCTGCCCTGCAAACGGAGGAAGCAAGGACGTCAGATTATTCAACGCCACATCCTGTCCCCGATCCACCGCGAACAGAAAGGGTGCAAGCTGTTCCGCCGATACGACCATATCCCCATCCACAAAAAGGACCGTCTCCGCATCCGTCACCTTGGCTCCCAGGGACCGCCCCACATCATGCCCTGCCCGATCCGGTTCATATACGAGCGTAATTCCCGGCTGCCTTAATACCTGCTTCAAGCTGTCATCCGTCGTTCCATTCAGTACCACAATGATATCTGTCAGAGGCAAACGTTTGAGTTGCAATAGCACCTGCCCCAGTGTACGTTCCTCATTGCAGGCACAGACAACGGCAGCAGCCGAATGGCGAAGGGGTAGCGGTACGATCTGGCATGAATATCCAGAAGTATGAGCATACCCTTGCATAAATGCCTTACCTGCGTTCAGAGCTACTTCTAGGTTGCTTAGCTCCGCAACATTCACCGCGTATGCATTCCACGCGTGGCGCGCATGTTTTTCTGACGCTGCGTTGTCCGCCTTCGCCTCGCTTCCTGCAAGTTGCCCTGCTTTCCACATCAAACGCAGATCCACCAGGCCAGCTTTGGATCGGTTTCTGCTCGTTTTTGGAGTAATCGACTGTTTCTTGTTTCCATGACGCTTGTTGATACGGCTGCTTCCTGTCGTCGTTCGTCTTCGTCTATTTGTTGTCCGTCTGCGGTGGACAATTCCCGAACGTCCCTTCATTACCTCACCTCCAGCATGCTGCATCATCCGATGCGACATGCTTACCTCGCCAGGCTGCGAACACGTTGCAGATCGGTATGGCCTCCGCGGGGACCAAGCGTGTCCGTAATCCACCTGATTGCTGCCAGATGATCATTCAGCACCACTTGACTGAGCGGATCAGGCCCGCTTCGTTTCTTGATTCGAACGGCATTCAATCTGCCCACAGGTACGTGATGAACAGCGCGTACCCGGAGTCCGCCAATCACTGCTTTCGCTTGTGCGAGCGGCGGAACTTCAAGTGATGTTATTCCGATGACCTCAAGTCCATGACGGCTTAATGCATGCGGAATAGCAGTCATCGAAGCCCCTCGGAGATCGGATCTGGCGAGTATGCTGTTTAACATGTGTTTGGCCTCCACTACCGGATGAATGGGGCTGCGAGTTATCGGTCCATGGTAGTCGTTAAGTGCCACATCCGTTCCCTTCAGCACAGCCTGCACATAAGGTGCAAGGTGCTCGGCAGGGATTGCAATATCTGCATCAGTGAACAGCAATACCTGACCGCGGGCCGCCGCTGCACCTACTTTTCGTCCTCCATCATGCCCCAATGCTTCGGCATAAGTGAGTACTCGTGCCCCTGCACGTTTAGCTGCGTTAGCTGTACCATCTGTTGAACCATTAACAACGACAAGTACTTCAGCGTCACGACATATCCGCAGCGCTTCCCGAACGACGGCCCCAATTGTTTTCTCCTCATTCATAGCAGGGATAATGACCGAGAGCATAGGCCGCTGAGAATCGTCCCCATGCGGAGAGGTATCTCTTATGCCATTTTCGGCTTCATTCTTGGTCCCATCCTTTGCCTGTAGCATCTGCTGCTTGGGTGGAATAACGAACATATAGGCCTTTGTACCCTTTTTCTGTCCAGACTTCAAACCTCGTTTCTTCAGCACTGTTTTTCCGCGTCTCACTTTCGATTGCGTTGCAAAACGTGCTTTAGTACGGGTTTTACGCAACACTTTCACCTCCCGCATTCAATCATGAGCATGCCAAGGGAGTACACGTTATTCTATGTATTCGTGGAGCAGTGGAAACGGCGTATGTCCTTGCACCAAGCAGGTTCTCTCTGCGAATCAGGGGGGACAAGCCTTCCTTTTAGACAAAATACGTCAAAATATGCGTAAAACGCTACCTCTCCCCTACTTCAGACACAATTTTAGAAAAAAGCCAAATTTGCATCTTTTCCAAAGTTTTACACTGTGATAATATACGATCCAAGCAGTTTTATTTACAAAAATAACCTTGTAAGGAACACAAGTTCCCTATCTTCTTCTTTAACTATTTATTGACCTTAGGTTAGTTATTTAGTTATTGATGATGCATTTGCAAAACATGTTTAGTTATTTGTGTTTCTGATCTTGAGAGGAGTGATGCTGTTCAAAACATACTGCCATTGTCATTTACGTAAACCCGGAATGAACAACCCAGTTTTCCGTGAACACACCTTCTACCTGCGCAATTGGACAACCCCCGGCTTCTGAAAGAGGAACACAATGGACGATTAAGCCTTCGGGCTGAACCGAATAAACGGTAATCCTTTGGGTTGTGTTGATCACTCCCCAAGCCAAGGCCCAACCGATTTTGTTCCAATCGTTTCTTGTCTCATTCCACGCTTCAGGTTCAGCCCCACGCTCCGCGCTGCCCAAGTTGCAGACGGAATCCCAACCGAGATTGGCATGATTATGAAATTGATTCATTTTTCCAAAAAAAATAAGTTTGAGAATGGGAGAGTTTACTATGAAATTTGCCAAAGTTATGCCAACAATTCTTGGAGGAGCTCTTTTGCTCGCTTCCGTATCCTCTGCTACTGCAGCTCCAGTGTCTGATCAATCCATTCCACTTCAGGCCCCTTATGCCTCTGAGGAGGGTATTCCATTGAGCAGTGGAACAGATGACACCATCTTCAATTACCTTGGACAACAGGAACAATTCCTGAATTCCGATGTGAGATCCCAGCTCAAAATTGTCAAAAGAAATACCGATACCGCTGGCGTAAGACACTTCCGTTTGAAACAGTATATTAAAGGTATCCCGGTCTATGGTGCAGAACAGACGATCCACCTGGACAAAACCGGAGCCGTGAGTTCCGCGCTTGGCGATCTGCCACCAATTGAAGAGCAAGCTATTCCGAATGATGGTGTAGCCGAGATCAGCCGAGAAGACGCGATCCGCATTGCAACCGAAGAAGCAACCTCCCGTATTGGAGAGCTTGGTGCAGCGGAAATCACACCTCAAGCTGAATTGAACATCTATCATCATGAAGAAGATGGTCAGACTTATCTGGTTTATATCACGGAAGTTAACGTGCTTGAACCTGCCCCTCTGCGGACCAAGTATTTCGTAAACGCAGTGGATGGCAATATCGTATCCCAGTTTGACCTCATTAACTTTGCCACTGGAACAGGTACGGGTGTGCTTGGTGATACCAAAACCCTGACAACCACCCAATCCGGCAGCACCTTCCAACTGAAAGATACCACTCGCGGTAATGGCATCCAAACGTACACGGCGAACAATGGCTCTTCGCTGCCAGGTACCCTGCTTACGGATTCAGATAATGTATGGACCGATCGTGCAGGTGTAGATGCTCATGCTTATGCTGCTGCCACGTATGATTTCTACAAAAACAAATTTAACCGTAACGGCATTAATGGTAACGGATTGTTGATCAGATCCACTGTGCATTACGGCTCCAATTACAATAACGCCTTCTGGAACGGGGCACAGATTGTCTTTGGTGATGGAGACGGAACGACGTTCCGATCCCTGTCCGGTGATCTGGATGTTGTGGGTCATGAATTGACACATGGTGTTATTGAGTACACAGCCAATCTGGAATATCGCAATGAACCAGGTGCACTCAACGAAGCCTTTGCCGATATTTTCGGCAATACGATCCAAAGCAAAAACTGGCTGCTCGGTGATGATATCTACACACCTAACATTCCAGGAGACGCGCTCCGCTCCCTGTCCAACCCTACATTGTATGGTCAACCTGACAAATACAGTGATCGCTACACAGGTACACAGGATAACGGTGGTGTGCATATCAACAGTGGTATCATTAACAAAGCCTATTTCCTCGCAGCTCAAGGCGGAACACACAATGGTGTGACGGTTACTGGAATCGGCCGGGATAAAGCGATCCAAATTTTCTACAGCACATTGGTGAACTACCTGACGCCAACGTCCAAATTTGCAGCTGCCAAGACAGCTACCATTCAAGCTGCCAAAGATCTGTACGGAGCAACTTCCGCTGAAGCGACTGCCATTACCAAAGCGTATCAAGCTGTAGGCCTGTAAAACTTACTTTAATTCTTGTGGTTAAACTTATAATGAACTCATTTTAAATTGTAACGAAACGTTCAGACACCCCTCACCGTCCGAACGGATCAAGCTTATCTCATGCAAAAGCGGTGTCCCGGACAACTCTGGGCACCGCTTTTGTCATTTATCTTTTATTTATATAAGGCTGTATTATGCTTGCGAAGGTCCTGCAGCAATCCATGACAACAATCCGTACGTATGCTTGCAATCTGCCGTACGTGACACTTCCAGTACCGCTTCATCCTCACTCTGCGAGAGAAGAGATACCTGAAATCCCCGGTCATTGCTCATGGCTACAATCACATAATGTTCTGAAGCAAATGACTCTTCAAACACAACGGTTACCTCTGTGCATGCTTCACTCTCTGGCAGTACAAAAGCTTCCATTCCAAATTGCTGTACCACAGGTTGCTTGCTTACGCTACGAACTGGCTGGAAGGACAAATGTTTGGCCTGAACTGCGCCCGATTGCAGCTGGTTGCTGCCCACGGCATCATCACACAGATGCTCCTGTGTAATGGATTGAGGTTCTGGATTATACTCCACTTGAACAGCATATCCTGACGACGTTTCGACTGAATCAACAACGGATTGAGTCCTTTCATCTGTTACAGATTCCGCAATTTCTTCTGTCCATTCTGTAGAGAATTCAGCCCCGGCTTGAGCCTCTTGCTGATCATATTGATTTTCAAATTCAGGCTGTGTCTGTTGATCCTGCAGTTCCAGTACACCAGCCAGCGCATTCGTTGCTGTCTCATTACCGATATCCAGTCCAAACAGTGCTTCATTGTCCAGACCTACCGACTGCATAAGCTGCTGAACCTCCAGCATTGCTTCCTGCCTTTTCAGCTCTGCCAGTTGCTCCAGTGTATCTGCACTCACCTGACGAATGGCATTCCAGATCTCTTCACTTAGATGTGCCGTACCCACAATACCTGCATTCAAATGACTGGAAGTGATACTTTGATCACTTAATTTGCTGCCATCAATCGCTCGGTCAGCCAAATGCACAGCGGATATCGCTCCTGGAGCTAATTTACTGCCATCCACACTACCATCTGCCAATTTGGAACCCGCTACTGCTCCATCCTGGAGGTTAACCGTACCTACCGCGTCCTCTTCCAAGTGAAGCGCACCAATACTTCCCTCTTGAATGTGATCCGCACGGATTGCGCCTTCTTCAATATGAGAAGATTGCACACTTTCGTCTGCAAGATGAACACTTGATACCGCACCCTCGGCTAATTTGCTGCCATCGATCGCATGGTCAGCCAAATGCACAGAAGATATCGCGCCTGCGGCCAGTTTACTACCATCCACACTACCGTCAGCGAGTTTGGAATCCGTTACTGCTCCATCCTGAAGATGCTCCGTGCTTACCGCTTCCTCTTCCAAGTGAAGCGCACCAATACTTCCCTCTTGAATGTGATCCGCACGGATCGCTCCTTCTTCGATGTGAATCGATTGCACACTTTCATATGCCAGATGTCTGCTCGATATCGCACCCGCAGCTATTTTTGTTCCGTCTACACCGCCTGTCGCCAGTTTAGATCGGGTCACGGATTCTTCCTGTAAAATAATCGTACTCACCGATTCTTCTTCCAGATGAGAAGTACCAATGCTCCGCTCCTGAATGTGGTGAGGAAGGATCGCCCCATCCTGCACATGGCGGGATTGTACCGCTCCTTGCTGAAGATGATTTGCGCCAAGCGCCTCCGCCTGAAGATGCAGTCCACTGATCAGACCTGGTTGCAGATGTGCTTCCGTTACGGATAAAGGCGCCAGATGATCTGTTTGCACAGAGGATGGCGTGAGATGTTGTGATGTTATTGCCTGCCCTACGATATGATCTCCATGAATAATGTCTTCTTTCAGATGTTGGGAGTTCACGACCTGAGCAGCCAAATGATCCGATGTTACACTTCCTCCAGCCAGATGAATGGAATCGACCGAACCAGGCTGAAGGTGATCACTGCTTACCGCACCATGCTGTAATTCCACTCCAGTTACCGAATCTGCTGCCAGATGCTCTGAAGACAACGTACCTTGCCGCAGTTTGTTGCCTGTAATACTGCCATCTGCAAACAACTCCGGCGACCGGATCTCATCAGCCAGATGCTCCAGGGAAACGGCATGTTGCTTCAGATGATAACCACGAATCGTTCCGGCAGGAATATGCTTGGCGACGATACTTTCAGCCAGGATTTTAGAAGAAGTAACACTGCCATCGGCCAGTTTCGCTGATGTAACTGCCAAGTCAGCCAGTTTGTCAGTAGAGACACTCTCTGGTGAAAGTTTAGGAGAAGTAACCGCATGGTCCGTCAGATGCGGCGGGAAAATGGACCCTCCAGCCAATTGGGCTGAGGTCACACTGCCCGGGGCCATTTTATCCGTAGTGATTGCACCGCGAGACACCGCCTCCGTATGAACACTGCCCGGTTGAAGATGGGGTGTGCTCACCGAGTGCTCCGTAAGGTGCTCGGACTTCACAGAATAAGGTCTCAGTGCTTCGGAACCTACACTGCCTTGAGCCAGATGCGCACCTGTAACACCTCCATTCGCGAGATGGGTCGATGTTACGCTGCCCGGAGCCAATGCTTTGCTTATGACAGAGGCAGGCCCCAGTTTCTCGGCTGTAACACTGGTATCCGCGAGCTTCGCACTTGTTACCGCTCCGTCCTGCAATTCAAATGTACCTACGGATGACTCGGCCAAGTGCTTCTCCAGCACGACACCTTCGCCCAAAGCCTCAGCAGACACACTTCCCGCGGAGAAATGAGAAGCTTCAATGCTTCCACTAGCAATATGAATCGAGTGAATGGCTGAATTATCCACATGCACAGGGGTTATGCCTCGATTCGCGATATGCTCTGCACGAATGGACCCTTTGGCCAGATGTTTACCTTGTACGGCTTCATCGGCAATTTTGGAAGCAATGATGCTCTGGTCAGCGATCTTGGAAGCCGTAATGGCCTGTTCCAGCAATTTCGCTGTTCCGACAGACTGGTCTGCCAGCTTGCTGCTGTTGACCGCACTATCCACCAGATGCTCACTGCTTATTTCTCCATGCCCAATCTGCTCGCTGCCTATAGCGAGCGCTCGAATCTGAGCGGAGCCGATGGAACCATCCACCAGATGCCTTCCGCTTAATGAATTCTCGGCAATGTGTCTGGTCTGAATCGCCCCGTCCTCAATCTGCTCACTTCCAATACTGCTGGCAGACAGTTGGGAACGCCCCACAATCCCTTCCGCCAAATGTGCCTGTTTAACTGCACCGGACTGAATGTGGTGTGATTCGATGGATTGCTCTTCAATCTTGCTGCCCGTCACAGCACCCTCACGAATTTTGGCCGATGTCACCGCATCATCAGCCAGCTTCGATGTATGAATGACTCCACCCGATAAATGGCGGGTCTCGATCCCACTGATGGCAATCTTATCACCAGTGACCGCATGATTTTTGATTAATTCTTCGGTAACCAGCAAGCGGCTAAGATGCCTTGTATTGATGGAACCGTCGGCAATTTTGGCGGAATCAATGACTTGATTGCCGAGCTTCTGCGAAGTGATGCTGCCATCCCTGATTTTATCCCCACCAATGGAAGCATTCCGGATTTTGTGACCTGACACGGAGCCATCAATCAGATGTTCTTCCGATACAGACGCTTCTGCCAGTTTCGCAGATACAATTGCACCATCCGCGATGTGGATGCTGGTCACTGCATAATCCTGTAACGCTTCACTTCCGACAGCACCTGGTTTCAGCTTGGATGCATCCACCGAGAAGGGAGCCAGCCGACTCTCCGTAACAGCGAACTCACTGAGATCATCCGTGTAGATGTAGTGTCCGGTATGTCCCGGCATCTGATTCTGATTCAGGATCTCTAGCCGATCCTTGCTCTTTGTCTCCTTCTTGCTACTCTGTTCTTCCAGGGAAAGAGGAGCAATACTGCTTACCTGAATTTCTTTCTCCGTGACCACTGGAGCACTCACTTCCTGGTTCACTGACTCTACAGGTTCAGGCTTCGGGGTGTCAGCCAATTTCTCTTGCACAGGCTCGTTCGTAGCTGAACGAACCTCTGTACTTTCGGGAGAAGCTTCAGCTGAATCTTGAATGCTCTTGGGAGCAGGTACATCTGTATTCAGGCGTTCTCCCCTATTCGGTATCAGCCCTGATTTTGTTGGATCCACTCGGCGATCAGTCAGTTCCAATTCCTTGAATTTCGGGCTCACATGCCGCAGTTTCGGCGTCAGAACCTTCTTTTTGCCATTTTTACTCATGCAGCTTGCTCCTTCCTCTAACGTTCGTCTCCGGCATCATATGCTTCCATATGGGCATCTGCCACTTCAATTGTGACTTTTGCAGATTCCAGAGCACGGATGTACAGGCTTCAAGACAGGAAGGTTCGATGAGCTTCGTGGAAATAGGCGTGTCAGGGTGGTAGTGGAAAGGCGGCTGTCCACGCCCCCGTCCCAGTCATGTCATAGAATATTATGTCTAAGCAAACACTGGTGCATGGCTATGCATCTACACACCGGTCTGCGTTATCGCGATGTCAGAGCCATGCGGTGACAGGCCGGCATTCCATGAATGGACGATCCATGTCGCGATAACATCGAAGGAGGAACGGTCATGCCCCAAGAAACGATCGGCATTATGTTCGATTCACGCATGTACCGGGGGATACCGGCCGGAAGGACCGGTCAGGAATCACTCGCGAATTATGAACAGGCAGCGGCCAGTTATGGATTAACTCCCTGCTTTTTGCGGCTGGAAGATATTGATTCGGATCGTAAGACATGTGTTGCCTATGTAAAAAAGGAAGGTAAATATGTCCGTGAGCGCATGCCATTGCCCTCCGTCATTCATAACCGATCACTCCAGCTTCGCCGGGCGGAACAGCATCAGATCACCAAGCTGATGTTGCAGGGTATTCAGGTATTCAACGTTCGCAACCGGTACCGTAAAGATCACATTCATGACATGCTTCATCAGGACTTCGCCTTGCGAGAACATCTGCCCCATGCAGTTAAAGCTACGCCTGAGTCTCTGACCTATATGATGGAACATTATGATGACCTCGTCATCAAACCCTGTAGTGGCAGTATTGGTCATGGTATTATGCGAGTCTTTCAGCGAGATGGACAGTGGAAACTGACCTGTGAGACAAAAGCTGCACGCAAAGGATGGGCTACATTCCGATTGAGCAAAGGACAGCTTCCTTCCTCCACCCTACGGCGTATCTTTCGTCATGCCTACCTCATTGAAGAACGTATCCCGCTGGTGCGTTATGAGGGTAGGCCGGTCGATCTGCGGGTATCCGTACAGCGTGGTAGCGATGGTCTGTGGGGAATTACAGGCATGTTTGCCAAAGCCGCTCCTGCTCATACGTTTGTCACCAACATCGCCCAGGGCGGTAAAGTCATGAAGCTCGCGGAGGCCCTTGGAGCAGTATATTCAGACTTCGATTTGGCTCGACTGGAGCACAGAATCGGATTTGTTGCACTCCGAATTGCCCAAAACCTGGCCGCCAGTCTGCCACACCTGGCTGATCTGGGCCTTGATCTCGGAATTACGCGTAGCGGCCAGATCTATTTTATTGAATGCAATGGACGGGATCAGCGCTACGGTTTTCGTAAAGCCGGCATGTCGGAACACTGGAAGACCACATACAGTAAACCGATGGCCTATGGACGTCTGTTGCTGGAGCAGAATTCGAGAATTCCGAGACAACCGCAGACATACGATAGGGGATCATATTGATTTCGCGTGCATTCTGTGTCAATATTATGCAGAACGGCCGGTCATGCCGGCCTTGAAGTTCGCATTAACCCTAAGGGGGATATTCATGGCAAAAACGCTGTTGCGATTAATGACCGAGCTTTCTTCGCGCAAATGGATCTCCCGGACTGTGGGAGCCTTCTCCAAAAGCCGGGGAAGCAAGGCATTTATCCCTTATTTTGTCCGGACCTACGACATCCCTGTTCAGGAGGCCGAGAAAGACTGGAAGGAATACCGTTCACTGAACGATTTCTTTACCCGCAAATTAAAACCGGGCATGCGCCCGTTGGAACTTTCAGAGCATGCACTGATCAGTCCGGTCGATGCCAAGATTACGGCAGCCGGTCCGATATCTGCAGGGACACTCCTGAATGTTAAGGGACAAAATTATACACTTGCTGAATTATTAAACCATTCTCCCCATCTGGAGAAGTACAAGCACGGCTACGGGTTCGTCCTCTATCTCAGCCCTCGCGACTATCACCGCATTCATGCACCTGTCAGCGGCCGCAAAATAGAGAGCGAGCACATCAAAGGCAAAGTTTATCCCGTGAATGACTTTGGCCTGACCCATATGAGATCCGTGCTTAGTCGAAACGAACGGCTCATTACGTATATCGCACACGATTACGGTGAAGTGGCGGTTGTCAAAGTAGGTGCGATGAACGTGAGTAGCATACAATATGCGGACACGGACACAAGTACCTGGGCACAGGGCGATGATCTGGCCTATTTTGAATTCGGTTCCACTGTTGTTCTGTTGACGCAGAGTGGCACATTCGAACCGAAACCGGGCTTACAGCCAGGCGATTCGGTCAAAATGGGCGCATTGCTTGGTCGTTTGAAACCGAAGAACTAATGAGTCATACGCAAATAAAGAGGATGGCGCAGCACCTGTAACCAGGTATTGCGCCATCCTCTTTATGCATTCATATTCATCCATGTATACATACAGTACGAAGCTATGCTCCGTCGTTATTGGTCTGCTGAGTTCTCCTCAAAACCACACATCTTGCAAGTCCTCTGCCGGTTTGAAGCGGCGCAGACGGTTCCGGAAAATATTGCATCCCTTCGTAGAGCATCCCCGGTTGCGGACCCGACGTTTTCCGTTCATCACAAGTTCCCCCTTTTGGTCATCTGGAATGCTAGATAATTACCCTTGCGTTCCAGACTTGAAACGTTGTCATGTTCTTCCCATCAGAATTCTAACGAATCTCGGATGGGCTTTTGCCTGTATACTGCTTGAACTGACGACTGAAGAAGAAAATATCCCGGTATCCCAGAGCATCTGCCACTTCGGTCACATTCATGCCGGTATGCACCAGCAGATGTTCTGCCCGTTCAATACGCATACGGATAATATAAGATTGCACCGATGATCCAACCAGTTCCTTGAACTTGATCGAGAAGTATCGGGGTGATAAGCCAGCCCGTGCAGCCAGATCTTCCACCCGATGCGTAATCCCGGGATGCTGACGCACATAATTGGCGACCTCCTGGATCACATCGGATAACTGGTTGCTAACCTTTTTCTCCACAGGTTCTTCCGTATCGGCGCGCAGCAAATGAATCATCAGCTGTTTTAGAATCAATCGACTCTCTTCATCACGTCCGTACACATCCGATAAGAACAGTCTTACATAACGTGCCAACAAATGCTCAAATTCCACCGTTTCCTGTACCTCACGATAGGACTGGGGAACATCAGTAACAGGCTCGTCCACATCAAAGTGAATATACGTAAGTACCAACGGTTTTTGCTTATTATGTGTTGCCGTAGGATGATCGCCTGGTCTGAACAAAAAACAACTACCCTTCCCAACTTCATAGGACTGGTCATTCAGTACAAGCGTTCCTTCACCACTCCATACATAAAATAAATCATAGTTTTGCATCGGTTTTTCCCGTTTCTGCCACTTCCAGCCCGGTTCACAGACAATTTTGGCGACAGCGGGCAAAATAACAAATGATGACGGCGATGCCTGCAGCATGTCGCCACTCCCCCTTGATAGTTAATCTCTCTGCATATGGCATCATTCTGATCTGAATCTCACTTCTTCAATCAAGGCCATATGTATTTCAGTATCTATAGAAATTGAACTAAAGAACATTTACACTTGCCACTCCGATGACAGAACAACCTTCCGATCGCTGTTATCCCCAGATTTTTTGATTCACTTTTTCAAAGGTGAAAATCTGACGATAGCGTATGCTTCCGATGTAGCTTTCCTTCAGAAAGCTTTTAGGCGAACGCTCCGCTTCTTCAGGTTATTTCTGCCCTCTACATTTTCGTGTAAATAATTAGTTCAACTTGTATAGCATCATTCAATCCAACTTGCTCATATATAATCTCTGCTCCTACAGGAGCGAAATGTCTTATCCCATTATACAGCGGAATTCACTGAAACGAAAATGTGCACTTCTCCCAGGCTAGCCGCATTCGCCGGATTCCCTCTATTATCTCTTCTTTCTCCAGATGTGCAAAAGCAAAGCAGGCCGCCGGATGACCTGAAGTCAGCCGATATCGCTCTCCATCACGGAACAGTATGCCATCCTCCTCAGCAAGCTTTTTAAATTGCTGATAACTGTCCACATTGCCATTCCAGGTAGCATAGATATGCAGTCCTGCATCACCAAGCTGCATGGTGAATGCCTCCGGCAACTGTAGCTGCATCTCTCGCACAAAGAAATCATGCCGTTCCCCATATAAACGGGTTAACCTCCGTAAGTGCCTCAGGTAACCTCCTCGGGTCATGAACTTCGCCAGTGCGCGCTGCTCCAGCAGTGCCGGAGGTACCGGTTCATACAGCGCCTTGGCGGCAAGCAAAGGTTCTACCAGACCAGGTGGCAGGACGGCGTAGCCTAGTCGGAACGCAGCAACCATCGTTTGTGAGAATGAACCGACGTAGATGACTCGCTGTTCACGATCAAGCACTTTGAGGGGTTCAATCGGTCTTCCGCCCCACCGGAATTCGCTGTCGTAATCATCTTCAATAATGACCGCATTCCGCTTCGAGGCCCACGCAAGCAAAGCACGTCTTCTGTCCAATCCCAGCACGGCTCCTGTTGGAAACTGCCGGGTAGGTGTGACAAATAACGTCTGTGCCACCCATGGCTGGGGAATAATACCCGCGGTATCCACATCTGCCGGGATGATGTTCCCACCACAGGACTTAACGGCATGGGCAATGCCCGGATACCCCGGATTCTCCAATACAACCGCTGCCCCCTCTGCAATCAGCAGCTGGGATAGCAGAGTGATGCCTTGCATTGAACCGCTGAACAATACAATCTGTGATGCATCAGCCTGGATGCCACGTGTCCATCTGAGATGGGAGGCGATGGCTTCACGCAGCTCCGGATCACCGGCTGCACCGCTAGGTTCTCGCCAACCACTCCGATGAACAGCAGCGAGCGCACTCTTCCACTCCGCCAACGGGAAATGTTCTGCTGGCATGCGCTGCATTTGGAAATTAATGATGGACGGCTTCGGTGAAGGTATCTGGGCCCGTGGGACATCATGTTGTGTATTCAACATCTGGACTCGTTCGCCCCAGGGAGACAGCCTGAGAACGGCTTCCTGTTTCTCGTTTTCCTGTGTCGATAATGTTTCCGTTACAAATGTACCTCTTCCCCGATGTGCATGGACATAACCATCCGCAAGCAGCATGTCGTATACCTGAGCTACCGAACCACGTGACATCTCATATTGTCTTGCCAGTTCGCGCGTCGAAGGAAGCCTCGTGCCTCCCTCCAGTGTGCCTGCATGAATGGCATCCCGTAACGCATGGTACAATGCCTCATACTTGTATCGATGCTGAAGTTCATAGGTATCCATCGGTAGCCACAATTCCATCGTGCACCTCTCTCCATCCGTCTTCATTCGTGATCCCTGACCAATTGGCCTACTAAAGTGAATGTAAATTGGATCTATTTCATTGTCAATGTATGAACTATGGTTATCCATAAGATATGGCGTTCTATTATATATTTCATTGATGGGGGAATACACATGAGACGGAAAGAATTCACAGTAGATGAAGAACAGGAGATTACCACATTTCTGGATCAGTGCTCCTTCGGGTTTCTGGGAACAGTCAGTCCAGATGGACAACCACGGGTTACACCACTGAATTTTGTCTATATGGACGGTCACTTTTATTTTCACGGCAGTCTGGCTGGCGAGAAGATGAAACAGATTAAGCAGGATTCGTCGGTCAGTTTCACGGTGGCTGAAGAGTTCTCCCTGATTCCATCCTATTTCAGTGATCCCGAGCTTGCTTGTCCAGCGACTTCTTTCTTCAAAAGTGTCATGGCCTTCGGTCAGGCAGAACCGGTTAAGGATCTGGACATCAAAGGCAAGGTACTACAACGCTTCATGGAGAAACTCCAGCCACAAGGCGGATATGTGCCCATTGATGCTACTGACTCGCGTTACACAGGCAACCTCAAAGCTGTAGCCGTTGTAAGAATAGTACCAGAACGAATCAGCGCCAAGTTTAAATTCGGACAAAATCTCTCCAGTGAACGATTCGATCATATCAGTGGTCAACTGGAGCAACGCAATGAGGGACGAGATGCCGAAACCGCTGAGATGATGCGGAAATATTGTCCATTTCATCAGCAATAAGATTCATTTTCAGAGGATTCATCCAAGGATAAATTCAGCTAATTTTCACCTTAAAACCGTCTGCAACAACGCGGTAAAGCGATATAACTGTCATGTTGCGTAATTTCCGTGACGGGGGGATGTCAAGGTGTTATAATGTTAGGCAGTTGAATCCCAAAGACTTGGAAGGATGAAAAGAATGAATCCACTGGCTGAACAGTTGAACGAAAGTATTCAGGCAGGCAGCAGTCACGTCTACTCCATGCTGTCACAGCTCGGCAAAGAAATTTATTTCCCTAAAGAAGGTATCTTGAGTCAATCTGCTGAAGCAGCAAGCTTGGCCAAAACCTATAATGCAACGATTGGTATCGCTCTGGAGGGCGGTGTGCCGATGCATCTTCCGGTTATCCAGGAGAAGCTCTCTGCATTCCAGCCGAAAGATCTTTACCCTTACGCTCCGCCTGCAGGCAAGCCTGAATTGCGGACCGTTTGGAGAGACAAGATGCTGAAGGAAACACCTTCGCTTGAAGGTAAAACGTTCGGTAACCCGATTGTAACCAATGCATTAACCCATGGACTTAGTATCGTAGCCGACCTGTTTGCCGATGAAGGGGACGCTGTCATATATCCGGATAAAAACTGGGAAAATTATGAGCTGACCTTCGGAATTCGTCGTCATGGCCAGTTGGTTCATTATCCCCTGTTCGATGATCAATTGAACTTCAACAGCGAAGGCTTGCTTCAGGCCCTGCTTGATCAGAAGGACAAAGGTAAAGCGATCGTACTGCTCAACTTCCCGAATAATCCTACAGGTTATACGCCTGGAGCCGAAGAAGCAGATGCGATTGTGAGCACGATTCTTCAGGCAGCTGAAGCTGGCGTTAACGTGGTTGCTGTAACAGATGATGCCTACTTCGGGCTGTTCTTCGAAGATTCCATTCATGAATCCCTGTTTGGCAAACTTGCCAATATTCATCCACGTGTTCTGACTGTAAAAGTAGATGGTGCAACCAAGGAAGAATTCGTATGGGGCTTCCGCGTTGGATTCATTACGTATGCCCATGAAGATGCAGCCGTTCTGCACGCATTGGAACAGAAGACACTCGGTATTATCCGGGCAACCATCTCCAGTGGCCCGCATCCTTCCCAGACCTTTGTATTGGATGCGCTCAAAGCACCGGAATTTGAAACACAGAAACAGGAGAAGTTCGAGATTATGAAAGGCCGTGCCAACAAGGTGAAGGCCATTCTCGATAGCGGCAAGTATGAAGATGCATGGGATTATTATCCCTTCAACTCTGGTTACTTCATGTGCCTGAAGCTGAAAGAAGTTGGTGCTGAAGAACTTCGAAGCCACTTGCTGCACAAATACGGTGTCGGTACAATCGCGCTGGGTGAAGCGGATCTGCGAATCGCCTTCTCCTGTATCGAAGAATCCGGATTGGAAGATCTGTATGAAACCATCTATCGTGGAGTTCAGGATCTGCAGACGACCTAGTTAACACACCGTAACGAAGTTACAACAATCTCAATAAATCAGGGACACAGGATCATGTCTGTACCCTGCATGATATAAGAACCCTTTGTATAACCGCGACGTTTCATGTCTACGGATATACAAAGGGTTCTTTTATGTTTTAGCTGCCCAAAAGCTTTAATTTCTGACTTTACCGGGCATCGGCCCAATCAGCCTACCCCCAAGGCACATAATATACGATGTACGCAAGGGCGTGCCAAACAACCACTTGAAAGGGGAATGACCATGTCTGGAGTTGAAGATACAAGAGGCGGTTATGGATGCGGCGGTTACGGCGGAGGATTTACAAACACAGGTGCCATTCTCGTTCTTTTCATCTTGCTCGTGATTATCACTAAATCGTTCCTCTGTTAGTACCAATACACACTTGCGCGAGAATCAAGTGATCTGACCGCATGATTCCATTACAGCACAAAGAAGGGTATACCGGGATACAGCCCGGAATACCCTTCTTTTGTTATCTTTTGTACCTCTCACTGATGAACTCAATCTAATCATCCGAGTTGGTCAGGTGTCCGATCGTTTACTCGTCATCTTCTTCCTTCAACCACTTGTTACCTTGCGAACGCCGCATGATTACAATGACCAGTATGCCCAATACAAGTGCCACTCCAGTGATGCTTAGTCCACTCACTCCGGCAGCTAGCATAGGCAGCCACATGAGCAATGCAGCCAATGCGTGCAGATGGAATATGAATCCTAACACCTGGGAACGACGACTTTCTCCCGAGATCGGATAGATCATAATCCAGAACGATTCACTATGACTGCGACGCAGCGCGCCTAACTGAACACCTGCAAGCAACAGGAAGAACAGATACACACCTACACCAAAGTAGCTGCCTGCTGTCCACCAGGATAGTAACATGCCCAGTACAACTAGGCGTAACACAATTGAGAACACTTCAGTTCGAATAAACGTTTTGGTAATCAGATATCGGTAAGCTTTCCCTGCATTCCAGGGAAGACCGCTCCCCAATTTGCTAAGCCAGCGACGCGAACTTACTTTCTGTCCGGATGAAGGTACATCCACAAACCAGCCAAGCGTCCGCATAACCCTGCCAGCCTGCCCCTGCTCCACCTGAATCAATCGTTCCCACGCTACCCGATGTTTCACCGGTATACGCAAGGCGACGATGTAGACGACAGCCAGCAGCAGCAGGAACCAGACGCTGCGTTGCGGTGGCTGCCACAGCCATGCGCCAACCGCCAGCACTGCCAGAGCCCATCGCAAGAGACGATATCCTCTTGCTGCCCCGAGCTGAACCATTCTTAGCTCTTGCCACGCTCCATAACTGGACAACCCTTTCCACAGCAACAGGAATACGATGAACCAGCCAAATGGCCGTGCATCCAGATCTGCTCTGACATAGAGAGGCCACAGTGTAACAAATACCAGCAGCAAGCCCAGACTTTTATAGATGACACCCCGGGCAAAGCTATTCTTCAAATACTCCTGCATCCGGTATTCCTGTGGTCGCAGGAACACGATATCTGCCGGAAGCAGATATGTACGATAACTGCTAAACAGCACTAGCGGTGCCAGCAGCAACAATGCAATCCAGCGAATCGGAAATTCAGCCGGAATGTTCTGGACAAACGATGTATACCAGGCGGAGAACGCAATGACGAGAAATAAAAAGACCATAGCTACACCGCTCTGGATCACATAACCCAGATAAGGAAGAATTCCGTTCCAGAATCCTGTGCGTCTTTGCTTCCATAGCAGCTTGAGATCCATGCTCAATCCCTGCCTTGTACGAGGGAATAGAACATGTGCTCCAGCGTGGCATCCGATTCCCCGAATTGGGAGCGCAGTTCATTCAGCGTCCCTTGAGCAATAACCTGCCCACGGTGCAGAACGATAAAACGGTCACAGTAATTTTCAATCGTGGACAGAATGTGTGAACTGAGCAAGATGGATGATCCAGATGCTTTCATTTCAAGCATAAAATCAAGCAAGGAGCGAATACCGAGCGGGTCCAGCCCCAGGAAAGGCTCATCAATGATGTACAGTGGTGGTCCGGCCACAAAAGCACACATGATCATAACCTTTTGTCGCATCCCCTTGGACAGGTGAGTCGACAGACTTGTACTTTTCTCATTCATGCGGAACAATGCCAGCAATTTCTCTGTACGTTGTTTGAAGTCAGCCTCCGACACATTGTACGCTCTTGCCGTAAATTCCAGATGCTCCATCACCGTCATCTCATCATACAGTTCAGGTGATTCAGGTACGAATGCCATGGCCGATTGGTAGATCTGCGCATCCTCGTCCCTCTTCTTGCCCATCACTCGCACTTCGCCCTGTTGAGGGGTCATCAAGCCGAGGATATGTTTCATGGTTGTGCTTTTGCCAGCACCGTTTAATCCGATCAGTCCGACCATCTCTCCACGTCCGACTTCCAGATCGATGCCGTGAAGGACCGGCCGTTTGGCGCTATAGCCTCCGCTTAGCCCGCTGATTTGCAGAACAGGCGATTGAACGTTTTCCATCTATCCCTGCACCCCTTTCGTCAGATTCTATTCTTCGGAGCGTGGCGTTTTGTCTTTACTCCACTTGGGTGCTCCCTTGTTTTTACGATCCTGTTCGCGCTCCGTGCGGCCTGTATTGCCAGCTGGTTTGCTACCCGCTGGACGCGAATTGGAGATTGTAGCTCGGGTACCGCCATTGCGGCTGCCCTGACCTGGTTTGCGATCTCTGGATTGTCCTGGTTTTCTGGAGAACGAATGTCCCTCAGGACGTGTGTCCGGACGCGGATCAGCCTCCAATACTTTACCGCCAAAGAGTACACGTTCCGGCAGTTCAATTCCGAGTTCGCGTGCGAATTTACGCATAATGAAGATCTGTGTTTCGTCCACAATGGACAGTACAATACCCGAGCGCCCCATCCGGCCTGTACGACCTGCACGGTGAACATAGTGCTCCGAGTCAAATGCAGGGTCATAGTTAATGACCATTGGCAGGCCTTCGATATCCAGTCCTCTGGCAGCGACTTCACTGGCGATCAGCAATTGCAGTTTACCGTTACGGAATGCAGACAATACGTTACTGCGGGTCACTTTGTCAGCATCGCCATACAGCGCAGCAGCGGACAAGCCCAGATGATTCATTTTCGCTTCCACTTCACCAATATCCTCTGTTGCATTCACAAATACAATTGCCCGATCCGGGTTGTACTGTCTAACCAGACGACGCAGCATGTCAATTTTGTTGCGGTTCTCTTCTACAAAATAAAAATGCTCAAGGCCCGCAGCCGTAGCACGGTCCGGTTCAATTCCGATCTGAACAGGCTCTTTCATCTCACGCTTTGCGAGTCCAGCCGTATGCTCATCAATGGTTGCTGACAGGAAAATCAGCTGACGGTCGCGCAGTGCACTTTTCAGAACAAAGTTCACGTCACTTACGCCGCCAAGTTGGAATACCTGATCCGCTTCATCAATAACAATGGTGGAAACGTTGTGCATTTTCAGTTTTTTGAGTGTAATCAATTCTTTCAGTCGTCCCGGTGTACCCACAACCAATTGCGGATGCTCACGCAGCTTCTCGATCTGACGTTTAGCCGCTGCGCCACCAATCAGACCCAATACGCCGATCTTGCGTTCTTCCCCGTAGCGCTGTGCCTCACGTACAATTTGCATCGCCAGCTCTTGTGTTGGTGCAATAACAAGCTTCTGAGTACCTTTGATTTCCATTTTGATGGATTGTAACAGTGGCAGCAAATATGCCAACGTTTTTCCTGTTCCCGTCTGGGATTTGGATACGACATCTCGGCCTTCCAAAATAACCGGGATTGTCTGAGCCTGCACAGGTGAAGGTTCGTTAATGCCATGTTTCGCCAAAACGGCCTCCAGATCCTGTTCCACGCCAATTGAAGCAAATGTTTGATTCGTCATGTATGTCCATCCTTTTAATTTATTCATTTTGATGTTATATAAGTTCAACTAATTATTATTTACACTGACACTTCGAGGACAGAACAACCTTCCGATCACTGTTATCCCCAGATTTTTTTGATTCCTTTTTTAAAAGGAAAAATCCGGGGATAAACGGCAAGCATATGCTTCCGATGCAGCTTTCTTTCAGAAAGCTTTTAGCTTCGCTTCTTCAGGTTATTTCTGTCCTCTCCGTTATTGTGTAAATGTTAGTTGAACATATAAGTTGCTTGTACGGATATAACCGAAGCCTGTCATCACATTACCTTTCATTATATGCGAAAAAAGCCCGTGGACCAAATCTTATTCAGGAATTGTCCATTTGCACACAAAAAAAAGAAAAGCCCCTCGGCGGAGCCTTTCTTTCATCCCGAATATGATGCCCAATATTGCATTTACTTCTGATTCATTACACCGTGCGACAATCGATCCGCAAGACGTGGAAATAGCTGGTACAGCCATATGCCAGCAGAAGCAAGTCTTGGCAGATTCACTTCTTCCTTGCGCTTTTTCATCGCCCGAATCATATGACCCGCAACGTCTTCCGGTTTCAACATCATCCAGCGTACATTATTCACATAATTGCCAGATGGGTCAGCCCGATGGAAAAATGGTGTATCAATCGGACCTGGGTTAATCGTTGTCACCAGGACTCCGGTCTTGCGAAGCTCCTGACGCAGCGCGTTACTAAATCCGAGTACAGCATGTTTCGTAGCCGTATAGGAAGCGGATTTTGCCGTACCGATTTTGCCGGCCATAGAAGCCACATTCACAATCTGTCCTCTACCCCGTTCCAGCATCTGTGGCAGCACTGCTTTGGTACAGCGGACAATGCCCATGTAATTGACGTCCATCATCTCATCGAATTCCTGTACAGACATGTCCGTCATAGCTGCGAATTTTCCATAACCCGCGTTATTCAGTAAAATGTCAATTTGTCCGTATTTATGCAATATCGCATCCACAGCTTCCTGAACCTGCTCACTATTCGTAACATCAAGCGTGAGCAATTCATGTGGCCCTTTCAGCGAAGCACCAATCTCTTCCAGCTTATCCCGCGAACGGGCAGCCAGAATCGGGATGGCTCCTTCTTCTATCAGCATCTGCGCACAAAGCGCACCGATACCACTCGATGCACCTGTGATAAACACTACCTGATCTTTCAGCATCCGTGATGTCCTCCCGTATGAACACATATTGCCTTTTGAGGCGTATGGTTCTATTCTACGAGATCATGACCTGAATATCCATCTCACCAATGCCGTCCATCAGCAAAGGAATGCTCAGTGCTTTCGTTGCACTAAATGTAGTCAAGTGTTCGGATTTCATCACTTGTGGAGGTGTAATATCAACCACAACACCTTGGTTCGACAGGATCGTACTGGCATTACCACTGATCATATTACCGAGTTCCGAAATAGCACTCTTGCTCATTTCATCCATTTCTGTAATGACGAATCCGCCCATCATCGCAGATACAATTTTCAGTGCAACTTGTTCGTTGATTCCAAATACAATATTTCCGCTAAGTTGTCCGGTCATTCCGATCACGATCCAGACATGGTCTGCAATGAACTCTACATTCTTCACGCCAAGACTCCCGGTGGAAGGCGAAACCTGGATGAGCTGTTCGAATACGTTCCGTGCCGATTCCAGGAAAGGATTAATCACTTCCGCTTTCACTGTCTATGTCCCCCTCACACTGGGTTATTGGTCACACACCAAAAGTCCCATATTCATTAAATTTATTATACTTTATCACGTACAAGAATTCATTAAGAATTCGTTAAATCATGTGTACTATAATTTATCGTCATCCGTGGGGCAAATGTTTATAGCTGATTCTAGCGAATAAACAGAGCTTTTCACTTCTTTTGCAGAAAGCTTTTCAATCATCGTACGTGGTAAAAGGTATTTAGGACTTTATGACTGTTTTCTCACAACTGTTAAAAAAATCAATTTCTTGCATTCGCGTTTTTTCACAGTCTCTTGAACTACTTTTTATCCCAACAATCACCTTCATTGCTCTGCTGTCCTGAATCACCTATAATTTAAGATAACGGAACAATAACCAGTTACGGGATTTCATCGCACCAAACACTACATAATCAAGATACTTTGCCTGCAAGGAGGTCACCTATGAACATAAGCCAATTGGAGACACTAATTACCATTTCCAAAACGATGAGCTTCCGCAAGGCGGGAGAACTTCTGAACCTGACCCAGCCTGCCGTCTCGGCCCAGATCAAAAGTCTGGAGGATGAATTCAGCACCGTTCTTGTGGATCGCAACCAACCCGTCACCCTGACAGACCGTGGACAGGTATTCCTGGAGCATGCTGAACGGATGCTCGACATCGTCGATGAGTTGAAACAAAAATTGTCCGATCTCGATGAAACGCCTCAGGGACGTATCGTGCTGGGTACAACAACTTCCATTGCTATTCAGATCCTGCCAAGGGTGTTATCCTATTTCCAAGATCAATTCCCGCTGATTAAAACCAGTATTCAATCCCTGCCTTCATCACAGATCTATACCCAGGTCGAAAATGGGCTGGTTGATATTGGTATTGGTTATCTCACGGAGCGCAATCCCAACCTGAATACCTCTGTACTGTACTATGACACATTTGAACTCGTGGTATCTCCTTCCCATCCGCTGGCGAAGAAAAAACATGCTGCAGTGGATGTGCTCCGCAGTACACCATTGATTCTGCTGTCCCCGGATACCGTAGGACGACGGTTTACAGAAACCATTTTTAAGAAACATAATATTGAACCTAATATTGTGATGGAGTTGTCTAGCAGCGAGGAAGTGAAACGGATGGTCGAGATTGATCTCGGAGCAGCTGTCATATCCAAACAATCGGTTGCCCATGAGTTGCGCCAAGGTACTCTGAGAATGATACCCTTAAGTGAGCTGGAGGTCAGTCACCCTGTTGGTGTCATTTATAAGTCCAGTCGTTACCTCAACTCAGCAATGCAACAATTCATAAGTGACCTCAAAGGCATGCCGGAAACCCAATTCATCAGTTCAGAATGACAATGAGCCATGAGAAAGGAAGGATTCCATATGAAATTCGATCTTCACACACATCATTTTCGTTGTGGTCACGCAGACGGCAACATCCGCGATTATATAGAGGCAGGTATTGAGGCAGGACTTCAGGCCATCGGCATCTCGGATCATACGCCATACTTTGGCAGTGAGCTTGAGCAGGCATTTCCCCGGATCGCAATGGGCAAGTCGGAATTACAGCATTATGTGGAAGAAGTCCTTGCTCTGAAAGAAGAGTACGCAGGTAAAATCGATGTACTGCTCGGCATTGAATCTGACTATTTCCCTGCTCATGCGGAATTGTACCGCACCACACTGGGACAGTATCCTTTTGACTATATTATTGGTTCCGTTCATCATACCGAGGATGTGAGTATCTTCAACAAAACCCGGTGGAACGGACTGAGCAGTGCTCGTAAAGTTGAAGTAAAAGAAAGCTATTATTCATTGATCCGAGAATCGGCTCGCAGCGGTATGTTCCAGATCCTTGGGCATATTGATGCGATGAAAGGAAATTATCCACCCTTCTCCGAAATTATCGCTGATCAGGCCATTGATGAAACGTTGCAGGTCATTGCAGAATCCAACGTAGCCATCGAAATTAACACATCAGGCAAAACCAAACTCAGCGGTGGCTGGTACCCGTCAGATGCCATTCTGGAACGGGCGCATCATTATGGAGTGAAGGTGACCTTCGGGTCGGATGCTCATAAACCGCAGCGGGTTGCAGACGAGTTGGATGACGTTCGTACACGTCTCAAGGAGATTGGATTCACCGACTGGGTGTACTTCAAACAGAAACAGATGCAGGTTGTACCACTGTAAAAAATATCAGACCACATAGAAACCCCCACAGCGCGCTTGTTCACGTTGTGGGGGTTTAGGTTTAATTCTAAATTAAAAATATTATATAACATTTACACGATAACGGAGAGGACAGAAATAACTTGAAGAAGCGAAGCTAAAAGCTTTCTGAAAGAAAGCTGCATCGGAAGCATATGCTTGCCGTTTATCCCCGGATTTTCCCTTTTCAAAAGGGAATCAAAAAATCTGGGGATAACAGCGATCGGAAGGTTATTCTGTCATCGGAGTGGCTGTGTAAAAAATTCAAAAAAAATGAACCCGCTCGCGCGGGTCCCAACAGCATTATCTATTATCAAAAAGGGGGTCATGAGATAAGTTTACCCCCTGTCTGTTAGAGTTCAATTGCAGCTATATTTCATTTGTGTAACAAATAATTGAAGTTCGATTCATTCACGTTTGACTACTCTTAATCTATGTTATTGCGGCTTGTCAGATACCAGGGTTTGAAAGTCTTTCTTCTGAAGCGGATGTACGTATTGTTCCCGGTACATGCTGTACACTTTGACATCCATTAGGGATTCTGATGCCTCGTCATCTTCATCGTGCAGCCCGAATGAGGGAAGACTCCGCTCATAGGACATCCCTATTTTGCTTAGCACCCGTTCTGAAGATACATTGGCCTCATAACAACGTGCCTCCACCCTCCACAAATGAAGATCGTCAAATCCAAACTGCAGCAACCTCTGTACAGCCTCGGTAGCCACACCCCTGCCCCAACAGGATCTGTTCAGGATATAACCAATCTGTGCGGTTCCATTCTGATCATTCCAGTGCTGGAATGACGTGATCCCGATGACCTGTTCTTTGCCTCTCCAGCAGATCCCATAATGTAACGAATCCAGCTTGGCACTGCTGCTCCGTATCTGGTTCAATAACCGTCTCGCCCTGATCGGTGTGGGCTGGCTTCCCCTATTCACATACCGGATAACTTGAGGATCGGAAAAAAGTTCCGATAATGTACTGTAATCACTTTGACGCAATGATCGCAGGACAAGACGCTCTGTCCACAAAGCAGGCAGACCTTGAACCAACATTTTTCGGGTAAGCATGACAATCGCTCCTTTTGCCTAAACGGGCTCTAGTCCGGTAAGACAAGCATGCTCTGAAGATGATCCGGCGTAATACCATTTGAACTGATCCACGAACTTTAGTATTCGCTTTTAGTGTTCATATATTGCATCATTCAATTCCTAACCCTTAAGGGTTAGGAGGCTGACTACTCCTGCAACCCACGATAGACCCCCTTACGAATCTCACGGATATAAAAATCCAATGCAGGAACATTTGCCGACTGTGCAGCTTTTACTTCCCGCTCAATATCATAAGGTACCCGCACAAATTGAACATTGAATGGGATATTGTTATCATTGCTATCTTCACCCTCCAGAATACAGTAGGAAGCCTGGGGAAGATCCAGCGGATTACCTACACTGCCTGCATTAAACAGTAGCTTGCCATTCATATACTGCAAGTATGCGTTATGCACATCACCATAACCCACGACGTCTGCTATACCTTGGTCAGGCTCATCAGCCGGAGGATCAAACATTGCTAACCTCTTTTCCAGCTCATCCCAAGGCTGTACACGATGGTATACACTTTGAGGTGAAGCATGAACCAGGCGGATAGTGCGACCGCTCAGCTTAAACTGATGACTGAAAGGTAGACTTGCCAAGTATGCCAAACGTTCCTCACCAAGCCGTTCTGCTTGCCAAGTGAAATTCTCGTTGTCCTGGTTAACGGCAACCAGTTCATCCCAATTACCGCGGATGACAAGTTCGCACGTCGCTCTCACCTGATCAACAACCTGTACCGGTTCTGGTCCTTTGCCCACGAGGTCACCGAGACAAAAGATTCGCTCTACGCCACGACTTCGGATATCTTTTAGCACTGCTTCCCAGGCAGTCATGTTGCCATGAATGTCGGATACAATCGCAATTCGTTCCATCTGGATAACCTCCATTCATGTTGAATCGTTCACTGTTGTACGTTTACACTTGCCACTCCGATGACAGAATAACCTTCCGATCGCTGTTATCCCCAGATTTTTTGATTCCCTTCTTCAAAGGAAAAATCCGGAGATAAAGGCGAAGCATATGCTTCCGATGCAGCTTTCTTTCAGAAAGCTTTTAGCTTCGCTTCTTCACGTTATTTCTGTCCTCTCCGTTCTCGTGTAAAAAGTTTAGTTGAACTAATATGATCTCATATTCCTTTTATGTGGTTAATCCTTTAAGCTCAAACACCGTTAGTTCGGGTCTGCACAGAAAACGAATGGGCAGTTGGGTCATGCCAAAACCACGATTCACATATACGGGCATCTGTGTCTGGGTGGAGTAATATACCCCCTGGACATCCGTGTAATACAACCCCTGAACATACTTATGCGAACCTCGCGGAGTCGTCAGCGCCCCCACCCAGGGAAAACGTACCTGTCCACCATGGCTATGACCGGAAAGCTGCAATCCGAAACCATAGGGAGTGGCAATGTCGGCATAATCCGGTTCATGCATGAGCAGAAGCTTCCACACATCATGATCCAATTCCTTGATAGCTTGGGCAGGATCAGGTCTGCCTGTCAGCGCGTCATCGAGACCAGCTATGGCCAGACGTTCTCCCCCTTGTTCAATCACCACATGTTCGTTCCGCAACAAAGTGAATCCGGCTTCACGGAACATGGTTGCAACTTCATTCTGCTGTCCGCCCCGATAATCATGATTCCCCAAAACCGCAAATTTTCCATACTTCGCTTGCATGGAAGCCAATATCGGAATACATTCACGCATTGGCTCTGCTTCCCTCTCAACGATGTCTCCGGTAAAACAGATCAAGTCCGGTTGCTGCTCTTTAATCGTTGCTGCCAGCTTCTTCATCTCTTTCACCCCGGTATGAAAACCAAGATGAGCATCGCTAAACTGAACGACACGCAATCCGTCAAATGCCTTTGGAAATTTCGGCAGTTTCAGCCCCACTTGCTTGATTTCCAGACGACGCGGCTCCCAAAGCCAGGCATAACCTCCTGTAAGCAAACTGGCACCTGCCGTCATCAAAACCATACGCAATAAGAAACTTCGGCGAGAGGGATCATGATCCTTTTCTTCTCCAGGAAACACAGACTCTTCTGCACCTGGTGCCTTGTGCGAGCGCTGGGACGGCGAGTTGTTACTACCCTGACGCGGTGTCTCTGCCATATCTCCCCCTCCTTCTACGCTCCATATCCATCCCCTTAGTATACCATATTCTGCATGGATGGCCCGGTTCCTCTGCTTCTTTGTAAAAAGAAGCCGGGATCTCCGGCATGTTGCTGCACGGGATCACGACTTCTTCTAAGTTGCAGATTGCACTTCTGCACATGTTATGAGGAGATTATACTCCCAACCAGCGTTTGAACATATGCTTGGTCGTTTGTTTGTTCATTTCGGCAATGGAGGTTGTCAGTGGAATACCTTTTGGACAAGATTGCACACAGTTCTGTGAGTTACCACAGCCCTCAATGCCTCCGTCTTCCATCAACGCTTCCAGACGATCATCGGCGTTCATCTCCCCTGTTGGGTGAGCATTGAACAGGCGCACTTGGGAAAGCGCTGCTGGACCAATAAAGTCTGTCTTCTCATTGACGTTCGGGCATGCCTCCAGACATACACCACATGTCATGCATTTGGACAGCTCATATGCCCACTGACGCTTCTTCTCAGGCATCCGTGGACCTGGACCGAGGTCATAGGTACCATCGATCGGAATCCATGCTTTAACGCGTTTCAGGGCGCTAAACATCCGGGTACGGTCGATGACCAGGTCACGAACCACCGGGAATGTCTTCATTGGTTCGATGCGAACAGGCTGTTCAAGCTTGTCGATCAGGGCTGCACACGCTTGACGTGGCTTGCCGTTGATGACCATGGAGCAGGCACCGCAGACTTCTTCGAGACAGTTGGAATCCCAGCACACGGGAGCAATGGATTTGCCATCTGTATTAACCGGGTTACGCTGAATCTCCATTAGGGCGCTGATCACGTTCATGTTGGGACGGTACGGAAGCTCAAATTCTTCGTTGTACGAAGATGACTCCGGGCTGTCCTGACGGGTGATGATAAACTTGACGGTTTTGTTGGCTGTAGCTTGTTCCGCCATATCGTTGTCCCCTCCTCTGGTGACGATGATTGTATTGCTGATGCGCAAAATGGTTTGGTGCACGGGAGACGCTTCGTCAGCGGAATGCCCCTCTGATCGCTGTTATCCCCGGATTTTTTTGATCAACCCTTTCCAGGGTTAAAATCCGGTGATAAAGGCGAGCGCTTCGCTTCTTCTGGGCATTTCCGCTTCCTCCGCTACGTCGTGCACTGGGTCACTTTGCTGGAAACTGCACTCCATTCATGTTGGATGGCAGCATTGAAGTTCTGAAGCATCGCTAAGGCGCGTTGCTTCTTCAGGGCATTTCCGCTTCCTCCGCTACGTCGTGCACTGGGTCACTTTGCTGGAAACTGCACTCCATTCATGCTGGATGGGCAGTATTGAAGTTCTGAAGCATCGCTAGGCGCTTTGCTTCTTCTGGGCATTGCTGTTTCCTTCGCTATGTTGTGCACGTGGGTCACTTTACTGGAAAACTGCACTCCATTCATGCTGAATGGGCAGTATTGAAGTTCTGAAGCATCGCTAGGCGCTTGCTTCTTCTGGGCCTTTCCTTCACTTTGATTGCAGTAACTTTGAAGAAGCTTTGCTTCTCCAAAGTTCTCCTGCCTCTCCGTTCAGGTGTTTAACTATTCATTGCATGAATAGTATGGTACTACTTAATCCTTAGAGTAGTCCCGGATACGTGGTGGGATCAGGGATACGTCTACGGGCTCGTACGAGATTTTCGGGCCTTCCTTCGACCAGCTTGCGATGGTCGTTTTCAGGAACTCTTCGTCATTACGCTCCGTAAATTCCGGTTTGTAATGCGCGCCACGGCTTTCGTTACGCAGCAGTGCGCCCAGCGTCATCGCTTCTGCCAACTCAATCATGTTCCACAGTTGGCGGGTGAACGCTGCGCTCGGGTTGTTCCAACCGGAGCTGTCGTACATGTTGATTTTGCCGTAACGCTCTTTCAATTCCTTGATCTTGCCGATCGTGGCTTCAAGCTTGTCGTTGTAGCGTACAACCGTCATGTTGGCTGTCATCCACTCGCCAAGCTCTTTATGAATGACATAGGCATTTTCCGTGCCCTGCATTTTCAAGATGCCTTCGTATTTGTCGCTTTGTTGTTTGGTGTGTTTCTCGAATACGGAAGATGGGATATCAGCGGACGATTTTTTGAGTCCTTTGATATATTCAGCCGCTTTCGGTCCAGCCACCATACCACCATAGATCGCGGATACGAGTGAGTTTGCACCCAGACGGTTCGCACCATGGTATTGATATTCACATTCACCAGCTGCGAACAGCCCCGGAATGTTGGTCATTTGGTTGTAATCTACCCACATGCCGCCCATGGAATAATGGACTGCCGGGAAGATTTTCATCGGGATTTTACGCGGGTCATCGCCCATGAACTTCTCATAGATCTCAATGATTCCGCCGAGTTTAACATCAAGCTCCTTCGGATCTTTGTGCGACAGGTCGAGATAAACCATGTTCTCGCCGTTCACACCCAAGCCCATGTCTACGCAGACGCTGAAAATTTCACGAGTCGCGATATCACGCGGAACCAGGTTACCATAGGACGGATATTTTTCTTCAAGGAAGTACCACGGCTTGCCGTCTTTGTACGTCCAGATCCGTCCACCTTCACCACGCGCGGATTCGGACATGAGACGCAGCTTGTCATCCCCTGGAATGGCTGTCGGGTGAATTTGAATGAACTCACCGTTAGCATAATTCACACCTTGCTGATACACCGCACTTGCAGCTGTACCTGTGTTAATTACCGAGTTGGTCGTTTTACCGAAGATGATACCGGGACCACCACTCGCCAGAATAACTGCTTCTGCCGGGAAGGTCTGTACTTTCATCGTTTTCAGATCCTGAGCTACGATCCCGCGACATACCCCTTCATCATCCAAAACGGCCTGCAGGAATTCCCAGTTCTCGTATTTCGTAACCAGGCCCGCTGCTTCCCAGCGACGCACCTGCTCGTCTAATGCATAGAGCAATTGTTGCCCTGTTGTCGCTCCGGCAAACGCCGTACGGTGATGCTTTGTTCCCCCGAAACGACGGAAATCAAGCAAACCTTCCGGTGTCCGGTTGAACATTACGCCCATACGGTCCATCAAGTGAATGATGCCAGGTGCTGCTTCGCACATCGCTTTAACAGGAGGTTGGTTCGCAAGGAAGTCACCGCCGTATACCGTATCGTCAAAGTGTACCCATGGGGAGTCACCCTCACCCTTGGTATTTACCGCTCCGTTAATGCCGCCTTGTGCGCATACAGAGTGGGATCGTTTAACAGGAACCAGTGAAAATAAATGAACATGGACTCCGGCTTCAGCCGATTTGATCGCCGCCATCAAGCCTGCGAGACCGCCGCCCACAATAATTACATTCGTTGATGCCATTGCTGTTCACTCCCTTATAAGTCAGCATTTATACGCTAAATGCTTAAATTAGAACTGTTTTAACTGCGTCAATCATCGAAGTAGCTGTCTGGAAATCAATGCTCCGGAAAGCAAATAGTGAAGCAATAAACATGATGGAAACGATAGCGAACAAACTCATACATACGTAAGAGGATACACGCTGCGCACGCGGACCAACTGTAATCCCCCAGCTAACGAGGAACGACCACAGGCCATTGGCAAAGTGATATGAAGCCGCAACCACACTGATCATATATATCGCAAAGGTTATCGGATTCGTCACCGCATCATGTATGACGCCGCCAATCTCTTCATGGGATACGTTACCCAGTGCAATCTGTACCCGCGTCTCCCATACGTGCCAAATGACGAATACAAACGTAATGATACCGCTTACCCTCTGCAACGTGTAGCGCCAGTTGCGCTCATTACCGTAACGCCCAACGTTAGGCTTGGCCTGATAGGCAATGTAAAGACCGTAAACACCGTGATAGAACAACGGCAGCCAAATGAGTGTCGCCTCAATTACAATAACAAGAGGCAAACCGTTCAGAAATGCAACGGCACCATAAAAAGCTTCTTTGCCGCCTTCAACTGCTGTGAAGTTCGTCACCAAGTGCTCAATAAAGAACAGACTGAGCGGAATGACGCCAAGCAAGGAGTGCAGCTTTCTGGAGTAAAACCCTTTCATAAAATGTCGATCCCCTTTCGCTAAATACAACGTTTTCATAAATGATTTCACTTATCGTGACACGAATCCTTTTCCATGAAAAGGTTCGACAAATTGTTCCGTTTTCGCCAGGTGTGAACAACTTGTGTCACGATTCATGTTACTCCTTTTTTTCTTATAAGGGAATTGCAATATAATTATTAAATGTTATAACCTATAGGTATAAGCAGTGAAACATTGGGTTTACAGGCCATACAACATGGAAAACGATTAAGCAAGGGCAAGAATCACACTCATCACTCATGGAAAAGAGGTCGTTATTCATGTTCGAAGAGTTAAACGCATTTGCAGCGGTCGTGGAGCAGTCCAGCCTGAACCGTGCATCCAAGTTACTGAACTTGTCCCAACCCGCACTCTCACGCAAAATTGCTAAATTGGAGGATGAACTCGGGGTTGCCCTATTCCACCGCCGGGGCAAACGGCTGGAGTTAACCAGTGTGGGCCAGCTCGCCTATACGTTCGCGGTAGAACAGAAGCAACAGCAGCAGAAGTTCCTGACGATGCTCGCCCAGTATAAGGATGAAGAACAGAGCACCATTACACTCGGCGCAAGCCTGACGACGCTTCAAACTACGTTACCGCCTCTGGTTAATGCCTTTATGGAGAAACATCCGAATGCCGAACTGAAATTGTTGACGGGGAAAACGCATGAGATTGTCTCTTTTGTACGTGACAAAAAAGCCGATGTGGGTATTGTTGCTTCTTCCATCAGCGAAGTAGGGCTTAACTGTGTGCCGCTCTTTGACGATCATCTGGAGCTGGTAGTGCCGCTCACGCACCCTTTGTCCGGCAAGGAAGCCGGAATGGAGCATTTGCAGGATCTGCCGATGATCACGTTCTCCAAAGGCACCTGGTACCGCAAATTAACGGACGACCTCTTCCAGCGCTGTGCCGTGATGCCGGATATTCGTATGGAGATTGATTCCTTCGAAGCGATCATCCGACTTCTGCCTTCCGCCAAAGCCGCTGCTCTATTACCCAAGTCATATCTCCGTCCACAATTGCTCGCGGACAACGATCTGGTTTCTGTTCATTTGCCACAACTACAACAGACCCGAAGAACTACCTGCATGATCTATGGGGAAAAGGAAGACCTCAGTGAGACCTCCAGACAATGGGTCAAGGAGACGGCCGCACTCTTTACAGCAAAGGCGCCATTGCCCTCACGGAGGACTACGACGCCTTAGCTTGAATCTGATCAGCCAGGCTCCGACGCCTGGCTCCCATTTTTAATCATCTTAACTTATCAGCTCTCCTGGCTGATAACCTCCTCTTCAAATCGGTCGATATCTGCATTATTACCAATAATGACCATAATATCCCCCATCTGAAGCGAGTCCAGTGCTGTCGGAGCAATAATGACCCCGGCTTCTTTCTGTAACGCCACAATGCTGCAACCAAAACGTACGCGTGCATTCAGGGTGGAAAGGGTTTTGTTGTGCAGACAGGCGGGAACCTTCATCTCGACAATACTGTAATCATTGGATAGTTCAATGTAATCCAGCAAGTTCGGGGTGACCAGCTGGTGGGCAACCCGAATGCCCATATCCCGCTCAGGATAAACAACACGATCGATCCCCAGTTTATCCAGTGCTCGTCCGTGAAGGACGGATATGGCCTTGGCCACGACCGTCTTGACGCCCAGTTCTTTTAACAGAATCGCGGTGAGAATGCTCGTCTGGATATCATCCCCGATGGCAACGATGCAGCAGTCAAAATTACGAATCCCCAGGGAGCGCAGCACTTCCTCATCTGTGGCATCGGCTACAACGGCATGGGTGACCAATTCACTTATGTCTTCGACGACTTCTTCATTTTTATCGATCCCGAGCACCTCGTAGCCGAGTTCCATCAATTCCTGTGCCAGACTGGAGCCAAATCGTCCGAGCCCAATCACTGCAAACTGCTGTGTTTTCATTGTTCTTCACGAACCCCTCATCCAATAATCATTTTGCCTTCCGGATACCTGTATAACTCTTTACCCTTTTTCTGCCCAAGTGCATACGCTAATGTAATGGGTCCGAGCCTTCCTGCGAACATTGTAAAACAGATCAGGAGCTTCCCGATGGTGGTCAGCTTCAGCGTTAGTCCGAGTGATAATCCCACGGTGCCAAAGGCCGATGTCGTTTCAAATAAAATCATCATAAAGCTGGCTTCTTCCGTGGTACTCAGCGCCATCGTTACGGCTATGATGAACAAGAGCGCCAGCAATGTAATGGTAAGCGCCTTGAAAATCCTTTCCTGTACGAGCCGATAGCGGAAAAATACGATATCTTCACGTCCACGCATCATGGCGATGACTGCGCCAGCCATAATCATAAATGTCGTCGTTTTGATCCCGCCTCCGGTTGAGCCCGGTGAAGCACCGATGAACATCAAAATGATGATAAAGAACTGCGTTGCCTGCCTGAGCCCAGCAATGTCTACCGTATTGGCCCCTGCTGTTCGCGGTGTAACTGACTGGAAGAACGAACCGAGTATTTTGCCACCCCAGTTCAGACCACCGAGCGTCCGGGGATTGCTGAATTCGAATACGAAAATAACGAGTGCACCAAACACAATCAACAATCCAGTCATTAACAGTACAACTTTGGAGTGCAGAGACAGCTTCCGCGTTTTGCGGTAATCCACCAGGTCTGACAACACCACAAAACCGATCCCGCCAGAGACAATCAGGAACATGGCTGTAAAATTCACCAGCGGGTCATATACATATCCGGTCAGACTGCGGAAATCCCCAAACATATCAAAGCCCGCATTGTTGAACATTGAGATCGCATGCCAGTAACCGTAATAGATCGCCTGTCCGATTGGCATGTCGAACGACCAACGAATGGCAAAGAGCGTACCACATATGCCTTCGAGAATGAGTGAGTAGATCACAACTTTACGAATCAGCCGAACGATGCCCTCCATCGTGCTCTGATTCATCGCTTCCTGTAGAATCAGCCGCTCCCTAAGCGAGATCCGCCGTTTGAACGCAATGGCAACCAACGTAGACATCGTCATGAAGCCAAGTCCGCCAATCTGAATCAGAATCGCGATCACAACCTGACCCAGCACCGAAAAATGAGTCCCTGTATCGACCACAACCAAACCGGTGACACATACGGCCGAAGTTGCCGTAAAGAGCGCATCAATAAATGCAAGGCTATCACCGTTTCGGCTGGATGCCGGAAGCATTAATAGCAGTGTGCCTACCAATATGATGGCAGCAAACCCTAACACAAGAATACGTGGTGGCGATAATCGCATCCATTGAACATTCAGTTTCACTTAAGTATCATCCATCCTCTGCTAAAATGAAAATAACTCCACACCCCGTGGAGCCTTCTTCATCTGAAATGCTGTTTCCAAACGTTAAACATGTATGATTCAGATTAAAACGACATATATAATGAAGTTGGAATATAATCTATTCGTTCCCTTGTTGGGCGAAAGACATGCGAATCGTTGCACATTTGTTTCAAAATTATAAGCGCTGCGGCGTTTGCAGACAAAACGTTTTTTGTGTAAATCGGATCGAATTCAGCCAAAAAGGGAAAAACTCAGATATGGCGACGGATGGATCAGATTCTTTCGGTCCTTTTCATTCATTTTCAAGGATTTACACCCGTTTTCGTTACATCATTGGCATTCATGCATCGCCCTGTGCTATGTTTACTTTAATATCCATATTAGATTAAGGAGGAACACCATTACATGAATCCCTTAGGGAAGCCTTTGCTACTCAAGGCTAACTTCAAGCGTCTGGGGTTGCTTGCGGCGATCGGCCTGATTCTATTTTTTGTATTTCAGATCTTTCCTGCTACCTCATCGCAAACCACAGAAATTTCGTCTACGTCCTTCATAACCAAGGAGCAGGCGACGCAATCCGCACGATCTTTCGCAGCTTCTGTGGATGACTATACACTGCCAAATGATGCTGGAAACACCCTGGTAACCTACCAGACACATTCCGATATTTACGGGTATATGGCCAAAACGAAACAACTCGACGCCTATAACCAGAAATGGGAAACAGCCTATCCTTACGATGTATACCGCGTTCGTTTGCCTGATCAGGACAAAGGCGGTTATCTTCATGTTGACGTACATATGAAAACAGGAAAAGTGGTCGGCTTCAAACGAGAACTCCCTTCTTCCCTCTATACAGCTATTGAGGCGGAACAGAGCACTGGGAAAGTGACCACATCGCAAGTGCTTGCCGAAGGCAATATGTCTCTAGACGAGAAAGAACAGCTTGCGGCTGGCGTTCTGGCCGAATTCGGTTATGAAGTGCCGACACTTCAACTGGATACTCGCGATGGTGAAGCGGGACTGAAGTATACAGATGCTGCAAAAACCATTGGAGATTCCAAACTTGAACTAAACTTTACGTTTGAAGAGGGTGCGGTACGATCGTTCGATCCTGGCTTCTCGGTCCCTGAATCCCATACCGATTATGTGAAAGCTCAGACGCGCCAAGCCAACTGGATGACCTATGGCGGATATGCGTTCCTCACCCTTGTTCTGGGTGTGCTGGCCATTATTTATAGCATTCTGACCCGAACACATACGTCTTTCAAACGCGGGATCATTCTCTCGCTGGTGTATTTCGCAGCTTCGGTGATTGGCACGCTGAACATGATTCCTCTGCTTCAGGCACAAGGATTCTCCAACTTCATGTTAGCGTTCCTAATGTTATTTCAGATAGGCATTACACTGGTCATGAGTGCAACCATCTATCTATCCCTCGTTGCCGGTGACGGCATGTGGCGTAAAATAGGTCTGAACCCTTGGCCTCGTGCCAAAGAACCGGGATACGGTAAATATGTACTACACAGCATGTATGCTGGTTACCTATGGGCATTCATTCTACTAGGTGTGCAATCCATCCTTTTCTTCATTCTGGAGAAGAGCATTGGCACATGGTCAACAACGTCAGCAGATCAATCTACATTTAATATGACCTATGCCTGGCTTTTCCCGATTATGGCCTGGATGGCCGGTATTGGTGAAGAAGCCGTATACCGACTGTTCGGCATTCGTATGATGCAGAAGATTGTGCGTAATACGTTTATTGCATGTCTGATCCCAACCATCATTTGGGCACTTGGACACACATTGTATCCGATCTATCCAGTAATCACCCGTCCCATTGAGCTGATGGTGATTGGATTGCTCTTCAGTCTGATCATGCTGCGTCACGGCTTCATTGCCGTTGTATTCGCCCATGTGATCTTCGACAGCTTATTGATGGGACTCAGCCTGATCTTTATGGGCGATGCCCTGAATATGGCTGCTGGACTCTTCTGGATCGTACTCCCGGCCATCGTTGGTTATGTGGTCTACAAATTCAATCCAAAACAAAAAGAGAAGCCGTATGTTACGACTCCTCATCCCGAAGTGCTGCAATAATCTGATTTGCCAACTTGTCACCAATAGATAGAGGCCGGAAGTCTTCGACGCTGGCCTCTTTTATTTTGCGCAAAGAGCCAAAATGCTTCAACAGCAGCTTACGCCGCTTCTCTCCGATCCCAGGAATGGCATCCAAACGTGACGTCACCATCGATTTACCCCGCTGTTCGCGGTGGAACGAGATCGCAAAACGGTGAACCTCTTCCTGTATCCGCTGCAACAGGTAAAATTCCTGGCTATCCCGAGGCAGGGAGATGACCTCCGGTGGATTACCGATCATCAACTGTGAAGTCTTATGCTTCGCATCCTTCACCAGACCACATACCGGAATAAACAGCCCCAGCTCATTTTCCAAAATATCGACCGCAGCCGAGATCTGCCCTTTACCACCATCGACCACAATCAGGTCAGGCTGAGTCAGGTTTTCTTTCAATACCCGCTCGTAACGGCGACGGATGACCTCTCTCATCGTTTCATAATCATCCGGTCCTTCAACCGAACGGACCTTATACTTCCGATATTCCTTCTTATCCGGTTTACCATCCGTAAATACGATCATGGCGGATACCGGATTCGTTCCCTGGATGTTCGAGTTATCAAAGGCTTCTATTCGACGAAGCTGGTCCAGTCCAATAAAACGTCCCAGTCCTTCGGCAGCTTTAGATGTCCGTTCTTCATTTCGCTCAATCAAACGGAACTTCTCTTCCAATGCCACACGTGCGTTATCCACAGCCATCGTAATCATCTGCCGTTTCAATCCACGTTGCGGAATGAGCACTTTAATCTCCAACCACTCCTGTAACGCAGCAGCAACCTGAGTTGGGTCTTCCAGACCTGCCGGGAGCTTCTCAGTTGATGCAGTTGTATCCATTGTGGAAGCATCCTCTTGCATACTCTCAGGTTGTTCACCTTCTGCTTCAGCGGAACTTCCATATGCTGCACGAGTCTCGGCAACCAGTGGCTGGGAAGCGAGCCTTTGCTCTCCTTGTCCCGTCTGTTCGAACTCCACCGTAACAGCGGCAGGTACCGCTTCATCAGTATCAGATACTGTATCCGTACTTTCATCACCGGTTGACATATCTTTGGGCATTTCCGGCAACAAAATCTCTTGTGGCAATGCCGGATTATCGCTGTAATACTGCGTCACGTAGGACATAAAGTCACTGTACGCCTCACCATAAAACGGGAAGGTGGAGACATGGCGTTCGATCATTTTACCCTGACGCATGTATAGAATCTGGACACACATCCAGCCTTTATCAATAGCAAAACCAAATACATCGCGGTCTCTGGCATCGGCCATCGTAATTTTCTGTTTTTCCATCATCGCATCGATGGCAATCACCTGATCGCGTAGTTCCTTGGCACGTTCAAAATAAAGGTCCTCCGCAGCTTCCTGCATCTTCCGCTGCAAATCCTTTTTAATCTCTTCATGTCCACCGCTCAGAAATGAACCGATCTCTTGCGAAATCTGATCATATTGCTCCTTCTCGACTTCCTTCACACAAGGCGCAAGACACTGGCCCATGTGATAATACAGGCACACTTCTTTGGGCATTACACCACATTTGCGCAGTGGATACATACGGTCAAGCAGTTTTTTCGTTTGGTGTGCCGCATACGAGTTCGGATAAGGTCCGAAGTATTTGGCTTTATCTTTCAGCACACGCCGGGTTACTTCCAGCCGGGGGTGCTTTTCATTTGTAATTTTAAGATACGGGAATGTCTTGTCATCCTTGAGCAACACGTTATAACGCGGCATATGTTTCTTGATCAGGTTACACTCCAGAATAAGTGCTTCCATGTTACTGCCTGTCACAATATATTCAAAATCACGGATTTCGGAGACCAGCCGCTGGGTCTTTCCGTTATGACTGCCGATAAAATAAGAGCGTACGCGGTTCTTCAGCACTTTGGCTTTACCTACATAGATAATGGTGCCTTCACTGTTCTTCATCAGGTAACAACCCGACATGTCTGGCAGCAAAGCGAGCTTATGACGAATCTGCTCCAATGCCTTCTCCTGATCCTGCAAATCATTCATGAATTGGTCCATAATTCGGTGAATCCTCCTTCCCTAAGAAAGTATAAATAAAAGGTTACACTAAGCCATTCTGATTACAGTACCGTCTTCCAATCCGTTATCGGATAGTCTCTGAGTCACCTTTTTTAGAAGAAGAAACTAAAGATAATTCACACTGACACTACGATGACAGAACAACCTTCCAATCCCTGTTATCCCCAGATTTTTTTCATTCCCTTTTCTCAAGGGAAAAATCTGTTGATAAAGGGGAACGCTTCGCTTTTTCAGGTTTTTTCTGTCCTCTCCGTTACTGTGTAAATAATTAGTTCCAATATATATCAGAGATGAATCCGGGATAAACGCGAGCACTTCGCTTCTCCAGATCGGTTCTGTACTCTACATTGAAGTGTAAAATATATTTTTACTTTATATTGTCCTATATAAAGGTATTCGACGCAAAACGCCCCCGGCATGTAAACCGGAGGCGTATGTGTAAGCCTGTAAATTATTGATGTTTTGCGATAATTCCTTTGAGCGCATCTTTCGAGTTCAGACCAACCACTTTATCTACCGGTTGACCGTCTTTGAAGAAGATCAAAGTTGGAATGCTCATTACGCCGAAGCGGGAAGCAGATTCCGGATTTTCATCCACGTTAACTTTAGCAATTTTCACTGCATCGCCAACTTCTGTGGACAGCTCTTCCAGGATTGGAGCGAGCATTTTACAAGGACCACACCAAGGCGCCCAGAAATCAACAAGAACCGTTCCTTCGCCTTCTACTTCAGCGTTGAAGGATTGATCGGATACGTTAACAATAGCCATGAAATTGTCCTCCTTATATATACTTACGGTTTATTTTAACCTGTAACGTCGTGAACGACACTTCCAGTATAACACAGGTACGTCAAACTTGTGAATTGAACGCCACAATGTTCATCTTCTCAACATCAAATCTTCACAATTACAGGATGTGGCCTGCCAACTGCAAAATCTTTACAAACGCTTTCTTTTCCAAGTATACTGAAATTACTCCGGGTTTCAGCCCCCATACGGGCAAGCTGTCATTCCCTATAAGGAGGCAATAACATGGACGCAAATGTGCGGATCAGCGACCCGCGTGAACATGTGAACGAGGAACCCCGCAACGATCTTTTTGATCTGATCGTGGGTGTTGCCGGCATGGGCGGCCTGATGACAGTGATCTTTTTCGGTATGGTAATCTTCAAATTCATCACCGAATAAGATACTCAGGCTTACGCAGGACCAAAAAAGCCCGGTTTTCGCGACAATGCGAAAGCCAGGCTTTTTTTGGGACTACTTTAGAGCTTAATTGCAATCAGCTCATTTTATACAATCAAAAGCTCTACCGTTAATTTGATTTGGAGATTAAGCTTGTCTCGAACCATTTCGTTCATTTAGATCGGTCGGTTCAACGTTTGCCGCGCTGATTCTCACCCCGAACGGAGATGACATCCACAAATGGACGAATCCGGTCCATGAGACGCTGCCCTTTATTCGATTCCTCGCCGTCCCGGTTGGTAAAGCTAAGGTGCTTTTCAAGCCCATCCAAATTGTAATTGGACGTATAGAACGTTGGTTTGCGATTCATCCGATAGTTCAGAATGGACCCCATCACATGATCTCGAACCCAAGGGTTCAGATTCTCTGCCCCGATATCGTCAAAGATGAGCAGATCACAGCTTTTCAGAATATCCGTCATTTCCTTCAGCTTCTGCCCTTCACTGATCATGGATTTCAGATCCTCCACAAAGTCAGGCATATAGATAATGACACCCGTGTGGCCTGCAACCGCCAGTTCATGCAACAGATAACACATCAGAAACGTCTTGCCTGTCCCGAAAGTTCCCTCGAGAAACAGTCCTTGCGGAGATAATCCGTTCTCCTTGGTCTCCCTAATATAACGAAGCACCTGATTCACTGCCGGAGCACGCATCCGATCCTTGCCCATGATCTCCACGTCGTTGTATCCGGCACTGAGCGCACGCTCGTCCACATAGAAACTGCGAATACGTTGCTTAATGATATGTTCATTTTGCCGGGCGATATGTTTGGAACAAGGCGCTTTTATATCTATGATTTCGGGTTTACCGTTAAAATGTTCTACTTCCAGTTTGCAAAAGTGGCCCTGAAAATCGTTAGGACAGTTGTCGAGTCCCGGACAATTCGCACAGTTCTTTGAGTCTTTGGCGTACTGAAACAGCTTGCTCAGATCGGTCATGAGCTGTGCATCTTGCAGTTCAGGATGACCTGCGCGGAATTCGCGTACGTACGGATTTTCCATCAACTCCGCCGCAATCCGCCGCGATTGCTCACGAAAGGCAGGGTTCAGCTGCTGAAGCAGTCCTCCCAAGGATTCCATGGCTTCAAGCCCCCTTAATGTTTCAATATAGAATGAACAATTGAAGTGTACCTGTGACCATCTTGATGGCATAGGAACTTTGGATCACTTGCAATTCTACTGTTCATTCTATAGAAAAACAACCAATAACTCAACTGATACATCTGGTAAATAGCGTAACCCTTCCACCACCGTACATGATCCCTAGTTTAGAGTACACTTGCAGTCCTCTACCTTACAGTACGTGTTCAAAACTCTGTTTTCCGACTTATTGAACCACCTTTATTAGCGGCGCAAGCCAACAGTAACGATCTCGCATGAACCTGTCTGTATGTTCCATTCCTTGCTGGCAAATGATAATGTTGATGCCTCTTCTATGCTGAGGGAATGAAACATTTCGCCCTCTTCCTCCAGGATGTTGCTCTTGTATGCCGTTTCGAATGGCTGTGGATTCGCTTGTGATGCAGCAAACTTCAAGTTAGCGGACTCGGTGGTCATATTGAACCAGCGGAACATCACATCACCAGAATCCTCATTCACCTTGAGCGAAGAAAAAGCCAAGCCGTCCCCTTGCCATGCAAACGGTGTGTTGTTAGGTGTCAGATAGCCCGGGTGTACTTCGGTTTGTGCCAGCGTCCAAGGAACCTGGAACTGATACGCCTCAATATATGCACCTGACGCTGCACCATTTCCATCGTGGGGAATGATCTCGATCTTAAATGTATGTTCACCAAGGCATTGTGCTTCAGGTGTCGGGAACAAGCCCCAATCTCCAAGTTCGCCTACAGAACGAAGCAGCGTAACCGCGATGGTATTGCGTCCATCCAGAAGGACTTCATATTCATTCAGGCCCAGATTGGCAACGACCAATCCGGCGTCCTTTTCACTCACATCCACAAAATTTTGTTGATGCTGAGTATTGCTTGGATTTTGCCACTCTGGTGCAGGCTTGTTATCACGCGTTGCAATTTCGAACATGGAATCCACATGATGAACTCCAGATACAAGATCCGTTGGGAAAAGAGCACGTACCCGGTGATCCTTCGCCTGATTGTTGAAGGTTGTTTCCATTTGCACGCCTTTTCCACTACGACTAAGCGATACAACCGTGCGGATCTGGAGCGGAATCATTTTAGTTGATCGCTGGGCTTTGCGGTATGGATAATAAATCAGCTCCCGTTGTTCCTGATCCAGCATCTCATCCGCCGACTCCGGTATTTCCCAATGATGAATCACTTCGAACGAGGCCAAGTATGATGTATCCTCAAGGACCCGAATCTCAGCCTGAAGCGCTTGTGTTGTCAATGCCACTTCATTCTCTGGCTGTTTGAACATGTATTCATTACCGATATCGCCCACATTTTCGTACACGCCAAGGTCCTTGTAAGTCCGGCCTGTTCGTTTATCTGTGAGGGTGAATGAACCGTTGTCGGCAATCGTGACGATCAAGTGTTGATTTTCCATGCCACGTTCACCACGCAACAGCGTAGTCGTTTTCGATGGAGATCCACTCTTGGCACGATCCGCTGAGTTCACCAAAGCATAAGTCTTCAAGCCCAATGCAGCTACATTCTCTGTTTCAAAACGAATACGAACGCGCCGGCAGCTATACGGCTGACGGAAGCGATCATCCGGTAGATCATAGCCGAATTGCAGACCCAGATCCTCCACCGTACATGGAATCTGCGTACCTTCTTCATCTACCAGTATGCGATCTGACAGGTCAACGGCTTTCATCTGCGTCGCCATCTCTTCCAATGTATATCCATCCCGGAAATACAACCGAGCCGCGTCCAGTTCCATCTGAACTACACCACTGCGTTCCCATCCCGTTGTATTAAACACCACCACAAGCCGGGCATTTTCGCCGTAACGCTCAAAGATGGAGGTATCGACAGCTGTAGCAATCTGGCTAGTGCTCTCTTCAATCAATGCCTCTGCCACATGACGGCTCTTATCAAACCGTGTTACCATCTCGCGGTGCACCTCATCCACACTGCATCCACAGATGCTGTCATGTGGGTGATTCTGCATCAGCGTTTTCCAGGCATATGTCAGTTGATCATGTGGATAGTCATGCCCAAGCAGATAGGCATAGGTTGCCAGGGGTTCAGCCACCTTTTCCAGCATGGTCTGGCCCAGCTGGTTCATCTGTTTCAGATACACACGAGCCGAGGCGGTGTTCACCAGAGTTCCCCAGCCATCGGTACGTTGGCTGCGCAGTTCGCCTTTGACCGTGGACAACTCATGTTCAGCCGATGCTCTCAAGGCGTTCAGATAATCCGGAAAGTTCGAGTGAATGAACTCGATATCGGGATATAATTGCTCAGCCATGCGAATCGCTTCTGGCAAGTCTCGCTGAATCGGCTGATGATCACATCCGTTCATGTACAGCAACTCATTGGTGGATGCATATTTCTCAGCGTCTGCAAGCTTGGTTTCCCAGAACTTGCGGGCCGATTCCTCGTCTACTGGAACTTCATTTCCGTTGGAATACCAGTTGGCAAACAATACGCCGAGCACTTTCGATCCATCTGGCCCTTCCCACATCAGCTCCGAGAAGCTCGATTCATATCCGGCATCCGATACCGTATTATTAAATCCCGTAGGCTTCACACCACGCCCAAAGAACACATTATCAATGCCCGATTGCTGCATTAGCTGCGGAGTCTGTCCGACCAATCCGAATGTATCGGGAAAATAACCAATCTTCGAAGGTGTTCCGTAACGCTTGGCATCCTTATGTCCAACCTGCATGTTGCGCACATTGGCTTCTCCACTCGTCAGAAACGCATCCTGCAAAATGTACCATGGCCCAATCACAATCCGTCCATTGCGGATATGCTTCTCCAGTCGTTCCTTCTGCTCCGGTCGAACCTGAAGATAATCTTCGATGATAATCGTTTGCCCATCCAAATAAAAGCTTTTATAGTCTGATCCCTCATCAAGCTGATCCAACAGTGAATCGACGAGCTGAATGAGTCGCATATGATGCTTCTCATACGGCAAGTACCATTCCCGATCCCAGTGGGTATGTGAAATGATGTGTGCTCTCTTCTTCTTGGTCATCGTGTTATCCCACCTCTTTCGTCTAGTTTACAATCTCAACCTCATCCGGGCGATACACGCCATTCAGCTTTCCGGAAGCATCTGTGGCAAAAAGAACCGAACGATTTTTCTCCAATTGGAACGAGTACGATACACCTGTACGTTGATCTCTTACGTGAACCTCATGGTTCAAGGCAAACTCCGATACGAATACATAGAGATTCCCTTTTGGAAAACTCAGCTTCCGCCCGTAGATTCCTGCGACATCCCCGCCAGATATCCATTCCAACTCCTGTTCGATGCCAGCAATCTCAGTGGCATAACGATACAATTCAGCGAGTGGTTCATCCCGTCCGTTTAACTCGAGCGGCAGTGGGGTCCAGATTAATTGCCCTTTGCCCAAAGGCAGAACGTGTACTTCATCTGGTGTACCATTATCGCCATGAAGCAACGTCTCCTTCGCTACCTCGGCGATACGACGCCGTCCATAGGTCACCCGGTGATTCACGCCATTAATATTCAGCAATTCCTCCCGCTGCACGTTACCCAGACTGCGTTTGCCTACGATATGATCGGCCCGGTCACTTGTTTTCCAGTATGCGTCCAGTCCCAGTGGTCCGGTAATCAGCAGACTCGTCCCTTCCTTCTCGGCGAACGTGAGCAATTGATACAGTGCAGCGCTGTCCATATTGTGCGGACTCGGTACGATGATCAGTTTCGGTGGCTGCTGCTCCAACGCTTCCAGATGATATTCGGATAACGCACGGAACGGCAGTTTCAGATCATAGGACATCACACGGGTCAGCTTCGTTGTCGCATCATAGGCCAGGGCACGGTTGGAGAAGTCATTGGAATACGGGAACACCACTGCAATATCCTCCAGCTGGCGGTCTTCAAAGAGATCACGAATGCCATGCATGAATCGGCCAAAATCATAAGACACATCCGCCTCTGGCTTCTCCGTACCATCTGCACGAAGGGCTCCGATATGAGACTCATTGGCATTATCCATATAAAAGTTGGTGTTCCAGATCCATTGCACCGCTCCTGCACCGCCTGTCGAGAAAGCATAGGCGTACTTGCGTTCGAGAATGCCACGAAGCTCTTCCTCCGTACGCTTGGCTCGCCCATCGGGGGTTTCCACGTACATGATGCCCGTCTCCTGAATGAGATTGGGCTTATGAGGCGTTTTGGCGAAAATACCGTCCCAGATCAGATCATCATTCAACCACCAGGAATGCACGGTTGTGTAGTCCACTTCACGTTCATAGAAGAAAGGTGAAGGACGCTGCGCACCAAGGGCTTCATCCTGCCCCACGGTAACCAGATGATTCGGTACCAGATCCTTGATCGTACCTACAAGCTCTCTAGCCCAACCATTGTGCATCTCCATAGAGAAGAGACAGTAATCAAGCCAGCGCGTTCCTTTTTTGGCCTTGTGCATGTCCTGTACATCAAAATTAATCTCTTCCGGCTCCGGGATCACCGCGGCTGCAAAGTTGGGAAGCTGCTTCGGTGACATGTTCCATGCCTCCTGCAACGCTTCAATCGTCTGATGCCGCTGCTCAAGCCAAGCGATATAAGCCTGCTGTTCATACAAATCCCTCGCCGAGCGTGGGCCAGCTGAGAAGATACGCACCGGATCAAACATCGATGGCTCGTTAATCAGATCCCAGTCCACATGCGTTGTGTGCGTGTGACGACTGACAATGCTTCGGATGAAACGTTTCTGTGCCTCGACACTCTGCGGGTCCAAATACGGATTCGTGCCTTCCCATGTCTCCGGTGTAAAGGAGAAAAAGGTGAATGTGACCTGCAAGCTGTGGCGTTTCGCCGTTAAAATAAAGGCATCAATGGCACGAAGCACATCCTCTGCCATATGTCCGTCCACCTGCATCATGTTGCGATAGGCGGTCCAGATTCCCGTGCGAATCCAGTTGATGCCGGCTTTTGCCATCTGAGCCATGTCTCGATCCCAGACATCCGCATTGGGCAGAAATAAAAATTTCCGTGCCACATCCGAGGTCATGTAGGTCATACCCACAACAGGCAGAGGACGTCCATCTTTTACAAAATAGTCCCTGCTGCGGGTAATCACTTCCCCTTCTGCCAGCAATGCGGCATCTTGTCCCCAGAAGCCTTGACGCAAGGTTCGAACTTCTCCATCAGGTGCCTGCGCGTGGCATACGATCAGATACAACCCACTTTTAATGGAAACCGGGAGAAGTATACGTTCGAAACGCTGCTCACCGGAAAGTTCCATCTCTAGTTGATGGCTCCATACCGTTTCCGTCGTGCCACTTGTGCGATCCTCATGCTCGACCGTTATGTCGAATGTCCACAGCTCAGACGTTGTACGCCTGCTGCCTGCACGCTGTAAAATCTGGCCTTGAAGTGTAAGTACAGCCCGTTCATCTGGATCATACGAAGCGTAATTCGTTTTCAGGGATAACTCGGTTACACCTTGCGCACAGAATTGCGCCCACTTTACAATCTCGACAGCACCATCCTGAGTCCAGAATGCGGGGGTCAGCGGCAGATGCACAAACATCCAGCGTGAACCAACAAAAGTCCCGCGGGAGTTTTCCCACAGAACGACCGGAGCGGCGATGCTGCGTCCATCCTTGCTCATGCCACGAAGTAATGGATAAATCTGCGTACTCATGGGGCCGGATGAACCCATCTGGTGAGGCAGATCACTTGTTTTGGTTGTATGTGGAACCAGATTCCATGTATCTGAAATCTCGAAAATCCCCTCTTTACCAGCAAGAAGCGGGATATATTCAGATGACGTGTACGATTGCACGTTGGCAGCAGATACGTTCAATGCCTCATGGATATAGAGTTCCTGATGATACGCGGTCTGCTCTGACTCTACAACCCATGCCTCATTTTCATATCGAACCGGACGTTTGAAGGGTGCACCGCCAACACTGATCAGGCTCCCTCCCTGATGCAGATAAGCTGCAATCTCCATCCATGCGGATTTGGGGAAATAGGGTGCGTGCAGATTCACTAGACATCCTTCACCTGCTGTAGCGTTCAAAGCCTCTGCAAGTTCATCAGCGTTTACAACAGTGATCTCTTCGACTGCTTTCCATGTATTCAGAGCCTGCTCCGTTGGAAAAGCGCCATCCACTGGAAACGCAGGATCAGCGAAGATAATCAGCTTTTTATTATTAGGTTGGATACTCATAACAGGCCATCCTTCATGGATCTATAGACCAACTGGGAGAACAGGCTGTTGGACCATGCAAACCATTTACGTGTAAAAATCGTCGGATCATCGGCATGGAAGCCTTCATGCATATAACCTGTATCTGCATCTGTCGCTTCAAGCATGCGAATAATCTCCAGTTTCTCCTCGGCAGACTGCGCAGTCAGTCCTTGCATGGACAAGCCCATATGCCAGATGTAATCGGGCGGAGTGTGCGGGCTACCGATTCCTTTGGCAACCTTGCCCTCATAATAGAACGGGTTCTCTTTGCTCAGAGCAAAGCGGCGCGTATTCTGGTAGATCGGATCATCCGCTGTGACGTAACCCAGATATGGAATGGACATGAGTCCCGGTGTACCCGCATCGTCCATGAGACAGTGGTTGCCATAACCGTCCGTCTCGTACGCATAGATCGGTCCAAATTCGGGATGACGATAAATACCATACAACTGAATGCCGTGATCCACGTCCTGCTCCAGATCCTTCAATTCCTGCAAGAATTCCATATCCCGGAACACCCACTCGGCAAACTCCTGCATCTGACGCAGAGCGACAACCGCGAACATGTTGCCAGGGATATTGTAGTGGAAATCGCAAGCATCATCACTGGAACGGAAGCCGGACCAGATCATGCCCGTGTAATTGACTGGCATACCTTTTCCGTGATTGCGCAGGGAGTCTGTTGGGATACCGTTATTCCGAGTAAAGCGATATGGAGATTGTTCCATGTGATGCTGTTCGACTTTGAATAGATCCACGATTTTACGCATCGCTGCCTTGAAGCTGGAATCAAAAATATCGGTCAGCTCGGTTTCCTTCCAATATAGATAGGCCAGGCGTACAACAAAACATAATGAGTCAATCTCAAATTTGCGTTCCCACACCCAAGGTGACATCTCGGTCTCGTCCGTGGTGTTCCAGTGCCAGTCGTTCGCTGTCTCATTGAAGGCATTGGCATACGGATCAATGTGAACATACTGGATATGACGTTTAATTAACCCGCCAATAATGCGTTGCAGGTCCTCGTCTTCTTTGGCAAACGGAATGTAATGTACCACCTGCTCCACGGAATCACGCAGCCAGGAAGCCGGAATATCTCCTGTGATAACAAAAGTCGTACCGTCCTCCATCAACTTCGTTGTTGTTTCAATGGTGTTAGGAAAGCAGTTTTTGAATAATTGAAGCAGCTTTGGTCGGTGAGCCAGTTTCTGTTCCGCTTCTTCGAGCACGGCCTGAATGGATTGTGGCAACGCGACGGGCGGCATTGGTATTTTGGGTAATCTGAACTGTTCCATGGATGAGTGCAACTCCTTAAACAAATTGAATGGTGTAGCTATAAAGAAACAAAAAATTTACACAGGACCACTGCGCGGTCAGAAATATCCTCCGATCGCTGTTATCCCCAGATTTTTTTGATTCCCTTTTCTAAAGGGTAAAATCTGAGGATAGGGTATGCTTCCGATGTAGCTTTCTTTCAGAAAGCTTTGAGGCGAACGCTTCGCTTCTTCTGGTTATTTCTGTCCTCTCCGTTAACGTGTGAATAAAGAGCTGGACATATATAGCTCGAAATATTTCAAAAAGGTTTACCGCAGTAGCACGGTTTGTATTTGGTAAGGTCTAAAAGATAGTGTAATCTGGCCATGGGTATGAGCCAGTGGTTGGACCGGTTCTTCCAGTGCGTTAGAGTGATAGGCTTGCTCAAAGGCATGCGGCCATTGCAATGTGATGTTTTCGCGTTTGCCTGATGATTCATAGAAACGAAGGACTGTTCCGTGCCCATCCTCTGCCATTTTGACCGTATCGAGAATGACGTGATTACTATTAAAGTTAATCCAGGAGCCTGTTGCTGGGCGTACAGGTGCGGCATTTGCATTTGTGGTTGCAGTTGGATCGCCTTCGGCTCCTGCGCTTTGTTGTACTTGATCCCTCTGCCCCATCTGTTGTACCTGCTCCGTCTGTTGCCCTTGGTTCACCTGCTGTACCGTCACCTCATGATTCAGTTCGGCAGCCTGACGTACGGTGTGTGCAGTTCGCCAGTCTCCGTCATGTGGGTATAGGGAATACGTGAATTCATGTTCTCCCAGATCAGCCGTGCGATCCGGCCATTTGGGTGCACGAAGTAAGGACAAACGAATCGTGCTTCCTTGCACGTCGTACCCGTACTTGCAGTCATTGAGCAGGCTCACGCCGTATCCGTATTCGGACACGTCCGCGAAGCGATGTCCACACACTTCATACTGGGCTTGTTCCCAGCTTGTGTTGCGATGCGTCGGACGTTCCAGTGCACCAAATGGAATCTCAAATGTCGCTTTGGAGGTCACCACATCAATTGGGAAGCCAACTTTCAGAAGTTTGTGATTCTCGTTCCAGTTCACCTGTGTCTGGAAGTCAATTCGCCGTGAGTCATGATAAAAGACGATATCTTGTGTGATCACCGATTGATGAAGCTTCCAGCGGAAGCGCAATACATCCTTCGTTGTACCCGCCAGCACCAGCTTTTTCTCCAACAGCTCCACTTCGCCAGCAATCTGCTCTTCATAACGACTGTCGATATCCCATGCATCCCAGAGCGTCGGACGATCATGGAAGAAGTGAAGTTGATTGCCCCGTTCACCCGGCTTCAACATCTCACGCTCTGCGGTTTTATCCCACAGGCGGATGATCTCCCCACATTCATTGAACTGCACATGATATAAGGCAGTATCCCATGTATCTTTAAAGGTTGGTTGTGCGGCAAGGTTCTTCATTTCCCGTACATTCGTTTCCCTTGTATTTTCCGGTACCAGCCAAATCGTTTTATATCCAAACGCAGGTATGTCTGTCACGAGAATGGACATGCTGCCATCCTCCCGATCCATTCGCAGGCGCTGGCCTTCTTCATCAATCCCGTAGCGATCAAAGCCATCCTGCACAGGAAGTTGAACGACTGCACTCCGTTTCCAGCCCAAGCTGTTGAACACAACATAGGCCACGGAACCTTCTGGCCCCTGTGTGTTGATACCGGTTGTTAATGCTGCAACGCCTTGACTCAATCCAGTTCTACCCAATTCGAATACCTGTACATATTCCTCATTCGAAGTGACGTAGGATTCCGTAATCGCCGATCCCGGTATAATATCGTGGAATTGATTCAGCAAAATTAATTTCCAGCCGTCATGCAGCGCTGAACGCACTTGAGCTTCGGCGTCCGTCTCCATATCTGGTTGAGCGAGTGTATTCCACAGCTCAGCTTCACGATACAGAACCTCCGCTTTCCGATTGTTGCGCTTGTTACGCGCATGTGTCGTGTAGGTTCCCCGGTGTAACTCCAGATACAGATCACCATGCCACTTCGGAAGTACAGGCTGTTCTTTTTCGATTCCGGCAAAGAAAGCTCCAGCTGAGCTATATCGACTTGCAGGCTGCCCAACCATCAGGTCTGCGCGATCCACATACTCCAGCATCTCGCGTGTTACCCCGCCTCCGCCATCTCCGTGTCCGTATAGAAGCATATGCTCCGGATGAGCCGCTTTCTCACGGTAGGACTGCCAGTGATCATGAATGTCCTTCGGCAACGTATGCTCGTTAACACCATGATTGAGGTAAGACAGAATTGGTGTGCCGTCAATGCCCACCCAGTGGAAGAGATCGTATGGAAATACATTCGTGTCATTCCATCCGAGCTTCGTCGTCATGAAATATTCCACATTGCCATGCTTCAAAATCTGCGGCAAGGAGGCACAGTACCCAAACGTATCCGGTAGCCATTCAATCTGTGATGTTTTGCCAAACTCCTCCATATAGAAACGCTGACCATATAACATCTGGCGAATCAGGGACTCCCCACTCGGAATGTTCAGATCAGGCTCAACCCACATGCCGCCCACCAGTTCCCAGCGGCCTTCTACAATCCGCTGCTTCACCCGCGCGTACAGCTCAGGGTCATGCTCTTTCAAAAATGCATATAACAAAGGTTGGCTTTGGGAATACACATAGTCGGGATATTCATTCATGAGTGCATCCACGGTGGAGAAGGTACGGCTCGTTTTGCGTACCGTCTCACGTACAGGCCACAGCCAGGCAATATCAATATGGGACTGTCCCACCATATGCTCCAGACCTTCCACGTTGCCGCCAATCTCACGCACATGATGCTTCAGATTATTCTCAATCTGACGAATACCCTCTCCCTGCTCAATCTCTTCTGCTGACATGCCTACAAATTGATCCATCGCACGATACACCAGTTCTAACAGGCGAACCCGCCTGAAGTCACTTTCGGGCAGCAGCACAGCTGAATCACGCACAATAATAACGGTGTACATCAGACTGCGAACCGCTTCATTGGGTCTCACCAGCAGGCTCGTAATTGATGTGATCGGCGGCTGAATAACCGCCTGTTGATTCAACGGGTCTACAGGTTCAGGTACCGGATCAAACATCTCAATCTCAAGTTCCGGAGTGGTTCCGACTTTGGATGGATCGAGTGTGACGTAGGTATGATTGCGGTCAAGTCCCTGATAGGAATGTCCATTCACCCGCAGCAAACCTTCGCCTCCGGTTTCAAATACAAGTCCATAAGGTGCTTGCTGCCATGTTGTAGGGACCTCCAAACGTGTTCTAAAGAAATAAGTCGTTCCCTGTTTGCTCGGAAAACGCTCAAAATCTTGCCCTTCCGGGTACTCACCCTGATTCTCATACTGTCCTGGCACATTATAATAAGCGCGGGTAATGTCCCAACTGCGCAGTTGTAATTGCTCCAGCCACTGATGTTCGGACAACTCGCGAATAAATCGTCTGATACGTTCCAAAATCTTACGCCTCCCTTACAATCAGTTCGGCCATTTGCGTATCGTTTACGCTGCTGCCGATATGAATATGGAATTGTCCCGGTTCAACAACAGGCTTCAAGTCACGACCAATATACTGCAGCTGCTCGGCCCCGATGTGGAATTCCACGATCTGTGTTTCTCCAGGCTTCAGGTTCACTTTCGCAAATCCCTTAAGTTCCTTGGCGGGACGAGTCAGCGAACTGACCACGTCAGATATATACATCTGTACAACCTCTGCACCTGCATAACGTCCAGTATTGGTCACATTCACCGATACCGTAACCGTATCACCAGCTGTCATAGACTCAGCACTCAGTTTCGGTTCGCTGTACTCAAATGTGGTATAGCTAAGTCCGTATCCAAATGCATAACGTGGCTCTAAATCCTCTTCCAAATACCTTTTGCCGCGGGAACGTTTGCCGTTATAGTAGATCGGTAACTGACCAACATGCTTCGGAATGGAGATCGTCAATTTACCCGATGGATTCACATCACCGAATAGAATATCTGCAATGGCATGCCCGCCCTCTTGACCCGGATACCACGCCTCCAGAATTGCATCGGCATGTTCATCTACCCAAGGCTCAGTGATAGGACGACCATTGATGTACACAACGACAAGTTTCTTGCCGAGCTTATGAATCTCCTGAATGAGCTCCAGCTGTACTCCGGCAAGACCCAACGTCATCCTGTCGATCCCTTCGCCGCACTCCATATCATTCCAGGAGTTATCGGACACATTGGAAGCACCCGTCTTAAGATCAATCGTTCCTTCTCCAAAGTCACGTGCACTGGAACCGCCAACCACGATAATGACCGTATCCGCTTGACTGGCAACTTCGATCGCACGCTCGAATCCTTCTTTCGAATCACCTTTGATCCGGCAGCCTGGTGCATATAACACCTCATCCATACTGCTGTCACCACTCAAAGGACCAACAGAACTCTTTTCCGTTTGCCCTTCCACATGATTAGCCAGCTTACTGCGAATCCCATCCAGTACCGTCGCCACTTTCGACTTCGGTTGCGGAGACGTGTAATCACCCAGTTGATTGTAGGCCTGATCCGCATTGGGACCAATGACGGCAATCCGACCCACATTTGCTATCGATAGAGGTAACGTGTCAGCCTCATTTTTGAGAAGTACAACGCCTTCCGCAGCCAACTGTCGTGCCAGCTGAACATGCGCTTTACTGCCAATGACTTCTGCTGCACGATCGGCATCCACGTAAGGCTGTTCGAATAAGCCCAGTCTGAACTTCAACGCCAGCACGCGAGAGACAGCCTGATCCAGAACCTGCACATCAAGCTTGCCTTCTGTTAACGCCTGCACCAGATATTGCCCGAACATCTCACCGGACATCTCCATATCGATGCCTGCTTCAATCGCCTGTATGGAAGCTTCCATTCCATCTGCCGCGACATCATGCCCACTTGCCAGCATATTAATCGCACCACAATCCGTAATGACCAGACCGTCAAAGCCCCAATCCTTACGCAAAACATCTTCCAGCAGTTCCGTATTCACGGTGCAAGGTGTGCCATCAATTTCGTTGTACGCTGGCATGATCGACGCAGCCCCAGCTTCCACCGCTTTACGGAATGGATACAGATCCACTTCCAGCAGTTCGCGCCAGCCCATATGTACAGGTCCTGCATTGCGTCCACCTTCCGAGCTGCCGTAACCTACAAAATGTTTCAGCGTTGCCGCCACTGTATCTCCACGGTCGAGACTTTCACCCTGAAGTCCTTCCACAGATGCAACCGCCAGTTCTCCTATGAGATACGGATCTTCCCCGAAGCATTCCTCCGTACGTCCCCAGCGCGGATCACGCACAACATCCAATACCGGAGAATAGGTGACCGCACCACCTTGGGCACGTGTCTCCCGTGCTACTGCCTGGCACATCTCCCGATACAGATCCACATTCCAGGTGCTCCCCAGTAAAAGGGGGACAGGATATACCGTTCCGTCAATGGCCATATGACCATGCGAGCACTCTTCCCCAATCAGGATGGGAAGCCCCAGTCTGGAATGCTCCACCGCATAGCGTTGAATCAGGTTAACCGCCTCAGCGCCTTCTCTGGCGGATAGTCCATTTTCCAGCGTCACGCCAGTCCAAGGGTCTGCCCGAAGCGCACCGTAAAGGGAGCCGATGCCCCCATTTTCCACTTGCTGCTTAAAGGATTCATTTAACGTGATGTTCCCTTGATCATTCGTATAGGTCTGCCAGCCAAATGGCTGCGTAAGTTGGCCTACCTTTTCTTCCGTCGTCATCAGGCTCAACAGGTGTTGTACCCGTTCTTCTATGGCTTTGCTTTGATCCTTATAAGTCATCAATCTGCATCTCTCCCATCCTATAGCGTGATCCGGCTATTCTTTGACAGCGCCCACCGTCAGACCTTGTACGAAATAACGCTGGAAGAACGGATAAGCGAATATTATCGGCAACGTGGCAAGCACTACCATCGCCATTCGGGACGTATCCTGCGGAATGGACTGCATGGCTGCCAAACTCATTGAACTGTTAGCAGAGTTCTGCTGGATAAACTGGATGCTCGACTCAATCCGCATCAGCATGGATTGCAGCGGCACCAGATTCGGATTATCAATATATAAGAGTGCGTTGAACCAATCATTCCAGTAACCGAGTGTACTGAACAACCCGATGGTTGCCAGCCCTGGCAAGGAGAGTGGAATCACGATTTTCATAAAGGTATAGAACTCACCGGCGCCATCAATCTTCGCCGATTCAATGACTGCATCCGGTACACTGGTGGAGTAGAATGTACGCAGGATCATAATATAGAAGGCATTCATCGCCAGCGGCAGAATCAGTGCCCATAACGTATCTTTCAACCCAAGGAGCTGGGATACGACCATATAGGTCGGAATCATCCCGCCGTTGAACAACATCGTCAGAATCGCAAAGATGGAGAAAAATCTCCGGTATCTGAAGCTCTTGCGGGAAATCGCATACGCGTACAGCGACATGAGAATCAGACTGATGATGGTACCGAGTACCGTCACCAGAATGGTCACTCCATACGCCCGCAGCAGCGTGTCCCCACTCTGCCAGACAAACTGATATGCCGCGAGACTCCATTCTGCCGGAATCAGACGATACCCATCACGGGCCAGTGCTTTCTCGTCCGTAAACGAGATGATGACTACAAATATAAAAGGAAATACACAGATCAGAGCGAATAGACCGGCGATGATGTTCATGATCACGTTCCAGCCGCTGGATACGTGGTGGAAGTCACGTTTTTTAACAAGCCCTGCTTGAGCCATAGTGGTTCACTCCTTTCCCTTGTCCTAGAATAGGCTACTGTCTTTATCGACTTTGCGCACAACATAGTTGGAGATAATAACAAGCACAAAGCCCACCACAGATTGATACAATCCGGCAGCAGTACTCATGCCAATCTCACCGCTCGTTTTCAAACCACGATATACATACGTATCAATAACATTTGTCACGGAATATAACGTACCCGAATCCCTTGGCACCTGATAGAACAGTCCAAAGTCGGCATAGAAAATGCGGCCTACGGCCAGCAAGGTCATAATTGTAATGATGGGTGACAGCAACGGAATCGTAATATTACGAATCTGCTGCCACTTACTTGCTCCATCGATCATGGCTGCTTCGTAGAGCGATTTATCAATCCCCAGTATGGAAGCCAGATAGACAACGCTGCTATAACCGATGGTTTTCCATAACGCTACGAATACCAGAATATACGGCCAATATTTTGCCTCGGAGTACCACTGAATCGGTTCCATCCCGAACCAGCCGATGATCTGATTCAACATCCCGCGGTCCATGCTCAGGAAGCTGAATGCGAAGTAACCAACGATAACCCAGGAAAGGAAATACGGCAGGAACATGCCCGTTTGATACAGTTTGGCGAGTCGTTTATTAACCAGTTCCGAGAGCAGGATTGCCAATGCCACAGCAAATACCAGTCCCAGGAAGATAATGGCGATGTTATAAAAGAGGGTGTTGCGTGTAATGAGCCATGCATCACTTGTGCTGAACAGGAATTTGAAATTGTCCCAGCCTACCCATTCACTCTTCATCAGACTTGCCCAGAACCCTTCACGGCTGAAGCGATATTCTTTAAAAGCAGCCACGGTGCCCACGAGTGGCAAGTAGGAGAAGAAGAAGAACCAGATGGCGCCTGGCAGCACCATGAGCAGCATGACTCGGTTTCTAATCAGGTTTTTCAAAAATGTAGTCATTATGGAGATCCTCCTTCAGGCTTGAATGAAAAAGGACCGGACGCGATAAGCAGCCGCCCGATCCTTACGATGTACCGTTACTTGTTTTCCGCTCTCCAGGCATCCAGCTGGCTTTGGGCTTCAGCCATTACTTTCTCCAGTCCGGCTTGATTGAACTTCTCAATCACTTGATCCAGATTAGTCGCCGGGTCCAGTGTACCTGTCATCAGTGCTGCCCAATATTGCTCTTTCACGTTCTGTACCGCCGTCAGTTCAGCAGATACATTGCTTGCATCGAAGTTGAAGCTGAGGATCGGGGAATTGACACCTTCAGCATTGAACTTCTTGAACTCATCCCATTTGTTGTCCGGGTCATTGCTGTTCAGGAAGAGCAGCATGTTATTCCCCAGGGAGTATGAAGGCATATCGTAGTTTTTCGACTCAGGCAGATTCTCCATATGTGTGTCATCCACTTTTTTGTAGTGTGTACCCTCGATACCGGAATCCACCATATTGCGCAGTACAGGATCTGTATTCAACAGGTTCAGGAACTCCATCGCTTTCTCCGGATATTCCGAGTTGGCCGAGATCGCCATGATGGAGCCTTGTACAGATGTATTCGTGATGATCGCATCACTGGCTGGAGTCGAAACGACTTCATAACCATAACTTGCAGACCATTGATTATCTGCGAGCGGCTGAGTCTGTGCACGATCCAGGAACCAGTTACCCGATGTTGTCAGGTCGTTCGTGGAACCTGTTGTTGCCGCTTCTGCCGATACATAACCGGCTTTGTAGTATTTGTGCATTGTGGTGAGTGCTTCTTTCATTTCAGGTGTTTCCAGGATGTTCACGAGCTTATAATCTGTTGTATCCAGCTTGATTGCCATTGGCAGATTCTGAATGACATAGTCATATGGCACGTAAGGAACATAGTTCTTATCCATGGCAAATGGTGTTACACTCGCCTCGTTTTCCTTGATCGTTTTGAGCAGAGGCTCCAGACTGTCTAACGTACGAACGCCAGAGATGTCCAGCTTGTATTTATCAACCAGCATTTGGTTAAAGCGCCATACCTCTTGTTGAGGCAGCTCTTTGTTGGCTGGAATTCCGTAATTGTGTCCATCTACCTTCGAACCGCTGAGGAATGCAGGATCAATGGTCTTGGTGAGATCTTGACCGTATTCGGTAAGCAAGTCATCCAGTTCAAGGAACGCACCTTTTCTTGCATTTTGTACATAATCGAATCCACCCGAAGAGGTGAACAGAATATCCATTGGCTCACCGGATGCTACGTTAACCTGCATCTTCTGCGGGTAGTCACCCCAGTCAACCATCTTCATCGTTACCGTGGCATTAATTTTCTCTTTGGTATACTTGCTGACTTCTTCCATCACTTTGTTGACGTCTTTCTGAGGGGTACCGATGGTATACCAGATCAACTCGACCGCGTCATCTCCCGCTCCTCCGGATTCTGAAGCACTTTTGCTTCCTCCACAGGCACTAAGAACAAGCGTAACGGCCATTAACAATGCAAGAACGAGTGAGAAGCGTTTTCTTTGTTTACTCATTTCTTTGATCCTCCCTTTTCGTGGTCCCTTAGGCTCTACTTACTAACTGCTTTAACCTTATCGAATGAAAGCATTTACAAAAAGAAGATAAACTTAAGTTTTCGAGGTACAAATTAAAGAGAAATCGTCCTTGGGCAACTATTTTGTACCTGTTTAAATAAATCGCTTACATGAAAGAGACATGCCGGGTAACGTATGGCATGATCTTCATCACATGCCACTTCTGTTCCCGATATGTCTCTTGGATTCCGTCCGCAAAATTGGATCTGCCCGTCACCGAATTAACCAAACACCTTGAAATCAGTCGGTGAAATTCCTACATATTTGCGGAACTGTTTATAGAAATACCCTGTCTCCCAGTACCCTACATTTCGGGCGATCTCATGTACCTTCAGATTCGAATTGCGTAGATGCTCCTTCGCACGTTCAATCCGGTATCTGTTGATATATTCGGCAAACGTCTCCCCGGTCTCCTTATGGAACAATTGTCCCAAATACACTGGATGCAGATGATAATGGGCACCCAATAGCTTCAAGGAGAGCTCTTCTGCGTAGTGTTTGTCAATATGCTGAAGCACCTGGTTCACAATCGGATTCTTCAAATCCTGCAATAGGGATTGGATGGTCTGCGACCCAACCTGCTGAAGTGCCCTCACGAGCTCATCAAAAGTGCCACTGTCCAGCACAAGTTGAAGCCCCTGTTGGTATATGGCAGACTCATCCGAGTGTTTGATGCTCTCCAGTTCCATTTTGAAGCGAATCACCACTTCCAGTGCGGTATTCTGTAACTCCCCAGGTGTAAGCCCATCGCGATGCTGTTCAAAGTCCATGCGAATCTGGTCGGCAAGCTGTTCTGTATTCCGGGACAAAATAAGTTTGGCGTACTCCCTCCAATCGATGAAGAAGGTCGCCGTTGAACTTCCGCACCTTTCCAGTATCGCATGGTCGATCACTTTAAGATCGGGATAAATCATCACATACTGGAGTGCTTTTTTGGCCTCGGCATAACTGGTCGGTGCATGGTACAGCCCCTTCATCAACCTGCCTGCTCCAATGCGTACCGCAGGATGTGTTACGGTTATCGCATTAGATAATTCCTGAAGACCATCCATCAACTGTCGCTCCTCGTCGCTCGTACCCTGAATATTGGCAATAATGACGATGTCTCCATCGATATCATGAAATACGTTCAGATGGCGTCTGTCCCTCAACATCTCTTCCACACGTTCAAACATACCAGATGTCTGTTCTTTATCCCGCAAGACAGCCACAGCAACGTCCGGTGCATCCAGCGAAAGATTCATAAATTGGGCACGTTCTTCAAATTCAGTAGCTGCAATCTGTCCCGTAAGCCATCGATGAAGAATGTTATCTTTCAGAATCTGGATGCCATACGCATCATCGGCTTGAGGTGACACCGTATGATCTAGCTTGGACGCGGTGTTGCTCAGCGTGGATTCCAATTCCTCCACATTAATCGGTTTAAGCAGATAATTTTCGATTCCCAGCTGCATGCCTTCCTTCAGATATTCGAACTCATTGAAACCACTGAGGATAATGACCTTCAGCTCAGGTTGCACTCGCCTTGCTTCCCGAATCAGGTCTAGACCATTCATGAGCGGCATCGAAATATCCGTAATCAGAATGTCCACAGGCTGAGAGGAGAGCGCTTGTAACGCCGCCTGCCCATTCCCTGCGTGACTCACAATTTCCATACCAAACGAAGACCAATCCACAATATCGTATAAGCCTTCAATGATGAACGGCTCATCGTCCACAATAAACACCTTGTACATGTTACACACCTGTCCCTTCTGTATGTGGATAACGCACCCTGATCCGTGTTCCTTCTCCGAGGGTGCTCTCTATGGTGATACCGAACTCTGGCCCGTACAGGAAACGCAATCGACTATGAACACTGCGCAGCCCGAACATCTGACCAGACTCTTCAGGACGTTCCAGTTCTTCAAGGATTTCCGTCAGGCGTGCAGGATCAATGCCTTTGCCATTATCTCTGACCTCCACCTGCACTACATCATCCGTCTCTTCTACAATGATGGATAAGCGGTTATCCGAACGTTCTGTCTGAATGCCGTGCACGACATAATTCTCAATGATGGGTTGCAGCGAAAGTTTGACTACAGGGTGTTGATAATAAGCAGCGTCGATCTGGATCGTATATATGAAAATATCCTTGTAGCGGATTCGGAATAACTCCAGATACAAGCGGCAAGCTTCCATCTCATCCTTCAGCGTATAATTTTTCTTTTGCTGTACCAGGCTCTTGAACAATACGGATAGACTATAGATCATCTCACCGACGTCTCTGGCACCCTGGGATATGGCTCTCATCCGAATCACTTCGAGCGTATTGTAGAGAAAATGGGGGTTGATACGCGCCTGTAATGCGACCAACTCCGTCTCCTTCTGTTTGATCTCGGCTTTGTAGACCCGTTCGATATACAGATTCAGCTCGTCCAGCATATCGTTAAAGCTATGCGAGATCTGCCCCAGTTCATCATCACGCGGATCATCAATGCGAGCCGTGAAGTTGCCGTATTTCACTTTCTGGGTGAAGCGAATAATTCGACGGGTTCGTTTGGCAAAGTTAATAATGAAAAACGCCGGAACCAGCACGGCAAACAAAATACATACGATACTGATCGAGATGATGGTATTGCGAATGCCCGCATAGGTTTCAGCCATCTCTTCTACCGGAACAGTGCCGATGACCACGTAACCCTGATCCGCAGAGACGAACTTGTTCACATACATGTTCTGCTCCTTTTTCATCGAATCCATATCCGTCTGATCAAACAGCGAATCGGCTACATTCACGTAGGGATATTTCTTCCCATAATACTGATTGTTGGAGTCGAACAAGACTGTACCTTTCGCCGATAATACCACGATTTCTCCCTTCAGATTACTCTCGTAGTTATCCAGTGCATTTCCGATTCCCTCCGAGTCAAAGAAGACAAGAAATTGGCCCAGATTCCGAAGGGTCTGTGTATTGTTAATCGGTACGCGGATGGAATAGAGCGCAGGGTCCCATTGATTGATCTCTTTGCGAATCCAGGAATTGGGGGCACTGATATTGGGCGTTTCCATCGCCATCACGTCAGGAATATAGGAATGGGCCACATTGGTGTCCAGCTTGCGGAACTGCTTGTGTTGATTGAAGGTAGACAGGTCCTGCTGCTCCGCGCTATACAACATGAGTTGGTTAATCTGCGAATTACGATCCATAATGTTCTGAAAATGTTTCAACACATCGGCCGAATAGTCGTCCTGATTGGCATAGTATCCATTGGTCATGTGCTGAACATATTCAGCGTACGAATGATTCATCAGATAAGTAATGTTGGCGGACAGCGCCTCATTCTGATGCATGTCTCTCACCATGTTTTGCACCGATTCATACTGCTGATGAATGTATCGATCCACATGTTCCATCGCCGCTTTCTGGATCGCCAGTTCCCGGCGAATCGTGGAGTCGGACACTGACAGGAAGATGATATAAGACAATGTAATGATCGTGACAATGGATATCATCGAGAAGATCAGTAGCATTTTCATAAACATATTATTTTTGAAGAAATTATTGTAAACGCTAACAATTTTCAAGTCGCATGTCCCCTCCGATGCTGTTTTCCTGACTCTATAAGTTGAACTAAAGATTACTTACACTGACACTACGATGACAGAATAACCTTCCAATCGCTGTTATCCCCAGATTTTTTCGATTCCCTTTTCTTAAGGGAAAATCTGGTGATAGCGTATGCTTCCGATGCAGCTTTCTTTCAGAAAGCTTTTAGGCGAACGCTTCGCTTTTTCAGGTTTTTTCTGTTCTCTTCGTTATCGTGTAAAAAATTAGTTCAACTTATAAAGAATTATATCATTAGGCTTCTGACATTAACTTGTCACCTGGAACTTTTCTTTAGTTTGTACTAGCGATTCTTTAATTTCACCCTATTTAAAAACGCTTTCATCCACTATCGTTAACCATAAGTTTAGCTTTGTGTAAAAGAATACCTTACATTCATTCCACTTGAAGGAGGAACAGCATGACACGCAAACTCAAACCGAAAGGCATCATTCCCAAAGTAACTGCCATGGTCCTGACTACGGCTCTGCTTGGACAAGTTGTTGCATCATCCGTTTATGCCGGAGACACGCTCCCTTACACCGGTGAAAGTGCCAAAGGGGTAAATCAACCCTATCAACATGGGTACACCTCAGCCCAGATTCTGAACTGGACACCGGAAAGTGATATCCATGGTGATCTGCTTCGTGCCCATGTTCCCTTGCAGCCACGTAATGAAGCGTTCTCTGCTACACAGGCATATCCTGAGCTTAGCCCGGACACCCAGCTATTTACGATGAGTGGTGATTACGGCAATGCATTCTTCGATAGCACACCATATACCAATGAATTCAGCCAGTATCTCTTTAACTATTGGCAATATACAGACTACTACAGCTATTGGCACGGCATGGCCTCTGCGGGAGTACCGGAGGAGCTGTATGACCCTAGTAAGGAATGGACGGAGAAATATTTCGAGTTTGGTATTTTGAACATTCCGAATCCGGCATACACCAATGCAGCCCATAAGAATGGCGTTAAATCCATTGCCAACATCTTTTTCTCGGACAATGACCGTGGACCACAGACGTACAAACAAATGCTGATCCAGGATGAAAACGGTCATTTCCCTGTGGCCGAGAAGCTGGCCGAGATGGCAGAATACTACAACTACGATGGATACTTCTTCAATCAGGAAGAGGTTGCCCGGGGTGTAGCCCCTGAGGATATCGCTTCCTACAAGAAATTCATGAAATATCTAAGAGATAAAGGCCTGTATGTCCAGTGGTATGATTCCACAATCAATACAACGGGCAAGATTCAGTACCAGAATCAATTTAATGGGCTCAATAGCCCCTTTGTACAGGATTCCGTTCTCGGCAGAGTCTCGGATTCCATCTTCCTGAACTATGTATGGAACCACAAGATGCTCCGCGATTCCCGTGATCATGCTCTTAGCCTGGGATTGGATCCACTGGAAACCGTATTTGCTGGTGTCGAAGGTGGACATGACAAATTCGGCCGCTGGAAGCAGTCCTACGACCTGCGTCATAACTTGGATGAGAACGGTCAGCCTATGAATAGTATCGCGACACTCGGTGCTGACTTCACCCACAACGCCTTGGATGAAGAGATGGGCGATGGCAGTACCAATCATCGAGCTGAGGATGAGTACCAGTGGATGACCTTTGTACGTGATCGCGCCTGGTGGTCTGGTCCAAATCAAGACCCGACAGATGCACGTCGTAATGCGTCTGCCAATCTGTCGGATGTGTATGCTTCCGGCGCAAACTGGGATGGAATCGCTGCATATCTTACCGAGCGATCCGTCATCAACGGCTCTAATTTTGCAACAAACTTCAATACGGGCCACGGTCTGAAATATTATGAAGACGGCACTGTCTCGAACGATAAAGAATGGTCCAATATCAACATTCAGGATATCCCTGTCACTTGGCAATGGTGGATGGATAGTGAAGGCGACAAGCTAATTGTTGATTTTGATTATGGTCCCTCTTATGAGAAAGGCGCAAGGTACAACTATGACTCCATTGGCGCGTTTAATGGCGGCAGCTCTCTCGTGGTGAACGGTACACTGAACGCGGAGAACTTCCTGCGTCTGTACAAAACCGACCTGTCCGTCAACGGACAATCCAAACTGGAGCTCACGTATAACAAACCGTCAACTAGCGATGCTTCTTCCCTGCATGTTGGGCTGATCTTCGAAGATGATCCATCCAACGTGGTCAATGTAAATGTGCCTAATGCAGGCCAGCATACGGAAGGCTGGAAGACAACTTCGCTGGATTTGAGCGCCTATCAAGGAAAAACCATTGCCGCTATGGGATTATCCTTTGACCCGAATGGCGAGGCAATAGAGAATTACCAGATGAATATTGGCGGGATCCGCATTTCCGACGGTTCAGCGGCTGTACCGGATGCACCTACCGGATTCCATATTGCCAAAGCACTGACCAACACCAATGAACTGGTTGTTGCATGGGATATGAAGGACTATTCAGAGGTCAAACAATACAATTTATATGAAAATGGTGCCTATGTTGGTGGCGTGTATGATTCTACTTTTTATATCAAATCGCTAAAACAGCCGTCTGGTGAACTGTCCATTCGTGCGGTTGGTGCAGATGGTACCGAGAGTGAAGCAACCGTCCTGCCTTACGATCTGAATGCAGCCGTTCAGAATATTGATGTGAAATTCAAAAAGAATGGCGATGCCATCGTAAGCTGGAAAAACCCGAAAAAAGCAAAAGATTCGGGCAAAGACAAAGATAAGAATAAGGACAAGGATAAAAAGAAAGACAAAGGTAAAGGCAATGAGTCTATTCAACTCACACTACAAACCGAATACACGAAAGAACCCTTCACCACGTCTCTTCAGGTCAAAAAAGGAAAACAATCTGCCGTCCTGACCGGACTTCCAACCAATGGTGAGCATTACGTGCTGAACATCGCCATTGGCGGCCAGAACCCGGTTACCCATACCGGACAGCTCGCAGATCTTCAGATTACACCATACGCCAAGGAAAAGGTCACTGTAAAAGATGGGAAATATACATTAGCCCTCCCGGATCTGGAGGACTGGTACAAGATCTATGTTTATGAAAATGGGGTGGCACGCGAGTTCGGAGTCACTTACGTTTCGCAGAAATTCCCGTATATCATTCGGGGAAGAACGAAGCTGAGTGAACTGACCTTCACACCATCGTCCAGCAGCAGCTCTTTGAAGCTGGTCATTGAGGATTATGCAGGCAATCAGGCCACTACGATTCTGAGGTAACATTGCAAGGTATTTTCAAACTAACCTGTATAACATTAGCCACTTACATCTATTTTAATAAAAGAGAGCCCTCTCACTTCCTTGATAGGAAGTTGAAGGGGCTCTCTTTTATTAATCTCAAAAAACATCTCGAAAATCATTGACGATATAACTAGCTTGAGAAAGTACCGGAAGATGAAATTGTTTATGTGTAATCTAAATTCTTTATTTCCAACATAAAATTTATAGCTGATTATATAGTTTCTTGAAATTAGAAATGTATGGGTCAAGAAGATACAACTTCTTCTTTATAATTCTCTCTCTATATTTAGAGAGTTCTTCGGAAGTATTCACTACTTTATAGCTTTTAATTTTAGCTTTCTTCACAATTCCAATGGAAATTTTATCATTATACGGGTCAAACAGCTCGATCGTTCCATTAAATAAACTAGTTCCTCCATTAGGACCCTTTTTATACGTTCCATATTGATATACGTTTTTTTTCTCTTCCGTATATTGCATAAGAAATCCAGATTCTTTTTTAAAATTCAAAGATGCAAACAAGGACATATTTTCTGCTTTTAATGGAACATTTAAATCATTGGAGTCTTCTAAACCGAGAGCGACCATCACATTATCGTTCATGTACCTAAAAACCAATTCAGTATCTAAACTCAAGTCCTTTATCACTGTGTATCCAGATACAGGCTGACCATCTTTAAAAGTACCCTGATGTGCCGTAGCTCGATCATATTCTTCACTGTACTTACTAAATTTAAAATATTCTCTTAAAGTACCTTGCCCATTCTGTTTATCATTAGCCCAAGTTCCCTCATAAATGACTTGAGGCGTTTCTGTTTCTGGGTCTGATGTGATTAACTCTCCCTTCCCAGATCTCTTTCCATATTTCCACTCACCGGTATAAGTTTTATACTTTCCCCATGTGGCAGTTCCCTTTCCATGTGGTTTCCCATCTTGAACTTCACCATAGTAGACACCTCCATTAGAAAGAGATAAAGATACTTCTTGTGTTGTTGCAGCGTAAACCCCTCTTTCAGTAGCTACATTAGACCCTATAAATAACCCTAGAACCAATAAAGCAAATGCAATAAATCTCTTCAAATTCAAAATCCTTTCTATTCTTATGTATTAGTAGGTACTATTATATATCGTATAAATGATAACATTTCTGTATATTCATAAGCTGATCATTGAGAACTACGCGGGCAATCAAGCAACCATGATTTTGAGGTAACCCGTCAGGATATTTCAGGCACGTTGTATAACTGCAAAGAAACGTAGGGTCCATTACTTCCAACAGGCAGTTAAAGGGCTCTATGTTTTGATCACGAAGTAGTATGTCAGGAAGGATTTGGGAGTTACAGTAATAACTCGATCTGATGGTCTTGATCAGATAAAGTGAAAACGTTGGTAATTCAAAAAAAAGGCGAGTCTCCATTAATCGGAGGACTCGTCTTTTTGGTTTTAATATAAATATTTAAGAAGTTCCTTTTTGCTTACTCGCCTGCATCTGCTGGGCGAATCGCATCATCTCTTCGAACTCTTCCTCGGATACGGCGTCTCCATCGGTGCTTATGTCTTGTACAATCGGAATCTCAGGTTTGGCTTTGGTTCCTTTGCCGTATGTACGGGTACGGGTTCCAGCTGCACCAGCAGCCTGTTTGCCTTTGACCTTGGCCTGATCGCGAATATATTGGACGGCTTTCTCGTAAGAGTTCACCTGCTTGAGCAACATGTTGGAGGCGATCGCCTCAACGAAGTTACGGTTAATTCGCTGCTCTCCGCCGGATACAAGTAATGCCATCAAATAATGAATCAATACATTGATAACTTCACCAGGTAACTTGTAACTCAGATCAATTTTCTCAAATATATCGATTAGATTGTCCGGTACTGCACCAGGGAAGAACGTCTGCAGTAGACGTGTATACGGCTCATTCCGCAACATCATGTTGTATTGGTGAATATCACACTTGGTCATAAATTGTGGAGGCACTTCAACGTAGTATTCCATCTGCACTCCATGCTCAACAGGTGGTTCACCGGAGTCTTCTTTCCGTTCTGGCTCCTCCATATGCTGTCTCAAAGCCACTACCTTGGCTGCCTGTACAGTCTGTTGCTCATGACGCTTCTTCGTCTGCCTGAACTGCATGCTCGCCTTATGCTGGAGATCATCCAGAATCAACTGGCCCTGCGGACTGAAGATATCATCTTCATCCAGCAGACGGCATACATCCTGCACACTGAGGTTAAACTTGTTCACGACATAATTTACAATGCCCAGTTGTTCATGATCGAACCGCAACTGTTCTACATGACGCCGGTTGACCGACTCCCGCGGAAAACGCAAAATAATGTCAGCGTAGTTCAAACTGTTTTCTTCCGCTGCATCATTCGTGCCTGTCCGCTGGGCCGTAGTCGATACTTCCGACAATGCTTGCTCCAACTCGTAATCAATAACATGTGTATTCAATTCAAATATATCGTAAAAGGGAACGGAAATATTCTCTTTATTGGCTGCTGGATAAGGCGCGTCCCCATTTTCCACTGCCGAGAAACCGGATCGCAGGGAAAGGACGGCAAATTTGCCTATCTTGTCACGAAGCAGCAGTGTCAAATGCTGTGTCCGGAAAAATTCTGCCGGAGAGAGCGGCGGTTGCAGCTCATATTCGTAGATGTAATCATCATTTTCCGGAATATATAGCCGTGAAGTCTGAAGCAGCCCTACTGCCTCAAGCTTGGATGTCTGCTCTAGCAAATATTTACGCCCTTTCTCACTTGGCTCAAGTCCAAGTGTCATGAACAGCCTCCGTTGCTGTTCAAGCGGCGAATAACCGACCTGTTCACCGGGAAGATGCTGAAACAACAGCCGATACAAGCCAACCGCAAAAGCACCTACCATGGGCTGATATGCTCCTGTAAGCATACGGTCATCCAGGGCGCTAAGTCCAAACTCCCTGTATACGCAGTAGCGATGATGTTCAGTATAATGGTGCAGATTCTTCATGCGCATAGCCTGATCTCCTTCTCCCCAAAAGTATGTTTATCTATTCTATCATAAATGTCTGATCCTCAAATGCTCAAAAACAGGTAAAAAGATGGCCTGTTCTCGCTCCGTTTCGTCCTAGGTCGACATCATTCACGTTTTCGCCGAATTAAGCAACTTTCAAAAAAAACATGTCGAGAGTCGCTAGATTACTATAAAAGCTGTAGCCGGAGAATACAAGTAAAGATCTGAAGAGAATGTTCTCCAAATGTATATGAAGTACAAGCGTACAATAATCCATCTTATATCAATGAATAGCAAAAAAGCCTTCCCTTTGTACTCGTAAGCGTTTACGACAAAGACAAGACTTTCTCACGATTACAGTCATGCATGTGTTACCTCTTTCCAGCAAACTAAAACATTCTGTATCCACCCAGACGCAACTTCTGAATCGTCCAGCCACTGATTACCGCACCAGCCAGTCCAGCGACACCCGTCATATAATCTACAAGCTGGAAAGAACCCAGATGTGACACCAGAGATGACGAATGATCCCATAGAGAGTATACAACAATAGGCAGAATTACAATAATGAACAGATAGGAAGGGAACCAGGTTGTCTTCATCAGCATGTTTAAAATGAAACCGATACCAAACATCATAACGAAAAATAATACCATTAATACCAGCACAGGTATAAATTGCATCGGCCGACGTTCACCTCTTCTTTCACGCATTCGGGTTTCACTTCTGGATAGTAGTTAGTGTACCGCAAAAAATGTGGCGAAGCAACGAACTTTCTGGACAAATTTCCCTATATTCACGCTCTGTCCATTTGCCCTTCTGCTTCATGTTGGGATACAATGTAAACGATAAAGCACTCACCCGTCCCTTATAGTACGTGTTCAAAAAGACTGGTTTTCAGTACCGAGAAGATGTAATGAAGTTAGAAATGGAGCAGCGGAGCGTAGATAGAGCTACGTGAGCAACTACAATGTTTCCGAAGGAAACATACTTCGTAAGCATCCACTTATTTCGGCTGAATGCCATATTCGATGCTGATGATGCCACCAGGCATCATTCGTAATCAAAAGCGGACTTTTTGAACAACCACTTATCGGGATTTGGAAATATACCTTGCAGGAGGAACACAACCAATGAACGAAGCAGCATCAACACTGGAGGGCTGGTATGCCCTGCATGATTTTCGCTCGATTAACTGGGCCGCCTGGAAAGCAGCAGATGATGAAGAACGTGCTGTAGCACTAGACGAGCTTCAGGAATTCTGGAAAGAATGGAAAGAAGTCGAGGATTCATCCAAAGGAAGTACAGTCGTGTATACGGTTGTAGGTCAAAAAGCAGACCTCGTCATGATGCACCTGCGTGAAACGCTGGAAGATCTGAAGGCTGTGGAGAACGCGTTTAACAAAACGATGTTTGCCCAATACACAACTAAGTCTTATTCCTACGTCAGTGTAGTGGAATTGAGTAACTACCTTGGCAAAGAAGGCGAAGACCCGATGCAGAATCCAGAGATTATCGCCCGCCTGAAGCCTGTTCTGCCGCAACGGCAATACATCTGCTTCTATCCGATGAACAAAAAGCGTGAGCTGAATGACAACTGGTACATGCTGTCCATGGACGAGCGTCGCACCATGATGCGCAGTCACGGCATGATTGGTCGTAGCTATGCGGGTAAAGTAAAACAGATCATAACCGGCTCTGTCGGTTTCGACGATTGGGAATGGGGCGTTACGCTGTTTGCGGATGATGCACTTCAGTTCAAGAAACTCGTCTATGAGATGCGTTTCGATGAAGTTAGCGCGCGTTATGGCGAATTCGGTTCGTTCTATGTGGGAAGTCTGTTGAACGAAGGAACTTTGGAAGACATGCTTAAGCTGTAACAATAGACACAATAAAGCACCGCGACAGCTCCTGTAAAGGATACTGTCTGCGGTGCTTTATTATCTATCAATATTCTAATACCTCAAGCTTGATTTAGATCTATATTGTTTGAACTATTTGTTTACACAAAAACGGAAAGGACAGAAAAAACCTGAAAAAGCGAAGCTACAAGCTTTCTGCAAGAAAGCTACTTCGAAAGCATCCACTTCGCCTAAAAGCTTTCTGAAAGAAAGCTGCATCGGAAGCATACGCTATCACCGGATTTTCCCCTTTAACAAAAGGGAATCAAAAAAATCTGGGGATAACAGCGATTGGAAGGTTATGCCTCTAATCCTGCTCTTCATCAACCGCTTTCAGTGATTCGAGGAATTCGGCTGTGGCCCGGTCACGGTCACGACCTTTCTCTTTAAGCCGCTCAATCGCGGGCAAAATGAGAATATCCACTTCTTTCTGCACGATATAGGCCAGATCATACTGATCCTGTTCCTCCAGATAACCACCGACCTGCATCAGGGCGTTGTATCGATCCAGTTCTTCACGCGTTAATAGTCCCCGGACCTGAACACTGCAATGTCTCATCCAAAAAACCGCCCTTTCTTCAGGACTAACGGAATACCACCAATGATGAACAGATAACGCAGATCAACCAGCTTCTTCAACTGAGCCGCTTTCCAGCCCTTGTATTTCTTGCCGCCTACAACAGCAATCGCTTCACCTTTACCCAATGAAGCAACCGTGCCTTTGCTCGTAAATACAAAAGGTTGTGGCTGTTTCTTGCGAATGGATGCCACGACGTTCTTCGCACAGTTAACCCCCTGCTGCATCGCAATCTGGGCTGTTGGCGGATAAGGCCGTCCTTCCGCGTTGAACACAAGTGAATTGTCACCGATGACATAGACATGCTCATGCCCTGGAGCACGCAGGTAGTCGTCTACTTTCACTCGTCCCCGCATGACTTCAAGACCTGCCTGTTCAAGCAGTGAGTTACCGCGAATACCGCCGGTCCATACGACTGTAGCAGCATCGAGCTTTTCTCCCTCTCCCACAATAACTCCATCCGGGAGACATTGCTTGATCGGAACACCAATTTTGAAGGTAACACCTTTCTTCTTCAGCACATTCATCGCATGTTCTACCAATTCCGGGTCAAATCCAGGCAAAGCCGAAGGTGCTGCCTCTACATTGTAGATATGCACATGTTTCGGATTCACGTCGAACTCTTTGCACAGCTGTGGAATGCGATCTGCAAGCTCAGCTACGAATTCAACGCCACTGAAACCCGCTCCACCTACGACAAACCGAATACGATTTCGTTTGTTGTCGTTTTTGTACATCGCAAATTGATATTCGATGTGTTCTCTAATCAGTCTGACCGAGTTAATGCTGCGGATTGTCATGGCGTGATCAAGCATGCCCGGAATACCAAAGGTCTCAGGTTCTCCGCCTAGTCCAATAATCAGATAATCATAGGATAACGTGCCGTCCTCCAAAATAATCTTCCGATCCTGCAGACGAATCTCCTTCACGGAAGACTTGACCAGATCAATCTTGAACTCATCAATCAGCTTCGAAATAGGGACTCTTGCATGCTCAATGGTATCCGTGCCGGCTGCCGGCATATGTAGATGTGTAGTAATATAATGATAATCATGCCGGTTCACCAATGTGACGTCGGCCTCGTTATAGTTCAATTCCTTCTGCAGCCGCTGGGCTGTTAGAATCCCGCCATAGCCCGCGCCGAGGATGACGATTTTGGGAATACTGCTCATGTCTATACCCCTTCCGGTTTCACTTGCACCAGCCCGATGCTGGGTGAGATGCAAAATACACTTACTTACAAATATTGATGAGGTCTTGCCCATTATGACGACAAATGTTAACTTCGCGAATTTATTTAAACGTTTGCAGCAAAATTTAATTCGTTTGCACGCAAATTATCGTTTCAAGTTGTGAAATTAACCACAAGTTTCCACAAAACACGGGAGTTGTCTTCACATTACATATTGACTCTAAATTAGACAAAAAAACACATAGTACAGGTCAAGGATATCTGTATTTCTGGTAAAGATCAAGGTTTTTTTTGTTATTTTTCATAACCTTTCATTTCCAATTTCATCCTATTCTCATCTGATCTTCATCAATTATTCTCAGATTCGTGATGCAGCTAACTTTGCAACCCTGAATACACCGTTTATAATAGGAAAGACAGTTCAGCACCAACGTCGGTTACGATATGTAGCCTGCACATTCTTCCTGTTAACTACCTATTAAAATATGAAAGGTGTTGTTGATTCTTGACTGCACAGAATTCCAGTCATGATATGACTGATTTGCTTATTATCGGTGGAGGCCCTGCGGGTCTGTTCGCCGCGTTTTATGGTGGGATGCGTCAGGCATCCGTTACACTGGTTGAAAGTATGCCACAGCTTGGCGGACAGCTTGCCGCTCTTTACCCGGAGAAATACATCTATGATGTAGCCGGATTCCCGAAAGTAACCGCTCAGGAACTGGTGAATAACCTGGTTGAGCAAATGAGTCATTTTAACCCGAACATCCGCCTTGAAGAAAAGGTTGTATCGGTGGAGAAAAAGGATGAACAACATTTCGTCGTGAAGACGGATGAGAATGAATATCATGCCAAAGCCGTCATTATTACAGCTGGTGTAGGTGCATTCGAACCACGTCGCCTGGAGCTTGAAGGTGCTGCCAAGTTCGAGAAGAGCAACCTGCACTACTTCATCAGTGATCTGAATGCCTTCGCTGGCAAAAAGGTAATGATCAGTGGCGGCGGTGACTCCGCAGTAGACTGGGCACTCATGTTAGAGCCCATCGCTGAGCAAGTAACGCTGATCCATCGTCGGGACAAGTTCCGTGCACATGAGCACAGTGTCGAAAACCTGATGAATTCCAAGGTGAATGTCGTTACACCGACCGAAATCACGGAACTGCATGGGGATGACACCATTACCAAGGTAACCCTCTCCCATGTCAAAACCAAAGAAACACAGGAAATCGAAGTAGATGACGTGATTGTTAACTTCGGATTTGTCTCTTCTCTCGGGCCGATTGCCGAGTGGGGAATCGAAATTGACAGCAACTCCATCGTTGTGGATTCCCGCATGGAAACATCTATTCCAGGGATCTTCGCTGCCGGGGATATTACAACATACCCAGGCAAACTGAAGCTAATCGCTGTCGGATTCGGTGAAGCTCCAACAGCAGTGAATAACGCCAAAGTATACTTCGATCCGGATGCCAAGTTGTCCCCGGGACACAGCAGCAACATGAAACGCTAGTTTCGCTAAAACAACATAATTGATACAAAAAAGGGTATCTTACTCCTGAGTGAATCCATATCAGGAGGGATACCCTTGTCTTATATATGCCCGCTGTGTAACGGTCTGGTTGTACCGGAGCAGGCTTGCCCCCACTGCCTTCAGGGACTGTTAGAATGCGGCAAATTGGATGACTACACCGGACCATACAGCCCCTACGCATTCCAAACTTCCTCTGACACGGCAGACGAAGCCGAAAACGTTTGCAATCATGTGATGTACTGTCACCATTGTCAGACGAGCACGCCATGGCCTGTCTCACTATGGGACTTGTCCGGAAACCTGTAACATTGCCTGCAATGAGGATCTCTAGTGAAGAATGGCAGATACGTCGGTACCCAGTTTGCGCTTATGGATTTCTGCCAACAGCAGTGCGATGAAATCTCGTTCGAGATTCAACTCAATCGCTTTATGGTAGGAATCCAACAACATCTCATCGGATAACATAGCCATTTCCCGCCACAACCTTTCCTTTTTTTTCCTCAAAACTATCATATCAGAGATTCATATAGAGAACAAGCGTTCTTGTTATCCACAATGATATGTGGAAATCCTGTGCATAGTTTGTTGATAATTGGTAAAAATGTTGAGTAATCAACGTGTATAGTGTGGACAATATTTATGCACAGGAAAGATGTACTTTCAACAGAACGTTTATCAGCGTATTTTTTTTGGAATAAATTCATAGTTTCAAGACTTGTTGCGAGTAAATTACCCTGTAATGTAAAATTTCAAACGTTTTTCATACCGTTTTCTTCTATATATTATCGGTTTTTCTTGGATTTTTTTAAGCTTTTCCATCCATTTTTTTATTGTGGTCTGGTATTCACTTCCAGAATCCATATCTTGCCTGAATAATCCAGCCCATAATCAAAACCAAGCTGACCCACACCTGGGAACTGACTTTCCATGATATATGTGCATGTCAGTGTAAGTGAGCGCATCTCTCTGCGTTTGTGCCGACCGGATATATGGGGCAGGGATAAACCAAGGGCTCTCCGTCCCGACAACATGGTGCCACCCTTGCTCAGATTCGTCACACAGAGTCCTGGGCGAGCGAGTCGTCCTACCAAGGAACGGAATACCCATCCTCGTTCGGTCTTGACGACTTTGACTCTATAATCAACAGGTCTTCCTTGAATCGTTGCCAGATGGATGCCCTGCTGGATCAAATACCTGCGTCTTGCCTTTACACGTACCAGAGAGCGATACATCTGACTGAAACTGGCGAAAGAACGGGTCGTTTTCATATGCGTGTATCGATAAGCCCCTCCGCTCGCCGATACCCGGATAACACCATACCCTCCGCCACCGACAATAGGTTTGACATACACCATTCCATAACGACTGAGCATGTGCAGCAGATTCCCCGAGTTGAATGCCTTGGTCTGTGGAATATGGACAGCAGCTACCGGGTACTTCAGCAGTGCCGCTGTCTTCCGCCATTTGCTTGCAAGCTGTCTCGACATGGGTTGATCTCCTTCCCTAGAACAATAGTCCTTCCTTATACATACTCAACAGGAGCCGTGCTTTCTTGGATGTCTGTCCAAGGCAAAGGCCCCTTTTCCATGGAACATGTCCCAAGGTGATGGCGGAAAAAGGAACAAGCGCCCGGTTTGCTTTTCAAACAAGTCAATCTGTCGTATGCTACTAAGGAATGGCTGGAAGGGCTTAAATATGAGGATCTAAGGAGCGTTCAGAAGAAATGGAAGCATTTTTCAAATCACTATATGGCGTAGCCTATTTTGCAATGTCGATCGTTCTGGTAGCCGTCACGGTACTTCTCTTTGTCACAGGTATCCGACTGTTTATTCAAAAGCGCAATCGCGGCTTTGCCGTGAGTTGTCTTATATTTGCCTGTTTCATCGTCTTTATCATTGTTGTTATGTTAACTACGCCCTTCTCTGCCACACCTCCGGGTTCACCGGAAGCCATGGCTGCCCTGCTTCACTTCGGGTAGTTGAACCTCTGTAGAAGGAGATGCTTATGACACGTACTAATGAAACCTTAGGAATTATTGATATCGGCTCGAACTCCATTCGTCTAGTTATATATGAACTGGACCAGGACAAAGCCTATCGCATCATTCATGAAGACAAATACGCCGCTCGTCTGAGCAGCGTTGTTGAGTCGGATGGAACCATTCTGCGTCACTCTCTGAATAAAGCCATCACCATCTTGCGTCAATTCAAAGCGACCTGTGAAGCCTATCAAACCAAACTGATTCGCGCAGCAGCTACGGCAGCTATTCGTAATGCAAGCAATGTCCTTGAGATTATCGAATGGCTGGAGAGCGAGACGGGACTTACCATCGAATGTGTATCCGGAGATCGGGAGGCCTATTATGGTTTCCTTGGTGTCACTCAATCCATTGAACTGGCAGACGGTTATGTCGTGGATATTGGAGGCGGTAGCACGGAGATTACGGTCTTTCGGGATAGGAAAAGGTTACATAGCATTTCCCTCCCCATCGGGGCAGTGAATTCGCATGCCCGTTATGGGGGCGAAGACCAGTGGACCGTGGAAAACGCGAATGCACTGTGTAACGAAGTCATTCAAGCTCTCCGTGGACAGGATTGGATTGCTGAGCACCCCGGCCTGCCACTTATCGGACTTGGAGGCACGATGCGTACACTCGCCAAAGTGGAACAGAAGCGTACCCAGTATTCGCTGCCTGTCACCCATCATTATGAGATCGGTGAGGAAGCGATGGAGAACATCGCACGCTCCTTGCCACATCTCACCTCGGCACAGCGCAAAAAGGTACCTGGGCTCGCCAAAGATCGCGCAGACATCATAGTGCCCGGCGTATTGATCCTGCGAACTGTTTTCAGATTAATACAGGGTGATCGGTATGTGGTTAGTGGTGCGGGTTTACGGGACGGGTTGTTGCGAGATTACATGGCTGAAGGTCAACCGGTCGTTCCGGACGCGCTGAAGGACAGTATCCGTAACTTTATCCATTTTGGTCCGCCTATTCCAGAGAAACGTCTGCAACGGATTCATCAGGATGCAGTTACCCTGTATACTGCACTGCAAGGTACTGCGCCTGATCAAGCAGATGCCCGAATTCTGTATGCTTCTTCCATGCTGCATATGGCTGGTAAGCAGATTAACTATTTCCGTTATACACAGCACTCGGCCTATTGGATCATGAATGCGAGCATCTATGGACTTTCTCACCGGGAGACCATTCTCAGTGCCAGTGCTGCCGATTATCATCCTAAAAAAAGAACGCCCCAACTGCTGAATAAGCACCGGGACATTCTGAAAAACTCGGATGAGCGGCATGCTCATCGTATAGGCTCTCTGCTGCGCGTAGCCGAAGCCATCAATCGATCCGAGAGCATCGCTGCGATCGAAGCAACAAAAGAAAACGACTCGCTGCAGGTGCAATTCACCTGTACAGCCGAGCCGTTACTGGAACTTGATGGCCTGGAAGAGGCCGTCAAGGACTTACAGGAAGCCTGGGGAGTTACGTTAACGCACTCCATTCAGCAGGCTTCCAAGGGATAATTCCCATGGCCTCCGTCTGACTTCTCAGCGGGGGCTTTTCATTTTGTACAAATACATAATTGCCACCAGGCATAAGTTCTCTCGCTTTGACATTATCCATAAGGGACAGATTAAGGATATCCACCAGCATCTTCTTCAGCTCTGGATCGAATACAGGACACATCAGTTCAATTCTTCGATTCAGGTTACGTGTCATCCAGTCTGCACTGGAGATGAATACATCGGGGTTACCGCTATTTTCAAAATAAAACAACCTTGAATGCTCCAGGAAGCGGTCCACAATGCTAATGACACGAATGTTCTCACTAAGCCCCTCTACCCCCGGACGCAGGCAGCATACGCCGCGCACGATCAGATCGATCTGTACTCCGGCTTGAGAAGCCTCATACAATTCATCAATCATGTCCTGATGGGATAAGGAGTTGATCTTGGCGATGATTCTGGCAGGTTTGCCTTTCAGGGCATGCTCCGTTTCTCTACGAATCAGTGAAAATAGTTCGTCCTTCATCCCATCCGGAGCAACGTGGAACGCCTGTAATGCCTTCGGACCGGAATATCCGGTAATCTCATTGAACAATTCGGATGCATCTTCCCCAATAATCGGATTGGAGGTGAACAGTCCCACGTCCGTATACACTTTGGCTGTACTCTCATTATAGTTACCGGTTCCTACATGAACATAACGTCTCAAACCCTGCTGTTCCCTGCGTACGACAAGAATGATTTTGGCATGGGTTTTCAGTCCAACCAGTCCATAAACCACGTGACAACCGGCCTTCTCCAGCTTACGTGCCCAAGCAATGTTGCGCTCTTCATCGAACCGGGCTTTCAATTCCACCACAACTGTGACTTGCTTACCACTCTCAGCAGCAAGTGCAAGTGCTGGAATAAGGCGTGAATCGCCATTGACCCGATATAAGGTCATCTTGATGGCCAGAACTCTTGGATCTTCCGAAGCCTCCAATATAAAATCGGTGACCGGTTCAAATGATTCGTATGGATGATGCACCAGCACATCTCGTTTGCGCAACAGCTCGAAATGACTTTCTCTGGGCAGGAACTCCAGTGGATAGACAGGCTTCACCGGACTGTATTTCAGATGTGAGAAGCCGTCCAAACTATCTACGAATCCAGCCAGAAAACTCAGATCCAGTGGTCCATCAATTTCGTACACCGGGTCCTGAATATCGAATTCATCCTGCAATTCAAGCAAGGCATCCGGACGAAAATCTTTGCAGACTTCCAATCGTACAGGAGCCCCTCGGCGTCTGCGCCGCAATTCTTTTTCAATAGCCTCCAGCAGATCTTCTGCTTCTTCTTCATTAATGAACAGATCCGCATTGCGGGTCACTCGGAATTCCTGCGCAGCAAGTGAGATATATCCGCTGAACAGAGTGTGAATATGATGTTTGATGAGGTCTTCAATCAGTATGAATGTTTTCTTTTTGCTATTCGCCCGAATGGGAGCCTGAACCACACGAGGCAGATTGGAAGGTACCTGAACAATAGCCATAAACGGCTCGCCCTCTTGCTCCCCTTCCTTCTGCAGCATCACGGACAGATAGACAGACTTGTTGTGTACCAGCGGGAACGGACGACTCTGATCAATCGCCATCGGTGTGAGTACCGGGAAAATAATTTCATGAAAGTACTGGTCCATTGCGCGCTGCTGTGTCACATTAAGATCTGTATATTCCTGAATGTTTACGCCTTTCTTGGCGAGTAGACGAATAAGTTCACGATACGTTTTATACTGCTCGGCGACCATGGTCCCGGTTCGTTTGATCAATCTGCGGTATAATCCCGAAGGGGTATACCCTGTAAAATCCTTTTGCGTAAATCCGGCCTTGATCTTCTCTTTTGTCTCTGCCACCCTTACACTGACGAACTCGTCCAGATTACTGGCGACAATCCCGAGAAATCTCATGCGTTCCAGCAGGGGCGTCGTTGGATCCTGGGCCTCCTGAAGTACGCGCCGATTAAACTCAACCCAACTTAAATCGCGATTAACGTAGTTACCTGTTTTGACGTCTCTATGCATGTATGGCCTCCGAATGTGTTGCATATCTATTCTTGGTTAGAAGTTCTACTATAATTGTACTATTCGTAATCAACATCAAGCGTCAGCGCAGTGTAAACGCTACGTAAAATTTATGTAAATGATACCTCATGGGCGCAACTTTTTCCATCCCTTTACAAAGGTCAATAGACAGAGTAAAGTGAAGTACAGTGTGATTTGGTCCGGTTTCTTGTTATCATTTCCAAATATCAGTATTTAAAGGAGTATATAATGAAATCCAACAAACCTAGAACGTTACAAAAAAATATAGAGTTTTTCACGGCTGCACTCTCTCAATGTGTAGTGAGCGCATGGCAGGAAGACCCGGCTGGCGTCTACTGTGAAGTAGGTAGCGGCATTGTCGAGCGGATCAGTGAAGATAGCGTGCGCATTCGCAACAATGACGGAACGAAGAGTCACTATGCACGAGATATCACGATGTTCCAGACCGAAAAATAATTTTGCGTAAATACGTAAAAAAGACTAGCTTTCCCAAACAAGGTGTTGTATACTCTTGCCACAAGGAAAGGAGGTGCGTCAACATTTCTAATCACATGTTGAACGTGTCCCTTACCCGATCCACTAGCTCAAAATAAAATGAGTCCGGTGGAGGCGCGGGATACGGATCAATGTTTCAAAAAGCGCCACGGGTAGAAAAGCCGTCTTCGGACGGCTTTTTGTTTTGTCTTTTTTCCTAGAGAGGTTGAGAAAACACCCAAAATATTGGAAATGGACCCTTTAGTAGAGTAAACCTGGATGGCTATAATTAGGATGCAACTCAACCCAAATCCGAGGAGGCATCTTGTAATGTTCAAAAATGTAAGGGGTTTCAAGACATCCATCATGTTGGCTTTTGTTTTGTTATTCACCTCCATCATGTTGCCCGCAGGTCAGCATGCCAGCGCAGCACCAAGTTTCGCCAAAGGAGCCGACATCAGCTGGGTTCCCGGAATGGAAGCCCAAGGCTACAAATGGAAAGATAAAAACGGGGTACAGCGTGACATCATTGATATTTTGAAAAACGACTATCAAATCAACTCCGTTCGTATTCGAGTGTTCGTTAATCCTTCGAATGATTATGGTAACGGTTACATGAATAAGGATCGTGCGGCTACACTCGCACAACGTGCCAAAAATGCCGGCATGAGCGTGATGCTCACCCTGCACTACAGCGACTCCTGGGCAGATCCTGGTCAACAAACCAAACCTGCTGCCTGGAAAAATTACACGTTCCAACAACTCATGGATGCGGTATGGAACCACACTCGTGATGTGATGACCGCGATGCAAAGCAAAGGCGTTACCCCGGACTGGGTACAGATCGGTAATGAAACAAGCAACGGCATGTTATGGGAAGATGGCAAAGCATCCACTAACATGAAAAACTATGCGTGGCTGGTGAACACAGGCCATAATGCAGTGAAATCCCTGAGCAGCGGCACCAAAACCATTGTGCATCTGGCGGGTGGAGATGATAACGCCCTCTATGTATGGAATATTGGTGGTCTGATCAATAACGGAGCTAACTTTGACATGATTGCCATGTCCCTCTACCCTTCGGCTTCCGGCTGGAACACAGCCGTGACAAATACGGTAAACAATGCCAAGGATCTGATCAACCGTTATGGCAAAGAGATCATCATCTCCGAAATTGGCATGGACAATAATCAGGCAGCGGCTGGTAAAAGTTTTGTAGCGGCGATGAAAAACCAAATCCGCAATCTGCCGAATGGCAAAGGGAAAGGCGTATTCTATTGGGAGCCTCAAGCTACACCAGGTTATAACAGTGGCTACGGCAAAGGCGCATGGCAATCCAATATGATGCCGACGGTAGTCATGGAAGGATTTATTGACTAGGTACGATGGGTAGAAGTGCGGGCTGTGGAGCAATGGTGGCGTTCCGGGGGCGGATCGTTCTTATGATCGCTGTTATCCCCAGATTTTATGAATTCCCCTGATAAGGGGAAAATCCGGGGATAAAGGCGACCGCTCTGCTTCTTCAGAATCGATTCCGCCCCCTCCACTACGTTGCTGCTCCTTGAGACACTTCTAAAATCGTGTGTAGTCAAATGATTAGGGTAATGAAGAGCGGAAGGCGCTTTCCTATGGGATTAGCGCCTTTTGTGTGTTTGCGGGCAGCGTGGTCGGCGTTCCGGGGGCGGATCGGGCACTTCTAAAGCGTGTCGCGATCAATCAAGGAGGGGTGCGCCACTCGGGCTGGAGACTGATGTTCTTTTGGCTTACATATGAATATAATAAGTTAATTGAGATAACACATAGGATCAACTTTTTATTGGAGCGGGGGAATATGGATGAGTTTTTTAAAAGGGATGGGGCAATTGGCTGGAGAATTTACCGGGAAAGTATTGGGAGGTAGTGTGCGGGTTGTAGGTGAACTTGCAGGAAGTCCCTTTATCAAGGAAATCGGAAACGGCGTAGAAAAAGCCACGATTAATACAGGCAAAACCGTTGGACAACTGGCTAGCGGGACATATGATCTGGCGAGTGGTGCGATCCGTAAAGATGATACCGCCATAGACGCTGGACTTGCCGATATTGGAGGTGCCGTAACCAATACTGCAAAAGGTGTAGCGATATCAGCCAAGTATGTATATAAAGGTGGTAAGGATGTCGTCGTGGGCTTGAAAGAGGAAGATAAGGACAGAGTCAAGCTTGGTGCCAAAAATCTTTTAGCTGCTGCTTCCGTAACAACACTCGCTGTCGGTGTCATTGATGCAGTTGATGGGGCTGAAGGTGTAGATACGTAGGATTTGGATTAGATCACCAATAACACAACAACTGAAGAAATACAGCCTAGCAAGGCAACAAAAATATGGAGGCAACTAAACGAGATTTTTTCAAGAAAAATCCGTTGTTTCTTCTGAATAAAGCATGAGTAAATGAACACTGTAACCACAATGGGCAGATATAAATGAAAATCCGGACCATCCGTGCTTGGTAATAGTTTATTAATATATCTACCTATCGTCTCGTTGACCATCATAAATCCATATATACCACCAATTATCGCTGAAACTGCAAACTGAAATAGTATCTGAACTACAGCATTCTTTACAAAGAACGGATTACGTTTACGGTAACGGTCACTAACCATCATATTATCTATTACCTCCTCGTTTTTTTGATTACCTCTTTTATGAGTAATGCCCCTATATTTTACCATAAGGTTGATCAGTTCCCTTTATAGTTTTTATTGACCTATCGTTCCCCACAAACGAAAAACTGCCCTGCCCACCTCATTGGCGGACAGGGCAATTATGGCGATATCAGAATGACTCATGACTCTTCTGTTCAGCTTACCTTAGCAAGTCTCGTAGCGCGCATCGATGCAGCAGCGTATACGATCAGCGCTGTCCAGATGAGTGCGAAACCGACGAGCAGAACTGGCGAGACCGTTTCCTTGAACACGAACACACTCAGGATCAGCATGATCGTCGGTCCGATATATTGTACGAAGCCGAGTGTGGACAACGACATCCGGGCGGCTGCCCGTGCAAAGAAAAGCAGCGGCAGCGCCGTCACCACGCCGGAAAGCAGCAGTTCGAAGAACATCGGCGCAGGCAGTGTCCATGCCGTTGCTTCTCCCACAATGGCCAAGTAGATCCAATAGCCGAGTGCGACAGGCAGAACTACAGCTGTCTCCGAAAATAAGCCCACAGAAGCGTCTTGCTTAATCTTCTTCTTCGCCAGACCGTACAAACCAAATGACACGGCCAGCGAGATCGCAACCCATGGGAAACGTCCGTAGTCGATGGCAATGATGAGCACCGCGACACCAGCGATGGCAATCGCGAGCCATTGGCCACGGTTTGGCTTTTCATGAAGGAAGACAACCGCCAGTAACACGTTCAGCAACGGGTTCAAATAATAGCCCAGACTTGTCTCAACGACATGACCGTTGTTCACTGCCCAGATGAAGATCAGCCAATTAATAGCAATAAGCAGCCCACTCGCGGTGAGGGACAGCAAGGTCGAACGACTGGTCAGAATGCGCTTCATGTCACCCCAACGACGTTGGACGGCAACGAAAATCCCCATAAAAACAAATGACCAGACAACCCGGTGCGATAAAATCTCGCCTGCCGGTACATTTTCAAACAACTTCCAATACAGCGGGAGAACCCCCCACATGATATACGCAATGATCGCGTTGATTAATCCACTGTTCATAACTATTTCCCCTCTTAGCCCTGTGATGTCTCAACGGATTATACGCCTCGATCCTCATTTAAGTAAAGGGGTAATAGGTCATGCGTAGCGAGATTATACTTTGCGCTTTTTCTTTCTTACTCTCATAAAGAAGACAAAGATCGCCGCAAATACGACTACACCTACGATATACAAATCAATATCCTGCTCAAACATAAACCACATTTTGTGTTCTACGTTCACTTGTTGTTTGGGTGGATATCCTTCCCCGAATAGTTCAGTTGCTTGATTAAGATTATTCATTTCGATAGTCAAACTGCACGGACTACTGCTTAACTCGCCATCCGCTTCGCTAAAGTATATTAAGTATTTGTTGCCTTCCTTGAAATCAAACCCCCAAGTGAAGTTAGTTGCGATAATGAGTTGAGAGTCAACTTCAGTATTCCAACTCCTCTCAGCCTCTACTAAAATATATCTAATTTTCTCTTTGGTCCCCGTAAACCCCTCTTGCTTCAAGTCGACCTTTACTTGCTTTACTTCACCATAAACAGCTCCATCATATAGTTCTAACTGTTCTTGGGGACTTCCCAATTCTACACATGACAAAGCGTTAACATCTTGTGCATTTGAGATAAAGAACACGGTGGATATAAAACATATTAACGTGAATATACGAAACTTCAGCTTTTCCACCTTCTTTTCATAACGTTAATTCGTACATCTTTATTGACCTGTTTAACAGGAAAAATGTTGCATTTTCTCTGGCCCTTAGGTGAATGAATGCGTTTGTTTATTTCAATAACACAAAAACGAACGCCAATCTGTTAAGATCAGCGTCCGTCATGTTCCATATTATCATTTAAAAGTATTACTTCGCTTCGCCGACAACGGTAAAGCGCTCGTTTTTGTGTTGTGGGTTTTCAATCTCATCAACCAAAGCAATCGCATAGTCTGCATAGCTGATGTAGCTGTTGCCTTCACTGTTCACGAGAATAACATCGTTGCCTGCTTGATATTTGCCAGTGCGTACACCTTCTGGATTAAAGAATCCAGCCGGGCTCAGGAATGTCCATTGAATACCTGAAGATGTTTGTAGATCCTGCAAGTTTTGGCCTTGGTTCGTTGCAGTTGCTTTGTAAGCATCAGGGAAGCCTGGAGATTCAAAGACACGCAATGTCTTGGACTCGTCTGTGAACAGGCTTCCTGCTCCACCCACAACGATCAGACGAGTGTTTGGTGCATCTTTCAGAATGTTGATCAACGCTTGTCCTACTTCCACATGCAGGTTTTCTTTACCCGCTGGAGCACCAAATGCATTTACAACTACATCAAACGCTTTAAGATCTTCAGCTGTAAGGTCGAATACATCTTTCTCCAGCGTATTCAGACTTTTATCTTCCAATTTGGATGCATTACGAACGATCGCCGTTACTTTATGCCCTCTGTCTGCTGCTTCTTTCAAAATTACACTTCCTGCTTTGCCTGTTGCACCAATGATTGCAATGTTCATCATGATCTCTCCTTTAAATTATCGATTTGTTTATGTTTGAACTTTATATTGTAACTATAGTAGTTACAACTAAGTTTGTCAACTAGTACTCGCCATCTCTCTTTACCTCTCCTAAAAAGATTGTGCATTTGGGATGGGCCTTATTCTGACGAGGTCGCTCATCCCATCTATAAATAAGTAAAGCCCTGTTCACTTATTAGCTGAACAAGGCTCCCCAAACTACGACTATGAATCCTGGCATCGTGAAGTCTATATCGATGTGTGATGAATACCTTATGCGCTCAGGCGTCCCCAACTTAACAGTGATGCATTCTTAAATTGAATGGAATGAAATGCTGTCGGGCTCTCGATGACATCCGTACTGGTTGCATTTCCCGGTGCTCCAGAAGTTATTACACCTGCATTGTATGTGCTCACGCCCAAAGGGAAGATGTAATTTCGTCCTCCGTTGTTGTCCCACGTGCCGCTGCGATTGTTAAATACCGCTTCCAGCCCCGTAGCTGTACCCACATCAATGGTTATCTTGTTATACCCTGCTAGCTCGGAGGATGGAATGGCAACTCCTGGTGGCGTCGTCCATGTGCCGCCTGTCGGGCGGTAATGGATATTAGGTTGAGCATAACCTTGCTTGTAGTAGATGGTTACACTATTGCTTATCGGTGCAGCATCGGTTGTTACACTCAGTTCGGCACTTGCAGCCGATTTGTTTTGTGCCGCATCATAGGCAGTGACTTTGTAAACATAGCTCGTTGATGCCTTTAGGCCGGTATCCGTAAATGCAGGCGCAGTACTCGTTCCGATTTTAACACCGTCACGATATATTTCGTATCCGACTACGCCTACACTATCCGTCGACGGAGTCCAAGCCAGCGCTACACGATCAGCCGACTTGGAGGTAACTATCAGACTTGTTGGCACACTTGGTGGAGTTACATCTACTTGAGGTGCTCCTGGAGTGATGACTCCTGCATTGTAGGTACTCACCCCTAACGGAAACTGATAATTCTTGCCCCCATTGTTATCCCACGTACCACTACCATTGTTGAATACAGCTTCCAGCCCCGTCGCTGTACCCACGTTGATTGTGATCTTAGTGTACCCCGGCATCTCGGCTGCTGGCATCTTCACACCCGGCGATGTCGTCCATGTACCACTTGTCGGACGATAGTGAATATACGGTGTGGCATATCCTTGTTTGTAATAGACCGTTACGATATTGCCCTCTTTTGTTTTCACTGTCAGAGGTTCGCTAGCTGGTGAGACATTGCCTGCCGCGTCTACCGCCTTGATCGTATACACGTAATTCGTTGCCGGTGCAAGGGATTCATCCGTGTACGTCAGTTTTGTGGATTCCCCCACTTTGCTGCCATCCCGATAGATCTCATACCTTGCGATACCGTAATTATCCTGACTGGCCGACCACCCGAGTGTCACGGAGGATGAAGTTGAATTTTGCACAACTACATTTGCCGGTGCTGATGGTGGTTCGTTATCTGCCGCCAAAGTTTGCACTTGTACGGGCGAGCTGACGGTGGAGACGTTATTCGCCTTGTCTCTGGCCTTGATACTGTAAGCATAGGTTTTCTCGGGCTCAAGTCCCGTATCGGTGTATCCTGTCGTCTGGGAACTTCCTACTTTGGTTCCATCACGATAAATGTCATAACCTTCTACACCCACATTATCTGTAGATGCAGTCCATTGCAGCGTGACACTGCGATCCGTCACACGTACAGCATTGACACCTGTCGGTGCCGAAGGCGGTGTCTGATCGACCACCAGGAACGGGTGCGTGCCTTGGATTGTTCCATTTACATCCTCCACAATTTTACCGGAGGCGTCCTTTTTATATTTTCCTGTACCCACATATACCGTCTGGATGTCACTGCGGGTAACGTTGCCATTGGTATCAACAGCCTCAATATAATAATCCACCAGTTGATCCCGGAAATCGTTGAAATACGTGTAATACATATCCCCGATCTCCTGTGCCGGTACACTCTTGAACATATCTGTGCTGCTTGACTGCCATGCCACACCATTGATATCTGGTTTCAGATCACGCTTCGTCATCGGATATTCTTGCCAAGTGCTGACTTTAGCCGGATCGATGTTGGGTACGCCTTTCGCCTTGAGTGCCGCAGGGTCGTACACACGGAACGTGTTATCCTTGGCATCTGCCCTCTTATCCCGATGTGTGCGTACCTTCACTTTGATATCACTCACACCATTTACATCATAAGCATACGTGTAGATACCGAAGGTATTATCAAAATAATGGAGCGTCCATCCTTCTGCCTTACTAACGTTGGCACTGCCCGGGTTGTACGGATAACGCTGTGGCCACCATACCGATGGACCTGTGCGATCCTTCGCAAGCTGGCTACTTACATAAGGCTTGGAGAAGAAAAGAGATTGATTAAAGGACAACGTTGGCTTCACGCCATCATCCACATTTTCATCATAATAACCAAAACCGGAATCCAACGCTGGCAGAAGGAAATACCAGCTCAGCTCTGCCGGATTAGCTCCTCCTTTATAATTGTTGGCGGGATCTCCTTTCACCGGGTAAGCCATCATCCACGGATTCAGCTGATTTCCCTCGTACGTGATTTCACGATCCAGAGCCGTCGTTGGCTTCCAGTGGTTCGGATTGCTGTCCAGCCAGATCTGTTCAGCAGTCTTGGCATAATTCAGCGCAGCTTGCTCCAGTGCAAAATTGCGCTCAAGATAGTGATATCCATACTCAAACGATACGGTCATGCCATCCTGTACGCCGTCCAGATTTTTTTTGGGCTCCAGATTGAGGCCTGTTGCCTTGTTGAATGCATCAAACTGTCCCTTCCAGATTCCAAAAGGAAGACGCCAGTGGTACCAAGTCGGGTCTGACGAAGAATCCCGGGTATCAATCCATGAGCCGTCCTGTACATGCACCACATCATCGGCTTTTGGAGTATTCGTGCGCAAGTATTCGTTGATACTCTCGCCTTTCACACCTGGCTGGGCATACGTAACTTCACCTGCATTTCGCCATGTGTCTTCGGAACCGGCACGGCCAGAGGAATTGTCTCCGTCATGTGCAATGACGAAGAACTGCTTCTGATCCACCAATCCTTCGAACGGTTTGAGTACGTCTGCTTTCACCGAGCCCTGGTAGCCTTCTTCCCAAGATTCAGCCTGTGCCACAGGGATGCCAACAATCTTCTTCTCCGTACCCGTTTCAGGATTCACGTGTCGCACCCAATGAGGTGTGGAAGCAAACGGATATTTGTTGTAAACAACCTGTTTCTCATTGAACATTGGAGCAGATACCCATGAACCCACATTACTTGTATTTTGCAGATCAGCCCGGTTCGGCGGGGAAACCATGGTATCTTTGCCCGGGTCGTTCAGCAGCGGGTAATCTTGGAGGGTTCGCGAAAAATGATTGTTACCAATCACGGACCACTCAATGCCGAGTTGATCCAGAACCGGGATGATTCGTTCCGAAAAACCCAGCTCGGTCGGGAAAAATCCTTTGGAAGATTTAAAACTGTCACCCAGAAAAAAAGGCTGTGCCAATACGGCATTCTGATAGATCAGATCTTTCAGCAGATATTCGTTGCCTGCCAGTGGTCCCATGGAGTGGTGTCCGGAGAAGTGGACGAGATCCATCGTTCGTTCTCCGTTCGTTGTTTTGAGATTATTGTAAGCATTCTTCCAAGGAGCACCCCAGGATTTATTGTTGTAACCGTTTACATTATTTGTATACATAAAGCTATCTACATTGTTCAGCAATGACCCTGACATCGTAACCTGCATACCTGCAGCCGGGTGATTATTTTTCAGATTGCCAGCCACTTGCCAAGGCCAGGTCAGATACGCTCCAGTTTTGGCATGGTGAGTGTAATACGCCACAAGATCATCATGCGGCATAGGCGCTCCGCCAGGCAGAAAATACGGATAACCAGCCGGAGGGTTCTTTTTCAAATCGATGACTTGCCCGTCATAGGTGTATCGGATCGGAGATCCTACAGGTGCTGAAGCATACTTGGATGTGTCATAGTAAGCCCAAAAATTTGGCATATGGTTATGGTATACATGGGAAGCAGAGATTTCGGCATAAGCCGCTGTCGTTTGCATGGAAATGACAATGGGTAATGCCAACAGGAATGCGCCGATCCTGCGCACAAGCTTCATGTTATTCCTCCCTTTTCTGTTACCCCTGTGGGGATCATGAATTCAATTATTGTGTAAGATGTTCAGGTTGATCAACAAATAGCATTTTTGACTTTAAGGCTCAAGTTGCCTGAATTTGTACCTCTTTAACGCCTCCTTCCTTTTTGACTTAACTTTTTTTGTACAAACGTTTGCGCAAACAGAGAATTTCCATGGGCATGCCCCTCATCTGTAAGCTATAAACACGCTTTTTTAAAGGAAAAGTTATGTCCAACAATCTGCAAACGTTTGCACAAAATATATTACCTGTGATTGGAACAAAGTGTCAACAAAAAAAAGGCACAATCCCGACGAAACATCTCCGCCAGAATTGCGCTTTTTTCTTTGCTATAAGCATAGCCTACTTAAATAATCCTCAACTGGATTACAACTTAACAATCCTTATCAGGCACACCCGCATCTTCCTTCGTACGGAAAGAAGATCCGCAGCCACATGTGGCTACTGCGTTCGGGTTATGAATCGTAAATTTACGCTTGGCTATTCGGAAGGCTTAACGCCCGTCACTACGCGGTTTCTCGTATGTGAGCGGGATTGTGAATCCGCACGACTACTTGTTAATCACGCGCCACTATGACGCATAATCTCGTTAATCGCATTCTACCCTAATGGATGCGTACAAGTCAACGACTGCCCACCTCTGCAACTATTAATTTCGGATGTCTGCGTATTCCATTTCGCTCGACGTCGCGCAGTTTCATCGCATATATACTCCGCCGCCTCCGCGCTATACTAAGAACAAACGTTCCCTTACGATAATTACGAAGGAGAAAGCGGGTACTCACCGCCCATGATCGACATTACCAAAGCTGACCGCGCGCTAATCGGTTGTTTAAGTAGATTGTCTAACAGTTAACGTGGTAAAATATACTAGAATCAGATTCTTTGTGAAGGGTGGTTAGTATTTTGAATATTGTGGATTTACTAGAAAAAGCAAATCAAGAAAGATTAAAGATTCGACAAAATGCGGAAAAAAGAGAAAGAAAGATACAAAAGATGAAAGAGGAACTACACGGTGCACTAAAGGATGTATTTGCTGAGTTGCACGATGGGGGTGCTTCTACTCATGGACACTCAATTGGTCCAAATGTAGCGTCTATAACACTATACGGTGAAACAATCACTATTTTGATTACTGAGTTACACAATGCGATTGAAGAAAATCCAGAAATCATACTAGAGGACTTCATAAAACTTCGTATTCTGAATGAATATAAAGAGAAGATAGGACTCGAAGCTCAGTAACAAACAATTAAATAACGCAGTTCTCGCGGATTAAATTCCGTTGAGAACTGCGTTATTTAGCTAATTGGATCATCTGACCACCGCCTCCGCCCTTCATTATCGAACTCCCGGATTTTTTTTGCCGCGCGGATTGTTCTCACCCCTGATCCGGCCGCCCGCGACGGGGGCGTTGGGGTCACGCGATTCCGTCCCGTTTACTCTCTTGCTTACCGCATAAATATACAGTCGCGGAGGATTGAGTATATGTGATCATCAATCCCTCGTACTCTCCTTAAACCCGCGCCACTACTACGTTTCCTAACCGTATGTATAAATCCATTCTATTCACCGTATATACATTTCCAGTTCTATTCGCTAATAAACCGCATATCTGCGCGGATAATCCGTCCGCCACGTTAACAACCGCTGGCAGTTTATACATCCGATTTTCCGCGCAGTATACACCGGTTATGCACCGTTCAACCCCGAAGTTTTAGCGTGGCCGTCCGCCAGGAGCGCGTTGCAGGTTTTGACGCCCCTTCACCGCTATCCTGTCCGGTAACGTCCGCTAATCTTACGCAGTTTCTCCGTCAACCAGATCGTTCAATTCCGCGATTTCCCTACGGATTTCCTCGTCTGTCTTACGGTTACTTGCGTTCTCTTCGCGTCTGTCTTCTACTATAGTACGGTCGGACAGTAGCGCCCATCTACGCATATATAAATCGATAGCTTTCACGGAAGGCAAACCGTTATTTCCTCCGCGAATTGCTTTCATTAAAGCAACGTTAACTTCCGTTCTCATTCCGCGAAGATTAATATCCGTAAGATAACTTACGTAATCAATAAATTGTTCTTGCGCTTTCCATTCGTAAAGAGTTGAACGCGCGATTCCAATCTCATTCGCTAACTCTTGCATATTCTTCTTACGGCCATCCTCAGACAGTAGCTCTCCCCACTCATTACTCACCAGTAACTGCGCGGCCTTCCTCTGCTGTACAGTCAGTTGTGCCTCTAATACATTACGTTGTCTACTCATACATATCGTCCTCCTCATATTGGTGAATCTTCGGCAGAACCTCAGCAATCGCTATATATACGGCATCCTCCGCCATAACTGCCGCTCCTTTAATTTCGTAGGCTAACGCAGAATCCTTCGTCATTAATCCGATGCTGAAATGTACCTTCCTCATAAGTCCGTTGATATCCAATTCATCCGTCTTGCCGGTATCAATCGCCTCATTTACGCGCTTAATAATCCGCAGGAACGAGCCGGCCCCCAGCGCATGTATGCTGCACCAAAATCCTGTGGAGTAGCGCAAAACCTTCGCGGCTTCCTCGTATTTGGCGAGCTTACTTAAGTCAATTCGCGTTATTTGATCCGCCGCAAGCACCGCCGCGTACTTTACAGCGATTACTTTAAGCGGCTGCAGACGATCAACTAGCGCCATCGACAACGGAATATCAACGATCTTCGGGCGCGGCTTCGGATCAAGATTCCTCCCGTTATCAATTCGTATTTGTCGCAGCTTCTCGTCTAACCTAGCGATATCTGTACGTAACTCCGCGTTAGTCATTGCCATCGTTTAAATCCGCCCCTTCGTTCTGTTCTAATTGTACGATTGCCTCGCCAATAACCGTATCTAGCCCGCGCAGTATATCCAGGCGGCTACCTGCGTGTACTCCTAATACCTCGCTAATCACTGCGCTGAGCTCTCCGACTGGATGTGCGACATCAACGGTAAACTCCATTAAAGTACGTGACTTCATTCATATACCTCCTCGTATTAAGAAGGCCCGCAATTAAGCGGACCCATAACGATTGATTACGCGGATCTCGAAGTAGTGAATGTGCCGCCCCAATTCTGATTCGCGCTATTGCCGTGGTTGTGCGTTGGTAACGTAATATCGTGCGTATGATTATTGAGCTTGGCCCATATCGCATCAAGCTGCGTCTGTAACCCGGTAACACTTCCGATACCCACGTTGAGTCCGGTTACTTCGCGGCGAAATTCAACGTTACCATCAATTGTTACCGCGCCTTGTAAACGGATCGGATTCGCGGTATTATTCGACCCGATAAATACGTCAGAACTGATAATCGAGAGGCCGCCGCTATTCTGATACGAGTTAATCTCGCCGGCCGTACTCCCGCCTGTTCCAAAGAACGTAATTGCAGAGACGCCGTTATCAGATCCGGTATTGATGCGGATGCGGTTCGTACTATTTGCGTCGTATGTCCGTAAACCTTGCGCGTCAACTTCCATACGCCGACCGGACGCTGCTGTTCGGATAAGCGCGCCTGTAATAGTACTACCCGTCGTAATATCACCCCGAAATGTACCTTTACCCGCGTACATATTACCGTCAGTATCCACCGTAAATTGACCGTTACCGACGTTAATTGAGGAACCTACGATCGAGCCGTTATTGAAATCGGAGCTATTAATCTGCGCGGTATTAGCCGTTAACTTATTCATAGTCGCGTTTCCGAAATGATCCGCGAGAAACGGTGAGCTGCGCCCCTTCCATATCGGATACGCTTGCTTATCACGAATCCACGCGGTGCTATGCGCAATATTGTCGGTACTCATCCTGGAACCTTGTAATCTCCCTCCAACGTGGATATCCGCAACCTCTGTGTAAGACTCTTCAACCGCGCTACTAAGCTCTACGCCGGCATTTACTTTGGCGACCAAAATCGGAAGGACTTCTTTTGAATGCGCGCCGAACGAGAAGAATTCGAGATTAGAAGGCACTGTAACGTCGATTTCGAAATCTGTGCTGTAGACCATTTGGACATAACGCGGCACGCCGTCCTCAAACTCGAGAATAAGGATGCCTAGCTCAATGCCATGCTCCAACGCTTGGTACGCGGGTTTATTCTCGTTAGCCGCCTTAAATTTGGTATAGCACTCTCTCGCTACTTGCTGGATTTCCTCGATGCTATTTTGGGCCGAAAGTTTGCGAAAAACTGATTCCGCGATATCTAACATGCCGGATAGAAATACGATTCGTTTACCGATCACTCTCGCTTTTGAATAGTCATCCTTCACGACAAAATCCATCTCTCCTGACTTCGTGCATATGCGGCCATCCGACCATACGTATATATTGTTATCGATAAAGGCTGAGACACATAAACTCATTAAAATTCCTCCTTTGATATGAAAATAGGACCCAGAGGTCCTTAGTTGATAAGCAGTGATTTAAGTTTTAGATAACGTCCTTGGTCATGCGTCGTCTTTGTAGTTGATGCGCGCTGATACAGGCGGCTGAGAGAATCGAAATCGTGTCTCACGTCCGAAATGTCAACGCCTGAATAATCGACGCCTTCGTTCTTGAATACAAGATCTTCGTCACCCTCCAGGACACTAGTCCCGTTTTGGAGCTTTACAATTGAGATCGTAGACTGATCTGTAGCCGGTCGCTGTTTAAACAACACAACGGACCATGAGCCCGGAAATTTCCTATCTATACGAATAGTTCTTCCTGTAATAAACGTTCCTCCACCATCATCGGAAACCCATGCTCCGGAAAGTGGCTCGTTTGGGTCCGGGTGGACTAACGTAATCCTTGACTCACCGTAAAACTTCGCATATGTGTACCCTGTTGTATCAATATCTGTTACTCCGACACCTTTACCCGTGATCACTTTTCTACTCATTTGAAGACACCCCTCTTTTAATTTGTGTGTACAATCCGATATTGTCCGGCGTCGGGTTACTCTTCGCATATCGTTCCGCAGCCTTAACGTCGGCCTTGGTTACGGTGCCTTCCGCGAGCTTGGTACGGAGATGGCCGCCGAGTACCCGGTGATCGATGTGCGCCGTCTTCTCCCCTTCGTAATAATCGAACCGATCCCGGATAAGGTGAGCGCGGACAAGATCGTCAGGATCGTTCGTTTCCTTTGCGCGGGTATCGAAATGCTCAACATCCTGCGCGGACGGGACCGCAACGAAGTTCACTCCGGATTCCTCGTTGAACATTAACGCGATCGTATCGTTATAATCCCGTTCCAACTGCTTCGCTCTTGCGATCTTCTCCGGATTGCCTGGCGCCATTTTAAGCGCCTCTGTTACTGCGCTGTAATTGATCGAATCTGTATTCATGTAATTTCCTCCCTGAATGTATTAGTAGGTAGCGCTACGTCTCATCGATTCGAAGTCACGCAAATCCCGCTCTGTAATTACCGCGTTCATAAACTTACTGCCGGCTGTACTAATGTCTGCGCGGGCTGTTGTGTACGTGTACTTACTCTCGCGGAGCTCCGAAAGTACATCTTTGCGCTGATCCTCTAGTTCCGTCGCAGCAGTAATAACTTTCTGAAACGCAATTCTGTACGCGTCTGCGGCTGCGGCTAGTTCATCAACAGCGGGGTTAAACGTCGAATCCATATATTGCGGAACGAATTCCTTGTTCCATGACTCTGCGACATCATCCGAGCGTATAGCAGTTTGATAAACTGTGGCTGCGATCTCTGACTGTTGATCGGCTCTGCGTATAGCTCGTTCCAGATCGAAAACCTTCTTGTCCGCTGCGTCAATCTCAGCGTCAAGGTTCACCTCCTCCGCGATTGAGCGTCTAACTAGTTCCAGATAATTATCTTTGGCCTGGGATAACTCCTGCTGGATATCCTCTCTCTTTTGGTCTAGCCCTTTACGCTTTGCTGATGCTTCTGCTCTCTCTGCTTTGAACTGATCAAGTTTATCGAATTTAATCACTTTGTCTGTCTCCCTTTTCAATGTATTGGATTAATCTGCGAAGCCATTGAACGGCACGCGCTCGCCAGCCTCTTAACTTCGGTTCTTGAACGGATGCGACACCTGGATACAATTCCCGATATATTTCCGGATTGTCCTCCACAATGTGGTAGAGTTGAGCCACGTCCAGAGGGTGCACAATGTCCGCGTTAATCTCCGGATCAGCTAGAGCCTGCCGGTAAATTTCGCGGTCACTCGTCTGTAGGTCGAAACCTCCGCCAATCTCCGCAAATTCTACAACCTCGACCGCAAGCTGTATCGCGAGTACCGGATCAGAGCACGGAACAATTGATGACGTTTGAAGCTCGCCCCTGCGGTCATATAGCTGAATGTGGAGAAGCTGCGCGATGCCGTCCGCCTTTACCCAATCCGCAAGGATCAATGGTTTCAACTTATCCCTCCTTATATCAAATCGAGCTGACAAGTGACTCGCCGCGCCGTAAAGCATCGTTTGCCAATTCCTTGAGCTCCGGAATACGGTTTTCAATATTCGGCTTCCAAGTCATTCGGATACCTACGTTACAAGACTCCGCGAACAAACGGACATGCTGCTCGTATTGGCGGTATCTTTGGAAATGTGGCGCGTTCCCTCGTATGACAACGAACTTCGTGCGGCTGTCTACGTTCCGAATAATGTCCTTGATCATGAGCGGTATAACCTGGCGCATCGTAATCGTCTTTGTATCGCGCTCATCATAATGAAGCGAAAGCACGGCGTAAGGCTCATACCATACGGTACCTTCTACGCTAGGATCTCGTTTTGATAGGCGGACGCCGGCGACAATGCGGCCATTACCTGTGTTAAGTATCGCGACATGGGCGTATGTGATTTGATCAGGTAATAAACGTTCGTCCATCATCTCGTCACCCTCCGTAAATTAATGTCACCCGTTTTCCGACCGGCCGTCGATCTCCTGGCACGATATCGAGCGCGATGGTATCGCCGACCTGCAGCGTAGTTCCTTCGGTGCGTACGTTTGACGCGTGAACAAACACCGTGCTGGCGATCCCTGCGCAGCGTACGAAGAAAAAACCGCGATCGTTGTTGCAATACTCAACTCTGCCCGTCGCTTCCAACGCCCTCACCCTCTTCGAGTTCCGTGACGAATGCTTCAACCGCGCCAGTAACATTCGATGTAACCGAAAGTGGATACGCACCCAACTCGCGGATATGATCCGTAGCATGAAAATATCCGCTCCATAACGAGCTCACCGCGCTTTCAAATGGCGTCATATCGGCGATGATTGCTTCTTTCGCGGTATACGTAACCCATCCGTCGCTGGCTGTGATGATAACGGTGTCGATTCCGTCCTCTTGCGTATGTTCGATCCGAGTGTACAACTCGCGCTTAGTCTCCTCGCTCATTCCGTTCCCCTACCTTCCGTTAAATACGTGCATAATCCGTCCGCTATTGCGTGCCTTCCGCTTAATTTAAGCGCGCCAAAAAGAAGCCGAGGGTCATAGTTCCTCCGCCTGTTCCAAGCGTTAATTCCGCGCTATTCTCACGTATTGCGTACCACTACTATCCGCTGACATTTACGCCGAGCAGCCGCCTGATTGACCGTTTCCTAGCGGATGGTACGCGGTATTGGATCGCTACTAATCTGCCCTCGCGCTCATACGTTGCCATGATAGTGAAATCCGGAAAGCTTCGGCCGATCTTCCGTATAACTTCGCGATCTTCCGTGTAAGCTGCGAGATTGTCGGCATTCAAGCGCCATATTGCGTTGGACATTCCGATTCACTTCCTTAGATTAACGTTTTAAAGTATTAAAGTTTAAATACAAAAATAAAAGACGCTTTTAAAGCGCCAATTTGTCGGACTCTTTTGCTCTTTGAATCGCCAGTAACACGTCATCTCCGGTCCCGAATACTTGCGCCAATTTGATCCTCAGATCACGCGAAACATTACGTCGTCCGTTCTCCACATCGCTCACACACGATTGGCTGACGTTTAGTGCTTCCGCAAACTGGGACTGGGTCATGCCAGCCATAACCCTGATACCACGCACTCCTGATCCATCCATTATCACAAACCTCCTTCGCTCATTTGAAATATCGCATACATCCGAAATAAATAATCGGGAACCTTCGTCCCCTTCCCTACTTACGCGGAGATGTGGACAGTACGAGGCTTGCGACAGTCTACAAACTTCTCTGTCAATGGTTGTTCGTACATATTGTATGTGACCATCTCTCCCCACCAAATATCGTGATGTGTTCCCTTGTACTGGTTACGATCACTGGTCCATCCGTACACTCCATCGAGATATCCCGCGCCCTCCGTTCCCTTCTTATCTATGAGTTGAGCCGTATTCTTCCGGCCGTGACTTTCCTTCCTTCTCTTAGCGTCAGCCATGTTCGCAAGCTTCTTCGCCGCGCCGTACGATCTCTCTGAACGCTCTTGAATGTCCTTCATTTCCTCCGGATTATAAAACCCATACGGCAAGGACATACGCTTGCGCTCGCCTTCATATTTGATCGTTCCATACCGTTTCTTGCGCTCCCATAACGTCTTGTACAGGCGGAGGCAGGTCGGACCACACTTGAGTTTATTCCCGCGTCCTTCGAATGGATATTGACACATTAGGCATAACTTCCCTCCGAACTTCTCAACTGCACCCTCCGCGTCAGCCTCGCAGTAAATACGGACATTGTGCTTCCGCATAAACTCCCGCGCTCCTGAGCCTGGCGGAACGATAAGGTCACGGTCGCGAGGCATATCGTACGGATCGCGCATGATAGATAACCCTCTAGTGTGATCCTCCGCGAGAATATAGTCGGCTAGGCGCTCCAAGCGCTGGTATTCGAGCTGCGTACGGAAGCGGCCATCACCGCCTACGTGATTGTCGTAGTAGTACGCGTCGTACAGTTCCGCCATAGTCTCCGCTATCTGCAGACGTTGTTCGAGTGGCTGTTTGGCGTACGTCCGATAATTGGCACGCGTCCAATTCGGGAATAGCTCGCAGTCTTTACCGGAGTAATCGTAGCGATCGACGTCGGGCGTGACGATGAGCTGTAAGGCGGGGCCGGTGGTATATTCGACTAGCTGTTTTGCTGCCTCCATGTAAATCCCTCCTTGTGGATGTCGACTGGTTTAACTTCCGCATATCGTTTGTCTTTCTGTAAAGTTCCTCCGCGCTCTTATATCTCACCATACCTTTATGCGCGATAACATTTATCCGCTAGGAACGAAGTGACGACGCGTGAGGGATAGTGTTCTTCTATCCCGAAACTCTGCTCGGTAATGTTTTATTTTTCTTTCTCGTTATTCTTTCTCGTTATTCTTTCTCTGGTTAAATGACTTAATTACAGAGGAGAAATGGTTTATTATCCGAGTTTAAACTGTTTGAAGTCCGCTTATGATGCCTTGGCTTCCGGCTCAAATTCGGCCTGCTTTATTTGTAATCGCTCCTTATCCTCTTCAATCTCACGAGCCGCAGCGTCCACTCTCTCTTGAAATGCACGCACCTCCTCAGCATAAATTGCGCGGAACTCTGCTTCGGTTAACGGCTCAAGTGGCTCATAAATGCGTTTATTTGCCACCATCCTTGACTTACTAACGTTAAGCAGCCCATATCTAACGAGGATATCAACATTGGTACGTATTTTGTACGCGGACATACCGGTTTGAGCGGTTATATCCAACTGATTGAGCCACACTTTACCGTGCATAACGTGTCCCAACTTATTCTGACGCCAGGACAGTAGATACCCGTATAGGCCCACCGTTTCCAGAGTGAACCCGTCGAGTAACGGGTACATCCGGAATAAGATATTAGGCATGCGCGCAAATCCGTCATCGTGGGCGAGCGGTTTTGATACGTCGATTGTCATTGCGATACTCCTTTCTCACTATCTAGATTGCGTAACCGTAGCCGCCACCGTTACCCTCACAGAATGCAACCGCAAGCTTTCCATTCAATTCCGCGTCACCTGTGTCAAACTCGGCAACTTTTTTATACTCGCGCATCGTAACCGTAACCTTGCCGGCTTCGTCCGCGTCTTGATCGATAAGGAAACGACCTCTTTCTAACTCAATGTCTTTGACCACCTGTAACCAAAGTTCGAGATAAATTTCGTATGCTCGTGCAACAAGCTCTGATCTAGTGACCGGATAGCCTAGTTCAAACCTGCGGAGAGTGCTCTCGCTGGTGCCGATACTTTCCGCCACTCTGGAACGAGATAAGCCCATACGGGTACGACGTTCTTTGAATGCTGCGCCTCTCTTACTCCATGCATTAGTGTTCTCCTGGATGTACTGCTCACGCGTAGTCAATTGGTTTGTCATAGTAAATCTCTCCCTTTTTCGTTATGGTTTTAATAGATGCGGAGTCGTCCGCGGAAGGCCTATACTACCTTGTTGCCGGCCAATGACGTTTGGCACACTTTCGTCTAATATTTTATCTACAGCGAGATGTGAATCCGCACAGTCAACCGTGAAATTTCGTTATATTACTATGCTGCCGGTCGATGGGTCTTCGCACACCCGCTCTACTACTTTGTTCCCGCTCGGATGAATTTTCGGGTACCTAACGCTATACTTGTATTAACGACTGCCGATCGCCCTTCGCACACTTTACGAAAAAATTTCTCTATAACATATTAACTCCACTCACCTCCAATCTCGGGTATACGACGCGCAGCCTATACTTGATTTAACGATTCCCGATCCTTTCTGACACACTCTACGAAAAATATCCGTTACTCTACTAGTGCCGACCGATTCGAATCTCGGGTATACTTGTTGAAATTTCGTCCTCATTATATATAAGGACAAAAAATCGAAAAGTTGGGACATTTGCTGAGATACTAAATATAAGCACAAGTTTTTTGAAGAAAGGGACATCCGTTTCTTATTTCGCTTCCTAAGTAATATAGGCACATAATTTCGTGAAATTGAGACACAAGAAAAAACTTTTACAAAAACTGAAACCAATCGGAACTCACGTTCGTATTACAAGATATAAGAAGCGGACAAGCGGTGCCTGAACCGGATTTACCGGCCGCCTGTCCTTGGATGGAAGCGCAGTTCCCGCTACACTCCCGAATCTATGTTAAGCAATGCGCCAGTGAGAGATTGCCGTCTCTCCATCGCGTTATAAGTTCCGGACCAACCGTTGGCGCGGTGAAGTCCGGATAAACTACGAACTGCATAGCGATCCAAGACGATAATTGGCGTTAACGACTCAGTACAGTACGTTCCAAAGCGTGCGTCTTCTCCCCATTAGGCGTTCCCGCGCCGAAATTTAGGTTCATTGAAGGCGGTCAAGCTTGAGGTTAATGTCGCCAAGATCCTTGGTACACATTATAATATCGAGTAAAAACTGCAGACCATTTACCTGCGTTAATGCCGTGATAATCGTTTCTATTTGAACGCGGGTATCCATGCCTTCTACTTCATCCGCGATAATCAACCCTCCGGAATCGCCATCTAAATAAAGGTGATCGAGGTGGGGCGCTTTATGGACACTGCGTAACCAAAGATTGCCCTCGTCCATAATAAAAATGTGACGCTCGTTCAATACATAACCTTCGTAAAGAGTATACACGTGGGGATTATCCCACGGGCCCATCACCATGGAAGCAAGTTCAAGTTCAATCTTCGCGGGCATCAGGCGATCACTTCCTTCACGATAAGTACAAGCGCGTAGACGAATTTGAGCATACGGATAAAGTTACGTTTATATGAAGTGTTTACTTCCTCCTTGTTACGCGTAGTTGGCATATTGGTAGTTGCAATCATTGTTGTTTCCTCCTTCGATAATGAATCCGACCTCGGCGAGCTTACTGGCTGATAACGTAGCTGTTCCGGATACTGCGCGACTACTCACTCCGGCGATCCGACGGAACGCTCCCGGTAGGCAAACGAGCTGCTGTCCGGATGTGAGATGCGTTACGACGAAATTGCCTCCGTGTCGTTCGCTCAATTCGTATGTAATCCGCGAAGATAACGGATCTGATAAATCTGCGATGATGCTAAGCGCTTCGAGTTCGGCCGCCGACGCTTCTACGTTGGCAGTACGGTTAGTACGCTTGATGCGAGGGAATACTGCGAGAAAGAGATTGTGTGGAATGCTCCGTTCTATACCGTTGAGAGTGACGATGAAGCTTGCGGCGATGCGGTCGCGTGTGTACGGAAGTGTTACCGTTGGGACGATTTTCATATTATTGTGCCTCCTTATGGGGGATAAGTTTTTGGAGTAATTCAACCGCGCTCATGTCGCGGATATTATTAATGAAACTAAGGTCACCGACTTTTAAATCGAATATTGAAGGCTCGCCGTAAGTTGTGACGTACTCTACTCCATCAAAGCTAATGCGCTCCATGACTGCGAGACTAAACTCAGTGTCAACGTAAATCGCGTGATGTTCATCTATAAGCGTGCCAGCGTATTCAATCCGCCACGGTCCATCTACGTCTACGCCTTTGGTTACGATAGTGATCGGCATAATTGCGTACCTCCTTGCGTGAATGTTGATTCGTTCGGATACAATGTTGCGAAAGTTGAAACTTATTATACAGTTATACGTATATTCGCTTATCTGTTAATGAGTATATACGACTTCTAGTATAGAGTCAACACTTTATTTACGCTTATCTGTATATTCGTTATAATGGGGTTTAAGGGAAGGTGTACATATGAGAAGGATTCGAATCCGCCTTAATGAAGTAATGGCAGAACGTGGGTTAACACAGACACAACTTGCGGAGGTATCAAACGTTAGACAAGCGGCTATCTCTGAGATGTCTCGGAATATCCGCGAACAGATCAATATTAAGACGCTAATCAAAATAGCTGACGCGCTTGAGATCGACGACATATCGGAGCTTATCGTAATAGAGAAGGACTAGGAGGGCCGCATGATTAGCGGCTCTTTTTTGCGTGGTTTTACCGTGGAATCAGCGCGTTAGGACTTCGGTGAGGGAAACGTACCCGGACGGGCTTGGTGCGCTGTTTACACGGGGATTTGACGAGTAGAACGCGAAAGAACCGCTAACCCTGCGTATGGGCTGCGGTTATTTACAATGAAAAGGAATAATATGCAATCCGATGTTCTGTGATTTATTTTAATTGAGCAGGTGTGTTACTTAAGGAAACATACTCTTGCCAGTTGTATTTATTAAAATGACCGCAAGTATTAAGAAGTTCATCGATCACTTGCTCTTTTTTTTCTGGGTGATTCTGAATATAAAAATATATCGCTAAGAGGTCTAATCCAGTCAATAGACAATGATCACGACTCGTGCTAAAGTTCATCATTTGGTCAGGGAATGCCTTCTCATTTCTCTCTTCTAGAGGAATATCTTTATAAGCGTTTACCACTAGAAAACCCTTTGGCTTCCGGTCTTTAGATATGATATATTCACTAACCCATTTCTCGAGTTGTGCAGCGTGTCTTTCTGCAGCACTTTTGCTTACTCCTTTTACTTCTACAACAGCAGCATGATCCTTATATTCTAAAATCAGATCATCTCTCCCTGGAACTCCTTCACTAACATTAAATCCAAGTTCTTTAAAAACAATACTGACTATATTCTCCAAATATGTGCCGGTACCAGTAAAAAGAATTTTTAACGCTTTTAAAGATTCTGATTGGGACTCCAGTGCCTGTATCTCGTACTTTAATTCTTCTAGCTTTTTGTTCTTCTCAGTTATTTCCTGTTGAATTTCACTTTCGCCTGGCAATTCTGTTGAAAGACTCCATTTAGGCATTGTAATTATTGGACTTTGATCACTTCTTTCATCAATATTCCCCACTATATTAATAAGATCATCAAGAAATTCCTTATTATCATATGCCATTCGCATATATTTAGGGATAAACACGATGTTTCCTTTGCCTACCTTTATGCAACCGCTAAGAAATGAGTTTGTTCCTTTAATTTTTAGTAGTGGAATACCGAATTCTTGTTTGTATGATGATACATAGCGCCAATCACCTTCATATTTTGTAAATAGCGGTTTTATGAATGAGTTGCTTACAAGCTCAATGCTGTCACCTCTACCAATATTCGTTATAGGGTATTTTGGCAATAATTCCTTTCTTAGATCGTATGATTCATGTGTCGCTGCACTAGTCATTCTAAAAAATTTAATTGGAGGTGGGGTATAAACAAAAATAGTTCTCCCCAAACTTAAAAACTCATCAATTTCATTCCTTCGCCTACGTACATCTCGTAGAAAAAGGGGAAGATCATCCACGTTTGTCCAATCTGTTGAATATTGTTTAAGTTTTTCTTTCACACGGTATTCATTAACTACGTCAAGTAAATCTATAAGCAATACATCAAATTCTAGAAAAGATACTTGAGAACTAAAATTTATCTGTCTAACACTATTCCCTCCAACATTTGTTATCCTCATAAAATCCATCCTTTTAGCTTGTTAGTCTATTCCCGCATATTTAAACGTACAGACTCCGCGCATATAACGTTCGCCCTTCACTGCAACGCTCATCTCCGTTATGTCCTCGATCACGCCGCTACCAACGAGCTGCTCCTCGTCAATAAATACAACGATGGGCGTTCGGTCCAATTGCGCGGTGTAAAGTTGGATGTCGGAAGTTAGCGGACGCATAAATCGTTTACTCTTCTTCATATTATAGTCCTTGCCAAAATTCGCGATCTTCAGGCGAGATCAGTTGCGTTAAGGCTTCGCCATCGGTGTCGTAATAATTTACCGCGTAAATTTCTCCCGTCTTACGATCTATGCGATCTATTACATCCTCTCGGTCTATATCTCGGCCGATTGTAAAGGCAGCTTTGTCGCCAGTGTCAATGTAATGAATAGTCACGGTCCTACCATTTCGGTATCGGATGAAGTCCAAAATCCCCATTTAAACCTCCTGTCGCTCGTTCTACTCATAAACACTTCGACAAATTGGCGCAAATTTCCTGCTAATGTGACGTGTCAAAACCAGAGGAGTAAACGCGTAATAAATATCAAAATAAATTAGTAAGGAAATACGAGTATTTAAGAGATATCGGGAGAAGTAGCGAAATGAGTAAAGCATTAAATGTCGAAAAATACTGGCTTTAAGTTAACTTGAACGAACATTATGTTATCGGAAATTAACTAAATGTGAGTAATAACCGACAATCAACCAGTATTTTCTATTTTTCGGGTGAGTGTAAAATCGCCGAATATGACGTTTTACCAAAATACGCTAGTCCACTTATACTACGGAGGTGTTAACGCGTAAAACGGCACATGTGTATTAACGGAATTGACTATGTATACTCGCCAAGCATGTAGATAGACCGCATATTTAATTTTGTCAAGTATTATTAGTAGGGGGGTAATTTCTCTTTTATTTGAACAAAGATGAAGTTACACTTAATTTATGAAAAAGGTGGTGATGAGATGAGTACATACGAGGCACTTGACGTCATGCTTAACTTTGGTACTTTTATTTTCGCAATGTTGGCCTTCATTACGTCAGTAATTTTCTTTTTACACGTAAAAAAGCGATAGCCTCCCCGCCAAGAGCTGCTAACGCATTAATCATTCGTAAATATCATAACCCTTACCGTCAACACACGCAATACCCTCGACGCAGCCAACAACAGGCTGTGTCTTTTTACTTGTGGTACTCCTACTTACTCGGTATAATTTGGGTAATATTACCTAGAATGGAGGCGTGCAATGAAGCCATTATGGACAACTTTACTCGCGGTGTTACTACTGACGGGATGCGCAGGTACATCAGTACCGGAAACCGCAAAAAATGATGCAGAATCGGTTGTTAGCACCACCAAACCAGTGGCTGTCCCCCAAGAAGAAGTCACCGAAGAGATAAAGGAAACCGCCGCAGATGTATTAATGCGTGCAAAGACCGACATCAAAGATGGTTACGAACAGTCCGCAAAGAAGTTATTGGAGAGCATGATATTCGATTACCCGGACGCGGAAGAAGTTAAGGAAGCTAACACATTAATCGCGAAGATTGACTCGAAAGCAAACGAAGAGAACGCGAAGGCAGAGGCAGAAGCAAAGAAAGCGGAGGAATCCCGTAAAGCAAACGTCAATAAGGCGCTGTCCAAACTGCGTAAGACAACGGATGAAGTCGAAGGCATTACGTGGTATTACGATAAGACTACGTCGAAGTACGATGATACGAACAACGCGCATTTATACATAGGGGTTCAAGAATCCGGCGATCCATACCTACGATTACGCATTCGTTACGCGTCGGATAGTTGGTTGTTTATTCAACAATACATTTTCCGTTCCGGAGACGACAAATATACGATCACGCCTGGATACTCCGGAGTTAATCGCGATAACAGTGGCGGAGGTATATGGGAATGGTACGATGCGACCCCAACAGCGGATGATCTCGACATGATCCGCACAATCATCGCGTCAGACAAAGCTATCCTTAGATACAGCGGACAACAATACTACGATGACCGCACAATTTCGAGTGAAGAAAAGAAGGCGTTCCAGAACGTACTCGATGCGTATGAAGCGCTTGGCGGTAAATAAACGAAGAAAAGGCGCAGCCCTCACGGAATCTAATCCGCGAGAACTGCGCCTAATTTCATTCTTCGTCATCCTCAACGTTAATCTTCGTGAGCCTCTTCCTCTTCGGTTCATCGTCCGCGATTTTATTGAGCGGTGAAGTCTTCGCATGTTCTATCTTCAAGTCATCGTTAATCAGCGCAACGTATCTTCGCGTCATTTCCATCGTTGTATGGCCGAGCGTCTTTTGTACTGCGAAGGTAGACGAGCCGTTACGAATCGACTCCAGAGCGTAAATATGACGTAGGTCATAAGGCCGTATGTGGACGCCGATCTTCTTACTATGGCGCTCAAGTCTATCGCCCCATACGTGACGGTTCAACGCGTTTCCTTCATACGTACAGAATATCGGTACTTTGTCCGCCCAACTCAGCGGCCGCGCACGTATTAGCCTGTTCATAGCCTTAATCGTCGCGTCAGATATCGGAAGATCGCGGGAGCGCCGTGTCTTCGCCGTTAACGCTGTTACGTGAATCTCGCGAGCCTTAGGACGGAAGTTGCTCGGCACAAGCGCCAGGGCTTCCGATGGACGAATACCGGTATCTAGCGTCAATAAGATTAACGCGTAGTCACGTAGGCCGACGAACGTTGACTGATCCGGCACCTTAAGTAATTCGCGGAGAACATCGATATCAACGCTGACTCGGCGACCCTCTTCATGGCGCTTTTTAAGTTTAGCAATCGGATTGTCTCTAATATAGTTGTTTTCAACACACCAATTCAGAAATGAACGCAAATACACGAGACGGCTATTGTAAGTTGCTGGCGCTATCTCAGGCTGCGCGAGGTGGTCGTATACCATCGATTTTAGATTCTGAGGGGAATCCCAAGCGGTAGGATAACGCGACATAAAGAGATTCATACTCTGTCGATAGTCCTTAATCGTTTGTTTGCTCAACCCCTGAACTCGTTTCCAGTTAAGAAACTCATTAAGACATTCTTCCCACGTTCGAATTTTGAGCCGATCTCGTTTTCTCATCTGTCTACTCGATTCTTAATAAATTTACTCGTAGGAGAGAATTGATCGTGACTACGCCGAACGTCTTCCGTATCCATCTGTATATACCTTCGCATGGTACGAATATCAGACCATCCGCCCATCTTTTGTATGGTAAACGGATCAGCTCCGTTAATGACCATAGCTCGCGCCCAGGTGTGCCGATAAACGTGCGCGGTCATCTTCTTCCCTTCAACGCCCGCCTTCTCTCCATGATACTTTAACCTCTTATTAAATTGGTTCGCGGATACTGGGTCACCGAAGCATGAAAGGAATATCCGATCCGTAGTAAAGTGTTGTCTGTTTTCCTCTATAAGCTGCAGAATCAATTTCGCCACTGCCGCGGAGAACGGTACCATGCGCGGCTTACGGTTTTTGTTGGCTTCACCGGACAATGTAATAAATCGCGTTTGAAAATCGATATCTCCGATGCGTAGCCCGAGCATTTCAGATACGCGACAGCCACTATCGAGCATCAACATAATGCCGACATAATCGCGGAATCCCACGAAGTCCCTTCGATTCGGTTGTGCTAAGATGGCAATAATCTCTTCATCCGTCAGACAATTTGTTAAATCTACGTCCTGGCGCAGCAACTTCACTTTGCTTATCGGATTAATCTCGATTAAGTCATCGCGCTCAAGCTGATTGAAGATCGCCTTAAGTGTACGTATACGAATGTTAATAGTCGTATCCGATAAACCTACACGCTGCCCCTCCGTTGGTATGTGCTTGTGTCCCTCGTATCGGACCCGATCGTACTTCATATACGAAATGTGGTCGCGAATAGTGCTGACCTCGATATGCTCAATCAACGTGATATCCGGATGAAACTGATTAAGCCATTTCACGAAGTATCCGTAATGTTTCGTGTAATCCTTAAGGGTGCTTTCGCGTAGTCCCTCCACCTTCTTCGCGTTGGTTACAAAATCCAGTGCTTGCTCTAATGTAAGCTCCGGGAACAACTTTACATCACGCGCGCCGACCGGGGCACGTCTTTCTCGTTTCGTTAACGCCATAACAAAAAGACCTCCATAACGTAATTAGTACGAAACTAATACGTCATAGAGGTCGTGATTCACAACCCTGAAATGCCATTTCAAGGATTGATAACGTTCATCGTCCGGGGTTGTTAACCTACCGAAATACCTGCGCAATTCACAATCTGCACCGTTAAGGCTACCGTTACAGGCTTGCGTTCGTCATCCGTTATCGAATGCGCTCAAACCCGCGCCAGTTTAACAATCCTTATCAGGCACACCCGCATCTTCCTTCGTACGGAAAGAAGATCCGCAGCCACAAGTGGCTACTGCGTTCGGGTTATGAATCGTAAATCCACCCGTCATGCCGGACTCTTCAAAATCAATTTCAAGTCCATTCAGGTATTTCAGGTTTTCCTTCTCGACTACAACCTTCATGTTCTGAATATCCATATACAGGTCCTCATCGGACTCTTTATCGTCAAAGCCCATGGCGTACGAAAATCCGGTGCAACCGCCCGGTGCTACGCCAAGACGCAGGAACATACCAGGTGTCTCTTGCTGTGCAAGCATCTCTTTCAATCTGTCAGCAGCCGTTTCGCTGATGTTAATCATGCCAGGTCACTCTCCTTTTTCATATAAAATCATGTTCAAAAAGGGCGCTTTTCAGTACCAAGAAGATGGGATGAAGATAGAAATGGAGTAGCGGAGCGTAGGCAAAACTACGTGAGCAACTACAATGTTTCCTTCGGAAACATACTTCGTAAGCCTCCCGCTTATTTCGGCTGAATCCCATATTCGACGCTGAGATGCCGCTAGGCATCCTTCGTAATCAAAAGCGGACTTTTTGAACTACCTTTCATTAACTCTTCTTTAAATTATACTCCACCCCGTCAAGGGTCTCAAGTCATGTTTGCCTCTTTCCGCGTTCCCCCTGAACTCCTTTTTCTTCCCAGTGTATTGAACCCCCGCGACACGAGGTTTATAATGAATAGGTGGTCGCACTGAAATGTCGATATTTTGTCATGACTTATTCAGACGATGGTCATAATTGGAGTTGTAATTTTTTTCACATTTCGAGACTGCAACGCAGTCCCCAATGCATATATGAGTCAACAGACTCCATTTTTTGAAAAAATTTAGCTTTCATATGCAGCACACGCTGCACCGGGTAAATAAGAGTTAGTCCTTATAAGAAAGCGGCAGATGACCGCATCTTTGCTATGTAGTTCTGTATGCAGATCCTACACACAACTCAAATCCGGTTAAGAACAGGAGGAAACAGTATGTCTACATTGGTAACACCGTTCACAGACAAAAGAATGGCTGAAATCGTTGAGAAAGTGCAGAACGGCGTAAGGCTGAGCGTAGAAGACGGCGTATATCTGTATGAAACAGATGATCTGCTGACTTTGGGCCAGTTGGCCAATGAGGCCAACCTGCGGAAGAATGGTAAGAAAGTGTATTTCATCGAAAACATGAGTCTTTATTTTACAAACGTATGCGAAGCTCGCTGCGCTTTTTGTAATTTCCGCAAAGACCAGGGTGAAGATGGCTCTTACACATTGTCCGGTCAGGAAATGATCGATTATGTGGAACAGCATATTCATCCAGGCGTAAGAGAGTTCCATATTGTAGGCGGACATAATAACCATGTTCCTTTTCAGTATTATGTCGATTCCCTGCGTGCTTTAAACGAGAAATATCCGGATGTTACGCTGAAAGCCTACACGGCAGCCGAGATTGATTTCTTCACTCGCATCAGCGGACTCAGTATTAAGGAAGTTCTACAGGAGTTGCAAAAAGCAGGTCTGAAAACATTGACTGGCGGCGGCGCTGAGATTTTGTCGGATGAATATCGCAAAAAAATGCGTGTAGACAAAGCGAACGTGGATCGTTATCTTGAGGTGCACCGCACAGCTCATAACCTGGGCATGCGTACGCATACTACGATGTTGTATGGATCGATTGAATCCTATGAGGACCGCGTTAACCATATGGCGCAGATTCGTGAATTGCAAGACGAGACCAACGGATTCATGGTCTTTATCCCGCTTTCCATGCAGCCAAAAAGTAAAAACGCGAGCATTATGCGTCGTAACTCGGCCTATGAGGATCTCAAAACAATTGCGATCAGCCGTTTGATGCTGGATAACATCGATCATATCAAAGCCTACTTCATCAACATCGGTCCTCAACTGGCTCAAGTCGCCCTTGGATTCGGTGCTTCGGATGCACATGGCACGATCGTTCGCGAACGAATTAGTCATGCAGCAGGTGCACTAACGCCTGAAGGCCTCACCCGCAAAGAGCTCATTTGGCTAATTAAAGGTGCAGGACGTATTCCGGTAGAACGTGATACGTTCTACAATGAAATTGAAGTGTACGAATAGTAAATTAACACCATCTATAACTATATTGCACCAGCATCACTCCAGGACGCTACTTTCATTATAGAGAGACGTTTGAATTCGAGTGGTGCAAACTGCTGATTTATATCTTCAATTTTCAATGTCTATTTTTCAATAATTCAAATCCAAACAAAAGGAGCAGCTATGTTATTGCATAGCTGCTCCACAGGTTACAGCCCCATTTCAGTGGGACTGATGCAGAAAGGAAGCCGAGTCATGAAAAATTTCGTCATTCTTGGAGGCGGCTATGGCGGCCTCACCATCATCAAGGAACTTCTGGAAGGTAAAATTCCATCCGATACACAAATTATTTTGGTGGACCGCAGCCCCTTCCAGGGATTAAAGACCGAATATTACGCACTCGCAGCAGGCACCGTATCCGATTATGACCTGCGTATCCAATTTCCCGTGAGCGATAAAGTCACTTACCGTTATGGAGAAGTTACTTCGATCGACCTGGAACAGCGTCAGATTGAATTTGAAGGCCAAGACCCGCTCGTGTACGACAAGCTTGTCATTGGACTTGGTTGTACAGATCGTTTCCACAACACACCAGGCGCCGAAGATTACAGCTGTACCATCCAGAGCTTCAGCAAAACACGCGAGACCTACCTGCGTCTTAATGAGATCAAAGCCTATGGCAATGTGCATATCGTTGGCGGCGGATTAAGCGGTGTCGAGATGGCAGCCGAACTTCGTGAGAGCAGACCCGATCTGAACATCAGCATTCTGGATCGTGGCGAGCGTGTATTATCTGCTTTCCCACAACGTCTGTCCGTTTATGTGCATGAATGGTTCAACGAACATCAGGTAGAGACACGCGGGCATATCGCTATTTCACGTGTTGAACCGAATGCCATCTATAACCGGGATGAACAGATTCTAACGGATGCTGTCGTGTGGACTGCAGGCATTCAGCCCGTAAAAGTGGTTCAGGATCTGGACGTGACCAAAGACCCTCAAGGTCGTGTCGTCCTGAATGAATACTACCAAATCCCGGAATATACCGATGTATATGTTGTTGGTGACTGTGCGAGTGTCCCTTATGCACCTAGCGGTCAAGCTGCCGAAGTGCAGGGTGAGCAGATCGCCCATATTCAGCATGCCCTCTGGAAAGGCGAAAAGCCCAATCCACATCCACTCAAGCTTCGTGGCACACTAGGTGCACTCGGCAAGAAGTCCGGGTTTGGGCTGATGGGCAAAACGTCCATGATGGGACGTGTACCTCGTATTTTGAAAAGTGGTGTGCTCTGGATGTCCAAGCGCCATCTCGGTTAGTCGAGATCGAGCTCGTCCCAAGCATCGGCTTCGGCAATTTTGGCCAGAATGGCGTTATATAGATCCTCTACTTTGTCTGTGATGACAACTTCGCCATTCACCAGTGCAAAAGGAGTCATATAACATTGGCCACAGTTGGTAAGGCAGCCGTATTCAATCACGTCATAGTCTGGATTTTCTTCCAGTTGATCCATGACTTCATCTGTGCCAAAATGCATATTATTGGCACAAAATTCAATAATCGGTCTCATGTAGGTTCACCTGCTTTGTTTGACCATTTTAATTTACGGCCAATTGTAATATAATATAGTAAGGAAAGGAGTTGAAAAAAATGAGCGAAAACGCACAAAGCACCATGTACGATGAGGTATCTGATGTGCTTGACAAACTTCGTCCGTTCCTGCAACGCGATGGCGGTGACGTGGAACTGGTCGACGTGGAGGACGGCATCATTAAGCTGAAACTGGTCGGTGCCTGCGGCAGTTGCCCAAGCTCCACCATTACCTTAAAAGCCGGGATTGAACGCGCCCTTCTCGAAGAAGTTGAGGGTGTACAAGAAGTCGTACAAGTATTCTAATCAATCCTTCACGAAATAAACCTCAAGAGCCTTTCGCTTCGCATGAAGCGGAGGGCTCTTTTTTTGTGTGCATATGCAGAGAGTCCATTTCTCACTGTCACCTTGACCAGTTTTCCACGTACGTCCTTCATTTCACCCTAAGTATCCTCGCGCTGTATGGTTGGACGAATCGGATCAAGTCCTCCAGATACATCCATAATGTTGCCTGTTATAAAATCGGAATGATCCAGGCACAGATACGTAATGACTCGTGCAATATCTTCACCGCTACCGGGTCGTCCTCTTGGCGTTTCCTCGTCGGTGATGCCTGCCATCTCATCAATCGTTTTTTCCTTGTTGGCACCGCGAATATCTCCGGGACATACCATGTTAACCGTAATTCCAAAAGGAGCTTCTTCAACCGCGAGTGTCTTCGTAAAAGATACCAGACCAACCTTGGCAGCCGCATACACTGCGCGGTGGGGCCAGGATCTCGCTTCTCCGGCATGACTGAAGCCAAAATGGATAATCCGTCCCCATTGCTTGCGTCTCATCTCTGGCAATACACGCTGATCCAGTAACATGGGCCCCAACAGGTTACCCTGTACAAGCATCTGAACCTCACCTTCAGCATACTCCGCAAATAATCGACGCTCACGGACAAATGGTCCCGCGTTATTTACCAAAATATCAATGCTGCCCAGCTTGTCTTCCACCTGTTCAACCAATGAAGCAATATCTTGCACCTTGGATATATCAGCCTGAATGGCAATGCACCGCACACCCTTGGCTGTAATCTGAGCCCTTAAAGCCTCAGCTTCTGTTCTGCTGTGTACATAGTTGAGGGCAATATCACACCCCTGATCTGCCAGACTGAGGGCCGTCATTTTACCAAGACCTTTGGCACTTCCCGTTATGAGGGCAACCTTTCCCTTCACGTTCATCCCCCTCTTCAAAGAGCAGTCACTATCCAGTATAAAAGATTTATCCTCCTCCTACAACTCGGTTATCTCTAAGGAAGTATCCACCTATAATTCCAAATATATCTTGATCGAAATCAGACACCTGTGATACTGTCGAGGATATAACCCGAAAGGACCTCAACATGAACATGAAGAACAAAAGATGGATATCGTTTCTTACACTTTTGATGGTGAGTTTATTCACAATCTCTAGTGCCCTACAGGTATCAGCGGCAAATGAGACTGACCAGGCACCTGATGAGTACGATTGGATTACTGGACCAGCATCTGTCTCTCTGGACGGTAAGGCCACCCTGGAAGTCCCTGAGAGCCATTCCTATCTGGATAAGGCCAATACCCAACGTTCGATACTTAACAGTGGTGGAAAGCCTAACGGGAATGAAATCGGAAGCCTAACCAGCCATAGCGAATTCGACTCGTGGTATGTCGTGTTCGAGTACGTGAAGACAGGTCATATTCATGATGACGATCAAAACCTGAGTGCTGAAGAACTGTTAAGCAGTTATATCCGAGGCACAGAAGAAGACAACAGAGAGCTTGATCCTGAATATAGAACGTACATAACAGGATGGGAAATCGAACCGGCATATGATAAGACCAAGCATCAGTTGGTCTACTCCCTTGGTTTCAAGAATGCTGATCAGCAAGCCATGGTGAATTACAATGTAAAGCTCCTGACACGCGAAGGGTACATCACAGCCATTCTGGTTACAGATACGAACACCTTTCAACAGAGCCGCCAGGCATTCGAGGAAACGGTCCTTAATCAACTTAGCATTAATGCAGGATATACCTACGAGGAGTACAATGCTTCGACTGACAAAACATCCACCATAGGGCTCAACAGTCTTCTGATGGGCGGGATCGGATACACAGCTTCCCACAAATTCAGTGCTCTTCTTTTGCTCAAAAAAGGATGGGCCTTGATCCTGGTTGTCGTTCTTGGGCTAATCGGGTGGATCAGATACAAGATCAAAAGCTCACACGGAGAAGAAGAAACACTCTCTCCCTCCGAGAGGACGTACCTGCAAGAAGCAGATGAGCAGCAGTATGCTGATCAGAATGAATTATCCTATTACCGCCAATCTGGGCATCCATCCAACGTGGATAAACAAGATAAGCCCTGACCCTTGTTGATTCCCACGTCAGTACAGACTAGGAAACATAAAATAAGCCGTATATCTCTTCTGGAGAGACATACGGCTTATTTCTTACAAACTTTACATCACATCACACATATCGTGAATTATTCAGTTGCAGGTTCAACTGCACCTTTATAACGTTCTTTGATGAATGTTTTCACTTCTTCGGAGTGCAGAGCAGCAGCCAGTTTTTGGATTGCATCTGCATCCTTGTTGTCCTCACGGGAAACGAGGATGTTTGCGTATGGGTTACCTTGCAGATCTTCGATCAGCAAAGCATCATTCGCCGGATTCAGGTTCGCTTCAAGCGCATAGTTAGCGTTGATGAATACCAGATCCGCTTCATCCAATTGACGAGGCATCATGGCTGCATCCAGCTCAATAATATCCAGGTTCTTCGGATTTGCTGTGATATCTTGAATCGTAGATGTAATATTTGTGTTGTCTTTTAGCGTAATAATGCCTTCCTTCGCGAGCAACAACAGTGCACGTCCACCATTGGATGGGTCATTCGGAATCGCTACTTTTGCGCCATCTGCCAATTCATCCAAAGACTTAATTTTTTTGGAGTATCCGCCAAAAGGCTCAACATGAACTGGTGTTACAGCAACGAGGTTGAATCCACGTTCTTTATTCTCTGTGTCCAGGTAAGGCTGGTGCTGGAAGAAGTTTGCATCCAATTTTTCATCAGCAAGTTGCTGGTTGGGTTGAACATAGTCATTGAACGTAACGACTTGCAAACGAATCCCTTGTGCTTCCAGTTCAGGCTTGATGCTTTCCAGAATCTCTGCGTGTGGTGTAGGTGAAGCTCCAACTTTCAATTCAACTGTACGTGGTGCACCTGCTGAATTGTCTGCGCCGCTATCGGCGTCCTTGTTGTTTCCGCAAGCTGCGAGAACCGCAATCAACATAAGACTAAGTAGAGCAATAGACCATTTTCTCATCTGTAAAACCCCTTCTCTAATCATTTTTTTCATGTGGCATCCGCATTATTGCACATCCATCATGTTATCTATGTGTTATTTCCTGGTGAAAAATGTAACCAAGCGATCTCCAGCCATCTGGAGAATTTGCACTAGAATGATCATCGACACTACGGAGATGATCATGATTTCATTTTGATAACGATAGTATCCATAGTTAATTGCCAGTGTTCCCAGGCCTCCACCACCAACCATGCCCGCCATCGCCGTATAGGAGACGAGCGTAACGATGGTAATCGTTATACCAGCAAGCAGGCCAGGTAATGCCTCAGGCAGTAACACCCGTCTTACAATCTGTCCGGTCGATGCGCCCATCGCCTGTGCCGCCTCAATGACACCCCGATCCACTTCACGCAGCGTGTTCTCCACCAAACGGGCGAAATAAGGAGCTGCTGAAATCACCAAAGGAGGTATAACGCCGAGCACCCCAGTAGCTGTACCGACGAGTGTACGAGTGAATGGAATAAGAGCAACAATCAATATGATGAATGGGACTGAGCGCAAAATATTAACAATCAGGGATAGTATCGTGTACACTGCCCGTGACTTAATCGAAGCAGAACGGGCTGTCATGAACAGCAGAACTCCGAGCGGTAAACCTAAGATAACGGTAAACAAGCCTGATACACCCAAAATTTGCAGTGTCTCTATGGAAGCTTTACCAACCTCTTCCCAACGTACGGTTGAAAAATCCATCTAACGTAGCACCTCCACATCAAGTCCCTCTGCGGTTAATTCGGATATCGTCCGTTCAATCGCATCTGACTCACCCTCGAACCGAACGGTCAGTTGCCCATAAGGAACCTGTTTGATCGTAGAGATCGTACCTTGCAGGATGGCAAAATCTACACCTGTCTTGCGTACCGTTCTGGACAAAATCGCTTCATACGTTTTATTACCCAGAAAGGATATCTTCACAAGTTTGGAAGCAGCACCTGCCTGCAATTCAACGCTTGCATTCACCAGAGCGGTCTCTTCCAGAGCAAGTCCAGCTTCATGGTCACGCATCGTGAAGTCCCGCGTAATGGCGTGCTGCGGCTTCAGGAATACTTCTGTTACAGGCCCCTGTTCCACAATGCCACCTTGATGAATGACAGCAACCTTGTCGCAGATGTTCTGGATAACGTGCATCTCATGTGTAATCAGCACAATCGTGAGGTTGTATTTTTCATTAATGTCGAGCAATAACTTCAGGATTGAATTCGTCGTCTGCGGATCAAGTGCCGAAGTAGCCTCATCACAGAGAAGTACATTCGGATCACTTGCAAGCGCTCTTGCAATCCCAACACGTTGTTTCTGTCCACCAGATAATTGGGCCGGATATTTACTGCTATGGTGCTCCAGGCCAACCAAAGTAAGCATTTCCTTCACTTTGCGATCAATGGCTTCCTTGGGTGTATTCACAAGTTTTAGTGGAAAAGCCACATTGTCATATACCGTTGCCGAGGATAGCAGATTAAAGTGTTGAAAAATCATGCCAATCTTGCGTCTCTGTTGCTGCAACTCAGTTTTGCTCAGGTCAGTCAAGTTGATCCCGTCAACCCATACTTCACCCTCCGTTGGACGTTCCAACAAATTAATACAGCGAATCAGTGTACTTTTGCCCGCTCCGGAATGGCCAATGACGCCATAAATTTCACCCTTGCGGATGCTCAAATCCAGATTGGATAACGCTGTTGTGGCTTTTGCCCCTTTACCATACGTCTTTGTTAATCCTTTTAATTCAATCAATAGCACTTGCCCCTTCCTACCACCTACATGTATCTTTACCCGAAAGAAAGGAAAACTCCCCTTTACGTACAAAAAAAAGAAGAGCCCCTTTGCAGATACAAAGACGGCTCTTCACGTGAATTTACCTTCTCATCTGCCAAAATCGTGTCTTGCACCATTTTGTAGGAATTAGCACCTAACATCTATAACGAATGACACATGTGTCATTCATTATAAATCGGTTGCCGGGCTTCATCGGGCCTGTCCCTCCGCCGCTCTCGATAAGAAATATGAGGTTGTAAGATTCTATAAGTTCATGTAGTTCATGTTATATACTGTTCAATAGTTCAGAAACTTCTGTAAAAATAACGATATTCATGTACCATTCGGTATGAAACTCAGTATAATCCAAGTATTCCGATTTGTCAAAGGGAATTATTTCATTTTATTTACTGCGTTAACGTTTCTTACCTTGCTTAAGCCATATCTGATTAATGTAGCCGTATGAAGTACTTAACGTTTCACATACCATATCCACGCCCTGACGCATTTCATGCACATGCTGATCCAGATCCTCCAACTTCACTTTCCCTTGCAACGTCTGGTGTAACTGCCACAAATCATCATGCATTTCAGAGTTCATGTAGTGAATTTCCATGTTACGTCGTTTACGCAGCTTGCTCATCGGTTCACGATATGAATCCTTGATCTGAATCAATCGCAAGGCAAGGTCATGATGCTGCGTCGCATAATCGAACTGCCTTAACACGGTAAAATAAGAAAAATGTGCTTTTGTATTTGAGGTATTCAGTTCGAATATTTCATTTAATACGGTGCCGACTTTATCCAGAATGGCAAAACAACGGATGAAGCCATCTTTATAAAAATAAACATATCGGGCATACTCGGCTTTCTCGGCCTGCGTCATATCGTCCGTAGAGCCTGCAACGACCTTTTTGCGAAAATGAGCAGCAGCGAAACAGCTTTGCTCCAGTTCATCCAGCGAGGAGATGAGTCCCTGCGTCCACACATACAGTTTCCGATAGTCATGCGTGGGATCATGGTCCACATGCATTTGTCGCTGAAACAGCTCAAGCGTATGCGCCATAGAATCCATCGCTTTCTTCAATAACCCTTCGTTTATACGTGGCTTTTCTCCCAGCAATGTTCGCAGCATAACTAACCTCCTCTTTTCCACATCAACAAGGATTCATCACCATCATACTTAAACCATTCCGAGTATACGTGTAATTGCTGCTTGCCATAGGTTGCCCTGATCCCCCTGACATCAAACAAAGTCCACCTGTCCAATGATGTACATCACTGGATGGTGGACTTTCAAATTTAGCCCAAGAGTCGTTCCAACCTCAACGAAATTTAGAAACGATTAGCCGGGCGATGCAGCTTGTACACTAAGAAACTCATATACGTTAAAACCCCGAACAATATGGCGATATCCAGCATATGAGCAAGGGCTACGAACATGTATACTTCCGGACGGCTCATCGTCACCATCATGAAAATACCAATGACCACTTGCATCAAAATCAAAATAACGGATACCACACCAAGGGTACGCATCTCCTTGTTATCCGGATGATTACGGTAAGCGAAGTGACCCAGAATGGCGATCACAATTACGAGCGATGCAGCCGCAGCACGGTGAGCAAACGCAACCGCCACCCCACCCGAAAGCTCAGGAATAATCTGCCCGTTACAGAGCGGGAATCCGGAACATCCGCCTGCAGAATCCGTGTGGCTCACAAATGCACCTGTGTATACAACGAGATACGTATAAACCGTGGAGAACCAGACCAGATTCCTGAATTTTTTAGTGACCCGAGGGTATTTATTCAGACGCTCCAATCCGCCATCTTTGGCCTCCTGCCTTATGCCCAGCGCCATCATAAGGGAACTGGCAAAAGCAATCAATGCAAAGCCGAAATGCAATGCCATGACTGCTGAAGATTGGGAGAAGACGACGGCAAAAGCCCCCATGATTCCCTGGACGATAACAAATACCAAGGTTAAGAAAGAAAACAATTGCAGGTCACGACGTGACTTGCCGAACCGCAGAAAAGCAACAAATGAGGCAATGGACAACAGTCCAGCCAGTGCGCTTACAGCGCGGTGGGAATATTCAATAAGTGAAGCCACAGTATGTGCCGGAACGAGTTTTCCGTTACATAAAGGCCATTCCGTTCCGCAGCCAAGGCCCGATTCCGTTTTGGTTACGATGCCTCCACCAAAAGTGGCCAGAAACATGACAAGACAGGTTAATACGGTTAACCATTTAAACAAAGTTAAGTGCTTCAATTTTTTCTCACCCGCTGTTGGTTTAAGATGGCGAAGAATATTCTCCGCTTGTTTCGGTACTTTGACACTTATTTCACAACTAAACTCATTATACCGGATAAAATGTTCATTGACGTCGCGCTTTGTGACAAAATGTTAACGTCTGGTGAAATAATGACCCACAGGTCATTGAGGATATGTACAGAAGCGTTTCTTACATCGAACGTCGAACACACAAACGCCATTTCCCTATTTCAAGAGAAATGGCGTTCTGTTTAGTATACCCTTTTACAACATGAACAATCTCCAAGGATAACAGCGATCGGAAGGTTATTCTGTCATCGGAGTGTCTGTGTGTCTGTGTAATTATTCATCATTTGAACTTATTTAACATCATTTATGGATGGTGTTGTACACCTCAACTGCACGATCCAGGAACTGCTCAATCTCTTCTCTCGACTTGCGCAGCTTGTTCACGTAACGTACGAGTTCGCGGCCATCTGTATACGCCACAAAGCTTGGAATACCAAGAATATTTTGTTCTTCACTAACCGTTCCAACCTGATCCACGTCGACCTCAATCAAAGTCAGTTCACGTGCATATTTCTCTTCAACCTCAGGCATAAACGGATCGATGTATTTGCAGTCACCACACCAGTCAGCCTTGAATACGGCAATCGTTAAACGTGGTGATTGAATGGCTACATCAAATGCCGGTTTGGATGTAATTGATTCCATTGGGTTCATCTTCCTTTCTGTACCTTGTCTTAATCTAAGTGAAGCAAATTGGCGAGTGGAAGTCAAATAATCAGCGCATACTTAGAATAAACCACATCGTCTGTGAAATTAAACCCAGAACATCATGAAAGGATGTCACAACATGACTTCCACCAGAACCGATTCTTCCAGCGAACAGCATCACGGGTCCCTACTGCAGATTGTTCGTTCCATTCCGGGAGCTGCCCGGGAAATCTGGCGTGGCAAACAGGCTGCATGGCAAGCTTCGGCACAGCTTCGGCATCCATTGCGTGACATCGAGTGGGATACTGATACGGCTATCGCTCTGCAATCCGAGGTGGAGCGTTTGTTACCTGCCAGCGGCAAGTCTTTTGCACGCACTGACCAGGTCCAAAGTGCTCTCGTCTGTGAAGAAGATTGCATCATTCTGGAAGAGATCAAGACGCTGACCCAAGAGCATAATCGGAGTAACATCACTCGCACGGCAGCCTATCTGGAATGTTACGAGCAATATCCTGAACTGCATTGGGCGCTACTGGCTCATATGGTCTCTCGCAACGGCGGATATCACATGACAGATCTTCAGAGTGACCTGATGCATAATTTACAGAATCAAAGCGATCGTGAGCATATGTATCGACTGTTAGAACGGTGTAACGCACTCATCTTCCAGGATGCATATCCCCAGCTTCTGCTGTATATGAACAGTCGCCGGATCGGACGAAGCTGTTTTCATCTCTTGTCACACTTTCACGTATCGGCGTTCATGACGCCGTTTTGGGAACGCTTTTGGCTGGAACGGTGCAGTTCACTGCTAAGTGTGGCATTAATTATTAATGAGCAGAACTATATCGAGAGCCGGGTGGTGCAGCATCCTTATTTTCAAAAAGAAGTACTTTCCAAACCCGCGTTCCATCTGCATAATCTGGCCGGTCTGAATCATATCGTCTTTCCTCTAGGAAGAGAAGCCGGGCTTGCAGGACGGGTGATTGAACATTTTGGCAAGCTGGATGAGCGAATTCTGTTTGGCAAAGGCCTGTATGCCCTGTTGTTTGGTGTAGAGCAAGTACACACACAAGTGTTGGAATTCGCACGTTCGGTTCCCCATCGTGGCTCACGTGCCGAATATTGGCCTGGCCTGTTTACCCATCATGAAGACGAGGCGGGTGATCATACACTTTATGCTCAGGAGCTACTGGATGAAGAATGGCTACCCAAAGGGCAACGATTGTATAGTCCTGAACTGCTCGCCGTATGGGGAGACACGCCTTATGAGCCAATCACCAGACAGGACTGGCTTCAGACTCGGGATTGTCTTGGTTATCTGACGGCACCGCGCCGCCCATGGCTGTTTGAGATGAGTCACGAACATCGGTATGGCATGCTGAAAACAGCACTGGCTCATGATGCTAAAGCGACCATTCACTAAAGTTGAAGATCATATGGAGCAGGCAAAGCCGCATGATGTAGATAACCCGATGCACCGCTAGTATAGGTTTACTTACCTAATAATTTGCCTAATGTCCAACTCAGGCTCTCAGCTGGTCTTAACGATACAAAAAGCCCTGTCCGCTTCGACAGCAGACAGAGCTTGTATCTTATTTTGCACAATAATGATGCTTAAATGATTATATCCTTCCAGGTTAACCTCTTTGCACGCCTCCACGTTGGAGACGCATGAGTGGACGAAGAATTTTTTGCAGAATACGGGGGTAACTGCCCAGCTCGTCCTTGCGCAGTACACGCAGCACGACCATGAGAACCAGATACACCCCCACCACAAGCACTCCAACCACAAGGCAGGTGAGCAAGAAGGATACGCGTGCTGGCAGGAACAGTCCAAAGATCATATTGCCAATCCAGTTCGCTGCAAATCCTACACCTGCTGCAAGCAGCACTGTAATGATAAACCCTTTCCAGCGATCTCCCATAATGGAGAAATCAACGATTTTGCGAAGGACTCGCAGATTCAGGTACGTGATCACCAAGAAGCAGAGAGCTGTTGCAATAATGATGCCGTAAATACCGAAGATAGGCGCCAGAATCAAACTTGCGACCAACTTGATCACAACACCTGCTGCCACACTCACCATCGTAATCCGCGGTTTACCTACCCCAAGCAAAATGGAGTTGGTGGTCATCATCGTAATCTGAAAAATGGTACCGAATGTCAACAAAGCAATGATCGGCGTTCCATCCAGATTGGTAAACAGCAATCCGTTGACGGAATACGCTGCCGCACAAAGTGCAATAACAATCGGCATACCTGTCAGAATCGAAATGCGCAACGCAAGTGTAACCTGATTCTTCAGATGGGCTTCATCCTTGCGGGCAAATGCTGCTGAAATGACAGGCACTAACGATTGACTCAAAGCGATAGCCAGAATCGGAGGAATCCCCGCAATACTTTGGGCCTTGGCACCGAGAATCGCAAGTACACCTGTCGCCTCTTCAAGCCCGATCTGGCCACTAAGCAGTGGAACCACAAGGGATGAATCGATAAAGTTAATGGCTGGAACCGCAAGTGAAGACAGCACAATTGGAATAGAGAGCTTAAAGATATCACTGTAGATGCCTCGCATCGGCAATTGCTCTGCACGCTCGTAATTCAATTGCGCCGCACGATCGCTACGACGCAGCTTCAAGGTGAAGTACAGCATGACACCGAAAGCACCAACACTTCCTAATACCCCACCAAATGAAGCACCTGCAGCAATCGTTTGATCATCATAATTCCATTGCAGCATGACATAAGCCACGATAATGGCTGTACCTACACGAGCAAACTGTTCCACAATCTGTGAAATACCGCCTGCTGTCATGTTGCCGCGTCCCTGGAAATATCCACGCATCATCGCAATAGCCGGGAAGAGCAGCAAGGCTGGGGCCAAGGCGCGAATGGCGCTGACTGACTCCGGTACTTTGGAGACATAGGTGGCATAATAAGGTGCCGCGAACCACAATAAAGCAGACATAACTACCCCAGCGACAGCTGCAAAGATCAGAGCTGCACGGTAGATCTGTTGAGCTTCACCCGCGCGTCCGAGCGCATAGCGTTCCGATACCATTTTGCTCAGAGTACTCGGTATTCCCGCCGTTGCCACAGTTAACAGCATTAAATATACCGTATTGGAGATCGTAAACGATGCGTTACCGATATCGCCGAGGATATGCTCCAGCGGAACCCGCTGAACCAATCCGAGTACTCTCGCGATCAGCGCAGCGGCCGCCAGAATGAGCGTACCCTTAATGAATGTTTCTTTCTTAGACAAACCAATTCCCCTTCTTTCCTCCACACCGGACATGCATCCCGTTGAAGCTAATCCTGAACGTTTAGGCGAATCTTACCACCCAGATAATAAAGAGAACAATCATGACGATTTGCAAAATAATTTTCATCACAGTGCTCGTAAATAGTCCCACCACGGAACCAAAACCAACTTTCGAAGCTTTGGAAGGTGAAGACCCTCCGATCAGTTCCCCGATAAAAGCACCGATAAATGGTCCCAGCACCAGTCCGAATGCCGGAATGACAAATGGCCCAATGATAACACCAATGGTACTCAGCGTGGTCGATAACTTGGAGCCACCGAACTTCTTCACGCCCCAAGCGCTGACGACATAATCAGCCACGAACAACACGACAACAATCAGAATCTGGATGATCCAGAACCACACGCCGAACGGATCAAAGCTGAAGAACCAGCCGTAGACCAGAAATGCAAAGAAAATCGCTACAGCACCAGGCAGTATGGGATATACCGTTCCAGCCATTCCCACTGCAAACAGCAGCACAATTAAAATCCAGGCAATGGTTGCGAGCAAAGGTTACTCCCCCTTCAAAATATGTTCACGGATCACTTCGACGATACCGTCGTCATTGTTACTCGCTACGATCAGATCGGCCGCTTCCTTCACTTGCTCTTGCGCATTGCCCATCGCTACACCAAGACCTACGGCCTCGATGACAGCCAGATCGTTCAGACTGTCTCCGACAGCAACAACTTCGGACATCTCGATGCCCAGCAGCTTGCAGACTTCGGCTACACCACTTGCTTTGGATACGCCAGCAGGGTTGATCTCAATATTAACGGGTGAAGAATTCGTCATTTGCAGACCACCCATTTGTTGCAGTTCCATCATAATCTGGTGACGCACTTCATCCACTTCGGTATTGAAGCCGAATTTCAACCATTCCAGACCTTCAATATTGTCTGTCCAGCGATCACGATTGAACAGCTCTTCCACGGAGTATGCCCAGTACCAGCTATTATATTTCTCTCCAATTTCCTGCATTTTGCGAATCAATGCCGGGTCCATCAGATGACGCATATGCAGATCATGCGGTGCTTTCCAGACCTCACTACCGTTAACGGTAACCATCGGTGTCTCCAGTCCCAGTTGGACCGCATAAGGCATCGCGTGGAATACGGCTCTTCCCGTGGAAAGGCACACATGCACACCCCGACGAATGGCAATCTGTATCCACTTGGCGGTCTCCTGCGTAATTTCATGATTATCGTTAAGCAATGTTCCATCCATATCCAATGCAAGCAATTTGTATTTCAGTTCACTCATACAGTAGTTCCTCCTAGGTTGTCTCTCTCCAAGTTGAACTCATGGATATCCATTCAGGCACTACGCGGGCCCTCTAGGTTCCACAATGGTTCTCCAGTTCAGCTTAAAGGTTCTTTTTATCTATTTTTAAACATTCTTTCACAACAAGATCGCCCGGCATCCACAAAACGGACGCTCCGGACGTCACAGCTAACGACATTTTACCACAGATCATCTGTATGCAACAAAATAACCCGTAATCGAAACGTTGACGCTTCACGACAGATGTATATTCCAAATCGAACTAACCATTCATGTCTTTAAGGCAAGCATCATCCAAAAGAGGCAAGGGATAACTCCCCTGCCTCTGCAAATCAAATCTAATTCATTCACTGCATATCAGTGCATTTCAATATTCTGTATTACTTACTCTTGGTCTTGCTTCTGATCTTTCTTGCCTTTCGGTGTTCCATCGAGACCGTATACTTCATCGTATGCATCGAAAATTTTCCGTGCAATTGGCGAAGCACTGACTGACCCGAAACCACCTTCCGGTACCACAACCGCTACAGCCAGCTTCGGATTATCCCTCGGTGCAAAGGCAATAAACACACCATTCTCTTTCTTGTTCGGCCCTGTACCCTGCTCCGATGTTCCTGTTTTCCGTGCATAATCGTATGGGAAACCGTCAAATGAGCTTACTTTGGTGACCATACCCTTATGAACTTCATTCCAGTGCGCATCGGCAAAGTCAACTTCATTGAGCACTTTAGGTTTGATTTCCTTCACCACATTGCCATCCGCGTCACGGATTTCCTTCACCAGATGTGGTTCCATCCGCTTGCCTTTATTGGCAAGCATCGTCGTGTATTGGGCGAGTTGCATCGTGGTGTACTTGGCTTGTTGTCCAAAGGAGGCAAATGCCAAACGTGTTAGAGCTGATTCATGATCTTCTTTGTATTCCAGCCTACCCAAGAACTCGTTAGGTAAATCTACTCCCGTAGAGACACCCAAACCGAAATCCTGCATGTATTTGTGCCAGACATCGATGCCTTTCTCTGAGCCGTATTTGCTTAACAAACGTTTACCCACCATGTCGATCATGAAGGCATTCGAGGATTTCTCAATCGCTCTTCTCGCCGTAATAGAACCATTATAAGCAGAATGCGAGTTTTTCACTTGTCGTCCGTCTTTCCCCAAAACTGCATATCCCTGATCATGATATGTCTGTCCTGCTGTAAATAATCCCTCTTTCAATCCAATAAGGACACTTAGCGGTTTGATCACCGATCCAAGGAGTACAACGGATTCCGCCCGACTAGGCTTGGCATCATTCGGTGGGAACGACTCGGTGGTTCCGTTCCTGAATACATACTTAATTTTGTCATAATCCCAATCGTTCGGATCATAATCCGGCATACTTGCCATGGCTACCACATTTCCTGTATCCACTTCCATGGCTACTGCGTATCCCGTAATCGCCTTCGGAAGTCTGCGCAGTTCATCCGTAATCGCCTCTTGTGCAGCCATCTGAATTTCCTTGTTAATGGTGGAAACCAGACTGTAGCCTTTCTCTGGTGGTGTTTGTAACATCGTTCCATCTGGCAGATTACGTGCGTCAATATCAATGGACTGGTAGCCACTTCGTCCACGAAGTTCCTCCTGATATTGAAGCTCCAATCCATCAAAACCAACCTTCTCTTCCTCGTGGTATACAAGACCAGGATCACGCTGGGTACTTGCCCCCTCGCGGATGGCCTTATATTTGGCAAGGCTGTCTGGTGCCCGTTTGAACTCCCTTGTGTAACCCACAACCTGAACCGCTACGCCATCCGGGTCATACTTTCTTATGTTTTCTTCTAGCACCATAACGCCCGGATAATCCGCTTTTTTCTCCATGAAAAAGGCAATTTCTTTGGTCGATAGATCCGACTTCACTAGTCTCGGCACATATCCAAACGTTTTCTGATAATCCAGATCCAATCGTTTGATGATCTCTTCCGCATCCGGCTGCTCTTTGTCCCCTGGATTAAACTGCTTAAACACAGCCGCCAGATCATGAGCCAGTTCCTCTGCTTCCTGTCTACGTTCATCATTCCGATAATCCTCATATAACAACACATAGAGGGACTGTACAGGTTCGGAATAAGCGAGCGCGACTTCCCCTGTCGCATCATAAATGGGACCACGAACAGGTGCAAGTGGGATATCCTTGGTATTTCGACTTGTTTCCATATACGTCAGTTCAGGACCCTCCACGAATTGTACAAAGGCCAACCTGAAAATAAGGATACTGAATATGACAAATGCCGCGAAAAAAAACAAATTCAGCCTTGCGGTGGAAGGCTTATTGACGGGTGTATCTTCCTCAGTCATGGGTTTCTTCCTCAATCGGTTAAACATGGTTTAAGCCTCTCCCGTTCCTCTATAAAAATAAAATATCTAATCCATATTGTGGATGTGCTCATTCCCCTATTTAATCCTTTCTCATACAAGTCTACCAAAGGCTAGCTGTCACGTCTTTCAATTTTTGGTTACATTTTCGTAAACAGAACCGTTACACTAACCAATCTACCGATTTAAATGTAAACACTGACATATCAACGTTATCCCGCTCTGTCGAAAGCGTTTACCCTTTCCTTATATAAACGTGATACAGCTCATTTGGTTACACATTAATGCAATTAATTAGTTCACTCCCTCGATCCATGCTCTGCGTAAATACAAAAAAGAGGACCCCGCCAAGGGTCCCCTCTGTAATCAATGACCCACATCACTGTGTGCCTGATTCCGATTCTGCATCTTTATTTTTGTCCTTTTTCGGTACACCGTCGAGACCGAATTCCTCGTCATAGGCATCGAAGATCGCACGTGCAACCGGAGCCGCACTACTCGAACCAAAGCCCCCTTCGGGGATAACCACAGCAACAGCCAGCTTCGGATTATTACGAGGTGCATAGGCGATAAACACCCCATTATCCACCAGTTTGCCACCTACAACCTGTGTCGATGTTCCTGTTTTTCTGGCAAAGTCATAAGGGAATCCGCTAAATGCGGATACCTCGGTTGCCATGCCTCGTTGTACTTCATTCCAGTAGGCATCGTTAAACTCCACCGTGCTGAGTACCTTCGGTTTTACTTTCTCGACCACGTTGCCTTCCGAATCCCGGAACTCTCTGACCAGTTGTGGCTCCATTCGCTTTCCTTTGTTTGCCAACATCGTCGTGTACTGTGCTAACTGCATAGTTGTGTATTTCCCCTGCTGTCCAAAGGAACCATACACAAGACGCGTCAGCGAGCTTTCCGTGGTGTTCATGTAATCCCGTATGCCCAAGAATTCATTCGGCAGATCCACCCCTGTGGATACTCCAAGGCCGAACTGCTTCATGTATTCATCCCATTTGTCAATTCCGGTCGCACCGTATTTCGAGTACAACTTCTTCCCGATCTCATCAATCATGAATACGTTCGAGGAATGACGAATCGCATCATGCGGACGCATCGCACCGTACACATGGCCTGATGAGTTCTGAACTCTGCGGTTGTCTCCACCAAAGGTCGTTGAACCTCTATCCGAATAAACGGTATTTGTTGTGAAAAAACCTTCTTTCAAACCGATCAAGACACTAAGCGGTTTGATCGTGGAGCCGAGTAACACGATCGATTCGGCTCGCTTTTTAGAATCATCCGGAGGGAAAGAACGAATCGTACCATTTTGGTACACATATTTAATATCATCGTATTGATCATTCGTGATACTGCCTGTTCTCCAGAGGTTGGTATCATAATCCGGCATACTGGCAGCAGATACGATTTTCCCCGTGTCCACTTCCATCGCAACTGCAAATCCGGTCTTGGCATTCGGATGCAATTTACCGGAAACCGGATTCCGATGAAGCCAACTCAACTGATCCATAATGGCCTGTTCTGTTTTCACCTGAACGTTCTTGTTAATGCTGGAAATCAGGTCGTACCCTTTCTCCGGCGGGGTAGTACCAGCCACACCTTCAGGCAAGTTACGCAAATCAACATCAACGGATGTATATCCGCTTTTGCCGCGGAGAGCATCCTGATATTGCAGCTCCAGTCCATCAAAGCCTACAAATTCATTTTCCGTGTATACCAGGCCCGGATCCGTTTGCGTTTTATTGGCCTCGTCCACCTCTTTGTATTTGTCCAGGGCCTTCGAACTTCTGAACTTCTTCAGATAACCGATGGTCTGAACCGCTACCGTATCCGGATCGTAGAATCGTACACTTTCCTCGACGATCTGAATGCCTTTGAACTCGTCCTTATGCTGTAGGAAGTAAGCTACCTCTTCCTCGGACAGATCACTCTTGATCAGTCGTGGCATAAAACCGTTCGCCTTGCGTGAATTCAGGTCCATCTCTTCGAGAATTTGCTCCACTGTAAGTGGCTCTGAATCCTTCAGCTTGTACTGTTCGAATACATCATGCAACCGGGTTGCGATGTCTTGCACTTCCCCAATATTCGGACTCGGCTGACCGCCCACATCCCCATAGTTTTTATAAAGTGTCAGGTAGAGAGACTGAATGGGCTTGGAATAAGCCAACTTTACTTCACCTGTGGAGTCATAGATCGTTCCCCTCACGGGAGGAAGCGGTACATCCTTGGTAATGTTACTCGCTTCTTCCTGGCTGAGTTCAGGGCCTTCGACAAATTGCAAAAACGCCAATCGAACAATAATAACGCTAAAAATAACAAAGGAAGCGAAGAAAAATACGTTCATTCGGTAGCTAAAGCGCCGTTTGTCCGTAAGTTCGTCCTTCTCATTGGAATGCTTTTTCATCCATCCTACCTCTTTCATGACTTGATGCATACCGCTCAAACTGGTTCTTCCCGGCATGATAACCTGGCAACGTCGTCATATTACGGACCCTTGTCCGTTGTAATGTTAAGCTGATTGATCCTTTAAGTGGGTGTCGGCAAAATTCGGAGGATTAAACCAATCTCCACTGATGGCCCACGTCGGATCAAGCGGAACCCAGCTCTCGGAATCACTCAAATACACTTCATTCCACGCATGCGGACCGTATCCGCCCTGGCCGTTATACCCCAGTCCTGTAACGACTTTGACTTCGAGTCCTTGTGAGCGGGCCATCACAGCATATAGACGGGCATAATCAATACATACGCCTTTTCGTGTATCAAAAGTATTCTGTGGATTCTGTTCATGCCATATGCCCTTTTGCTCATAGTCATCCACTTTACCATAGTCATACTGAATCCGTGAACCTACCCAGTCGTATAGCGCTCTTGCTTTGGCCTCATCTGTCGATTGGCCTTTCACAATCTCACTCGCTGCAGATTCAATATCCGTCGGAATATTATGGTCAATGACTTCATATTTACGTTGCAGGATGCCGCCCAGTTCCTTCTGCACAGCCTGCGTAAATACAGGAAGCTTGTCCTTGATGAACGTGCCTGACAACGGTTCGATAACCGACTTTGCCCCTTGCATATAGATTGGAGATGCCTCCACATACCTGCTGAACATGCTCCCAGGGTAGAGACTTACAATCATGAATAGCACCGCAATGACAATCATTCCGCGGACGGAGCCTATAATTGTGCCAATCAAGGCACCTGTCAACCTGCTAAACATACCTTTAGGAGCACTTTCCTCGCCTAGACCCTGCCTGCTGCTAAAAATGAATGAACTCAGCAATCCAAGAATCAGTCGGATGAGGCCGTAGCTAAGTACAAATAATACGGCGAACCGCATCAGCGGAAAGTCTGCAATCGCCGTAACCAACGTATAATACATCTGTTCCCACCGATTTAACTCACGGTTAGGCATGGCTGAAGCATACGCAGACAACCACTGCTGCACATATGGCGCAAGCCACATCGTTAAACCGATCGACAACAGAATACCAATCACCGCCATAATGCCATCCATCAGGAACCCGAAGAGTCTGCCTGCTGAACGCGAAGCCCCTCTGGACCAACCCTGCAACAATGAAGCAGCTACAATCAGCAGCAGCATAATTGTGATGCCATTAAACTCCTTCAGGCTGTCCAGCCAATTCTGCAGCACGAACTGATTCCCCCTTTACTACGATGCTGGTGCTGTTTTGTTCTCCTGTGCCTGTTCGACAAACGTACGTATCGTTTCATTGTCGAGTTTCCATTCGCCAAGAGAAATTCCGCGGAAGGTCACATCCACTTTATCCGATTGAGTTCGACCCTTAATCTCCACATTGGGACTTGTGATGGTGAATGCTCCATCCTGTCCTTTAACGTATGTCGCTTTGGAAGCTTCCTTAAGCATCATGCTGGTCGCTTCTTTCTTCAATGTGTCCATCGTACTGGATTGTACGTCTGTCACTGTCTGTTTGATCTGATCAATGGAGATGCCGCTGTATATCAGTAGAGCCGCAATAATGATGATGGCAATCGCCCATTTCAATACGGTTTTGACCACATTCAGAACAAAGAACAAAATGATCAACGCAACCACGATCACTAGCCAGTTCTGCATCACAAACTCTTTGATTACTTCTATGTTCATGATTACACCTTCCGTATTAGAATTCATTCGTTACACTTCCCGAATATTATACATGATTTCCGAAGCTGCTGTCAGCTAAGCCCTCTCCCGTAAAAATAAAGGGTCTAAGTTCGTCCCGCCGGGCGTACAAGTAGTACCATGAGGTTCTGCTGACGAACGGGAACACGTTCTAGATCTGTAGTTTGAACACGCATCGCTTAACAAGGAGGGGCTTATGTGAAAACGGCCATCTGGCTATACCTGTTTTTGTTCCTTGCGGTATTTGATTTGCACGCCCAGTATCCCATTCTGACCCCTTTTGCCATCTCGCTTGGAGCTGCCCCTACCTTCATCGGCTGGATGATGGGCATCTATTCCTTAACACATCTTCCTGGCAATCTGATTGCTGGAACGCAAATCGATAAACATGGCAGTCGCCGCTACATTGTGTTCAGTCTGCTCGGGGCAGGATTCATCCTGCTCCTGCAAGCCTATGTACAGACACCATGGCAACTGCTCACCCTGCGTTCCATCAGTGGTTTTGTACTGGCCTTCCTGTCTCCCGCATGTCTCGCCTTGCTTGCACAGTTATCCAGCGATCCGGTGAAACAGGGGAAATATATGTCGGGTCACGGGGTAGTGCATACCCTCGCTTCTGTTGTATCGCCAGCAGCCGGTGCGATCATTGTGGGCTCTATGGGCTTCTCCGCTACATTCTCAGGCTTGGGTTATCTGCTTATTCTCACAGGTGTCATTGCATTCATGACGATGCCTCGTGGTATCGTCAAGCAGCACGAGAGAGTAACTGAACCTGCTAAACCTGATGTCTCACCAGCAAATGCACAAAGTGCATTTCTACCAGTGTCCTGGCGATACTTTGCCCTGCCTCTGGTTATTGCCTGTGCCCAAGGAATTCTCTTCTTCGAATTACCCCTGCGAGGAGGAGGACAATCGTCCATCATGTCTACCGGACTGCTTTTCTCCATTATCAGTATTGGGGCACTCTTCACACTCAGCATGTTATTTCTCAACCGGTATTCCCCCAAGCTGCGTCTGGTTGCGGGCGTGCTGTTAATGTCCTTGTGTTTTTTTGTGATGGCAGCCATTCCACAAATCCCGTTGTCCACCGTATTATTTGTACTCGGGATGTCCAAAGGCATTATCTTTCCAGCTATGGCTACCCTATTTATACGTCTGAGCGGAGGAAGCAAGCTGGGTCGCATTTTCTCACTGCAATCCATCGCCACCTCCATCGGTTCTTTCATCGGCCCCATCACAGCCGGGCAACTGCGTGTCGGGTTATCACCCTATTTCATCGCCTTTGTTTTGTTAATGATTGGTATGCTACTGCTTCCATACTATACAACCAGACGCGAGGCATCCCTGTCCGATCCCAAAAGTATATTAAACTAAATTCCGATCAGTCTCTGTCTCCTTACCTTTATGGCATCAATTAGGCCAGTATTTTCATTAGCTTTGCATCATTCCCCCATTTACAGCTAAACTATATAAAATGGACTAACGTTTTACACGTTGATGGAGTGGCTCAGGGATCATAAGCGCCGTCTTTAAGATTTCATCTTTTTCTTAAATATCATCATTAGGTATGGACGATCATTGGAAGTAGTGAAGGAGACGGAATCGATTTTGAAGAAGCGATAGCGTTCGCCTTTGTCTTCATATTTCAACCTATAAAAATTCAATCAGAAATTTGGAGACAACAGCGATCGAAGGAACGATCCGTAACCGTAACGGCCACTACTGATCGAATTACTTTCCTGATGTATGTGAAAAAGAATTTAGAAGTCAGAGGTGTTCCTGTCCGCGTGGTGAACAGTGTAAAGAAAGGAGTCCATTTTATATAATCAGTCGATTTTCGCTGCAACATTTCCCGGGGAATGTCGACATAAGCTCTCGAACAAGAGGTGAATATCATGCCTATTCATGTCATTGTGGAAGGTAAGAATGATCGAAGCAAACTGAAACGTCTGGTCGGACCCGAAATCAACATTCTATGTACATTTGGAACACTAAATTCCCTCAAGCTGGAGACCCTGCGCAAGCAAGTCGGTTATGATGAAGTCTTTTTATTTATGGATAATGACAGTTCCGGCAAAAAAATTAGAGGTGTGCTTCGGGATGCTTTCCCGGATGCAGTACAGATGTATACACGACGAGGATATGCGGGGGTGGAAGGAACACCTGATGAGTATATCATTGCCCAGCTGGAGAAAGCCGGGTTAGAGACATACATCCAATACCCTGAACATCCTTCCTTTTAAATGAAATACCAAAAGGCTGCCATTGGGTTGATATTCAACCTGGAGGCAGCCTTTACAATGTGAGTATCAGATGATTATTCCTTGATCAGATTCCGAATATCCTCGGCAATGGCAGCTGGCACAACGTCCTCTGTATTAAATGCGTTATATACTTTGCGTAGCTGGTTGTTCTCATCCACCAGACCAATCATGTTCATATGGGCAAAATCGTCCTTATTCTCCCCTTCAATCAGGATTTGGAATGAATCCCTGGCGAACTGTTTTGTTTTGTCCATATCACCTCGCAAGAAGTACCATCCGGAATAATCCGCATGGAAGCGGTCCGCGAATGTCTTAATCTTCTCTCTTGTATCGACTTTCGGGTCGAATGAAATGGATACAAACGAGACATCTTTACCGAAGGTGTCGTCCTCTTTCAACAGATCCTGCACCTGGGATAATGTAAACGTCGTAATAGGGCAGACATCCGGACAACTGGTGAAATAAAAGTAGAACAAACGGACTTTCCCTTGGGTGTCCTCCAGGGATACCGTACTGCCATCTACATTTTCCATGGAAAAGGATTGAATTTCACGAATCTCGGGTAATTTTTCCTTACTGGCAAAGACGGTACCCCACATCAGATACACAGCCATAATCAGTGCGAGCCCCAGCAGCATCCATGTCCATTTGTACTTTTTCAGCATCTTCCTCGTCCCTCCTGTATCTTTTCTTATCAATACGCATACATATGTGAACCCAAAATCACGCTCGTTACGCTTCATCCATCTACTGTGACATATGTATTCAAAGAAACCTACTTTTTATGAGATTCTATATTATTGTAACGGTTTAAAGGAACAATGCCCATACATTTTTAGCGTTGTATATCATTCCATTTGTTCGTATGTGCTCTGACAATTTTTCTTTCTGTATCCGATATAAATTTTATCATAGGAAATGCCGAAATAGTTTGACAAACTGCGTACATTTATTGGTTATAATACATTTATTGTCATCCATTCGAAATTTGGGGTGTTTTGCATCCTGACAGGCGGATATTATACACTATAAATGGGTATCACCTAGATAGAGAAGCAATATGCCTTACAACGATACACCACACAAAGGAGACGTTTATGGATACCTCTACACATTTTGTCATGGGGATTGGTTTAGCCGGTCTGGCTTATGTCGATCCTGTCGTCGCGTCCAACCCTATGCTTGCAGCTGCGGTAATGGTTGGCACGATCGCCGGTTCCCAGGCCCCTGACATCGATACTGCGTTACGTCTCAAAAGCAATTCGCTTTACATTCGGAATCATCGGGGCTTGTCACACTCTCTGCCATTTCTCCTGTTATGGGTTCTGCTCATCACTGGCGTCATTGCACTGATATTCCCTGGTGTACCTATTGGACACGTTGCCACTTGGACCGCTGTAGCCGTAGGCGTTCACGTATTCACTGATCTGTTCAACACCTATGGAACCCAAGCCGCCAGACCTTTTACAGAACGCTGGATCGCCTGGAACATCATTCATATTTTTGATCCGTTTCTATTCTCCACGCATGTCGTGGCTATCCTGTTATGGGCCTTTGACCTGATCGCCCCTGCACCACTCTTCGTGACGTTATATAGCTTGACGGGACTATATTATATATGGCGGACGATTGCTCGTGCACAAGCGGTCAGAAAGGTTAGACGTCTCGACAACAGCCCAGAGCAAGCAAAATATATCGTCATTCCGACGATATCCTGGAATCGCTGGCATGTCGTTAAAAGAGTTGAAGATGGCAGTTATGAGATTGGTAAAATGGATGGTTCTAATCTGGCATGGAGTCTGCAAGCTTCATCTTCCACCCATGCGGCCGTTGCTGCTTCACGCAAATCGCCGGAAGTCAGTGCCTTCCTCTACTTCACCTCCTATGCGGTGGCAGAGGTTGAAGAATTACCTGCCGGTTACAAGGTCCGCTGGGCTGATGTACGTTATCGACACCGGAAACAATATCCATTTGTCGCTGTAGTCGTGATGGATCGAAATTTTGAAACGATCGATACGTATGTAGGCTGGTTAAGCGATGAGAAGATGGATAAAAAACTTTTATCCGCACGCCCTTGACGAAGCGAGCATGGCAAGGCACAATCAGACATAGGAAATGATACGCGAGAAAGCCCGGAGCGTTTCCGCCCCGGGCTTTCTGTTTATCCTGTTTTGTTGCTGTTTGGTTAAGATAAATTATTTGCCAGACCCAGCCAGAGACTGCTCAGCGATTTGTACCAGACGTTTGGTGATATATCCACCCAAAGATCCTGTTTCACGGGAAGTGTAGTTACCATAGTAACCGTCTTGTGGGATAGTTACACCCAGTTCCTGTGCAGCCTCGATTTTCAATTGTTGCAGTGCTGAATTTGCCTGAGGTACCACCAAGTTGTTAGAACGAGATCCTTGAGCCATATTTATAATCTCCCTTCAATCTGTGTCTGTAATGTAATTGCAAGCTTGCAAGATTATTATGGCTCGTACGCTTCAGGTTATACGGAATTTTACTAAATTTGTAGATGGAGGTTTTTCCCAATGAGCAAAGGCTTATCCTTATGGTTCGCGTTCTCTTCGATTATCTTGTTAGCGGTTACAGCAATTACGATCTCCTACTCCGGTTGGTTAGCAGCACTGCTGTTTATCCTGTCCATGGCCAACATTGGCTGGGGATTTGTGATTCGTGCCAAAAAAGAACGTCAGGAAGTTCGCTCGACGGCTTCAGAGCCTACTTCTTGAACATGTCTTTTATAATTCAATAATGAACGTACAAATAAAGAGGAGTTCCTACATAGGACTCCTCTTTATTCATGTTAACTATTCATTCCGTTACATATGGAAATCTTGTTCAGCACTACAGTTTGCGTCTAGGAACAAACCCCATACGTTCTTTTACTGCATCCAGCGTTTGAGCAGCAACTTCTTCTGCACGGCGCGCTGACGTATCGAGAACATCGGCTAATTCGCCAGACTCGCGAATCTCATTATAGCGTTGTTGTAATGGTTCAATAACAGACACAACCACTTCAGCCAGTTCCTTTTTGAACGGACCGTACATCTTGCCTTCATAACGCTCAGCTACTTCCTTAAGCGTCATACCCGCACATTCAGCATAGATGCTCATCAGGTTGCTGACTTCCGGTTTGTTCGCTGGATCATATACGACTTCACGTCCCGAATCTGTTGTAGCACGGCTGATTTTTTTGCGAATGACATCCGGCGGATCGAGTAGAGCAATATAGCTACCAGCGTTAGGGTTACTTTTGCTCATTTTCGAAGAAGCATCGTCAAGTGACATTACCCGCGCACCCACCTGTGGGATATACGGATCTGGAATGGTGAAGTACTCCCCATAACGATGGTTAAAGCGTCCTGCCAGATCACGTGTCAGTTCCAAATGCTGCTTCTGATCCTCACCCACGGGTACAAGATCAGCATTGTATAGCAAAATATCAGCCGCCATTAATGATGGATACACGAACAGTCCAGCACCAACGGAATCTTTACCAGATGATTTATCCTTAAACTGAGTCATGCGTTCAAGCTCACCCATGGAGGTCAGCGTCGTCATCAACCAGCCCAATTCCGCGTGCTGCGGTACATGGGACTGCAGAAATACATTAGATTTAGACGGGTCAATACCTGCTGCAATAAACAGCGCAGCTACAGCTTCCGACTGTTCACGCAATGCTGCTGGTTCCTGAGCTACGGTGATGGCATGAAGATCGACCACCATGAAATGACATTGATAGTCATGCTGGAGTTTTACAAAGTTTTTGATTGCACCAATATAGTTGCCCAATGTGAGCTTACCACTTGGTTGAATACCTGAAAGTACTGTTTTCATTGCACATAACGCCTCCCTGATTTTAAATAAAAAAAACCGCCATTCTCTGCGAACGCAAAAAGGCCCCACATCCGCAAGGGACGTGAGACCGTGGTGCCACCCTTATTCGCTTTTCTTCCATTGCCCCTGACCCTGAATTCAAGTCAAGCTGAAGAAATGCCTTCATTGTTCCGTAACGTGGATTATACGGCAGACTCTAGTGGGGCAAGCCCGTCTTTCGGCTTTGCCTGTTCAAATCCACACTCAAGGGTCCATTCGGTAAAGAGCTCACACCGGTTCGCATCAACCACCGGCTTTCTGAAGAGGATTCTCTTGGCCTACTTGTCCCTGTCATCGATTTCATGTCATTCAATTCTAATAAATGCTTTCAGAGTTCCATCTTAATGCGCACAGGCGCGAATGTCAAAATGAGATGAACTTTTTTACCCGACACACTAAAATCTGTTATGATGGAATTGCTTATCCTATTGTTAACTTCACACGAAGTCGAGCAGGAAATAGCTGGCATGTACACAATGACACGCCTGTAGCAGTAGCGTCATCACGACTGCTTGCAGACAGATTTCAAGTGGGAAAAGGAGCATCGATATGAAACAAGTGACCAAAGGCCAATGGAATGGTTACGACACGTATATCCTACATAGCCGTGAATTGGAAATTACCCTGCTGCCGCGTCTTGGAAATAATATTATTTCTATTCGCGATTTAGTGCAGGACAGAGATGTCGTCCGCCGTCCGGATGAAGACGATCTTGCCTTTTATCTGCAGAAGCCGTACCATTTTGGCGTTCCTCTCCTGATTCCACCAGGGCGCATTCATCGTGGACAATTCGAATATGAAGGTGTTCGTTACCAGTTCGATCAGAATACGGCGAATGATAACCATATTCACGGTCTCCACCGTACCCAATCCTGGTGTGTCAGTGACATTGAGGAAGATGAAGACGGCTGTGCAATTACAACCGAATTACTGACTGAAAATGAAGAGCACTGGATGGCTCAATTCCCGATTCCCCTGAAGCTTGAGATGACGTTCAGTCTGCAAAACGCTGTATTTAGCCAGCGTCTGCGAGTCACTAATCTGAGCTCCACGCCTGCTCCTTTTGGGATGGGATATCATACATGGTTTTTGCTAGACGGCAAACCTGCCGACTGGACATTGCAAGTGCCTGTTTCCGGACTATACGGACAGAATGAGGAGCAACTCCCTACAGGTGAAATTGAATCTCTAGGTGAATGGTCTGCTCTGAACGAAGGCATCAACTTGCAGGGACGTAACTGGGATACCTTGTTGAAAGCTACCGAAGGTGAATCAGCCACGGCTTACTTACGCAGACAAGATGGATATACATTGAAATATTCAGCAGATGAAGCATTTTTCAAACATTGGGTTCTCTTCACCAAAGGTGAATCTGATCAGTTCTTGTGCATTGAACCGTACACTTGGCTCCCGGACGCACCCAATTTGGCCTTATCGGATGAGCAGACGGGGTTAATTCGCCTGGAACCGGAACAGCCTGTTGAGCTATTTACACGTATTGAGGTTATACCTCCGACAGACTAAGTAAGCTTCTCATCCTCTATATTGCTTTTGCGCATATCACTCTATATTTTAATATCCTTGTACAACTTGCCGACCCGCATTGGGTCGGCTTTTTGATGTGACATGTCTACTATTAATCATCCATATTTTCCCTTACGCCATATCATGTATATTTCCGTATTCTCTAACCATACTAACATCACCAACCCATAAGGAGGTGACACATATGTACGGAAGTCAAAACCAAGGTAGCGGTAGCCGCTCCAACAACCTGGTCGTTCCCCAAGCAACTGCAGCATTGCAACAATTGAAAATTGAAGCTGCACAAGAGCTGGGTGTAACTATTCCACAAGATGGTTACTACGGTAACTATACTTCCCGTGAGACAGGTTCTCTGGGTGGATACATCACAAAACGTCTGGTGCAAATCGCTGAGCAGCAATTATCGGGTCGTTCGTAAGCTCGTAATTTTTGCTTGATTTGAGCAGATTCCAAAGTACAAGCGGCCTTCTTCGGAAGTGCCGCTTTCTCTTGTGCAAGTACTTAGGAGGTCGACTCCATGCCTGAATCCTTGTATGTATTGGTTCTAGGGTAACGAATCATCAGGCTCGCCATATTATAATTAGACTCCATTGTTGCATCCACCAAAATCATACCTTGTCTTACTGTGAAGTCGTACGATATTTCGCCATGCGTCCAGTTCCGTTTGAATTTCAACGTCTCCAGTGCCATTGCCCGGAAAGAAGTTCTCTGGGTTTCGTTTAGTCCCCCTTCCTCCACATCCATCTGTCCATTTCGTCCGGTTATCGGATTATGTCGAATACCAAATTTCCCAATTACGTTGTTTCGTATTTGCACAAAAACTACCCCTGAGTCTAACCCCGACAACTCATGATCAAGCTCTTTGAACACCAGATCCAACTGTCTCGCTAATGAAAGCTCGTCAATTTTCATATTAACACTCTCCTTATATGCTTATAGTCCTATACATCAAGGACTTACGACTCATTATATGACATCATATGTGCTCATTCAACAAACAACGGCAAAGTTGGGTATTTCTAACTATAATTTGCACAATTAATTGCCATTCCACTTCCTTAAACTGAGCTTTTTCACTTAATTACGACAAAATATTCGAGAATTGAAAATGAACATTCTGAACAAAAAAAGCTGCAATCCAGTGTCTGTTAAACACTCGATTGCAGCCATTTCATATATCTTCAACCTATTTTTCAGTTGCTGTCATCTGCAAAAACTGCTCAATATCGGCAATGACCAAATCCGCAGCATTTTGCCAGAAATCCGGTTGTGTCAGGTCCGTACCCAAATGTTTCTGGGCCAGTTCTTCGACCGTCATACGTCCTGTATCCCGCAACAAGTCATCATATTTACCTGCAAATGCTGTACCTTCTTGCTGTGCTCTCGCATAGATTCCCGCACTGAACATGTACCCAAACGTGTATGGGAAGTTATAGAATGGCACACCTGTCAGGTAGAAATGCAGTTTGGAGGCCCAGAAATGCGGATGATCTGTTGCAAGTACACCGCAGAATGCTTCCTGCTGTGCCTCCACCATCAATTTGGATAACTCATCCGCATTGACCAATCCTTTTTTTCGTTGCTCATAGAAACGATTCTCAAACAGGAACCGGGCATGGATATTCATAAAGAATGCCACACTTCGCTGTATCTTGTCTTCCAACAACGCCAGCTTCTCTTGCTCATCTGTTGCTGCCTGTACCAGGGCATCTGCTACAATCAGTTCAGCAAACGTGGAAGCTGTCTCGGCCACATTCATCGCATAGCGCTGATTCAATGCAGGCAACTCTTCCATAATGTGTTGATGATATCCATGACCAAGTTCATGCGCAAGAGTCGACACATTGGATGGCGTCCCGGAGAAGGTCATGAAAATCCGGGTTGCTTTGCTAAGTGGCAAAGACGTACAGAATCCTCCTGGGCGCTTGCCAGGACGGTCTTCTGCTTCGATCCAGCGTTTCTCAAAAGCCATCTCTGCAAACGAAGAAAGTTTAGGACTGAACTTGGCAAATTGTTCAACAATAGTCATTGCTGCCTCATCGTAAGTGATCTTGCCACTCGATTGGCCTACAGGTGCATCAACGTCGCTCCAGCTGAGCTTGTCTACCCCCAGCAGTTCTGCCTTGCGCTCCAGATATTGAACAAGCGCAGGTTTAGCCCCGTTAATCACATTCCACATCGTATCCAGTGTCTGACGTGACATCCGGTTGATGGCTAGAGGTTCTTTGAGGATATCATCCCAGCCACGTTTCTCATACAACTTCAGACGGAATCCTGCGAGGTGGTTCAGCGTGTCTGCACAGAAATCTTCGACATCGGTCCAAGCCTGCTCCCAGTTTGCAAATACCGTCTCGCGTACATTCCGATCACTATCACTCAGCTTGTTGGCAGCCTGTCCTGCGGACAGCATTACCATTTCTCCATCTTGCTCAAAAGGAATGTTCACCTTGCTGACAATCGTATTATAGAATTTGCCCCAACCATGGTACCCATCCACTCCCAGATCCAAAGCAAGGCCTTCCAGTTCCGGCGAAAGCTTCTCACGAGCTAGCGTGCGACTCTCGTTCAATACAAATGCCAGCGGCTGAATATCTTCCCGAGCAATCCACGCGTCCCACACCGAATCCGATGTCTGACTAAGTGTATTATCGAACTTCGACTTACTGCCGTTCAGCATCGCAGCAAGAGAACTGATGGCTCCCTGAAGCTGCGTTGCCTTCTTGTCTTTCTGGTTTTGTGATGAGAGACAGGATACAAACGCAGAACCTTCCGAAATGCGGATATAGCAGCTCTGCAGCAATTCCAAAATGGCATCAAAAGCAGCCGTCTCTTCTAATGAAGTCGGTGCGGGTGTTTCATTCAACAAATGTTGCAGTTTGCGTACATCCTCTTCCAGTTCAATCAGATACGCAGCAAATGATTCGGAGGAAGAACCTCCACTAAAAATGGACTCCAGATCCCATACTGGGTTTAATGGCGTTTTCATTTAATAAGGCACCTCTCTCTATAAATTGGATAGTTAGGATCGAATTAAAAACTGGTTTTCTGCGTGCTGTATCTCTATACTAGAGAAATACTTATAGCAACTCTCAGGAGGTAATCGTATGAAACCTTTACAAGTATCGGCTGATACAGCCGTCAAATTAGCAGAATCCTTGGGCGTGCCTTTGGAGCACCTGATGCACATGCCCCAACATATCCTGATGCAGAAGATTGCGGAACTCGCCAAACAAGAAGCTTCCAAACCTTCTGCAACAGAAGGCGAAAAAGAATGATTCCGTTTGAAAACAGCTGGCCTTACGATATTGTGATGGGGGATATCTATGTACAGCAATGTCCGTACTGTCATGCAAGTAATGTGCTGCTCCCCCTCAAACCAAAAGAGCTTGTGCTCATTCGCGAAGGCAAAAAGAAACTACTGGTCTTTCCCTGCTGCAATGCCAGCATGACCGTGATCGACAATGACAGTGACTATCTGTTATCCAGCCGTCCTGTCCGTAACTAGGGTGTGTCTTAAATCCAAGGTTGACTTAGAGGGGGCTGCGCTTTGCAGCCTCTTTCTCTGCTTCCAGCATCTCTTCTGGGAGTTCCATCTTGCCTGAAATCATCTGTTCGCGCAGCACCGCCCACTGTTCTCTTGAAGCACGAATCATAGCCGCATCTGTGATTCGCTTGTCATGTATGACCTTGCCGAACCATTGCACTGCTTCATTGAACCGGCCTACCCTGCGATTCAATTCCCCGAGCAAATACAACAGTTTGGCTTCATTGCCACCTGTTCCTTCACGTTCGAACACCTTCACATAGGCTTCAAGGCTAAATTCAAGAAAACGATGTTCCTGTGCATGGTCCTCCATATAACGATACAACCAGGCTATATGATGCAGCAGGCCAGCGACGACACGGTCTTTTTCCTGGATAACCTGGGCGCACAGCAAGGCAAGCTTGTACGTAGCCAGCGCCTGGTCCAGTGTCCGTGCTCCGCTATAATCACGTTTGACCCAGCGATTACCGATCTGTTCCTTGAAAGCCTTGCGCTGAGCATCATTTAAATGCTCCGTTGCGTTCTCCGTCGAGGCAAACCCGCACTGCGGACAGATGCGAACCACATAAAAATCTGGATTCTCCAGCTTGTAGTACGCACAAAAATCAGAATCCGTCCGGTAGGGTCTTTTCAAGCTTGGTCTTACCCGTGAGGTGTCATACTCAGTTTCACAATAGTGACACGTTACCTTCACCTTATACAGCGGCTCTAATTCCACTCGGTTCCCCATCCCTCTCCCGTACGCTTATAATCATATTCGGAACTACGGTGTATTTACAAAATGGTGCGCAGGCCCAGATAAACGCTGCAGGATAAACGAATGCAAGGGCTCTTCCACACCAATCTGTGTTAACGCTTGGTTCATACATGCAAGCCAGGCCTCAGCCCGTTCAACCGTCACTTCAAAATGCATATGACGGGCACGCATCATCGGATGGCCAAACGCCTCGGAGAACAGCCCTGGTCCTCCAAAAAATTGAGACAAAAACATATACTGCTTGTCGATGACCGGCTGAATATTTTCCGGGAAAAGTGGAGCCAGTTGCTCATTCTGCTGAACGATCGGATAGAAAGCCTCGACCAGTGCACGAACACCTCTCTCACCACCAAGATTGTCATAAATACTCAAACTGGGATTCATTCGTCTGATTCCCCTTTCTGATGTCGAATTTTGCCATATATTACACGTTTCGTGAACATTGTGAAAACAGTAACAATATCCAGGCCACAAAAGCCTTTATCTCCATTCTATCAAAAAAAACCAAAAAGTCCTATATAACATGAAATCAACAGGACATATAACCTGCCGTCTGTATATAGGACCTTATTCAAAACATAGGACAAAAAAAGCGCCAACCGCATAGGTTTGCGCACTAGATATTCCATTAATAACTCCGCCAGTCCTCTTCCTCAGAGCGTACCAGCGAGGCACGTATCACATATACAAAAGCACAGACCAGGATTCCGGTGACAAGACTCATGATCATCACTCCATCCGAATTGAATTCCACCTTGGAGACAATTAGGTGACGTTCAGGCGTTTTTCTCATTTTAGCACACATCACTTAAAAACACAGCCACTTTTGCAAGCGCTTTCTACTTATAATTTTGTACTGTTTGTCCGCTTTTTTTCATATATTGATGGCAAAAGCGCCACCGACTACTGCACACCGACCATTCCAAAAAATAAAGGAGAGGAATTCATGGCTGCTCCACAACGACTCACCCATGTCCTGGTCACACTCGCTCTCCTGCTCCTTTGTGTGTTAATGGTCTTGTTCCCAGCGGAAACCTGGCACGCAGGTGTACGCGGACTGTCCATCTGGTGGGACGTACTGTTTCCCTCCCTTTTTCCTTTTTTGGTGCTGTCCGAGCTGCTGCTCGGCTTCGGCATTGTTCATTTTTTGGGCACCTTGCTGAATCCATTAATGCGTCCATTGTTTCGTGTTCCGGGAAGCGGTGGTTTCGTATTTGCCGTAAGCTGTGCATCCGGTTATCCTACAGGGGCTAAACTGACCGCCCAGTTATGGGAACAAAAGCTGGTTACCCGGGAAGAAGGAGAACGGCTCGTTGCCTTCACCACATCATCCGATCCAATCTTCATGATTGGAGCGGTATCGGTTGGCTTCTTCCACAATGTCGCCATTGCGCCAATATTGGTTGCGAGCCATTACGCTGCTGCTTTTCTGGTGGGTGTGCTCATGCGTTTCCACGGGGGTACAGCGAAAGGCTCACCGACAGACATCTCTTCTCCATCTCCAGCAGAGAAGATACATCGAAACAGACTGGTTCGTGCCATCTATGCGATGCATGAAGCAAGAAAGGCTGACGGACGGGCATTTGGTGAACTGTTGCGCCAGGCAGTCTCCTCATCCCTTCGCCTTATTATTATCGTAGGGGGGCTGGTTGTATTCTTCTCGGTCATGATGGAGTTACTTGTGCAGACCGGTTGGCTTGGCGGATTGTACGGGATTACCGAGCAATTGCTACGGCATAGCGGATTGCCTCCATCCTTATCTCCTAGCTTGGTTGGTGGGCTATTTGAAGTAACGCTGGGGAACAAAGAGGCTGGGAGTGCCGGGACATCCATCCCTCTCGTCTATAAGGTAGCGGCTGCTGCCTTTGTTCTCTCCTGGGGCGGATTATCCGTACATGCGCAGATTATGAGTGTCCTTAGCAACACCCCCATGAGATATGGTCCCTTTCTATTTGCCAGAGCCATTCATGCGTTAATCGCACCTGTATTAGTCCTGCTGTTGTGGACACCCATGATGGGGCGTTCTTCTTTCCCCGTTCTCATGGAGCCTGGTTTCATCCCATCATTATCGACGTATACACCGGACTGGAGACTGATCTTCCTCTCGGGAATGATTGTTTTTGCAAGCCTCATCGTGTTGTTGCTCATCTTAGCGATATTAAGTTCTCTACTCCTGCCAAGACATGCGAAAAAATAAGACCACTATTCATCTATATTTCACTGAATATGCTTCCAAACGTTGTGTTCTTCCGCGGAATTGATTATCATCGGTAGTATAATGACCACAAAGGAGCTTTCATCTTGAGATACTATGTTCAAGACCGCGGAGACCAGTTATCGATTGATCTCAGTCAGCAGTTTCATGCGCTGGCGAAGGAAGAAGGGTTCAAGCTGGATGCAGAATCGCCGGAGATTGTCATCTCCATCGGGGGCGATGGTACGATGCTACAGGCATTTCACAATTTCATCGACCGCATTCCGGATATTGCTTTTGTTGGGGTTCATACAGGCCATCTCGGCTTTTACGCCGATTGGAAGAAGGAAGAATTACGGGAATTAGTTCGGCTGATGAGTGGCAAGGGAGATCCGGAGCGTCTCAAACCACGTATTGTACAATATCCACTCTTGGAGCTTGAAATTCGTAAAAAGTCGGGGAATTCCTCTTACATCGCCCTTAATGAATTTACGTTAAAAGGTGTAGACGGTACCGTCGTGGCTCAGGTCGATATTAACGATGTAACATTTGAAATGTTCCGTGGGGATGGCATCTGTGTATCCACGCCATCAGGCAGCACGGCATACAACAAAGCCCTCGGCGGTGCTATGGTGCATCCAACCATCGAGGCGATTCAGATTGCGGAGATTGCATCGATTAATAACCGGGTCTATCGGACACTTGGTTCACCGGTTATTCTGCCCAAGCATCATCATTGTGATATTTTCTCGCGCAAGGATCAGCGGTTATTGATGACGATTGATCATGTGAACGTGATGGTGGAGGATCTGATCTCCGTCCGTTGTCAGGTATCCAGCCACAAGGTCAGTTTCGCGCGTTTCCGTCCTTATCCATTCTGGAACCGGGTTCGCACGGCATTTCTTGACTAAAATACGAACACAAAAAAAAGCGGTCCTTCTCAGGAACCGCTTTTTGCTTTGGCTTGAGGCTGATCCTTGCTCTTCTGAAGCACAAAGTACGCACAGCCAAAGTTACAATATTCATTGATATAATCCACAATACTGGCAATCGTGGAATCCTTCGTCGCTTTTGGATGGTTATCGCGGTAAAAACCTTTTAACCTTAACTGGCTATAACCCCAGTCCCCGATAATATAATCATAACGCTCCAGCACTTCACTGTAACGATCACGGAAGACCTCTGGGTTCCAGCCCTCTTTGTGGTTCTGGACGATTTCATAATTTTTGCCGCCGATCTGTACAATGACCGGTTCTTTGGGCTTTTCCTCAACTGACTCAACAACCGATTCCTGAACCGGCTCCTGGATCTGTCCCTGAAGCTGGTCCTGAATCTGTTCTGTGATTTTTTCTTCTTCCAATCCGGTTTCCTCCATCACGCGTGTGTTGCCGCCTGTTCAGCATGTTTGGTAGCCGATTTCACCTGTTCATGCGCATGGTAGGAGCTGCGTACCATCGGACCGGACTCGACGTGGCTGAACCCACGTTTTAATCCTTCCTGTTTCAATGCAGCAAACTCCTCTGGCGGATAATACTTTTCAACATACAGATGTTTCTCCGATGGCTGCAAATATTGACCAATCGTCATAATATCGCAGTTCACCGCACGAAGATCATCCATCGTCAATAAAATTTCATTATATTCCTCACCTACACCAAGCATAATGCTTGATTTCGTTGGGATGTTAGGTTGCATTTCTTTGGCACGAGCAAGTAATTCCAGTGAACGTTTATATTTCGCCTTGGCGCGCACTTTGTCTGACAACCGCTCTACCGTCTCAATATTATGATTCAGAATGTCCGGTTTGGCATCCATTACAATCTGCAAAGATTCCCGATCGCCCAGAAAATCTGGAATGAGTACTTCAACGCTGCACAATGGCAACCGCCGCCGTACGGCCTTTACCGTCTCTGCAAAGATCGTAGCTCCCCCGTCCTTCAGGTCGTCACGGGCTACACTTGTAATTACGCAGTGTTGCAGATTCATCTGCTCTGCTGCTTCCGCCACACGTTCTGGTTCCTGCAAATCAAGCTCCGTTGGCAAGCCTGTGTTCACCGCGCAAAAACGGCATGCCCTTGTGCATATGTCGCCCAAAATCATAAAAGTGGCCGTTCGATTGGCCCAGCATTCATAAATATTCGGACACCGTGCTTCCTCACATACCGTATGCAGCGTTTTGGAACGCATCATCGTTTTCATTTCCTGATAGTTATCGCCGGTTGTCAATTTGATCCGAATCCAATCCGGTTTCGGTTCTTTAACACGTTTAGCCAATGCATAAACCTTCTTTCTACTGAAGTTAGGCTGTTGCTCGGAACATATTATACCATGAAAGCGTTGGAAAAACTCCCATTTGTCACATCTTGTGCATTCATGCCCGATATGGACAATTTGCATCATTCGATTCATCCCAAGTGCTGACATGGATAAAATGAGAACTTTTGAAGAACGCTAACCTTTAGCTTGGTTCATCGGGTACCTTGTATCATTTTAATGGAAAGGGGCTGCTTCCCAGTGCAACAACGCTTGACCTTCAGGCACACGTACCGCTTTTGGATCAAAACATTACTTGCAGGTACTCTGCTTCTCCCATTCTTGCCTGTTGAAGTTTACGGTGAACCCGCCCAGGCCGCTCCCAAACCACAGGCAGCTGAGCTAAAGCCCGCAGAAATCTTCGCTGCACGTCGCCATTTATATGAGAGCATCGGTCAGATGACTCAGATTCCCTGGTACAGGCTGGCCGCCATTGATCAGTATGAACGTACGATTACCCGTGCACACCCGAAGGATCGCAAGCATCCGGAGCGGCTCACAGGTGTCTTCATGACCTCTCCGGCCTGGAGAGGATGGCTAAATCCGGATGAGACGGATCAACATCCGGAATCCATTCTTTTTTTCAAAGGATATGGGCGTGATGGTTCAGGAGACGGTTTAGCGGATGCTAACAATGATCAGGATGTGCTGTACAGTATGGCTTCTGTTATTCAGGGTTACGGGAACAAGCAAGAAGACTTCAACATTGCCTTGTGGGAATATTATCACAACTCCCGTGCTGTACAACGGATACAGCAATTCGCGAAGTTATATGAGCATTTTGACAATCTGGATCTGTTTGGACATGCCTTTCCGGTCCCACTTGGAACCAATTACTCCTATCGCAGCACCTGGGGTACCAAACGAAGCTGGGGTGGCTATCGCATTCATGAGGGAACGGATATCTTCGCTCCGCATGGCCTACCTGTGCGCAGCACCTGTTACGGGGTCGTGGAGATCAAAGGCTGGAACCCGTTTGGCGGCTGGCGCATCGGAATTCGGGATTTGAACAACCATTATCACTATTACGCCCACCTCTCTGGTTTTGACAAGAGCGCACGCATCGGTGAAGTGGTTATTCCCGGTCAGGTCGTAGGTTGGGTTGGCAGTTCGGGTTACGGGAAACCTGGGACACAGGGCAAATTCCCTCCGCATCTGCACTATGGGATCTACCGGGACAGCGGACTGCACGAGTGGTCGTTCGACCCTTATCCACAGCTGAAACATTGGGAACAAGATGAACGCAAACAGAAGAAGAATAAGAGCAAGTGAGTCGAGAATATACTCAGTAAGTGGAAGCACTTTGGAGTACACCGCTTAATTCAATCCAAGTCTATAATTTGGCGGAATTAAGTGGATTCTCTTCGGCTTAGAGTGCAATATCCATTCGAAAAAGGGACCTCTTCAATAGAGGTCCCTTTCTTTGCTATGAGCTAGAAATGGGTGTGATTCACGGCTGCGCGTCCTTATTAGGCTGCACTCCGCCATTGATATCAGGCAAATCTGGCTCAAATTCAAGCTCGCCCTCTTGCAAATGGTTTGACGGCGCCTGTTGCTGGTTCTGGCTTGGGGGATTCGTCGTCACTCCATTCCCGCTTGATACACCCGTATGACCTGATGGCAGCGCTATAGCCGGTGCATTACTGCCGTTACTGCCTACCGGCTTGCCCTGATTATCGTAATAATACATGGGCACATCCCCGACAACCAGAAGGTAAGAAATCGGGATTTCCGTATCAACCGTTTCGGGCTCCATATCGAAGGGCACCACGACCGCGACCTCAGCAATGATGTGAATGTACACTTCCACCAAGATCATGTTAATGCCTGCATTTTGCTGACGGGTGTTCAGGTCCACTTTGACAGCTCCTTGAGGTTCAATACGAACCGGTATACTCGGGCCAAATGAAGCCATCACCGGACTGCCCAGCGCCTGCCCCAGCGGTATCTTTTCTTTTAACATGTGTACATTCTGAAGCGTGGATTGCACGATATTCATCGTACTTGCGGTGATTCGCATATGCTCATTGTAGTTCAGCATGAAACCGGACACTTTCCCGGCGGTATCCGTCTTCCAGTCAATCAGCCCTTCGTTGGTTTTGCCGTCTGCCACCTGTGCTGTAATCGCCTTGTTGATCGCTTCGGTCGCAATCTGCTTCACTCTGATCTTGGCCAAGTGCATAATAGGAGGCTTCATTTTCTTATCTACATAGGCAAAACCCTGCATTAAACAAAACGCTGTCACCAATAAAATGATCAACCACATTTTACGCTTGCCGCTTGGCGGCTTACGGCGTCTCCGGCTTCGCCATCTTCTTCTCATCATCGAAGTGTCCCTCCCCTGCGGGATGAGCTATAGGCTATATGTTAACCTTATGCACCGTTGTCCTGAAAAAGAAGGACAGTACATGGACACTGGACAGAAAGTAACAACAACATGAAAGGGACAAGTACTCCTCTTTGGCTAACCTAACCGGAAATCGGAAACTACATAAAATAGAGATAAAAAAACCTCCCGCCCGCAGATTAATCTGCAAGGCGAGAGGCATTATGTTCAGACCACCAAAAAACTCAGGCAACGTCTATCCTTTTATTTCGGAACAGATTCCCAATCTTTCAGGAAACGTTCAATGCCGCTGTCCGTAAGTGGATGTTTCCAAAGTGTCGGCAGAAGCGAACCCGGAATGGTGGCAATGTGCGCACCGGAAAGGGCTGCATCCTCTACATGTTTGATATTGCGAATGCTTGCTGCGATAATCTCGGAAGGCAGATCATACATGTCCAGAATCAGACGCAGATCACGAATCAGTTTCATACCATCCACCGCAATATCATCCAAGCGCCCAACGAATGGACTGATGTAGGTTGCACCGGCTTTCGCCGCCATCAGGCCCTGTGCTGCGGAGAAGATCAGCGTTACATTGGTTTTGATCCCTTTTTGCGTTAACTCATGACAAGCATATAACCCATCTTCGGTCATCGGCAATTTAATGACTACATTCGGTGCCCATTCTGCAATCTCATAAGCTTCCTTCAACATATCCTCGGCTTTAAGACCGATAACTTCAGCACTGACCGGGCCTTTAACAACGCCACAGATCTCCTGAATGACTTCTTTAAATACGCGACCTTCTTTGGCAATCAAAGACGGGTTGGTCGTGACTCCATCCACCAGACCCAGACGTTCGATCCGTTTGATTTCTTCCACATTCCCTGTATCCAAGAAAAATTTCATGATATGTTACCTCCACTTGATGAATTCGTATAAACACGATATAAGTCATTACCCGATGTTCATCATATGTTAACAGTTATATATAAAATTAATTTTTCTCTACAGCGTGACCGCCAAATTCGTTACGTAATGCTGCTACCACTTTACCTGTGAATGTATCTGTCTCCAGGGAACGATAACGCATCAGCAAGGACAAAGCGATAACTGGTGTAGCCGTTTGAAGGTCAAATGCCGTTTCTACCGTCCAACGTCCTTCGCCAGAAGAGTGCATTACGCCTTTAATTTCATCAAGGTTCGCATCTTTGGAGAAGGCACGTTCTGTCAGCTCCATCAACCAAGAGCGGATAACGGAACCGTTGTTCCATACGCGAGCCACTTGTTCGAAGTCGAAATCAAATCCACTTTTCTCCAATACGTCAAAACCTTCACCGATGGATGCCATCATACCGTACTCGATACCATTGTGAACCATTTTGAGGAAATGACCGCTGCCCGCTTTACCTGCATACAGGTAGCCGTTCTCTACGGAAGTGTCTTTGAATACCGGTTCAACGATTGCCCAAGCTTCCGGGTCTCCACCGATCATATAACATGCGCCATTACGTGCGCCTTCCATACCGCCAGATGTACCTGCATCCATGTAGTGAATGCCCTTAGTTTTCATCTCTTCGTAGCGACGGATGGATTCTTTGTAGTGGGAGTTACCCGCTTCAATAATGATGTCGCCTTTGGAAAGCAATGGACTAACTTCAGCCAATACAGCGTCTACCACGTTGTGAGGAACCATGATCCACAATACACGTGGGGATTCGAGCGAAGCCACCATCTCAGCGTAAGAAGATACGCCTTCAGCGCCGTATTCTTTCATTTCTTTTACTGCTTCAGCGTTCAGGTCAAAAGCAACCACTTCGTGTTTGTGATCAATCAGGTTTCTACCCAAGTTCAATCCCATTTTTCCTAATCCGACAAGTCCAAGTTTCATTTCAAAATCCTCCTGTTATGAACAATGTTTAATTTTCATTTGCGTTCAAAATTAAAAATAAGTGCTTAACGTTTGGAGAAGTAACCGTTCCGGTCACGAATCGTTCTTTTGATCGCTGTTATCCCCAGATTTTTTGAATCTCCTATATTAGGAGAAAATCCGGGGATAAAGGCGAACGCTTTGCTTCTTCAGAATCGATTTCGTCCCCTACACTACATTCTCAGCGTTCAAGCCAACCCATTTTAAAACTGAACCACTAATCTATATTCAAAAATTTTCACGGCCTTCTGGTAATCATAACCGGAAGGGCTTATGCAAAATTGGAACGGTATAATTCATAATTGATACTGTATATATCAGCATTTTGCATCATTCAATCCAAACTCGCTTACGAGTACAAGCAGCTCTAGGGAAATAAAACATTTCCTTCTATATCCTGCTGACTTGGAAGTCGCAATTTTGTTTGTTCAAAATGTTCAATTGTGAGCAGAACGGATTGTACCGTTCTTTTTTCTTGTGCTTACTTTTTCGGTACACTTACCACCAACGGTAGCCGTTCTCTGCTGTCAGGCGATCTGCTGACTCTGGTCCATGCGAACCTGCGCTGTACGTATCCAGTGGCACGCTGCCCGCTTCGAATGCTTCCTGAATAGGTTGCACCCATTGCCATGCCAGCTCCACTTCGTTCCAGTGAGCGAAGAAGGTGGAATCTCCACGCATCGCATCAAAGATCAGATTCTCGTAAGCTTCAGGAATGTTACGTTTACCTGAGTTGAAGGTCATATGCATCGGTTCCACTTCACCATGGTTCAATGGATTCTTCGCATTTAATTGAAGCGAGATGCTTTCTCCTGGACCAATCTCAATCGTCAGCAGGTTAGGTTCCGTTGTATTTTCAGATTCATGACCTGTCTTCAGTGGAGCCTTGAATTCAACAACGATTCGGGTGGATTTTTCAGCCAGGCGTTTACCTGTACGGATGTAAAATGGAACCTCGCTCCAGAATGGATCATCGATCCACAGTCTCGCGGCAACATACGTCTCGTTCTGAGATCCAGCAGGGATGCCAGGCTCGTCCAGATATCCAACAACCGAAGCACCTTGCAACTCGCCTGCAGCATATTGCGCACGAACAACTTCAGAAGCGACGTTTTCTTTTGTCAAAGGACGAAGCGCTTCAGCAATCTTTTGCTTTTTGAATTGAATCTCTTCCGGTGTGCAGCGTTTTGGCAAATGCAAACCAATCATCATCAGCAACTGAAGCATATGGTTTTGGAACATGTCTCGCAGGGCACCGCTTTGGTCGTAATACGCGGCACGTTCTTCAACACCCACCGTCTCGCTTGCCGTAATCTGTACATTGGCGATATAGCGGTTAGACCACAGCGCTTGAATCACAGGATTTGCATAGGTGAGCGTCTCGATATTTTGAACCATCGGTTTACCAAGGAAATGGTCAATGCGATAGATCTCTTCTTCCGCAAAGGTATTGCTCAGTTTTTCGTTTAGATCCCGAGCTGATTGCAGGTCGTGTCCGAACGGTTTTTCGATAATCAGTTTCTTCCAGCCTTTGGTGTTACCCAGACCACTTTCCTGAATATTCAATGCGATTGGCTCAAAGAATTCCGGTGCCACCGACATGTAGAACATGCGATTTTCGGGAATGTTAAGCTCTTGTTCACGCTGTTGAACCAGTTCCAATAGTTTGGTGTAATCTTCAAGCTTCGTATTATTTAAAGAACAATAACGGAAAGCGCCAATGAAATCACGAACCTGAGATGCTTCTTCCGGCGTCTGACGTGAGAATTCATGCAGTGACTTTTCAACATTCGCCTGGAATTCTGTATCCGACAATTCACGTCGTCCCAACCCGATTACGGAGAAGGATTTCGGCATTTTCTGATCCATGTACAAGTTATATAATGCAGGGTAAATCTTGCGTTTGGCTAAATCGCCTGTTGCCCCGAAGAGGACAAATGTCATTGCATCCATTGGAGTGCCTCCTGTGATCTGTGCAGTATAGTATATGATGTTGCAAAATGTTCAAATCCAAGCATGACAAAAGACGGAATAAGTGGGTGTGTTCCCCGCCTTGCCTCCGTTTATATAGCGCACCTGAATTCAACCATGGAACATTCCTTCTCTCCACAACCTGTGTTTAGGTTATAAATTGTAACCATTTGAATTAACGTTACCCATATTACACCTGTCGTCACAATTCGTCAACAATCGTGTCGAACCTGTGAACTCCAGTGTTTATAGGGTTTTGATTTGATGATAACGCTTTATGTGGTAACATTAAGAACAATTGGTATGTGACATTTTACACATATGGCCTGTGGACATGTAGGTTACAATAAGTATACTAATGATATTACAAGCAATATTAAATCAAAGGAGTACAATCATGAGCGATGATGAGAATGCCAAGCAAATATGCACAAAAGTGGAACAATCTTATCAGATCATTGGCCGAAAATGGGTAGCCCTCATTATTCATGCGTTGATGGAGGAGCCCAAACGCTTCAGTGAGATTCACGCTTATATCCCTGACTTGAGCAAACGTGTGTTAAATGAGCGAATGAAGGAATTGGAGGAAGAAGGACTTGTGGTTCGCCATGTGGTCACGGAACGTCCAGTTCGGACTGAATATATGTTGTCACGAAAAGGCACGGAACTGGGGAGAGCGCTAAGCGCCGTGGAACGTTGGGCTGATAAGTGGCTGTAACATTTTGAGGAATCATTATGGTTTATTTGCTTGAAGGTGACGCTGTGTAATCCCGGAGGTGGAGTATCGCATTTAGCAAATGGCTAGTGCAATCCGCATCCGGGATTTTTTCACTTCCAACGGTGAATACTAATTGTATATAGAGACGTAATAACGCTATTTTTTTCAATCCAAATTAATGCTTACTGCTCCGTTCAAATTGTTGTCGATACTGCAGCGGGGTCGTCCCAGCAGATTTGCGAAATAATTGTATGAAATACGAGCCATTCGGAAATCCGGCACGTCTGCCAATCTCCTCCACCGAAAGTGTTGTTGTCTCAAGGAGCAAGTAGGCTTGCTTCAACCTTCGAGCTGTAACGTAATCCGTAATGCTGCTACCTGTCTCTTGATGAAAAATGCGGGAAGCATACGATTTGGACAGATGAACATCTGCCGCCATCTGATCCAATCTCATCTCATAATCGAAATGCTCTTCAATCCATCGCATCATCTTCTCCGAGTGTCTCAGATGACGTGAATCCGTTAACTGTGATAGCGCTTCATCTGCTCCCTCTTTTTGTTGATCCAAGACACTCAATAGTTGAAGCAAAAACAGAACCGATTCCTCCCATTCTCCCCCAACACGACTCCGAGACTGATTGTAGCTCTCATACATCCAATCCAGTTGATCCATGTGGGAACTCAGGTCAAAAACTTGTTGCTGATTGCGCCCATTCCACAACCTCGAAAAAAAAGAACGCCGATGTGGGAACGCTTCTAGATAACGATCCATGACTATCGGCTCTACATAGAAGATATTTCGCTCATACGGGGTATTGGGATGAACTTCTGCATAGACATGATGCAATTGATAGGGTTGGAAAAAGAACAGCATGCCTTGTCGAATCGGATAGGTATGATTGTTAACGACTACTATGCCCTCACCTTGTTGAACGTATAGAAATTCTCCACATTGATGCCAATGATAATATCCTTTGAAATGATCCACAGACTTGATTTGATAATCCCACGCTAACGTAGATCCTCCAAATTCCACACGCTCCAGCATCCCTATTCACCCTCTCCTATGATGACAACAGAACAACATTTCTTCATATCCTAACACAACTTTGTGTGAATGAAAAAAGATATACTGAGCTCATGAGAAAGCGTTATCTTACTTTCTAATTCTACACTCAGGAGGCTGGATATGACTAAACCAGGATCGGCTGTTACAACCACATATTGGCAAGAAGTAATGCAGAGATTGGAACGAAAAGTAGGTGAAATGAAAGAACATATTGGAGATAAATGCCCTCATTTTGCAGGGAAAGACGGCAAGTACGATAACATCAATACCGACTGGTGGGCTTCCGGTTTCTGGCCTGGCATGTTATGGATTATGTATGAAATGACGGGAGAACAATCCTATCGGGATACGGCATGGTCGTGGGATGAGATGCTGGAGCAATGGTTTGTTAAACCTACCGTGGAGCTTCATCATGATGTGGGCTTCCAGTTCCTCTCCACCGCTGTTATCAAACATAAAATCACAGGCGACGAGGATGCACTCAGACGTGGTCTGGAGGCAGCCAATTTCCTTGCAGGTCGTTACAATCCGGCAGGGAAATTCATTCGAGCCTGGAATGAGGATAAATACGGTTGGGCCATCATTGATTGCATGCTGAATATCTCTCTGTTGTTCTGGGCCTCTGAAGTGATGGGTGACCCTCGGTACAGACATATTGCCATTAATCATGCCGAAACGACCATGCAATATGGTGTCCGAGAAGATGGATCGACCAAACATATCATCTCCTTTGATCCCGAAGATGGACGATATATTGAATGTTTTGGTGGTCAAGGATATGCCCCGCATTCATCATGGAGTCGAGGTACATCATGGGGTCTCTATGGATTCGCCAACACGTATCGGTATACCCAGGATGAACGATTCCTGAACACAGCGAAACGGATCGCACATTACTTTATTGCTGCGCTGCCAGAGGATCATGTCCCCTACTGGGATTTCAGACTTCCGACGCTGGAAGGCCAGTCCCGCGACAGTTCCGCCGCAGCCATTGCTGCATCCGGTCTTCTAGAGCTGGCCGCCGTCGTTCCCGAAGGCGAGAAACGCCTATACACAGATGCAGCTGAACGTATCCTTCGTTCTTTAACCGAGAACTATGCCGTTTGGGATCAACCCGAGCATGAATCGATTCTGCTGCACGCTACAGGCAGCGGTAATTCCTTCATCGATGTCTCTCTGATCTATGGGGATTATTATTATCTGGAAGCGGTTGCGAAGTTAAATGGTTGGAAGCACCGGGTGTATTGATTTCGGTGGTGATGTAGGTGTAATCGACCTAAAACAAAAAAAGATGCCGATCTCACTGTATTGTGAGGGGGCATCTTTTTCGCGTAAAAAACTACGAATCCAACTTGCTACCGAGCGTAATACTCGAATCCTCGAAGTTCTCTACCGTCGTCTTCTTTTCATAAAAGTGTACGGCATGTTGCATAATTCCCTCTCTTGTGTAAAACGCGTCTTCCGCCCCTATTGGAAAAATAACCTTTTCTCCCGTGCTTGCCGACTTATAGATACCCACAATCAGTTCAAGCGTATTTCGACCACTTTCTCCATCTACCAGAAGGGGTGATCCTGTCTCAATAGCGTTTAACACATTCTCAACTTGCCCAGCGTGACCGACATAAACAACATCCGGTAATTCGTCAGCCAGCTTCTGAATCTGCTGTTCCAGCTCTTGATTGGGTTCCGGAAATCCGTTACTTCGTGCAGTAGAAGCAACCACTTTCCAAGGTGCAGATACCCGGGCTTCTTTGCCCTGAAAAATTAACTGCTGCTCCTCTCCGTGATGCACGACCGAACTGGTAATCATGCCAAGCGCCCCTTCCTGGAAGCGAAGCATCGCCATGGATACATCCTCGACTTCGGCATTATCATGTGCCGTATTCGCCATCATCGCCTGCAATTCCACTGGAGGTCCCATCATCCAAAGCATGGCATCAATATGATGCACTGCATGATTGAGGGTGCAGCCTCCGCCTTCTTTTTCCCATGTCCCGCGCCACCACAGATCATAATAATTGTGGCCCCGCCACCAGAACGAATCAACCTGCACATGTACGATAGGGCCCATCTGTTTACTATCCAACACACCTTTCAGCTTCATCATCGGTGTCGTAAAACGATTCTGAGCTACAACGGATAGTAGCTTGCCACTTGCTTGCGCTGCTCTCAGCATCAGATCTGCTTCCTCCAGAGAAGATGCCATCGGCTTTTCGACCAGCACATGCGCACCTGCTTGCATGAATTCACACGCAATTGGAGCATGTGTATACGGCGGCGTACAGACTGAAACCAGATCTATATTCTGGGCAAGTAACTCTGTGTAATCCGTGACCGCTTGCGCACCTTCCAGTCCATATTCGTTAATTCGCTTCTGTGCTTTATCCACGTACATGTCGACCACAGCAACAATCTGACATCGCTCAGGAAATGCCAAATATGCTGAGATATGCGCTCCACTAATTGCACCTGCTCCGATAATTGCCACTTTTAACATCGTTACATACCTCCCTTATTCCCTTCACAATACACAATAATAAAGCGCTTTTATGCGTTCATCTTGTGCTAAAATAAAACTATCTTGCGTATGTTAAGGGAGGCAATCCTGATGTCCATCATCCTGGGAGAACAATTTAATCTGGCCTGTCGTCGTACATCCAACACTACGTTTCGCGAAGTGTTTCATGCTCATTCGCAGATGGAGATAACCTATATCCACGAGGGATATGGGCAGTTGATCACCGAAGGGCAGGTGTTCTCTCTTGAACCTGGTATGCTCATGATTTTTCGACCTTTTCAATTGCACCACGTCCAGATTCAAGTATCCAGACAGCAGCCTTTCATTCGAAATGTACTCATGGTTGAGCTTGATATATTGAAGGCACTTTGGTCGCATTTTGTGGCGACTCACCACTTCATACAGGATCTGCTGGGAGAGCAATCCCCCATTCAGCCGATCCGACTTGCTGACACTTCCCCTCTCGTTCAACGAATGGAACAATATGCAGATACGTATCCAGGTCTGCTTCCCCACGAAGTAGATGAGGATACTCGCCTCTTTTTATTGGATCTGCTCGCACAGCTTCGCTATCTGTGGCAAGACGGCCAGCAGCGCCGCTCCCAGGATGTACTCTCGTCCAGTGCAAGCGTTCTTCACCCTCATGCCGAATCCATCATGCAATGGATTGAACAGCATTACCATGAGCCTTTTCGTTTGGAGGATATCGCAGATACACTTCATTTATCTCCCTACCATCTGTCTCATGTTTTCAAAAAAGCGACCGGAACCACAATCGTTGCGTATGCTCAAGCCACCCGCATTCGTCATGCCTGTGCGCTGCTCACCCGTTCCTCGCTCACCGTTCCCGAAATCGGTCACCGTGTTGGTATGACCAGCCCCTCCTACTTTTGCAAAGTATTCCGTACTGCCACAGGATCTACACCGCATCAATATCGGCTGAAGGTGCAGGGATGGAAGTAATATTCCGCATGAATACTTCCATCCTTGTCTTCACTATCAGTTCACACTTATTGAATTTAATCCCCCTTCAATTCTTCAGATTTTCTTTAGAAATATACCCATGAAATCCTTAGTTTTTTTCAATATGATTCCTGTACGGCAGGAAGCTCGCAAAATACCCGTGGCCCCTGCCCAATAACGTTAAATTCTATTTTTTCATAAAGGTGGAGTCCAAGATACAATGAAAGATTTGCTTCAAAACCTTAAGTTATTTCAGTTTCTAAAAGCTTGTTATCACTCCAAAATCATTAGGGCTCTAATCCCTCTAACGATTCTTGTCATTATCTATGAATATGGAAGACATGAGATTCAGCGTATTAATATAGCTAGCATTATTCATGAAATACATATGAAGCCAGTTCATGTCATCGTTCAATTAATCATTACTTCGTTTATAGCCGTATCTGTGATGAGTACGTATGATTTTCTAATTCGAAAACAGTTTAAGCTCAATATTCATTGGATAACCACGTATCGTTACGCCTGGATCGCTAACACTTTTAATAATATGGTTGGGTTCGCAGGTCTTACCGGTGTAGGATTACGTGCGTTTCTTTATAAGAAAAGCGGGATTCCCATGAAAACAATGGGCGCTGCCATACTTTTTTTATCGCCTGTTTTATTGGTTGGCCTATCCTTGCTTGGCGGTCTTGCACTAATCGGTATTTTGCCTGTAGAACCCCTATTTGAACAACATCCTTGGCTTCGAATCGGCGTATGGGGAGTTGCCTTATACTTGCCATTTTTCTTACTCATGCAACGTTCATCCCTTTTCGCCAAATGGTTTAACAAGGGAAATGGTAGATTACCATGGAGCGTCATTCTCGCTTCTCTGGGGTCATCTGTGCTGGAATGGGCTTGTGCAGGAACACTATTTTGGTTGTTTGCTTTTTCTGATCTGCACCCCTCACCGTTTGCTCCGGTATTTGGGGTATACGTTGTGGCAGCCATTGCGGGAATCATTAGTATGGCTCCAGGCGGCATTGGAGCTTTTGATCTGATCGCCTTACTCGGATTGCAGACATTAGGTGTTGAGCCTTCTCGAGCACTGATGATTTTGCTGTTATTCCGCATGTTTTACTTTGTCATTCCTTGGCTCATCGGTCTGGTGTTGGCCGGGCTTGAGATGCGTCCAAGTCGACAGCAATGGCAGGATATTACGAAGAACTGTTTCAATGCTACACGTAACATATGGGTCAGATGCTGGAATTGGCCTTCACGTTTCAGTTTGCTTAGTGATCTGGGTGCGTGGATGCTTGGTAAGCTCGTATTCGCTAGCGGGGTCCTTCTACTCATCTCCGCGGTTTCTCCAGGCTTTATAGATCGGTTGCGCTTCATGGAACATCTGTTATCTTTATCCATGATGCGCTTATCTGAACAATTGTCAGTAACTATCGGTATCATGCTTATCGTCATATCCTGGGGGATATCCATGCGTATTCGCCGAGCATACTTGTGGACTGGAGCATTGTTGTTAGCAGGAGCCATTTTCACATTTGCCAAAGGATTTGATTACGAAGAAGCACTTATATTATTAACCGTGGCGTTCATTCTGTGGATATCTCCTACACGATTTAATCGTGAGAGTGTTCATATATCTGCACGTAGCATCTGAATCTGGACGTTTCTTGCTCTAATCTCATCGTTATCGTATTACATTATTGGGTCACAGCTACATCCGGCTATTCTGCAACACCTGCCCATGCGTGCGCAACAATGGGTGTCACATCCTCACGACTATATGTTAACAGCGCTTAGTGGATTAATGGGCGCTTTGATTGTGATGGCTTTTGTCTTCACATTACGTCCGTCTCGCTATACAGAAATGCGCCCTGATGAAGAAGATATGGATAAATTCACTCAATTCATTGCTACAGAAGACGGTAATCTGTTAACTCATCTCCTCTATCTGGGTGACAAACATTTTTACTGGGCCCAAAATGATCAGGTTCTGATTCCGTACGCTCAAGTACGTCAGAAACTCATTGTACTTGGTGATCCAATCGGCAATAAAAACCTTGTTGGTGCTGCAATTCAACAATTTCAGAGCTATGCGCATCATTATGCATTGACCGTGGTTTTTTATCAGGCTACACCTGAATACCTATCGATCTATCATGAGAATGGCTACAAATTTTTCAAATTAGGTGAAGAAGCTTTGGTACCTCTAGACACCTTTACCCTAAGTGGGAAAAGTAATCAAAACTTACGAACAGCCTTAAATAAGTCAGCTCGCGAAGGGCAGAACTTTGAAGTATTATCCCCGCCATATTCTTCAGAATTACTATCTGAATTGCGTCAGATTTCGGACGAGTGGCTCGGTGACCGTAAAGAAAAAACGTACTCATTGGGGTGGTTCAACGAAACCTATATTCAGCGCTCACCCTTAACACTGCTTCGTAATGCACAAGGCAATATTTTGGCTTTTGCAACGCTGGCCCCTTCCTATAGTCAACATCAAGTCATCTCCATTGATCTGATGCGTCATCTGAATGATACACCGAATGGTACGATGGATGTGCTATTTGTACGTTTGATTGAATGGGCCAAAGAACAGGGGTATTCTTACTTTAATCTCGGAATGTCTCCGCTCTCCAGCGTCGGTGAGAATCAGAACTCTCATCGTGAAGAAAAACTAGCCCGTCTGGTCTTTCGATATGGTGGGTACTGGTATGGATTTGAAGGACTACGCCGTTATAAGGAAAAATTCTCTCCGGAATGGTATGCGAGATACTTGGCTTATCCTTCAGGCATGGCACTCCCCATGCTTACGCTTGATCTTATTCGGTTAGTGTCTCGTTGTCCTAATGAGTAATGGTAGGGTGAATCTGATATAAAAAAAGACCTCTGGTGTTTATTATGATATAATATACCTAATTTTGATATAACTGGAGGTTTTTTATCTGAGTTATAAAATCCCCTTTGGTCTTTTGATATTAACTATTTCGATTATCGGATTTGTAATCACCAGAAGCAACCTTGAGGCCTACGCCACGGTATATAGACTTATTGGGGTCTTGGTTATCTTATCGTCTTACTTCTTTGTCTTTCGAAAGCGGATATAAGGGAGTAACTTAGCAGGGGTGGTTATTAGTGTGATGATATTTTTCAGCAAATTGTACTCAGAATATCTACTGATTCCACGACCTCTACGTTTGTTATTTCTGTGGGGATGGATTGTTTTGTTTTTTGTTACTGGTATAAAATTGAACTGGTTCTACTTCCTACAATAATCTGATTTCAAAAAGTTCGTTTCCATCGGACATAAAAAAGAGCTGAGTCGTCATTATGACGTCTCAGCTCTTCTTTATGCCATCTGTTCATACCACTCATTTTCGAGACAAATTTTACCTGATATTCAGAAATTCTTTAGAAAATCCCTCTCAAGTTCTTCAGAGTTTATCTCTACTATGGATACATTGATAAATCCGTATAGGAGTTGAGCATTTGAAGCTTTCCAATCCGTCATCTACCAAATCAGCCTGGCTTTCCTTGCTTTGGCTTGCAGCCGTTCCAATCTTAAATATCTTCTATGGTGTACTAAATCGCCCTGGGGATCATGTTTATAGTCTTGCAACACCCCTGGATTCCATGATCCCTTTTGTCCCGGCCTTTATCATTCCTTATGTATTATGGTACCCGTTCATTACAGGTGCATTAATAGCACTTGCTTTTAAGGACAAGCGAACCTATTTTCAAACGCTCATTGCACTTTGCAGCGGTCTGGTGATCTCATACATCTTCTTCGCTCTGTTCCAGACAGCGATTGAACGCCCGAACATCCAAGGGGAGAAAGGCTTTCTCTTTACCATGGTTGATTACATCTATCGTAACGATCAACCCTACAACTGTTTTCCCAGCATTCATGTCCTGACCAGTTATCTGATCCTTAGAGGAACGCGTGTGTTTGGACGAGCGATATGGGCGATGACTTCCACCCTATCCGTTCTTATTATGATGTCTACTGTACTGGTGAAACAACATGTCGTCGTAGATATTGCAGGTGGCATCCTGGTTGGAGAGCTTTGTTTCCGTTTGACTGGAACAACCCTCCACGCTCTCTCATCGCGTGTTAAATCGACTCGATTGGAGTGAGATGAACATTGACAGATTCCCCCTGGTTTTATCGCAAACATCGTATTCGTTTCCATATCCTGATCAGTTCTGGTTTGAGTTTTCTGATAGCCTTGCTCATGACCTTCATATGCATGCTTCCGCTTGCGGCAGTTCATCATGTAGCCAAGCTGCATCTATTGCAATTGCACCTGGCATATCTTGTTCTTATCCTATTTACTACGTTTTTTGTGATATCTTTTTTCATTCTGACTCATCGCATCGTTAAAGAAATTGCCACTTTGGATCACGCGATAAGCATCATATCTGAAGGAGACTTGAGCTATCGAGTGCCTCGGCTTCAACTTGTTGAATTAAGAAAATTTTCGTCTCAACTTCAATCCATGGTGGAGCAATTACAAGAACAGATGATCGAGGAATATGAGAGCGAGACCGCCAAGAGAGAATGGATTGAAGGCATATCTAATGAGCTTTACGCACCCCTGGAAGGGATCATTCGAAACGTGGAGTTGTTAAAAACCAATTCATTTAGGAACCAGGAAGAATATAACCGGATTATACAAGAAACATATACAGATGCCTTTCAATTTCGAAAGCTAATGAATGATCTAATCCAGCATGCCCGACTCTCTGCCCATGATACCCAGTTGAATTTAGAAAAAGCGGACGTCGTTCAGCTTATGCAGCGAACCATTTCTGACTTTGAATCGACAGCGAAAGATCATGACTTTATGGTGGAAAAAGAGTTGCCTTCTTCTCCGATTATGGCTTATATCGATGTTGCAAAAATAGAAATGGCACTCCATAATCTACTATCCCATGTGCTCAAACACTCCACTAAGCCAGGTACCATTCGCCTGATCTTCAAAGCTGATCACAGACAGCTCGTTATTGGGATAGAAGGTAATTTCTCCTCTCATCCTGATGCATACGGCATACCTATGAATCGTACACAACAGCATAGCTCATCCCGCACTGCATCAGAGATCTATGCCAGAACTGCAATGGGCCTTCATATCGCCAGAAATATGATTAAGCTTCAGGGTGGCACGTTAACTTTGAATCACGCGAACAACATTATTGTTGTGACTGTGCCACTTGATCACCGTTCCTGATAGTTCCACCTGTTCAAGTCTTGCCAGTAAGTTGGCAAGGCTTTTTTCTCTTGAACATAGTTGTATGGCTTTGCTTATGTATTCTTTAGATTTTCTTCAGAAATATGCTCATTAATTCCTTAGTTTTTTTCATTATGATTTCTATATCGACAAGAGAGGAGGCAAAACAATGATCAGTAATACGATCTTAGAGCTACTTCATCAGTATGGATATCTGATTTTTTATTTTGCCTTCTCATTAGGGCCTTTCGGGATTCCAATTCCAAATGAGATCACGATTATCAGCGGTGCCATTCTGAGCCACACAGGAGTTATCAATTCATGGATCACATACTTTTGCATTCTGGCAGGACTTTTAACGGCCATTACCTTTGCTTATTTTGCAGGAAAGATGTTCGGACCCAAGATAAAACACAGATTTCAACATCATAAACACTTCGTCAAGGCTGAACGAATTCTGAACCAGTACGGCAATTGGGCAATGTGCATCGGTTTGTTTATCCCGCTTGTGCGATACGTCCTCCCTGTTGTGATTGGGCTGAGCGACGTTCATTATAGAAAATTTGCTCTTATTTCATATTCCAGTGCTTTGCTCTGGACCATCACCTATTTTACAGCAGGAACTTACTTCGGTGGTCCCATTCTATCTACGCTTCAATTATTCCATTTTTGACCGGATTGAATCACATATCATGACTTACATGGAGGCATCTCAATGAATTCCAATGAACCTATCTTATTTCTGAAAAGCTTTCTTCAAAGCCCTAAACATGTCGGTAGCATCATACCCAGTTCCCGGTTTCTCGCCAACAAAATGGTGAATCAAGCGTCTTGGCTGGAGGCCAAAGCAGTTGCCGAACTCGGATCGGGTACAGGTGCCATCACTCGTTATATTCATCAACAGGTACAGGATTCAACTAAAGTGTTATTGTTTGAGATGAACGAAACGATGAGGAATAATCTGCAGAGAACATACCCGGAATTCTCCTGTTATCCAGATGCCGCTCGATTAGTGGAATCCATGAATCAAGAGGGTGTTCAGCAACTGGATTACATTTTTAGCGGATTGCCGTTCTTCAACTTTGAGGCTGAATTAAGAAATACGTTGGTAGACCAGATCCATAAGGCACTCAAGCCTGGAGGGTTATTCATCGCCTTTCAATATTCTCTTCAAATGAAAAAAACATTATCCGAACACTTTATCATCGAAAAAATAGAATTAGTGCCTTTGAATATCCCACCTGCGTTCGTTTATGTCTGTCGCAAAAAGGAAACAATTTAAACATTCCGGGCTATCGTTTACACTGATGTTATCTTAATTTTTAAGGAGTGTTAAATTGTGAATACCGTTCTTGTCGTTGATGATGAACCCGATATCCGTGATGTCATTCATGTCTATTTACGTAACGAAGGATATCATGTCATTGAAGCAGCCAATGGGGAAGAAGCGCTAAATATGATCAAAACAACATCGGTCCAGCTCGTTATTCTGGATGTTATGATGCCCGTTATGGATGGAATCAAAGCCTGCTTCAAAATAAGAGAAGTATCCACCATTCCCATTATTATGCTATCTGCCAAGGAAGAGGACATCGATAAAATTACAGGCCTGACTACCGGGGCTGACGATTACATGGTCAAACCATTTAATCCATTAGAGTTACTTGCTCGCGTTAAGGCTCAGCTGCGACGTCAAACACTGATCGGGAAACCAGAATCCAATTCACTTATTTTGATCAAGGACCTTGTCATTGATACAAGTAAACATTCCGTGAAGCTAAAAGAAAAAGACATTCCACTAACGCCCCTGGAGTTTTCCATTTTGGTGTTACTTGCAAGCCATCCCGGACAAGTATTTAGCTCCGAGAAGATTTATGAGACCGTGTGGAAAGAACCTTATGGATATTCCGATAATACGGTGATGGTCCATATTCGCAATCTGCGAGAAAAGCTGGAATTGAATCCAAGAGAACCTCAGTATATTAAAACGGTATGGGGAGTGGGTTATAAAATTGACTAAAAGATCTCGTCCTTTACCTCGGAAACGAAAGAAAAAAATTCAAATCAATATATTAATCCGAATTGTTTTGAGTACTATTGTTGCAGCAGGATTTAATAACTTGCTCATTTTTCTTTCTATAGAGGTTTTTAAAGCTTGGGAGCAGGCTTGGTTTCGTAATTCGCTTCCGTATGTCATAACTCCCATTTTTATACTCACTTTTATCTTAACTTTTCTGTTATTAACTCGTCGAATGGTTAAAGACATTATTCGCTTGGAGCAAGGGCTTCAAATCATATCCGAAGGAAATCTGAATTACCGGGTGCCCGTTAATCGACAAGATGAACTTGGGCGAGTCGCTTCCAACATCAATCACATGACAGAACAGTTAAAGCAACAGATTGCTAAAGAACGTGAATTGGAGCAATCCAAGATGGACATGATCACTGGCATCTCACATGACTTGCGTACACCGCTTACCAGCATAATTGGCTATATTGAGCTTCTCAAATCAGAATCATTTCAAGACAAAGCAGAGTATGACCGTTTCATCCAAAATACCTACAACAAAGCAACCCATTTGAAGAAGTTACTCGATGATTTATTTGAATATACGCGTCTTAACGCAGTGAACACCCAATTGGATTTGAAAACTGTTGACCTCTGTCAGCTATTGGAACAATTGTTGTTTGAATTCGAACCTTTAGCTCAGGAGCATGGGATTCGTATTGAAAAAAAACTCGGTGATGCTCCCATCATGGTTTCCCTGGATAGCGATAAGATTGCACGAGCCATCGACAATCTTCTCATGAATGCATTGAAGTATTCCTTTAAACCGGGCACAATTCATGTTCGAATGAGTGTGCAGCATAATCACGTTACCATTGATGTAGAGAATAAAGGCATGCCACTAACGATAGAACAAAAAAACAGACTGTTTGATCGCTTTTATAAGGTGGATTATTCGAGAAATAGCGAAGGTATTCAGTCAGGATCTGGTCTGGGTCTTTCTATTGCGAGGAACATTGCGGAGTTACATCAGGGGACTTTAACGCTAAAACATACGCGTAACATATTTATATTCCAACTAAGCTTGCCTTCTAACATCCAGTGAAACATCAATAGCATTGATAATGGAGGATACCACATGAAAACATCCGAACCCCTTCTCTTTCTGCAAGGATTTCTAAAGAATCCCAAACGTGTAGGCAGTGTCCTCCCCAGCTCCAAATCTTTGGCCAAGAAAATTGTCCAGTCTGTACGATGGGATGAGATCAGAACCATTGCAGAGCTGGGACCAGGAACAGGTGCCATCACCCGGCTCATAAGAGCACAATTACCGAAATCTGCAACCGTGTTTCTATTTGAAAGAGACCCCAAAATGAGAAGTAATCTGAAGAAAACATATCCTGAATTCATGTTTCATTCGAATGCATCTTATCTATTGAAAAGGATTAATCAAGAACATGTGCATCAGTTGGATAACATCATTTGTGGACTGCCCTTTTTTAATTTTTCCAGAGAAATGAGACACAACATCCTGTCACAGATCCATACAGCGCTCCGACCTGGTGGCACGTTAGTTTTATACCAGTACTCCCTTCATATGAAGAAACGATTAGCTGAACTATTCGAGATTGAAAAAATCCAATTTGAGCCCTTCAGCTTCCCTCCTGTATTTGTGTATATTTGTCGTAAGAAGGAAGAGGAAGGACACAGTGAAACGAGAGAATTGGGGGAAACCTGATTGCATTATTACTACAGCACTCCATTGATTTATGCATATCCTGTTTTGTCACATTCTCATTTTACGGTTGCCAGCCAATGAAATGCCTCATCTATGTCATGGAATTCTTGAGTTGGATTGGATATCTCCATTCCTGAGAGCATTCGGTTTGCACTTGATTTAGCTATCGCTTTATGGGGAACAATCAGTGCTGAATGCGTAATTCCGGCCTCCATTGATCTCAGATACCACTCTTGTGCAACCCATTCTTGGTCATCTGGCGAAATAACGGCCAAGTGACGGCTATCGTATAACGCCTTATTTGTGCGTTTTTGCACCGCTAACTCCAACACTTTATTTAGCGGTATACGATATTGTTCACCTTTCGCAAAGCTCTTCCATTGCAAAACAACTACCTTGTTTTCCTCATTCCATGTAACGGTTGCTTGAGGGGAATCATAAAAAATCATTTCGACCAGCTCCTTTTTTTAATATTTAATGTCCTGTCTTGTCTTGGGAGGATCTAATTATGCGAGTCATCATCTTACGTGGTAACAATCGCGGCATAAATGCAATGAATCGATTTCGAGCTCCAGGCATAATTAACGTCTTGCCACGCAAGAAGCCTTGATATCCTTCTTCCGCCACCTGTCCAGCTTCCATGATTGGGCCCTGCAACATCTTCGAGACCCCCATACCCGACCGATCAACAAACCCGGTGGAAGTCAGGCCTGGGCACAATGCCGTCACCGTAACACCAGTTCCGCTTACTTCATTCTCCAGAGCCTCGGTGAATGATAGTACGTATGCCTTTGTTGCATAATATACCGACATCATCGGTCCAGGGAAAAAGCCTACCAATGAAGCCACATTCATCACGCCACCGTGCCCACGTTGGATCATCCCCGGCAAGAATAGTTTTGTCATGACGGTTAAAGCCGTTATATTTACGTCAATCATATTGACTTCTTGTTCCAGATCCGTTTCCATAAACGTCCCGAACAGACCGAAGCCTGCATTATTGACAAGATAGTCAACAACAATGCCCTTTTCCTTCAGCTCATTATAAATCTCCTGTGGTACCCCAGGTGCCGCCACATCTTTGGCAATAACCGTCGTCTGAATACCATACTTTTTCTGATACTCCTGAGCTAGATCCTGTATCTTACCCTTGCTTCGTGCTACCAGCACAATATGATGTCCACCTTTGGCAAACCGATCTGCCAACTCTTTACCGATCCCACCCGATACGCCTGTGATGAGTACTGTCTTCCTCATGTTGTTGCCTGCCTCTCTTTGCTAAAAAATATGCTTCATCTGGAACGTCAATATTAGAATGAACATTCTATAATGTTGAAAAAAATAGACTACTTCCGTATGAGATCCATGGATAGTGTCGCTATACGAAGCAGTTTTTCCTTGGTCATCGAAGTCTTGGCCATTACCCTTAACCCAACGCCTACATTATGCAGATATTCCGCCAATACCTCGGCGTTGTACTCCGTAGTGAATTCATTTTCTCGCTGTCCCCACACCATAATGTCCTTGATTAGTTTCTCGGTATTTGCAAACATCTCCGTCGATCGGTTGTTCATGTCGTCATCCCGCGCCGCCAATTCTACCGTCGAATTGACAATGAAGCAGCCTGATGCTGGAGATTCCTCCCCATGAATTAAAGAAGAAAATATAAACTGAAGTGCTTCAGTTGCCGTTTTGGATCGCTTTACGCCTGCTGCAAGGGCGGAGCTGATTTTGTGATCATACAGATCTACTGACTTTAGAAACAAGGTATGTTTGTCGCCAAATGTGTCATACAAGCTTTTACGATGAATTCCCATATGATTGACCAGATCCGTCATAGACGTCTTCTCATAGCCTTGTTCCCAAAAAAGTTTCATCGCTTTATCCAGTACAACAGACTCTTCGAACTCTTTGCTTCTTGCCATTAGCTTCCCTCCTGTTCAGAAAACGAACATTGAAATAACATGCTCTCGTTGGGCCTTTAAAAGGTAAGAATGACTTTCCCCTGGGAGTGACCCGTGGACACTTTAATCAATGCCTTTTCAATTTCATCAAACGTATATGTTGAATCGATCGAAGGTTTGATATCTTCTTTTTCTATAAGAGCTGTGATTTTTTGTAGTTGACTCCCACTGGAGTGTACAAACATGAAGCGATATTCATTTTGATTCTTACGTGCCATAGAGTCCAGACGAGCACCCACAAGTCCAAACAATGCTTTTTTCCACATCGGAAAATGGCTATCCGCTGCAAAACGATAATTGGGTCCCGCTTTCAAAGAAACTAATTGCCCCTGTGGTTTCAAAATGCTCAGTTCAGCTTTAATTTCCTCTGCACCCAAGGTGTCGATCACATAATCGATATCGGACAGGATATCAGCATAATGCTCCGTTTTATAATTAATAAATTGATCTGCTCCGATCGACAGTGTACGTGATCTGCCTCTTTCGCTGCCACTTGTAATCACTGTTAGCCCCATGGACTTGGCAATCGGGATAGCCATCGCACCGAATCCACCGGTTCCTCCAGGTATAAACAGCTTTTTATTCGGTTCAGCTCGGAGTACATCATGCAGTGCTTGATACGCGGTCAAGGCAGTAAGGGGGACTGCAGCAGCTTCGATAAAAGAAAGATTTTCAGGCATAATGGATAAGGCATCCTCATGTACAGCCGCATATTCAGCAAAAGCCCCAATTTTATTCAAAGGCAATCTGGCATAAACCGAATCCCCCACTTTAAATTTCAAAACATCATCACCGACAGCTTCAATGACACCAGATAGTTCATTCCCTAAAGTTAGAGGTAACCTATAGTCGGCAATCATCCGAACACTGCCATTCATATTCAAGATATCCAGTGGATTTACACCCGCAGCTTTTACTCTGATGAGGACCTCATGACTCTGAATCTGAGGTGTCTCAATATCATTGATTTCCATTTGGATATTTTTGGAGTATTTCCGTATTTGGACTGCTCTCATCATTTATCCTCTTCCTTTGCTTATAGACTAGGATCATGGCGCGCAATGTTCAGTTGTACGCCATGTATCCAGGCTTGGCTTTGTGCTAGTGTTGCCCCTCTTGTGACTTTAATTCTCCCAACGTAGGATAGTCGGTGTAGCCTTTACTTCCCATTCCAAAGAATGTTGTCGGGTCTGCATCATTCAGTGACGCACCTTGTTGAAGTCGTTCCACCAAATCTGGATTGGCTAAAGACCATACACCAACTGGTACCAGATCAGCGAGACCTCGATCTAGATCTACACTGAGATCCTCCAAAGTTCTTCCAGCCCGATTGACCAACAATGGATTTTGCCAGATTGAACGAATGTCTTGGAGCAGATTCTCATCTCCAAGGTGCATCACATGAAGGTAAACCAAGTCCAATTGCGCCAATTCTTGTACAAGGTAGCGATAGAGTTCAGGGCCTTGTTCGCCATCTTGAATTCCACCCAGCGGTGTCCCTGGCGAAATGCGGAAGCCTGTTCTTTCTGCGCCTATTTCCTCCACGATGGCTTTTGTTACTTCAATCGCGAAACGAGCACGATTTTCAATAGACCCGCCATACTCATCTGTCCGTGTATTTGAATTTTCTCCGAGGAATTGATTAATTAAGTATCCATTGGCTCCATGAATTTCAACGCCATCCGCACCTGCTTTAATCGCCGCAGCGGCGGCTTTGCGGAAATCAGCGATGGTGGTTTGAATATCCTCCTGACTCAATTCGCGTGGAACAGGGATATCCTGCATCCCTGTGGCCGTGAACATTTCTACACCCGGTGCGATTGCAGATGGAGCAACCGGTTGACGATGATGCGGGGTATTGTCCGGATGTGACATTCGTCCAGCATGCATTAACTGGATGTATACATATCCACCAGCTTCATGCACAGCATCCGATACCTTTTTCCATCCTTCAATATGCTTATCGGTGTAAATGCCTGGTGACCATAAGTAACCTTGTCCATCATCAGAAGGCTGTGCACCTTCCGTAATCAATAGCCCCATGGTTGCACGCTGAGCATAATAAAGTGCAGCCAACTCTCCAGGTGTTCCATCTTCTTGTGCCCGACTGCGTGTCATGGGTGCCATCGCTAGTCGATGGGGCAATTCCATGTTGCCTATCTTCGTTTTACTCCATATCTTTTCCAATTGGATGTGCTCCTCTTCTTATTTAAGATTTTGTAGAAAGATTTATTCGTGGATGCTTCTGAATTAACTTAGTTCTGAAATAATCGGGTACATGGGAGCAGTCAGTTGGAACTCATAGTTCTGATCTACAATTCCTACGACCACTTCATTGTGATCATACAGATCGATCATGAAGCCCGCCATTTCTTTAGCTGTATGATATTTGGTCATATTCGCTTTATAGTCAAAAGCTTCAGCGTCTATTGATTTTTGTACAAATTCTGTTTCCGTGATCGCTGGTGCAAGCACCTTCGCTTTCAGTTTTGCACCTTTCAGTTCCAGTTCTTTGGCAAGACCTTCTGTGAAGGCACTCACGTAGTATTTGGATGCAGAATACGCAACACTGCCTACAGCAATGGCATATCCGAGCGCGGAGGAGACGTTAATCAATTGGGTACCTTCGACATTCGCATAATCTCGCACATACAATGTAGAGAGAATGGTCAGGGATTCGATGTTAACACGCAGCATGGTCTCCACTTTATCCAAATTCTGTTCAGCAATGAACGAGCCTTCTCCAAGCCCTGCATTATTGATCCAAGTCTCAATTTCATATTCCTTCAAATCGTTATATAGCGTGTACGCCTCTGCGGTAACAGACAGGTCGCTTGTGTGAACAACAACATTTACTTTAGGGTCGATACCCTGAATAGTCGATTTAAGGTCTTCCAACTTATCCAATCTTCTAGCTACCAAGATCAAGTTTTTACCCCGTGTTGCAAATGCCAATGCTGTTTCATATCCAATTCCTGAACTTGCTCCTGTAATCACTGTGTATTTCATCTTAATCTCTCCCTCATATTCTTTAGATTAGTGTAATTCCAATTTTGAGAACGATCGTTCTTTATTGTGCAAAAAAAACAGTTAGATCTAACTTGCTGTTAGCATATCATTTCTAGAACGAACAGTAAAGAATTATTTTTATAACATTCTTTTCCCTTCAACAGAGAACCATAGCGTAAATTTAATAAATTGACACCGATGAGTTACTAACGCAGTTTACTTAATTTACGCTGTTTTTTCATTCTCCACTAAATAAGATCATGACCAGACCCGGAGATTTCTTCATTTTATAATCCCCCACTTTCTTTCCCTATATTAGAAACCATTGAAACCACGTCGATGAATGCCTGTACTGCTGGCGAACTCCGTTGTTGTGATTTAATAACCATTCCAATGGGTAGTAGTTGGGGCGGATCAAGTGATAGAACTGTCGTTCCTTCCAGACTATTAGAGAGCATCATACGAGGTAGCAAAGTTATACCTAGTCCTTCCTGCACCATAGCAAATATGGTTGCACTGTCCTGAACCCTAAATCTAACATGTGGAGTGATTTTTTCTTCTTTCGAACCAGATTGATTCATAATATCAAATGAACACTCGTCTTTAGATAAAATAAACTGTTCTCCCTCTAGTTCACTTAGAGTAATAGCTCCCCTAGCTTCTAAATGATGTCCCGAAGGAACAAGTATACAAAGCTCATCTGTTAATATCCATGTGCTATTTTTTTCAACAGACGGATGAAGTAAAAATCCAATATCAATTATATTTTGTTTTAGCCAATCCTCTATTTCCAATATGTTTCCTTCAAAAAGCACCATTTCTACGTTTGAATATCTCTCCTGAAAAACGGTAATTATACGAGCGAGCACGCCTGCATGTATGAAAGGGATATAACCAATTCGTAATTTTCCTGTTATTTCTCCTTGTTCTGCTTTTGCTTCTTGTACGATCGCTTCGGCAAAAGACACAATAGAACGTGCATACTCCAAAATCCTCTTCCCCACAGGTGTGAACGTAATTATTCCCTTACGATTACGCTCGATCAAAGTAATATTTAACTCTTTCTCAAAAGCCGTTAGCGCATGACTCACAGCAGATTGAGTTAAATTCAATTCCTCTGCTGCTTCCGTAAAACTGCCTAGTTTCGCAAGAGCTACAAGGCATTGAAGCTGAGTTAAAGTCATATGAATTCTCCTCATAATAATATGCTAAACATGATTTGAACTCATAATGATGCTAATCTATAATTTTGTCAAGAAGAGCATCACCAATATAGATTAACGAGGAGAAATGTTCATGTTTAGTTGGCAGGCATATTCAATAGGAAAAGCTGAAGAGGTTGTGAAAAAAATAGAGATTCCCTTGCCGGAGCCTCAAGAAAACGAAGCTAGAATAAAAATTCTGGCTACAGTACTAGGTCTTCCCGACAAAATGATGTTAGAAGGAACTTATTTAATTACCAAAACACTACCCATCTCGTTTGGTCAAGAGGTTGTAGGTATTGTTGACAAAGCAGGCCCGGGATATCCATTTAAAGAAGGAGATCGTGTAATAGGAATTACAGGTTACCATATGGGCTTGGGAGGATTAGCAGAATACTGCATAAGTCCTGGTGACAGCACTGTCTTGGCACCATCAACACTTTCAGACGCAGAAGCAGCTAGCTTCTTAGGCTCATTCCATGTTGCATATGTTGGACTTGTTAACCGTGCAGCGATAAAATCCGGGGAAACGTTGCTTGTATTAGGCGGGGCCGGACGAACAGGCTCAGCAGCCATTCAATTAGGCAAAGCACTTGGAGCAACCGTCATTGCCACTGCGAGAGCAAAAGAACAAGAGGAATTTTGCCGCAGTCAGGGCGCAGACTATGTCATTAATCCAGCAGAGCAAGGGTTTGATGAAGCCATTGCCAAGTTTACTGAGGGTCAGGGCATCAATGTCATTTATGATACGGTTGGTGGTGACGTTTATACTAACGCTGTAAATAGTATTACTTTAGGAGGGCGAGTTGTACTTATTGGGTTTGCAAGTGGTAGTTGGGGACACCCTGATCCATTGCATATCCTATCTAAAGGCTATTCTGTTACCGGAGCACTCCACCTAGTTCGCTCAGAGGAAGAACGTACTGAGAGTATCCATGTTTTAAACAACCTGCTAGAAACAGGAAAGATACAACCTCCCCCTACTTCTGCTTATGCATTTGAGCATGCTCCTGAGGCCCTCGCCTCTCTTCGTGAACGACAATCAGAATTAGTTGTTGTAAAAGGAACTTAACAGTCTAAGCTTGGCTATGTTAATTCATTTATCTCAACAGCTTTTTCTGTCCAATCAAAAAAAACAGTCCTCGAAGAAATTAATTCTACTCTTCGGGACTGTACAGTTCAGTTATAAGGTTTTACTAATGATGATGTTTATCTTCCAGCATCCTATGTATCGGTTACACCATCCGCTGTCTCATCGCCTCAAACAACAAAATCGTTGCCGCCATTGCCGCGTTAAGCGACTCTGCCTGTCCCTGCATCGGGATCGTAATCGCATCATCTACTAAACGTGCCGTAGCATCCGAGATGCCTTTGCCTTCGTTACCAATCACGAGCCATACCGACTGCGTAAAATCATAACTATAACATGAATGCTCTGCCTGCAAAGAAGTACTGACCAGCTTCACGCCCGCAGCTTTCGCTTCAGGAAGCAAGGATTCCAACTGGCCCTCCACAATGGGCAAATGAAACAATGACCCCATCGTCGAACGAATCGTCTTCGGGTTATAGACATCAGCACAGCCCGCGCCGAGTACGACCCCAGCAGCTCCTGCTGCATCCGCGCTACGAATGATTGTACCCACATTACCTGGGTCCTGCACCCCGTCCAGCACCACAACCAGCCCACGCGCTCCGGTGATCAGGCTTTCCAGTGGCTCCCTGCCTTTACGTACAATTGCAAATACAGGCTGCGGTGTCATCGTATCCGTACATTTGGCGATAACCGCAGGAGATACGCTGACCCATTCCACACACTGAAGCGGGTTCTCAAGCCCTGTCAATTCAATCGGTACACCTTGCTCTCCATCGAATACAATGCACTCCAGATCTGCTCCAGCACGCAATGCTTCCTGTACAAGATGAATACCTTCAATCATATATTTATGTTGACGGGTACGATGCTTTTTCTCCAGCAGCTGCGCCCATTCTTTTACACGTGTATTTTGCGGTGATACAATATCCATTTTTTCATCCTTCCCATCTACATCCATCACTTCGGATACGCAAGCTCCATTTTCGTCAAATGATCCTTGTGACCCACAATGATCAGCACATCTCCAGCTTCGATCCGATCCTCAGCGTACGGAGAAATGTTCATCGAATTTCCACTGCGAATCGCCATCACGTTGCACCCAAAACGAGCACGGATGTTCAATTCCATCAGGTTCTTACCGATCATTTGCTCCGAAGCTCTCATCTCCAGAATGCTGTAATCCTCAGACAACTCGATGTAATCCAGTATATTAGGCGAGGTCAGATGATGGGCTACGCGCAGTCCCATATCCCGCTCAGGATAGATCACCTTATCTGCGCCAATTTTTTGAAGCACCTTACCATGAAGCTCATTTTGAGCTTTTACGATCAGAACAGGTACACCCATATCTTTCAATATCAGGGTTGTCAGAATGCTCGCCTGAATATCTTCACCAATCGCCACAACGACAACGTCGAAATTTCGTATGCCCAGCGCACGCAGCGCTTCTTCATCTGTTGAATCTGCCGATACCGCATGGGTCACCACATTGGACATTTCCTGAGTCCGCTGCTCGTCCGCATCAATTGCCAGCACGTCGAATCCCATGCCACTCAGTGCATTGGCAACACTTGATCCGAACCGTCCCATGCCAATTACGGCATACTGTTTCTTGGCCATTAGGGTCTTAACCTCCCGCTGCACTTCAGCATGACGCATCATTACGATACCCATGCTAACGTAAATAATCCTTCGTAGTATACCACAAAGCCTGATAAACTTGAATGCGCCCGCTCTTCCCAGGGAACAGTATTAGAGCAGCCGAATATACGAGGAGGGAATTGCGATGCCCATTACATTAAGCCTGCGTGAAGCGATTGTTCATAAAGTTCATGACAAGAGTGATGATCAGCTCCGGGAGATGATTGAAGGTTCAGTAGATGGACCGGAAGCTGCATTACCTGGACTTGGCGCCATTTTCGAGATGATCTGGAAGAACACAGAACCTGCCAAGCAGGAAGAACTCATTCAAATCGCGCAGGAGCATCTGCACACCATTCCCGTTCAACCGCTTCGCTAATCGAAGCATTGGAGGGTAAGGTAACCATCAAACCGTTTGTTCTGTCTGCAAAAGAAAGCTTTCCCTTATTCGGCTGGATCATACCCGCCTCTAAGTAAGGTGTATAGCAATAGATCCCCCCGCCAATCGGCGGAGGGATCTTATTTTTTTAACAAGCTCCATCTCATCGCATGAACTTGTTACGTTTAACTAGCCTTTTAACAATTACCACGAAATACTTCTGCCTTTACTTAAGGCGCAGTCTCCAGGAATTTAGCTGTAGGATTTTTATCCATAGCCGTTCTCATGGCGTACTCATTTTCGAAGAGCACCACATAATTTCCTTTTTTATCTTTTACAAGCGCAGAGTTAATCCGGAATTTGCTTGCATCCAGATTCTCGTCCACGATCCAGCGAGCGAACTGATAAGGCATACGCTGCAATTGCACATCTACCCCATACTCGCCTTTCATCCGGTATTCAAATACCTCGAACTGAAGTTGACCAATTACGCCGAGAATCGTCTCGTCGAAACTTGCCGTCTGGAACACCTGAATGGTTCCTTCCTCCGTCAACTGATCAATTCCTTTTTGGTACTGTTTATGTTTCAACGCATTTTTTACGGTAACTTTAGCGAAAATCTCTGGCGAGAACGTTGGCAATTCTTCAAAGATAACCTCGCTGCCTTGGCTCAGTGAATCGCCAATCCGGAAGATACCCGGATCGAACAAACCGATAATATCGCCGGCATACGCCTCTTCCACAATATCCCGATCTTGTGCCAGGAATTGCTGTGGCTGTGACAGTTTGATCTCTTTGCCGACACGGTTATGCTTCACACTCATGCCACGTTGGAACTTGCCTGACACAATACGCAGGAATGCAATGCGATCCCGGTGTGCCGGGTTCATGTTGGCTTGAATTTTGAATACATAACCACTAAATTTTTCATTCGTTGGTTGAATCTCGCCTACCGTACTGCGGCGTGGTTCAGGCTTCGGTGCCAGTTCCAGGAAATTCTCCAAGAAGGTCTGCACGCCGAAATTGTTAATCGCACTACCGAAGAAAATAGGGGTCAATTCGCCGCGTTGAACCTTCTCCATATCAAACGGATCTCCCGCAACGTCCAAAAGCTCCAGATCCTGAATTAACTGATCATGCAGATATTCTCCTGCCATCTCACGGATAATTGGATCTGTATAACCGTTTACTTTCTGAACTTTAATTATCGAGTGATCGTCCCCTTGGAACAACTCCACCTGATTTTTCATCCGGTCGTAGACACCGCACAGTTCGCGACCTGTACCAATAGGCCAGTTCATCGGAACTGAACGAATACCCAGTACATTTTCAAGTTCTTCCATCAGATCAAATGGACTTTTACCCTCACGGTCGAGTTTGTTGATAAACGTAAAGATTGGAATGCCACGCTTCGCACATACCTGGAACAACTTAATCGTCTGTGCCTCGACACCTTTTGCCACGTCAATCAACATCACCGCACTATCGGCAGCCGTAAGTGTACGATACGTATCTTCACTGAAGTCCTGGTGACCCGGTGTATCCAGAATGTTAACGCGATGGTTCAGGTAATCAAATTGCATTACGGAAGAGGTAACCGAGATCCCCCGTTGTTTCTCAATTTCCATCCAGTCACTGGTTGCGTGTTTGCTGGCTTTCCGAGCTTTTACCGTTCCCGCAAGGCGAATCGCGCCCCCGAACAGCAACAGTTTCTCGGTTAGTGTGGTTTTACCCGCATCCGGGTGAGAGATAATGGCAAACGTCCGGCGTTTGTCCACTTCCTGTTGAAGAATATCATTTGCAGCTTTGCTCATAGGTTTAATCCCTTTCGTCCGTTCATTCACGTTAATCCGGCATGGCCGGTCCATCATTCAATCTTTATGCAATCCGGCGAGGCCGGTTGATTGTACACGAGTTTTTACGTACTAGGTATTTACACACTAGATTAATTTTACACATTTACAATGGAGTTCATCCTCCTCAAATCTGTGCTTTCATGCATACCGTGAACTGCTTCTTAACCCAACTCTCCTATTGTACCATAATCTGTACCGAAAATAACCGATTACTACAGCAGATTCTTCTCTTTTCATTTGCAAAAAAAAAGCACCCTTCAGCCATTTCCATGGCATCCAGGCACTCCTCATTCATTTTATTTATCGGGTTTAGAAAATCAATGCATCCAGTGCGTATTGTCCGCCACCTGTCAGGGCCAGCGCTACACCAACGACCAGAATTGCGAGATTATATTCGAATCCGTTCTGCGTGGACCAGTATCCGTTCGCTCCATGCACTTTCACAATGGCAATGACCATCGTCAGCGCAATTAGAATGCCACCTACCGGTGTGAGCAGACCCAGAGCCAGCAGTAATCCGCCACCGAATTCCGCGAGTCCAGCCAGTAACGCCACCAATGCACCTGGTTTCATGCCCATCGACTCAAACCAGCCGCCTGTACCCTTGATCCCGTAACCTCCGAACCATCCAAACAGCTTTTGTGCCCCGTGCGCCATGAACGACAATCCAATCACCAAACGAATCAACAACAATCCTACATCCAACATCATTTTCTTTTCCTCCATTCAATATATACAAAATAGTATTCTTAGATTAAAGATATTATGCTAAATTTTTTTCTCCATGATATCGTGTTAAAACCCCTTCACCTGTTTCACATTTCATCTCATGAATCGAGCACTTATCCGAGAAGTTTATCGGGTTAAGTTTTGTTATTTGCGTAACTCTTTATCTCTTGTGTTGAGTATAAGTTATATACTTACTTTTTGTCAACAACTTAATTTAAATATATTTAGCGAGTCGCAATCCCCACATCTTTTCACAGCAAAAGAAGCCCGGAAAGTTCGCTTCATCCGCGTTCTTTCCAAGCCTCTTTAATCATCATTTCACCTTATGAATGAATAGCTTTAATTATTGACTTGCCAGATCACACGATCCTCGTCCTGACCATTCACCGGCCACCAATGGAATCCGTCCTGCTCCAGCAGCTTATCTGTCGCTTCTGGCCCCCAAGTTCCGGCCGGGTAAGGATGAAGCTCTCCCTGATTTTGACCCCAGGCTGCTGCAATCCGATCTACAAATGACCAGGCCGTCGCCACTTCATCCCAACGGGTAAAGTACGTAGAATCCCCCTCTGCTGCATCGTGCAGCAGACGTTCATACGCTTCAGGTGAGTTAATTCCGATCATGCAGCTCTGACAGAAATCCATCGCGAGCGGCTGAATCTCGGAATCCGAGCCTGGCTTCTTGGCATTGATTTTGATGTATATGCCTTCCATCGGATTCACCCGAATGACCAGCAGATTCGGTTCCAATTTATACTTTTTCCCGAGATACACATTGTTCGGCATCGACTTGAACTCAACTACGATCTCGGTTGTTTTTACCGGGAGCCGCTTGCCTGTCCGAATGTAGAATGGTACACCTGCCCAGCGGAAATTATCCACGAATACACGTGCGGCAAAATACGTTTCTGTATTCGACTCCGGGTCAACCTTGTCTTCCTGACGGTAACCGGGAAGCTGCTTGCCACGGTATTCCCCTTCGGAATACTGTCCCCGCACAACGTTATTGCTCACCTCCTCATCTGAAGCGAACGCCCGCAATGAACGTAATACCTTCACCTTCTCATCTCGAATATCCTCTGGGAAAAGGCGACTTGGTGGTTCCATCGCAATCATCGTCAGCATCTGAAGCATATGGTTTTGCCCCATGTCACGCAGCGCACCAGAGTGATCATAATAACCGCCACGTTCTTCCACGCCTACCGTCTCACCCAGCGTAATCTGAACGTTGGCAATATGTTTGTTGTTCCAGAGCGGTTCAAAAAAAGCATTCCCGAAGCGGATCACTTCGATATTTTGCACCATTTCCTTGCCCAGATAATGGTCAATCCGATAGATTTCCTCTTCACGGAACACCTCACGAATCTGTTCATTCAGATGTTCGGCCGATTGCAGATCATAACCAAATGGTTTTTCGATCACCAATCGGTTCCAACCCTGACTTTCCAGCATACCTCCGTCCCGCAAACTGTACGAGACACTGCCAAACAGCTCGGGTGCCAATGCCAGATAGAACAACCGATTACCCGGCGTGTTAAACTTTGCTTCCAGATTCTCCGTCTGCGCACGCAGCTCTTTGAACCCTTCCACATTATTGATATCCAGTGCTTTGTATTCAAAATGATCGACAAAAGCGTTCCACTCATCAGGTTCCCCCGCTGGATAACGGCAGAACTCTTTAATGGATTCATAGATGTCTTCCCGGAATTCTTCTGGGGACCTCGGACGACGTGCTACGCCAATAACCGCAAAGTCTTCGGCAAGCTTGCCTTCACGGTAAAGACTGTAGATGGCCGGAAACAATTTCCGGCGGGCCAAATCTCCCGTTGCTCCAAAAATGAAAAATACTGCGCCTGGTGTCTGTACTTCATCTTGCGATTGTTTTTCAACCATGGGCTCCTCTTTCTTCCGGGAAGATAACCTTCACGCTCTCCCCGAGCTATGTAATGGTGTTATATATGCACGACATACAACCGTCAATTACCAGCAAGTTCCTTCTTGGATGTGATGCCATTTTAGCATATCAACTGAACGGATGCACTATTTACCACTCATTTTTCTGATAAAGATTCTCACTATCCCATCCATATTCATAGAAATTTCATCCCTTAATACTCAATCGTGATCACCGGGAAACCTACCGTGATTCGATTGTTCCCTTGTTCACCAACCTGGTGAACTGCGAGCTGCATATTCAACATATGCGAGCCACTCTTAATCGACAGGGGCAGCTCAGCAGCCTCATAAGAGACACTAGCACTGGCTACATCTGTATAACTTTCAACGGAGGCAAGATCCACATTTTTGGACAGGTCTGTCTCGATGAGTGCCAACTGCTCACTCGCATCAAATTCAGTAGCATTAGCTGCCGTACCTTGCACAGACATATTCCAACCTGCCTTCATCCCTGAGTCTACAAGCAGCTGATCGACCTGTTCATGTAATGTCATTAATGTATTCCGATCCGTGTGTGCATCCCCTGAAAGTTGTACGATGGCATAGTAACCATTGTCTCCTGTATCGACGACATTGACCAACAAGCCTACACCTCCATTAGCCATGTCGACAACCACTTCACTGCGGTACACATCATGACCCGTCTGGTGTACCCGTACCGGTTGTTCCAGCCCTAAGTGACCAGCCAGTAACGCTGCCTGTGCTTGTGCATTTCCCAGGCCTTCTCCTTGCCATTTAATAACCAAACGATCGACATTATCGATCACGCTATCAGCAGTATAGATTAACTGTTCTAGTTGGGCTGCTTTCGGTTCGTTCTTCTCTGCGTATACCTGTGTCACACCAATAAGAATAATGATTGCCATTGCCAATATACCTGCTGTCATCCAACGATTTAACATTTGAATCCCCCGCTTCTTTCTTGCATTTCTATGAATCTATCAACAGCATACCCCTTTCGCATATTTGCTATACTTCTTCTGCACACAGCAAAAAAAGCCCCACCCACCACATACATGGCAGATCGGAGCTTTCCATTCATCCTTTTCTAGATAAATTGAACTAATCAATATTTACATTCGCACTCCGCTGACAGAACAACCTTCCGATCGCTGTTATCCCCAGATTTTTTGATTCTTTTTATAAAGGGTAAATCAGGGGATAAAGGCGAAGTGTATGCTTCCGAAGTAGCTTTCTTTCAGAAAGCTTTTAGCTTCGCTTCTTCTGGTTCTTTCCGTCCTCTTATCTATAACTTCCGCACATGAAAGCACGGTTTTTTGGCTTGATTATGATATTACATATGATTCTTCTTACTCTGCAAGTCCGTTTTTATAAGCATAGATCGCAGCCTGTGTACGGTCGTCTACGCCCAATTTTGCGAGTAAATTCGTGACATGGAATTTGACTGTTTTGATACCAATGATCAGATCATCAGCGATGTCCTGATTCGATTTGCCTTTAGCCAGCAACCGGAGTACATCCATTTCCCGATCCGTTAATTCATCATGCAAAGGAGCTGCTGCCTGTGGCTGCCGGAAGCGATTCATCATTTTCGAAGCCACCTGTGACTCGAGAACGGATTGTCCGCGAGCTGCTGCGCGAATCGCATCTGCCACTTCATTGGCTCTTGATGTTTTCAACAGATAACTGAATGCGCCTGCTTCAATGACAGGGTACATTTTTTCATCATCCAGGTAACTGGTCAATACGATGACTTTGCACTCCGGATACATTTTAAGTACCTGACGAGTAGCCTCAATGCCATCCATGCCTTCCATAACCAGGTCCATTAGAACAACATCAGGCTTATACTCCTGCGCAAGCCGAATGCCTTCCTCTCCACTACCTGCTTCACCAACAACTTCAATTCCATCTTCGGTATCCAGTACCGCAGCTAGACCAATACGTACCATCTCATGATCATCCACGAGCAATACTTTGATCGACGTTTCCGTCTCCGTTTCGACTTCCGGTTCCATTGACATGTTCTTCCTCGCTTTCATCGCTCATCAAAGGTATCGTAATCTCAATCCGCGTTCCCTTACCTGGCGCTGTTACAAATTGTATGGCCCCGCCAATCTCCGTAACACGTTCACGCATGTTAGCCAGACCGTAGGAAGCCTGTTTATTCTCATCCAGATCAAAGCCTTGCCCATCATCACGAATCAGTACCCGAATCGCATCTGTGCGGCGCTGGAGCCGTATCTCCATTTTCTCAGCTTTCGCATGCCGTAACGTATTAGACATAGCCTCCTGAACGATCCGGAACAGATGATTCTCGATGCCTTTGATCAGATCAATGTCTTCGTCTATTTCGAGTACAATGTCCATGGGTACTTTCGTTTTCAGTTCCATCACCAGATCACGCAGACCTTGTTCGAGATGTTTACCCTCCAGATAAACTGGTCGCAGATGTAACAGTAACGCACGCATCTCGGACTGTGCTACCGAGGCCATTTCCTCAATTAGAGCCACCTGCCGCTGGGCACGTTCAAAATCCTTCTCCATCTTCCGTCCAACGGCCGTTGCTGTCATCGATATCGCGAACAATTGCTGCGATACCGCATCATGCAGTTCTCGTGCCAGCCGCTGCCGCTCTTCCACAATAGCCGTAATTCTGGCTTGTTCGGCAAGCTGTGCATTATGGGTAGACAATCGCTGAAGCGAGGATACCTGATCTTCCCACTTTTTGCCGATTCGTCCGAGTTGCTCACTCAAGCGCCCCACATCATCTACACCCAGATCAGGTACAGTACGTGACAAGGAACCCTTCTCCCACTGTAGGAGCGTTTCCCGAAGTAGTTCAAGCCTGCGTTTGACCCGGTAACTCTGATAGAACCCAAAGACCGCGCCAATCCCAATCAAAAGCAGCAATAGAGCCAGACCTGATTGAATCAGATGCCGCCAGCCTGCAAACGGAGCAAGATAACCATATGTATACAATACATACAAAATAACAGCGAGCACAATGAAAACCAGGAGGATCCCTTCACCCATACTTCGGGTTACCATATCGGCATGTCGTTTTGTCTTCATCGGGGTCTCCTCCTTCTCTTCATCTATTTTACTACGGATTACTTATGCTTAGGTCGCCAACAATATAAGAAATGACAAATTTTGCTTTATGTTCACTGGATTCATATCCAGGCGTTCTCCATACTAGTTTGTTCATCATGCCGCTATCTTGTTCTCCCAGAAGATTAATCCGGCCGAAAAGAACCGATGCTTCAATCTCCACACCATAATCCTCCGGTAGTGTCAGGCGAACATTCCCCATAACCCCTTGCAGCAGCACAATCGTTTGTTTCTCCTCCGGAATTGAAAGAGACAGATCTGCGTTAACCTCACCCATGGCATGCCACAGGCTCATACTGCGTAATGTCCAGGATGATTGATCCCAGTAGTACCGAGCCATGAAATTCTGTTTCTTCATAACGCCTTCGTCCAGGTGAACCTTTTTGTTTTTTGAATAAAAATAAGCTAAAGAAGCCAGTACAATCAGGAATACAATCATCAAATTATCCAGCAATAACAGTGCCGCACCAATACCGAGATATCGGTAACCTTTACGGGTATCCCCTTTGCGAACTTGAAGCATACCAACCGTTAACAGAATCAGTGCGGCAGCGGTCAGCAAGTTAATATTCTGATTCAATAACATCATTGCCCCAATAATAATAATGACAACTGCAAGCCATTTACTCTTTTTATTCATCCCCGCCGCACCTCCTCTGTAAGTTAATCTTCTCTTTATTCAACGGAAAAGCCATACCAGGCAATAAAGTCCTGTATGGCTTAACTTTTGTTCTACCAACCGTTCGTTATACACGATTTATAGAATATCATATTGTCCACCGAGCGAACAGTTATTCTTTTGAAGTTCCGTTCGCTTCATTCTTGGAACCACTGCCCATTTTGTTTTTGAGGGCTTGCAACTGCTGGTCTACTTTGAATTGCTTTTCCACATCTACAGGATTCGTGTACGTGGATGATGTGTTGCGATAAGGTGCACGAGCTACGTCAGCTTCAGCTTCCAGTTGCATGATTTTCTCTTCCATGCGGTGGAATCCTAGTGATGCGCCCCCACTTTCGATCGAATGCAAGCTGTTGATGGAAGACATTTGTTTTTTGGCTTTTGCCATTTGTGCACGGGATACGAGTTCATTACGTTTGTTACGCATTTTGTAGAACTCATCTTTCATGTCATGCAACTGTTGCAACAGATCTTTCGCTTGTGCTTCAGACTGTGCATGCAGTTCGCTGTACTCTGTAATTTTTTGATCAAAGTAGATCTTCTCTTCCAGCAATTTGCGTGCCACTTCTTCCTGACCGTTGGCCAGAGCAGCTTCTGCTTGGGATTCACGTTGTACCGAAGTACGCTCCGCTTCATCCAGACGTTGTTTCATGCGGCGCTCATTCGCCATTTGTTTGGCAACAGTTACCTCTGCCTCATGAATCTCAGCCTCCATATCACGCAAGTACTGGTTCAACATTACAATCGGGTCCTCTACTTTATCCAACATATCATTTACCGATGCTTTCGTCATATCCTTAATCCGTTTAAATACTCCCATTTTACTTTTCTCCCTTCTCGTAACGAGATAATTTTTGGCGAAGCTCTTCAACTTCTTTTTTCAATGCTTTTTTCTCGATATCTTTCATCATGGAATCAAGTTCACTTTCTTGCGGTGCACCTGCTCCGTAGGCGTTGTTGTCATAAGAACGGGGACCAGATTGAGGTCTGCCGTTGAATCCTGGGCCGGGACCGAAGTTACCAGGACCTTGTTGGTTGTGATTATTTTGAAAAGGACCTCTTGGCTGCTGATGATCATAGTTGTTATATCCTCTGCCAGGACCAGGGCCTGGGCCGTAGCCATACGGATCATAAGGCGGATACGGTTCTTTTGGTACCACCAGTGCTGCAATGAAGTATATTAACAACGACGTGCCGCCAGTTACGAAGATACTGATGACGAAGATGATACGCAGCAGGGTGGAATCCATCCCGATCGTTTCGGAAATTCCGCCGCACAAGCCGGTTAACATCCGGTCACGCGTTGAGCGGTATAATTTGCTCATGTGCTTTCTCCTTTCGTTTACTTATATCCTCTTACGTTGGAATCATAAACATATGGATCAACGTAATTGGATTCCTTTGGTACCACCAACGCAGCGATGAAGTAGATCAACAATGATGTACCTCCCGTAGCGAAAATACTGATGAAGAAGATGATACGTAGTAGCGTGGTACTCAATCCGAGATTCTCAGAAATGCCGCCGATCAAACCTGTTAGCCTTCGATTACGCGCCGAGCGGTATAATTTATTCATCATGTGACTACTCCTTTCTGTCATTGTTTAATTTCTGTCTTAAGCGCTCCAGTTCCTTATCCAGCGTGGAGGATGACATGCTGCCAGTCACTCCTGAACCATCTTGGCCCATCCGCCGGATATCCCGAAGACTTTGTGCTTCATATTCGAGATCAGAGACTTGGTCATCCAGTCGGTTAAACATACGCGGTACATTCTGCCCGTTGTGATTGCCTCGCTGGTTCATACGTTGTTGTAACTGAATCGTCTGCATACGAGCGTAGTAATACTGGCGTTTGCTGTATACATTCTGATATTCAACCTTGAGCTGGTCGATCTGTTCATCCAACTCCTGTAATGCCGCATAACTTTGTGCATACAATTCATTGTACTGTTCCATTTTTTCCTCGTGGAGGATTTTCTCCTGCAAGGCCAGCTTAGCGAGATGCTCTTCCCCTGCTTTCAGAGCCATGGAAGCCTGTTCTTCCCGTTTGTTCACCATACCTGCTGCCTGATCGGCTTGTTGTTTCATTTGTCTGGTATGGCTTGCATATTGATGACGAAGCTTCTCGGCTTCACCGATGTCTTGGCGGGTCGAGACCAGGAACTGATCAATCAGTTTAACTGGATCCTGACTTTGCTCCAAATGTTCGTTCAGATTGGCTACGGTAATATCCCGCATTCGACGAAATACACTCATTATGTTCTGTCCCTCCTTTTCATAATCGTGAAAGCTTAGTAACGACCACGACGACTGCGGTTATTGTTTAGCATTGAGATACCAAAGATGATTAACCCGATCGCGATGATCGGTCCGATCAACCATGCCAGCTTACCCATCAGTGAGATGATACCGATGATGAGAACAATCCAGCCAAGCATCACATTCCCTCGTTTGACTCCGTAGTATCCCAGTGCAATCATCAGGACCGGAATCAGATACCCCATTAAGTGTCCAAGAAGAGGAGTTAACTTTCCGAAAAGGAGTAGTGCACCCAGCGCAATCAATACAATTGCCCAGCCATTTCCCTTATTCAATCTCATAATTGTTGTTCACCGCCCTTTCCATTCGTTCATTTTAATGTGTTGAGTCATTTGTTCGTTTGTTTCGTGTTTTTTTGTTTCCGTGTTTCTTGTTTAACCTTATGTCCTTATTCTAGGGGATTCCGCGACTTTTCAAAACAGACCGTGGACGGTTTTTCATCCTAGACTCAGGTCGGGGATCTAGTTGGACCTTTGACTGTCCCTGTATAAGACCAACGTTCCTTCTAAGCTGAATAGTACTCCGGATACCTTCTATTACCCGTATTCAGGCTCCGCTTCACTCGATATGGCACGTGAACGAGAATGAGATCCATGTCTCTATTTACGTTCACTCTTCACTTTCGTTTCCCCTCATTCCCTCCAGTTCCAATTTCCTTTACCTCAAAAATAAAATTACTTTTTTATCCAAATAAACAAAATTTAGATTGTTCTATATGTAAGCGTTTACTAAAATAGAAAGTGTTACTATTTCTAATGTCAGGAGTGGAACTGAAACTGTGCGACCCATCAGCTATCTCCATAAAATGATCATCTTCGGAATCCTGTTAAGCACCCTGCCCATTTTGTTAACGGGAATTGCCGCATTTATCTATTCATCGAACCAAACTGAATTGCATCGTACACAAGCCAACAGGCAGTTGCTGGAACAAATGCAATCCAACGTAGAGCACAAACTCGCTACAGTCAGTTATATGCTTGATCAGGCTCTTCGATCTCCAGTAACCCTCCGCTCCCTGTCTGCTTCATCCTCAAGTCAAGAGAACGGCCCGTTACTTGCCGACAAGCTGCAGAGCGAGTTTCAACATATGAGGTCGTGGGAACCTTTGCTGGATATTACCCTGGTGAATCAATCTCAGAATTGGCTTATTGACCATGCTGGATTATATCGTAATACCGATTTTCCATTGGCACTTCCCATGAAGGATTTGATATCGGATACGCTAACTTCCGGATGGCAGCTCTCCCCTTCATCGGTGTTTAGTAATGATGAGCGTACGCCCGGAACAGGTTGTATTTATCATATTGCCCTTGCGAGGTCTATTCCGAATCTGAATACGTCCTCTGATGCTGCCTTGATTGCCGGAATTCCTGCATGCTCTTTGCAAAATACGTTAGGAGAAGCCTCCATAGACAACACTGCCTCAGGACTGATCATTTTAAATCGGGAACAACGTATCTTGGTGCATCCCGATCCTGTATACATTGGACAACCGTTGTCTGCAATTGGATTAGCGGATCGGGATACGGGGGACAACATAAGCAAACTAACATCCATCCCATTTTCAACGGGCTTTGAAGAACGGGAAGTCAAGATCGCGGGTACGCATTATTCCCTGACCTATAGCCCTTCTACCTTAAAAGGATGGACTTATGTTCTAATTTCACCTACCAACATTCTGACACAAGAATATATCGAGATCGGATTACACACCTTGTATATCAGTATCTTCTTGCTTTTACTTTCATTACTGCTCGCATGGCTCGGCTCCAAACGAATGCATATTCCAATCCGTAAACTTTTAACCCAACTTGGTGACAACCGCCTGTCCAAAGAGAGCATCACTTTCGCTCAGCAATCACCACAGCTGCATGATGAATTCGAACAGATCAGAGCAGGTGTCTCACAATTATCTGCCTCTCGCTCCCAACTGGAGAACACGCTAAATATGCATCTGTTACAGATTCGCACTCATTTTATGATAAATCTATTCCAGGGTAAGAGCCCTGTTCATACTCTTCCTGATACTCTGAATGAATATGGCTATACGCGTCAGGTTCGTGAATGGCAACAAATTGCTGTTATTACACTTCAGGCCGATCTCGTTAATCATACAAAGTATTCAGCTAATGATCGTGACCTCTTATTATTCGCTATTCAAAATATATTGGAGGAAACGGTTGTGCATAACCAACAACTGCTTCCTATTGTACTGGAACATACGGTAGTCACGGTGATTGGGACTGTTGAAAAGGATCACTCTGTTTTTTCACAGCACCTATATGTATTAACAGAACAGTTACAACAGCAGATTGATGAGATTCTAGCTCTTCAGGTCAGTATAGGCTTCAGCCAACCGCACAGCTCCCTATATCACATCCCTCAGGCTTACACAGAAGCCATGGAAGCATTAAAGCATCGGATGAAGCTGGGGACAGGTATTATCTTTCAATATGAGAACATCGATCATTACGCTCCCACTTGGTCTATGACCTACCCGGAATCTTTGGAATATACGTTGATCCAAGCGATTCAAAGTGCGGACGAAGTCCAAGCTTATGCTCTTCTGCATCAGGCCCTGGAAGTGATCTTTGGTATGGAGTGTACACCAGAGGAATATCAGGTGGCCCTTACGAGGCTGCTAACGCATATTTTGCAAATGACTCAGGAATCCGGTATACGACTCGGACAGATCTCCCAAAGCCATGGATCGATGTTTCATGAACTTCATGGTTTGCAGTACGCGTCTGAAGTAGAGGATTGGTTTAATCATCAAGTCATCTTGCCTATCATTCAGATTTTTAAGGGGAGACAGTATGCCCAGTACCAACATATATCCGAGAAGATGATTGCCATGATTCATCAAGATTATGATAAGGATCTGACGCTCGAGGAATGTGCTATGAAGCTTCACTACAATGCCAACTACTTAAGTAGTGTTTTTCGCAAAGAGACAGGCTGTGCATTTAGTGAATATCTAACCAAGTACCGATTTAACATCGCTAAAAAATGGCTGGACGAAAGTGATTTAACGGTAAAAGATATCGCAGCCCGACTTCGGTACAACAATCCGCAAAATTTCATCCGATCATTTCGTAAATGGGAAGGTATCACCCCCGGCCAGTACCGGGAACGTAAGCAGAAAGCAGAAGTGTCGAACAGAAAGTAGACTGTGTATTTCGTGGTTTCATATTTCGTTTTCTGTTGTCTCGAATTTGAATCTAGCGTTGGTTTTATCTCATGGGCAGTTCCTTGATTCAGCTCTACAGCTCCAAGTAGTCGACTGTTTGGTTCAATGCGCTCGAAGCCTTGGATTTATAAAAAAGAAGGAGCAATTATCCTGCTCCCTCTTTTTTTATAAATTTAACTTTAACTACATATACTTCACACGTGGATTTCTTGTATGACAGACAGTGTGATGCTTCCTAGCGCCATTTTAGATGTTAGACAACCTTGTCCGTCTCGATTCCTGATCCCTAGAGCACGTAACAAGCTTATACAATTTATCGCTTATCCTTAGTAATGACTGTTTTCATATTTGGCTGTTCCAGTTGAATCAAAATTTTACCGAACCTTGCTCCCCGCGAGAAAGCCACCATACTACCCTTGTATGTATCTCGGATGTACTTCTCAGCCAGTCTGAGGGAATCCTCATCTGTTGGTAACTCATACGTATTAAGCCATTCTGGCAGCTTCTCAATAACCTCTTTCACCGGTACTTCAAATGAGTTAACTTCTCTCGTAATGATCATGGTGTATGAATAACCCTTCAAATACAGCAACTGTTGAATATATCCCATATCACCGGCCTTATATGAAGAAGTTACACCCAGTACATCCTTAAGTTCATCCATTAGTGTGTGTTCCCTCTGTCCCGCCATAGTGCTTATATACACATACTTCCGGGCACAGTTGATCGCCATCTCAATCGTTTCCCAATCCGACATCGCCGGGCACATGGATGCAAATGCAAAGTCATATTTCTTCTCCCAGCCTTTATCCTGAATAGAGATTTCCTCATATCGTTCTTTTACGATATCGATTTTGGATTCCAGAGCTGAAGGTATTGTTTCTTTCATAAGGGAGACTAGTAACTCAGAAGGTTCCACAGCGGTCACACTTGCTCCTTTTTCTGCAAAAGGAATGGTGAATATACCTGAAGCGGCTCCAATGTCTAAAATGGATAACCCTGCGAACTCCACCCCCTGGTTCTCAATCCAGCCCATAATACGCTCAGACCGCTGTTTTCCTTCTTCAGTAAACGACTGTGCGTGATAGTCTCTGGCCCACCGCTCAAAAGCTTCTTCTGTATTAAATGGTGCGCTTTTCTTCTTATATTTTGAACTTCTCGGACGATTCTTCCATGCCTCTTCCCACACAGAAAGGTTAAATAACAGATCGGTATCCGATAGATTTTTTCCATTAGTCACTCTGCTTCACTCCTTTATATTAAAGACTTCACTTATCTACAATATACTGAATAAAATCATACGTCAATCTTTATTAAGTCCAACTTTCCTTACCTATGCAAAAATCATTTCTTAATAAAATAAAAATAGTCCTACAAATTGCTTGCGCAATCTGTAGGACTATTCAATATACCGGCGAGAGGACTCGAACCTCCACGGTTTCCCACTCGATTTTGAGTCGAGCGCGTCTGCCATTCCGCCACGCCGGCATATACTGGAGGCGCCACCCAGATTCGAACTGGGGATAAAGCTTTTGCAGAGCTGTGCCTTACCACTTGGCTATGGCGCCATATTTTGGAGCGGAAGACGGGAATCGAACCCGCGACCCTCGCCTTGGCAAGGCGATGCTCTACCGCTGAGCCACTTCCGCATAATGGCTGGGGATATAGGATTTGAACCTATGCATGACGGAGTCAAAGTCCGTTGCCTTACCGCTTGGCTAATCCCCATTAAAAATTGAAAAAACAAAGGGGCGATCGAGGGGAATTGAACCCCCGAATGCCGGATCCACAAACCGGTGCGTTAACCACTTCGCCACGATCGCCACAAAAGGTTAATTTTCTAGAAAGTTAATTGGCAGGGGCAGCAGGAATTGAACCCACACCAACGGTTTTGGAGACCGTTGTTCTACCTTTAAACTATGCCCCTAAAAACTGGTGGAGGATGATGGATTCGAACCACCGAACCCGTACGGGAGCAGATTTACAGTCTGATGCGTTTGGCCACTTCGCTAATCCTCCAGGATTACATGGTGCCGGCGAGAGGACTTGAACCCCCAACCTACTGATTACAAGTCAGTTGCTCTACCAGTTGAGCTACACCGGCATATTAAATTATTTTAAAAATGGTGGCTCGGGACGGAATCGAACCGCCGACACGAGGATTTTCAGTCCTCTGCTCTACCGACTGAGCTACCGAGCCATAATAAAGTCTAATCTCATTTCCTTACACTTTATATAGGGCATCAGTGCCATACAGCAGATGTAGTGAACAGTTTGCCTCATGTAAAGATTAAATGGCGGAACCGACGGGATTCGAACCCGCGATCTCCTGCGTGACAGGCAGGCATGTTAGGCCAACTACACCACGGTTCCAGATCACTTTCTCAATGGAAAGTATAATTGCGGGGGCAGGATTTGAACCTGCGGCCTTCGGGTTATGAGCCCGACGAGCTACCGGGCTGCTCCACCCCGCGTCGTTATAAAGGTTAAATGGTGGAGGCTGAGGGGATCGAACCCCCGACCCTCTGCTTGTAAGGCAGATGCTCTCCCAGCTGAGCTAAGCCTCCGAACAACACATTTATGATCATACCATAATCTTGTTGTAAAAATCAACTTCTTTTTTTGAAGTTATTATGACCCGTAGGGGATTCGAACCCCTGTTACCTCCGTGAAAGGGAGGTGTCTTAACCCCTTGACCAACGGGCCTTAATATTATGGCGGAGAGAGAGGGATTCGAACCCTCGAGACGCTTGTGACGCCTACACGATTTCCAATCGTGCTCCTTCGGCCAGCTCGGACACCTCTCCATATGGCTCCCCGAACAGGGCTCGAACCTGTGACAACTCGATTAACAGTCGAGTGCTCTACCAACTGAGCTATCAGGGAATATGCTTCAGAGATCGTTCTCTGAAAACTAGATTCGAAACGAAACACGCGAATTATTACTTGCATATTGGATAAGCCCTCGACCGATTAGTACTGGTCAGCTCCATGCATTGCTGCACTTCCACCCCCAGCCTATCTACCTCGTCGTCTTCAAGGGGTCTTACATACTGGGAAATCTCATCTTGAGGGGGGCTTCACGCTTAGATGCTTTCAGCGTTTATCCCGTCCGTACATAGCTACCCAGCGGTGCTCCTGGCGGAACAACTGGTACACCAGCGGTACGTCCATCCCGGTCCTCTCGTACTAAGGACAGCTCCTCTCAAATTTCCTACGCCCACGACAGATAGGGACCGAACTGTCTCACGACGTTCTGAACCCAGCTCGCGTACCGCTTTAATGGGCGAACAGCCCAACCCTTGGGACCTACTTCAGCCCCAGGATGCGATGAGCCGACATCGAGGTGCCAAACCTCCCCGTCGATGTGGACTCTTGGGGGAGATAAGCCTGTTATCCCCAGGGTAGCTTTTATCCGTTGAGCGATGGCCCTTCCATGCGGTACCACCGGATCACTAAGCCCGACTTTCGTCCCTGCTCGACTTGTAGGTCTCGCAGTCAAGCTCCCTTATGCCTTTGCACTCTTCGAATGATTTCCAACCATTCTGAGGGAACCTTTGGGCGCCTCCGTTACTCTTTAGGAGGCGACCGCCCCAGTCAAACTGCCCACCTGACACTGTCCCCGCACCGGATTACGGTACCAGGTTAGAACCTAGATACGATCAGGGTGGTATCCCAACGTTGCCTCCACGCAAGCTGGCGCTCACGTTTCAAAGGCTCCCACCTATCCTGTACAGATCGTACCCAAATTCAATATCAAGCTGCAGTAAAGCTCCATGGGGTCTTTCCGTCTTGTCGCGGGTAACCTGCATCTTCACAGGTATTAAAATTTCACCGGATCTCTCGTTGAGACAGCGCCCAAGTCGTTACGCCATTCGTGCGGGTCAGAATTTACCTGACAAGGAATTTCGCTACCTTAGGACCGTTATAGTTACGGCCGCCGTTTACTGGGGCTTCGGTTCACAGCTTCGGATTGCTCCTAACCACTCCCCTTAACCTTCCAGCACCGGGCAGGCGTCAGCCCGTATACTTCGCCTTACGGCTTCGCACAGACCTGTGTTTTTGCTAAACAGTCGCTTGGGCCTTTTCACTGCGGCCCCCTCGTGCTATTCACACTACCGGGGCACCCCTTCTCCCGAAGTTACGGGGTCATTTTGCCGAGTTCCTTAACGAGAGTTCTTCCGCGCGCCTTAGAATACTCTTCTCGCCTACCTGTGTCGGTTTGCGGTACGGGCACCATCACCTGGCTAGAGGCTTTTCTTGGCAGTGTGAGATCATGACCTTCGCTACTGTAATTTTCACTCCCCATCACAGCTCAGCCTTACAATGTGCGGATTTGCCTACACATCAGCCTTACTGCTTAGACGGACATCCATCAGTCCGCGTCACTACCCTACTGCGTCCCCCCATTGCTCATAACGGCTTACGGTGGTACAGGAATTTCGACCTGTTGTCCTTCGACTACGCCTTTCGGCCTCGCCTTAGGTCCCGACTTACCCTGAGCGGACGAGCCTTCCTCAGGAACCCTTAGGCTTTCGGCGGATCAGATTCTCACTGATCTTTTCGTTACTCATACCGGCATTCTCACTTGTATAATGTCCAGCGCTCCTTACGGTACACCTTCAACCCTTATACAACGCTCCCCTACCCCTGATGCAAAGCATCAAGCCATAGCTTCGGTGGTGTGTTTAGCCCCGTTACATTTTCGGCGCAGAGTCACTCGACCAGTGAGCTATTACGCACTCTTTCAATGGTGGCTGCTTCTAAGCCAACATCCTGGTTGTCTGTGCAACTCCACATCCTTTCCCACTTAACACACACTTGGGGACCTTAGCTGATGGTCTGGGCTGTTTCCCTTTTGACAATGGATCTTAGCACTCACTGTCTGACTCCCGGAAGTAAGTCTATGGCATTCGGAGTTTGACTGAGCTTGGTAACCCTTGCGGGCCCCGCACCCAATCAGTGCTCTACCTCCACGACTCTGTTTTCCGAGGCTAGCCCTAAAGCTATTTCGGGGAGAACCAGCTATCTCCGAGTTCGATTGGAATTTCTCCGCTACCCCCACCTCATCCCCGCATTTTTCAACATGCGTGGGTTCGGGCCTCCAGTGCGTGTTACCGCACCTTCACCCTGGACAGGGGTAGATCACCCGGTTTCGGGTCTACGTCCACGTACTACATCGCCCTATTCAGACTCGCTTTCGCTGCGGCTCCGGCTCTTCACCTTAACCTTGCACGGGAACGTAACTCGCCGGTTCATTCTACAAAAGGCACGCCATCACCCCTAAAACGGGCTCTGACTTTTTGTAAGCACACGGTTTCAGGTTCTATTTCACTCCCCTTCCGGGGTGCTTTTCACCTTTCCCTCACGGTACTGCTTCACTATCGGTCGCTAGGAAGTATTTAGCCTTGGCAGATGGTCCTGCCGGATTCATACGGGGTTTCACGTGCCCCGCACTACTCGGGATCCGTCTCGGAGGGAACAGACTTTCAATTACAGGGCTTTTACCTTCTTTGGCGGGCCTTTCCAGACCTCTTCGCTTAATCGGTTCCTTTGTAACTCCATGTGAGACGTCCCACAACCCCAAAGAGCAAGCTCTCTGGTTTGGGCTTCTCCGCGTTCGCTCGCCGCTACTGACGGAATCACTATTGTTTTCTCTTCCTCAGGGTACTTAGATGTTTCAGTTCCCCTGGTATGCCTCTACATAACCTATGTATTCAGTTATGAGTAACTGGAAATTACCCCAGCTGGGTTTCCCCATTCGGACACCCCCGGATCAAAGCTTGCTTACAGCTCCCCGAGGCAGTTTCGTTGTTCGCCACGTCCTTCATCGGCTCCTAGCGCCTAGGCATCCTCCGTGTGCTCTTAGTAGCTTAACCATATCGCTCGTGTTCGAGCTGTCACTCCGCTTGTTTTGCTTGCGCAAATCCAAAAGTCGTTCCATTTCGATCACTCGCTCATGCAATCTACCTTATAAAAACACTTCACTTGTTTACACAAGATCAGCTTAAAGGAATGTTCTAATTCGCGTTTGTTTCGTTTCGATATCTAGTTTTCAAAGAACAAGCTCCATGCAAAAGCAAGCTGTTTGAGAGTTTGAGCTCTCAAAACTGAGCAACGAGTGAGTGTTTTGCAGCTAAGCTGCATATTTGAATGTTTCCACGCGGGAAACGATTCTCCATAGAAAGGAGGTGATCCAGCCGCACCTTCCGATACGGCTACCTTGTTACGACTTCACCCCAATCATCTATCCCACCTTCGGCGGCTGGCTCCTTGCGGTTACCCCACCGACTTCGGGTGTTATAAACTCTCGTGGTGTGACGGGCGGTGTGTACAAGACCCGGGAACGTATTCACCGCGGCATGCTGATCCGCGATTACTAGCAATTCCGACTTCATGCAGGCGAGTTGCAGCCTGCAATCCGAACTGAGACCGGCTTTGTTGGGATTGGCTCCATCTCGCGATTTCGCAGCCCGTTGTACCGGCCATTGTAGTACGTGTGTAGCCCAGGTCATAAGGGGCATGATGATTTGACGTCATCCCCACCTTCCTCCGGTTTGTCACCGGCAGTCTATCTAGAGTGCCCATCCGAAATGCTGGCAACTAAATATAAGGGTTGCGCTCGTTGCGGGACTTAACCCAACATCTCACGACACGAGCTGACGACAACCATGCACCACCTGTCTAGCATGTCCCGAAGGAAAGGACTATCTCTAGCCCGGTCATGCTGATGTCAAGACCTGGTAAGGTTCTTCGCGTTGCTTCGAATTAAACCACATACTCCACTGCTTGTGCGGGTCCCCGTCAATTCCTTTGAGTTTCAGTCTTGCGACCGTACTCCCCAGGCGGAGTGCTTAATGTGTTAACTTCGGCACCAAGGGTATCGAAACCCCTAACACCTAGCACTCATCGTTTACGGCGTGGACTACCAGGGTATCTAATCCTGTTTGCTCCCCACGCTTTCGCGCCTCAGCGTCAGTTACAGCCCAGAGAGTCGCCTTCGCCACTGGTGTTCCTCCACATATCTACGCATTTCACCGCTACACGTGGAATTCCACTCTCCTCTTCTGCACTCAAGTCACCCAGTTTCCAGTGCGATCCGGGGTTGAGCCCCGGGATTAAACACCAGACTTAAATGACCGCCTGCGCGCGCTTTACGCCCAATAATTCCGGACAACGCTTGCCCCCTACGTATTACCGCGGCTGCTGGCACGTAGTTAGCCGGGGCTTTCTTCTCAGGTACCGTCACCTTGAGAGCAGTTACTCTCCCAAGCGTTCTTCCCTGGCAACAGAGCTTTACGATCCGAAAACCTTCATCACTCACGCGGCATTGCTCCGTCAGGCTTTCGCCCATTGCGGAAGATTCCCTACTGCTGCCTCCCGTAGGAGTCTGGGCCGTGTCTCAGTCCCAGTGTGGCCGATCACCCTCTCAGGTCGGCTACGCATCGTCGCCTTGGTGAGCCGTTACCTCACCAACTAGCTAATGCGCCGCAGGCCCATCCCCAAGTGACAGATTGCTCCGTCTTTCCAGTTCTCTTCAGGCGAAGAAAACAACTATTCGGTATTAGCTACCGTTTCCGGTAGTTGTCCCAAACTTGAGGGCAGGTTGCCTACGTGTTACTCACCCGTCCGCCGCTAACCATCAGAGAAGCAAGCTTCTCTTCAAGTCCGCTCGACTTGCATGTATTAGGCATGCCGCCAGCGTTCGTCCTGAGCCAGGATCAAACTCTCCAATAAAGTATTGAAAAGAGCGATAAGCTCATTTTGAATCTGACGAGATTAAAAATCTCATTTATGCTTCGAAATCATACAGTCCGAAGACTTGTACCCATTTCTCAGCGTCGATCTTGCAAGCAAGATCGTTACTCACTCGTTGTTCAGTTTTCAAAGATCAAACACGATTTGTTTTACTCTTTTTCGTCTCAACCAAGTTTCGGCGGCGACTTAAATAATGTATCACATTTCGTTTGTTTTCGTCAAGAACTTTTTTTAATTTCTTTTTTTGAAGCTTTAGTTCTTCACTTTTCCTCTAAAGAATTTATCGTTTGTTGGCGATAAGCTCGTTTGAGGAACGAAATATAATGTATCATATATCACGAATGAGAGTCAACATTTTTTTATAAATTATTAAACAAACAAAAAAGGAAGGTTTCCCCTCCCTTTTGTGATCAATATAATGTCAGGCTCTCGGAGAAGATTATGCCTCAATCCAATACCGAATTTCCCGGCCCTCTCCTCCGATCGATGGCCATCCTGCAGATTCTTTTACAATAGAACGAAAGACCAGCTTGCGCAGAACCAATGGCAGATCTTCTCGAACAAACCTTAACTGCGGGTGATGAACCAGTTCATTCATGCTCCACGGCTCTTTGCGACTTCTTAACACACGTAGCAGCAACTCAGAGCATTCACTCATTTTGGACATTACGGAAAACTCACAGGCAAGCAGGACAAGCTCTACTCGCTGCTCCAGCGTCTCGGAGCTTACCGTAAGCTCTTGATATAGTTTCCACAAAGCGCGATCCAGATTCTGTACATGTGTCCAGACGGCATGATCCGGGTATATCCCCTGTTCAATCAATACAATTCTTGCCCAGTTCCCCAGAGCCTCTAATACATTATAGTAGGCATCTACAACATGCCCTTCCTGGATATGGCGCTTAGCCTCCACATACATTCTCAAGAAACTGGTGAATTCATGAAGCAGCTTCTGCTCACGTAATTCTGCCCCAAAGGCAGACAGTTCTTCTCGTAAATCACTTAAGGCGCTGTCTGCTTCCCAGATAATCTCACCTTCAATTAGACACTGGGTGAGATTATGATGATTCCCGGTAACGACACTACTCTGTAACTCATGACGGCTCGCATAGATCATTTGATAACGAAGATCACCATATCTATAATGTCCCACCGTCGACTTCAATTGGTCATCATTATGAACAACAAGTACTAATAATTCAAAATCTTGAACTAGGGAGCCGTGGAATCGCTCTCCCGGGTGGGAATAAGCGATAGCCCCAACTGCCCCCGTCTCTTCCGACTGTTCGGACAAAAAAGCAAGGTTCTTTAATTCCACGATTCCCTCCATACATTTCATGGCAGATAAGCGCCAAGTCAGTTATAATGTAATTCTACATCCAGACTGAAGTTTCCTTCTTTTCCAGGTCCGATACTACTCATACGATAGGAGCATTTTTCATGATTTTTAAATCAGCAAAAATTAATGCTTTTCGCACTTGGGGATTACTGCTGACCATGCTAGGTATGGGCCTAATGATACTGGGAACAGCCGGGATTGTATTCTGGGGACATGCAGGCAAGGTATTCGCAGCTGTAGGACTTGTCATCGGACTGATTGCCATGATGGCCAGTCTGGCCATCTATTTCTGGGCTGGCATGCTCTCTACCAGTGCAGTACAAGTCGACTGCCCGGAATGCGGGAAGTTAACCAAAATGCTGGGCAAGACGGATCGTTGTATGTTCTGTCATACCATCCTCACCCTGGACCCTAATAAGGCCAATACAACCAGTCAACAACTGAAAGCGCCTTCTACAGCAGCTCCCCCCACCGAAGGATAGTACGACTTGATCTCCAACCGCCAGATGTCTTTCACCTTAATTCTATTGAAGAACAAAAAAAGGCCCGGTATCTCTACCGGACCTTTTTTGACTTGGCTTATAAATGTTACTCTTGTTACTGTTGTAACTAGCTAAGATATGAAGTTAAGTTATGAGTCCTAAGGCCAACAAAACGTTTGACTGCACATATGATGATATCAAACGGGAACAACTTTTGACTTTGTGAAGTAAAGGAAGTTAAGCCAGCAGTCAAAACTGGAGCACGAGCAAATTATTTTGAGTGACCAGCCTGTTTCAATACCTCCCACGCAGAAGCATTGGAAAAACTGCGATTCCACGCAGCTACTCCGCCCAGTTTCAACGAAGCAATCAAATCCACACGCGCCTGAAGCGACACGGCATCTTCGATCCATATTTTCTTGGTCGCTCCGTCTTCCTTGTATTCCACATAGTTCTGTCCACTTGCCTGATCCAGTTCAGGTTTGAGTTTCTTTTCTTGAATCAGGTCCACAATGGTATTCATGCCTACCGCTTTGGAAGACACCTTAACCTCTCCTTGATCGTTCGTCTCTTCCGTCCAGATCCGGGTATAAAGCGGCACTGCCATAATCAACTTGTTAGAAGGTACTTCATCTTCCTCAAGTATGCGTCTCATGGAAGCCTCGGTCCATGGAAGAGATGCTACCGAACCTGCTTTGGGACTAGCCGCCCAATGTTCATCATAGGCCATCACAATAACATAGTCGGCAAAAGAACCTAATGCACGGCGATCCAGAAAAGCAGACCACATCTCACTGTTGGATTTCGGTGTTACATCGATTGATAACATCAATCCATGTATGCGTGCCATCGCCTTAATCTCACGCACAAATTGCGTAATATTCGGCCCGTCATCTGTATAGACGTTCTCAAAGTCGATGTTGATACCGTCCAACTGATACGTCTGTGCATACTCTAACATCTGCTCGATAATATGAGTTCGTGTCGCATAAGAAGCTACGGCTTCTTTGGTAATGTCCGGGTCAAAGCTATTATCCATGAGTCCCCATACTTCCATACCTGAACGGTGAGCCCAGTTCACATAAGCTTGATTTCCCTTGCTTTTCACAGTGCCCTGTCCATCTGTAATGTGGAACCATGTGGGGCTGACCACATTCACACCAGGCATTTTACCGATCGAGCCCACATCAGGCTGACGATTGTACACGGCTTCCCAAACCAGGTTTACCGGTTTATTCTGCCACTTCTTCTCTGCTGCAGTCAGTGTATACTTGGGCATGTCCACCTTCTTTTTCTCGGTGAGCGCGATATGATCATTATCTACGTATCCGGCATATCCATTATCGAGTTGAACAAAACTCTGTTTATCACCCGTCTGCCATACACGTACTCGTGCATTCTTTTCCATATCGGCAATGATTGGTGAGGATTCTCCCCCGCGTTTATACAACGGCACCGTTTTGTCCGCTTTGGATGACAACGTATCAATCTCTGCATATTGTATCGTGTCTCCTCCACGCATCAGCAGCACAGCACCTGTTATCGAATCTTCCTGTATAGCTATGCCGTACACTTCCTTCAAAGGTTTGAGCGGAATGTATGCTTCTCCATCCTTAACCTCTGGCTTCACCGTCATAGGATAATCTTTATGATTAAGTTCTGCTTGTGTGCTGCCCTCTTTCATATGAAGGACTCGCTGAGGGGAAGCAATAATGATATCTCCCGACTCTGGTTCATAACGTATGCCCGCATCAATCGCCTCTTGAAGCACCTTTACAGGTAACTTAAGTTGATCTCCTGTACCCGAAGCGTCTCCGTCCATCAGTTGCCCATCCACAAAAATAGGCTGGTTTCTTCCTACCCAATCAGGGTCTTCATGGGTCTGGTTCAACCATACATTCGTTATAAGCCAGTAAGCACCTCCGGCGATCAGACAAGCCCCGAGAAAACCGGGCCAAAATGAACGTCGCTTCTTACCTGTATATCTGCTTTTTCTACCCAAAAACGTCTACCTCCGTTAATTATGCTGAATCATAAGGATGTGCGCATAAGTTGTTATAGAAATGAGCATTTTGCATAAATGCTAAAAAAAAGCGTGAAGAATCCATACTGAATTCTTCACGCTAATATTGTAATTCAACTCTCTTAATCCCTGCAACTTTTACAAACGCCATATACTTCCAATCGGTGACCATGTACTTCAAATCCCGTACTCGATTCCGCTTGAAGCTCTACACTTTTGAGTGAAGGATAGCTGAAGTCTTCAATCTTGCCGCATTGATCACAGATAACATGATAATGATCCGTCACATTGGCATCGAAGCGGCTTGAATTATCTCCGTATGTCAATTCCCGGACCATGCCCGCTTCCAGAAACATCTTCAAATTGTTATATACCGTCGCCACGCTCATACTGGGAAATTGGGGTTCAAGGGCTCGGTAAATTTCATCGGCTGTCGGATGCCCCATGGATTCCATCAGATAGTTCAATATGGCATGACGCTGGGGTGTAATACGGACACCGGTCGTTTTCAGATGCTCCAACGCATGTTGGACACGTGTTGCCATAAAACCCACCGCCTTACCTTTCATTCATTCTCTGCTGAAGAGTATATTGCTTGCTCATCATACAGAGTTGATTCCCGGCCATTAACAACGACAACACATCTTTCGTGTCGTGTAATCTTGCCAGTGTACATTTATTGTACGGCGATTACAAGTTTATTGTCAACGCGGCCGTCAAGGAACCTCTGTAGAATCATCCTGGGAATTTGCTCCGTCTTCGGTCGTCTGTTCCAAATCTTCAGCCGTATCTCCTGCCTCTTGTGTAACTGTATCCGGTGTAGACACAGCGGGATTGCTCTGAATGGTGAGATCGCTGTTGCCTTCGATTTTCACCCTGTACTCGCCCTCACCGAGCTGGCCTTCTATCGTTTTATTCTGTACTTTGAAAGGCAGATCCGTGATTAAATCTCCATAACTGCTGGAACCTGCAAGACTGTAGTCGCCCCGATCAGGCAGTAGCACGTTAATGGCACCTACAGCACTGTATACATCCCAGTCACCTCCGACTTTGGCAGATACAATGTTAATACTGCCATTGAGCGATTGAGCCTTGATTCCCAGGTTGGCACCATCCAGTGTAATATTACCGTTACGTGTCTCTGCCGTGAATTCGCCAACGGAGTCTGCGATACTGATACTTCCCACTTGTGTGGTCAGATCGACATCACCGGAAACGCCGCGTGCCTTCATGTCTCCACGGTTACTATCGAGGTCCACATTACCAATAGCATTTGCAACGATGACATCTCCGTTCAACGTTTTGCCCGAGATATCTCCAACGGCATTGGTAATCCGAATCCGTCCGTTACCTGTTTCGGCGAATATCGTACTAATGGCTTCCGGACGGTTTAGCAATATGGCACCATTGGAAGTTCGAATATCCAGATTAAAGCGACGATCATCGGGAATCGTTATGGTAATATTCATCCGTGGCTGCGTTTTTTCATTTTCTCCATACGTCTTGCCTGTAGCTTTGATATGAATTACTTTCGTACCATCGGTCTCCACAAAAGAAGCATCGGCTACGGCCTTCGCCTGTACTTCCGTCGTCTGATCTACCCAGATAACTGTTCGTACTTCGATCTCCTCCGTGTCTCCCCGTTGCACCGAGATATCCCCGTTCACACCTTCGACCACCAGATCTGACGTATCCATACCAACAGGAACACGAATCGTGCCCTTATCCTCCATATATCCTGCAGCTTGACTGTAGTCCATGGAAGCCGCTCCGAGATTTAGACTCACTCTATTCCATAAGTGCATGTAGTGATCCTGCTCAGTAACAATAAATACAGAAGCCGCCAAAATCAATGAGGTCAGGATGCCTTTGGCATCGGGTCTAAAACGTACTTTTATTGGTTCATCAGGATTACCTGGATTATTGGATTGCGCCTTTTTTCTTCTGCGTGTCCACAGAAACAGAACGATATATTCCACGCCTAAAACAACGAGCAAAAATGGCCACCAGTCCACCATGTCATATACATAGTCAGTTCCCCACCGTTTATCCAAAATCAACAGCACACCGACCGCTATGATTAAGGCTGCAGCCGTATAGCGGCCAACCCGGACTTTACGGTTCATCACGTTCCCTCCTTGTATCGTTTCGATTACATTTTTTTCTTGTTCAACATTACCCAGAACTCACGCCCGAACAGAAGCAACCCTCCTATGATCATGAGAATCGCAAATGAATAACCGCCATACATGGCAAGGATCTCTTGGAACCAGCGTGGTTTGCGGAAGAACAGCACCATCAATGATCCTCCCACAATCAGAAGTAATCCGAATGATATGCCTTTCTCCCAGACCATCATTGCATCTCGTGTAGAACGTTCATTGGATACCGGCTTGTCCGAAGTTGCCTGGGTTACTGCTCTACGTCTGCGCATCATGACCCAATCCGCAGATTGCAGCACATCATATACATTGTAAAAGTAAATAACCGGAATACACAAAGCCAGCAAGATGAGCAATGGCACATTGATCTGTATACCAATGGATGAGAAGTACAACACTGCTGAAAGATCAAGCATAACAAGCAGCATAAAGGTCAAACCCCTCATGTACAATCTCAGATAAATATGACCCAAGCCTGGAATAATGGCACTCAATAACCCAGCAATAAATTTATGAGTCCGATTCCTGACGGGTTTGGTCTGAACTGTACTGGTCTTTTGGTTCGATTGATGTCTCCGTTTCATAACATACTCCTCTCTTCTGAACTGACCTTCCGCTCTTCATGCATTTGGTTAGATAGTACCCTAAAGAGCAAGGAGAGTAACTGGAAGAAATATGGATATGACCAAAAACCCTCCGGCACTACTGGCCTGGGGAGGGTTCTAATTCATTTATTCGATCGACACTTTGGTGACGTGTTCCCACTGTCTTAACTTGGATACCAGGCCCACTGTTTTGAAATCATGCGGTACCTGGACATGCAGCACAATCTCAATTTTCCGTTCAACCGATATCATCTCTGCATAAGCGAGATCCTGTTCATTCACGGTTATTTTACGAATTTTAATCTTCTCCTGCTCCATACATGACGACAGCTGTTCCAGGAAACCGGGTTCTGACAAGGTATGAAGTGTAACGACATGCAGTTTATTCCCTCGTAAATATCTTAGCTCTAATTTGTTAAATACCCAGAGATTAAGCAGTACCAGAACGGTAGATACGATAGAGGCAAAGAAGAACCCAGCACCTGCTGCAAGCCCAATGGCTGCAACAACCCAGATTGAAGCTGCCGTAGTCAGTCCAGTGATGGATTTTCCCGTGAAAAGAATTGTACCTGCTCCCAGGAATCCAACACCGGTAATTACAGCTGTAGCCAGACGCGCTGGATCGATCCTTACATTTAATTCATTAGCAAAATCTTTAAAGCCATAAACAGACAACATCATAATCAGTGCAGAGCCAAGACATACCAGAATATGGGTACGCAAACCAGCGGCATGATTGGACCGTTCCCGCTCTAGGCCTACCAGCCCTCCAAGCAGCATGGCCAGTAATAATCGTAATAAAATGTGCCACTCATCAATGAACCAGGGATCGCCCAAAGTCGGTATTCCTCCTCAAAGTTGTTAATATGATTAAAGTTTATTCTTGTGAAAAGTCGTTAATTCCACTCCAGGTGCAATCTGTGTGACTTCCACGGGGTTAAAACCGAATTTGGTATACAGATTCACAGCGGGTTGATTCAGCGTTCCTGTGGAGACGATATAACGTGGAAGATCCGCATGCTGTTCCAACACATACGTCATCAAAGATGCAGCAATTCCCTTGCGAAAGTGATCCGGGTGCACCATCATTCGTGTAATGGTCAGTGTGTTCTCCTCTTCCTCTACTACAGCGACAGCCCCGATAAGCTCTCCGTCATCAAGGATGCAACCGTAAAAGCTCTCCCCACAATCCCGAAGTGTCTCCATCGTATCCATCAAAGGAGGAATCTCCTGAAATCCGATGATTTCGGCTTCCAATCGATAAGCTATATGTTGAAGTCTCCATAACTGCCCCAACGTCTCCAGATCACTAAGTGACAATGGTTGAATGTTCATATCCGTTCCCCCGTCCGAAATACATTTGTCTCCATAATAACAAAAAGAGGCTGTCACAGGGACGAGCCTCTTTCTGTCCGGCCTCACCGGAAGGATTAGCGGTTCAGTACATCTGCAAGCAGTTGGTTGGCAAGAGCTGGATTCGCCTTACCTTTACTTTCTTTCATAACCTGACCAACGAGGAAGCCAATGGCTTTCTGTTTACCAGCTTTATAGTCTTCCACCGATTGAGGATTATTCGCCACAACCTGCTCAACGATCGCAAGAATGGCACCTTCATCACTAATCTGCACAAGCCCTTTCTCTTCAACGATCTGCTGTGGAAGCTTGCCGCTCTCCAGCATTTCCTTGAATACCGTTTTGGCGATTTTGCTGTTAATGGTACCCTTCTCCAGCAGTCCGATCATCTCACCCAAACCTTGGCCTGTCAGTGGAACCTGAGTCACCTCAAGATTGCTCGTATTCAGGTAACCCAGCAAGTCGCCCATGATCCAGTTGGATACGGATTTGGCATCCTGAGTGAATTTCAAGCTATCCTCAAAAAGATCAGCTATAGCCTTGGATGAAGTAATAACCTCTGCATCATAACTAGGTAATCCATAATCAGCCGTGTAACGCGCTTTACGCTCGTCTGGGAGTTCAGGTATCGTAGCCTTGATCCGCTCTTTCCAGGCTGCATCAATATGCAGCTTCACGAGATCCGGGTCCGGGAAATAACGGTAGTCATGCGCCTGTTCCTTACCACGCATCGATAGTGTTTTTCCTTGCGCTTCGTCCCAGCGACGCGTCTCCTGAACTACTTCACCGCCATCATCCAGAATTTCAGCCTGACGATATTGTTCATATTCCAGACCACGCTGAACACCACGGAAGGAGTTCATGTTTTTCAGCTCGGCTCTTGTTCCCAGCTTCTCCTGTCCATGTGGACGCAAACTGATGTTGGCGTCACAGCGCAGTGAACCTTCTTCCATCTTCACGTCCGACACATCGCAGTACTGCATGATTGCACGCAATTTTTCGAGATACGCACGTGCCTCTTCCGGAGAAGAAATCTCAGGCTCGGATACAATCTCCACAAGTGGCGTACCAACACGGTTAAAGTCCACCAAAGAAGCGTATCCGCCATCGATATGCGTGAGCTTCCCTGCATCTTCTTCCAAGTGAAGACGCGTGATGCCGATTCGTTTCGTTTCACCATTCACTTCGATATCAATCCAGCCGTTCTCACCGATCGGTTGATCGAATTGCGAGATCTGATAGGCTTTGGGTGAATCGGGGTAAAAGTAGTTTTTACGGTCAAACTTGCTGACATCAGCAATCGTACAATTCAGGGCCATCGCTGCCTTCATTGCGTAGTCTACGGCCTGACGATTCAGTACAGGCAGTACGCCCGGATGTCCGAGACAGACCGGGCAGGTATGCGTGTTGGGCGGAGCTCCAAAAGCTGTGGAGCAGCCACAGAAAATTTTGGAGTTCGTATGCAACTCCACGTGGACTTCAAGTCCAACGACCGTTTCATATTTAGATGCGGACATTTCTATATTCCTCCGTTCCGGGCAGTCTACAGCTGCGGACGCTGCTTATGGAATTCTGTATTTTGTTCAAATGCATGCGCTACACGCAATACCGTTGTTTCATCAAAGGCTTTACCGATAATCTGCAGGCCGACAGGCAATCCATCCGAGAATCCACATGGAATGCTAACAGCAGGTACACCAGCAAGGTTAACCGGAATCGTCAAAATATCGTTCAGATACATCGTAAGTGGATCATCCACCTGTGAACCCAGTTTGAACGCCGTAGTTGGCGCAGTTGGTCCAATAATCACATCATATTTGGCAAATACATTGTCGAAATCCTGTTTGATCAATGTACGTACTTTCTGTGCTTTCAGATAATAAGCATCATAGTAACCCGAGCTGAGTGCATACGTTCCGAGCATGATGCGGCGTTTCACTTCTGGACCAAAGCCTTGGCTGCGGGACTGATGATACAGATCCAGCAAGTTATCCGGATTGTCAGCACGCACGCCATAACGCACGCCATCAAATCTAGCCAAGTTGGAAGAAGCCTCTGAAGATGCAAGCAGGTAATACGTAGCCACCGCATATTCGGTATGCGGAAGCGACACTTCTTCCCATGTTGCCCCGAGTCCTTCGAGAACTTTCAATGCAGACAGAACCGTCTCTTTCACTTGTGGGTCTACGCCTTCACCAATGTATTCCTTCGGAACAGCAATGCGAAGCCCTTTGACATCACCTGTGAGTCCGCTCAAATAATCCGGAATCTCTACTTTTGCAGATGTCGAATCTTTGGCGTCATAACCAGCAATGGCTTGCAGTACATAGGCAGAATCTTCAACATTTTTCGTCAAAGGTCCAATCTGATCCAAGGATGAGGCAAATGCTACCAATCCAAAGCGGGAAACAAGTCCGTACGTCGGCTTCAATCCAACAACACCACAATACGAAGCAGGCTGTCTGATGGAGCCACCTGTGTCTGATCCGAGCGTGAAGTATGCTTCTCCCGCAGCCACAGCTGCTGCCGAACCACCGCTGGAGCCTCCTGGAACACGATCAAGTGCCCATGGATTACGTACAGGGGAGAAACTTGAATTCTCATTGGAGCCGCCCATGGCGAATTCGTCCATGTTGAGTTTACCGATAGTTACGGTGTCCGCAGCTTTCAATTTCTCGACAACTGTCGCATCATACACCGGGTCGAAATTGCGAAGAAACTGGCTACCGCACGTCGTGCGCAGTCCATTCGTAACGATGTTATCCTTAATACCGACAGGAAGGCCGAAAAGCAAACCTTTCTCCTCGCCGCTCACCAGACGATCATCCAGTTGACGTGCACGAGCGCGTGCTTGTTCTTCATCCAGTGCCAAATACGCCTTAACCTTATCGTCATGCGCGCCAATGTTCTGATACGCCTGATCCACCAGATCGCTGACCGACAGCTCTTTGGCATGCAGCTTGTTATGTAACTCAGGCAACGATTGTTCAAATAAACTCACAGTGTTTGTCCTCCTTCCGGTTATCCGTTATTCCATTACTGCAGGCACTTTAAACTGCCCATCTTCTTCTTCCGGTGCATTGCGCATCACCTGTTCAATGGACAGGCTTTCTTTGGTCTCATCATCACGCATGACATTGCTTACGTGCAGAACGTGAGTGGTGGGCTCGATGTCTTCTGTATCCAGCTCATTCAGCTTTTCTGCATATTTTAAAATCGCGTTCAGCTGACCTGTCAGGGTCTGTTCTTCTTCAGCAGTCAAGTTGAGCCGGGCCAGCTTGGCCACATGCTGAACGTCATTATTCGAAATACTCATTAGCGGATGCCTCCTTCATTCGGTCTGATTCCCGCAACGACCTGAAACGAATCGCTCGTTTAACGGGCTAAAGTCTCAAGATAACTTTTTTCATTATAGGTGAGATAGTTCGACAATTCAATGCAAATGACCTGACTGACTTCCGGGAAGCTAAAAACGAACTTATAAAATAAAAAAGAGCCGGCATCAGCCGACTCTTAAAATTCTAAATCCATGCACGCAGATTAACCTGCTTTATAAAATCCGCCTGTGACATAACATCGTTCGCGGTTTCCTCTTCCTCTTCCACAGCTTGAAAATCTCCGTTCATCAGATGATGAAACAGCTTCTCATTGTGTGTCGCAAGGGCGTAATCTATCAACGCTTCTCGCTCGACCCGCTCAGCTTCCTGCTTCAGCAGAACCTCTTCCAGATCGACGTCGCCGGATGGAACAAAAAAGTTCCGGTTCACCTGCGGCACTCGAAGCACGTAATCGAACGCATTGTCCGGATTCCGGTCATAAGCGATGATGAAACCATATTCCCCCACAGGAAGATTCTGCTCAAACGCATCCGCGACGATGACAACCTTCTCTCCTAATCGCAGCATCGTCTAACCTCCTGGTAGTCTATCTTAATATTTATTTGTATAGTCTACTAGAAAAGAATAGCGATGTCTAGGAATACTAGAATTAAACAACATATTTGTGCAAAATCTTTTTTTCCATTTTTAAAATGATGCTATTTCTGATTTCGTGCACCTGGCTTGTGCTAGTTAATACGACAGGCTCTGCAAGAAACGCTCAATGTGATCAAAAAAAAAATTAAACCCGACAATTTCCCGGGCAATCAGACTTCATTCCGGTAATCTTGCAGCTTGTCGAACCACGGTTGGTTACGGGCTCCGTTTCGTAATACACGACTCGTCCATATATTCTGCTGAGACTTCATCCCTTCACTGGTCACGCTAGGGTTATGTATTGAGGCTCGCTCAGTACCTTTTTCTCTTTTTCCACTTTCTATGATGCGACGGTTTTCTTCAATAATCGGATACTCGACACGCTGTCCCAACAGAATAACTCTTGTTTTCTCCACTTTGATATTCCCCGCTCTCATGATCTACTATTTCTTAAATTTATTATTTCTAAATCAATCTGTACTTGCTGATAACTTGCTTTTGTCTCAAACTGGCTTGTGATGAAGCATATTATGCATCTCTATGTAGGGTAAAACAGGCTGATTCTGTGATAAAAAGGGGCTGAAAACAAAAAAAGAACGCAAACCGGGTATAGACCACAGTCTGCGTGCTTCGCAAGGTTGGGTGTTTCTTGGTAATGCTTCAGTTAGATGATGCCTTAACGCTTGTAACAACTAATTGCTATTCTAATGAAAAAGTTGTCACTTGTCCAGACTTTCTTCACATATCATGTCGGATTATCTTGCGGACACGTAAGGATTGTTCTGTTTCTCATAACCAATGGTCGTTTTGGGACCATGACCTGGATATACTTTCACTTCATCAGCAAAGGTGTAAAGCTTGTTCTGGATGGAATCAATCAGATCCCGTTCACGCCCTCCTGTCAGGTCTGTTCTGCCCACACCCATGCGGAACAGCACATCACCGGCAAACAGGTCGTTATCACAAAGCAAACTTACACTGCCTGGTGAATGGCCAGGTGTATGGAACACTTTAAACGTATGTCCAATCAGATTCAGCTTCTGCCCTTCGTCCATGGCATATTCAGCAGGATCTGTCGAAAGCGGTGGTGTCGCCTGTGGCCAATTCAAAGATCCATTTAATTTCGGGGTTGTAAGCCAGTCACTCTCCAAATCATGAAGATAAACGGGACACCCCTTCAATTTACGGATCTCATCTACCCCACCCATATGATCAAAGTGAGCATGAGTGAGGAGAATGGCTTCGATCTCCAAGTCTTGGATCGCTTTAAGCAGCGGCCCCGGATTCATGCCCGGATCAATAATGACGGCTTTACCCGGATCTTCTCCTTGTAAGAGATACGCATTGGTTTGAAGTGGGCCTAATGAAAACGTACGAATGTTAAGCATATCGGCTTAGTAACCCGAAATCAGTTCACGCAGCTCACGGATAATGGCCGCATGTGACTCCGTTCCTTCCCCATAACGTTTGCCAATCTCTTGACGTGCTACAGCCAAATTTTCTTGATAATCTGCTGCTTCACGATCCGGATTAAGGCGTTTGAATTCAATCATAACTTCCTGTACATGCTGCGGACGAGGTCCCCACTGACCCAATACATGACCACCTGTATCTGCAAAAATAACGACTGGCACGGAACGGCCACCCATCGTCAGGAACTCATCCATCACTTCAGGATGGTTCTCCATAATCAGAACCTCTGTTGGGATTCCTGAGATTTCAAGCGCCTGGAACACAACCGGAATATTACGGACAACATCTCCGCACCAGTCCGCAGCCAGAATTAACACACGCAGATCATCGCGATGGTTCAGGCTCTCAAAGAACTCACGATCCTCTTCGTTCGACCAAGTAAAGCTATCATAGTTAGCCTGGAATTCACTTTGGTTCTTGGTCATACTCTCGATAAAATCTTTCGGTGGCAGACCTTTACCGAATTTGTGAGACAAGTTGGGTTTACCCATGACTAGACACTTCCTTTCTTTTTACGAGCATTCATCCATTTAATAAGTACATAAACGATCATAAGGGCGAGAGCGACAAGCAAAATCGGCATAACATATGGTGCCGCTTTCTCATCAATATGCTTCCATTGATCTCCAAGAATCATCCCTAAATATATAAACAATGCAGTCCAAGGTATAACAGCGAGTGTAGTAAGCAAGATGAATTTGCCTGCGTGCATTTTCGTGATGCCAGCCGGGATGGAGATTGCATGCCTTACCACCGGAACAAAACGCGCCGTGAAAATGACACCTGTACCATACTTGCGGAACCACTCTTCGGAATGGTCGATGTGTTTTTTCTGGATGAGTATGTATTTACCGTAGCGTTCAAGCACAGGTCTGCCGCCATAACGGCCAATCCAGTAAATAAATAATTGGGCAATCACACCGCCGATTGTTCCGAAAATCATAGCACCGAAAAAGTTGATATTACCTTGTGAAACGAGAAAACCTCCATACGCCAGCACAATTTCGCTCGGGATGACTTCCATCATTAATCCAAGCATGATTCCAAAGTAACCAAGACTTTGAATCCAATCGAACAATTGGCCGACAAGGTTATGAATAAAGTCCATCTCAACCCTCTTTCTCCATCCTGATTGGCGGTGCCCCTCCGCACCATGGATGTTCGTCCCTATTTTATCACAGGGCTGTGGACGTTGCTACTTCACTAGGTTGGGGTAGTGTCCCGTTCGCAGCGGTTCGCATATGGTATGGGGAGAGGAGCGTGAGAAGATGTCACACAAGTCAATACCCGGTTCTCCACCGGTCAAACATAAGCAATCCGGTCAAAACCTTCCTTCAGCCAGAGGGATTCGCAGGGCATGCAGCAAGGAATTGTATCGTACAGCCAAAAGGCTAAAAGTGTATGTCTCCCCAGAACGGATGAAGCAGGCGGAAGAATGTTATTACGGTAAGGTGATTACGAATCTGCTCTGGATCGGGGAGAATCGCGATAACCGCAAAAAATTATGTGAGTGGTGGAACACGGATGTCAGTGCAGAGATTGCCGTACTGTGGGAAGTGGATGTTGAACCATTAAAAGAGGCGTTTCAGCATGCATTTGGCGGGTACCGCCTTTAGTAGGAATGGGGGAATGAAAAGCTTCCCTCTGGGTGGAATTCAGGGTCCTCCTCTGGCTTACGGTTGGAGCAGAGCATGGAGCCAACCACTCCAGGGAGCAATGAGCACCACGGTGGGTATTAGCACCACAGGGAGTATGAACATAAACACCGAGTAATTGGTGATGATTAATCCCCACGAGCGGTAACGAATCTGAGGCGTCTTATTCAGGGATTTTAAGCCTCCTTAGAAATCTAAGGAATCTCAGACACGTTATATCGGGATTTTTGGCCTTTTATAACGTTTTTGTCAGGAGAATTGGGAAAATAACTTGTCTGAAGTTCCTTACAATTTAAAAGGAGGAGCTAAAGGCCAAATAAGACGTCCTATGTTCCTTAGAAAATCGGACACCCATCCGCCAGGAGCAGCCCGCTTGGACTTCCAGACTATTTCGACGCTGACATTCATTATTCTATTGCTTGGGTAAGCGTCAAGATTCAGCAGTGATTCAAGGGCTCCGCTTGGTCAACTCTGGAATAAACGGAGGAGAAGCAGAGGCAGAAGCAAACCTGCGCAGGTTCTCTCCATAATCTTGAGCATGTTCTTCCAGTACAAAACGACGATCATTGCGAACGTTTCCTGCTTCCACTTCCTTAGCCAGCAGTTGATAACGTTCATACATCTGTACACCAGCGGCGGCAGTCTGTTGGGCTCGATTCGTGAATCCTGCCTCCCATTCCCGCCGCGCTGCCCTCTCCATCCAGTACAAAGCAGTGGATTGACCGCCGCTATCATACCGATTCAACGCGATCGCTTGCTCAAAATATGTTCCAGCCTGCTGTCCCTCGCCTAATTGGGCTGCCAATCGTCCCAATTCAATGTAAATCTGAGGGTGCATCGGGGAATGGGACAAGCTGTTTAAAAGGAGTGTTTCTGCTTCTCGTCCAGGAAGAGATCGTGCAAGGGATATCACGATATCCGGTCGATTCGGATTAGACTGAAAGGCAGCCATAAGATGCACCTTCTGTGCTGGAGTGCCATCCGGTTCAGACATCGCCTGACGGTACTGCACTTCTGCTACAGCGTATCGGGAGGTCAGCCACACTGTTCCACCAATCCAGAAAAGGATGATCATCACTGTGGATACCCTTATTAGCCGTGCAGTTACTCGCTGAAAAATATGAAAGAAGGATCGCATCGGGACAGTAGATGGACGCGATTGGGTTCTTAGATATCGCAAGAAAAGAGATCTGGATTTAGATCTCGATTTGAATCTGGAGGGAGTGTATTCTACAGTTCCGCCGGAACGTTGGACTCCCTCCGCTTCCCTCTTCAATGCTTCTGCCCAAGCGCCGAGCCAGATGAAGAACATCCAGAATAGTGTGAAGCTCCAGTCAAAGTCCATCGCCCCATGCAGGCCAAAAATAAGCACGGATGGCATGAGCTGCGGTGCAAAATGAACGATGCTTCGCAGGGTGAGGAGAAACCACCCTGCGACCAGCAGGATGCCGATCATGCCCGTGTCTAAGGCGAGATCGAGCAGACCGTTGTGGACCTCGCCTCCGACATAAGGCGAGGATTGAATGGCGCGAAACATGTTGCGCCATGTATCTCCACCGTGGCCGAGCCATGCGGCCTCGGTCCACAGCTGGAGGGCGTCCCGCCAAATCTGTAGGCGGGACACCCCAGTGCCGACACCTGCCGCTAGGCGATCGGCGGTGGAGGCCACGGCTATCAGTGCGGCGGCGGCTCCCGCCAGCACGATGGCCGTCAAGGCAGCGGCGCGCGAAGCCTTGGCGGCGACGCTGTGCCATAGGCGGCACAGCAGCAGCGTGCCGAGCAGCGCAGCTGCCCATGCCCCGGCCAGTGCCAGCAGGCCGGGCACGGGTGCAGGCGCCAGCTGGGCAGCAGCCAGCTGGCGGTACAGCCAGGCCGCGCACGCCAGTGGCGCGGCCGTGGCCAGCAGCAGCGGCAGGCGGGCACCGCGCCGCTGCAAAGCGAAGGCGGCGACCGCGGCGCAGCCGGTCGCCAGCCAAGCGCCGCGCGACTCGCTCAGCAGGAGCGCGGCTTGCGCAGGCATGAGCGGCAGCACTGCCGCGATGAGTCGCCCGGCCGGCACAGGCCGGGCTATGACTCGCGCGGCGGCTGTCAGCCGCTCCAATGCGTACATGCCAACAATGGCCCCGTACGCATTAGGGTACTGCAATAATCCGCCGAGCCGTGCCCCGGCGGAGCTGATCTCGGGGTCAGCAGTCCGCATTACCCCGAAGGGCAGCGGCCATACTCCGCACACGGCTAGAATGCCGCTTAACACAAGCAAGCCGCCTGCCACCTGCCAACCGCAAGCTAACCAACGCGCACCATCCGTGCGCGCAGCCAATACTGCGGTGAGCAGAGTAAACATCGCAAGCAGGCTCCACCGCAGCATTTCATCCATACTGCCCTGTTTACTCACCGAGCCTGCCCATGCATGTAGCCCAAAACAAATCATCATCCCCAGCGGCCACAATACCCGCCACATTCCCGGGATTCGAATCATTCGCCCAACCGTTCGTTCATCTTTCCCTAGCCAATGTACCGTTGACAGGGTTACTTGTTTTCTCGCTTGCCTTTTCTCTTTCTCTTTCTCTGGATGAAAAGCTGCAAGAAATAGCACAACTATAATTAAGATGCTTCCTGCTGCGATCAGAAGGACAGGATACAGATCCACTGAATAGTACAATCCTCGACTCAGACACCCTGCGAGCAGCAACAAAATGGAGAGTATGCCCAGCCCAACAGTCCATAACGACCTTGAATACTGTTCAGATCTCAAGATCCGTGAAAAACGACCTGACCCCTCAGTTTGGATAACTCCATTTGATTGATATGTATCATCTTTTTCATACATATCATCTTTGTTGTATGTATCTTCCCTATGATATGTACGATCTCTACTGTCTCTACCGTCCCTCCTGCCCTCTTTACATAAGTCCCTGTTATCTATATATTCTGTACCCTCTGCATGGTGGTTCCTGTCAGAAGCATGTTCCATCATTTCCTCGCTCGTCCCATGACCTCGTTTGTACCTTGTAATTCCCTTACCCGTTGTCCCTTTTTTCATCCGCTTCCACCCTCCTTCCACCGCTCCATATGCATAACAAAAAGACAGAAGATCCCGATAACGGGTCCTTCTGCCTGATATTATCTGACAGTTATGATGTTGCTTGCTATAACGTATGTGCATTCAGTTGAAGTTTACATTTAGAGACCCTAATTGCAGTATGTCCCTGTATTGCTATTGGCACACTTAGCAAAGGTCGCAATTTGCGGAATCCTGAACGGTTTCTTTGCTCGATTTTGATTTCCCGCTGGCCTGCTTGCCATCGCCAGGAAGCAAATCTGCACAAGCCCGTTCCAAATAGGGATCGGCATGAATGAAATCACGGAAAGCCGTATATTCATTCCACATCTCCGTCACTTCGCCAGCCTGACCGCGAACAGCACGAATCAATATGTTTTTAGGTGTATTCTCCATATCGATGAATTCAAGCAATTGTGTCTTGTATCCCATCAGATCAAGCAGTTTGGCACGAATCCCATCCGTAGCCAGTGCGGAAAAACGTTCCTTGAGGATGCCATGGGACAACAACGGATTCATCACGGAAGCCTCTACCTGGTCAAACAGTTCATGCTGACAGCAAGGGACAGACAGAATAACAGAAGCCCCCCAACGAACTGCCTTCTCCAAAGCGGCATCGGTAGCTGTATCACAGGCATGCAGCGTGACAACCATATCCACTTCGTTCAATTCGTCGTAGTCCGCGATGTCTCCAACCAAAAACTTCAGATCGCCATAATGCAATCGATTAGCCAGATCATTACAGTGTTCAATTACATCTGCCTTTAAGTCCAACCCAATAATCTTGAGTGAACGCCGTTGTTGTACAGACAGATAATGATATAACGCAAAGGTCAGATAAGACTTGCCACAACCAAAATCAACGATGGTCAGTGGACGTCCCTCCGGCAGATGCGGAATAACATCCTGCACCATTTCGAGGAAACGGTTAATCTGTCTGAACTTGTCATACTTACGAGCCAGCACACGACCTTCTTCGTTCATAATACCAAGTTCAACGAGGAACGATACAGGCACGCCTTCTTCCAATACATATTGCTTCTTGCGATTATGCGACAGATCCACCGCAGTCTTGGAAGCAGATTTGGTCAAAATGGATACTTTATATTTTTTGCTGATCAAAATTTGATAGTCTGCCTCGGTCGTACAGAGCAGGCCTTGACGAAACGTCTCTTCGCATAACAAAATCATGCGCTCAGCCGCTTCAGCCGGAGTCAAATTCTCGTGCAGCACTTTGTTGTTATAATGGAATGCAAATTGATAATGCAGCTGATTCTTCAGTGTCACCGGCTTGACTTGCACTTTGGTATACGAGACATTGTCCCGTCTGCGCAGCTGGCTCCAGGTCGCTGTAATCAGCGAATTCTGTTCAAAGATGTCTTGTATAAGCTTTCGCAATGAATCCACGGGGTACATCTCACTTTCGGTTTGATTTGGTCAACCGTTACCATACCACAATTCCGTTCCCTCTCCAAGTAAAGGCAGGTAACAAGCCTTGATCCAATCCATATTTTATGAGTTCATCTCATGACGATTGAGTTCAGCTAGTCCCTCTTCAACTTCGTTCCGTGGCAGACCGCCCTGCTCCAGTTGTTCGTCCGTAAGTTGGCTCAACCTTTCATAGAACGCCTGTACATCATCTCGGTAGCTCACCGGGAATTCACCACCAAGCTGTAGCAGCCTGTACCAACTGTTCTCTGCCTGGTCGTAACGCCCTTGTTGTTCACGATACAGGGCAAGCTGTCTTTCGGTTCGAGCAGGAAGTTCATATTCTTTCGTAAGCCCCAGCACACCCTCCACCCGTTCCGGTGCGTCCAATAACTTGGGATTAGCGCCATGATTCAATGCATACAGGTAAAAATGAAGTGATCTCATCAATCGAATGAGGGCCTCATCCTCTGCGTCCATTCTCTCCTGATCGTCGATGCCTTCCACTCTGGCCTTTTCTTGATAAATATATGCCTCTTCTTCAATTAGCCTGGCGGCTTGCTGTAGATTGTCCACTTCAATCATTCCGCGAAAACGGAACATTTCAATAAAATCCTCCGCTGGCAATGAGTTCAGTAGGGATAGGTTCAATCCAAACTGCCTGCGCATCAGCTCATCCAGTTCGGACAATGCCTCGGTGTGCTTACGCTGCTGTTTGAGCGTGAACACTTTGCCAATTGCCTCTGTCATTTCCTCCATCATGCGGAGCAGATAATCTTTTCTGAACATGCTGTATGCCCCCTCATCATTCGACCCTATGCATCCAATCGTTCTCATAACGTCCCTTTATAGTTATTTTAATTCATGCCATGACAAAAAGCCAAAACAAGACGCGCGCGTCTAAGCTCTGGCCATGAATACACCAAACCCCTGCCTATCCGAAAGGGACGTTGCAGGGGCTCGGCTGGAATGGAACTGGATACTCCTCCACAAGAGAGTAGAGTCATCCAGAAACCAAACTATATTCTAATTTCTAATGAAATCCACATCAATCACTTCATCAATTACTTCGATAATCCAGCCATAAATTGTTTAATGACCTGAATTAACTCTTCTGGAGCTTCATACATGCTCATATGACCTGAACCAGCAATAACCGCTTGCACGATATGTGGCTTGTCACTTGTAAATGTGCGTTCTGGCGGGATAACAGCATCCTTCTCTCCAGCTACCAGCAATACAGGTAATGGTGTGGCTGACAACACATCGCGGCGATCCGGGCGTTCTCGCATAGCAAGTGCAGCGCCAACAGCACCTTGAGGGGCCGTCTGGTAACCAATCTCCTTCACACGTGTGACTTGCTTAGATAAGGAGTCCACATGTTCCGGTGCAAACAAGCCGGGAACCAGTCCATCTACAAAATTCACGATACCTTCGGTTTGAATGGTGGATACAGCGCGAAGACGTTTCTCCTTGGCTTCTTCACTGTCCGGATAGGCTGTGGAATGAATCAGGCCAAATGCATTCAAACGCTCCGGGTGGCGTTGTGCGATCGAAAGCGCAATATATCCCCCCATGGAGTGTCCCAGAAGGACCGCCTTTTCCACGTTCAGCTCATCCATCAGCTGTAACACATCGTTGCCCATCTGTTCGATCGTATAACTTCCTACAGGTGCATCTGTTTTTCCGTGTCCACGCAGATCAGGTACAATACAGCGATAGCTGCGTGCCAGCTCAGGTACGACCTCATCCCAATACGAGGAACTGCCACAGTATCCGTGGAGCAAAATGAGTGCTTCTCCCTTACCTTGTTCGGCATAACAAATCGTCGTTCCATCACACATCACTTTTTCCATATGAATCCCTCTCTCTGCGCGAATTAAATAATTCAGGTTGTATATTATTAAGCCTACGTATCATGAATGAAACGTTTGTCTCCATTTCCATGCTTCAATCGCGGCGTCTGCAATCGTTCGTGACATGCCCATAACCAAGTGAAGCGAGGTCATCTGCAGTATGGAATAAGGCCTTGGTCCATTGGCATTAACCACAGCTGCCACACTGTATTGTCCGACAGGAGGAAGCTTGCCCCCAACCGATTGAGCCGGAATGAGTGGGTTGTTCGAGAGATAGTATGTACTTACGGCATTCTTTGGACCCAGACACGCATCAATCGCTATGATGGCATGGTGTGCAGGAATAAGTGCCAATTTCTTTTCCAGCGTATCTGCATCACAAGGGGAAGACAGCGTGCCAATCACATTCTCCATTCCGCTCTCTTGTAGTAAACTTCCTGTCAGTGGACCCAGAGCATCCCCGGTGGAACGATCAGTACCGATGCAGACAAACGTGATTTCAGCTGGAGAATGAAGTTGAACGATGTTTTTGAAAAATGAAACCAGATTCTCTGCAGGCACGCCTTTGCGGACTTCCCTTCCTTGATGGCGAACCATTTCTCGCTTATACGCTGCCAAGCTGTATTCCCTCCAGTACACTCAGGTTCTCATTAAATCCTGTTGTTGTATCCATCATTGTAACCGATGCTTCGTTTCCCCGCAAAAGCATTGGCCTGAGCACTTCCAATCATGATACAATAACAAGAGTTTCCGATACGGAAGGGATGAACTTAACGATGGATTTAACACAAGCAACAGCAGCCAATATGGAATATATGATTGAAGCGATCAAAACCAAACTTCGGATGGCAAGCGGTGCCGCCATGCAGGCTTCGTCATTCCCACTTGAGAAATATGAAGATCTGTTTGACCTGTATGAAATGATTTTGAGCAAGGAACATCTCAGTATCTCTGAAGTGGAAGCCGTTGCTTCCGAACTGGGTAACCTTCGTAAATCCTAAGCCCAAAAAAAGGACCTGTCTTCCACATCAACGTGGAAACAGGTCCTTTTTCACATGCTTATATCCTTAAGGCAGGTCAACCAAAACAAATTCGGCAGGTTCACTGTCTGTGCTCGTGATTTGCAGATCACAACTTTTACGAATTCGCGCAGCATCCCCCGGCTTGAGGTTGAAATTACCGTCCGAACAATGAATCTCCACATGTCCACTGATCAGGAAAAGATGTGTGCGCCGATCTTCGTGTTGCGGGTACATCAACTTCTTCCCGGATTCCAAATGGGACAGGTAACAGGTTACATCCTGGGAAATAGGCAATGCACCCTCGGTTCCCTCGCCCTCTTGCCCTGATACAATCGGACATAGACGATTCAAATGCTCCTGCGGCTCTACTCTCCGATTCGTATAGGAAGGTTTCAACATACGCTCCGATGGCAAAAACCACATCTGGAGAAAACGTACCGATTCATCCGCTGACGGATTGGTCTCGGAATGTTCAACTCCCGTTCCCGCACTCATCACCTGGACCGTTCCCGGTTCAAGCAATTGTTCTGTTCCCATACTATCTGTGTGCTTGAGTGTGCCTGAGATGACATAACTGACAAGTTCAAGATCATGATGTGGATGTTTCTTAAAGCCTTCTTTCGGCATCAGCGTGTTGTCATTATGAGCCAGCAGACAGCCAAAATGGGCGTTGCTCGGATCATCATAATCCGCAAACGAAAAGCTAAATTCACTGTGTATCCAACCTCGATCCGACGTGTGCCTTTCTTCCGATGTCACCACTTTAATCATGTTCATCCACCTCCAAGGGTTTAGAGCTGCCACATTACCGCGGCAGTCCATGCGTGTATATGAATTGTATAGATGAATACCAGTTGGTATGTCATCTTTACCCGGGGTCCGGCAACTCTAATCACGCCCCTTCTTAAGGTTATACGCTATCTTCAAGTGAGTGCAGAAGGAACTCACTATCTGCATGACCCACAAGGGTGCCCGCGTCATTTCGGATGTCCGAAGGGAATACTTCAGCCAGTCGTGCAATGGTGCTTTCATTGGAATAACCAATCTGTTTCAGGATGGATTGGGTAATAAAGGCCCATTCTTCCTCAGAACCATCCAGTACCTTGAAGGTGATTCCCAGTCTTTCTTTTTTCAGACCAAATCCGAAGACCCCCTTGAATCCACCCTTCGCTACAATGTTATTGTCTTCGAGCAAAACTGAATCTACACGCTCCGTGCCACCTACCATCAAAGGATGTTCATTCATGGCCGATGTGATCGTCTCCACAGCTGTTCTTGTGGAAGGATCGGCGATAAGATCCGGACAAGCGAGCTTCAGATAGGCGTTGGACAATGCCGATAACGGCAAAGAAAATACCGGAAAGCCGCAGCCATCCGTCCCAAGCTCAATCTCTTTTTCCTGAATGCCTGCCAGGTCGGCAAACGTTTCGAGAATTTCACGTTGCACCGGATGAGTCGGCTCAGCGTAACTGCCCAGGTCCACCTGCTTCATCTGACTGTATCCCAGGATTCCCAGATGTTTGCCGGAACAGTTGTGCAAAATGCGACGTTTCTCCCCTTGTGCACGTAACCATTCATTGCGGCTTTCTTCATTAAGCGGATAACTCGGCGCACAGATCAGGCATTCTTCTCCTAATCCGATTTTACCGGATAGCTGCTCCAGCACCCGAATATGTTCCGGTTCCGAACGGTGCGAAGAGGACATGATCGCAATCTCCTGTGCTGAGAGGCCGTAGTGGATGGCAATCCCTGCCCGAATTCCTGGAATAGCTTGAAAAGGTTTGGCAGATGAGCGAGTGAACGCTCGAAAATGAGGATCACCAGCCGAGTATACGATTCGACCATGCTCATCCGTAATACTTATGTGTCCGTAGTGGGCGCATTCCATAACGCCTGCACGGTATTCTTTAATTAACAAGGCACTCTCCATGCGAGTTCTCTCCTTTGTGCTCCCGATTTCATCTCTGCTTTGCGTCACGACGCCGCATGGGATATCTTAAATAGTATAGTACAAAAGCGACGTTTTTACAGTTTTTTCGACAGGTATTTCGGGTATAGCTTTATCAATCTACGTTCATCTACTACAACTACTGAAGGAGAAACTCACTATGCCGCGCAAAACATATTCACCAGCCTCATTCGGTTCAACTCCCGGCACGTTGTTACGCCCACTCCTCAACTGGGGTTTGGCAGGTCTGGCCCTCAGCGCTTCGGTCGTATTTATCCTGGCAGGTCTGGGTGCCTGGCTGGGTGCTGATGTTATTATTCGTCTGGATGATCAGATTCAGCAATTATTTTATCTGAATTCGGATTCACGTCTTCATCTATTCTCTTACACTGCATTCATAACCGCACTGGGCTCATTCAAAATCTCTGCTGTGGCTGCAGGAGGTTTTGCTCTACTTTTCTTCATGCAACGCAGTCCAAGGTTTGTTATATATGGATATGCGATCTCGGGGAGCTTTGCCATGATGTGGATTCTGAACACGTTATTGAAGGAATTTTTCAGACGAAGCAGACCTGAGCTGGATCATCTGCTGGTCGTTCACGGGTACAGCTTCCCTAGCGGCCACGCCATGATCTCCATGGGCTTCTACGGCATGCTCTTTGTAATCTGGGCCATTGAACGACAGCGACATACCACTTCCGGTGTGTGGCTACCTGTTCTATGCGGCATCAGTTTTATTTTCTTGATCGGCCTCAGCCGCATCATGCTGGGTGTTCATTATCCTACGGATGTATTTACGGGATTTGCCGCTGGTTTGGCATGGATCTTCTGCATGATCAAAGGCATTAAACGAACCCATTAAAGAATGAATTCCTCCAATTTCCAGTTCATTCATCCTCATCTTTATTGTTTCACAGGGTTGCACGGCGTTTATATACGAAGTAAGCAAACGCGAACAGACAACATCCTACATCAAGTTTAAAGGAGGCGGTTGTTATGTGGGGCATCATTATCAGCATTGTGATGGCAGTCATCATCGGTTTGATCGGAGATGCACTTGCTGGTCACAACATGCCTGGAGGCATCATCGGTGCAATGATTGCCGGATTTGCCGGAGCCTGGCTGGGAGCACTTTTGCTTGGTAACTGGGGACCGGTTATCGGTAACTTTGCCATTATTCCTGCCATCATTGGTACAGCGCTCTTTGTTTTCTTGCTGGGGCTTGTGTCCAGACTGCTAAGACAGGCTGCCTGATTCGGGCAACAAGGTGTTCGTTGTTTCGTATTTGTTTCTTAATTTGAAGAAGGAGTGATTAGACATGAATAAAGCAGAAGAGCAATATCCTGTACAGACTGGTTCGACTTTCGCCAAAGGGATTTTCATCGGGGGGTTGCTGGGAGCAGCTGCAGCACTACTCTTTGCTCCTAAACCAGGACGTGAATTGCGTGGTGACCTTTCCGAGAAAGTGGGCATGGTTACTGACCGCACCAAAGAAGTGGCAACGGTTGTAGGTGATAAAGCCTCTGAACTGGCTAAAACGGTCTCTTCCAAAACTTCTGATATTGCGAAAACGGTAAACCAAGGCCGTAATGATGTCATGGACTCTGTGAGAAAAGCGTCCGCTGATGTGGCTAACGAAGCATCCCGTGCATCTGATGAAGTGGCTGCGGCTTCTGTGGAAGCGAAGGAAGATGCGCGTAAAGAACTTAACTCGACTAGCCTGTAAGGCTTATATAGATCGAGTGACCAATAGCCAGCTGCACTCCAGCTGGCTATTTTTTATCCAATGCGAGTTGAGGGGGAAGGAAACATGAGTAAAGTTACAATCAACGGCAATACTCCAATTACGGGAGGAACACCGGCGCAGCAGTATGATACAAGCGAGCATCCTTTTGAATTGCGGCATGAGGTAAAGCGATTGAACACACGTCTGGACCAGATTGCGGATAGTCTGGAGAGAGCACAGATCAAGGATATTATTGAGAATTACAGCAGTCCGAAAAAGCGGATTATTACGAACTTTACAGCGGGTATGGCTCGAGGACTCGGTCTGACCGTAGGTACCTTTGTTGTTCTGGGTTTACTGGCGTTCATTCTCAGTCAATTCGTCAATATGCCGATTGTGGGACAATATATCGCTGACTTGCTTGGTTATATTGAAGATTACAAAAACTAAAATGAATTAGCAGAGTAGGTCAAGTCTTACGCTTTCCGGTCGCTCCTCTACTCTGTCCTTCTTCGGCAGTAGACTGTGATGATTTTACTTTGAGCAGATCTCCTGTCCATCCTTTCATCATCAGCCATACATACATGCTGATCATGCTTAAGATAATGACGATAAGGACCAGTACAACTCCCCATGATTTATCGATAAAGGGCAGGTTCTCAAAGTTCATCCCCCAGATTGCGCCAGCTGCCGTGGCGGGTATGAACACAGCGGTGACAATGGTCAGCGTCTTCATAATCTCGTTCCCGCGTACACCAGAGATCGCATTATCAATGGAGATTAACGTATCGATCTCTTTCTCGTAGTGACTAAACAAACGTTCCATTCGCTCTACTCGATGTTGAAGCTGTTGGAAGTACCGATTTTCGTTGATTTCGCTGAGGTAAGCCTCATGGGCAGCAGCCATCAGTTCCGAGTAGGGAATAAACAGATTGCTCCAGTACAACAATTCAAATCGAGCGGCGAGAATCTGGTCCATCAAGGTACGGGCATTTCGGGATTCCATCTTCCGCTCCAAATCACGCAGGTTCATCTCAAAATGATCCATCCCAACATGGTAGTAATGCAGTATAGCTCGAAAAAGTACAAACATCCCATCCCTGGCCTCACTACATTGCTGTAACATATGTGCGCGCTCATCCGTCTTCATAATGCCTCGTGTATTGTCATCCATGTTCAAGGTAACCAGGTTATTGCGATCGACATAGAAAAACATCTGATTATCCTGGCGTTTGTCATCTCTCTCATTCTTGATCGCATACAACAAGGAGCCAAATAAGACGGGCTCTGTACCATTCACGAAACGGACGGACAAATAATTCGATTCGACTTCCGGAATTTTATGAAGCCAATACTCCATTTCCGGAAATGCCTCTGTCAGCTCCTCCAAAGCATCACTCATGTTGGCAGGGTCAGGTGCAACCCAATCCCACCATTGCCACTGGTCCGAGCAAGATAACTTGTCGCGGCGAGCTTCCAGCTTCATTTGATCCACAATCACATTATCCACTCCTGCACTTAGTTCGTTCATCGCATACCCATCTTTTCGATCCCAAAAAGGACACGTATGCATTTCAGTGCAATTACGTGTCCTTTTTTATGCCGTACTCAACAACATCAGGGATTCTTTTATCATAACATTGAAGCATTCGACATGATCTGTTTCAGCTTCTCTGTAGCTCGCTTCTGAATCCGCGATACACTCATCTGTGAAACACCAAGCTTCTGGGCAATTGCCCGCTGAGATTGGCCATCTTGGAATGCTAGAATAAGTACCTTCTGCTCTTGTTCCTTCAATTGTCCCAATGCCTGTTGCAAGTCCATCCGTTTTTCGACTGAATCGAAGTCATTTACATCTGCACTGATCAGCTCACCCAATGTCGCTGCACTGTCATCCTGAGATAACGGAGAATCCAGTGACACATAGTGATAACATTCCCGACCAGCCAGCACTTCAATCGTCTCTTCCGCGGTCAAATCAAGGTATTCAGCAATCTCGTTCACACCAGGTGAGCGCTCCAGCTTCACGGTTAACTCATCAATGGCATGTTGCACCAGTGCGCCCTTTTCCTTGATCCTCCGGGGCACCTGAATATACCAGGATTTATCTCGCAAATAGTTCTTCATATGACCAATCATGCTCTTCATGGCGTAAGGTTCAAACGGAATACCCAGGTTGATATCGTATTGCTTAAGCAAACGTATCAATGCCATCTGCCCGGTCTGATACAAGTCTTCGTATAGATCGGGGCGATTCCGAGCAATTTTACCTGCTGCCATCTTTACCATCGGTTCATATTTACGGATGAGAACTGTTGCAATTTCATTATCTTGGGTCTGCTGGTATTCCCAGATCAAACCTATAGCTTCAGACATGGACTCTGGGGGAGTCACTTTTTCACTCATACTTTCTCCTCACTTCTTGCAAGACGTTTTACGAGTACTACCTTCGTACCTTTGCCCGTCTCACTTTCCACACTGACATCGTCCATCAAGGCTTGCATCAGGTAGAACCCAAGTCCGCCAATCTGTGCTTCTGTCAGTTCTTTGTCGTGAAGACCGGCACGTGACACAGCAGGGTTCATATTCTCGAAGCTGGCACCTTCGTCTTTGACAGTAATGGACAGTGTTTCGCCGTCCACTTCAAATACGACTTCAACCATGCCGCCTTCGTGTGAGTAGGCATATAGTACAGAGTTGTTACAGGCTTCGGATACAGCCACTTTCATATCCTCAATGTCTTCATAAGAGAATCCCATTTTGGATGCTACTCCATAAAGATTGAGTCTTACAATATCAACGTAATCAGCTGTCGCCGGTAGATTAAGGGTGACTCTTTGAACTTCTGCATTCATTCCTTTTTCGATCCTTTCCTATTGGGAATTCTTCTGTGTGACAAAGAATTTGGCGATGCCCGTCATATCAAAAAGTTTCTGGATTTGCGCAGGAACTTCCTGTACTTCAAAACGAGCTTCCATTCCATGTCTTGCCTTCAGAACAGATAACAGGATACCAATCCCTGTACTGTCGATATACTTCAATTCTTTCATGTTAATCAAAAGATCCTGTTCCTTGTTATCCACGAGCGGCTCCATTACCAAACGGAAGTCAGGAGCAACTGACAAATCCAGTTCGCCAGTCAGATACACCGTGCACACGCCGTCCTGTGTTTCAGTTCTTGCATTGAATTTTTCATTCTTATTTGTATTCATTAGACATCTCTCTCCTGATCAATGGTTTCCTTACCTAATAACCCAACTTCAGCACGAGTGAAACAAAAAGAAGTTTGGCAAATATTTCAATTGGCATGATTCATGGCAGATGGGCCTGAGTTTAACATTTGGCGTTGTTTTTGAAACTGGGCTATTTTCTGTTTTACATTGCCCATCTTCACCGGTTTACTAATATAATCATCCATGCCTGCGGCAGTACAGCGTTGCTGAATGCCTTCCATAACATTAGCCGTCATCGCTATAATGATCGGCTGAGTAGACGGGGACAGACTCTCTCGTATCCGCCGTGTGCACTCCAGACCGTCCATAACAGGCATCTGCAGATCCATGAACACATAGTCATAGGGATAACGGCTGCTCAGGACCATGTCCAGTGCGCTCTGTCCATCTTCAGCGATGTCCGAGAGCAACCCAAGCTTACTGAGCATAATCGCCATCAGCTTCTGGTTAATGGGATGATCATCCACAATTAATACCGTGGGATATTTATTCTCATTCTTCACATCCGTCAGCTTCTCTTCCCCGTTCCTCTGAACCAGTTCCGTTTCTACATAACGTTTCGCCTGAATCGTAAATACAAACGTTGCTCCCCGTTGCTCCTTGGTGTCGAGATAGATCTGTCCACCCATCATTTCAACCAGCGTCTTGCAGATCGCCAAGCCAAGGCCTGTTCCGCCGTACTTACGTGTCATGGATGTATCCAGTTGGGAAAACGGCTTGAACAGGCGATCAACTTTGTCTGACGCTATGCCTATTCCCGTGTCCTTAACAGCAAACTCCAACGCCATTTGTCCGTCCTTCTCCTCATTCACTGACACAATCAGATATACCCCGCCCTGGTCGGTAAATTTGATCGCATTAGCAATGAGATTCAAGAGAACCTGGCGTAGCCTTGCCATATCTCCATAAATCAATTCAGGGACCGAATCTTCCAGGAAATAATCCAGTTCCAGATTCTTTTTGCCTGCTTCTGCCGCAAACAATCCCAGCACTTCCCGAATACAGGAGACAAGTTCAAAAGGATGCTCTTCAAGTTCCATTTTGCCGGATTCCATCTTGGTGAAGTCAAGAATGTCATTGATGACCGTGACGAGTGCATCCGCACTGCGACGAACGATGTCCGCGTATTCCTTCTGATCGTCCTTCAAGTCCGTCTCCATCAGCAGATCCACCATGCCGATAACTCCGTTCATCGGTGTGCGAATCTCATGGCTCATCATCGCCAGAAATTCAGTCTTCGCATTGGCTGCAATTTCCGCTTCTTCCTTGGCCTGAATGAGTTGTTGGTTCATCTTCTCCAGTTCCTGTGTCTTCTGGTGAAGCAGCATGGTCTGTGTCTTCAATCGTTTATTGGTGATAAACATCTCCACAAAGCCCTCGATCTTCGATTTCAAAATCTGAGGAATAAATGGCTTAACCATGTAATCAATGGCCCCGGCTGAATATCCGGCAAACAAGTGCTCCGCCTCTCTGCTATTCGCAGAGATGAATATGATCGGCACATCCTTGGACTTGTCCCGTGCCTTAATTAACTTTGCTGTCTCAATTCCGTCCATTCCAGGCATCTGTACATCAAGTACGATAACCGCAAATTCGTCTTTTAGCAGACAGCGGAGTGCCTCTTCTCCAGAAGTTGCCTTAACGAGTTTATATTGTTCCGATTCCAGAACTGCTTCAAGAGCAAGCAAGTTCTCAGGGCGGTCATCTACCAATAATATATGGATTGGTTCATTGAGCCCCATGGCTAACCCTAACCCCCTATTTGATCTTCCGGTATATTTTTTCGGTCCGGTCTAATGGCTCATAGGTATCACTGAACTCTGTAAAATGTATCGATTCTTTCGAACCCAGAACCAGAATACCAAAGTGGCTCAAGCTCTCGTGAAACAGCCCATGCACATGGTTCCGCAGTTCATCATTGAAATAAATCATGACATTGCGGCAAAAGATAACATTAAACTCATTAAATGACCGGTCTGTTGCCAGATTGTGCTCGGCGAATATGATGTTCTTCCTTAGAAAAGGATGAAATATCACCGAATTATATTTCGCTGTATAGTACTCGGAGAAGGCTCTGGTACCCCCTGCCTCCAAATAATTTGTAGTAAACAGTTTCATTTTCTCAATACCGTAGACGCCTTCTTTGGCCTGCTGCAATGAGCGATCATTCATATCCGTTGCGTAGATTCTTGCCTTGTCATACAGCCCTTCCTCATGCAACATGATGGCCATGGAATAGACTTCCTCGCCTGTAGAGCAACCCGCATGCCATATTCGGATATACGGATAGGTTCTCAGAATAGGAATAATCTGTTCCCGAAACATTCGGAAAAGCGAGGGATCTCGAAACATTTCCGTCACAGGGATGGACAAATTCTGTACAAACCGTTCAAACGCGGAACGGTCATGAAGCACACGCTCCTGCAGCCCGGATATGCTCTTAACACCTTCGGCATGTGCATGATGCCAGATTCTTCGTTTCAGGGATGGCAGTGCATAGTTTCTAAAATCATATCCATATAAACGGTGCATGCCTTCCAACAGCAACTCAATCTCGATCAGCTCGCGCTCTTCATCTTGCGGCATACGGACCAAATCTGCCCCCGTCTCGGTAGGTTCCCACGGTGTCATAAATTCTCTCCACTTCTTCATTTGTTACTTGCGTATTCGTCGTATTGTCTTTCATTACCCAAACAATGTACTTACGAATAATGAACTTACGAATACAGCCATACGCGCATTAAGGATAATAATTGATCCGTCTGGATCGGTTTTTTCACATAATCAGATGCTCCGGCCTCAATACACTTGCCTCGATCCTCTTTCATGGCTTTAGCCGTAAGCGCGATAATCGGTAACTTTTCAAACTGCGGGATTTGTCTGATTCGTGTCATCGCTTCATAACCGTCCATTTCTGGCATCATCATGTCCATCAGTACCAGATCAATTTCCGGATTTTTCTCCAAAATCTCCAGAGCCTCACGGCCGTTCTCTGCAAACGTTACATCCATGCGATAGCCTTCAAGGACACTAGAAAGGGCAAATACATTACGAATATCGTCATCGACAAGCAATATTTTCTTGCCTTCAAACAACGTTTCCTTGTTGTGCAGCTTTTGCAAGATTCGACGCTTATCTTCCGGCAAATTGGCTTCTACCCGATGCAGGAACAATGTAGTTTCATCCAGCAAACGTTCCGGTGACTTCACATCCTTGATAATGATGGATTCCGCATATTTACGCAGCTTCATTTCTTCCTTGGAATCCAGTTCTTTGCCTGTATAAATTATAATCGGCAGATCGTTCAGATATTCATCATCCCGAATCTGGTCGAGCAACTCGAATCCGGTCATATCTGTTAACATCAGATCCAGTACCATGCAGTCATAACGCTGGGTGTGTAACTCATTCAAAGCCTCACTGCCTGTGGATACTGCTGTGATTGCCACATCGTCATGACCAATCAATTCAATAATGGCTTTACGCTGAATCTCATCATCTTCCACAATCAACAATTGTTTCAACTGATTCTCGGTATAGGATTTGATATGCGAGAAAGCTTTATCCAGTGAATCCTTGCTGGAAGGTTTTTTCAGATACGCGATAGCGCCCATCATCAGACCTTGCTTCATATCATCAATGACCGAAATTACATGTACCGGGATGTGGCGTGTTGCCGAACTGCTCTTCAGCTCGCCCAGAATGGTCCAACCATCCATAACCGGCAATTGAATATCCAGAATAATCGCATCCGGGAGATATTGACGTGCCATTTCAAGTCCTTTATCCCCTTGCAGGGCAACAAGTGCCTTGAATCCTCTTCCTCTGGCCATATCCATCAAAATATGTGCAAAGTTCACGTCATCCTCAATAATGAGAAGGATTTTGTCACCTTCCATCAGATTTTCACGATCATCTTCGATCTGCGTTACTTCAGGCGTATGGCTAGGAGATAGGTCCGTACCTACGCTACGCTCTGGATCAGGAGAGAGAATGGATTGATGACTTGAAAGCATGGTCCGTGTTTCCATGGACTGTTCATACAGCGCCTCTGAAGATACTGCAGCTTCTTTTGAAGCACCTTCCTCGGCCAGGGCTTCCTCTTCATGATTATCCGGCAAGTACAAGGTAAAGCAACTACCTTCTCCCTCGGATGATTCCACCTGTATTGCACCACCAAGCAAACGTGCCAGTTCCCTGCTAATGGACAATCCCAGACCCGTTCCGCCGTATTTCCGACTTGTTGTCCCATCCACTTGCTGGAACGCTTCAAAGATCAGATCCGTCTTATCCGATGGAATACCAATGCCGGTGTCTTTTACACTAAATCCGAGATATTCCTGATTCGTATTCATGTAACCCGGCAGTTCTTCCGGTTTCATCCGTCGTCCAATTAGACTGACCGAACCACGATTGGTAAACTTGAAGGCGTTCGACAACAAATTCCGTAGAATCTGTTTGACGCGATGACTGTCGGTGTAGACCCATTCCGGTAAATCGCTGTCAAACTCGATGTTCAAATTCAGCTCTTTTTTATTTGCCATCGGTCCAAAGTTTTGCTGAACAAAGCTGGTCAACTCTTCCATTCGAACCGTCTCATAATTGATATCCATCTTGCCTGCGTCCACTTTGGACAGATCCAGAATCTCATCAATCATCTTCAGCAGATCCGCACCCGACATGTAGATGGTTTGTGCGTATTCCTGCTGCTTGTCAGTCAGATTTCCACCCTTGTTCTCCGACAATAATTGAGACAAAATGAGTAGGCTGTTCAGTGGCGTACGGAGTTCATGCGACATATTCGCCAAAAATTCCGACTTGTACTTGCTTGTCATCGACAGCTGTGTAGCTTGCTGTTCCAATTGTGTCTTCGTTTTCTCAATTTCGTCATTCTTCTCTTCGACTTCACGTACCTGCTCTTCAAGCGCCCGCGTTTTGGCAATAAGCTCGGTATTAAAATGCTCCAGCTCTTCCTGCTGGCGCTGCAGCAGTTCTTCGGAACGTTTAAGCGCCTCTGTCTGCTCCTCCAGATTCTCATTGGAACGGCGCAGTTCTTCTTGCTGTGTCTGCAATTCTTCCGACTGAACCTGTAGTTCCTCTGTCAGTGTCTGGGATTCACGAAGCAGCTCCTCCACACGCAAACGACGCCGAACGTTATTCAGAATAACGCCCAGGTTCATGATCAGTTGAGAGAACAATTGTTTGTGCAGTTCATTGAAGCCTTCAAAGGAAGCCAGTTCAACAACACCAATCAATTCATCTTCGAACACGACAGGATAGATCATGATACCCGCAGCACGTGTTGAACCTGAAGCTGAACCAATATGCACGTAATCTTCCGGCGTATTTTCCAGAACAATCGGTGTCATATCCAGCGCAGCTTGACCAATCAGACCTTCACCGATCCGGTACATTTCTTTACCAACGTCTTCGTTCTCTTCGAATGCATAAGCACCGTAGCGTCTCAGTTCGTCGGGATGTTTCTCCTCATCGACCAGATACACGACACCCAACTGAGCACCAAGCACAGGTGTGAACTCACTGATAAACATCTGTGAAATTTGTCGAATGGAACCAATGCCCCGAAGTAGCTCCGGAACTCTTGCAATGTTCGAACTCATCCAGTTCTGATCCTGTTGAGCCTGCACATAGGCTTTCTCGACTTCCAGTTTTTCTTCCAGATCGCTGGATACATCTTTGAATACTGTGGCAATCTGACCAATCTCGTCCGTCGACTTGACCTGGATGCGCCGGATTGTACGATAGCGGCCTTTACCGAAACTGGTGATCATCATCGATACGGTATTCAGACCCCGTGTAATACTAGGCAGCACCCACATAATGACACCCAACGCCAGCAACAGTCCGGCAATCATGATACTTATGGTGATCTGCACTGCTCTCGTATACGCTGCGTTAGCGTCCTTGATCTCGGCATCAATCTCTTGATCCTGATAGCGGGAAAGAGCATTCAAACTATCCACAGCCTCTTTTTGCACCGCGAGTCCTGTTGCATTGCGGTAGTTATTCGCATCTTCTACCCGGTTTTGGGACATCAGACTGATCTGTCTCGTTGCGTAGGATGTATAAGCAGTCCACGCCGAATTCACACGATCCACCAGCTGATGCTCAGGTGCACTGTCCGCCCGGTTTCTTACTTCTTCGAGATAACCGTCACCCCGATCTTTCATCTCCTTGAGGTCACCGTCAGCTGCACTAATCGAATTGTTCGGATTTAATAGCAAGTTAGCCAGCACTTTGGCAATGTCATTAACCTCTCCACGTGCAGCAGAAGTGAACCTTACTTTGAGATAACGCTCCTGATACATCTGATCAATCTGCTGATTACTGCTGTTCAGCCGTTCATAGCTCACAAACGTGAGTACGATCAAAATGGCCATTAGAGCGGTAAAGCCAATCAGCAGTTTATTCCTGATCTTCATTCAGCCCCCGCTCCTTTATCCAAAGTAATCCAGACCAGACATTTATCATCATCCCGTTCCTGGGGAATTTCGTCGTCGAAAAATAATGCCTGCATGGCAGCTTCATTCCATTGATGTGAGCCGGTCAGTTTTTCGACCAGGAATTCGTGTTGCTCCTCCTGCCCACCCTGAACAGCTTCCAATAATCCATCCGTATAGAGTGCAATATGCCCATCACCCTCGTAATGAATCGTTTGTGGTTCAATGTCCATTTTGTCAAATAACCCAACCGGACAGCAGACGCTGTCAAATGTAGTCACACTGCCGTCGTTTCGGAAAAATAAAGCAGGTGGATGCCCTGCGTTAACATAATCAATACGCTTCATCCGTGTATCAACGACCAGATAGATTGCCGTGAAATAGTACTGCACCAATTGTTTCTCTAGATGGAGCTGGTTAAAGCGGCGGTTCAGCTCCTGAATGACCTTCTCTGGATCGACATAGGTCGTGACCGTATCTTTCAACACAGAAGCAATAAACATGGTAAACAAGGATGAAGATATTCCATGTCCCATCATGTCGAGCAAGAGTACTCCGTAACGGCCTTCCCCAAGTGGATACCATGAATAGAGGTCCCCCGCAAGCTCAAATGATGGTTTATAGATGGCATGCACTTGAAACAGTGGATCACGGATTGCCGGACTTAATACGGCATTTTGGACCATTGCTGCCAGCTTCAGCTCATCCTGAATGCGTTGATCACGCTCTTTATGCCAATCCTTCTCCTGTTTCAAACGAAGCGCGAGTCGAATTCTCGCCATCAGTTCGACTTTGTTAATCGGTTTGGTCACATAATCGGATGCGCCTGCATCCAATGCTTCGGCAAGTTTCTTGGAGTCACCGATGGCAGTCACCATAATAATCGGTATATCCTTCAGATTTTCAAATTTCTGCACAATACTGCAGGCTTCGATACCATCCATCTCAGGCATCATCATATCTAGCAAAATCAGGTCAATATCCGACGGTCTTGGACGTGGTTCGTTGCTTTCCTCCCCAATTCCCAAAACTTCAAACATTTCCATAGCGGAACTTGCCGTTACAATGTCACGATAGTTTTCTTTTTTCAGAATTTCTCGAATGATAATGACATTCGTCGGATTGTCGTCAACAATAAGTATTCTCATTGATATCTCCTTATCTGTGGCGTCCGGGTTTGTCGATTCTTATTAGATTAAAACGAACGTTGATTATACAAATTTTGCATACAAAACGGCGGTAGACATAATAATTCCTAGTATAACTATAATCTTAAAATCAAAAAACTTCTATCAGTAAATGGCACCATCGTAGGGGATTTTCCCCGCGACCACCCTGTTTTTGCAGCGTCCTGATCCCGCTTCCAAACTTGCAAAAACATAGATAAGGAATGGGGAAAGCCCCATTCCTTATCTATGTTTTTGATTAAGCATTTTACAGAAGTGATTCAGAAGCTCGTCCATGTTCAGCAAGCTTCAACTTGCGATGTATATCGGTTAATCTTTCTTTTTAGCAATAACAAGCACTTTACCCTTGTCAAGTTCACTCTCGTAGAAGTCGGCCTCGGCTTCGGTAAAGCCCATCGATACAATTTTGGCCCGGAGTTCATCACCACGTGAGCGGAACAGATTCGCCAAGGAATCAAATACGCCTTCTTCCTTAATGCCAATTTCTTTGGCATCTGCTGTATCGGCAATTCGATCTGTACGATCCTTCTCATGGGCGAGAACAAAGATATGATCAGCAAGGTATCCGGTAATCTGCAATTCTTTCACCGCTTCTACCGCCTGGACTCCGTTTTCTACCACTTTTGCATAAGCTTGCGCATTGGTTGAATTCATCGTTTCCACTCTCCTCTGATTTAATCTTCTTTATCGAGCTACTTAGTATATAACCATACTATCTGGGATTGAAACGATTCAATAATAACCAATCCTAGGAAACCGTGTCATCAAAAAGATCAATGCCGTCGATCTGACTAGAGCCTGACTTCATATATACCTTTAGAGCCTGGTCTCCACGGAGAAATACTTCTCCGTCCTCAGCCACATAATAGGGTTTGCCTAAAGCTTGATGGATCGCTTCAATATTCATCTCGATTCTCTGCCCATTTAACTTGATGTGATCCTCAGATGCATCGATATGCACATATTGAATGACATCCGTATCTTCACACAAGCCAACCTTCACATCGTGAAAGTGATATTCAGGGCACCCCAGATAAGGATCTTCCTGCTTATGCACCGGCTGGCCCTTCTTGGCCAACAAATCGTTCATGGTGTCATCCAGAGAAACGCCATTCAGAGTCCGAAAATGCTGGAAAGTCTCGGATCGATCAACAGCCAGAGTCACCTCTGACGCCTTCTCTTCCATTGCCGTCCATTGCATATCGTGAGCAGCGGGTACCGCTGCCGGTTGAACGGAAAAGGGAGAAATTACGCTAAACATCACAAGCAGTAGTTTCATCATGATTCTCACCCTTTCATAAGGTTCATCACCGCTCTGAAGGTTTCTTTTTGGATTACAAAGCGATCATGTTATTTACGCATCCTTTGCCATACATTCGCTGCAACATCAATATACTTCATCCAGTTTTTCCCGCCCTTAGCATCACCATAATATGTAGCTTCATAGGATTGCAGAGTACGATCCGTTGATGTAGCAGGCGGTGCAGTTACATGAACCTCTTCAGCATGCTTGGTCTGTTCAGTGTTGTTACGTTTGGTCTGAAACTTCGCCATCAGCGTCGTGGAGACTTGTTTCGCTGCTGCCGTCACTTCATTCAACACTTCTCCCAGATTCTCAACAGATTCCATAACAGGATCAATTTTTTTCATTTTGTGCTGTACATCCACCGTAATATCATTGGCATGTCGTACCGTCTGCTTCACTTCATAACTAAGTTCATCAATGGTCTTCTGTACCTCCTGCAATGTCTGTGAGACATTGTCCAAAGAACCTTGGGCGGATTTCAAAGTACGAATTAAAAAGAAAACCAGTACTGCAAATGCCACTGCAATCAGGGCCACGCTAATTTGATAGATCATAGAAGAACCTCTCTTTCCATATGTGCATCAGTTTGTTATTGCTATAGTTACCCGGCGATTTCCCGGACGAAACAAAATAACAGCTTACTTCAACTATGCCCGCGTTTGGAAAAAAAACCAATGTTTCAACCGGATAACCCCCGGTTAAAGTTAGACTACACAAGGCGGTGAGGTGAACACAACTCACTCCACAATTAAAGTAAACGAAAGGATGAAACCTCATGTTGAAATGGTCTGTATTATTTCTGATTATTGCACTGGTAGCAGGTATTTTCGGATTCTTCGGTATTGTTGAAGCAGCTGCTTCAATCGCTAAAGTACTCTTCTTCATCTTTGTAGTACTGTTCGTAATCTCCCTTATTACGGGACGCAGCCGAATGCGATAACCGCAGTCTCTGTTATGACTGAATGCTGAATAACGAATACATACAAAAGCCGATCGTGCTACCAAGCCGATTGGCTTTTGTGCGTTCAGGCATAGGTCAACTTTTCTATATTATGTATTGCACTCCCTCCTGCTTTATTCCAATCCGATCGCCCACTGAATCGCTAAAAACAGGACTTTTTTGAGATAGCCAACCCGGTTTTATCCCACCGAAGTATGATATTTACAGGCTTGCTATATACCCACATATGCGCCAGTTGACACTGGAGAATGCAAGAAAATATTGTTATAATTTGTGATTCATAGGGTAGCTCGCTTGGTTACTTTTAACACAGGACAACAAATTACATAACAAACCGAGGAGGAATTACAAATGAAAAAAATCGTAAGTTTTGCCGCTGCATTAACGTTGATGGGTTCGATGGCTGCCGCTGCTGGTGCTGAGGAAGCGGTTACTGGAACAGTGACTCCGGAAACAGGAACAGAAGCTACGACAACAACAACTCCTGCTGTTGAAGTGAACAAACCTGCTGTAGAAACAGTAGAAGGTTCTGCTGAGACGGTAACAGGTACAACAACAGAATCGACAGCCACAGAAGGCACTTCAACGACAACGGAAACAGAAACTCCAGCTACGACTACAGATGACAAAATGTTTGAAGAGCCACTTGTAAAACCAGGCGATGAAGTACTGGTACCTACAATGTTGCTGAACTTGCTTGAGCGCACTTGGTTCTACGATGCACCTAACGGTAAACCAATCGGTGCACTGAGCTCCCAAGTCATCGACACAACAGGTGAAGTGGTTGACGGATTCGACGGTGGCGAGTGGGTGCAAGTATACACGTGGAAAGGCAAAGCGTGGATCCACGTTGCCATTCAATAATATCGTATAATCGTTCTAACGATAAGTAAAGAGGACAGCGCGCATTATGCGGCTGTCCTCTTTTGATTTTCCAACATGTTCACGCCCTGTTCAAGGGTTTCCCGTGACTTCATCCATTTTCGGTTCCACATGCACATGCACATGCATGATGTTATGCGATCGCTTCAACCGCTCTTCCACTCGGTCACAGATCTGATGGCCTTCAATCAGGCTTAGGCCTCCGTCCACTTCAATCACCACATCCACAAGTACATGACTGCCATGCACACGTGCCTTCACATCCTTGATCATCTCAACGCCGGGAACCCGAGCCACGGAGGATCTAAGATCCGTCAGTTCTTTCTGATCAAATCCATCCGTCAGACGATGAGTTGAATCCCGGAAAATCTCCCAAGCCGTCTTGCAGATCAACAAACCTACAGCAATCGCAGCTACTTTATCCAGCCAAGGAAGTCCGAACTGCGCACCTATAATCCCAACTGCAGCGCCTATACTGACCCATGCATCCGAACGATTATCTTTGGCCGCAGCCATCAGTGCCTGACTGTTAATTTGTTTAGCCAGACGGTGATTGTAACGATATACGCCTAACATCACGACCGCACAGACCACAGCCACCGCTGCCGCCCACAGATTCGGAGCAACAAAGGCGCCTTCATACCAAGAACGAACGGCTTCAACCAATACTTGCAGACCAACCATAGCCATAATAAATGAAGCTACCAAGGCAGCAACAGTTTCCGCTCTAAAATGACCATAAGCATGATCCGAATCAGGTGGTTTCTGGGAGATCCGAAGCCCGATCAGTACAGCAACGGATGCCACAATGTCCGTAAGGTTATTAAAACCATCCGCCAGCAATGCGCTGGAAGCAAATAAATATCCACAGATCAGCTTAAAGGCGGACAAGACGAGATAGGCTACGATGCTAACCCAAGCCCCTCGCTCCCCTTTTCGTATTTCTTCATAAGCGTTCAAACCGGGCGACACTCCTTTAACGTTTCGTATTACGGTTTTTCCATGTTACCAAATGCGGAGCGTGTGGGTCTACAGAAACAGTGTTGCCAGGCTGCATTGCTGTAGGCAAGCCGAAACAAAGTTGCCAGACGGCAGGGCTGTAGGCGATGAGAAAGAATGTTGGCCTGGGTCAAATCAAAGGATTTGAGCATTTTATCAGGTTGCCCTTGTGGGGCTTTTGTAAAACGTATAAAATAGGTACATCCCGTCCAATCTGGACGGCTTACTGTAAGACCGGGAGGGAAATAACGATGAGCGAAAATAACGAACCGAAAAAGGTCAGTTTGCAGGATGCTATACGCCAGAAGCTGGCGCAAAAGAAAGAACAAGCAAATTCCGGTAACCAATCCAGCGCCTACTTTGAAGGCGGACCTAAAGCGATGAAGAGTCAAAACAACAAGAAACCTAACAACCAACGTCGCCGTACTGGTGGATCTTAGGTCTTAGAGCCTCAGAAAAAGCCATTGGATTGCAAAAAGAACCGCAAGCCCTCTTCCGAGAGGCTTGCGGTTCTTTTGTGTTCCTATACATAATGTACCTGTAATTCAGACTTATTTTAAGCTTCTACCGGATACATTTTATTACGCAGTTCTTTGATTTCATCACTTTCCAGATATTCGTCATAGCTCATTTGGCGATCAATGATGCCATTCGGCGTAATTTCGATAATCCGGTTAGCAATCGTTTGGATGAACTGATGGTCATGGGATGTAAACAGCATTGTGCCGTCAAAATCAATCATGCCATTGTTCAGCGCTGTAATGGATTCGAGATCCAAGTGGTTCGTAGGCTCATCCAGAATCAATGCGTTAGCACCAGTCTGCATCATTTTCGCCAGCATACAGCGAACTTTCTCGCCCCCGGACAGTACACTTGCCTTTTTCAAGGATTCCTCACCAGAGAACAGCATACGTCCCAAGAATCCACGCAGATACGTTTCATCCTGATCTTTGGAATATTGACGGAGCCAATCCACGAGCGTCATGTCTACACCGTCAAAATACTTGGAGTTGTCTTTCGGGAAATAAGCTTGAGTTGTTGTTACGCCCCAAGTGTATTCGCCGCTATCCAATTCCGTTTCACCCATAAGAATATCAAACAACAGTGACTTGGCATTACCATTCGGGCCAACAAATGCAATTTTATCCCCTTTGTTCACGACAAAGCTGATATCATTCAGCATGTTTACACCATCAATGGATTTGCTGATGCGATCTACGGTCAACAATTGTTTACCGGCTTCACGCTCAGGTTTGAAGTTGATAAATGGATATTTACGGTTCGATGGACGAAGGTCATCCAGCGTAATTTTGTCGAGTTGTTTCTTCCGGGAAGTCGCCTGCTTTGATTTCGAGGCATTCGCCGAGAAACGTTGAATAAAGGCTTGAAGCTCTTTAATCTTCTCTTCTTTTTTCTTGTTGGCATCACGTTGCAAAGCAAGTGCCAATTGGCTGGACTCGTACCAGAAGTCATAGTTACCTACGTACAGCTGGATTTTACCAAAGTCAATATCCGCAATATGCGTACATACTTTGTTCAGGAAGTGACGGTCATGGGATACCACAATGACAGTACCTTCATAGTCCATCAAGAAGTTCTCAAGCCATTGAATGGATTCGAGATCCAAGTGGTTGGTAGGCTCATCGAGCAACAGGTTGTTTGGACGACCAAACAATGCTTGTGCAAGCAGGACACGAACTTTTTCGTTACCACTCAGTTCATTCATTTTCTTATCGTGCATGTCACGGTCGATACCCAGACCGATCAGGAGTGCTGCTGCATCCGGCTCAGCATCCCAGCCGTTCAACTCGGCAAATTCACCTTCAAGCTCACCTGCACGCAGGCCGTCTTCTTCAGTGAAATCCGCTTTAGCATACAGCGTATCTTTTTCTTTCATAATGGCATAGAGACGACTATGGCCCATAATTACGGTTTCGAGAACCGGATACTCATCATATTCAAAGTGGTTTTGCTTCAAAACGGCCATACGTTCGCCCGGGGTGATGTGCACCTCTCCCGAGTTTGATTCAATTTCACCGGACAAAATTTTCAAGAATGTTGATTTGCCGGCTCCGTTGGCGCCGATCAGGCCGTAACAGTTTCCTGGCGTGAATTTGATATTTACATCTTCAAAAAGTGCACGTTTTCCGTAGCGGAGCGTGATGCCGCTTGTACTGATCATTAAGCATACCATCCTTTATTGGTTAATCTGCATACTGCATGAATAGCAAGTTGCGTAAATCATGGATTCAATATCCCGATGCCTATTCTGGCACCATATTATAACACAAAAAAGCGGCAAATTCGAAAATTGGCCGCTTTTTACTTATTAAAGATTTGGTAAATATACTGTTCATGCGGGTATACCCCTACATTAACATATTTGGATCACTTTTGTTAGTCCTGTTTACCATTTTCGTGGTGAATACGAAGCGTTTCGCCATGACCCAACACCCGAATTCGCTCTTTACCGATGCCAAGCCGCTCACGTTCGACTTCCAGCCGATCCAATGCTTCCTTGGGCGTATCATCCGCCAGCTTAAATGTGCCGTAATGCATCGGCACCATGAGCTGGGAACCGGATTCAACGAATCCTTGCAACGCTTCTTCAGGTGTCACATGCTGAGAAGTCATGAACCATTCCGGATCGTAGGCACCGATGGGCATCAAGGTAACACCAATGTCAAAGCGCTCTCCAATCGTTTTGAATCCCTGGAAGTAACCTGTATCCCCCACAAAATACAACACAGGCGGGCCGTCAGATGCTTTGGCTGTTTCGTGTTTCCCTGATTCCTTTGATGATTGGTCCTGGTCGCTCGTTGTTGCAGCACTTTCCGCTGCTGAAGTCGTCGCCGGATGATTCGGTTCCAACACATAACCGCCCCAATGGGATGTATTGGTGTCGAACAGCGTTCGGCGCGTCCAGTGCTGTGCCGGAACAAAAGTTATTTTGACCCCGCCAAGTGTCATATGGTCCCACCATTTCATCTCCTGGCATCGATGGAATCCTTTGCGTATCATTTTGCGCTTCAGACCATCGGGTACGATCAGCAACGTCTTGGCTGTAATCAGCTTACGCAAGGAAGCCAGATGCAGATGATCATAGTGGGAATGGGATATTAGAATGACATCCAACGGTGGAATATCCTGAATCGGAATGCCAGGGGCACCGAGCCTTCGTTGAAATCCCATTTTTTCGGCCCACACCGGGTCAGTCACGATGTTCAATCCATAATATTGAATGAAAAACGTGGAGTGACCAATCCAGGTAATACTCGTGTCATCCCGGTTGGCATGCAGATAATCCAGTTCAGGTGGGTGTTTGGGCACGGTGTAGGAATAGTCCTTCACTTTGTTGCGCCGTTGCTCCCTCCATTGCTTGAATTCCTTCAGCGTTTTGTCCGTACTTACATTATCAATGTTGTTATAACGGATTTTAGGCATGAAAGGGCCCTCCTCCCTTCCTATTTCTTAACAACAGATTACCCCAAATGGGAATGCACGTACCAGCCAATCAATCCTGCGGATTTTTGCATACGGCCAGATACACGAACAGAAAGGCAATCGCAGCCACAATAATGAGTGGTGGGGCATACATAATGGTGAATGTCTCAAAAAAGCTCAATCCGGTTATACCAGGTATCCCCGTGACTCCCTCAGTAGATAGTGGATCCAGCAAGGGAGACATGAGTAAGAACATGTTCAGCAGCATGAACAGACTCATCCTTTCTTTTTACCAGAATTACCGCGTACATAATTGGCATCAAACAGGAACAGCTTCATAATCAGCACAAGCGAAGGAATCAGCACGAGTAGCCCCAAACTGAACGCCGTAATCAGCGCAATCCCCATCGTACGATTCGTAAAACTGTCGTAAATATTAATGTAAGGATATAGGATATACGGCAAGTGAGATCGTCCATAACCATACCAGGCAAAGGCAAACTGAAGCATGACAGCGATAAAACACCAGCCCAGATATTTGCGTTTCCATACCAGCGACACCGCAATGACAAAACATATAAATGAAGCAATGAACATCCATGAGATATTCACCATCTGCTCAAAGTGTGCGGGATTCTGTTTGTTAATCTGCAGAAAAGCCAGAAAGCTCGCGAAAATAGTGGGCAAGCTCCAGAGCAGCGCATACTCTCGAAGCACCTCAAAGGCAGGCTCATCCGCCGCCCGCTTCGCATAGTAGGTAAGAAACATCGCCGAGATATACAGCACACTAACCAGTGCAAGCAAAACAACCGACCAGGTATAGGGATTCGTCAAAAATTCACGCCATCGAAAAAACACCTGATCGCCCACCTGCTCAATGATCCCACCTTCGGATATCGCCAAAATGGTAGAGAACACCGCTGGGATCAGCAATCCCGTCGCTCCATACAATGCCATGTAGATCCGGCTGTTCTTCCCATGGTTGCCATAGGTATTGTAAGCGTAATACACGCCCCGGATGGCAAGCAGTACAATGGCCAGAGAACCTGGAACCAGCAAAGCCGTCCCATAATAAAAAGCGCTGTCCGGATAAAATCCGACCAGTCCGACCACAAAAAAGATCAGAAACACATTCGTCACTTCCCACACGGGAGACAGGTAGCGCTGAATGATGTTATGAATTTTGTTCTCGTGACCGGTCAAGATGCTGTAAAAGCTGAAAAAACCAGCACCGAAATCAATCGAAGCGACGATCAGGTAACCGAATAAAAATGTCCACAGTATCGCGATGCCTGCAATTTCGAAACTCAATGCACGATCCCTCCTTCAAGCCCCAGCGTCTCCAGTTCCTTCTCTGCTTCCTTATTACGGAACAGCTTGCTGAGCACCCGAATACACGAGAAACACAGAATCAGATACAGCAAGATGAACAACACCAGCATCCATCCTACCGAAGTTGACGTCGTAGCCGCTTCCGCCACCTTCATATACCCACGTAAAATCCAAGGCTGCCTGCCAACTTCGGCAAACATCCACCCCAGCTCAATGGCAATCATGGCGAGAGGTCCCAGCAAGACAATGCCCAGCAGCAGCCATTTGGGATACGGCTTACGACCTGGCAACCATCGACGCAGTACATAGAGCACAGGAATCATCAGGATGATCACGCCGGTTGTGACCTTCAGATCGAACATATAGTGAATAGACAGTGGTGGCCTCAGATCCGCAGGATATTCTTCAAGACCTTTCACTTCCGTATCTGGACGATTACCTGCCAAAATGCTAAGAGCATACGGAATCTCAATGGCATATTTCACTTCATTGTTCTCATCCAGAATTCCGCCATAGAGGAGCGGTGCCTTCTTCATTGTTTTGAAATGCCATTCTGCGGCAGCCAGCTTCTCCGGCTGATACTTCGCCAGAAATTTACCGGAGGAGTCTCCAATCATGACGGTGCTGATCGCAAATACGAGCGCAGACACCGTCGTGAGTTTCAGTGCTTTTTTGTAATACACATGGTCTCGTCCCCGGAGCAAACTGAAGGCAGCGATCCCCGCAAGAATACCTGCACTCAGGGTGTATGAGGAGGCAAGTACATGGGACACTTTAGTTGGCGTTGCCGGATTCAACATCGCAGCAATTGGATGGATATCCTTCATGATGCCATTAATCAGAGTGAATCCCTGAGGCTGGTTCATGAAGGAATTCACCGTTGTAATGAAAATCGCAGATGCAGATGAGCCGAGAGCTACCGGAATCAACAGCAGCATATGCGTATATTTCTTTTTGAAACGATCCCACGTATAGAGGTAAATCCCAAGAAAGATCGCCTCGATAAAAAAGGCAAACGTCTCCATAAACAGCGGCAGAGCTATCGCCTGTCCCGCGACCCGCATAAACATCGGCCACAGCAGGCTGAGCTGTAATCCGATTGAGGTACCTGTAACGACGCCAACGGCAACGGTGATGACAAAACCTCGCGCCCAACGGCGTGCCAACAGGGTGTAATGTATATCATTGGTTCGCAACCCTCGCCACTCGGCCAAGGCAATCATGAGGGGAACACCTACACCAATGGAGGCAAAAATGATGTGTACAAACAGGGTAAGACCGGTCAGTATACGGCTGAGCAAAACAGGATCCAGGGATGACATGGTTACACTCCTCTTTCACATAATCGTTTATGTACGACAGCAGATCACTCTGCTTGAACGTGTATCTCAATAACTCATGATTCGAATGATGCTTTTCACCACGGCATACAGTACAACCACAGCTGCGACCAGACAGACGATGATGAGTGTTTTCTCTTGTTTACGGAACATATAGCTGCCGTCCTCCTTTGGCATGGGATGCAAATTATGGCTCTATATACAGTGTGCAAAAGAATAGGTTTTTTTATCCGGGACATTGAAAAAACAAAAAAAGCCTTTACCTCTCATCACGCTTGCGTGCCGAAAGGTAAAGACTTTATCAAATAGATCTGATAACCATTGTGCTAGAAAAAGTAAAACATGTTCTTACTTCTAAATCATTATGTTTAGAGCAACACATCCTGCTTGGGCAGTCGAACCTTGAACGTGCTTCCTTTGTCCGGTGCAGATATGAAAGTCAGTGTACCGTTGTGATCTTCTACAATTTTGCGGGAAATGTACAATCCGATTCCTGTTCCACCAATCTGCCGATGATCCGAATTATCCACACGATAGAATTTGTTGAACAGCATGTCCTTTTCTTTCTCGTCAATACCTATTCCGTAATCACGTACATCGATACATAACCATTCCTCTTCTTCCCATAACGTAACATCAATGCGGTCGGCTCCCGGTGAGTACTTGACCGCATTACCCACCAGATTATGAAGAACCTGAACCATCCTGTTCTGGTCAGCATAAGCAAAAAAGTCCCCATTAAACGTATGAACATGGATTCGTTGGACAGACTTCATATTCCACTGATCAACTACCCCCTCTACCAGTTCAACCAGCGGTACATAGGTCATATGGTAGGTCATACCTTCGTTGTCAAGCCGCTGAATATCAAGCACATCATCCAGCAAACTGCTCAGCCGCTTGCCCTCTGATGAGATGGTCTGCATGAATTCCTGCTGTTGAGCTGCCGGAAGGTCATACATCATCATGAGTTCCACATATCCCATAATGGTGGCTACAGGTGTTCGAAGCTCATGGGATACCACGCTGATCAGCTCATTTTTCATCCGATCCAACCGCTCTTCTCCTGTCCGATCACGGAATACTAGCAGGAATCCATGATTTTTACCCGGAACATCCATCTGTTTCATATACAAGGAAAACACACTTTTCTCCACATTGTTAAATATAAATTCGGTCTCAATAAATGCCGTTTCACCATTTAGGAATGCCCGCGTCTGTTCCGACAGATTGAAGTTATCCGTCAATACCATCGTATCAATGGCCTGCGCCAAATCTTCAATGGATCTGCCCAGGAAATCACCCAGACCAAACATCTCTTCTATCCTTCGGTTGACGATGGTTATGTTGCCTAGTCGATCAGACATGACAAGACCTTCCCGAACAGACTCTATAAATTGCTCACTGATATCCCGCTGTTCCTGAATAGCAATCTTTTCATTGAACAACTCCGAATTAAGCTGCTCCAGTGCAAGGGCATGCCGCACACGATCTTCTTCTGCTCTGGTTCGCTCTGTAATATCCTTAATAAACAGGTTATACAACGTCTCATTTTTGCCAAGCTGAATCTCAACAATTTTGTACTCAATTGGAAAGACGGAACCGTCTCGGCGAATACCTGAAATTTCATCTACGGTCGTGTATCTCTTACCTTCAACATATTCGAATCGCTCCAGCAATTTCTTAATCTCCATACAACTGGCCCCTTGAAAAAGAGACGGTGCTTCCTTCATGAGAATCACTTCTTCCCGAAGCAATCCAAACATTCTTTCCGCCTCCGGGTTAAACTCAACGATGATTCCATTGGAGTCCACAGCGATAATCGCATCAATCGACGATTCAATAATTGCACGTTTGACTTCTTCACTATTCTTGAGTTCCTTGGTCCGCTCGATGACCCTATCCTCTAGCGTTAACTTGTCCAGTCGGATCTGTTCGAACTGTTCCAGCAGCACATCAGCCATTTTGCGCAAATTACCAATAAGAATCTGCACTTCGGTTACATGGCTCGTTGGCCATTCCATCTTCCCATTGCGAAATAACAATCTCGGAAGAGAACCTGTCATCCTGGTTAGTCTTAACAGCGGGCTAACGACCTTACTGCTCAGAGGAGCCGCCACAATCATGGAAGCAACGATGATGACGAACAGGGATTGCAATGTGGACAGGTAGATCGATTCTATTCGGGGATAATACTTGGTCGAGTTGTTCTCAATGAATACCCGATAAGGTGTTACAGCTGTCATCTCCGCTTCATAGATGAAAGATGCCTCTTTCCAGTGATTCAATACATCACTGTAATGGATATTATCGGAGCTTAACAGAATGAGATTATCCCTCGACTTTAGAAGACGGAATTGGTCCATATCCAAGTACTCGCCAGTCTGAAGTGTATTCAAACCAGAAGCCACGACTGTATCATTCCGATCCAGCAGAATCACATTCACACCCAATAGATGGTGATAACGTGCCATATTCTGATCCATATTCTCCGAGGTAACATACTGTTCGTCTAGATCCTGAACAACGGCATTCGCGGCATGTTTCATATCACGTAAAATGGCATCATTCATCTGACTCAATTGTCTGCGGCTATCTGCGGATAACAATACGAGCGAAACAAATACCACGAAGGCAACTACGTATTTAAACGCAATCCTTGTAAGTGGAATGGTTCCCGTACGCTTGGATTTGTGCTCACCCGTGGTAATCCAGAAATCCACCACAATACCCGCGATCAGGGCATTCACCATGCCAATCACAGCAATATACATATACTCATACTTCAAATCTTCTATATTCAGGCCCAATATATAATGCCCGCAATAAATAACCGGAAGTAGCATCACTACCCAGAAGACAGCATTAGCCTTGATTAGACTGCCATTCTTCCAACGGAGCTGCCAACCGAGCATCCAGATCAGTTCAGCGAAATGTGCAATCATCACAGTTAAATTCCGCGGTTCGAAGCCGACAATGATGGTATTTAGCAGATGGATAACTGTAATAGTGACAAATCCATAGATAGCCCCATGCAAACGAAGAGCAATAAGTGCTGCTGCGCTGCCAACCATAAACTGTACACCATAGAATAAAGTAAGCGGAAAAATAGTGCTTAGTGAGCCAATAATGATCAGAATGCTGGTTCCAATCCAGGGTACCCTCAGCTTAAGTACCACCCACTCCAGCAGCTGTCTTACATCTAAACGGTTCATATATCACTGCCCTCACGGCTAATTTTTGGTTCTGTATTTAACAACAACGTTGGTTCCTCCTATAAACTAAAGCGGATACAATCTACTTTTTTCCCCAGAAATCGTTCTGATCCATTATACTGTAATTAGTACTTGATGTAGCTTTGGGAAATTCTGATCGCTCGGCAAACAAACTGCATTCATGCTAAAATATTGAAGTTCATCAAAAAGCCTGCTATCCACCTACATACACATCCTATATTTTGGGATAGAAACATTAAATTTTTTGCAGTATTTTTAAGCAAATCACCGTGATTTTTTAGTATTTTCTTAACATATTATTTTCACCAGGAGTGTGACCCTATGACGATCAAAGTACTTCTTATAGAAGATGAGAAAAATCTGGCTGACATGATTGCTTTCTTTCTTGAGGAGGAAGGATACATCACTGAACGGGTTCATCATGCCCGTGAGGCACTTCAACTGTTCTCGCAATTTCAACCGGATATCGTTGTAACGGACCTGATGCTGCCTGAAACGGATGGAAATGATCTTGTAGAAGCATTCCGCCAGCATTCCACTGTGCCCATTCTGATGATCTCGGCAAGCACCATGTTGAATGATCGACTTCGCGCATTGCACAATGGTGCGGATGACTTTCTGTGCAAGCCATTTAGTCTGAAAGAGCTGGACGCACGAATTAAAGCACTGCTGCGCAGATCAATTATTTCCTATCAGGATAAACCGGTTAAAGAGGACAAGCAGGCAGAGGTTACTGGACATGTAAATGTGAATGAGTACAGAAGAACTCTGTTTGTGGATGGTGTTGAAATCGAGGTCACTCATATCGAGTTTGAAATTATGAAGGAATTGTACCGGAATCCGGGCAAAGTATTCACCCGCAATGAACTGATGGATCGAATCAAAGGCTCCGAACGTGCCTATCTGGATCGTACCATTGATGTTCATATCTCAAGTCTGCGTAAAAAAATCGAGCCTGACCCCAAGAATCCCCGTTATATCAAGACCGTTTGGGGAACAGGCTATAAATATGTGATCTGATTTTATCGTAACGATTGAAGTTCAAAACCTTTGGCTATACCCCTACTTTTATCTCATGGATAAGATGGGCGGTATGGCTATTTGTGATTCATACACCGAAGCGTGTAACCACTGCTGCATGTCCTTGATCAGATGATTCGGATCTTGCTCGTTCCAGAGAATCATCTTCATCTCACCTGTACCTGTAATCTGTTGCAGGTGGCGCTTCCGAATTAAAGATTTGAAATCGGTAATGACCAGTAGCGGAATCTGCGGCATAAAAGCCCGAATAGCATTCGCCGCTGACACCGCTTCTTCGGCGATCTGATAATCAACAATACAATAACGGGAGTTTTCCCAACTTCCCCGATGTGTTTCTATCACTGAACCGGATGGTGCATCAGCCATCCACTCCCTGAATAATTGAATAATATTTTCATATGCAATACGACGTTTTCCATCCGAAAGCACGGTAATGGGTTCCATAGGTATAACCTCCAGTTGTTTCTTCTTATTATTGTGCCAATTTTCGTTTAAAAATGTTTGTGCGTGAACATGAAAGAAGTGTTAACAAATTTCGTACTTCTTCACACAAAGTGTCAGTCTCGTGCACTTTGTTTCTGGATGATTTCGCAGATTCCACACATTGATGTAAAATAGAGAAATACCCGTGTGATTTAATTTACGGGAAGTGAAGGATGAATCTGGTACTATAGGAGGTTACACTGATGAATATTGTTTCCATTGAACCAACACCGAGTCCAAATACGATGATGCTGCATCTCGATGAACGTCTGGAGGACGGAATTCGCAAAACATATACACTGGACAACGAACGATCCGCTCCGGCGTTCATACGCCAGATGCTTCATATTCCTGGCGTAAAGAGTGTGTTCCACACGACCGACTTTGTGGCGCTTGACCGTAAAGGGAATGCAGACTGGTCCGTCATTTTGGGCGAAGTCCAAAATCGCCTTGGACAGCAAGGCATTGATCTGGACTGGATTGAATCCGAAGATGCCTCAGGCGAGCACTTCGGAGAAGCACAGGTATTCGTACAATTTTTCCGAGGCGTACCGATGCAAATCAGGGTCAAAGCCGGGGTCAAGGAAGAACGAATCTCGTTGTCGGACCGTTTTGTCAAAGCCGTGACAGAAGTTGCCAGTGCGACGATGATCAAAGAACGCAAACTGAGCGATTACGGCGTTCGATATGGTGAATTGCCTGATATTGCTCGTGAAGTCGAGCAGGAATTGGAAGCTGCTTACCCGCCAGAACGACTGGAACAGGTCATCAAACAGGCCATTGAACATGGTACCAAAGCAGAAGAGTTCGTTGAGCGCCGTCGTGAATTGGATGGAGCCGAACTTGAAGAGGCTCTTCGAAGCGAGGACTGGAATGTTCGCTATGCGGCATTTGACGGCATGGAGCCTACGGCCGAAAGACTGCCCCTCGTAGCTCATGCCCTGCATGACAACAAAATGCAGATTCGCCGCTTGGCTGTAGTATACCTCGGTGACATTCGTACACCGGAAGCGATGGAATTGCTCTATGAAGCACTGCAGGACAGTTCTCCTGCGGTACGTCGGACTGCCGGGGATACCTTGTCTGATATCGGTGACCCTGCCGCCACTCCAGCCATGACAGCAACGTTATCCGATAAAAGTAAACTTGTACGCTGGCGTGCAGCACGTTTTCTATATGAAGTCGGAACAGAAGAAGCAGAACAAGCCTTGCGAGTTGCAGCCGATGATCCCGAATTTGAAGTCAGCCTACAAGCCAAGATGGCTCTGGAGCGGATCGAATCGGGCGAACAGGCTGCTGGAACGGTATGGCAGCAAATGGCTGGCCGTAACAAGAAAGAGGATTAGTCGTCCCTCAGACCTCACATCCAACAATTGTTATTGCACTGGAAAACCATGCGCGTTATACTGATTGTCTGTTTACTAAACAGAACACACAGTGTTAAGTTGTGTTGTTCATAATTTCATAGACAATAGATACACCTCATCCATTGATGGTGAGGTAGAGGTCGCGGGTGCGATTAGTACGCTGAAGGAGGCGCGAAGGAGCCGCTTTTGATATCAGCCGAAAGGTGTACCCGCCGAAGCTTACTGGACGTTCCTTATACGGTCCGGTGGGCTGGGGCTGCTGTCGAAAGGCGCAGAACTGTCACGGAAGTACATTTCCTTTATATAAAGGTTTATATAAAGGTATGAATTCTTCTGTGTTGAGCTATCTTAATCATCTGGGACATGGTGCGGACATTGAAATATTAAAGACCGCAGGCTGATGCCTGTGGTCTTTTTGTTTATGAATTCAGGTATCGCAAACATCAGTATATCGAATGAAGGAGTGTTTCCATGCAAGACCGCAGTAACCCAACAACGACAACCGGACCTTCCCTGAAAAAAGGATTACGCGCACGCCATATGACGATGATCGCCCTCGGTGGCTCCATTGGTACTGGGCTGTTCCTCGCAAGTGGTACCGCCATCTCAACCGCAGGCCCTGGTGGAGCTTTAATTGCCTATGCGGCTGTTGGCATTATGGTCTATTTCCTGATGACCAGCCTTGGTGAGCTTGCAACCTTTATGCCGGACTCCGGTTCATTTAATACGTATGCCGCACGTTTTGTCGATCCGGCCCTCGGCTTCGCCATGGGCTGGAACTTCTGGTACAACTGGGCGGTAACCATTGCAGCAGAGCTTGCTGCCGCTACAGTACTCATTAAATACTGGTTCCCCGACAGTTCATCCATGTTATGGAGCTTGTTGTTCCTCGTGCTGATCTTTGCCTTAAATGTACTGTCGGTCAAAGGCTACGGAGAGTCCGAATACTGGTTCGCCATTATCAAGGTAGCTACCGTTATCATCTTCCTGGCCGTTGGTGTGCTCATGATCTTCGGTATTATGGGCGGAGAAGCAGTTGGTTTCAGTAACTTCACCATCGGTGATGCACCTATCCATGGCGGATTCTTCGCTGTGCTTGGTGTATTCATGGCCGCGGGATTCTCATTCCAAGGCACAGAGCTTATCGGTGTAGCCGCCGGTGAAAGTGAGAACCCACGAGAAAATGTACCTCGTGCAATTCGTCAGGTATTCTGGCGCATTCTGATTTTTTACATTTTGGCGATTACCGTGATCAGCCTAATCATCCCATATACTCATCCGAACCTACTCAAGGGTGATCTGGAAAATATCGGGGTTAGCCCGTTCACGCTGGTGTTTGAGAAAGCCGGACTCGCCATTGCGGCTTCCGTCATGAATGCCGTCATTCTAACTTCCGTACTCTCTGCCGGTAACTCAGGCATGTATGCTTCGAGCCGGGTTCTCTATGCCCTTGCCCGAGATGGTAAAGCCCCTCGCTTCCTAGGCAAGTTGAACAAAAAAGGTATTCCCATGAATGCCCTGTTGCTCACGACAGCGGTTGGTATGTTGGCATTCCTTGCCTCCCTGTTCGGCGATGGCATTGTGTACACCTGGTTGCTGAATGCGTCCGGGATGTGCGGATTTATTACTTGGCTCGGGATCGCCATCAGTCATTATCGCTTCCGCCGTGCATACGTTGCACAAGGCAGAGACCTGAGCGACTTGCCTTACCGGGCACGCTGGTTCCCGTTTGGGCCGATCTTCGCTTTTGTCCTGTGTATCATCGTGATTATCGGACAGAACTACCAGGCATTCACGGGAGACCAGATCGACTGGAGTGGAGCCATCGTCGCTTACTTGAGCGTACCGCTGTTCCTGGTATTGTGGCTCGGTTACAAATGGATCAAGAAGACCAAAGTGGTGCCGTTGCAGGAATGTGATTTCACACCTACCGATTCACCAACTGATAAATAGTAGCTATACAATAAAACATCCCCGTAGCGTTGCAGTTTTCCTACTGTAGCGATACGGGGATGTTTGTTTTGGTTTGACCCTCCTCCTCTGATCAATTCCTGTGCATCCTTCTGTCCCTGTCCATATTTTGTATAGGTCGGTAAGTAAAATAGAGAAAGGTATACTATTTTACTTGGACAACGGGAGTTGATGTTTAATGAAAAAATTCTCTATCCTGCTCATCCTGCTGGGCGTTCTGATCGTCAGCTTGCCTTTCCTGCGTGAAACGTATTATGACTGGCAGCAAACCCGTGTCATGAACGATCTGGAGCAGTTGCAAAATGGCTTGTCTAAGCTTAATCACTCCTTCGAACAAGGTATACAGGATGCAGCTTCTACCGAGCCGACTACGGACAATCCAGATACAGCACAGGAAGCCTCTTCGGATACGTTGGGGGTGCTATCGATTGACAAGATTGATGTCCGCTTACCGATTCTGGAGGGTGCAACGGAAGACAATATGAAGGTAGCTGCAACCCATCTTGTCGAAACCACCCGCATTGGGAACAAAGGTAATGCAGCCATAGCCGCTCATCGCGCCCACAAAAAAGGACGACTGTTCAATCGCCTGGGAGAACTCCAGATTGGGGATTCCATGGAGGTCACTCTGGCAGATCGAACGATTATTCAGTACAAGGTAGATCAGATATCTGTTGTGGAGCCGAATGACTTGTCTGTATTGGAAGACCCGGGGCTCGGACAGGTCCTCACCTTGATTACGTGTGATCCACTTATTAATCCAACACATCGGCTCATTGTAAGAGCCATTGAAGTGAATCTGGATGTTGCCGGATTATGATCTTCTCTAGGTTCAGCCAAGAAAACACCCTCTAGTATAAATTCACACGGTGACTCTGAGTCACCGTTGTGAAAGCTAGAGGGTATTTTGATCTGAATATGATCAGTTCCTGCATTACGTGCTGCGATCTAGCGTTGAAACGATTGTCTACGTCGGAAGTAGGCGTATCCCGCACTACCTAATGCCATCAGCATCATGCCTGTAACAGTGAAAGCCAGTGTGCTCTCTTCGCCTGTCTTCGGCAGCATTCCCTCTGCTACAGCGTTTCCGGTCTGCTGTGATGCAGCGTCTCCAGTACCCTGTGATCCGTCTGTGTCCGCTCCAGCAGGAGGTGCTAATGCACTATCCCCGTCCGGTGCATCTGTATCCCCAGTTGGAGGTGCAGTGTCGTCACCGTTCGAAACGCTAGGTGTCGGTGGCGCTACTCCGGAATCTTCATCTGTTGGAATTCCGGTTCCTCCCCCAGGTTCTGTAGGTTCAGTAACAACCGTGCCTGGAATCGATGGTCCTGGTGTTCCTGGTTCCGATATTACTGGTTTTTCTGGATCTGGTGTTACACCCGTAGTAGGTGTTCCCGGATTATAAGGTCCACTCGACCCACCCGATACCGGGATAGCCTGATTCGTTTTTTCCACAACTACAACTTCGGTTTGGATGTTCGTAATTTCAAATGGTACTGGCGTTGTGTCCAAGATATATCCATTAGGCGCTTTTATTTCAACCAACTGATATTTATTGATATCCAAGTCTTCAAGTACAATTTCACCTTGTTGATTGGTTGTCAGTGTAGCTTCATCTAGACCTGTTACCTTGTGGAACTCCCAATTCCCATTTGCGTCCATCAATGCACTTTGAGCCCATAATTCAAAAACAGCTCCCTGCAGATGCTGAGTTCGACCCGCATTATATTTAATCAATTTTACGGAACGATCATTTTCTTTATTTTCGATGGTCAATTGGGTTTCCGGTTTGGTAATAGATACAACCGTCTCGGGCTGTTCAATCACAAAGCCTTCTGCCTTGGTCTCTACCAATGTATATGAACCATAGGCCAAGTTATCAAATTCAATGACTCCGTTCAGGTCCGTTACTTTAGTATCAACGACCATGTTAGAAGGATCTCGCAGTTCGAACTCAATTCCGCTTAATACGGACTGATCCTTGGCATTTACTTTGGTAACGACAAGTTTCCCATCCGTCCCCATCACATTAGACTTCGTCAATGTAATAATCTGAGTCTGGTTCTCTACAATGGTAAAGGGAATTGATGTAGCATCCAACTGGTAAAACTCAGGTGCCTCAACTTCTACCAGTTCATAATTCCCTGCTAAGAGTCCACCTTTGGCGATTTTCCCATCTTCCCCTGTCGTTAACTCGTCTATTTTCTCCCGGGTTGCGCCATTGTTCAAGTACAATTCAAAAGCTGCACCCTGAAGTGTCTTGGAGGAGTCCACCGCATCTACCTTGGTTAATTCAAAGCCTTGACGAATCTTTTTATTTTCAATTTCAAAGGCGATATCCGCATCCTTGAATTCAATTGTTTTGCCTGAAGCAGCGCCATACTCAGGATCAACCAAGTATCCTGCCGGTGCAGACAGTTCTTTTAACTTATACGGTACGCCATTCGTCAGATTGTTCAATCGATAATTTCTGGAGCTTTCAATCACTCCGTTCTCATCCGTTGGTTTCAATGTTTCCAGAAGCGTAGTTCCAGACGCATTATAGATTGCGAATATCGCCCCCTCCAGCGGAATTCCTGCATCACTGACTTTGTGAATAGTGATTTTGCCCAAACCTGTGGATGCTCCTCCGCCTGCTCCGGCCAATGAAACTTTGATGCCCGCCTGATTGCCTTCGCCTACCACTGAGGAAGACTGACCTGCGAATTCAACCTTATTCTCAATTCGAGCGCCATGATCGGCATTAATGTAGGACTGATATTCCAGAATGAATGCAGTATGAAGGTCTTTCTTGAAGGTGAAGGTAAATGTATTGCCCTCCACGACCAATTCATAATCAGCCGGATCAACCAGACCCGCTTTGGTGGATACATTGCCTGAATTGTTGGCAGGCAGGTTCGTTGCATATAATTTCAATGAATCGGCCAATAAAATCTGGTTTTCCGACAGGGTATCCGTTAATGGAGAACCCGCGGGAACATAAGATTGGCTTGGATTAATATTTACCGTCCATGATGCTTTATCCGTTGAACCGATCTGTTGACCTGTTTTTTGTACATACACACCACCATGAGCTGGCGTGACACTTGCTGATCTATTAAAGCGTACTTCACCGCCCTCACCGTCCGTTAGAACAGCCTGGTTGGCATATGCGCCTTCGACGGAATAAGGTCCATCCAGGCTTGTTTGGTACTGAATACGATAAGCTGCTTTGCCGATGTTACCCATATCCAATGCAAAGCCTTTACCGTCCGGGTTCAGCTGGAATTGTCCAGCCGTCAGCACAACCTCGCTACCTATTGCAGTAACATTATTTTCTCCCTGCAACACCAGCTCATGAACCTTCAATGAACCGTCTACAAAAGATTGGTTACCTGTGTAGGCATCCTTAAGGATTGCATCCTGAATATCGTACAAGTTGTAGTTTACATCAATTGTCCAAGTGATCGTTTTGTCTTTGGCGCTGTATTCGCCCTTCTTGTTACCATTTTGAATGGTGTACTCTTGGGGTTTGACCACAGCAGATTTGCTAATTGTAGTCTGTGCTACATCGGACTCTTCCCAATCGATCGTAGCTGAGTTGCGATATTCATTATTCGTTGGCATACCTGCCGTTGGATCAAAGCTTGTCGTGTAGGTAATAACATGTTCTGTGTTAAGTGTAACGCCGTTCTTCAGCCGAACGGAGAATCCTTTTTCATACGAGGGATCAGCCGGATCTGCGGTCAGTTCAAAGTCGTCTTTGTTAGCACCACTAATTTGCAGACTACCCGGAATGAGTTTCATATGTTTGCCTTCATAATTGTCGGTGATGACGATATCCGTCATGTCCTGTAAATCACGGTTCAACACAATCTGCCATTCGATTTCTTTTGTGTTGAAGTTTTCACTTTTTACGCTTTTTGCAAAAATGACTTCCTGAATGTCTCTTCGGCCTGTTTTGGAAGTACCATCATACATATTCACGGTATTGGTTATCGTATCGTTTGTATAGACCCGAGCGATGGATTGCGTATCATATTCGATCTCATAGGCCTTTGTAATATCGTTCTTAAAATGTAATCTGAAGCCGTCATCGAAGCCTGTATTCATCGCTTCAAGTGTATATTCATTCGGATTGATCAGCGTCCGATTTGAAGCGGCTCCGCTTGGACTAATGTCCACTTGATACACTTTAACGGAATTGTCGATCAGCTTCTGTTTTGCCGTATCAAACCGGTCTTCAATCCAAGCATTCGCTTGCACGATTTCTTGTTGATTGTAGTTGTATTGCACTTTCCATGTGATCGTCTGTGTCACCGGATCATATGCACTATCTTGCCCTGACTTGTTCAAAGGCTCATTAAAGCTCACGCTGACCCGACCAATGTCCGTTTCATTGTACTCACTCTGATCTGATGTCAGCGCAACCTGATTTTGATACACCACGTTGGTGAACGGAGCAACGGTTGGTGCTTTAACACTTGTTGTGTAGCTCACACGATAGGCCTTATCTGTGTCTCCCAGTTGAACAGGAAACGCAGACTCCGTTTGCACCACTGGACCTTCTTTTACAGATCCATTCAATTGCACTTCCAATTCGCGAATTTCGATGTTTCCCTTAAGTTCCAGGTTTGTTGGCAACGTATCTGTAAGAACAGCATTGTTCATGGCCTTCTCGCCTTGGTTAAAATCAACGGTCCAGTCAATTTCATCGGAGTTAAAGTTGTTTTTGTTTGCGCTTCCCGATTTCTTTAATTTATCCGTGGCTGTATTGGCAAAGTGTACATCAATGATGCCTTGTCCAACGGAACTAAAGTTTATCTTTTGTTTCAAGCCATCTTCCATCTTGCTCTCATCGAACTTGATCCACACATAGAAGTTACCTTCCAGCTTCGCATGTTCAATCAGTTCATTAAAGGTAAAGATGATTGTGCCATCTGTATTCACCACATACTCCCCAACACCGCCATCCAGATCACCTTTAAGCTGCGATCCAATGATGAATTTATCGGGTAAGTTAAAGGTGTACGTAGAACCATCGCTATAGTTGTGCGTGTCATCTGCGAGTCCCCATGTAAAGACTACAGCTACTTCATCCTGAATACGTGGACGAATATCCTTAATCTTATCGCCTTTTATTTCGATCGTGCCATCTCCATTGTCTACAGGGGCCTGATTGTACATCTGCACACTTGTAATTAAATGTTCTGTGATCACCGGGCCTGCGGATGCATTAAGCAAACGCATCACATTTCCTTGCTGATCTCCTGGAGTACTGGCATCCTCCTCTTCTTCCGGATTGGCAGCAACATCAACGTTGTTTCCCTCTCCCGAAACTGCCGAACCTTCTTCTGATGCTGTATCGCTCATTGCACTGGCTGGCAAATTAGTCATTTCATCCTGAGCATGCATCGTTGGTGTAAATATCCAACCCTGCATCATTTGCGTGACCAGCAATAGAGCAATGATCACTATGCTCATTTTTTTCCTCATTTTTTGCATATCCTCCTCTAACGTAGTGTTGGCGTACGCCGAAGATTAGAATAACAAAGCGACATATACAAAAAATAGACAACACATAAACCCTTGTCATTGAACACAAAAAAAGGACACTCCTCATACGGAGCATCCTGTTCAAACGGTTGTTAAAGTGTCCAGTTAATCTTGACGCGTAGATCGGTGGTACCTTCCATTTTGGATACATAATAAGATATCGATTTCATGCCAAGCTGGTACAAATCCTGCAAATCTTCAATCAGCCCAGCCTCAGTACCCTTATACCTGAACGTGAGCGAGGTTCCGCCTTCCTTCAGTGTACTTTGAACCTTGGTCTTCAGCGCAGCATGGCCTTTAACCGCATCCTGTTCATCATACAGGGAGTAGTCCAGAGCATGGTACAGCTTCTGATAGGCAGCCTTTTTGCTATCTCCGGCCTTCACCAGCTTCAATAAAGCTTCCCGATAAGGGGCTGGCGCAGCAGGGTACTTGCTTTTGCCTGTCCAGATATGGTCACGTGCCATCTCATCATCGCTCAGCAAATAATAGCTGTGGCTTACCTTACCTTTACGGTCAGGAGTAGGATCATCCCAGGTGGTATCCATGTGATACCACTTGCCGTCCAGGTTCACGATATTCCAGGCATGAAGCTGCCCACCTGCTGTGCCTTCCACAATCCGGTTATCAATGCCTACTCGCTCCAACATCCGATATGCTAGCAGTGAATATCCCTGACAGACGGTACTGCCCGTAACAAGACCGTCGTAGGCGGTATATTTCTTCAGCGAGGTATCATAGGAAAGGTTAAGCACAATCCAATCATGGATGACTTTGACCTTCTCATGATCCGTCATGCCTGGTTTGATAATTTCTTTCAACACGTTCGTGACTTTACGATTTACATAATCGGTCTGTTCCTTGGTTTCCCGGTAGGAGAGCGTCACATGTACTTCGGCCGACACATTGGAACCTTTATAATTAAATGCATAACTTTTAACGGTATATTGAATATAGGGGTCACTCTTCATTGCCTCATCGATGGAGGTTTGCAATTGTTTTTTGAGGCCTTTCACATTGCCTTTGTATGTAAAAACAAGTTCCTCCGTTCGCTGTGACATTGCGGTAAGCAAAGTCTGGCGCAGATCCGTAGCCGTGGATATATCTGATGTACCCGATGCAGCATACAGCTGATCCAGATCAACCGTACGTGGTAACGCTACAGCAATCAGACAGCCTGCCAGCAATATGGTGATAATTCGTTTCCCGTTCTTACCCATGAAAGGAACCCACCCCTCTTTGCAAAGTTCTCACGCCCTATTGTATCACAAAAGGCTCTGTCGTCATTCTTCTATATCAGTTCAACTAAAGAATATTTACACGAACACTCCGATGGCAGAACAACTTTCCGATCGCTGTTATCCCCAGATTTTTTTGATCCTTTATTCAAAAGGAAAAATCCGGTGATAAAGGCGCACGCTTCGCTTCCTCAAGTTATTTCTGCCCTCTCCGTTATCGTGTAAATGTTAGTTGAAATGATATAATTTTTGTAAAAATTAAATCAAAAGAGACCTTCTATGGAAGGTCCCTCTGATCTTCAGTTCAATGAATCACGATTACCCGTTATCTTCATCCTATGATTCACACGGGCTTGATATGCGTCATTCCTCGTCTAATACAGACGATTACCACTCATAAACGTATCTGTCTTGCCTTGAAGCTTGGCAAGCCGTTCCAGTACCTCCGACGCTTCAGCTACTGTCACTTTGCGTGCAGGCATGAATCGTCCTTCAATCGAAGGAAGCAAGCCCAATTTCAAACTCAGGGAAACTGCACCCTTGCTCGTAATGGCACTGGCATCCGCAATGTTGGGAAGATCCGATGGCAACGTATAGAATCCGGCCAGCTTCTCATAGCGTAAAATACGTACAAGCAGCACTGCCAATTCTTCACGTGTCATCTCTTCTTGCGGATTCAGATTCTGTTCAGGGTCTGCTCCGGCAAGCCAGCGCTGATCGATTAATGCCCGAACTGCCTTATAATACGGGCTGTCAGGTGTAACGTCGGCATACAGCTTGTCATCTCCGTCCCCACTATAGTAGAGATCCATATTCGGGTTAATCGCTCTTGCCAGATAGTTAAACCAGTCACCTCGGGTGATCACACGATCCGGGAATACACGTCCCTGCTCATCCGCAAGCAATACGCCATGCTGTGTCATATTCCGCAGAGCTGCTTCAGCCACATGGCCAGAAATATCCGTAGGATCAGCCTTGGTTGCAGAGCTTGTATCTCCGTATAACAACGTCCATTCTCCTGTATTAGCATCCAGCACTTCATAGGTGCCGTAGATCGAATGATCATCTCGTGTAGGCATATAAGCCAAGTTAACTCCCACCGGGATGACTTCACCGCTGTTCGTACCCCATCCACCGTAACGAGAGTATGCCAGAACCAGCTTGAACTCTTCCAGATAGATTGCCTTTGCCTCTTCGTAACTGATGGCTGGTTCTTTCTCTACTGGCAGTTGTTCAGGCGTTGCTGCAATACGCGTATAGAATTCATTAACTGCCCCGTTGTTCAACACCTGTACTTGTGCCGTATCATCCTTGACCGGGATGCCGTTCAGATACCGTTGGAACATAAAGGTGCGTGCATCGTCTATCTCAATAACATTAGCCAGCCGGAACTGCTCCGTTGCATCTGGAACTAGTGCAATGACTGTGTTCATCGCCAGTTTCTCAGCCTGTTTCCGGGTTACCAATTTCTCTGCCTTCTCTTCAGTTGGCTTCTCCTGCTCCATCTCCGGTCCCATTCGTTGCATCATTGTATAGCTGTAGATCTGTCCTGTAACTGCATCTACCTGTGCTGAGATATCCCGCATGAACATATAGGACATATTGGCACTTCGATCACTCCAGCTCAGGCTCCATACCTGATTGTTCGGGCTTGCATACAATCCCTTGCTTAACTGGCTGTGCTCCAGCTTGTAACCCTTCGGAATTTCAAAGTTGGTTGCCACCCGATTGGCGGCCTGCTGTACATTTAACCTCGTACCCTTAGCCGGGACAAAAGGAGTCACATCACCTTTCAACTTCGTATCCTGCTGTAGAGAATCTTCATCTACAGCTTTACCTGTTAAAGTATTAATCCGTTCCAACGTATTCGCCTCAATCGGAACGATACTGATATTTTTCGGTGTGTAGCCAAGGTAATACTGCTGACCCTGCTTGGAAGACAGACGATCTTTGGAGATATAAGCCAGCTCCACATCAAACTGTTCTTCAAACTGCTGTCTGGCTTTCTCTTCTGAAGCTGCCGGTTTCGATGAAGGATACTTAGCTGAGGTAGTGCCTCGTGAGTAACCTGTCACCAAACCACTTTCATCCACATTTATGTAGACTGTCTCTGCGTCAGATAACAATCCGTCATGTTTTAACTGGTAAGCATATCGATACTCTGTTCTGCCAAACAATGACTGTTGTTCAATGGAAGAATACAGATCTCCAAGCGGAGCATACTCCGTGTCCTTCAGACCTGGAATCGCTTGGTACAACAGTGCCACAGCCTTCTCTTCGGCTTCAGCCTTGGTTAGCTTCACATCCGATTCCGAGATATGCTTATCCATGACATCCGACGGCAAATGTACACTTAACACTTCCCCTGTGCCTGCATGTACAGTTGCATTGAATCCTGAGGTATGATTGCCTTGTGTAATCTGGAACCCGATCTCCCATGCCTTGTAGTCTGGCGGTGGATAAGAATTAGGTGAATCGAATCGGGCAGATGAGATCGTTGCTTTCTTTAACAATGGAAATAATTTCAGTATATTTTCACTGGCTTGCCTGGATGAGATTTTTGCTCCCTCAGGCACGTCATTGCTCGTTGCGTCTAGTTGTTCATTATCCCCCGTTGTCGCTTCGGTCACCTGTTCAGCTCTCGCGGCTGATGCGCTGCCTGCAAAACCTGGTGTTTGCGAAGCAAGTAACAGTGTTGCCATCGCTGCGGTTGTTGCTTTGGTTGCGAACATTTTGAAACGTACATTAAACTTCCAATTCAAACTCAAATCTGGACCTCTCCCTTCAATTTCATACAAAGAAGCATAGCAAATAACCTCGCATGAATATTGCCAGTCTATCCTATGATACCATAAGCTTCCTTTTTAATGGTCGTTTTCGGGGCAATTTTACAAATGTGAATTTCTGCATATTGCTCATAACAGCAAAAAAAACGCCAACCACGTTGGCGTTTTCTCTGTTAGCCTGCACTCTTATGTAGGCCTAATTCTACCTGGTTTAACTGCTCGCAATAGTGGAATCGTTCGAATTAGACCGACCTTGGACATGGGTTTGCAAGAATGGAATAACAGTATCCCAGAAGGCGGGATCTTCCTCGGAACAACTGTGTCCTCCGCTGTTGACCCATAGATGTTCCACAGGCGGATCGGCTTTGGACATAAAATATTCTAGCTCACTCGGGGGAATAAAATTATCTCCCTTGGAGTGCACCATAAGCATCGGTAATTGCATTCCCCTGCGCCGTTCATTCAGCATCATCACCGGATCACGCTGACGATAGGATTTCAGAGATTCACCCAATCGCCAGAACCAGATTCTCGGAATTAACTGGGCCAGTGGAAAGAGGGGTAGACGCCGACGTCTCAGCTCCGAACTGACGATTACCTCAAATTGCGATGGCATCGAGTCCGTAATTACTGCTGATACAGGGATTCCCTCCGTCACTGCAAGAATCGTACCCAGTCCACCCAAAGAATGTCCAAGCACTCCGATGGCATCCGCATCAATCTCTGGTCGTGCAGTCGTATACTGCAATGCCGCGAGCAGATCATCCCGGAACAGGTAGGCAGATGCAGCACGAACCGGATCACTGGCCCCATGACTGCGAACATCATACATAAACAGGGCATATCCTGCTTCCCAGATCGGACGCGCGTAACGAAGAACACGGGAGCGATTGGAGCCCCAGCCATGTGCAATAATAACGAGCGGCCATGGTTTCGGAATGTCAGCTCTGGCCGGGATGAACCAGCCATGCACTCGACCTCCTCCACTGTCAAAGGTCACATCCTCAAATGGCATTGGAGGCGTCAGGGTGATTGGAATCTTCTTGGGTGTCTGGCTCTTCACAGCGGCCTTCCATAATCCACCTGCCGTTACTGCGGCAACGGCCAGCATGCCGCCAATCATTGTTTTAGCTTTCACAGGGCATCTCTCCTCTCCGAATTCTGGCATACATCCATCATAAGACAATAGAATGAACGGCACGTTAAACGACATCGGTTTTTATGATAACGATTGATCTAAAATTATTTGAAACGATACCTTCATATATATACCCAAATCTACGTACTTCTCGTCCGTCGCCCGTGACTACTCCTTCGCTGCTTCCACAAATTTTTGTGTGCAGGCCGCAATCTGCTCATGATCTCCTGCGTTAAGAGCCTCTCGTGGCAAAAGTGCACTTCCCAGACCCACCGCAGCAGCGCCTGCTGCGTAATAGTCAGCAATGTTCTCCAGCGTTGCGCCGCCTGTTGCCAGCAGTGGAATATGATTCAGTGGGGCTTTGATCTCCCGCAGATACGGAATGCCCAGACTTGCCATCGGAAATAGCTTCACAACTCGTGCTCCCGCTTCATGGGCAGCGACAATCTCCGTGGGAGTCATGGCTCCAGGCCAGATCTCGATACCATGTTCTACAGCATATTCAATTACAGACAGATCGACATTGGGAGACACCAAAAATTGTGCGCCTGCAGCGACTGCTTCCTTGGCCATCTGCACATTCAGTACCGTACCCGCTCCAACATAAGCCTTCCCTTCATGCCGCTCACGCCAGTCTGCAATAATATCATGTGCTCCCGGCGTGTTCAGTGTGACCTCCATCAGTCGGATGCCACCACTCGTCATACCTTGTCCAGCTGTTACCGCCGCTTCACGGCTAATGCCTCGTACAATCGCGACCAGCCTCGATTCCAATAGTACTTCCGTCAGATTCATATCCAGTTCCCCTTACTTCATCAATTCGGTAGCCGAAGACAGGCAATCATGTTCACCGCTTTTCCGTTATTCATTATTGTAAAGCATATCCTCCCCTGGATGAAATACATTAATCCATTTCCGAAGTGAATACGTCTGTCACCAAACTCTATGATGTACTTTTATAACAACGTAAAAAACCTCTTCATGGAACATGGGCTGATTCACCCACTCAATTCCACGAAAGAGGCATCCATTTTGATCAGAAATGCTAAGCATTTTCCAATACGTTATCCTTCTCCAAATCTTTAAAGTACCGATCGTTATATAACATACTTGGATGCGTTGGATGATAGGCGAGTGCAATATCATTATGTTCCCGGGCCTTGGCACGGTTACCCATCCGGTCATAACATACACATAGTTGAAGATGCGGCATCCAGGTCCAGGCTGCTTCATTCAGCACCACCATAGGATCATCCGGACGTACAGCCCGAGTCGCCTGTTCGTACCAGAACAGGGCTTTGCGATAATCTTCACGGTCGGCAAAATAACCACCCAATCGACAGCAGATCTCGGCTCTTGGCAAATCATAGGCAAACGATCGGAACAACGCCGTTACTTCCTGTTCTGGACGTTCACGTGCGGCTTCACAATCCGCAATTTTCTGGCAAGCAGCGATCTGATCTTCTACCCAACCCAATCCGGTATCCAGAAACTTCTCATAGTACTTCACTGCATCCTCATGCTGTCCATGGTCCTTCAATTCATTGCCAAAATAGTACAAGTCGCGCGGTGGGAAGTCCTCTCCGGCCTGTTCCCTTTTGCGATAGATCCGCAGATTACGATCGGTATACTCTTTATCTTTCTTGTGGGTAACCGCCACATCACTATGCAGCAGATTTCCCGCTACAGCCAGATATTCATGCACTGCGCCAATCCAGCGAAATTGCCGATCCCGACGCACCAGACGATTCCGGCGCAGGCTGTAGGCGACCTTGCCATCTGCTGTGAATGACAGATTGTAATCCATCGTGACACTGTCAACCGCCGGGTCCAGCGAACGTTTCAAAGCAATTAGCTTGGCGCGATCTTCTGCTTCAAACACATCGTCGGCATCCAGCCATAGAATATATTCACTCTTTGCTTGATCGAAGGCAAAGTTACGTGCTGCTGCAAAGTCGTCCACCCATTCAAAATCAACGATACGATCCGTATATCTGGAAGCGATCTGACGGGTACGATCCGTTGAACCGGTATCGACGATTACGATTTCATCGGCAATGCCATTGACCGAGTCCAGACATCTGGCGAGGGACGCCTCTTCATTTTTCACAATCATACACAGCGTAATACTGATCGTCTCTTCGCCTCGTCTGGCCCTGCGGTTAAAGGCAGATACACCCGGCAACTCAGACAGACGATAGATGTGATAGGCCGGAAGATGTGTATCCACGAACAAACGAAAACCCAGTGCCTGAGCACGGATGCAGAAATGACGATCTTCGCCCCAGAAGGATACATTGGGAATCTGGTCATATGTAACTCCTGCTGCCAGAACATTTTTGCGAATGAGCGTACATGCCCCCAGCCCTCCAACTTCATAACAACCCGGGACGCGTAGCTGATTCAGAAAAGCAGTCGTTTGCGCCCCCTCGTCTTCCGCCTCGTTCCCGGCTGATGATTTGCCGCCGCGTCGATACAAAGCATACTCATCCTGCAGCCATACCTGCGGCATCTCCCTTGCCCCCGGCTGCCATCGTGTCCAAAAAATATTGGATACAATGTCTTTGCCGCTCGATACGAGTTGCTCCAGCGTCCGCGGATGCAGCACCAAGTCAGAATCAATCAGGAAAACTGCATCGTAGAGGTTATCACGTGCATATTGCAGAATATGATTTTTCAAACCGGCTACGCGCCAAATCTGCTCATCCTGCCAATAGTGGCCTCCCTCATCCTTGTTGTATACCCCTTTGTTGTGAGGACTGTCACCATCAAGTTCATCTGCATGAATAACCGTCCCTTCATGCTGAAGCACAAATTCACGCAATATATTCGATGCGGCTTCTTCCTCGTTATCGTCTACAAACAGATAGTCCGTCTTCACCGTTGTTCGTTCCAGTGCATGCAGAGAATCCAGAAATTCACGGAGCACCGCAGCGGTCTGGCGAACAGGGCTCGCGATCAGTATTCTTTCCTGTCCAGACTCAGAAAGCTTTTCCGATTGAAGGGTTTCCCGCGATTTAGCAGAACGTCTGGACGGTCGATTTTCACTCTGGCTCACATGCTGGTTCTCTTTTGTTTTCTCATTCTGCTTCTCTTTCTGATTCTCTTTTTCTTGGGAATACGGCTCTATTTGAGGTGTGGATTCTTCTTGCGATTTGCGTACCTGATCTTTCTTCAACTCGCTCACTCCCCCTCTCCATTCTCGGACCATAACAACAGTCGTGGCGCTTGATCCAATATCGATTCGTACTGTTCCTTCCAACCGTATCTTGCTTCAGGGTCCAGTGCTTGATAGCGATCATATTTGCGGATACGGTCTTCTTCCCGCGCCCAACCATAGTGCTTCACCCGGGGAGCATGACATCCATAGGACCAATGCTGGATCGTTATCGGAAAACGACCACAATGCTGGGGGGTTTCTTTCCATTCATAGCTCATACCCGGGTGATACCGAATTAAAAATGGCCGATAATAGGCATGCGCCTGCCAAAACTCATCTTCCCGGTAATGCGTCTCACTCCACATATCAAACAATCTGAAATAGATTGCATCTTCATGTCCACTGAGCAACAGATCGCGCACAGCCCCAAATTCACGGGTCAGAATCTCATCTGCATCCAGATTTAAAATCCATTCCGGTTCAGTCGCCACTGTCTCTTCCCACTGTTGTTTTCTCAGACTTACCTCATCTGCAAAACGTGAAGCAGGATTCTCCACTAATATGAGTGGAATACCGTCCAGAAGTTCCCGGCACAGCGCGACCGTTCCGTCTGTGCTTCCGTCATCAATGATGACCGCACGATCAATCCAGGGACGGTGTGTCTCCAAAGCCTGCCTGAGATATCGATTCTCCTCATTACGAACGATCATCGACAAGGTGATATGTGGTCTTCCATGCTCCTTTTGTTCATCCAAAGCTTCACCCCCATGCTCAAGCTTCTACCTATTAAAATCATCGAACATCGATGCCTGGACAAATCACAACCCTCTATTTCCAATCTATGCAGAGCTAGAATGCGGATATGCAGGCCAAGAAAACCTTTCATGAGATTAATCCGGATGAACGACAAAAAAAGCACCCGCCTGCGCGGATGCTTTAATGTACTAACAAGATTAATGTAGTGAAATAAATGAATTAACGGTACGCAGCCAGACGATCATTCAGACTACGTGTCTGTCCGTAGACTTCCTGGTAGAGTGCGAACAGGCCATCATACACCGCAACCGTTTCCGGGTTCGGCTCATAGGATTTCGCTGGACGAATAAACGCCGTTGCACATTCCTGCAAGGACGGGAACCAGCCACAGCCATAAGCGGCGAGCATCGCTGCACCCATCGCAGGACCCTGTTCGCTCTCCAGCTTCACAATTGTCGCGTTGAAGACGTCCGCCTGCATTTGCAACCAGGCTTCATTTTTGGCACCACCACCAATGGAGATGACTTCATTCACGGTTTTACCTGCACCACGCAGAATATCAATCGACTCCCGCAGCGAGAACGTAATGCCTTCCATCACCGCGCGTCCAAAGTGCTCCAGCTTGTGCCCCGCATCCATACCAATGAAGCTACCCCGAATATTCGCATCCGGGTGAGGTGTACGCTCCCCAACGATATAAGGTGTGAACAACAATCCATTGCTGCCCGCCGGCACCTGATCAATGCCCTGTAAGAGCACATCAAATGATTTGTCCGCTGCAAATGTATCCTTGAACCAGGACAGGCTGTATCCTGCGGCAAGCGTTACCCCCATAATATAGAAGGCATCTTTCTCCCCGTGGTTAAAAAAGTGAACTTTCCCTTCGAAATCGAGATCTTTACGCTCTTCGTAGGAAAGCACAACCCCGGACGTGCCGATGCTGCACATCGTTTGTCCTTCACTCAGAATGCCTGCGCCAATCGCACCACACGCATTGTCCGCACCGCCTGCATATACTTTCGTCGCAGCCGCCAGACCCGTTTGATCTGCAATCTCAGGCAACAATGTGCCGACTTCTTCAAACGATTCCACGAGACGTGGACAAAGGGAGATTGGCAGTTCGAATGCTTCTGCAATCTCATTGCTCCACTGCTTGCCTGCAACGTCCAGCAGCAAGGTACCCGCTGCATCGGAATAATCCATGGCGTAATCCCCTGTCAGGCAATAACGTACATAGTCTTTTGGCAACAGGAACAACGATGCTTGCTGTAACAATTCAGGCTCGTTCTCCTGAACCCATAGAATTTTAGGTAAAGTAAAGCCTTCCAGGGCACGGTTCCGCGCAATGCTTAACAGCTTGCCATCCAGCACTTTTTCAATGCGACGGCACTGAGCCGTTGTGCGTGTATCGTTCCACAGGATTGCATTACGCAGCGGTTTACCTTCGGCATCCACCAAGACCAGTCCGTGCATCTGGCCGGAGAAGCTCAGCCCTTCGATTTCCGAAGGCTGCACGCCAGACACTTCCAGCAATTTGCGCAGGGAGACAATCGTCTGCTCTACCCAATCTTCTGGATTTTGTTCGCTGTATCCAGCCTTGGGCTGGTACAACGGGTATGCCTCGGATGCTTCAAATGCCACTTTTCCTTCACGATTGACCAGTACGGTTTTGACTGCACTGGTTCCTAGATCGACGCCAATTACGTAACTCATAGGTTAACTCCTCTCGTTTATCACAGGTTATATCCACGAAAGATCCAAGTACGCATGAAAGTCACTCCGTAATCAGAAAACCCTTGGATCGCCGTTATCCCCAGATTTCCTTTATACCCTTTAGCAAGGGTGAAATCCGGGGATAAATGCGACCGCTCCGCTTCCTCGGGTCCTTTCTGCTCACTCCGTTTTGCATGCATGATCCTGGACACACATGGATATGAAACGAGTAAAACGTACTCGTTTCTGTAGCGAAAAATCGTGCCAACGACGTCTATCCGTCATTGATATATAGATGAAACTTTGATACGCCTGTAGGTCACTTGTGCATGATTGGCTCAGGTATCAAAAAAACCGTCCCCATCTTCCCAAGGGAAAGTCGGGGACGGTCCGAATGTCATGCTTGTTCAGGCGTTCCGTGGTACAAGCTTGTGCAAGGCAGTAAGGTTACTAATGACTAACCACATATGAGTAACCATCGATGGTCGGCGTGCACCAACCCTGCCTAATCCGCTACTAGTCAGCCAGGATGTACTGGTTGAGTTGTGCTCTCAGCAATTCCTGACGTCCGGATTGGTTTTTGCGTGGGTTTTCGTTGTTCAACGCGTACTCAGCAAGGGATGCCAGTGTTGCTTTGCCTGCAACTACATCTGCGCCAATACCTTCGCTGAAGCTGCTGTAACGTTTTTCGATGAAGTCATCGAATACGCGATCTTCAATCAACTTCGCTGCTACTTTCAAACCTTTCGCATACGTATCCATACCTGCGATGTGTGCCAGGAACAGATCGTCTGCTTCGAAGGAACCACGACGTACTTTCGCGTCAAAGTTCACACCGCCACGGCCGATACCGCCGTTTTTCAATACTTCATACATCGTCAATGTAGCATCGTACATATCAACCGGGAACTCATCCGTATCCCAACCGATCAGCATATCACCTTGGTTCGCATCGAGGGAACCGAGCATGCCGTTTGTACGAGCAACGCGGATTTCGTGATCAAATGTATGACCAGCCAATGTAGCATGGTTCGCTTCCAGGTTGAGTTTGAAGTGTTTGTCCAAACCGTATTTTTGCAAGAAAGCAATGGAAGTTGCTGCATCATAATCATATTGGTGTTTCGTTGGCTCTTTTGGTTTAGGCTCGATCAGGAATTGTGCATCAAAGCCAATTTCCTTCGCGTAGTCTACAGCCATATGGAACATGCGAGCAATGTTGTCTTGCTCCAGTTGCATGTCTGTGTTCAACAATGTGTCGTAACCTTCACGACCGCCCCAGAATACATAGTTTTCAGCGCCCAGACGTTTACCGACTTCCAGACCTTTCTTGATTTGTGCTGCAGCGTGAGCGTACACGTCTGCGTTACAAGTGGAAGCTGCACCGAACATGAAGCGTGGGTTCGAGAACATGTTTGCTGTGTTCCAGAGCAGTTTTTTGCCGCTGGATTTCATGTGGTCTTCAATCAGACCAACGATAGTATCAATGTTGCTGTAGAATTCACGCAGGTTGTTGCCTTCTGGTGCGATGTCCACATCGTGGAAACAGAAGTATGGAAGATTCATTTTTTCCAAAAATTCAAATGCCGCTTCCACGCGAACTTTCGCAAGGTCCAGACCTGAATATTTATCCCACGAACGAACAGCTGTCTCCGCACCAAACGGGTCACTGCCGCCTGCAGTTAATGTATGCCAGTAAGCCATACCGAAACGGAAATGTTCTTCCATCGATTTGCCGGCTACCACTTCTTCCGGATTATAATGTTTAAAAGCAAATGGATTCTTGGAATCTTTACCTTCGAATGTAATTTTATTAACGGATTCAAAATAGGCCATGTGTAAAATGCCTCCTCAATAGTTTTAAAGAAATCGTTTACACCGTTATCCTATCACATCGATAATACTTTGTCTATTGGTTAAACAAAGTAAAAATAAAAATGTTTTTTGCCTGTTTGTTTACGCTATAATAGTCGAATAACTTGTTTCGGATGTGGGTCAGAACCCTTTTATCAGAAGAATAGGAGTGCCTTAACCATATGAAAATTACCGGAGACCAGATGCTGGTCAAAAAAATAAATAAGTCGATCGTGCTGGACACGATCCGGCGTCATGCCCCTCTTTCACGCGCACGCGTGTCTGAACTAACAGGACTTAACAAAGCAACAGTTTCCAACCTTGTAGCCGATCTGATTCACGATGAACTCTTGAAGGAGATTGGCCCTGGAGAATCCAGTGGCGGACGCAAACCACTCATGTTACTGTTTCGAGGGACATCGGGATATGCTGTTGGACTGGAACTTAGTGTGACCCACTTGAAAGGTGTACTGACGGATCTGGAAGGTCACGTCATCACAGAGTATGCAGTAATCTTGGAACATCATGATGTGTCCTCTGTACTGGAGCAATTGAAATTGGCGGCACAGCAACTCATTGAAGCAGCTCCTCCTTCCCCTCATGGTGTCATCGGCATTGGCATCGGAGTGCCCGGCATGGTTGATGAGGCAGGAACGGTCCTGTTTGCACCCAACCTGGGGTGGGAGAAGGTAGCTCTGCGCTCCATGCTTGAAGAAGAATTTGAACTACCTGTAACCATCGATAATGAAGCCAATGCTGGCGCCCATGGAGAGTTGAATTTTGGAGCAGGTATCGGTGTTCGTCATATGATCTATATCAGTGCAGGCATGGGAATTGGTTCAGGCATCATGGTGGATGGTGAATTATACAAAGGAGCGTGGGGCTATGCTGGGGAAACCGGCCATATGTCCATTGAAGCGGAAGGTCTGCCCTGCTCCTGCGGTAATCGTGGATGCTGGGAGTTATATGCATCGGAAAAAGCCTACGAGCATCCGGATCATCAGCTGAGATTACCTGCTCATACTACCCGAGAGCTTATTCATTATGCGGAGCAAGGCGACGAGGCTGTTCAGGCATTATACGATACGATCGGGCGCAAACTGGGGATTGGTATTACCAACATCGTCAATAGTTTCAATCCGGAACGCATTATCATTGGTGGCCCGCTCTCGGAAGCAGGACCATGGATTGAAACAGCGCTCAAACAAGTTGTAGAAGAACGGACATTGCCATATCATCGCCGCAGTTTGCAGATTGAGTGGGCAGCTCTGGGCAGCCGTTCCACCCGTGCTGGTGCCGCTTACTCTGCGATTTCCCAGTTTCTAGGAAGAATAAGGGTTTCCGTCTAATAACAGATGAAAATTGACATCATTTCGCCCCATTTCCTCCCTTTTTGTTAAAGAAATCCAGATGTATAATGGGGTTATGTGATTTTTGTCATGGCTATGTGAATGCAGCTGTGTTAATTCCGATAACGAAACGGAGTGAAGAAAAGCGTGACCTACGTGGATACTTCAGATATCTCGGCGCAAATGTTTGTCACCGTACTCCTGTTCCTGATTGTGCTTGCGCCCCTGTTCAGCCTTGGCATACTCCGATTGTTTCAGAGCAAAAAGAAGGCTGGTTTCATGTACATGCTGTCAGGATTGCTGGTGTATGTTGTATTTCAGACTTTCATGAGTATTTTTTTCTAGATAAAATAGTTTAATTAAACGCAAAATCCCCTTTCGCAGTAATTCCTGGAGTTCATGTTACCATGTGCTCCACATTACAGCGGTAAGGGGATTTTTCACATTACCTGTGTTAAAATCACTACTTTTTAGATTTCTCCAGAGCGCGTTCTTCCATCATGTCAACAATATCCTGAATCTGACCCATGACGGAAATTGGATCGGAAAAGTAAAATTTATAACCATCAATTTCGTATAACTCATTGTTTTTGACTGCGTCTAACGTTCCCCACACCGGATCACTCGTATAGTCAAACGATTCCACTTTGGCATTCACGGCCATAAATATGTAATCACCAGCATATGATCCGGCGAGCTCATTGGAGATCGTAGCCCAGCCCACTTTCGGATCAATGCTACGTTCCACGTTCTCATTCATAGGCAAGTCCAATTCACCATGGATCGTTCTGCCTGTATGCGCATTACCATAAAGCGTGATGTCTTTGCTCAAGCCTCCGTCAAACACAGTAACGGTTTCTCCCTCTTTGATTATACTGCTTAAACTCTCCTTGGCCGAAGTCACCTTTTGTTCAAAATCGGTAAGCCATGCCGATGCTTCAGCCTCTTTCCCCAATATAACGCCAAGCTCTTTAACCTGATCACGAACGGGGGCCGAGTTGTCCAGAAAGACGGTTGGGGCAATTTTGGAATAAGCATCGTAACTTTTGGCATTGCCTGTAACGATTAGGTCAGGGTTCAGTCCAGTTATTGCTTCAAGATTGTCCGAAATATCCTCGATACCGGAAACCTTGCCCTCCAGATAAGGGTTTTGCATAAATACGCCGTTACTTCCTACGGGTTTTACATTCAAGGCCAGAATATGACCCAAAAAGAAATCCGTTACGACACGCTGCGGATTAGCTGGCACTTCGACCTCACCCATGGATGTGTTCACTATACGTGTTGTCGCTTGCACATTTTCATTTGTATTATTTTCGCTTGAACTGTTTACTTGGAAAGCTGGTGCTTTCGATTGAGCTGTACTTCCATCTCCTGCTGCAGCCCCTGTATTCCCTGAAGAACCGCCACTACATGCACTCAAAAGCAACCCAAAAGCCATCAGCAAAGCCATTGGGACTCTCTTTATATTTCTTAACATTTCATCAGACCCTCCATCTAAATATTGATAATAATTATCATTATCATATGAAGGAATATAACATGGGGCTGGAGAGCCAACAATATAATTTCTTCCTGCTGAGGATGTAACATCTTCCTCTACCCATTGCTTACGATACTTCTGCGGTGAAATTCCCATGTACTTTTTAAAAGCGTTGCTGAAATAGTACGCATCCTGATACCCAATTGCCGACGCAATCATTCGTAAGGGAAGCTTTGTTTCGGCCAATAGCTTGCAAGCTTTTTGCATACGCAAACGGATTAGACAGTCAATCGGTCCACGATTAAGCACTTGTTTGAAACAATTCGAAAGATGGCCCGGACTCCGCCCCATTGCTGCCGCCAAAGAGTCCAACGTATGCGGTTTTGCATAGTTCTGCAACAGGTACTCCAGAGTCTGTATGACCAACTCGACGGGGCTGGTTACTTTTACAACCAGAGGCTGTAGATAGTACTGTTCCACCAGGTAATAAACCCATTGATAGAACGATGCTTTAAGTTGAAGCGGTACCGAAGGCGCCTCCTGCTGTTGGGCCTCTAACATACGATCTGCAATTTCATATAACATCATTGGTTGCGTTAGTGTCACACGGTATGTAACGTGAGTTGGATATCTGCGTTCGTCTACAAACATCGGCTCATCGCCGTACGTTGGTCCCCGTTCTGCTTTATACGAAATCAATATATACTCCGCTCCGTCTGAACCTGCGTTAACTTCAAACAGACTTTTGGGAGGTGCGTGAATAATCTCAAAAGGATTGATGGAATAGGTCTTCTGATTGAGCAATACCAGCAAGTTCCCTCTCTTCATACAGAAAAAACTGCTAGACTGCACTGTAAATAATGTTCTTTCACCCTTTGCAAGAGTAGCTCTTTCAACATGAATATCTCGTATACTCGCCTCTTCCCAGAAGCGAAAATGCTCCTGCTGATCTATAATCATGCTGCTTGTTCACCTCAATTGTGCTCTGCGACTTAAGAAAAGGATATCGCACTTCTGTACATTGGACAATTCCGAATGATAATTCATTGCGCCATCATCTTAGAACTTCACGTTGCTTGCGATCAGTTAAATATCCGTTCATTACACTCAGAGTAAATGCACAAAAAACCGTACCCTTCCGGGTACGGTTCTTTCTATATCCTAACGGCTCGCGAAAACCGGAATTGCATATGAATCGAATCTCTCTTTCATCATATGATGATCCAGATGATCAGCCTGATTTAAGCGTCCAATGCTTTAGCGAATTGGGTTTTATTCATACCCAGGATGCGGTGTTCACCAATAACAGTCAAAGGCACGGCACGTACACCCATGTCCCATACTTGTTGTGCAAATTCGTCGCTAGTTTCGATATTGCGCTCTTCATAAGCGATGCCTTTGTCAGCCAGGAAACTTTTTACGGATTTGCAGTTCGGGCAATTCGTTGATGTGTATACAATTACGTTTTCCATGTTTAATTCACCTCGTATGGTTTTATATTAATCTATAGTTTGTTTGAAATCAGCTCATTCTATTACAGAACAACTGCGCTGTGCTCCAAGCTTTCAATGTATTTCTCTGTGTCCATCGCAGCCATACATCCGCTACCCGCAGCTGTGATCGCTTGTTTGTAACGTGTATCCTGAACGTCACCACATGCGAATACGCCTGGGATGTTTGTCTCGGATGTACCTGGTGTAGTCAGGATATATCCGTGTTCGTCTGTAGTGATCTGTCCGCCAAGGAATCCAGTGTTTGGTGTGTGACCAATGGCTACGAATACGCCGCTTGCTGGAATCACTTCTTCTTCACCTGTTTCGTTGTTCAACACTTTCAGACCTGTCACGCCGTTGTCGCCAGCAAGTACTTCGAGTGGTGTACGGTTCAAAGCCATCTCTACTTTTTCGTTGCTGCGTGCACGATCCTGCATGATTTTGGAGCCACGCAGTTCTTCACGACGGTGCACCAGCGTTACTTTGGAACCGAAACGGGACAGGAAGCTTGCTTCCTCAAGTGCAGAGTCGCCACCGCCGATAACGATGATCTCTTTGTTACGGAAGAAGAATCCATCACATGTTGCACATGTGCTCACACCACGGCCCACATTCGTTTCTTCCCCAGGAATACCCAGGTATTTAGCAGATGCGCCTGTAGACAGAATCAATGTTTCGGATACGAGTTCACCCATACCTTCAACTTGAATCTTGAATGGACGCTCGCTCATGTCGATGTTGTTCACCCAGCCTGTGCGGAATTCAGCACCGAAACGCTCCGCTTGTTTACGCATGTTATCCATCAGTTCAGGACCCATAATCCCATCAGGGAAACCTGGGAAGTTCTCCACTTCAGTTGTTGTTGTCAGTTGGCCACCAGGTTGTGGTCCTTCAATAACGAGTGGGTTCAAGTTGGCACGTGCCAGATAGATTGCTGCTGTAAGCCCTGCAGGGCCTGTTCCAATAATAATTGATTTATACATGTATAGTTCCTCCCCCGGGTTCTGCAAAAAGGTTAGACCCTCCGGCATCAAAAGCTTATGCTTTTGCATACACTAGAACGAAAAGCCTACATCATGTCCACAAGTCCTGCCTGTGAAATGACAATGGCCCTATGCAGAAACGGAATTCTAATTTATAATCATTCTAATCTGTTGTTCATTATGATCTCTTTTATGTACGGTGTCAATGCTCGGCAGCGATTATGAAGAAGTCTTCATCAGGAGGGAAAATGGAAGCATGAACGATGCACTCATTGGCAGTTTTATATCAGCCATGTCTACCGGCCTAGGGGCCGTACCAATTCTATTTATGCGCAAAATATCGCACCGTCTGCGTGATATCTTGCTGGCATACGCCGCAGGTATTATGACCTCGGCCTCGGTGTATAATCTCATTCCGGAAGCGCTTGGCCAATCGAATCTCTTTGTACTTGCATTTGGTATTATGCTTGGTAGCCTGGTTCTACTGGTGCTGGAGATGAAGATTCCACACGTCGATCTGGAGAATCCCGAGAAAATGCCTTTTAAAATTGAAACCAAAGCCTTCATGATTATTGCAGCCATCACCATGCATAACCTGCCGGAAGGGTTATCCGTTGGCGTCAGCTATGCAAGCTCGGATGAGAACCTGGGCAATCTCATTGCCTTCTCCATCGGATTGCAGAATGCACCGGAAGGATTCTTGGTGGCCCTCTTTCTTGTGAACCAGAACATTGGCCGCTTCAAAGCACTGGGTATTGCCACCCTGACCGGAGCGGTAGAGATTATTACAGCTATGATTGGTTACACCTTGAGCAGTCTCGTAGCTGGTCTTGTGCCTTATGGTCTGGCCTTTGCAGCCGGTGCGATGATGTTCATTGTTTATAAGGAACTTATTCCCGAGAGTCACGGCGATGGCAATGCACGTGTGGCGACGATGTCCTTTTTGCTCGGGCTCATCACGATGATTGGTCTGACCGAACTGTTTTAATTGAAGACTAAAGAACCCGAGCGAACAGTCCAAGACTGTCGACCGGGTTCTTTGTTTAGCCACAAATGAAGATTCCATGAAATTACTGGGATTGTCTGTATGGGGCATTATGCACCCACCTGATTAAGATTGAATAAATCGGATCAGTTCCGAATTGAATTTCTCCAATTCATCATAGAATGCGCCATGACCACTCTCTTCAAAAGCAATCAATTGAGACGATGCGATGCCCTTGTGCATCTGCTCGGCGAATTCAAACGGACAGATCTCATCCTTTTTCCCGTGCAAAATGGCTGTCGGCACCTGAATGGAACTCAGTTCACCTCGCAAGTCCTCATCGCGCAACGCAATTGCACTGCGAATGGTACCATAGGATGAAGCCTCCATGCCAAGCGCGTGGAACCAATCCATGAATGGCTGGCTGTGTTTCTTCGCAAAGAACATGCCGCCAAACGTCTCCTGCAACTTCGGACGATCTGCAAAGATCGGCTCAATGATCTGCTCGTTCAACTGCTCTGGAGTCAATCCATATGGATAACCTTCACGCTGTGTGAACACAGGGGCTGCAGCAGATAACAAGGCCAGCTTTGAGACACCATGTCCCTTATGGCGAGCCATGTAATGAACTGCGATCGCTCCACCCATGGAGAACCCTGCGAGTACCGCGTCTGTCAGCTCCAGCTCATCGATAACGGCACGAACATCGTCAGCCATGCGATCATAATCATATCCTGTGGAAGGTTTATCCGATAAGCCATATCCTCTAAAATCTATCGCTATGGCACGAATGCCATGGTTTGGAAGTACGTTCAATTGGTATTCAAACATTTTATAATTAACAGGCCAGCCATGCAAAAAGACAACCGGGGTGCCTTCGCCAATATCTTCAACATATACTTTTACATTTGGTTCCACTTGTACATAACGTCCCATATTTCACAACTCCCTTAGTATCGAATCGTCTCTTCGAATCATTACCCGCTGACCCTAGGTTCAAACGTGAGCCGTTCAACCAGCCGCATACTACCAGCGAAACCAATTAACCATCTTTCTCTCCAAATCTGATTACCGCAGCAGCCTAAGCCCATTCAGAATAACCAGAATTGTACTGCCTTCATGACCTACCACACCTAGAGGCAATGCAACGTCTTGGAGGAAGTTACCCGCAATTAAGGCCACAATAACGGTGATGGCAAAAAACATATTCTGCTTCACCGTGCGCTGTGCTCGCCGGGCCTGCCCAATCACCCAAGCGATCTCTTCAATATTGTCGTTCATCAGTACCGCATCAGCGACCTCCAATGCAGTTCCGCTACCCGACAATCCCATCCCCATACCCACAGTAGCTGCAGCAAGTGCTGGTGCATCATTGACTCCATCCCCTACCATTAACACAGGACCATACTTTTTGCGGAGGCCTTGAACCTGCTTCACTTTATCTTCAGGCAGCAAATCTGCATAGACCATACTTACTCCTGTTTCACGGGCAATTACAGAAGCTGATCTGGCTCGGTCTCCTGTTAACATGACAACTTTTACACCCATCACTTCAAGCTTTTTCACTGCAGCTGCTGCCTGTGGCCGTACCGTGACCCGCATCGCGATCAGCCCGACTAATTCACCATCAGCCATAACAACGGATACGGTTTTCCCCTCCCCCTCAAGACGAGAGCGTACATCGTCCCACTCAGAAGACACCTTCACAGGGGTAACACCCTGTTTATCTGGATCATCAACGTTGCTGTCTTTCATCTCCTCTGACTGCATCGATTCCATTACATCTGTTTTGCCAATACTCCAGACCACACCATTTATAGTTCCTTCGATACCCCAGCCTGTTAGAGCCTGTACGTGCTCCGCTTCCTGAAGTGTAATGTTCTCCTTGTTCGCCTGATCTACGATGGCACGAGCCAAGGGGTGCATGGAGATGTTCTCAATCGCCGCTACCGCAGCTAACAGCTGGGTACGATCTACATGTTCAGCCGTAATAATATCGGTGACTTGCGGGGTGCCCATGGTCAATGTACCTGTTTTGTCAAAAGCCACGACCTGCGTGCGAGCCATATTCTCCATATGGGCACCACCCTTGAAGAGAATGCCACGGCGGGCACTGCTGGACATCGCGGACAGCATAACAGGCATGATGGAAGACACCAATGCACAAGGCGAAGCAACCACCAGAAATACCATCGCTTTATAAAATGCCTCATTCCATGTCCAGCCAAGCAGTAGTGGAGTTCCTGCAATCACAAGTAAAGTCACCCCTACAACAATGCGTGCGTAAATTCCTTCAAACCGCTCCATGAAACGCTGGGAATCCGGCACTTCTGCCTGCGCTTCTTCCACCATTTTAATGATTTTGCCAAACAGTGACCCTTCAGCCGATTTTGTAACCTCTACGTATAAGGCGCCCTCCCCGTTTACCGTACCTGCATAGACTTCATCCCCCGCAACTTTGTCCACAGGCAGGGATTCTCCAGTAATGGACGACTGATTGATAAAAGAACTCCCCCGGTACACCACGCCATCCGCAGGAATCAGTTCTCCCGGTTTGACCAACAGCAGATCACCCGGCTGCAGATCATCAATAGCCACGAGATTCATCTGTCCATCTTCAATACGCAGTGCAGTCTCCGGCTTAAGTGCGAGCAACGATGAGATATCCTTATGACTGCGCTCTGTCGCATAACTTTCCAACGCACCACTGAGTGCAAAAATAAAGATAAGCATCGCGCCTTCATTCCAGTAACCGATGGCTGCTGCCCCAAGGGATGCGGCAATCATCAGCAGATTTACATCCAGATCACGGTCCTTAACCAGTGTCTCGATACCTTCCTTCGCTTTGGTCCAACCGCCCACGGCATACGCCACAATGTAGAGCATGATGGATAAGGTACCAAAATACGGTGCAGTTCCCCAGGCAATCAGCATCAACAGCCCGCTACCCAATGCTGATTGCATCTCTTTATTCTGCACCATGGCTCGAAAATCAGGCTTCTTGCCCCGATTGGGGCCGGGTGTTTGGGATGAGCGTTGTTCTGCTTGTTTCTGTCTGTGTAGAGGTTGATGTATCGCTTGCATATAAATCACGTTCCTTTCGAATGGTAGGTTTGCGGATGACGAGTCTGCTGAATTCCGCTACAAAAAATGAAGTTGTATTGAGAATGAGAGCCATTGTTAATGCCCTAAAAATGACACATGCTGCTGCGGGAATCCCGCAGCAGCATGGTTTTGAGAATGATTTTGAAATAATCTCGAATGAGAATGATAATCATTTTTGCACTTATGCAATTGTTTTTACTCAATACAACTTTTAATCAGTATATGCCTGTGATTCACATTTGTAAATGGGCTTTTTTCAATGCTTGCTCATAAATGATTGTTCAAGACAAAAGCCGCTGTCCCGGAGGACAACGGCTTTAACCATCTATGGATATTCATTTGACCTATTTATGGCCTATCGCTTAAGTGATTGTTCGCACATCCACCCAATGCCATTTTACGCGCCTACACTTGCTCCCTGACTTGCTTTGATGGCTTGCTCCAGATCATAGATAATGTCTTGAATGTTCTCCGTACCCACAGACAGACGAATCAATTCCGGATTAACCCCTGCTGCGGTCTGTTCATCTTCAGTCAACTGCGCATGAGTCGTGCTTGCCGGGTGAATGATTAGAGACTTGGAGTCGCCCACGTTTGCAAGGTGAGAGAAGAGTTTGACACTTTCAATCAATTTGCGACCCGCGTCCGCACCACCTTTGATTCCAAAGGTCAGAATGGCACCTTGCCCTCTTGGCAGATACTTCTGTGCAAGCTCGTAAGAACCATGGCTCGGCAGACCAGCATAACTTACCCACGACACATCCTCATGTTTCTCAAGGAATTCGGCAACAGCCAGAGCGTTGCTACTATGACGTTCCACACGTAGGTGCAATGTCTCCAGTCCTTGCAGCAGCAACCAGGAGTTAAATGGAGAGATCGTTGCACCCAAGTCACGTAAGAGTTGTACCCGAGCTTTGATAATATAAGCAATCGGTCCAACCGCTTCCGTATATACCACACCGTTGTAACTGGAGTCCGGCTCCGTCAATCCAGGAAACTTGCCACTTGCTTTCCAGTCAAATTTTCCGCTATCCACGATAACGCCACCAATGGATGTACCATGACCGCCAATAAATTTTGTTGCAGAGTGAACGACAATATCTGCTCCATGCTCGATGGGACGAAGCAGGTACGGACTCGGGAACGTATTATCTACGATCAAAGGAATTCCATGTTCATGGGCGATAGCTGCCACCGCTTCAATATCCAATACATTCCCCTTCGGATTACCGATCGTTTCGGCATACAATGCTTTGGTTTTCTCCGTAATCGCTGCCCGGAAATTCTCAGGATCACTGGAATCCACAAATTTTACGTCCAGACCCAATTTCGGCAAAGTCGTCGAGAACAGATTGTACGTACCCCCATACAAACTCGCCGAAGACACGATCTCATCACCTGCACCGGCAATATTCAGAAGTGAAAACGTAATGGCTGCCTGGCCGGAAGCTGTAGCGAGCGCCCCGGCTCCGCCTTCCAACGCCGCAATCCGTTGCTCAAACACGTCGGTTGTTGGATTCATCAGACGGGTATAGATGTTGCCAAACTCTTTCAAACCAAACAAATTAGCGGCATGCTCGGTGTCCTTGAATCCATAAGAAGTTGTCTGATACAAGGGCACAGCTCGTGCGTTGGTGGTTGGATCAATCTCCTGGCCTGCATGAATTGCCAATGTTTCAAATGAAAGCTCACGTTCGTTTGACATAAATCTGAATCCTCCCTTGGTATATACGTTCTCTGAGTCCCTGATGTCTTGGCATGGTGGCGTATGTTTTCCATATTCTCTCACAAGATGTCGCATTTGAAAAGAATTATTTCCGATTTCTCCGATAAGAAATATTTAATATGTAAATTATCGATTTCTGTACCAAAAAAACCTTTGCCCTCGCAAAGGTTTTTCAGCTACTTTGGCTTCGGTATGTTATACCTCATCCAGGCTTTTGTTAGACCCGAACTGCACTCCATACTTCACGCAAATGTTTGGCCGCAGGCACAGCTTCCTCCGCAGTTACGCCTTCAAGTGAAATATCGATATGTGGCTTATACGTTTTCAGCAATTCAAAAAATAACGGGTAATCCAGTATGCCTGCCCCAGGTACCGGATTGAACTTCTCTCCCTGTGCATCGAAGGCTACGTCCTTGGCATGAATCACGATCATACGTTGATACAGTGATTCCATCACCTCACGCAAGAAAGCCCCTTGATCTGCTGCATGTGGCTGTTTGATCAGATTACACGGGTCAAATAGCATCCCCAGATTGGATGAAGGAATCTCTTCAAATAACCGTGTCATATGTTCATGGGTATGAAGGGTATGGGTGGATACAGGCTCAATCGCCGCATGAACGCCCCACTTCTCTGCTTCCTCAGCCAGTTCCTCAACCGTTTCTTTCAGCACGCTCCATGCCTTCTCTTCATATCCATCCGGATGCGTACCCTGGTAGGTGTCCAAGCCCCCGGTCTCCGTTGCCACCATGCTGCAACCAAAATCCCGGGCATAACGCAGATGCTCCTTGAATCGTTCAATGTCCGCACGTCTTGTTACCGGATCAGGGTCAATCGGATTAATATAACAGCCGAGTACCGCAATCTTCACCCCGCGCTGTGCAAATTGATCTCCAATCTCGTTCGCCAGCCCGGGACTCAGCTTGCCATTCGAAGAGTCCACATCTGATAATGCTTTGGCAAGCGCCAGCTGTACGGAATTGAATCCATTATCCGCAATCGTCTGTGCAAGCTGTGCTGTAGGCTGTTTGCCAAATGTATGTGCCAGAATACCAAGTTTCATCTCAATGCCTCCTTATGCTAATCCGATTATCGTGCCATCCAGCCGCCATCGACATTCAGCACATGACCATTCAGATAATCCGAAGCGGCAGATGCCAGGAAGACAACGGGTCCTTTCAGATCTTCAGGAGTACCCCAACGTCCAGCAGGAATACGGGCTGTAATATCCCGGTAACGATTCTCATCTGCACGAATCTGGGTTGTATTATCGGTTTCCATATAACCAGGTGCGATCCCGTTAATCTGAATCCCCTTACCTGCCCACTCATTAGCGAGTGCTTTGGTTAAACCGGCAACGCCATGTTTACTCGCTGTATAGCCCGGTACATTAATCCCGCCTTGATAGGACAACATGGATGCAATATTAATGATTTTGCCGCTTCCGCGTTCAATCATATGTCTACCAGCCAATTGGCTTAGGAAAAATACAGTGTTCAGGTTCAGACCAATTACATCATGCCAGTCCTGCCCTGCATGATCAGCCGCAGGTGTGCGGCGAATGATTCCGGCATTGTTGACGAGAATGTCAATTCTGCCTTGGAACGCAAGCGCCTGTTCGAACACAGCCGACAACTCATCTTCACGACTTAAATCCGCTTCAATCACATAAGCTTTGCGTCCGAGTGCTTCAATGGCACTTGCCGTTTCCACAGGCTTGGAATAAGAGACCAGCACCACATCAGCACCTGCTTCTGCCAAGCCGATGGCCATCCCTTGTCCAAGTCCTCCCGAGGTACCTGTTACCAGTGCAACTTGTCCGCTTAAATCAAATGGGTTCATGAATGATTCCTCCGCATGGTTTTGATATGCAATCCATAGATCCGTCCGTTCTTTAATCCCATGAATAATGAATCAGATTAACTTTGATAATCCACTGTGACACCGCTCTGCTCGTATAAGGTAGCCGTCTCTTCATCCAAACGACTATCGCTGATAATGTAGTCCAGTTCCGAACACTGGGCGAAAGTTCGCAGTGCAAATTGTCCGAATTTATAATGATCCACAACGCCGTATACTTGCTGCGAGGCAGATATCATTGCTTTTTTCAGTGGAACCAGATCTCCCGTGTAGATCGATAGCCCAAATTCCGGATGAAGGGCTGTCGTGGATATAAAGGCTTTGTGAATGTTTAGACTGGCTATAAACGCAGCCGTATCATCGCCCACCAGCATATTCCGTACACGAGCCCCGCCAGGCACGACCAGTCGCACCTGCTCCTTCTTGGTTAGCTCCGCAATAATGAACAGATCATTAGTCACTACCGTGATGGGCTGATTGTCGAGACGTTTGGCCATCTCCAGCGTGGTGCTGCCACCATCAAGGGCAACGATATCCCCTGGATGAATGTAGGCAAGGGCACGTTCAGCAATCTCCGTCTTCTCCGGATGATGCTTCTCTGTGACTCCGCGGCTATTCAAGATGCCATACTGGTCATTCTGAGCCAGCATAGCCCCTCCATGGACACGTACGAGTAGCCCCATACTCTCCAACTTGTCGAGATCCTCTCGCACAGTCTTCCCCGTCACCTGCAACAGCTCACTCAGATCACTGACGGTTACTTCCTGGCGCTCCAGCAGAGCCTCCATAATTTTTTCATGTCTTTTCAATGGATTCATCATAATCAACTTCCTATACTACCTGAGTCAAATGAATAACAGTTTCACACGTACACTCCGGGTACAGAAAACCTTCCGATCACTCTTATCCCCAAATTTTCTTTAATCCCTTATTTAAAGGGAGAAATTTGGTGATAAAGGCGCACGCTTCGCTTCTTCAGGTTCTTTCTGTCCCCTCCGTTATAGTGTCTACTCTGTCCAATTAACTCAGACATCTGTAATTTATTATTTCAGGTCTTTCATCGCTACGCCGTCCATATCTTCGAACGTCTGGTTCTCACCAGCCATCGCCCAACAGAAGGTGTAATTGCTCGTACCCACACCACTGTGAATGGACCAGCTTGGCGAGATGATTGCCTGACGATCGCGCACAACCAGATGGCGTGTTTCGTTCGGCTCGCCCATCATGTGGAATACAACACCGTCTTCAGGCAAGTTCCAGTACAAGTATACTTCGGAACGGCGATTATGGGTATGTGCAGGCATGGTGTTCCACATGTTACCCTTGTCGAGTTCGGTAATGCCCATCACCAGCTGACAGCTCTGGATTCCACCTTCTCCTTGGTGAATATATCGATAGATCGTACGCTCATTGGATGTTTCGATGCTGCCCAGATGATTCGGCTGAGCTTGTTCTTGTGTTGCTTTTACTGTTGGATAGGTGTGGTGAGCCGGTGTGGATACAAAATAGAATTGGGCAGGCTGAGCCTTGTCACTGCTCGTGAACACAACTTCCTTCACACCTCTACCGATGTAGAGACATTCCTTTGCTCCAATCTCATAGCCTTGTCCATCTGCTGTTACTGTTCCGTGACCACCAACATTAATAATACCGATTTCACGACGCTCCAGGAAAAAGTTTGTTCCGATATCCTTCAGGTTTACTTCAAGGGTAATGTCCTTGCTCTCAGGTACAGCCGTTCCCACAATATAACGATCCACATGAGAATATACCGTTACCAATTCATCAGTTGCGAACAGTTGCTCCATCAAAAATTCCTCACGCAGGCGAGATGTATCATACGTTTTCACTTCATTGGGATGTGCAGCATAGCGATTTTCCATTATTAATCCATTCCTTTCGTCATTTGAGTTGGTTGAGATTGATGTTGAATAATGTTCATATAAGTTCATTTTAGTTCATTATGTATCTTTTGTGTACCTTTATTTTCAAAATAATTAATATGATTAATCATTAATACTATTTATTTCTTAAATGAGAATAAAAAAGATCCCCACAGTCTGTAATACAGACCGGGAGATCTTCTTTAATTCACGTATTAATGTGCAACAGCGTTGTTAAGCATGATCCAGATCGAACCGATCACGATAGTCATCATGATCAGCAAACCGAAGATAAGAGCCATAACATTCCAGCGCGGTTTTTCTGTTTCACGAATATGCATGAAGAAGAAGAGTTGAACCACGAACTGAAGTGCTGCTGTACCTAGAACAACAATGAGTGTTCCTGTTCTTTCCATCATATCATTGAGAACCACCACAAGTGGAATGATTGTCAGAACGACGGACAGAATGAAGCCGATGACATAGGACTTCAGTGAACCATGTTGCTCATGACCGTGGGAATCATGTGAGTTGTGCCCTGACATCTACATCACCCCCATGAGATAGACGATCGACAGGAGGAAAATCCATACGACGTCCAAGAAGTGCCAATACAAGCTGATAACGTTGATTTTACCGCGAGTAACATCGGTAATACCACGTTTTTTCAGTTGGAACATGAGTCCGATCATCCAGATCAGACCAAGCGATACGTGAAGTCCGTGAGTACCCACAAGGGTGAAGAATGCGCCAGAAGCAGCACTCGTTGTAAAGCTAAACCCTTCGTGAATCAACTCAATAAACTCATATACCTCAAGAGCGATAAAGCTCGCACCCAGAACAGCTGTAACAGCCAGCCAACTGATTAATTGTTTTACTTTACCCTGATTCATTGCCAGAACGGCAAGGCCGCTCGTAAATGAACTTGTGAGCAAGATAAATGTCTCGGCGATAACGCCAGGCATTTTGATCAATTCAGACAAAATCGGTCCGCCCGCCGTATTGTCACGCAACACAATGAAGGTTGCGAACAATACGGAGAACAGGATAACGTCGGAAATCAGGAAGAACCAGAATCCGAGAATTTTCATTTCCTGTGGATCATGATGTCCATGGTCGTGACCATGTGCATGATTCTCACCGTGCTTAGCGGCTGCTTGAGCCATCTATACCGACCCCCTTAACGACGCTTCGGTACGTTTGATTTCGTCGACCGGAATGTAATAATCCGTATCGTATGAGAATGAACGGGCGATCATGCAGATCCCTACGCCAGCGAGTCCGAGAATTGCCATCCACAACCATCCGAATACGAAGCCGAAACCGGCGATGAACCAGAAAACAGACATGATGAACGGAATTCCAGAGTTCTTCGGCATATGAATCGGCTCAAGCGGTTGCTCTGGCGGATAGATGCCTTTGGCACGACGTTCTTTCTCTTCCCACCACTCATCAATATCATCTCCGCGCGGTGTAACGGCGAAGTTGTATTCAGGAGCTGGTGAAGGAATTGACCACTCCAGCGTACGGCCATCCCATGGATCGGCAGGAGCTTTGAGTGATTTGTATTTGCGAATACCGTCTGCGATTTGTGCAACTTGGAACAGGAACCCGACACCCATCAGGAATGCCCCGATTGTGGATACGAAGTTCAATTCCCACCAGCCGGTATCCCAGCCGTATGTGCTCAGACGACGAGTCATACCCATCAGGCCGACAGCGTACTGCGGCATGAAGCAGACATAGAAACCAATATTCCAAGTCCAGAATGCCCATTTGCCCAGTTTCTCTTCGAGTTGGAAACCGAACATTTTAGGCCACCAGTAATACAGACCAGCGAAGTAACCGAAGACAACGCCACCGATCAATACTTGGTGGAAGTGGGCAATCAAGAAGTAACTGTTGTGGAACTGGAAGTCAGCAGGAGCAACGGATAACAGAACGCCTGTCATACCCCCGACAATAAAGCACGGGATAAAGGCAAGTGTCCACATCATCGGAGTCGCCATGCGAATCCTTCCTCGATACATGGTAAACAGCCAGTTGAATATCTTAACCCCTGTTGGAATAGCAATCAACATCGTAGTTACGGCGAAGAATGCATTCACGTCTGCTCCGGAACCCATCGTGAAGAAGTGATGCGCCCATGTGAAGAAGGACAGGAAGCTGATGATCAACATTGCGAATACCATCGACTTATAACCAAACAATTTTTTCCGAGAGAAGGTACTTACAATCTCGGAGAACACACCGAATGCCGGCAAGACGACAATGTATACCTCAGGGTGACCCCACATCCAGATCAAGTTGATATACATCATTGGGTTACCGCCCAAATCAAGTGTGAAGAAATGCGCCCCGGCAAACCTGTCGAGGAATAGCAATGCAAGTGTCACGGTCAAGATTGGGAAAGCAAACAAGATGATAATACAAGTGGAGAATACCGACCATGTGAACATCGGCAATTTCATCCATCTCATGCCTGGCGCACGCATTTTAATGATGGTAACCAGGAAGTTGATACCCGTAGCTAGGGAACCGATACCTGATATCTGTATACCCCATATATAGAAGTTCTGTCCTACCCCCGGACTGTGTGACAGCTCCGATAGAGGCGGATAACTCAGCCATCCTGCATCCGGTGAACCACCGATAACGAAGGACAGATTAAACAGCATTGCGCCCAAGAAGAACAACCAGAAGCTGAGTGAATTCAGGAACGGGAACGCAACGTCTCTTGCTCCGATCTGTAGTGGTACGATAACGTTAAATAGACCAAACATAAATGGCATCGCCATGAACAAGATCATGATCGTACCGTGAGTTGTGAAGACTTGATTATAGTGTTCAGGGTTTAGAAATTCATTGTTAGGCATAGCCAGCTGAAGGCGCATCATTAGCGCATCCACACCACCACGGAATAACATGATAATGGAAGCGATGATATACATGATACCGATCTTTTTGTGATCGACAGTCGTTAACCAGTTACGCCAGAGCCAGCCCCATTTTTTGAAATAAGTTAGCACCGCTACAATAGTAATCATGGTAATTCCGATAGCTACCATCGCACCATAAATGAGCGGATCACCGGTTACGAAAAACTCCGATGCAAACTCTTTAAGTCCCTCTAACATTGGGGGCCTCCTTTCGAATCTTTAGTTAGCACTCTTGTCCTCGTCTTGATTCGACGTATCAGTTGCATTTTGAATGGCTCCAGAAGCTTCGCTTGAAGTTCCATGCTTACTGTGAGCACTTTGACCATTTACTACATACTTGGTCACAATATTTTGGAACAATCCTTCTGGGAAGGCAGAATAGTAAGCAACATTGCTTGTTCCTGGCTCAGCCAGTGCATTGTAACCTTCTGTGGTCAATTCCTGGGAACTTTGTTTCACTTCAGCTACCCATTTGTCAAAATCTTCGTCCGATGTAGCATTCACATCAAAACGCATTTCTCCAAAATGCTCACCTGTGAAGTTAGCGCCTGAACCCCAGTACTTACCTTCATGATCTGCCTGCAGATACAAGGTCATCGCCATACCCGACATCGTATAAATCTGTCCTCCAAGTTGCGGAATCCAGAATGAATTCATCGGTGAATCCGCAGTGAGTTCAAATTTCACGGGCCGGTCTGCCGGAATATTCAGCGTGTTGACCGTTGCAATCCCTTGCTCAGGATACATAAACAACCATTTCCAGTCCAGTGAAGACACTTGGATGGTAATTGGTGCTTTTTCGTGAGCCAACGGCTTCGAAGGCTCCAGATCATACGTGTAACGAACAGTAACAATGGCAAGCAGTCCAATAATGATAATTGGAACCGTCCACCAGATTGCCTCCGCCTTCGTACTATGAGACCAGTTAGGCTCATAAGCAGCTTTGTTATCCGGCTTGTCGCGGTAACGCCATACGATTACGGCAGACAAAATGAGTACTGGCACAATGATGACAGCACACAAAATTGTCGAGATGACAATCAAATCTCTCTGCGAAGCGCCAATTGGCCCCTTCGGATCCAGAACAACGTACTGCCCGCCTGCCAGCATTGGCCAGACAATCAATGCAATTGTAACCAACGTCAGGACAACCGGAATGATTATCCGGATTAGCGACCTAGGTTTCTTGTTCATTTTGATCCCCTCTCCTTAAATTCGCTCATACTGAAAAATCAGTATACTACTCTCTTCCTACTAAAGATATCAGAAATGAACAACTTTTTTGTTCTTGTTAACAAATTTGTCGATTTTACACCTTAAATGTGTGAATTTTTTCTCACAAATCGCTTGCATGGTTGATATTTGCTTATTGTAATCTTTACACATCAAGTCACAAAATAAAACCCTTTGCAGTCCCGTTGAACAGTGTCAACGAATCCGCAAAGGGCTTTATTGACTGGATTCCGGGTACTTATCCAGTCTTATTATGAACGAATGTACGCAGGATTATAATCAATCGGCGCCTTCGTCTTCCCGGCGTGTATGAACGAGGCCTATCGCTTTGGCAATAACGTAGATAAATACACTACCTACAAGGAATCCAATACCGACCATCAAGCCAAGATTACGATCATTAAAATCATTCAGATTGATCAGACACATGATCACTCCCGTAATGAGTGCGACCCATGCCAGAACTGTCATCGTCAAGACGGCGCGCCGCATATTTTTGTCTTTGCGCTCCAATTGGCTAACCATTGCTGTCTTCGATGCCATAGTAAACACTTCCTTTTCCCTTTTTGTAAGTGCTTTCCTTATACCAATATACCACATCAGTATGATTTTTAGTCAACAAATGTTCAAATTTTCTTCGCAATTTGGACACTTTATTTTAAATTTACCCGTTGACAATACATTATTCATTTCTTCCTTACTTCTTATAACCCAAAAACCGTCTCTTCATAACAGGAACTACACTTGACCTGATCAAACCTTTATGATCTCCTCGTTTTCATCTGTAATAAAACACAAAAAAGACGGCACATCGGAATACTCCTATGCTACCGTCTTTCTCTTTGCTCTTCCCTTAAAAGCTCCCACCGAGTCTATTGGGGATTATGTTCGTTCCGTGTTTCCAACCAATTATTCTTGATGACATTCTGATACCAGTAATAGCTCTCCTTCGGCGTTCTCACAAGTGAACGATAATCCACATGAACGAGACCGAAGCGCATACGATAGCCCTCTGCCCATTCGAAATTATCCATCAGTGACCATGCCATGTACCCTTTCAGGTTAATGCCGTCATTAATGATGCGGTGAATCTGAGCCAAGTGCTGTTCATAATATGCAATCCGGCGATCATCATTAATTTTGCCATTCTCCAGATCATCATTGATGCAGGCACCGTTCTCCGTGATATACACATCCACATTTCCATACTTTTGCAGATAATGCATGAATTCATACAAGCCGCGTGACTCCACTGGCCAACCAATATCAGTTTTGGTGAGGCCCATATCAACTTCTTCCGATTGCAGAGCGCCTGCCTCAGGATTGAAGCGATTGATCCCCATGGTGTAATAGTTAATGCCTAGCAGGTCGATCGGTTGCGAGATGATCTCCATATCGCCTTCTTGAATTGGCACCGTAGCTCCCGCTTCTGCGAACCAGTCCACCATAAATTGCGGGTACGAGCCTTTGTAGATCGGGTCAAGGAACCAGTCGGTATTGAGCGCGATTGATCTATCACAAGCAGCTTGGTCCTCAGGAGATTTGCTATAAGGCTCAGCCCAGCATACGTTTGGAGCAATACCGATCTGTCCGGTTGTACCCAAGCGACGGAAGGATTGAACGGCTTTACCATGAGCAACCAGCAATCCATGAGCAACATTGATTGACGTTTGCAGGTCTTTGTTTCCTGGCGCATGAATCCCGAGAAGGTTTGACAGGAACGCGATACACCATGGTTCGTTGAATGTCAGCCAGAAGTTGATTTTACCCGAGAATTCTTTGAAGATCACTTCGGCATATTTCACAAAAGCATCCACAGTTCTGCGGTTGCCCCAACCTCCGTCATCCTCCAGCGTTTGCGGAAGATCCCAGTGATACAGCGTGAGGAACGGTTCAATTCCAGCCTCCAGCAATGCATCCACGAAACGGTGGTAGAAGTCCAGACCTTCCCGATTGATCTCCCCATCCCCGTCAGGAATAATACGCGGCCAGGCAATGGAAAACCGGTACGTATTAATCCCGAGTTTCTTCATCAATTCGATATCTTCCTCATACCGATGATAACTGTCACATGCAACATCACCATTGTCTCCGTTATATACTTTGCCAGGCGTGCGCGCAAACGTATCCCAGATGGATACCCCACGTCCACCTTCCTGTGCCGCTCCTTCTATTTGATAGGAAGCTGTTGCTGTTCCCCAGCGAAAATCTTGCGGAAATTTAAAAATCGTCATGGTTTACTCCTCCGTCTCATGATGACACGCGGATCGTCTGTCCTGCGGTCATGGTTAAAATAACTACATAATCGCCCTGTGGCGTAAGTTCTGCCTTAGCTTGTTCATGTCCTTCCACACGCAGCGGATAAGCACTGCGAATGGTCAGCGAATCATTTCGGTCTGCCTTGATGACCGCTGACGCGAGCTTATTGTCCGCCCACGTTATGCCCACGGTATAACCACCTCTTGCACGAAGCCCTTCAACACGACCTTGAGTCCAGAGATCAGGCAGTGCTGGAAGTAAATGTAACTCGTTCAAGTGGCTCTGCAACAACATCTCGGCCATTCCGGCCGTGCCTCCAAAGTTACCATCAATCTGGAAAGGCGGATGGTCGTCAAACAGATTCGGATGCGTAGATCGAGCCAGCAATGTGCGTACAAACTGATGTGCCTGGTTCTTATCCAGCAGTCGTGCATACAGATTGATCAACCACGCACAGCTCCATCCTGTATGCCCGCCACCTTGTGCGATACGGCGTTCAAGCGATACTCGTGCAGCTTCCACAAGTTCCGGTGTATGCATGCGGTTAATCTGCTCTCCTGGATACAGTCCATATAGATGAGAGACGTGACGATGCCCTGGCTCGGATTCGGTAAAATCCTTATACCACTCCAGTAATTGTCCTTCGCTTCCAATTCGGAATGGATAGAGTTTCTCCAGAGCCTCACCCCACTCGCTCGCCAATGACTCACCTAGATTCAATTGCTTCGCGGCCTCAATACAACGGCTGAACAGTTCACGAATTAACGTCATATCCATCGTTGAAGCCATGGATATACTGCGCGCCTCTCCAGCGTCTGTCAGGAACTTGTTCTCTGGTGAAGTGGATGGAATCGTGACCAGATAACCATCCGGTCCTTCCACCAGCCAGTCGAGACAGAAGAGTGCAGCTTCTTTCATAATGGGATAGGCACGTTCCTCAAGAAAACGCTGATCACCGGTAAATTGGTAATGCTCCCATAGATGCGAGGTCAGCCACACGCCACCCATCGGCCAGAATGCCCAGCTTGCATCACCGCCTGTTGGTGTCGTGGTTCTCCAGATATCCACGTTATGATGCGCGGTCCATCCACGGGCTCCGTAGAGAATTCGCGCCGTTCTACGCCCTGTATCACTGAGATCTGTCAGCATATCAAATAGCGGCTCATGACATTCACTGAGATTGCAGACTTCTGCCGGCCAGTAGTTCATTTCGGTGTTGATATTGATCGTGTAATCACTGTGCCATGGCGGCTCTACCTGATGGTTCCAGATTCCCTGCAAATTGGCAGGCTGGCTGCCCGGACGCGAACTCGCCATTAACAGATATCTTCCATATTGAAAATAGAGTGCCTCCAGCCCAGGGTCTTGTTCCCCTGCCTGATAAGCCTGCAGCCGCTCATCCGTAGGCAATTCGGCGTTAGCCGATACACCTAGATCAATAGAGACTCTGTTAAACAGAGCGTTATGATCTTCTACATGTCGGTCACGAAGCGATTCCGCACCATGTGCGATCCCTTTGGAGATCGTATCCATGCATTCCTTTTCCAGCACCAGGTTGTCCTTTACAGGCAACACATTGTAACTTTCAAAGGACGTAGCTGCTGCCAGATAGAAAACAACCTGATCAGCACCCTGAATATGTAGCTTGCCTTCCAGCTTGGAGACCTTCGCCTGCTCTCCTGTTGCCGTAACTGCCACACGCACAGCATACGCGGTTCCCCGATCCTCTTCATAGATAACGGATTCAGGGTGATCCCTGAAGTAATTGGACTCCACATGACTTGGGCACCGGCTGAACATGGTGAGTGCATCTCCCGAAGTCTGAACCTGATAAGGATGGGGACTGTCTAACGTAACAATTACATTCACAGCACCCTTCTGATCAGCTTTCAATGTGCAGACCATCAGATCATCCGAAGCGCTGGAATATACTTCACGTACATAATGAGTTCCTTCCCAAGAATACGCCGTGCTGGCAATACCCGACTCTAGATCAAGCTCACGCTCAAATGCATCATACGAAAGATCATCCAGACCATCATGGTGTAGTAGAAAGTGACCCATCGGCTGATAGGCCTCCACATCACGACCCAGCATTTCACGGTTCAACAAATCCTCCGCTTCGCCATACTGCCCATCCATAATCAACTCACGCGTCTGTTTCAAATACCGCTGACTGCTGTATTGAATCGTATCTCGTGGAAATCCTGACCATAATGTATCTTCATTGAGCTGAATTCGTTCATCTGCTGCGCCACCGTACACCATGCCTCCAAGACGGCCGTTTCCGATAGGCAATGCTTCTTCCCAGCGTTTTGCCGGTTTTCGATACCATAGACGATTGATTTTAGTTTGGTTGTTGTGTTGGGACATGATTAGCTCCTGTTCCTAAATCAGCTATAGAATTCTTTAATACATAAAACGTTTTCGGTAAGTGCTTACAATAATAAAATTATATGTGATTTCAAAATTTGCGTCAATGCAAATCATCACATCATCCACAAAAAAAAGGCCCTATATAGGGCCTTTCCTTGTGTAACCATGAACCGCAGACAATCCATATTATTTTACGTCTTTGCCTGTCCACAGGGAGACACGTTCCTTAACCCAAACCGTAAATTGTTTCTCCATTTCAACTGCACCTGCTTTGTCCAAATCAGCCAGTAAAGCATCATAGGTTGCATCAAAGTTTGCTGGTGTAGTCAGAACAGCTTCCGGAATCCGTTTACGGATGATATCCTGCGTTTTCTGGAAAGTTACCTCATAGTCTGTACCGGAAGGTACTGACATGTTATAAGCTGCGCCCCAATCCTTGACTGGCAGATCTTCTTCAGCCGGATAGAACTCTTTCCAAGTCGTGATACCATAAGCTTTCAGCGTTTCTTTCTCTGCAGCCGTGTAACCAGCTACAATCTGTTCAGGGAAGTTCGTTGTATAGTAGTTATCCGTAGAATCTTTTACACCGTCACCGTATCTTGCACTAAATACGTTATACATCCCAATTCCTGTTTCTTTGCTGAAATTGGAGTTGTCATTTGTTTTACGATCTTGAACTTCATCTGGGATAACCCGTTGACCATCCTCGACGTTATAGTGTTCGCCTTCAAGACCCCAGTTTCTCAATACTTGGCCTTCATCGGAAGCAAGCCAATCCATGAATTTGATGATACGCACTGGATCTTTGGCAGAAGTTGTGATCCCGATGCCATAACCGTCAAATCCGGCTGGTTGGAACGTATGATCCACAATTTCGTCGTTAAGGGATACGGAGAAGTGAGCATATGTGGCGTCATCCTTGCCCGATGATTTAAGCGCGTTCTCCGCTTCTTGATAATTCCACTCTTGGTCAATCAGACCGAGGACACGGCCACTGGCAATTTTGGACTTATATTGGTCATCCTTTTGAACAAATGCATCTTTGTCCAGTAGGCCTTCATTATACATTTTGTTCAACCAACGGAAATATTCTCTTTCCTCTGGACGTTTGTAGTGCAGCTTAGCTTCATACGTTTCAGGGTCAATGTAATACTCACCATCATCCGGTGCGCCTGTTGCCTGGAAAGCTGGGTTTGTTACCGTGATCATGATCTTCCAGTCATCTGCATTTAATGTCAATGGAATGGTTGGCTGACCATCAATCGTTGGGTGTTTTTCATAATAAGCTTTAAGTACGTTCTCGTAATCCTCAAGTGTTTTCACTTCAGGGTACCCAAGCTCTTTCAAGACTCTTTGCTGAATTTCGAATCCACCTGTAGCGTCAAACGTAACATTATCGACACCCATATTGGTTGGAATGGTATATATCGCTTGATCTTCAAGACTGTATTTCAAACGGTTCATCTGTTCTCCATAGATTTTTTTCAAATTGGGAGCATGCTCCTCAATCAAATCCGTGAGATCCAGCATCGCGCCTGCATCCACAAGCTTAGATAAGTTACCTTTAGGGTAGATCATATCAGGAAAGTCACCACTGGCAGCCATAAGCGCAATCTTCTGGTTACCACCATCGTTTACATCATACTCTGCTTCAATGGTAACGCCTGTTTGCTCCGTTATCTTTTTACCAACAGCATCTTGCATCTTGTTCCAGGTTGGACTAGCATCCGCCCCGAAGAATGTAACTGTGATCGGTTCGGTTCCGCTGGACTCCGAAGTCTCTTTGGTTCCCGAATTCCCACAACCAGCTGTGACCAACATTGCACTTGCGAGCATCAACATTGCAAACGTCTTGGGTGTATTACCTTTCATTTTGCCTCTCATTGTCTAGTTCCCCCTATTATTTATGAAGGTTTTATCTGTATAACAGGCTTTATGCCTGAGGATACCACTTTTTTTGAATGCGCTTTCGATACAGTCCATTATGGTTTTTTGTAAAGCTAGCATCTCAATCGGTTTAAGGCGATAAAACATTCTACTAACAAGCATAAAACGTTTTCGTAATAACTATAAAACGCTTACTGAAAGTGCTTACATGATAGATTATATGCTATCCACCACCCTACGTCAACAACAAAAAAAGCCCTTTCTCAAGGGCTTTTTTTGAAATGAAAACCATTAGCTTTTATGCCTCGTTTTCAATCTTATTTCACATCTTTTCCAGTCCATAGCGCAACACGTTCTTTGATCCAAACGGTATATTGTTTCTCCATTTCTACCGCACCCGCTTTATCGAGTTCAGCTAGGAGACTATCATATACGCTGTCGAAGTTCTCCGGTTTGGCAAGGATGGCTTCTGGAATCCGTTTACGGATGATGTCCTGCGTTTTCTGGAATGTTACGTTGTAATCCGTGTCAGAAGGTACAGGCATGTTATATGCTGCGCCCCAATCTTTCAGCTTCAGTTCATCTTCGGAAGGATAGAAATCTTTCCATGTTGTAATACCATATGCTTTCAATGTTTCCTTCTCTGCTGGTGTGTAACTTGCTTGGATCTGTTCAGGGAAGTTCGTTGTGTAGTAGTTATCTGTAGCATCTTTTACACCATCACCGTATCTTGCGCTGAAAATATTGTACAATCCAACTCCTGTTTCTTTGGTGAAGTTCGAGTTGTCATTCGTTTTGCGTTCCTGAACGTCGTCAGGGATGACACGTTTGCCATTTTCAACGTTGTAGTGTTCGCCTTCAATACCCCAGTTTCTCAACACTTGACCTTCATCGGAAGCAAGCCAATCCATGAATTTGATGATACGTACCGGATCTTTGGCCGAAGTTGTGATCCCGATACCATATCCGTCAAATCCAGTTGGTTGGAACGTATGATCCACAATGTCCTTGTTCAGGGACACGGAGAAGTGAGCATATGTGGCATCATCTTTCCCCGCTGCTTTGAGAGCATTCTCAGCTTCACCATAGTTCCAGTCCTGGTCAATCAGACCGAGTACACGACCACTGGCAATTTTGGATTTGTATTGATCATCCTTTTGCACAAAAGTATCTTTATCCAGCAATCCTTCATTATACATTTTGTTCAACCAACGGAAATATTCTTTCTCCTCAGGACGTTTGTAGTGAAGCATTGCTTCATACGTTTCAGGGTTAATGTAATATTCACCATCATCCGGTCCACCTGTTGCCTGGAAGGCAGGGTTCGTTACCGTGATCATGATCTTCCAGTCATCTGCATTCAATGTCAGCGGAATGGTTGGTTGACCATCAATCGTTGGATGTTTTTCATAATACGTTCTAAGAACGTTTTCGTAATCCTCAAGTGTCTTCACTTCAGGGTATCCGAGCTCTTTCAAGACTCTTTGCTGAATTTCGAAACCGCCACCTGCATCAAATGCAACGTTATCTACACCCATATTTGTTGGGATAGCATAGATCGCCTGATCGTCCAGACTGTATTTCAAACGATTCATCTGCTCGCCATAGATTTTTTTCAGGTTTGGTGCATGTTCCTCAATCAGGTCAGTCAGGTCCAGCATTGCGCCTGCATCCACTAGCTTCGACAAGTTACCTTTAGGAAAGATAATATCAGGGTAATCACCGCTGGCAGCCATCAAAGGAATCTTTTGGTCACCACCATTATTCACATCATACTCTGCTTCAATTGTAACACCTGTTTGTTTGGTGATCTCTTGGCCCACTGCATCTTTCATGTTGTTCCAACTCGGACTTGCATCTGCACCAAAGAATGTAAAGGTTACCGGGGTGGTCGTATCTCCAGAATCAACCGGCTTTTCTGAAGCGGTAGTTCCTCCTCCACTGCCGCTGCATCCTGCTGTAATTGCAAGAGCACTGGCTAACAGAAGCATTGCAAATGTTTTTGGTGTTTTGCCCTTCATGTGTAATCCCCCTTATGGATATAATGAAGCTGTATATTTGTATAACAGGCTGACCTGCACATACCGTGACCAGATGAAACAAATGTAACTATTTTGTTTATCTAACATTAAAAGCGCTTTCTTCATACCGGTGAATGGATCTTGCATCACCTTAATTCACTCGTCATCCTCTAAGTTGCCTTTGAACGAATAGGACAGAATGTATGTCGTTTTCCCTGATGTACAAGCAAATGTAAGTGCTTTCATAATTGAATAATAATACCTCCAATAGTCCTTGTCAATAGCGAATATTCAAAATTGAAAACGTTTTTTAGAAAACGTTTTAGACATAAAAAAGAACCCGGTTTCCCGGGTTCTTTCTCTGTTTGAATCTGACCTGAAACGTACTTATTTAGCCTCTTCACCGCTCCACAGTTGGACACGGTTTTGTACGAGCTCTGTATATTGTTTCTCCATATCCTCTGCTCCTGCTTGGTTCACTTCTGCAATCATGCCGTCATAGATGGCATCGAATTGTTCAGGAGTACTCAGAATGGCCTCCGGTATACGTTTCCGGATGATATCCTGTGTTTTCTTGAAGATAACGTTGTAGTTAGAATCACCTGGTGTTGGCAAATTGTATGCTGCTCCCCATGGTTTGATTGGGAACTCATCTTCACTTGGGAACAGGTCTTTCCACGTAGTAGCACCATATGCTTTGAGTGTTTCTTTCTCTGCATCGGAATAGGCTGCTACGATCTGTTCAGGGAAATTCGTAGTATAGTAGTTATCCGTTGAATCCTTCACACCATCTCCATAGTGACCGGACATATTGGTGTACAGTCCAATACCCGTTTCTTTCTGGAATACGGCTGCATTATTGGTTTTTTGGTCTTGAATGTCGGCAGGAATCACACGTTTGCCGTCCTTCACTTCATACTGCTTGCCTTCAATTCCCCAGTTCATCAGTACTTGCCCTTCTTCAGAAGCCAGGTAATCAAAGAATTTGATCGTACGAACCGGATCAGGATTCGATGTTGTAATCCCTACACCCCAACCGGACACAAAACCAGGGTCTTGGAAGGCATGATCCTTGATATCCTCGGACAGGGTTACCGGGAAGTGTGAATACGTTGCTTCCGTCTTGCCTGCAGATTTCAATGCATTTTCTGCATCGGAATAACCCCAATCCTGGTCAATGACACCAAGAACACGTCCACTTGCAATTTTGGATTTGTATTGGTCTGTTTTTTGGATGAAGCTGTCCTGATCCAGCAATCCAGTGTTATACATATGGTTCAACCATCGGAAGTACTCTTTTTCCTCTGGACGTTTGTAATGCAGACTTGCTTCATATGTCTCTGGATCGATGTAGTATTCACCGTCATCGGGTGCACCTGTTGCCTGGAAGGCCGGGTTCGTCACGGTAATCATGATTCTCCAATCATCCGCGTCCAGTGTTAAAGGGATGGTTGGCTGACCATCAATCGTTGGGTGTTTCTCTTTGTACGCCTTCAATACATTCTCGTAATCCTGAAGTGTACGTACTTCCGGGTATCCGAGTTCTTTCAATACACGGTGTTGAATACCAAATCCGCCACCTGCATCAAAGTACTTTTGGTCTACCGCATAATACGTTGGCAGCACATAAATAGCCTGATCTTCATTACTGTATTTCAACCGGTCCATGTAATTACCATACAGCTTTTTCAGATTGGGAGCATATTGGTCGATCAGATCTGTCAGATCGAGCATTGCCCCGGCATCCACCAGTTTGCTAAGTTCTCCTTTGGGTGACACGATATCCGGATAGTCTCCGCTCGCTGCCATTAAGGATATCTTATCCTGACCACCACTAACGGCAAATTCACCGTTAAGGGTTATCCCTGTTTTTTCTGTAAGGACTTTGCCGACTTCATCCTTCATGCCATTCCAGTTCGGACTGGGATCGACACTAAAAAAGTCGAAAGTAAGTGGAGTTGTCTCTGCGCTTGTATCCTTGAAGGACGTATCACCGCCGCTTCCTCCACCACAACCTGCGAGCAAAGACATCGCAAGCACTGGAGCCAGTGCAATCTTCATTTTGGAACTTGCCATAATGGTAATCCTCCCTGTTTCATATGTCTGTTTTGTCCGGGACTTTTTTGTCCCTGTCTATAGCCTCATGAATACCACACCGCAGCCCTATACGGTGAAGCGCAGACCACATGGCTGCGCTTCGGGTATCCTGATGCTTCATTTGTAGGTGTACGGCCGCTCTATGTGGCAGCCTGTACAAGCTTGTTTAACCTTTTACTGCGCCCAGTGTCATACCGCCAACAAAGTACTTTTGAAGGAATGGATATACAATGAGGATTGGAACCGTTACAACGATCGTAATCGCCATTTTGATCGATTCCGGTGAAATCTGTGTCATTTGCTGCGCCATATCATTGGCATTTCGTCCAGCACCTGAGCCCTGCTGTGTACTCTGCAATACTTTCATCAGCTCATATTGGAGCGTGGTCAAATGTGCCTTTGAACCATTATACAGGTACGTATCAAACCACGCATTCCATTGACCTACAGCCAGGAACAATGCGATGGTAGCAAGCACTGGTTTACACAGTGGCAAGATGATTCTGTAATAGATTGTAAAGTCATTCGCTCCGTCCAGCTTCGCAGATTCCTGCAATGAGTATGGCAGGCCATCAATGAATGAACGGATGATGAACACGTTAAATGCACTGATCATGCCAGGCAATACATATACCCAGAATGTACCGATCAGGTTCAAGTCACGCATCAGAATGTACACCGGAATCAGACCACCGGAGAAATACATCGTGAGCGCAAGCGTTGTGGAAACAAATTTTCTAAGTCCAAAATCAGGTCTGCTCAGTGTAAAGGCAATCATGGATGAACTGATCAATCCGAGCACGGTACCTACAAGTGTACGCAGAATGGAGATCTGCAAACCTTGTAGCAATCCATCATATTGGAAAATCGTTTTGTAGTTCTGTAATGTGAATTCGCGAGGCCACAAGTAAATTCCGCCACGTACTGTATCTGTCGAGTTATTGAGTGAGATGGCTAGTACGTTAAGGAATGGATAAAGTGTTACAACCAGCACCATGGTCATCGCGAGGATGTTGAATATATCGAACAGTTTATCGCCCCGAGTAGCATTGAATGCTTTGTTCGCCATAATGTCGTCCCCTCCCTACATGATGCTTTCTTTTGTGAATTTTTTGAACAAGCCGTTCGCAGTAAACAGAAGGATGATACTGACAACGGAGTTGAATATACCTATGGCTGTACCATATGAGAATCGTCCCATATTCAAACCATAATTGAGCGCGTATAGATCAAGTACTTCCGAGTAGTCTGTGACCAGACTGTTGCCAAGCAAGAACTGCTTCTCGAAACCGATACTGATAAGATGTCCAATTGACATGATGAAAAGTACGGAAATCGTGGTCCGTATGCCAGGCAGCGTAATGTGCCACATCTGTCTCCAACGGTTGGCTCCATCTACACGGGAAGCTTCATACAGCTCATTGTCGATACCTGTAATCGCCGCCAGATAGATGATGGCATTCCAACCAGTTTCTTTCCACATATCTGAAGCGGTTACAATGTACCAGAACAAGTTCCCCTTAGCCATGAATTGAATCGGCTGATCAATAATGTTCAGGCCTACCAAAAGATCATTGATAATCCCTCCATCGGTGGAGAGCATCTTCGTAATGATCCCGGCTACAACAACCCAGGATACAAAGTGAGGCAGATATGATACCGTTTGCACGGCACGCTTGAAGAACATGCCTCTCATTTCATTCAGGAGAATAGCGAAGAATATCGGCACGATAAAACCAACAACTAGTCCCATCAAGCTCATTGCAAGTGTATTTCGAAGTACCAGATAGAAACGATCATCACTGAACAGCTCTACAAAGTGTTTAAAACCAACCCACTCTTGATCACCAAATGATCTGGCAGGTTTATAGTTTTGGAAAGCCATCGTCCATCCCCATAGTGGCAGATAGTTAAATACGAAAACCCAAGCTACGAATGGCAATGACATGAGATAGAGATATTTCTGCTGCTTCATTCTGTCCCAAATTCCGTTCCGCCGATTCTTTAAAGGCGGTTTGGGGTCACTGCTTCTGTTCGCGGAAGCGGATTTTTTTGTTAGCGTTTCCATCTCCGTTCCCCCTCCTCTGTTTTATAAAATAATCATACTCGATAGAGCGTTTTCAAAATACCATCTGGATTTTAGAGAAAATCATATAAAAATTAGATATAGACATATATAATCAGACATAAATTAGTTAAAATCAGTGATAAATTCTACTTCTAAATGAAATAAAAGTAATATAAAGGTAAAATATCATCTAAAACGGTAAATATCGAAAACGTTTTATAGTAATCGTTTACTTCAATTACATGGCATACAAAAAGGACCCTTTCGGGTCCTTATGATTACAATGTAAATTGAATGGTTTGCAGTTTAGCAATCCCAAGCAGTTGCCCAACAGAAATGGAGGTTGCCGGTTGAAAGTGATCTCCATGCAGATATGAAAGGATCTCCTGAAATAAGTAGGCGACTTCCGGACGCTTCATTAACGACAGGTTAGTAAAAGGAAATGAGGATACCAAAACCCTACCTTTCCCTACTTTTACCTCAAAAGCATAAGCGAGTCGTTTAGCCCGATGGAAATGGTCCACCACTTCAATTAGTGGCTCAACACCGTGCAACGTATCCAAACATATCGCCGGCGTACCGTTCACCAGGTGATACCAATGCCAGTCCGAGGCCCCATCCTGCGGGAAGGAGCCCAATAGTGGTACCTGATCCCTCAAAACCATGCCCATCGTTGCACCAGGCTGTGTCGCGAACATCAGGTAATTCCAGAATACAGGCAGGTACTTGGTCTCCACTGAATCATATAGCCCCTCTGCCGTTGGCTGTAGCCACACACTCCCCCCATTAACCACATAATCAACGACATTTGGTGTTAACGACTGAACGATCACCAAGTCAATCTCCCTATTTTTCAATAAACGAAATCCATCGATGTGATCTACGCAATCATCATGCGCTTTACCCAGGAATGGCTGCAACTCTGCCACGGTATTCCAGAACCGCTTCGAACCCGGATGGGACTGATAAACAGGAAACGACCAGCCATGCCATACATTGGCTACATGCCTCTCAGCATCACCTGACCGCAGTTCCGCTTCGATCCGAAAAGCAGTTGCTCCTTCACGAGGTGTTGTGGTAACGATGCTTCCCAATGACATGACAGACCCACATTGGATATCTCCGGTTTTCCATTCTCCTTTCGTAAGGATCACATCATCGCTAATCAACTTCCACTGTATGGATGCATCCTTAAGCAAATCTTTACCATAGTGTGATATGCGTACATCGACATGAATAGGTTCTCCGGCGTAGAATGTACGTTCATTGCAGCTTAACAACAGCACCACATCTGCGTTGAACCGCATGAATTCTTCAGGTGTTGTAATGCCTTTGTCGTCCCAGAATACGTCCAGAATGCCCGTCGTAGCATGTCCCTGCCCTGGAAAATCGCGGATGTCCAGCAGCTGCACACCCGCAGCGTCTGGTGTTCGTCGAATCCGCTCCATGGCTTCTTTTAAGGAACGCATCAAATGTGTGCCGGTGGCCTGTTGAAAATGCTCCAGGTCCGCCATCATGCCTTTGTTAGACAACGATTCTTCGATGGGTCCTAACCAGCTAGGACGCAATACGCCAGTATACTTGGCTCGCTCTTGGGGCCTTACATACATGGTGTACTGTGCATGCTCGTGCCCAATGACGGGATGCTCAGCAAGTCGGGTAACCGCATGATAGTCCAGCGTGGTATCCGGCACAGCAGAATATGCGGATTCCAGCGGGGGATGCCAGTTCAACGACTGGATATAATAATCACCTTCCCGCCCTTGCGCCGGAAGCTGTCCAAAACCTGTATTGTCCGTATACAACCGGGTCGGGTCCATATCCCTTGCCCTCGATACCAATGCATTGAGTTCAGGATGGCCATTCGGACCAATCAGTTCATTCCCCATGGAGAACATGACGAATGAAGGATGCCTGTACAGGGATTGCAGCAACCCGTCCAGCTCTTGTGTCAGATAGGACAACACTTCAGCGGGTGCAGACTGATCGGGTTGCTCAAAGAATCGAGACCAATGTGGAAGTTCTGCCTGTACCAACATGCCCTCTTCATCAGCCGCGTCCCAGAACGGTTCTGGCGCGCTCCACCCATGCAGTCGGACGTGATTGAAGCCGTACGATCTGGCGACTTGAAACTGCTGAAGATAATGCTCCTTGTCCCAGGCAGGATAACCCGTCAGTGGAAAGATACAGCAATCAACGTACCCGCGCAGATACACCGGTGTGCCATTCAATACAAGCTGCTTTCCGTTTGTTGCAAATGACCGTACACCGAATGATTGCTGCACCTGGTCCAGTTCCTGTTCACCGTCATGCAGACGGATCACTGCTCTGTATAATTGTGGGAATTCATCCGACCATTTTGCGACAGACTTCTCTATTCCAAGCTCCAATCGCCATTGGTCTATTACACCCTTGCTTTCAGTTGAAACTACGGAGCTTATATCAGCATGCACTGGAGCACTCAGCTCCACATGACAACTGTAACGATCAAGCCATGTGCCGTCCGGATGCTGGATATCCACATGTAATTGCATCGCTCTGGCCGATTCATTCGCGGGAGCGCTTACAGTACAATCAACCAGAATGGCTCCTTTTTCAGCATCTGGTTGAATACGTAACGTCTGTACTCGGGATGGGGGCAGAATGTCCAGATAAACACCACCCGTAATTCCACCCCAGGCTGTGGCCGTATGCAATGAATGAATATGGCTGCCGGCTAGCGGAAGTTTCATCGTATTATCGACCCGGATCTCTATCCAATTCACTTCTCCCTGCTTCAACAGAGAGGTAACATCCCACTCCTGTTGATTCACCAGGCTATCTTGTTGCCCGGCATACTGTCCATTGATCCAAAGATTCGTGGTCCAGCGGACTCCTTCCAATCTGAATACATACTGGCAACCGGAATCGTCTGATGGAACATGAACATCCTGAGCATACCAGGCTGAGCCTTCATACTCACGTACTTTGGTCCAGGTATCGAGTCTTTCGTATTCAGGCTCATCTCCTTACCCTTGCTCTTCCCATGAACCAGGAATCTGAATGGTCTCCCATGATGTGTTTTCACTCCGAGGAGGTGGGGATTTCATTTGTTCAACGAGCTTATCGAACTCCAGATCCAAACGAAACTGCCATATTCCATTTAAGTTCAATGTATGACGTACAGCACCTATATCAGACAAATTCATATCGTATAGCCATCCCTTCATCTGGATTCTTGTAAATCCAGTCTAAGATGTGAAGCATTCCGTGACCATTGCTTATCATGGGAAGTGCATGGACAATATGATGAATCTGGTAAATGTCCAGTAGTCCCGAAAACGTTTTATAAAACAAGCATGGGCAAAGCCCAGCACTTCGTACTTATTCTTCGTTTATATCGGTAGCCGATTCTTTGGAAAGGGATTGCGTCCTTGCTTGTTTGTAAGCGGATGGGGATTCCCCTACATACTTCTTGAACTTACCGTGGAAATAGTCCACGTTCGCATATCCCACTCTCGCCGCGACCTGATGGACCTTCAGTCCTTCATCCAGCAATTCCTTGGCCTTCTCCATACGAACCTTGTCCAGAAATACATTGAAGTACTCTCCTGTATGATTCTTGAACAACTTGCCGAGGTAACTGCTGTTATAGTTAAACACTTCTGCCAGTACTTCGAGCTTGAGATTTTCACCAGGATTACGCTGGATAAATTCAATCATCTGTTTCAGTACAGTATCCTTGCTACCTCCACCCATACGTTGAATAAGTCGATTCAAATGTTCGGCTGCCATCACTTTGAGATCAGACATCGTGAATTGATGATAGACTTCGTTAATCAGAACCGAATGTTCCTGCATAATGGAGTGCATATGTTGATTCGTCGCTGCGAGCTTGTTGATTGCCAGGGAAAATACCTGTGAGAACGCCGTCTTGATCGCTTGCTCTGTTCGATGATATGGTACCAGACGCTCTTCCATCTCACCCAGTACCCGCATGACTGATTCACTACTGCGGATGTCCAACGCATAATACAGCTTGTCCGCGAGTTCTTCCTCATCTGGTTCATGCGTTCCATCCACAGCTTCAACTTCTGGCATAACGCCTTTGCCTTCGCTGCCTTCATTCCATAGAATAATGCGCTGCTCCGTGAACAAGAATCGTTCCCCAAGTGTACGATTGGCCTGAGTGTATGACCGTGCAATCTCAGCTGTAGAATGTACGGGTTCTCCTGCAGCACCATACATGTGAATATCCCATTCTCCAAGTAGTCCTTCTAGCTCAACATAGAGATTCCTTGCAGATGAATCGGATGTGATCGTTTCCTTGCTTAACAGACCCAGACCGGAATGGAAGGAGAATACGATGCCTCGATCTTTCTGGTCAAATGCTTCAATCAGTTTGCGCTTCATGACACTGCCCCGTTGCAGGTCGGGAGCCGAATGCATCTCCAGCAGCACAATCTGATAGTGAGGCCAATGCAGACCCAGGCTATCATCTTCCATGCTGCCAGCACCCTCCAGACTGTCAAAGAGCAAAGCCTCGATCTGATGCTCCCTATAGACGGTATCCTCACCTGCATGACGTGCCATCGTCTCCCGTTCACGGGTCAGGATCGTAGCAATACGCTCCAGCTCGCCAATAATCTCTTCTTCATCCACCGGTTTGAGCAGATACCCATCCACACCGAAACTGATGGCTTTTTTGGCATAATCAAAATCCGCATAACCGCTCAATATCAAAAAGTGCGAATCCGGATGATTCCGGCGCACTTCTTCAATCACATCCAGCCCGGTCATACCGGGCATGCGAATATCAATAATCGTCAGATCAGGCTCCAATTCCTCAAACCGGGAGATGGCCTCGCGCCCGCTGGCAGCTGTAGCAATGACCTGGAATCCGTATTTTTCCCACTCGATAATGGTGGTTAATCCCTCACGGATGCTCGGTTCGTCATCCACCAAAAATACTTTATACATGTTGGTCCCCTCCTGCTGGCAAAGTGAAAGAAACCTCTGTTCCTTCCCCATATACACTCGTAATCTGCAATCCATATGGCTCCCCGTACGTCAGTGTTAAGCGTTGATGTACATTACGCATGCCAATCCGGCTCTTCTCCTGTTCCTCTGGTCCACAGATGAACTGCATCACCTCAGCCAGTCGTTCCGGCGTTATGCCTGCACCATCATCTTCTACACGGATCTGCACAATGTCCTCTACTAAACGAATACTTATATTCACACGAACTGTACCCTCTTTGTTCTCCAGACCATGGACAATCGCATTCTCAACCAGAGGCTGAATAATCAAAGGCGGAATGTACATCTTCTCCACCTCGGGATCGATATGGATCTGGAACGCAAGTCGGTCGCCGTAACGAAATTTCTGAATTTCCAAATAGGAACGTACCATTTCAAGTTCAGCCCGGAAGGTTGTTTTTCCACTGCCAATCTCCAGACTTTTGCGCATCAGCTTGCCCAGCAGCCTGACGATGTTGGCAATCTCTGCTTCGCCCTTAATATGCGCTTTCATGCGAATGGACTCCAAAGCATTAAACAAGAAATGAGGATTGATTTGGCTCGCCATCATTTTCAGTTTAATCTCTTTCTGGGCGATTTCCAATTGATTGTTCTGTTCGGTCGCTTCTACCACCTGTGTCATAAGTTCATTGATGCTTTTCACCATATAGTTAAACTGACGTGACAGTTGTCCGATCTCATCGTTGCCGTCAATTCTCGAAGTCACGTTTAGATCTCCTAATGCAAGCTTATTGAGATGTTTACTCAGCCGCAGCAATCGGTTCGACGTGAGGAACGAGATGATATATACGAATAGCAGGGCGATAACCAGCACAAGGATAATAAAAATCATACCGATCATGCTGACGGTGTTCGCATCTTTGACAATATTTTTGGTAGCAAAAACTGAAATAACCTTCAAGCTGTTCATGCTTGATCCAGGACCCAGCTCATCAATAACAATGTTGGAGGGTTCCCCCTGAAAGTCAGCTTCTATGGTACCTTTTGCCTGATTCTGCAGATCGACGCCAAAATCAAGTTCGTTCAGCGTTTTACCCACCAGCTCTGTATTCTTGGCTGCAACCACATAGCCCTGCTCGTCCGTAATCAACGTCTCGAACTGTTCTTGACGCAACAATCCATTCAGCTCATCCTGATTGATCACAATCATCAGCACACCCTCGGTCCGATATTCGGCAAAAGGTACTTTGCGTACCAGGCTGAGCTTGTGTACAGGATTATCACCCTTGTCCGGAATGTAAAACCACCCGATGCTGGTCGTTTTCAGTGCCTGCTGATACCAGTAACTCTCTTCGGTCTGCTTATCTACAGGAATGAATTCGAGGTTGTTGATCAGTGTCGGATTGGTCGAGTAAAACCGAATGCCGGCGACTTCACGGTACAGACGCCTGTATTCTTGAAAATCTTTGTATGCGAGATAAGCCGAGGTCAGTTGCACAACACTCTCGTACCGTTTGTTCACGATCTCCTTGAGATCCGCATTAAACATTAAAAGGTTGGATATGTCTGTTGGCACACGCAACATGGTCGCCGTCTGGCTCTTGATCTTGTCCACATTGATGATCGTCTGCCCAATCGCATTGTCCAGAGCCTGCTGGCGAAAATAACTGGTCACAGCAAGACCAACGATCAGGACCGGGATCATGACGACCAGTACATAGGAAATGAGCAATTTATGCTTTAATTTTAGATTATTGGTGGTTCGTATCAGCCTTTTAAACATGTCTGCACCTTCCGTCATCTGTATAAGCGCTTACATATAAAGAGCAGGATCAGGATGTTCTGTCCCTTTAATTTATCATACCACATAACCGCCAGAATTCGGATTGTCATTGAACCTCGAACAGAAGAGGCCGCCATTAACATGGCGACCGGGCTTACCAAATTATTTCTGCCGACAGAAGTTTAGTGACTGCTAGATGGGCGGAATCCATATCCTTTGGCACGCCATGCAACAATCAGAGCCACAAGTGATAAAGCCAAGATGGCCCAGTTAAATGACGAAGCTCCCCATTGATTCAGAAGAACACCTCCCACCATTCCCCCAAGGGCAATAGCCAAATTCCAAACGGTTGTATTAATCGGCATGACGAGATCCATACCCTGTTCGCCCGCAGCTTGAGCAAGTGCAGTCTGCAACAGGGTAGCCGCACCGCCAAATGTCAGACCCCACAGGGCAACAGAAGCAAAGACGACAACAACATGCTCACTCCAAAGACCTAATACAAGGGAAACCAAAGCAAAGCCCGCAAGGCTCATCAGAACCAACATACGTAACCACCGATCAATGAACATACCTGTAACCCAAATGCCCACCAATGCCATCAGACCAAATACAAGTAAAATGAGTCCAACCTTGGATTCCAAACCGACATCAGCGAGAAACGGAGCAATATAGGTGTATAAAATATTATGAGCCAACATCCAGGCCAAGACGACAGTCAAAATGGGAATGATACCGGGGGTGAACAGTACTTGCTTGAGCGAGATCCGCTTATCCGCTGACTGCCCCGGATAGTCGGGTACTTTCCATAGCACCCAGAAAATCAGTATCAACGCCAGCAACGACATCAGCCAGAACACCGAGCGCCAGCCCATAAATGAACCGAGCAGCGTACCTGCCGGAACACCAAATGATAAGGCAATCGGCGTTCCAATCATAGCCACAGCCATGCCCCTTCCCTTGAGATGATCAGGTACCATGCGTAATGCATAACCGCCAATCAGGCCCCAAGAGACACCTGCTGCAACACCGGCCAAGAAACGAGCGAAAAGTGTCAGCACATAGTTTGACGAGAGGGCAGTAATGGTGTTGAAGACTAGAAAACCGATAATGGACAGGAGTAAAAGCGGACGACGTCGCCAGCCCTTTGTCAGCACCGCCACAGGTATGGCAGCAACCAGCGACCCAACAGCATAAAAGGTGACAAGCTGCCCCGCCCCTGCCTCAGAGATCTGCAGCCCTTCTTTAATTTGCGGCAGCAGCCCCGCAGGAAGTGTTTCGGTCATAATGGCTATAAAACCCGCCATAGCCAGGGCTAGCAACCCTAACCATGGAAAACGATGAGAAGATATATTCGACATCTGTGCAGCTCCTTTTAAGGTAGTATAGAATAAGTAATCGAATTATGGATCGATCATTCCTTATATTATTCAGACTGTCTCACCTTGTCAATGACTTTTGGATCGATTAGTATATAATTAAGAAAAAAGGGGGAATCTCTTATGGCAAGAACGGGACGTCCGCGCATATTCGATCGGGATGAAGCCCTATTACAGGCGATGATGCTCTTTTGGGAGCAAGGATTCGAGGCCACTTCATTACTTCAGCTTCGAGCAGCCATGGGGGATATTTCAGCAGCCAGCTTCTATGCAGCCTTTGAATCCAAAGAAGCGCTGTATAAAGAAGTGGTAGAACGATATATGGGAACGTTTGGACGTGTCACCGAAAGCTTCTCGGATCTCACGCTGTCACCAAGAGAAGCGATTGAAACAACATTACGAAGTACCGCAAAAATGCAAACAGACACCGCACATCCATCGGGCTGTTTAATTGTGCTGTCAGCCAGCACATGTTCTTCCAAAAACAATCATATCCGTGACATTGCCGCTGAGAAAAGAAAGCTGACTCGTAACCGCCTGCAAGATTGCATCCAGCGTGCAGTAGACGTTGGTGAAATTCCTGCTTCCACGAATGTGGCCATGCTAACCACCGTATTTGATACCTTTATGCAAGGCATCTCTACACAAGCCCGGGATGGCATTCCTTTTGCAACGATCGATCAGGCTATCACGGAATTCATGGGCATATGGAACCTTGTTCAACATCCAGCCTGACTTTATTTACTAGCTGTTGATGGGTTAGAAAAACCAAAAAAGGCACTCCCACGATTGGAAGTGCCTGCTCAGTCTACGATTTACGCATATGCTGTTAAGGACGAGGTGTACTTACCCCATTCAGGATCAGTTTTGGATGAATATCGGCGCTCAGCGAAGCCGAGACTGCACAATATTTCTCTTCGGCCATTTGGATGGCTTTCCAGATACGATAATCCGGAATATCCCCATTGACCTTGAAGATCAGATCAATGGATGTGAATCCTTTAGGCATCTCTTCGCTCCGTGTGCCTTGCGCTTCGATCTCGATCGCCTCAATTTTGTCCAGGAAAGCGTCCAGAATCATCGTGATATCGATTCCCATACAGCCGCCGAGACCAGCGAGTAACAATTCCATCGGGGTCGCACCTTTGCTGTCACCACCATAAGCAGCAGTGGCATCCATGCCAACGGCGTAGCCGGAGGGTCCTTCCGAAGTAAACGCGCGTTTGCCTTTCCATACGGTTGTTACATTCATGATGTTATCCTTCTTTCTCTCAATAGGTTAAGTTCAAGCGAAAAAGATTTGCACTTGCCACTCCGATGACAGAATAACCTTCCGATCGCTGTTATCCCCAGATTTTTTTGATTCCCTTCTTCAATGGGAAAATCAGGGGATAAAGGCGCACGCTCCGCTTCTTCAGGTTTCTTCTGTCCTCTCCGTTCTTGTGCAAAAAGTTTAGTTGAACTGATATCGTCACGACCTTAAATACCCGCTCCGGGTACGTTCGTTCTTCCGATCGCTGTTATCTTTATCAAAATTCAGTAATTTGTTGCAAGAAACGACGAGTGCGCTCTTGCTTCGGTTGTTCAAAGAAGGCCTGTGGACTTGCTTCTTCCACAATCGATCCATCCGCCATAAAGACAATTTTGTTCGCCACATTACGGGCAAACTTCAATTCATGCGTCACGACCAGCATCGTCATACCTTCCTCTGCCAGTTCCTTCATGACGGAAAGCACTTCTCCGACCAATTCAGGATCAAGAGCTGAAGTTGGCTCATCAAACAGCATCACTTCCGGCTCCATTGCGAGTGCACGTGCAATGGCGACCCGTTGCTGTTGTCCACCCGACAACCGGGATGGATACGCATCCTGCTTATCCGACAGCCCCACCCGATCCAGCAGAATCCGGCCGCGTTCGACTGCTTCATCACGTTTAATTTTTTTCACCGTAACGAGACCTTCGATCACATTACCCAGCACTGTCTTGTGCGGATACAGATTGAACTGTTGGAAGACCATACCGGTCTGGCGACGAATCTCCAATACCCGGGCACGCTGGACACGCAGTGAATCAGCACTATTGACCACTACACCGTTCACTTCGATCTGTCCTCCAGACAGCTCTTCCAGTCCATTCAGGCAGCGCAGTAAGGTACTCTTGCCTGAACCACTTGGGCCAAGCAATACAACAATATCTTTGGCATCGACATGCAGATCGATGTTCGTAAGCACTTCATTTTTCTGAAAACGTTTGGTAAGTCCAGTTGTGGTAATCATCGGTTCTCTCCTCCTATCAGTAAGCGCGGGCCAGCCGGCGCTCCACTTGTTCCAGAATGGCCGAGAAGCCGATACTCATAATCCAGTAGATCACACCGATGGCCAGATAAAACGGCATATTCAATGCATATTGGGATACCAGCAGTTGTGCTGAACGCAACAACTCGGTAACACCGATTGCAGCCACAAGTGACGTTTCCTTCAACATGCCAATAAAGGTGTTTCCCATCGGCGGGATGGCAATGCGCACAGCCTGCGGAAAGATAATCCGTCTCATCGCTTGAGCCGGGGTCATTCCCGTTGCGTATGCAGCTTCCGTCTGCCCTTTAGGTACAGCCTGAATAGCTCCCCGGAACGTCTCCGACAGAAACGCACCTGCATTCAGACTGAGTCCCAGACATGCTGCGGTGAGCGATCCCAAGGTCACTCCATAATCGACCAATCCGTAATAAATGACGAATAATTGCACCAACAGCGGGGTTCCCCGCATGATGGATACATAAAATCTTGCGATCAACCTAAGCCACATCGGTCCCTTCAGACGAGCAATCGCAACGAGCACGCCGATGATAAAGGCAAAAAACATGGAGATCACAGTTACATACAGCGTATAGTAAGCCCCCTTCAGAAAGAAGGGGATATTCTCAAATACCAGTTCCATGGGTCAAATCTTCCCTTCGCCTTGCAGGTTCATTATTGCGCAGGCTCTTCATCAAACCATTTTTTGAAAATGGTATCGTACGTGCCATCATCTTTCATGCCTTTGAGGGCATCATTCAGTGCAGCTACCAGTTCCGGGTTGTCTTTACGTACAGCAATTCCTGCTTGGTCACTTTTAATCGCTTCACCTACAGCTTTGATATTGAAGCCATTGGCATCCACAATCGGTTTAAGCGCGTAAAGGTTGTTAATTGTGGCGTCAATCCGTCCAGCATTCAGGTCTTTGAGTGAAGAGATGACATCGTCATAGGTTTTAATCGTGAAGTCGCCCACTTTCGGCAACACTTCATTACGCAGATATGATTCATCATTCGTACCCAAACCCACGCCAATCGTTTTACCTTTGAAATCTTCCAGCTTGGTAATATCGTTATTGTCTTCTTTGACAATGATTTTAACTTGGTTCGTGATATACGGATCACTGAAATCCAGTACTTTCTTACGATCATCAGTAATGGTCATCTGGCTGATGATGGCATCCAGCTTTTTAGCTTGCAGACTAGGTGTCAGACCGGAGAACTCCTGGGATACAAATTCAACCTCAACTCCCAAACGCTTCGCAACCTCACGTGCGATATCAGCATCGTAGCCATCCATTTCTTTCTTATCGTTCAGGAAGTTGTATGGTGCGTATGTGCCCATCATGCCCACTTTGATCACGCCAGCAGACTTGATCTGCTCCAGTTCATTACTTGCCTGCGCACCGTTCGTGCCTCCATTGTCCGTTGCCTTACTTCCACAAGCGCTAAGTACCAGCACGGTCATCAGCAGAATCGCTGTCAAAGACCAGCCTTTACGAGTTTTCGATCCATATGTGTTATTCATTACGTTAACTTCCTCTCATTCGTGTATTCATCTCTTGGTGTACATTTGGTTACTTCGTTGTCATGAAACCGCAGTTGTACCATTATTCCCTGTTACTTGCTTAATCATGTGAATCTTATGTGCCTAGGAGTCCGTAAAACTCAAAGCTTGCTGCTTCAGCTGCCAGTGATGAAGCTGTCATGGCTGAGAACTTGCTGTGCAACTCATCCGAGCCGAACAACCATCGCGATATCATGCCTTCAATCATGCTTACCAACAATGCGGCCCGAAGCGGCACATCCATGTCCTGAGGCAACATGCCGAGTTCAATGGCACGTTCCATATTGTGACGGAACGCTGTCTCGACGGCATTACGTGTCTCCTCGACCAGACGTTGTACGGATTCTTCGGTCACGATGCCTTTGAGCAACAGCTCCATAAAATAACGATTCTGCGCAGCAAATGAGAACAAGTCGGTGAATAGCCTTTCCGATGCTTTCACCATATCCTCTACTGATCCGGCATCCTTGCGGTATCCTTGCCCAATTGACTCAAGTAACTTCTCCTTGCCCGTTAATACAATCTCCGAAGCAATGGCTTCTTTACTCTTGAAGTGCCAGTAGAACGTTCCCTGCGCAACACCAGCTTCACGGACGATATCGGAAATTTTCGTCTGATGGTAGCCCTGGGTTGCAAATCGCTCCATCGCTATGCGAATTATTTGGTCCCGGCGTTCTTCACCGGGTTCCAAACCGTTAATTTTGGTCATTCATGTAACCCTCCCGATTGATCAGTCAGTCAGTTAAGTTATATCCTATTGGATAACTAGGTTTTTGTCAATATAGTTTTAAACAAATGGTTACAAGCATAAGTTGAAGTTGAGCGCATTTGTGATCATAATAGGTGATAGCCTTGTTCAGATGAACAGGCATGGTCAAGCAGGACAGCCTGTGCTGTCACCTGCATTTCAAGGAGGAAGAGAATTGGACATTATATCATCCATTATTATGGGCATCATCGAAGGTTTGACTGAGTTTTTGCCCGTGTCCTCTACTGGACACATGATTCTGACCGCCCACCTGCTGGGTTTATCGGAGGACAACGAGTCAGTCAAAACGTTTGAGGTGGTTGTTCAACTCGGAGCTGTACTTGCTGTTGTAGTACTGTACTGGAACAAATTCATTGATATGTTCCGCTTCACCGGAGGGACTAGGTCGTATTCCCGCCGCCTCAATCTGGGACATATCTTCCTGGCAATGGTTCCTGCCGTAGTCATCGGACTTGTATTCCGCGACTGGATCAAAGCACATTTATTTGGTCCGGAGACAGTGCTGTACAGCCTCGTTATTGGTGGTATATTGATGATTGTAGCCGAACGCTGGAGCCGGAAGAGTCACCGAATTACCACTCATGATGTCGATGATATTTCTTACAAACAGGCATTCGTGGTGGGACTATTTCAGATCTTGGCGTTGTGGCCAGGCTTCTCCCGTTCCGGGTCAACGATCTCAGGCGGTCTCTTTGCAGGAGTAAGCCGTGTAGCCGCTGCCGAGTTCACATTCCTCGTATCTGTGCCGATTATGATTGGTGCTACGGGATATGACCTGTACAAAAGTATCGATCACCTGAACGGCAGTGATTTCCCGATCTTCGCGATTGGATTCATCGCTGCGTTCATCGTCGCCATGCTGGCGATCAAGACGTTCTTGTCCATTTTGAAAAAATTGAGCCTGACCGTCTTCGCTGTATATCGCTTCGTTTTGGCAGCCGTGTTCTTTATTATTTTGATGTAATCATTACAATTCAATTCATTAAGACAGGCAAAATCAAGGCGGCCTCGTTCCTTTCGGAACGAGGCCGCCTTATTTATGTTCTCTGTGCTAACTATTGCTACATGGTTCTGTTGTTGCTTCAGAGACAGGAATATCTGTAATTATAGGTTGGATCATGCGTGATGACGACTAGGTTTACTATGTATCATGGACTTCCAGGTTCATATTCACTTCTGGTAAGATGTCTGGCTCAGTACCACTCTTTCACTTGAATGTTCCGGTGTCTCTTCCGATACCTCAATCTTTCAATCAAATTATATCTACTCTCCTTTTGTTCCTGCAGCAACTGCTTCACTCCGATCATTAATAATCGGTATCTTCGGTCATCGTTGTGACTTAATTGGTGCATTTCTTCAAAAATTTCATTCTTCATACGGATCTTGTTCACTCCAAATATTCAGTTTGTTCTCACAGTATACATGGGAACACTGAACAAATTCTAAACAAGCCCTTTTCCTCAGCTTCACTTAATTGAGGAAACATCATGCGGGCTGGAATGAAGCAAAAAGACCCCTCCTGTCACCTGGACAAGAAGAGGTCTTCATAGCAATGTTATTTAATAAACTCAATGGCCTTCGTATGCTTAAACTTTGGATTCAAGCGTCTCCAGATACTCGGAGATTTGAGCAGGTGTTTTCGCCCATTTACTATGCAGATGTGCGATTTTTTTGCCGTTCTGGAAAACGAGCAGGCTTGGAATGCCACGTACACCATTCTCATCGGCAAACGGCTGGAACTTCTCTGCATCCAGGGCATAGAAGGTTTTATCCGTATGCTGGTCGATAACATCCCCGATGAAGCGATCCAGGTTTTTGCAATCCGGACACCAGGTTGTATCAAATTTAATGACGGTATAACCATCAGAGTTAATTGTATCCAAATACTGTTGTTCACTTTGAATTCTTTCCATATGTCTTCTCTCCCTTATATGTTCCTTTTTTGGCTGATCTTCATTGTACCTCGTATAGTTACAATTGAAAATAGGCTTAATAGAGTTAACGATGCTGCTTGTACAGATTAGCGGGACTAAGCTCCCGTATTTCCTGAATTTCCGCAGCTGTGAGCGCGGGTGAATTCGAAGCGGCAATATTGTGCAGCAACTGGTCTCTTGAACTGGCACCCGGGACAACTGCTGCTACGGCAGGATGGGATAATGCGTAGCGAATAGCCGTCTGAGCCATGCTGCGTTGATCCGTGACCAGACGACTTAGTCCTTGCCGAATGGTATATAGTTGCTCTGGCGTATAGTCCAGATAACCTTTGTCTGCCTTGGCAGATCCGGATTCGGCGAGCACACCGCTAGCTACAGGTCCACGGGCAATTACGCTGATCCCCTTTTGCTCCAATAAAGGCAGCACTTCTTCTTCCGCTCTGCGGTCAGCAACACTATACTGGTTCATCACACTGACGATCGATGCCCTCTTCACATATTCCCGAATCACATTGGGGCGAATGGAAGAGATGCCGTAATACCGGATGAGTCCTTCTTTCTTCAACTCCTCAAACGCTTCGATCGTCTCTTCGATGGGGTCGTCCAAGGTTCCGCCATGCAGCTGATACAGGTCGATATAATCGGTCTGCAGTCGTTTCAGACTTTCATGCACAGCCTGCTTGATATAGGCTTTGGATGGGTCCCAAGACCAGCCCTCCTTGCCAGCAATACGACGATTACCTACTTTGGTCGCCACAACGACTTGGTCCCGACGTCCCTTAATAGCTTGTCCTACAATTTCTTCATTACGCCCTTCGTCATACAGATCGGCTGTATCCAGCAGATTGACGCCGTGATCCAGAGCTTCATGAATTAGATCTATAGCGGGCTCCATATCGGTTCCGAGCGACATACAGCCCAGCCCAATCTCAGACACCATTAGTTCGGATGTGCCCAGACGATTTTTCTTCATAAATTTATCTCCCTCCATACGTTCTGCAAGTATCCATTGTACCATTCTTGCTGGCAAAAATCGCATGCCTCACCAAAACAAAAGGTGGCTTTCAATTGCACAAAAAAACCTGGAACGACTTCATCTCCAGGTTTCTCATGATCATCATTTAATACAATCGATAGGTGAACTATAGCAATCTATTTCACTTCCACGCGTGGTCTGGTTTTACTTGTGCCATTCGACGAATTGGAGTTTTTCATCATACCCGAAACAGTGCTGAACAGCTTATCTCTTGCTTGTTTGTTCCTCATCAGATAAGTTACACCTGCTCCGATAGCCGTCATCAGTATTCCTCTTCTTTTAGACATGTGCTTCTCCTCCTTCAGGATAAATGTCATCGTGTCTTGTTTGACAATTACCCTGTGGGAGCAAAACGAAACGAAGTACAAGCTTGATCGCGCAAAAAAAAGATGACCTCCGAATTAAAATTCAGCGGTCATCTTCCAATCGTCCATGTCCATTAGTCGGACGGCGTTGCCACATGGGTCATTTCTTCGTGTTTGTAGGTCGAACCATCCGCGGTCAGATAGAAGTGACCGATCGGATGCAGATCTTCATCCAACTCATAGACAAGCGGAATTCCTGTCGGGATGTTGAGCGCCATCACGTCTGCTTCGGACAGTTGGTCCAGATGCATGACGAGTGAACGGAGCGTGTTACCATGCGCAGAGATCAGCACTCTTTTGCCAGCCGACACCATCGGTTTAATCTCCGCATTCCAGTAATCCAGCACACGCTTCGATGTGTCCATCAGATTCTCCGTAAACGGGATCGTGCACCCGAGCCGCTTGTACTTGTCCAAACCCTGCACATATCGATCATCGGTTTCGTCCAATGCAGGGGGAGATACGCTAACGGAGCGTCTCCATTCCTTCACTTGGTCTTCCCCATACTTCAAGGCAGTCTGCTGTTTGTTCAGTCCTTGCAGTGCACCATAATGGCGTTCATTCAGCTTCCAGGTCTTCGTAATGGGAATCCACATGAGGTCCATCTCATCCAGCGCAATATCGAGTGTTCGAATAGAACGTTTCAGCACAGATGCATAGGCGTAATCAAAATCAAACCCCTGTTCCTTCATGATCTTCCCTGCTTTACGAGCTTCTGCGTAACCATCCGTCGTCAGATCCACATCTGTCCAACCGGTAAATCGATTCTCCACATTCCACATGCTCTGTCCATGGCGAATCAAAACAACTCTGTACATTAGCGTGAACCTCCTTCCAAAGAAACATTACCCGCAAGTCAAACTAATTAGCACAGTGAAACGTTCATCACATTAATAATATGGTGCCATCATCAGGTATACCACGACACCTGTAGAGCTGACATACAGCCAGATTGGCATAGTCCAACGTGCAATTTTGCGGTGTTTCTTCAATTGATTCGTCCATCCCCACACGAGTGTGAACAACGCCAATGGAACAATCAGTGCTGCCAGTATACTATGGGTAATCAGAATGAAGAAATAGATCGAACGAATGATGCCCTCGCCGCCGTATTTGGACGTCTCTGGTGAGAGGTAATGAAACGTCAGATATGTCACGAGGAATAACAGTGTCGTTGAGAATGCAGCAAGAATAAATCGTTTGTGCAGCTTCACATTCCGCTTGATGATAGCAATAAGCGCTGCGAGCAGGAAGATGAAGGTAAAGCTGTTAAACACGGCATTAAACCGCGGTAACACCGTAATATCAAAGGTTACATCACCTTTGTAACCAATAGACGGTGCGAAGAACAATAATAAAATAATGACATTAGCAAGAATGGAAAACGTGATAATGATGCCTGCGAAATTTTTATTACTCGTCGGGGATGGAATGTTCGGTTCCCCTTTGTTATTTTTGCCCAATGCAAAATCCTCCTCATATCCTAACTTCTATGTTCTATATCATTATATCTCGGCATTTCCGGGCTGTTAAGTGACAACACTCTGAACAAAAACCGCTGCACTCCCCTATAAAATGCCCCTTTGCGGCCATTTTCAATCAAATCCAATCCGGCTCCCATTTACCCCAGCCTGTATTTGTGGTATAATTAATGCAATTAATCACATACGCGTTGAACTGGAGGAGCCTGTCACCAAGGGCCCCCTTTGTCTTTTTTTAGGCATAAAAGCGGCACTCTTACAAGCGCCGTTTTTATGCCTTTTTTTGTACTTAAGGCTTGGAATGATCCCCCCTTGGACAGGTAAACCTATAAACGCTACTGCTGGAGAGGAGCACATCTATGGAATTTATTTTGGTTCTTGCACTTATTTTGATCTTTACGAAGCTCGCCGGAGACTTGTCTGTAAGACTGGGTCAACCTTCGGTATTGGGGAAACTGATTGTTGGTGTCATTCTTGGACCCGCCCTGCTCGGATGGGTTCAACAAAGTGATTTCGTGCATTATATGGCCGAGATCGGGGTATTACTTTTGATGTTCATTGCCGGACTGGAAACCGATCTGGGGCAATTGAAGAAAAACTGGAAAGCAGCCTTTGCGGTTGCTGTTGGCGGTATTATTTTACCATTTATCGGAGGATACGGTTCGGCCATAGCCTTTGGTATGTCACAGACACACGCACTATTCTTTGGACTTTTATTCTGTGCCACATCCGTCAGTATATCGGTTCAGACACTGAAAGACATGGATCAACTCAGCTCTCGTGAGGGTACAACAATTCTTGGTGCAGCTGTCGTCGATGATGTCCTGGTCGTCGTTATTCTCGCCGTGATGATGAGCTTGTTAGGTACAGGTGGAGGAGACACTTCAATTACTCTGCTCATTGGTAAAAAGCTGTTATTCTTTGTGATCATCATCGCTGCCAGCTGGTTCCTTGTTCCACGCATCATGAAGTGGATGGCACCACTGAAAGTAACCGAGACCGTTATTACTGCGGGACTGATTATTTGTTTCGGATTCTCCTACTTTGCAGAGTGGATGGGTGTCGCTGGAATCATTGGTGCATTTGCCGCGGGTATCGCCATCTCCCAAACTAACTTCAAACATGAAGTCGAAACCAAACTGGAACCGATCGCCTACGGAATTTTTGTTCCAGTGTTCTTTGTTAGTATTGGCTTAAATGTCACCTTTGATGGTGTAGGTTCACAGATTTGGTTTATTATCGTTATAAGCCTCATCGCCATTGTAACCAAACTGATCGGTGGAGGAGCCGGTGCACGACTGACCGGATTTAATATGGCATCTTCATTGGCCATTGGCTCAGGAATGATATCAAGAGGTGAGGTTGCGCTCATTATCGCTTCAACCGGACTTGCTTCCGGATTACTTGATTCGGAATACTTCACGAGCGTCGTGATCATGGTCATTGTAACCACACTGGTAACTCCACCGCTCCTCAAAATCACCTTTGCTCGCAAAAAAGGGGAAAAGCGAGTTGAAAGAGGAATTGAAGAATCTCATTTAAGTGGGTAACTGTAGTTAATTGAAAGTATTGAAATTATTCTGTATTTAAAGCTATACTTGGCTTAGAAATGCAATATATTGGTCGTGAAGCACACGCCGCTTTGATCCATTCTCTCCTTCAACACGAAGGTTGGAAATGGTCAGAGCGGCTTTTTGTATTTCGGATGACGACCTGAATCCCTGTTCACATTCGTTTTATTTTATTTTTAAAGGAGATGAAGACGATGAGTATTGATTTTGATGAGGCTTACGAAGTGTGGATGCACTCCCTTTTGGAGAAGGAAACAAACCCCAGAGTGCTCTCGCGAATAGAAAATGGACTTGAATATGGCACACTGGAATTTTTACGTTCCGTTTGGTTCCCTGTTATGAAAAGCTTTAACCATCTGCAACCTGAATGGGAGGTTCGTGACTTTCATAACGGCTATCGCTATCTGGATCTGGCTTATCTGCCAGGTAACGGCGTTAAAGGAGGTATTGAGATTCAGGGATACGGGCCACATGCTCGGGATCTGGATGTACGGCGGTTTAAAGATTTATGCTGGCGGCATTGTCTGCTAACACTTGATGATTGGATTTTTCTGCCGATTGCGCATCTCTCCATTAAAGACGAACCGAAAAGGTGCCAACAGCTTGTGCTCTCTTTTATGGGAAAATTCATTGCTACAGATGTGCCCGCATCCCTCAATTGGATTGAAGCCGAAACTGTTCGTTATGCCAGACGCATCATTCGTCCATTTGCCCCATCGGAACTAGCAGCGCACCTCCGAATCACAGATCAGCATGCTCGAAGAGTTCTTCATAGCCTGATTGATCAACAAGTATTAAATGTCGCTAGTGGCACCCAACGATATCGAACCTATATCCTGCGAACCTGAGACACTCTATTTCGCCGATTTGGGGCATATCCATTTTTTAACGAACTCAGGACACCTTATTCTGATGATATGGAGGAAATCAGGGCACTTTTTCAGGCTTTTTCGTAAAATAAGGTTGCTGAGATTCGTTAGAATTTCAACATTGCTCATATCTAGGTAATAAGCTCACTCAAGTTCGTTAGAATGCTGGAGGAGTGTCTCCGACCGTACATAGAAAAACAAAAAAAGACCACCTTACACTCAAGAGGTCTTCGATCTTTGCCCGTTGTTGCACAGGCTGTCCCATTTTAAGTTAACACACCGACATAAAAACCAATCGAGATAAAGACAACACACCAGACAAATGCACCAATGCCCGATACAAGAACGTACCTGCCCATTGCCATCTTGCTAATCCCCGAGAAACAGCACATCAGATGACGAATGCCTGGAATGAAGTAACCCAGGATGATGGACCAATATCCATATTTAAGGAACCACGACTCCACCCTGCTGAATCGTTTGGCATTGACGCCGACCCACTTGCCGTATTTTTCAACCAGCGGCCTGCCCGCTTTCTTGCCGATCATATAGCTGAGCAGCCCCCCGGTAAATGCGCCACCGAAACTGACGGCGATGGATACGGAGTAATTCAATACCGAGATGGAGGCGAGATATCCGACAAACGTCATCATCACCTCATCCGGAATCGGCATGCCAATGACACCAAGAGCCAGTAGTCCGTATATTGCGAAATATCCATATTGACCAATAAATTCTTTTGCAAATTCCATACTGACTCGCTCCTTATTTCGGTTCCACAATATCCTTCTCATGAGAGGCTAGCACTTGTTTTAGTGATGGGAATCGGATTTGGCTCACCATGAGACCGGATAGTACAATAATGACAAGATAAGCTACACCATGCGTGAAATAAGGACTCCAAAGCGCGAAAAAGGACATCAGACCCCCTGCAAATGTAATCGGCATCCCGACAAAACCACTGCTTGCCGTCTTCTGACAGTTATAACGAGCCAGACGCAATGCACCGCAAACCGGAAACAATGCGGTCAGTGCCATTCCCAGCACACTCACTTCATTCATGGAGTTCAGATACAGAATCAGCACGGGGGCTGTTCCGAATGAAACTACATCTGCGAGCGAATCCAGAGCTTTGCCGAACTCACCCTCACAATGCAATTTGCGGGCCGCAAACCCGTCAAACAGATCAAAGAACATCGCTACCCATATCATCATCACAGCCAGGGCAAATTCACCATGAATAGCCATAATGACTGCCAGCATGCCTGAACTCAGATTCCCCAAGGTTAAAATCGATGGTAAAGACTTCATAAGATTTGACTCCCTTTCGTACTAGGCTTTAGGAAAAATAATATAAAAACGGACTCCATCCGGTGTATTCTCCACTCCATAACTGCACCCGTGCAGATCAAGAATCTGCTTCGCAATGGCCAGACCGAGCCCGGTTCCCCCCATTTTGCGATTACGTGAGCGCTCTACCCGATAGAACCTCTCCCATATATACTGGCGCTCAGCTTCAGCAATCTGCTCGCCCTTGTTCTCAATGGAAATGTGAACCAAACCGTCACGTCTGCTGATCTCAATAGTTATATCGGTATGTGGTATCGCATGACGTATAGCATTCATCATGATATTGAAAATAACTTGCTCCAGCTTGCTCCGGTCACCTTCCACCGTCTGCTCTGTTGTGGATACAAGCACCACATCCAATCCTTTGTCCTTCAGCTGCGGACCCAGACGACCGGCGATATCTTCAATCATGTCAGCCAGTGCAACAGCATCCGTAATCAACTGAACCGCTGAGGATTCCAGTCGCACCAGATCCAGCATCTCTTCAACCATCGTTTCCATTTTGATGGTCTCATCGGCGATGATCTCAATGTAACGCTCACGCTTGCTTTCACTTACGCCATCCTTCAGCCCTTCTGAATAACCCTTAATAATGCTGATCGGTGTCTTGAGTTCATGCGATGCATCGGCAAAAAATTTGCGTTGACGCTGTTCAATCTGCTGCTTCATTTCCATATCTGTACGCATCTGCGTGTTGGCCTGCCTCAGCTCTTCCAATGTCTGACCCAAGGTTCCGGATAATGCATTCAGACTATTGGACAGACTGCCGATTTCGTCATTACGCCGGATGGGTGATTTCACCGTGAAATCCAGGGTAGACATTTTCTTGGCGACATGGTTCAGGGCCAGCAGCGGCTTCGTTACGATTCGGGACAGCAGCAGTGCCAGTAACAGAATCAATATAAATGCGCCAATACCAAAATACGCATAGAACAAACGTGTTGCCTCGTTCGCTTCCCTCATCTCCTGTAGAGAGGTAAGCGAGAAGATCAGTTGTTGCTCGGGTCCTGAACGATGCACCGGAGCAATGGTGATGACGTTCCGCACACCACTCCAGCTATCCGTCCATTCTTCATTGAGCATTTTGCCATTCGCCAAGGCAAGCTGGTCTTCAGTGGACAAAGGGAACCGACTATCCAGTGCCTGCACCAGCAGTCCCTGTCTCTGACTCCACGTTGCCAGATTAGGAAGAACCACCTCGGTTAATACACCTGACCATTCCTTTACCGGTTCAATCGATTCCTGAAAGCTTTCTGTTCCCCATGCAGCAGAAGTGGCATCCTGGATTTTGAATGGGTAGACCATGGACCCGCTGGCGGGGCCTCTCACCGTCAGTTCTTGCCCATATTTCAGATGGGATGTAATCCAGCCTGCATTCTCACTATTGATAAACAAGGACAAGGACACCTTCACGTGACTCCCGTCCTCCTGAAGCAGCGTAATGTGGAACGGATCATTAACCAGTCTTCCGGTATTCGTCAGAATGACCAAATGCGACTGATTCTGACGCATGAATTTCCCGGTCTCCTTGGCTAGTTGTAAATCACTCCAATGCCCATTCGAATATTGCTGTTCGAACTTGGACAGCTTTTTCTTCATACTGCTGACCTTCTGATGCTGATAAAAGTCGGGAAACCAGACCAACTGGGCAAAAACCGTTGTTCCGTATAGAAGTACCAGACATCCTGCCATGACCAGGAAAAGCTTCATTGTTACGCCATTTCTTCTCATGCTTCTGCCTCGAATCGATATCCGGTGCCAATTACAGTCCGAATGCACTTGGCTTCATCACCCAATTTGCTGCGCAGCTTCTTGATATGAGTATCCACAACACGTGAGTCCCCTTCAAAATCAAATCCCCAGATCCGATTCAGGATGGCATCCCGGGACAATACAATGCCTGCATTTCGTACCAAATAGAGCAACAGATCATACTCCTTTGGTGCAAGCTCCACTTCAATGCCGTCCTTCTCCAGTCGCCGAGCCCATGGATCAAGAGTTACCTGTCCGAAGCGAACCACACCCTGCTCTCGTCCAAATGAACCTTCAACCCGCTTCATTAATGTCTCTGCACGTGCAACCAGCACACGTGGACTGAATGGCTTCGTGACATAATCATCTACACCCAGCTGGAATCCATGAATTTTATCGTCATCCTCGGACCGTGCAGTCAGCATGATAATAGGTACGGTGGATTGGGAGCGAATATGCCCGCATAATGTCCATCCATCCATTTCCGGCATCAAAACATCCAGAATAACCAGATCCACCTCATGCAGAGCCAATAGTTCCAATGCCTGTACTCCATGTTCTGCTTCTATGACGTTCCATTGTTCTTTTATGAAATAATCGGCCACAATCTCACGAATGCGGCTTTCATCTTCCACCAGAAGCACTGTTCTGATCATGACCGACTCTCCTTTTTAGATTTCTGATGATAACATACCTATTCCATGTGTCGTTCATGTGTCCAGACATCTTTTGGAATGAACCCCATGATATATACGATTAATATAAGCCAAAAGTTACTAATTTTTATCAAAATTCGCACAAAAAAGAAGCCATCAACGAGCAATCTTCTGCTCATTGACAGCTACTTAAATGAAATCGAAGTGTGTTATCCAGAAGTGATGCGCTACTGCGCGCTCACTGGTAACACTTAGCGTTGGTGCTCCAGACGGTGTGCCACATGCAGTGTCGGGCCAACAAAACGGTTCAGCGGGAATCCGCCGGCAATCGCTTTGGTCACGAAGGCTTTACCTTCACGAACAGCCTCTTTCACTGAAAGACCACGAGCCAATCCTGCGGTAATCGCCGCAGACGTCGTGCAGCCCGCACCATGCGTATATCCGGAGCCGACAACATCGGCTTCAAACCATTCGTAGTTGGTTCCATCATAGAGTAGATCCATTGCTTTACCCGGGCTAATTACACCTCTGTCCTTGATCAGAACATGCTTTGAGCCATGGGCATGAATTGCTGCTGCTGCTGCTTCCATCTGTTCTTTGGAGCGAATCGGTCCACTCTTCGCCAGTTGGGATGCTTCGAACAGATTAGGTGTAACCAGATCGGCACCTGGCAGCAGGAATTCGATCATTGCTTCCGTATTTTCCGGTTGCAGTACTTCGTCCGTACCTTTGCAGACCATTACCGGATCGATCACGATCTGTGGCAGACCACTGCGGCGAATATGCTTCGCTACCAGTTCAATAATATCTACAGAACCGAGCATACCTGTCTTCATTGCATCAAAACCGATGCCATCAAGAACAGTGCGAAGCTGCGCTTCTACTACATTTAATTCCACAGGAAAGACCTGGTGATCCCATGTATCGGGCTCCATTGCCACAACCGTAGTCAGTACGGTCATACCATACACACCCAGCTCCTGAAAAGTTTTCAAATCAGCTTGAATCCCTGCACCGCCGCTCGTGTCCGAGCCAGCTATTGTTAATGTTTTTGGAATCGTCATGGTAGTTGCATTCTCCTTTGTGTCTCAGTTGACATTATCCTATCCCTTGTACGAGCGGATGTCAATGGCATCTGAAGCCACACAGAGCATGGTTTTCCGAATGAATCAATTCACATCTTTGGTCTCCAAACGAACCATGGACATCGAAGCAATCCATATACCTACAGCTCCAAGGGTCAGCGGGATAACAATAAGCGAATGAATGGAAACTTCCGACCCGTTGAATCCGGAGCAGACAATCGAAACTAGCAAAATGGACGAGACCATTGTCGCTGTAACAGAATGCTTACGCATACCGAAGAATAGGGGAATGAGTGCCATACACGCAGCCGATAAAGAACTGATACTGTACTTCACCAGAAGTCCCAACATATCCCGATTGCTCAGTGATTCAGGAATGAAGGAGTAGAATTGATTAACAATCAACAGCAGTGAACCCATCAACAGATCGGTAACCATAATCATCACAAATGTAAAACCAAACACGATAATCAATTTGGCCGCGATGATTTTATGACGCTGGATGGGATAGGTGAACATGACGTTCATGGTTTTATTTCGATACTCACTGATCACCAGCTTGGATAATAAAGCTCCTGCAAATATGATGAAGGTCGCTCTCACAAATGTATCGATAATTATAAAGGCGGTCTGGTAATCGGCATAGGCATAATCTTCTGCTCCCACATCCATGAATCCAATCATAATCAGGAAAAGAAGAATGGCTATGTTGGCAATACCTGCACCTGCAAAATTACGTGCAAAGCGGTGCTTCCGCATCTCAAGTCTGATTAGTTTAAGCAACGTCTTCATCCCCTTTTACCAACTTCATGAAGTGTTCTTCCAGGGAATGAGCCCGTTTGGATATCGATTCGATCTCAATGCCGTGTTGAATCAGCTTGGTGTTCAGTTCCGATGGAATGATTCCCGGATCATAGATTCGTAACGTTTGGTCATCGACCAGTTTATAATTACTCAAACCAAGCTGGTGTTCAATGACATAAGTCGCTTTGCGGATATCTACCGCCTGTAACTCGATGTACTCATTTTGACTTCCACGAATGCTCTCCATCGATACTTCCTCCACCAAGCGACCGCCACGAATGACACCAACCGTGTCAGCAATTTGCTCTATCTCCCCAAGAATGTGACTAGAGACCAACAGGGTAATGCGATACTCATTACTAAGGCGCTTGAACAAATCTCGCATCTCCCGGATCCCTACAGGGTCCAATCCGTTGATCGGTTCATCCAAAATGAGTAGTTCGGGTGTGGTTATGAGTGCACGAGCCAATCCCAGCCTCTGTTTCATACCCAGCGAGAAGTCCTTGACCGGTTTCTTGCCCGTATCCTTCAGCCCTACCGTTTCCATCGTGTTGTCGATGATCTTTTTGTTGTGAAATCCCATGTATTCACAGTGAAGCTCCAGATTCTCGCGAGCAGACAGCTTATCATAGAAAAAAGGATATTCAATAATGCTGCCCATTCGTTTCAACACTTCATAGGATGTAGGTGTAAGCTTCTCCCCAAACAGTTCAATTTCTCCTGTTGTTGGTTTAACCAGATTGGTCAGCATCTTCATGATGGTTGTTTTGCCTGCACCATTCGGACCGAGAAACCCATAGATCTCACCTTGCTTAATACTCATATTGACGTTGGATACAACCTCGACCCCTTCATACACTTTGGTCACATCTATCGTTCGTGCGATATAAGTCATCGTCTTGTTCTCCTTTACGTCCCCTGTCCGGGTTCCTATATCTGTATTGTAAAGAGAAAAGTCTGCTTTTTTATTAATCAAATCTTACAAAAACCTTAAGCTTGACCGAAAATGCCAAAACAGGCTCTACCTGGCCTTTAAGGTAACCGAAAATACAGTCCGTTGATGTGGCACACTATGTAAATGAATACTTCCACCCATCCGCTCAACTAGCCGCTTCGTAATCGTCAGTCCAAGGCCGCTGCCCTGATAGAGTCGATTGCGAGAATCCTCCAGTGTATACATACGTTCGAACACACGGCTATGCTCACTCTCAGGAATTCCCTTCCCTTGGTCCCAGATTTGTAGCGTCACAGGTCCACCTGCCGAATGTTCGAGCGACAGCCCCAGCACCTTACCCTCTGCTCCATATTTCATCCCATTGGTCATGAGATTATCCAGCACACGGTCCAGTGCTTCTTCATTTCCTTGCACGAAAATATCATCATCAGGTATATCCAGCTCCACATGCAACCCGAGATTGGTCAACATTTCATAAAAGGAGATCATCTTCAACCGGCATAATTCGCTTATATTAACTCGACTAAGCACCAGCTCCGTGTCTCCAGATTCCAGCTTCGCCAGATCGAAAAAGGAATGAATCAGACGTAGCACTTCCTGCGCCTTATCTTGTATTTTCTCCGTCATACTCTTTCGTTCCTGATCGGTCAATGATGGACTGTGCAGCAAGGTCTCACTATAGCCCAGCACAACCGTAAGCGGCGTTTTCAGATCATGGGAGATGTTGGAGAGCATATTGCGCATCTCCTTCTCCTGGTTCGCATAACCGGCCTTCGCGCGGTGCGCATGATCCAGCAGCTGGTTCATGTCTTTCAGAAGCTGGCTAACTTGATCATCACTGTTGAATACAAGCAAGCGCTCAAAGGTGCCTTGATCCAAAATAGCGGATATTTTCTCGTGAATATAAGACAGGTGTTGGCTGCGTTTCCTCAATCTCATCCACATTCCAATGACCACAATGACTAGAATAGCTGTTGTACTGGCAAAAATCAGTGTCATGTCTGCTCCGCCTCCAGCTTATATCCGATGCCCCAGAGTGTCTTGATATACTGGGGAGCCGAAGGGTCCACCTCTAGTTTTTCTCTTAGACGGCGCATATGTACGTTAATGATATTTTCGTCTCCATAATAATGATCGTTCCAGACCGAAGCGTAGATCTGAGCCTTGGTGAACACTTTGCCGGGATGAGTAACCAATAGCTTCAGAATGCCAAATTCCTTGGAGGTCAGCTTGACGGGTGTACCTTCACGTTCCACCTCGTATGTCTCCATGTCGACCACAAGTCCGCCGAGGTGAATACGCTGATCTTTAGCCACTTCAGCCACAGGCTGAGCGGTATAATTGGCGCGGCGAATCGCAGCTTTAATACGGGCAGTCAACTCGATTAATGAGAAGGGTTTGCTCAAATAATCATCAGCACCGAAGCCCAGCCCCAGCGCTTTGTCCACTTCTCCATCCTTCGCAGACAGAATGAGCACAGGTACCAAACTTACTGCCCGAATGGTCTGCAGCACATCCATCCCACTCTTACGAGGCAGCATCAGGTCCAGAATAACCAGATCATACCCCGGTTGTGACTGACTGAATTGACGTTCTGCCTCTAATCCGTCATATGCATACGTGACGTCGTATCCCTCTTTTTCCAGATAAGGTCCGACCATCTCACTAATTGAACGATCATCTTCAACAAGCAATAAGCGTTGACTTGACACAAGTTCCCCTCCAACATGAACATTTTTCTTTATTACCTCACAGTTTGTTTGAATTGGCAATGACATACGAAAAAACCTGACAGGAGCACCACTTTGGTATAAAGTGTGTTTCCTGCCAGGTCTATGAGCGTTAATAGATGAGTGCTTATACGTCTAGTCTCTGTATCCGTTCTCGCTGTGTATCCAGCACAGTCCAATGGTTCCTGCACCTGCATGGATACTTACTACAGGGATGAATGGCATGATCTCGGTCTTTAATTTAGGGAGCAGATTGGCAATCTGCTTCTTGATCGTGACGGCTTCTTCCTGATTATTCGCATGCATAATGCACACATGCTTTACTTTCTCCACATCCAGTTTGAGCATATCCAGCATACGCTCTTTCGTCCGCTTGAACGTGCGAATCTTCTCATTCACAACCACTTTGCCCTCTTCAAATCGAAGCAACAGATGGATCTTGAGCAGTTGACTGATGATCAGCTGTGTGCCCGACACCCGCCCACTGCGGTGAAGATGCTGAAGACTGGCCGGTATGAGGTAAAAGGACATGTTATCAATCATCTGTTCAATATTTACTTTGATCTCGGCAGCCGAACATCCCTGCTTCTGCCATTCCAGTCCTTGCATAATCATCTCACGGTGAGGATAGGCACCTGCCTTTGAATCAATTGCGGTCACCGTCACTCCTGCAATCTCTGCAGCCTGCATGGACGTATGCAGCGTTCCGCTCAGTGCAGTAGAGCAATGAATCGTAATAATCTCATCGTACTTGTCTTTCAGCGACTCATATAGTTCAATGAACTCGCCAATGGGTGGCTGCGAACTGCTCGCACGTGAAGCCTCCGCAAGTTTTTCATAGAACGTTTCAGATGTAATGTCATCGGTTTCCCGGTAACATTCTTCTCCAAATACGATGCGCAGCGGTACGATGTAGATATGATTTTGCTCCGCAAAAACGGGATCCAGTGTACTAGTACTATCGGTGACCCATGCAATTTTCTTCATGACATCCTTCTCTCTTGCCGGATTGTTCGTTCTGTATCCTCAATCGTCAGGCACAAGCCCGGCGGTTTATTTAAAATTTGAATATTTCATATTGTAAACGTTTGCGATACTACCTCTCAATTATAAAGGAACGGACAGACCGTTGTCTTGTGGCGCAATCATGAACAACCCTATTATTTCCATTTATAGCTAAAAAAATGTCTTGCCTGTGAAGGAATAAATTGGTATGCTGTTGTCCTTCTCTCTTTTTTCGCCTTGACTGAAGTGAACGGAAACGCCGTTCAATCCACTTATCGGAGGTGTCACATGCTTTATTTCACTCTGGCTTCCAAAGCCTACTCCCGGAACCTGCAATACCGCGGGGCACACATGGTCCATAACTTGGCAAGCGCCATGTTCGGTTACATGTACGCCTGCCTTTGGATCGGCATCGGGGCCGATCACACACTCGGAGAATACGGGACACAGGGGATGATCAGTTATATTGCGTTCACGCAATCCTCTCTCTGGATCTCAGGTTTTCTCACGAATGGATTGGGTATTCCCCTATCCGTCAGGACAGGGCAGATTGCACTGGATCTGATGAGGCCTGTTCATCTGTTCACCCACCTGATGGCGCGCGAATGGGGGCAGATTGCCTACCAGTTTGTGTACAAAAGCATTCCGATCTACCTACTCTTCTCCATTGTCTTTTCCCTGCATTGGCCCTCAGACGTTTCAACACTATTCTATGCCGCACTTGGTCTTGTTGGCGCCGCATACTTGTCCATCTGCATGAACTACATCATTGGTGCCACGTCGATGTGGACCACAGAGTCCTCCTGGCTTCACTGGGGCAATCACGCGATGATGAATCTGCTGGCTGGTTTCTTCATTCCGCTGGAATGGCTACCGGACTGGCTTGAACGACTGGCCTGGCTATCACCCTATCCTTTCCTGCTCTATGTACCTACCCGAATCTACCTTGGTTTCGAAGATGGCTCCTTACTATGGGGAACCTTGCTTTGGTGTGTCTTCATGACGTTGATCTGTCTTGCGATCACCCAAGTATTACGTCGTAAAGTGGAGGTGCAAGGCGGATGAAACGAACTTCCTGGTTCAATTTATATAAAATGCTCATTCGAACAAGCATCCGCAGCCGGATGCAATACAAGTTCAATTTCGTTATGGCGTCCGTACTGGCCGCTTTAATTCAGATCTCCGAGTTTCTGATGGTTGCTCTGGTGTTGCACAAATTTGGAGCGATTAAAGGCTGGTCCCTCCATGAGATTGGTTATCTCTTCGCCATCATGACGTTATCCAAAACACTGTACCGCACATTCGGCAACGAGGTTCATCATCTGGAAAAATATCTGGTTAATGGTGAGCTTGATCAACTGTTAACCCGTCCGATGCCCGTATTGCTGGCACTGCTACCGCAAAACTTCCGCATCATGGCTGGGGAAGTCCTGCAAGGCGGGTTCATTCTCTGCTGGTCTCTGGCAGGCATGATGCAGAGCGGACAGATCGGCTGGGCTGCCATTCCTTTCTCCCTGTTCATCATCCTGACGGGGGCAGTCATTCTCTTCTCCATCGGACTCGCTACTGCCACACTCGGATTCTGGACCACACGCATCGAGGAATTACAGACGATCACCGAGGATGCAGCACGAACGGCTGCCCAATATCCGCTAACGTTATATCCCAAATGGATGTCTGGCATTCTGCTAACAGTGATTCCAGTGGGATTCGTCAACTACATTCCGTCACTCTACCTACTGCGGGGTGAAGGAGGAGCGTGGGTTCTAGTTGCTGTTGCGGCGGTTGCCGTACTGAGCTTGGCAGCAAGTCTACGTTTCTGGCAATTCGGCATGACCAAATATCAAAGTACAGGTAGCTAAGGAGGCGTAACGAATCATGAACATGATCACAGCACGGCATCTGCAAAAGGAATTCAAAACTCCTGTTATTCGCGAAGGACGTTTCTCCGGGTTACGTACGTTATTTTCACGTGAATATGTGTCCAAGGAAGCGGTACGCGATATTAGTTTTGATATCGGTCCAGGTGAATTTGTGGGTTACATCGGTCCGAACGGGGCTGGCAAGTCTACCACGATCAAAATGCTGACAGGTATCCTCCACCCAACCTCGGGCGAGGTACGGCTTGGCGGTATGAACCCGCATCAGGACAGGCGCAGAACCGTTGTTCGACTGGGCGTCGTGTTCGGACAGCGAAGCCAGCTCTGGTGGGATCTGCCCGTGAAAGATTCATATGATATTCTGGCCGAGATGTACGGCGTCCGTGCCGAGGATAAAAAGAAACGGCTGTCCCAGTTCGCCGAGCTGCTGGACCTTGAATCGTTCTGGGCCACGCCTGTTCGCAAGCTTTCGCTTGGACAACGCATGCGTGCGGATCTCGCAGCTTCCATGCTGCATGATCCGGAACTGCTTTTTCTCGATGAACCGACGATTGGACTGGATGTGAACGCAAAGCGGAACATTCGCCAATTTCTACGTACATTAAATGAAACGTTTGGCAAAACGATTTTGCTGACCACACATGACATGGACGACATAGAGCAGTTATGCAGCCGGGTCATGGTGATTAACCATGGTCAACTGACATATGACGGCACGATCTCATCGCTTCGCGAAACCATCGGACTGCCTACGTTGATTCGGGTAACGTTCCGGGGAGCGTTTCACATCCCAGATGTTGTGTCGTCCGCGATACAGATTACAGGAGTGGAAGGACAGATCGTCACCACCCAAGTGAACCGTAAGGAATGGAGCACAATGGACATTCTCAAACAGTTGGAACATTGGGGTGAGATTGAAGATGTAGAGATGAAAGAACCTGATTTTGAAGATATCATTCATCGGGTGTACTAGTCGGCCCATTTTGTAATGAAATTGGATGAAGACCTGTTCTTCTGCCGTTACATGAAAGAGGGACATGACGTACTGTAATAGCGGAGGTGAAGCGTCATGCTTGTGACCAAACATGTACTGGCAGCATCCAGCGCACACGCCACTCCCTATTACATCGTACGTGGCATGATGCCGGGACCAGTGATGTTCATTACATCCGGGGTTCACGGGAATGAAACAGCGAGTATGGCCGCTGCACAAAAGCTCGCAGATGATTGTGCGACGGGTCGTCGTGTCATTCAGCGAGGGCTGCTGATTATCGTGCCACGCGTGAATCAGAAAGCCTACGCAAAGAAAATCAGAGGTAAGCCAGATCTGAATCGTACGTTTCCACGCCGTATGTCGGGCAAGGCCAAGCATCCATTGGCAGCGGCAGTTTTTCAGCTGGCGCGTGAATATCGGGCCGACTGGTGGCTCGATCTGCATGAAGCCAACGGACTTTCCCAGCTTAGTTCGCGAGTGCTTGGACAGACGCTGATTACCAACCCTGGCAGTCGCACCATTCCGGCTTGCAGGAGAGTAATCGAACGGATGAATCGGTCGATTGCGATTCGTGATCGTCATTTTAACCTCAAGCAGCATGAGTTGCCGGGATCTGCTCGTACAGCGGCTTCAAGAATATTACAAGCCCGCTCTGTTACGGTGGAGACCTGCTGGAGTCTGAAACGCGCGACACGTATCAAGTATCAGACGAAGATTGTACACCATTTTCTGCGTGAAGCGGGCATGTCATGATTGAGATTATGAAGATAGAAATAAAAGACACCTTCAGAAGAGAGCGCCCGAGGATACACTTCGGGAGTTCGCTTTGGAGGTGTTTATTTTTGCGTTTATCTCTGCATCATGGCTTCCAGAATTTTATTACCCACAGGGTCCAGCGGCATGAGTGGATAAAGGTCTTTTTTAGTTATAAACTTGAATATCGCATCCAGATACTCATCCACAATGGAGGCTGATCCAAAACAATAATTGGACAATAATACGACGCCTATCCCCTGTTGCTTATTTATAGCCAAATAACTGGTGAAACCAAATGTGCTGCCGTTATGCCAGAGAATATTCTGATCTGAGATATGATCACTAAACCAGGCGTAATGATGGGTCGAATCTCCAATCATTACAGGCATGTGACTTTGTTGTATTGCAGAGGCTGCAGGATGATCTTCATTCAGATTGGCCTGCACAAATAAACACATATCGTGAAGAGATGACTTGATCGCCCCTGCCCCTTCATGTACACCAGTATCCCAATGAGGCATCTTTTTCCCCGTTGACGTATGTCCATCTACAAATCTGCCATTCTGTTCTGCATTCAGCATAACAGCTGTCTCCGTCATCTTTAATGGACCTGTGATATATTTTTTCAGCAGATCGTCATATGTACTGCCTGATACTTTACATAGGATATAACCCAGTAAGCCCACGCCGGTATTGGAATACTCAAATGAACCCATTTGATCCGTAAAGTCAGCATCCGATAAAAAAGCAAGTAAATCATCCTCCGTATAATTTGAAAACGGATTATATCGATTTTTCTTCGAGGACAGGTTTGTGGCAACTCCAGGTAATCCAGAGGTATGCGTAGCAAGACTTTTTAAGGTAACCTTATTCAAATAATCGTTTTTACCGTTGTGTATGTACTTGCCAACCGTGTCATCCGTGGAAAGCTGCTCTTGACGTTCCAATTCTAATAGAAGGATCGATGTAAAAAGCTTGGTTACAGAGCCGATTTCAAACAATCTGTGTTCGGGAGCCGCCGTGCTCTTCTTTTGGGGATTGCCTACCGAATGATATTCGATATCGCCCTTTGTAATTATGCCAATCTCAAGATGCAGATGTTTCTTGCCTTTGATGTAATCGGATACAAAATCCTGTAAATCCCTCATAGAAAATGTTACTCCTTTTTTGGTGTAAATTTCATTATTGGAATGTTGAAATGACGTTAGCCACTCCTTTGGCAAACTTCACTATGTATTCGTTTAAAATTTCCTATTCCCTGCTCGTTAGTTAATGCTTGTCTTCTCCTAAACAGGAAAAGAGCCGTGATTACGGCTCTTTCTTTGTCACCCTGAACGACTGAATATAGTTGTGGATATCATCTTCTGGCGTCTTGAGCAATCTGGCCAGATGAATCTGCATCTGTTCCAGGTGATCGATATGCTTCTGAATATCAGCGATTCGGTCAGAAACGAGGGTTTTTAACGTCTCACTTTCCATATCCTCCTGACTGAGCAGTTGCAGGGTCTCTTGTATTTCTTTTAAGGAGTAACCCAGCAGCTGGGCGTCCTTAATGAACTTAATTTTGACAAGATAATCTTCAGTATACACCCGGTATCCGTTGGAGGAACGACGGGGAGCAGGCAGAATCCCGCTATCCTCGTAATAACGGAGGGTTGCCATACTCACACCGGTACGCTTGGCCAACATTCCTCTTGTCATGGTTTCCATGCCTACTCCTCCACCTTTCTGCGGACTTATTGCGTTTGTTTGTTGCGGATCTTGGTATACGTGGCATCATAGGTGACCTCGGGAAATTGCGCTGAAGAACCTTGCAGCAAGGGCTGCTCTTCCCCTTTGAGATAACGGTCAAAGAATGCCAGCGCATAGGATCTTGTTATATCCACATTATGTTCTGGCGTCATGCCTCTGGCGAATAGTTTCGGTGAGATTAATGAAATATCCGTAAAGCTTTGATGGAAGAAATTATCCACCGTCAGATAATAGGTATCATTCAGACTACTTGTCATCACTCGATCCAGATCAGGCTTAAACTCTGGATAGGCTACTTTTTCCGTTTCGGTGGCATCCGGTTCCAGACTTTTGGCGGTTCCACCCGACATGATATACATAAACGGCTGTTTCAGGGCTGTCGTGGATACTTTTCCCCAGAATCCTCCCTCCAGGCTAAGTCCTGCCTGGAATCTTTCATCCTGCGCCAGTGCTTCCGCTGTCGTTGCCCCACCATATGAGTGACCCATGATGCCCACTTGATCCAGATCAAGCTTGCCTTCGAGCAATTGATTCGGGTCATGCGAATTCCATTGGGTAAGCGTATCAAGCACAAAACTTGCATCAGCTGCACGGATACCTATGCCTTCTACATTATATTGATACAATTCCTCTGACGTTGCAAAATCAGGGTCGGCCTCATAGGAGACTACACGTCCATCGGGAAATGTCACTCGTGCTGACGTATACGGGTGATCTATCCCCACCACAATGTAACCATGGCTTACCAGCTCCTCAATCATTGTCATACTCTGAAAACGGGCTGAACGGATACCCGGCGAGAATAGCAAAACCGGATACTTGCTCTGGACGGCGGACATCTCAGCTCCTTGTACCACATGTGTTGGAATGGTATCCAGATAACTGAACACCTGAGACGGAATGCCGAATACCAAACTAATCGCTTCTCCCAGTTCACTCGGGTAATGCTCCAGTGGCAGCCCTTGAGCGGCCTCCTGATCTACTGGGTACCACACATTAATCATAAGTTCACGCTTGTCTCCTTCCTCAGGTGTTTTGGTCTCTTCACGAGATTCATCCACCAGGTGCTCAGAGAACGTGCCAATGGCATATGAGCCGGTTGGTTCAGGCATTGTAAAAGCAGGTAACAGCCAGGTCAGTATGATTGAACCTGCACTGAAGGCCAGAACCAGAATCGATGCCAGCGTCATCTTAATCCATGAACGACGGTTGGATTTCTGCGCGCTGTGAACATAACGGCCACTGCGGTATGATTTCATGAGTTGAATGATTAACGTTATGAATAATACAAGTGTAACGATATAGGTTAGTATCATCTGCACCCGAAATGAATTGATTAAGCCATGCAGAAGCACTGCCGGAATCAGAGCTGTGAGTGTCCCCATTATCATTGCCCGGCGCTTCGGAAACACCAGCATAATTACTGTAACAGCTACGGTTACCAATACCAAAATCCATTCTAAAATTCTCATTATCCAGCCTCCCATATTCCTTGATGAATCAAGAATAAACCTTGAAGTATACTTCAAGGTCAAGGCTGAATATATGAACGAAAATGGATGAAGCAAGCCAATTGAAACACATTGAAACATCCGATGAATATACCCTACATCTAGCCCTTATGCACTTGTACGGTATATTCATCGGGTGACCACAAATGACTATTCTACGGTTACCTTTGTTCGAGGCATGGTATGCATCGCTCCTGAGGTCACATGCGCCTGAATTACGTACACTCCAGGTTCCTGAAACGAATGCTTCACTTCGTATATACCCTCGCCTTTAGACACAGCCTTCGTCGCTCCCCGAGATTCAAGCTCTTCGGCACTCATCATTCCTTGATCGAATGAAGGTGCTTCGGGTTCATCCTGTTCATTCCATATCTGAAACTGTACATGATCCGCATCATTTACAGGCTGTTCTCCCTGTGTCAGCTTGATCTGTAAGGCAACCTCTTCATTCACTTTCGCCTTATCCGGCATCATGAGTTTCACCCGGATCATCTCGGGCATCTCCCCGGAAGCAGACTGTTCCTCATAGGAGCAGCCAGCGACCAAAAGGATTAGCACCAGGAAGGGCGTGAACCAACGAGCTTGTCCGCTCATCACCATCTATCCTTTCTTATCAAGAAGATTTTGGTGTTTTGCCGATACCCCATAGCATCACGATGATGATAATAAAGGCAATCAGTGCCAATAGCGGAATGGTGATAAATCCAAACCAGTTCAAATAGTCGGTATAACATGGAACCTTGCCGCACGCCACGGCATTACCTGTAGCCGAAAAAATACGCTGGATCGTTACATGATATAACGAAATGCCGCCACCGACGAAACTAAGTGGGAGCACGTATTTCGTGATGCCCACGTCATCCTTAAAGTAGGCAATGCCCAGCAAAATCGTTAGTGGATACATGAATATGCGCTGATACCAGCACAGATCACATGGAAGAAAGCCCTTGATCTCACTGAAATAGAGACTGCCCCCTGTTGCAATAACGGAAACGGCCCAGGCAACAAATAACCGGGTATCCACATTTCTCGCTGGACGCTCCGATTTTGATGATGTACTCATTCCTCTGTCCCCCTTTTCATTTTGCTTATACCAAATTATCATACCTCATTCTAGACTCCATCGGCTATTCAAGCTGTTATGTAGGTCATTACTCGATGATTATACCAAATTTTTGAACTTTTGGGTGAATACAAAAAAGCTGCCGTATGGGGCAGCTTTTTTGCTTGATTCATATGAAAAACATTGTATTACATGGATTTAGTCAGCGTAATGGAACCATCTTTTTGTGCCCATTTCACGTTCCAGTTCAGAAGTTCAGCAATGAAACGCAGGGGTACTTGCGTACGTCCATCTTTGTTTACAAATACAGTTGAACCCACGTTTTTCTTCACACCGTTCACTTCCATCACGTTGTTGTTCACCCAGAATTCAAGGGTATCATCGCCAGCCATTACCGTTACTTGTTGTGCTTTTTTGTCCCATTTCACTGTTGCACCAATACCTTCACTCAGGAAGCGCAGTGGAATGTATGTTGTGTTTTTCCAAAGTACTGGTGTTGTGTCCATGTTGGTTGTTTTGTCGTTAATTTTCAGCATTTTGCTGTTCAGTTGCATCCATACCGTTGTCATTTCTGGCGCTGGTGCAGGTGTTGTTGGCTCTTGGAATTTGTCATTGAATTGAGTCACGATCGCGTTACCCAGGGCTTGACCTACACCGAACATCACTTTGAAGCCTTCACGATTCGTTGTGTAAGAAGCATCATAATTACCTGCTGCATATTGATTCAATACGTTTTGCACTTGATTCTCATGCGTTGTCAGAGCTTGTTGTCCTGCTGCTTTTGGCAGATTGCCAGCTGTTGCCGAATCCAGGAATGTAGCGAATTCAGTTGTAAACCCATCAATACGTTTCTCTACTGCTGCACGAGCCGTAGCATCGTTGTTTTTAACAGCTTTTACATAGTCGCTTTGTGCGTTAACGTGGTTCGTTACCCAAATTTTCTCGAAAGCATTGGCACCATCGTTACCGTAAACGGAAGCAATCGCTGCTTTAAAGTCAGCTGTGTTTCCAGCTTCAGCTGTAACCAGTGCGTTGGAGGCTGCTGTGCGTCCATCGAACTCCTCTTGCATTTGCAGAGCCGAAAGCGCAAAGTGCTCGGAAGCCAAGTGGTTGAGTGCAGATCTCAGATCAGCTGCTTTCGTATCCGCTTTGGTATTTTCGAATTTCTCAGGCATTTGTGTAGTAATGGCCGTGGAGAGCGCCTTACTTACGTCGAACATTTCTTTGAAACCTTCACGGTAAGCCTTGTATGCATCAGCATAATCTCCAGCTACATACTCATCGAATACTTTTTGCACGAGATCTTCATGTACTTGCAGAGCCTGTTTGGCTGCTGCTTTTGGCAACTTGCCTTCGGTAGCTGTGCTCAGGAATGTGGAGAATTCATCCACGAAACCGTTGATGTTTGCCTGTGCTTGTTTGATCCCAGCCTGGTTGCCCATTTTGGTTGCTTTCACCAGATCATCTGTGTATTTATTATGAGCGCGGAAGATACGTTCGAATTCTTTGGCACCAGCGTCACCGTATAGGGAAGCGATTGCCGGTTGCATATCCAGTGCATTCTGGTCGAGTGCTTTGTAGGCTGCATCTGCATCTTTAGCTCCGTCATAGGCTTTAGCCATTGCCGTTACTGCGAGTGCAAAGTGCTCGGACAACAGGTGGTCCAGGTTCGCTCTCAGGTCAGCTGCAGGTGTGTTCACGGATGCTTTCATCATGGTCATCGGTGTCTGTGGTGCGGAAGCTGCTCCAGCGATCCCCGGCATCAACAGTGTCAAGCTAAGTACAGGTGCGATAAACTTCTTCATTTTCATTTTCATTACGTGTTCACTCCTCGATTATGTTTTGTGTATAATTTCTTTCCTTGTCGTCGTCTTCATAGGGTGTAACGCAGGCTTCTCCATTCTGGATCACTCTGTGGGCAAAAAAAATCGCAGCTTTCAGTGAAGAAAGCTACGAATGCCTGTTGTATCAAGGTTTTTTAGGATTAAAAAAATATAAAGTTGCAGTGATCTTTCCTATCCGAGACGATATACCATCTGTAAGATAGGTACTTCATTTCCCTTAATTTCTCAATTGAAGCTTACATCAAAGGTTAACCTGAAGTACAATGAAGAGAATCATATTATTCGCGAAGGGGGTCCATTCATGACCTGGTTGCCTTATGTTTTAATTGTGGGTATCGCCTTATTTGGAGGTGTTGCTACCATGATCATCGGAAATTCGAAAGCCAATCAGACCAGTAATCCCGAATATGATCGCCGCACAAAGCAAAACCTCAGTAAACTTTCCTATGTATACGTCGGTGCGATTGTACTTGGTTTTGGCGGACTAATCCTCTATCTTTTTAACTAAAATGTTTCGATTCGGCAAAGAATACATTCCAACAGGCTGAGCAACTTCAAGTTTCGTTCTACATTCTCCTGTCTACATGCACATGTTTACAAGTTGGAGATAATTCAGAATTATTCTGGATATGTTCGGGGTTTAATATAAAGCCATAAGGGACAGCGAGCCCATTAAACAAACCAAACCCCAACTTGAAGGAGAGATATATGATGAAAAAAAACATGAAGAAATCTGTAGCAACAATGATGGTACTGGGCATGACTTTAACAGGAGCAACGGGTGTATTCGCCGGAACGCAGCTGGAAAAAATCTCTGCATACCTTAACCATGGAATCAGCTTTAATGTTGATGGCGCGGCTTACTCACCAACGGATGGCAATGGCAACAAGCTTGCACCAATTACCTATAACAACTCCACTTATCTGCCTGTACGTGCGCTTGCCGATGCGCTACATGTACCTGTATCCTATGATGGCAAAAAAGGACAGGTCATTATTGGCCAAGCGACAAGCAATCCATCAACTCTAACGAATGTAACGTATAGTGCAGCACAAAAAGACGCCATTCAAAAGGCTTTTGCACAATTCGATGGGTTCGAGACCGCTTATGCACCTCAGCAGATGATCGCAGGTGATACGTTCAAAAGTGTAGGTGCGGGTGGCGATGGCGTCAGCTTTGTTTTCAACCATATGAAAGTGGATGTGTCTCCAAGAGATTATTCGGACGGCTATACGAGTAAAGACGTGAAACTATCCAATGGCGTGATCGCCAAATGGTACACACCCGATCAAACGGGCATGCTCACGTTCCAACTGGATGATCGTTACATTACCCTTAGCTCGCCGGATCATAAGCTGAGCCAAGCTCAGCTGCAACAAGTCGCTGTCTCTGTTCAGAAGGTAACTGGCAACAACGATCAAGGGATTACTGCATTCGCAGATGTGAACTATAGCAAGCAACAATTGGATAACATTCGCAAAGCATTTGCGAAGTTTGACGGGTTCACAACAGCCTATGCCCCACAACATATGGTTGCTGGAGATTCATTCAAAAGCGTAGGTGCGGGCGGTGATGGTGTAAACTTTATTTTCAATCGTATGAATGTCACGGTATCCCCTAAAGATTATTCGTTCAGCTATGATGGCAAAACGGTAAAACTGCCTAATGGCGTATCCGCCAAATGGTATACACCCGATCAAACGGATATGCTCACGTTCAAGCTGGATGATCGTTATGTAACACTCAGCTCGTCAAATAACCAATTGACTCACACTCAACTGGAGCAAATGGCGGTATCCGTACAAAAAGTGAAATAATCGAAACACCTTCATTATTAAAAAAAACAGGAAATAAAACAGAAACACACATCATCTCGGTCCCCTCTATGATTAGGGGCTGATATGATGTGTGTTTTGTCCTATGTAAGACGAATTTCAACTATTCTGAAAACAAGGCTTTCGTCCAGCTTCATTTTGAAAAGGATGGGGTTATAATGGAATGTACAGCATCTTATATCCGAGCGAAACGGAGTGGACATCATGAACCAACGCATTGATCTGTCCCCAGAAGAACTGCAACAACTGGCAGGTGAGTTCAACAAGGCATCGCAAAATGGACAAGATATTCTTGCCCAACTCAAAACGATGATTGATCAGTCTGAGGGGCAGTGGGAAGGCGAACGTCAGCGGGAGTTTCTCGGGCGTATGAATGACAGCATGACAAACATCGGTCATTATTTGCGCGGTTTACAGGAAACCAGCATCAGTCTTCAGCAGACAGCGACGCGTTTCCGCGAAACGGATCAGTCACGTTAGGACTGATCCGTTTTTTTTCATTTACTCCTCATATATAGAACCGACCTTTACAACTCGGGTTACTTACGCTCCAGTTCCGCCGCAAATGTCTCTTCCTCTTGATCCACGTATCCTCTGAAAATGATCTCTTCGATATCTTCATGATTGAATACATACGTATAATCCGGATTAATGTAGCCTTCAGGGTATAGACAGCCAATATAATCAAATTGACGGGGTGGTTCTGTCATCAACATCTGCTTGCGTCCATAGATGACAAGCTTTTTGGTGCCTTCTTTTAAGCGAATAACAGACCCATTGGGCAGTAAGGTAGATGTTTCTTTGTCCATCATGTAATCTTCCTCTCTGTATTCTGTAATGTATTGCCGGCTTCCACAGGCCTGTTCAGTACACGGCGAAGCCAGTAGTACCGATGTAAATCCATCATAAAATGAAACACTACAAAGGCCAGCATGATATACACACTCATAAGTACAACAGCAACCGTCTGTTCTGTAACAAAGGCCAGAGAAATATTGGCCAGCAGATAACCACCGCCAGTCAGCATAGTCAGCGTCGCAACAGGCATGCGAGCGCCCTTATCGGACTTTTGCCTGTTAGGTGACTGCTTCAATCTGTTGATGTGAAACTTCGCATACTGAAAAAATGCAAAACCGTATACGACAAACGAACCGATCGCATACCATGGCGTTGTGAGGCCCAACATGCCGTAGGCAAACTTTTGAATAATCATCATAAAGCCCAATGAACATACGATCCCGAATACACCTCGAAACAGAACGTAATTCAATTGCAACCTGCGGGGAGCCACAATCAGAGCAATGGCCCATACATTCATGACTGCCAGCGGCGGGAGCAGCAAATATGCATACAACGGCTGAAACGGAACACTGAACACCGGGATGAGCAGGAATACATTGAGGAAGAAAAGAACGAGCGTACCTGCACTGAAACGAATTCCATCCACGGCGTATACCGCAAGATAGTTCTCGAATGCATCCCGATTATAGGATGTTCCTTCATACACGGCAGATTCGGAAGTAATGGATGTCTTGGTAGTTCGTTTATGACTTCCCATCTATTTGAACCACCCGGAAACCGTAGACCATGCTTTCTTCGCTCCATGTTTTACAACATCCTTCACGGAATCATCCTGCCCATCGCCATCCAAATCCATATTCATGGTTACCCCTTCTGCAAGATACGTCAAACCCACAGATACACCCAAGCCGACCGCACCTACTGCCAGTACAGGCGCCGCCGCAGGCAGAATGGCCGCTGCCAAGAGAGTCGCTCCCACCGTAGTTGCCCCACCGACCACAACGTTACCAATAATATCACCAGCAATCTTGTCACCGGACGCATTCTGACTGATGTTCTCCTGCGTATCCGTGAATACATCAATACCTACACTCGCCCAACCCAGCTTGTCCGTTAATGCCGATTTGACTGCATAACCTGGCTTCATCATCGAGGCGATTTCCTTAATCTGAGGTGTAGCTGTTCCGTTCGCTATTTTGGCTTCAATGTCTCGGACATAATGGATTTTGTAGTCCCTTGGTCTGCCGTTCACCAACGGATTACCTTTCACTGAATCATAGCTTTCGCGAACCAAAATACGTGGCGTGTTTCGGTTCAGCTCCTGCTTGACCATATAACCGTTTTTCACTCGATATCCCAGTTTCGCGACAGCCGCAGCAGCGGTTAGCGTACCTACTGTGCTTCCGGGGCCATCAAATGGTGCGAGCAAATTAACACCTGTAATACCAAATGTCCCACCCGACTGATCCTCCTGTTCCATCTTCTCACGAGTAGTCTTTACATACGCAGCCAGCTGCTGCATACTCTGTCCAGCAGTCTGAAACCGCTGTTGATGTGTCTGGTACAGACCAATAATGGTCTGTCTATTCCCTGACTGCCAGGCTGCTCCCTGAATAGCCTGTTGCAGAACACTATCCACCTGCTGTAGCTGTGCCGTCACCTGTTCAATCTGCTGTGCGAGTGAATTCAGATAGTCTGCCTTCATGACAATTTTGGTCAACTGGATTCCCCCCTTGGTTTAAATGTATGTATGGCTCATATCAGACTTAAACTCCAGACAATACGGATAATGAACGCGTCGTTAGCAGAAACAGGCTTTGCACTAGCTCTTCTTCCGTTACCTTGAAAGCTGTTAATAGACCGTTCTCTTCCCCCTCAAGGAACAACCAGTTACCGTGGAGGCTGCCTATAAAATAAAGGGTTTGTGGCTGTCCTTCCTGTCCTCGGGTGTACACTTCGAACTGCCCCCACTTCTCAAGCGTGGCAAAACCTTTAGCCAATGTCTGCATTAACGCTTGATCCAGATGCTGGTCCTCTTTCAAAAGAGATTCGAACTTTTCCAAGGCTGAATCGACTGCCAACGAAGACAGATGTTTTAACGTTTCTCCCTGTATGAGTGTACGAATCGTATCCTGTGATTGAGGGTTCACATTGGATACTACTGGGTCGGGTAGTTCAATTCGATTCCCCATGACCTGAAACATTTCTTCGAATTCATCAAAAGAAGTCAGTACCGCCTGATCTTGTACAGGTTTCCAGACCCACTCAACCATCTGCATGCCTGACAAAAATCCATAGGTCACCGATGATTGCCCATCTGCTGCACGCAAATCGAGTCGGGTTATTGCACTGCTGAGCTTACAGCCCATAAGCAGGTTATGTACTTCCGGATCGATGGTCATCTGCTGGTTATCCAATTCAATAACACCATCTTCAACTAAACCTGCGAGAATTTGCTCATAGGTACGTTCGACCTGCTCCCCCTGTAATGCAGGATCATTCAAATCCGTGAGAAGCTGATCCACTTCCGGAATATTCATTATTTGAAACAGAAACAAGGCCTCCCCGCCGGAACACTGAAACGATGTATATGAAGGCAAAGTCATTCCCCTTTCCCAAGTGGTCAATATAAAGAGGTGGCGAAAGATTCTATTATTTTATTGTAAAAGGAACCTTGGCTGGGCTCAATGCGCCCCCACTCCTGATGTGAGACGTTAAGCCTGATTATATTTACCCAAAAAAATAGCCAAGGCACAGCAATGATGCTGAACATGGGCTATTATTTTGCATATTCACGCTCAATCGGAAAACAAATGCTTTCTCACCAGTTTTCTATTCATGGATATCAGTTAAACGAACAACCCTGCGATAGTACATCGCATCCATCAAATCCTCCCAATCGAGTTCACTGGCATTAACGTCTCGATAATAGACCGCAGCAGCAGGCAAGAAACCGACCAGTGGTCCTGTACCACCACATATCAGGCTACCACCGTCTCCGCCTTTGGGCATCACTTCGCCAGCCGAATCCAACGTAAGCTCATACTTGTAGGGGTCCCCGGCAAATTGCACCCCAAAGAAATTCGGTAGTTCCAGATCATAAGGACGATCATCCTTTGCTTTAACCAGTGAAGCATCCGGTTCTGCCGATCCATCCACAATCTCATCCACGCCTTCCAAACTCCCAAAGTGCTTCAATCTCATCGTATAGTTGAAGCTGTCACCCCAAGGAAATAACGTGCGACAACCGCCACCATAGATATACTCCCATTCGTCTTCGGTCAGCAAACCAAAGCCCGTCCCTGCTTCCTCCCTCACGACGTCCTCCAGTTCTATTCCTTCGTTGAACCACAGGATTCGCACTTCATCTTCACCTTGGCGAATGAGACGGAATTGTTGATGCAATTCATATTCACGTATATCCGACTGCTTAAACTGCTCCAGTGCTGACGGGAAATCAGGATCTTCCTGCGCGTGTGCTTCCTCCTCGGATACTTCAATCCAGCCAAGCGAGATCAGTTCACATTCCACGAGCATCGGCGCAATATTCACTTCTCTCACAGGTGACATTTGACTCGCCAGAAACGAATCCACGTCTTCGACACCATACTCACTGACCGTTTCATGCAGGTCGGCTGAGGTCTCTTCGTTCATTCCATGTTGCCAACGATCCCAGCCGAGCGTTACTTGATCCCCAGGCACAAACACAAATCTCAGCCCATCCTCCGTAAATACACCTGTCTCCATTCGCTGACCGAATCGTTCAAATGTCTCGAGACCCTCATATACCATACCATCTGGTAAACGACGAATAAGCTTACGCATCCAAGCCTCTTTATCCTGAGCATTCAACCCCTGCCACATGTCTCGTCTCAATGCTTCCATAACTTCTCCCACCTTTCCTTATACACTTTCACTTCTCTAAAATGCTTTGCTGGCTCATACATCACAATCTGACTTGTCTTGTGTACATCCTCATTTCCCTGCGGCTTGCAACAGTTGCAGCAATAATTCCTTCCGTCTTCCCTCCGCTTTGCGAGCGAGCGTTGTGAGCTTCTCCACCTTGCCAAAGATCGGATAGAGCACACGTTCCGCTTCATAATGCTCAAGTTCTTGAATCTGTCTAACCAACAGTTCGAGTATTACCTCATTTTCCAGCACGGGCTGAATCTTCAGCTTCAAGCTGTCCGTCGAACGACTCAAACTGGCGACTAACGCAGGTATGGATTGAGCCGTTACACCCTGTTTTTCTACAAATGCCGCAATGAACTTATCCTGAATTAACTGATGCTCATCATCCACTTCACCCATGTAATATTCAACCAGCGGGAAATACTGCTCATCCACAAGCCCCAGCCCAAAGGTTGCATAACTGCCTGGCATACAACTCTTCTCACCCTCGGTATCCTCATAAAACTCAAACTCTTGGATAGCCTCACGCGCATACTCTTCCAGGAGTGGATGCAACTCCGGGTACTCCAGTGCATTAGCAAAGAATCGGTGGGTATCCGACTTCGCGAGCCCTTTAATCGGCAAATACTGCTTTACGGCAGATTTGAGCTTGATCTTATAACCTTTCGGAAAGCCCTGCTTCAATAAATGAATGATAAAGGTAAGTGCCTGCTGATAAGCACTCGCCTCTTCCTTCCGAATGTGAATGGTCATCAGAGCGAATACATCATTTGCTTTGCATTCCACTTCTTCCGTCTTCACATGAATATCGTCCTTCGCATACGTCCCGCTACCTTCTGTCATCATGCGTTCCGCACGACGGCTACCGAGTTGCTTCGCCAGTTCCAGGAAAGTCACACCTTTGGGTTTGCTATAGCTCGGCTCAAATCGTAGAATCATCACCGCCGAGTATAACAGCAGATCTATTGGTTGAGTCCCGAATGTTTGCGCCCTCCCCTGCTCGTCCGAATGTTGGCCTGCCTGTGTATCGATGTTCGATTGAAGCGTTGCTCCGGTTTTAAGCGAATATTCGTTGGTACGATAAGCCGAGGACCGCACATCATAATACTGTGGCAAAAACTGATTCTCCGCCCATGCCGTCACCGCACGAGTAATCTCACCACGATGTTCCGCAAGTGCATCCGGACGCCCCTGATTTAACGCTTGAATCCGATCATACTGCCTGATCGTCCATGCTACATCCAACTCCGGGAACAGCTTTGGATCGAGCAGATGACTCGTCAAAAAGAAGGACTCCAACCGTTTCGTTGGATATGTACTGTTCTCCAGATTCTTGTCTACATAGCTATGAATACGCTCAAGGAGTAGCTGTCTTTTCTCTTCATTAATATATTCAAGTAACGTCAATTGCATCTTACCTTCGGTTGTTGGGAATTTCCCGCGGAAGGTAAATCGATAGTCAATCAATGGTGTATTAGCCAGCTTGTCCAATCTGTCTTGAACAACCTCTACAAGCTTTGGCCCGATCTCATTACGTACCTGTTCCTCTGTAAAGGCTCCTGCCTGCTTCGATTTCAAACCATCATCCAAACCCAGATCCAGACTGTCTACGGTGGTCCGTCCAGGTCTGTAATCCAGCACAATATCATTGAAGATGCCCATTTGCAGCGTGGTTCGCTTCACAACACTTTCCAGATCATCTCGCTTTTCCTGTTCATCAAACCATTCGTGGATCGTCGTAATCATCTCTTCCATCGCCTGATCATAAAGTGTACTCATCTAATCTCCTGCCTTCTCATACATCTAATGATGTTCATCAACCACACTTGAACCTCTATGAATCCCGGATCAATCCGGGGCGTCTATGTTATAAATACGTATTGATGTTCGCATACTACCTATTATTTTACTCTCTCCAGCACACCCGGAACAATAAGGCAGCAGGGGGAGAAAAGGTGGTGAAAGATGCCCATAAGTGGTATTTAAGACATGCCCTAGTCAAAGAGATCTACGGATGCCTTTCACATCTATGTAGGCTCTCGGTATGCCCTCGCTATCATCTTCCCCACGTTGTATAATCATTGTATTCCTTTTCAGGAGGTCCGACTAAATGAGCTACAGCAAATACTTCCCTTTGGAAAACTATTTGAATCAGGTTTCAATCACCCTTACATATGCAGAGCTTGAGGAAATTCTCGGATTTACGTTACCCCCTACAGCGTATAATCGCGAACAATGGTGGGTGAATAATTCCAATAATCATACACAGGCACTATCCTGGTTAAATGCCGGCTGGAAGGTGGATAATGTGATTTTAGGAAAAAACGTTACCTTTGTCCGCTTCGAGTCATAGATAATCATGTGCTTACTTGTACTGATGGTACTCGCCATTTCAGGTTCAGTGTCCTTAATAGATATCTTGTTCGGTATAAAAGATTCGGGTGAAGGAAGCCGAATATTGGTAACCACTTCAAAGGCTCTATTTTTCTTATCCTTGTTGTTTTTTGTCATGAAAATGCCTACTAAAAAAGCAGAGTAGATCCGATGAATTCATCAGTTCTACTCTGCTTTGTTGATTAATTAACTGTCTTATACCACTCGTTCACTTCGGCTGTAATATCATCGCCGCCCATGGACTTCCACTTCGTCACAAACGCATCAAATTCCTCAATGCCCACCTGACCATAGATGATCTTGCTGAACGTATCCTTCTCCAGCTTGTCGATGGCATCCTTCTTCATTTTCATCGTCTCGGTTGGTGCTCCCGTGAATTTGTTCTTAATCGCATTATCTTTATTCGCAACGACCACCTCAGCGGCGACAAATACTTCCGGTTTGTTGGCAATCTTCGTATTTTTCTCAAAAGGAGTCTCCGGTTCCTTGCCCTTCGCAAGTTCCGCCAGCGTATCCATCATGAGATTCGGAATCCGTGCACCATCATACGTAATCGTATATTTGAGTGGTGATACACCATCCTTCACTTCAGCTTCACCAACAACTTTGCCGTCCACGATATCATAATCATATCCTTGCGCGAAGCCATGTTCGAACTCGCTGCCTACTTCCGGATTGGCAAAGTTGTCGAACAGATAATTTTGATACGTGAAGAAAATCTCCGGGTTCGCCATATTCTTGTTAATCAGCACCACCCCATTGCTTGCACCAGAACCATGTTGGTGGCTCTCTCCTGTTGGCCCTGTAGGTAAGGCAATGGCCTTGTACGTGGCACCGTCTACATTTTTCTTCACATCATCAATCGGCCAGTTTGGCATCCAGTGTGGCCCCACGATAATGCCTGCTTTACCTGCGGTGAACAATTCTGCTGCTTTGATCTCGTCATAGACACCCGCTTCTTTGGGCAGGTAGCCTTTGGACAACCACTCTTTCATCGTCGCAAGACCTTCCTTCACACCTGGCTGGATGGAGCCATATTGCAATGTGCCGTCTCCGGCATCATTCCACTGTCCAGGCATCGTGTTGTACATGCCGAAGATCCAGCCAGATTCCGTCATCCAGGTATTAAGTGCATTCTTCATGCCGACGGTCAGACCATACGTATCTTTTTTGCCGTTCCCATCCGGGTCCTGATTCGTAAAAGCATCCATGACCGTAACCAGCTCATCCATAGTTTTCGGTTCTTCCAGTCCCAGCTTCTTCAGCCAGTCTTCTCGAATGAACATGACCGAATCGCCGTTGTAGGCATAATCGAAGATTGGAATGCCATAACGCTCGCCCTCATACATGTATGGATACCATTCGTCGGATGCTGATTCAGATGCCTGTTTCCATGTGTCCGAAGCATATTGGTCAAATAACTCGCCTGCATTGGCAAACTTGCCGGATTCGATTAATTCCCTTACCAGATTGTAGTCTCCCCGAATGGAGACGATATCCGGCAGTTCTTCGTTAGCGGACAGGGACAAGCGCAATTTCGTATAAAATGCATCATTGGTCACCGATACGGCCCACGGTGTGGTCAGATCGATACCCAGTCGTTCCTTGGCCCATTTGGTATGCACATTGTTCTGTGCCGTTTCCCCATTCTTGAACTTTGTATCATCGTTCCAGGCCCGCAAATAGCTCATCTGTACCGCCGGTTCATACTTCCCATCTTGCAGAGCAAGTGGTGCAGCTGCTTCCTTCACCGGTTCTTCCTTGGCCCCCGAACTGCATGCCGTTACAGCAACCATCGTTATTGCGAGCAATGCCGTCATCATTTTTCTATACATGAACTAACCCCTCCTCAGGTAACTTGGATACCCTTTTGTGCCAAATGCACCTCTGCATGTGGCATTATGCACCTTACATGAAAAGGATAGTGCAGCCGGGGAGGCAAACATATATCACAATTTCAATGTTCATATTGATTTGTTAACCGTTCCGAAAATCTTGCGGGGTCAGTCCATAATGTTTGCGGAACACCTGAATGAAATAAGGCGTGTTGTTGTACCCCACTTCCTGACCAACTTCATAGATCTTCATCGCCGTATGCTTGAGCAAATGAACCGCACGTTCCATTCTGGAACGGATAATATAATCACTAATACCTTCACCGGTGGATTGTTTGTACATTTTCGACAGATATACCGGGTGCAGATGCACTTCTCCAGCAATGACCTGCAACGATAGATCCTCACCCAGATGATGGTCGATCCATTGCTGCACCTGCCTAATGAGGGTTGATCCCGCATCCTGTCCCGCCTCGCTGGTGCTCTCTGCCCAATGCTGCATCACAGACCGAGTCCACGTTTCAAGACTGCGTAGCGAGATGCCATAACCATCCTTGAGCAGCTGCTGATACTGCTCCCCAAGCACTTCGGCTAATTGCCTTCCTTCCCGATGAGCCATATAGGAGAATGCCGCCGCCAGATAATGAAAAGCCACATACACATGCTCCGGGAACACACTGTTCGACAGTTCGGCAAAGATCTGATCAATCTTACGGTGTGCATCCTCCATGCGCCCGGCTTCCAGTAACGTCGTCAGACCCGGCGGTTCATACAGCGCCGTGAGTGACTTCAACGTGGACCCATTGGAGCCTGCTGCCGCATTCAGATGTAATCCTTTGCCTGCCTCAGCCTGCTTGCGAAGTGCACTCACGGCTTGATGGTATAGCTGCGGCACCTGATCTGGGAAACGCCCCATGCGACTAACGGATAGGGAAATGGTCGCGTTCAGATACTGCCTCACACTGTGGATCAATCGCTCTCCGAGTCGGCCCATTAACATCTCAGGTTCGGCTTGGGTTTGTTTGGGACTGGCCATGAAGACTAGGTCATCATAGGCGTCATCCGTATGGCAGAGATGATAGGCACTGCCGTAGATCTCTTCCACTACATTCGAGATGGCGTACTTCATCAGCCGAAACGCTTTATGTGTGGCTTGATGGTCATCATAACGGATGAGCAGCAGCTGCATTTTATCCTGTGGACGGAACCCGATCTCCAGCTGCTCCAACTTATCCGTGAGTTCTGCATCCGCAAATTTATGCCCTAACAGCACATCCTTCATCAGCTCCGCCCGCTTCTCGGGCAGATGTTCCCTCACCGAATACATGGCCCGCTGGTGCAGCATTTGTTTCTCACCCTCCAGGCGAATCTGCACGGCGGCCTGCTGCACGGATTCGATCAGTTCCTCATCCCGGACCGGTTTGAGCAGATAACTGACTGTCCCATGTTTGAGCGCCTGCTTCGCATAATCGAAGGAAGCATGCCCCGATAAAATAATACATTTGGTACGTTCCCACTTTTGCCGGATATGACTGACCAGATCCAGACCGGACAGACCCGGCATGCGAATATCCGTGATAATAATATGGACCTGATGTGTTGCCATATGTTCCAGTGCCTCTTTGACTGAATAGGCTTTGAATACCTGACCAATCCCGTGTTCTCTCCACGGTATGGAGACGGCGATCGACTCTACTGCGGAATGTTCATCATCCACGACCATCAGATTCATCATTCGTTTGTTCCTCCTCAAACCATCGAATTTCTACACTAAGTCCACCATAGGGAATCGCTCCAAAATGAAGCCCGGACGACAGCCCATATCGTGTAACGAGACGCTGGTGCACATTCCATGTGCCTGTTCCAATCTCTTCGCCCATCGGTTCATTGATCTCCCGTTCCAATTCCGCAATCTCTTCCGCTGTCAGCGTGACACCGTCATTGTCTACAAACAGGCTGTATCTTGTATATTTTCGTCCCTCAATATGTTCGGGTACCGCCATACCTGTTACGACAACATGCCCACTGCCTTCCATCGGCTCAATACCGTGGATCACCGCATTCTCTACGATCGGCTGAATGAGCAGTCGCGGAATGTGAAGCTGCATCAGTTGCTGCGGTACAGCGATCTCGTAGGTCAGCCGGTTGGTCCGCATCTGTTGAATGGACAAGTAATGGTCCAGCAGCCGGATCTCTTCTTCCACTGTCGTCATGTCATTCTCGCCCCGCGTAATGTAACGATAGTAGTCACCCAGGCTTAGCGACATGGCAATAACCGCTTCACGGTTGCCGAGCTGGGTCATATTTTTGATATAAAACAGGCAGTTGTACAGGAAATGAGGATTGATCTGTGATTGCAGATGCTTCAATGTTGCTTCACGTGAGCGAATACGTTCCTCGTATACCTTCTCGATCAGTTCCTGAATCTGCTCCGCCATATGGTTAAAGCTCTGGGTCAGGTACGCAAATTCATCACGAGAGTGATCGACTGGAATCCGTGTGGACAGCTGCCCTTTGCGAATCTGTTGCAGCCCTCTCATCAAACGGTGGATTGGCACCTGGACTTTTCGATACAAAAGCAGCGCAGCCCCGATACTCAGCACGAGCAGTAACAGAATGGAGGTAATAAACATATTTCGGCTCTTATCCATCGGGGTTAGCAAATCATCCAATACCACCGGGTTCACGTATACTGCCTGTAGCTGTTTGGAGTGCACGTAACTGACCAGATATTGCTTGCCGCCTACCTCCAGCTGATGATTACCTTCTCTCTCCGGTCCGTTAAAGGGGATATCACGCATGATCGCTTCAACCAGTTCGGGGTCCGCCGTACGGTTCAGTAACGGCTCATTGCCCGGTACTAATAAGAAAGGATCTCCTCCCTGCGTTTCTTTAAAATCATCCAACATGGCAACCACGTTCATCGGGTCAAAATTAATCTCCATCACCGTTCGCACGCCTGTATTCACCGGTTTTTCATTCCACTCATAGTTATCTGTGAAAAAGTAGGTGAAGCTCCCCTGCTCCAGCTGCCATTGGCCCGGTTGCGGAAACGTCAACATCTTCTCATCGTAGACCGTCCGGCTGGACATGGTGGATAACACAAGTTCGGCTTGTGGCAGCACAATGGTAATATCGTTCTTCCAGCGGCTGGTGGACTGGTACAACGATAATTTGTCGAGAATATCCAGATAGATGCTGTTCTTCTCATACTGGCTGGTTAAATCCGTCATGTAACGGTAGTGCAGGATACTCGGATCCCGCAACAATGTAAGACCATACAGTGAGAGCTGCTCGATATTTTTATCCACCTGGGAACTGAAATAATTGAACTGGTTCAGACTCGACTGTTGTTTCTCTTCAACGACCATGTCCACATTTGCCTGATTCGCGTATGTATAGAGCAGCAGAATGGGTACGAGCAGGCAGATTAAAAGAATGACCGTCTTCGCAAATACTGTGAATTTCATCGTTTCACCCTGTCCCTGAATTTGAAGTCGTTCTACACCGAAGTCCTATTTTATATTGAAAACCCTTACATTTCTATATGATTTTATGTTCTCCGTCTTTCCTGCGACCTGAAATCCCCTTATACTGGAAATGAATCAACATTTCGTGAGGGGGCTCTGTGATGCAACTGACAGAACAAGGCATTTTGCATATTGAAGAAGATGATATTTCCAGCTTGTACTGTTACAGGGACCTAGATGGCATGGCTTTTGATGCTTCATTCCTGTTTGAGTTACAGCTTCAGGAATTAACCTTATCTCCAGGTAGCGTTCGGGCGATTCAGTTTGATTTTGAGGGAGAGGAAGCCCCGCTCTATGAAGAACGGGAACGTTTAGTGACCGAGGTACAGTCAGCGGTTCGTACCGTTGATACGCAGTATGATGGCTCGATTGTGAAATAATAGAGGCATGTTCAGCATGAAGGGCATATCGGAAGCAGAAAACATATGGCAGGAGCTAACCTGATAACAGGAGCGTTTGACTTTACAGTCGGATTCTCTTTTTTGCTGTTTCCATCAACAGGTTAATATTTCAACATCCGCATTGAAATGTTGTTCTATAGTCCGCCCTTTTCCGTTGTTATAATTCAGTTGCTCCACTCCGTGCAGAGGCTTGATCGCCTCATGTTGCCCGGGGTTGGACGAGATAAAGGAGGGACCCTGATGGCTATGGAACAACCGTTAACAACCAATAAGCCGGTGCGAAAAATGACACCCCATGCACGCAAACGTACCCGCTGGAATTTCAAACGCACGTGGCCGCTGCATCTGATGCTGCTGCCTGCTGTACTGCTCACTTTGCTGTTCGCCTATGTGCCCATGGGCGGCATTATTATTGCTTTTCAAGACTTCAAACCGTGGCTGGGGTTCACTGGCTCCAAATGGGTCGGCTGGGACAACTTCCGGTTCATGTTCGAATATCCCGACAGCGTTCAGGTCATCTGGAACACGGTACTGATCGCTTCGATGAAAATTGTGGCCGGACTTGTGGCCCCCGTGGTGTTCGCCATTTTGCTGAATGAGGTTCGGAACTCCACGTTCAAACGTTTCTCACAGACCTTGGTGTATCTGCCCCATTTCCTGTCCTGGGTTGTCCTGGGTGGTATATTGCTCGACATGTTATCACCGGAAGGCGGGCTGGTAAACCAGCTGTTGGCGGCGGCTGGTGTTGAACCGATTTTCTTTTTGGGGGATGGCGACTGGTTCCGTGTAACGGTAGTTGTTAGTGATGTGTGGAAGGAATTTGGATTCGGAACGATTGTATTTCTGGCAGCACTTGCGGGTATTAACCCCGCATTATATGAGGCTTCGGAGGTAGATGGGGCAACACGACTTAGACAGACATTACATATTACCCTGCCTGCACTCGTGCCGATGATTATCGTAGTAGGTACGTTATCGCTGGGCAATATCCTGAATGCAGGCTTCGACCAGATCTTCAACCTGTACAATCCGCTGGTATATGAAAAAGGCGATATTATCGATACCTTTGTCTACCGCATGGGAATTCTGAATGGCAAAATGAGCTTTGCGACAGCCGTTGGACTATTCAAATCATTTGTCGCGATGTTCCTGGTCATCTCTGCGTACCGGATGGCGTACAAAATCGCCAATTACCGTATTTTTTAAAAGAGTTAGCATAACGCATTAAGGAGGAATCAAGGTGTATCACAAAACAACCGGGTACCGTATATTCAATGGTTTCAACCTGATATTCATCGCGGCCGTCTCGATCCTGTGCATCCTGCCGCTGGTCCATATTCTGGCCGTTTCCTTCAGTGGTAAAGCGGCAGCATCCGCCAATCTGGTAACACTGTGGCCGATTGATTTTACGGTGGACGCCTATACCAAAACATTTGGTAACAGTAACTTTCTGAGTGCACTCTGGATTTCAGTCCAGCGTACGGTTCTGGGAACACTGCTCAGTATGACACTTGTTTTCCTGACGGCTTATCCGTTATCCAAGGAGAGTCTGCATTTCAAGGGGCGCTCGTTATATGCGTGGTTTTTCATCTTCACGATGCTATTCAGCGGGGGATTGATTCCATCCTATATTTTGATCCAGAAGCTTGGACTGATTAATACGATGTGGGCTCTCATTTTGCCAGGCGCGGTGGCTGTCTGGAACCTGATTCTGATGATGAACTTTTTCCGTAACGTGCCAAAAGAGCTGGAAGAAGCCGCATTCATTGATGGAGCCAACCATATTACGACCCTGTTCAAAATTTATCTGCCTGTATCCATGCCCGCCATTGCCACGATCTCCTTATTCACCATGGTAGGTCAATGGAATTCCTGGTTCGACGGGCTGATCTATATGAATGATGCTTCCAAATATCCACTTGCCACGTTAATGCAGACCATTATCGTACAGCAGGACTTCTCCAACATGAACGTGGATGCAACGCAGCTCCAGAACATGTCTCAACGTACGGTGAACGCGGCTCAGATCTTTATTGGCGCTCTGCCGATCCTGCTCGTATATCCGTTCTTGCAGCGTTTCTTCGTAAAGGGGATTGTGCTCGGGGCGGTAAAAGAGTAAGGCAAACACACGGAATCTCGACATGAAATTCTTTGTTCAGAAGGTTATGATTTCATTTGATTTGCGATCGTTCTCCCACGAGTTGCGTTGTTATATTCATTAATTAACTCATCCAGCACCATGGATTGGCGAATAACTTCCGGATGCCACAGTTCCGGATATTGATTTGCAATCTGGTAGAGTCTTTGCCGTGCATGTTCGATACATTCCTGAATGGTTTCCGGATTATGTACCATACTCCCGCCCCCTGTTGTCCTTAAATATCCATCATCCAAAAAAGACCATCTAATATAATATTCGGAACAAGAGGGGATTTGGATTACCCCAAAATTAAAATTTTGGTTATTTTTTCTTGTGAAATTTATTTTTAGCGTGGATCACATAACCTGATGTGCATATATGTTGAATGCAAATAAACCGGACCGGCTGCGGCCTGTCCGGTTTTATAGCGTTTATTTTTTTGCAGAACAACTTCGTATGCCGAGATGAATATGAGCAGGCTCAACAGCTTACTTACGCTAATCCTCATATTTCGTAAAGAAAACATCCTCAAGAACGGCCTTGGCTTTCTTCAGATCACGGGAATTCAGCGTATGAAGCATCCCCATAATTTCATTCATTTCCTCGTTAACGGTTACTGCTTCCGTACTCTCATTATCATGTGAGACTTCATCGGGATATGGAATAACTTCACTAGAAACCAATAACGGACCATCTTTTTCTGTATGGAACCAGGACGCCTGTGCCGTATCACGGAGAGCATGAACTATGAACTGCAATTCATCTTCGGTATATCGTTGCAAAAAACGGTTTGCGCCAAGATCAATTTGTTGATGCATGGCTTGATGTAAACGATATATGTCTTGACCCCGTTCTGACACGCGAAACAATACTTCTTTTTTATTATCCGGCAGGTATTCAGGCAAAATGATATTTTTCTGGACCAGCCTCTTGGTGATTTTGGAAACTGTGCCTTTGGAAAAGCCGAATTGCTTCGAAATGGTTATGCCATTTACAGGTTCAAGTGTTCCAATGGCATCCAGCACATGCAGCATAGTAACCGTCATGTCTTCGACTAACTCTTGAACCTCCGGATTAGGGCTGTTTTGGAGCAGCCACTCCTTCTCTTCGTCATCTTCCGCTTGGAATTTAATCTGTATGTCTTTCACAGCTTCCAGCACTTCATCAATCAGGTGCTCTTTATTGTGATAGTTTGATGGCTTGATCATCCTTTTTCCTCCAACACTAATGAACTTCATCCCAGTATATCAAGGACAGGTTCATAAATAAAGTTTCCAGGAAACAATATTGACAAATGAATAGAATTTAAACTAATATTGTTGCAAGGAAACTTATTGTTTCTTAGAAACAATAAGTTGTAATTTTCATAGTCCGTTAGTTATTAGAAACAGAACTTTATTTCAGATCCAATTTAGAGAGGAACATTACAAATGACAGATATACGATTCAATCCATCGCAAGAGAAGCAACAACCGGGTGTGAGTCCATCGAGGAAAGATTACGATATCGACGTATTGGTTGCAGGCGCCGGTCCGACCGGATCTACATTAGCAGCAGATCTTTTGCGCCGCGGCCTTCGTGTCCGACTGGTCGACAAGGCTCCCCACGCCTTCAAAGGTTCTCGTGCAAAGGGAGTACAGCCGCGAACCCAGGAGCTTTTGGAGGACCTCGGCGTGCTGAGTGAGGCTCATGCGGAGGGAGATTCTTACCCGCTCGCAGGTATTCATCTCGGGCCCATCACCGTGCCGTGGCGCATGCAACAACGGAATAAACCTACACCAGATGTGCCCTATCCGAATATTCTTCTGCTGGCTCAACACCGCACGGATGCCATCCTGCACCGACTGCTCAAACGTCAGGGACTGAATATTGAATTTAACAACGCGGTGGATTCTTTTGAACAGGATGCCAATGGGGTGACAGTGACGCTCTCTTCAGGGGAGAAGATTCGCAGCAGATATCTGGTGGGGGCAGACGGTGGTTCCAGCACCGTTCGTAAAGGTGTTGGCATTCGTTTTGTGGGAGAGACCAACGAATCGGATCGGATGCTTATCATCGACGGTACAATCGATGGGTTGTCGCGCAGTCGTTGGCATATGTGGCCACGCACAAAAGGTAAATTTGTCGGAGCATGTCCCCTGCCACATTCCGACCAATTCCAAGTCATGATCAGGTTGGGAGCAGACGAGAACCCAGACCTCGACGAGGCTGTACTTGCCGCTCAGTTCCACAAGCTCACTGGTTTACGGCTCTACGATATTACCTGGAGTTCTGTATTTCGTCCCAACGTGCGACTTGCCGAGCATTATCGGTCGGGCCGGGTCATTCTTGCAGGCGATGCAGCCCACGTCCATACCCCAGCCGGTGCGCAAGGACTCAATACCGGTGTACAGGACGCTTACAACCTCGGCTGGAAGATAGGTCAGGTCATTGCTGGCGCACCCGATCGCTTACTTGACAGCTATGAAGCTGAACGTCAACCTATTGCCGCACGAGTACTTGGAAAATCCAGCGAGTTGTACGCCAAGCTCGATAATAAACGCCTTGCCAGTCTCAAACGAGGTGATGAAGAACGTCAGCTCACACTATCGTATCATGGTGGTCCACTTAGCTCTGAGAATTCATCAGCGACCAAGTCACTTCAGGTCGGAGATCGAGCACCCGATGCTCCATGCATCGGCCCAGGCGGGGTAAGACGTTTTTTTGAAATTCTCCGTGGACCACAATTCACATTGCTTGCTTTTGGAGCCAATGCCGCTCATATCCTCCCTGACCTGATCTGGCCGGCTAGTGGTGCCGAATTGCACAGATACATCGTCAGTACTGGTAATGAAGCCGAACAGAATGTTATCAACGACACCACCCAAAAACTGACTGACATCTACGGCATTAACAGCGACACGCTGATACTTATTCGACCCGATGGTTACATCGGCAACATCATCAAGAGCGACTGGCAGACGGAATTTGAGAATGTAGTCAGTATGGTTACCCCGCCACGTTCAGTGTAAAATATTAGAATATTCAAACTGCGCTTTAAGCACCAAATGCACACTTCGGGCCGGGGGCCACATCAGAGGAACTACATGCTTCATTCATCTTAAACCGACGTCATCAAAACGATTTCCTAACGTCTCAGGAAAGGCACGTTTAATGGCATCAATGGCACGTTGTTCCGTAACCCCTGCCTTCCGGATAAGCTCAATCACGCTTTGCACACATTCCGGTTCTCTCGAATCCCAAGAAATAGAGTCATCTATTACCTCAACGATCGTTGTATACAGGTTTGCGAGTAGCTCATACTCGTCTATAACCTGATCCATCTGAATGGACAGATGCCTAAGTCCTGCAACATAAGTGGCAATATCCAATCTTGATTTGGCATAATAGCGAAATACAATTGCCGCTTGTTCTGCGTCATATGTTCCTGACTGTAGAACAGCAGCAATAGTGGCATACGCATCCGCTCCACAGGCATAATCTTGGGGTGGCAGCATATAGTCATGGGTTTCCCATTTGTAAACGGCCTGGATTAACGATTCCTTGCAGACTTCCCATAGATCTATGGGTGCACAAGCTTCCAGCACCTGATAGTACCAATAGGGTGTACTGTTCCTTCCAAACGAATCATAAGGCAGACGAATGACTTCATTGCCTTTACTTTCACAGATGAATAGCATCCGTTCCACATCATCATATCCAGTAACAATGACAAATTGATCGTGCCAGAGAATCGCACCTACGCCCCGGTCAATGGAAGCTTTAATGTCCAGCAGAGCCTGCTTCTGATACAGGGGAAAGGTTGGTTCGAACGAAAAGCCCGCTGCCTGGCTCGCCGTCACGCCAATGAAGTCAGCTGCGACAAAGTTCTCTGCCATCCAGTTGTATGCGGAGACTGACTCTGCCGTCATACGCCGATCCACCACTAATCGGAATGTACTTGCTGTCATACCTGCAATCATGTAGCGCGGGAAATCCGTCCACTGTTTATGTAATAAAATGCGATACATCGCATCTGTATACGCACTCACACCGTTCCATGATCTATTTGCATCAGCAGAATTCATAGTTTGCGGGGATTGAATCCAGTCCTGCAATACTACTTTTGTCGCCATCATCCTTCACGCCCTTCATTTCTCATCCTATCGTGCGGAATGTGCTCCCCACCGTGGTACCGTGGACCGTTTAAGATCAGGATACTTCCTGGATATCACTCGAAAATAATCAATAGCCTGCTCTTCCAATGCTTTCGCCTTCACTAGTACCTGTGCTAAATCTTCTGTGGTGTCTGGTCGCAAAATACGTCTCTTCTCCTGCTGATCCATATATCCTTTCATTTGGTCAATTAACGTCCCAAGCTGTTCATAACATGCACAAGCCTGGTCCAGTTCGTTCCATACCCCTCGAACATCCTGCAAATACATTCGTATTTCGGTTCGGGAATGGCAGAAGGATTCCAAAATATAACCCGCACCTGATTTATCGAAATCCCCACTCCGCAGGGCCTGCACCCATACATCATATGCCTGTCTACCTGAAGCAATATTCCGATCAGGCAGCAGACGATAGGGGATATCCCAATCCTCAATCGCCAGTCTCAGGGATTCCAGCAGCATCTGCTGTTCAGGGATGCGGAGCTGATCACCAAACACCTGACAATACCAAAATCCGGTAAAGTTTAAGCCGAAATTATCATATAACAAAATCTGCGGTTCCTTGCTCCATCCGTCTTGCACATAGAAGATACGGTCACTATCATCATACCCATGAATAACACCGAACTCGGGAATCCAGTAAATCACACCAATACCTTCATTAAGACTACGTCTCACCCAATTCACTGCATCCCGCTGGTAATAACTGAACGTGGAATGCCGTGTACGTCCCCCATCCCAGATCGTGAATATCCCCAGGTTATCAATTCCCGGACGATGTGCTTCCCCCCACTGTCCATACGCTGTAACCGACATGGGAAGTAGTCTGCGATGCACCGCCAGCTTGAAAGCCATGCCCGTATATCCGGCAAGTAAAACCTTGGAACCTTGAAACTGGCCCGTATGGGTGAGTATCGCATGCAGACTATCCACATACGATTTGGACTCCCGCTTCATGATGAGGTTATCTAAAATATTCTCAGCCAAGGACGTATCTTCTCCTCTCTACGCTGCTTTATTCCACGTTTTGCTTACGTTGTATCGCGAGCCTGTCAATTAATCCTTCTGCGCTTTGCTGAAGCTTGCGTCTAAGCCACCCAGGAGACAAAATTTCCTCCCATTCGCTAATAAACAAATGTTGCAAGAAAGCGTCCGTGTCATAAAATTCAATCGAATAAATCAGGTCTTGCCTAGCCTGAATACGATACCCTTGCCATAGGTCCATTTGTTGCAATTCTTTCAAGCGAATCTCAGCTACGAACGGTTTACGCACAGGCAGTGGTTCTTCCCATCCACCTAAGAGAGCATCTGACCTGTACTCAAATCTCTCATCCAAGATCGATACATGAACAATGCCCTCCAAGCGAATGGCCACTTGCTGCACAGGATCTGCTACATAACCCACCACGTAATCGGCGTTAAACTGGGATATCATCTTCAATGGACACAAGGAAAACTGCTGTTCTCCATCGTGATCCCTGTAATGAATATGTACTCTACGCAAGTCAGCTATGGCATGGGACAACAATTCAAAGAATTGCAGTTGCTTCGGTGGCGCCGAAAACACTGGGAGCTCGTGACTTCCCATCTGTTGTTCCTCCAACGTAAAACGCTCCAGCAAATGTGCTACACGTTTCACCGCGTCTGCTTGATCATAATTGTAATGTCGATAGCGATGCGCCAGATATTTCAGCACACGCTGTTCTTCTTCGGTCATATACAAATGGGGCAATCGAAAAGTCTGATCCTCATAACAATAGCCCCGATATTTCGCCATATATACCAAAGGAGCTCGCAGGGAGCTTGCCATATATTCAATATCACGCTGAGCCTGACGACGGGAGATTTCAAATTCACGGGCAAGCCCGATACTGTTCGGAAAACGTCCACCCCGAATCTGTTCGTCAAACCAGTGAATCCGATGCATGTTACTCATCTTCCCGCCCCCATCTCATCCAATTCTAATATATTCCATTATATCAAAAGACATGGCCCGTTCCGAAGAACAGGCCAGTAATGTTATACGTGTGCCTTATCCACTCTGGATTGCACTGCTTTGGAGCATTTCTTGCATACTTTCAGACTTGTACCGTCCGTTTTTGTTTGCGTATACAACAATTTAATTCGGGTACTGCTACACACCGGGCATGTTCCCCGGCCCCTGGAAGGAAGACTCCACAAGATGCGTCCTCTTTTGGTTTTTGCCAATGGTTGTGAACCTCTTTTCAATATGGTTTGTGTGTTCACCGTTATTATATGGGGCATGGTACGACACAGAATGTCGCATCAGTATTAGAGGTTGTCTAGAAATAGAAAATAAAAATGTCCCCTCTTCGACCTGAAGAAAGGACAACATTTAGGAAAGATCTGTGCTGGTCTGAGCGGCAGCCTGCAATAATGGTTGCAAGAGTCCTGGAAAGCGTGTTTCCAGATCTTCGGACCGCAGGGTGAGAAAATGCTGTGTGCCTTGCACTCTGACCCGAATAACTCCGGCTTCCCGCAGGGTCCGAATATGGTGCGACATCGTTGACTTCACAACAGGTGCATGAAAATGACTGCACGGCTGCTCCCCGCTTCTCGCTGCTTCCGCAACAATCCCAAGACGGGTCGGGTCGCTTAATGCATACAATACAGAGGAAAGTTCAATATCTGATACTTGTGGATGGTGTAAAATTTTCATACTGTAGTCTCCTTTTTTCAGACTATCCATTGTATTTTAACACAGATCCATGATATATTTCTAATGTTCGACACCAATCGAACTTTAATGATTTCGTTTATGTAACCCCTGCTGTCAGGCACGGGATTGACATCATACTACATTTTGCAAATGTTACACACCGTTTCTGAAATTTTGCGAAATACACAGTACTCCAGGAGGTTTTTATGAACAACACCGCAACCGCATCATCAGGGGAACGGACCGGAATACAGGAAGGATTGATTGTGAGCTTGCTTGGCTTCACCGTTCTACTCGTTGTTATGAATACAATGATGTTTAATCTGGCCTTGCCTAAAATTGCAGCCGAATTTATGCTTACATCCGTCGCTTCATCTTGGATTGTTACAGGGTATTCCATTGTATTTGCCATTTCCTCGATTACGTTCTCACGTCTATCCGATTTCATACCCATCCGTACATTATTCACGACTGGGCTGACTTTACTTGGTGCTGCATCCGTTCTAGGATTCTTCAGTAATCACTTCATCATTTTGCTCATTGCACGTCTGATTCAGGCTGCGGGTGCTGCATCGGTTCCGGGGCTTGCCATTGTGCTGATTACCCGGTATATTCCGAATGATCGCCGAGGTAAATCGATGGCTGTCATCATGTCCGCCAGTTCACTGGGTCTTGGACTTGGTCCCGTCATCGGCGGAAGTATTACACAATTTCTGGGATGGCATGATCTGTTTATCGTTACAGGATTAACGTTATTCTTGATTCCTGTATTCTTCAAATTGCTTCCTCGGGAAACGCCGCAAAAAGGTTCATTTGACCTGATGGGTGCCGTGCTTCTCGCCATCGGTACTACAGGTGTGCTGTTATTCCTGACTTCCCGTCAGTGGTTCACGCTTGTCATCGGTGCTGCTGCACTGCTTCTGTTCTGGCTCCGAATTCGGCGCGCGGCAGATCCGTTTGTCCAACCTGCTTTGTTCAAAGATAAAAAATATATGATGCTCAGCTCGCTGGGGATTGTATCGTACATCAATAACTTCTCAACGCTGTTCCTGCTGCCGCAAATTTTGGCGCATCTATATGGACTGACACCTGCTCAATCCGGACTCGTCATCTTCCCGGGTGCAGTCGTGTCTATGCTGCTGTCCAACCGGATCGGCCGAATGATTGACCGACATGGCAATACGCTGCTGCTGAAATTTGCACCATGGTTGCTACTGGCCGCTGCCGGATTGTTCGCCTTATTTGCAGACAATAACATCTACGCCATTATGGCTGTCTATGTGCTGCTCAGCGTTGGTTTCTCATCCCTGACCACCAGCGTATCCAATGAATTGTCCGGCAACCTGACCAAGGATCAGGTCGGCGCAGGTATGGGACTGTTCCAACTCAGTCAATTCTTCAGCGGTGCTTTCAGTGTTGCTGTTACTGGCGTAGCATTGACGGCGATGCAAAACATGCCGCTATCCTCAGCGTACACCAATATTTTCTGGGGCATGACTGTGGTCGCGCTAGCATCCGTTATTTTCTCTCAGTTGTATCTGAGAATGCAGTCACGGAAAGTCACGGAAAAAAGTAGCCGGATCTAACATCTCATTTAACCGAAAGAAGTCAGGAAGGGACCCTCGGGTTCTGAACCTGGCTTTTTTTCTGCCTATTTTCTATATATGTGTCAACTGGCCTCTCCCACAAACACAAAAAAGCCCCCAGGACGCATTCATCACGCTCCTCGGGACTATTATTTTAATGTTGCTCACTTCGATATTCTGCTAAAAGATTATACTATTCAAACAGGTCCAGACGAAGACGTTTCAGACTCGTATGTTTGATGTACCACTGGCCGTCGATTTTGACAAAAGTTTCATGATAGTGCCCAAATCCGTGGAACGATTTGTTCTCATTGCCCTCCGGGAACGTTACCCAATCTTCCATTGGGGAGATGACCTTCGCTTCGTTCTCGGATACAAATTCAACTTCGGCGCTATGTACATGGTGCACGGTTACGGCAACATCCACCAGATCACGGAATACTTGTACAATCGTATCACGGCCTGTTAATACCGGAATCGGATTGCCTTCTGTGCTGAAATCAGCGATTGCATCCGGAGCGAACACGTCACCCAAGGTATCCCACTGTTTCGTATCAATATAGCGGCAATAGCGCGCCTTGGTATTCCGAATGTTTTCCAGTGCGAGCAATTGTTCCAGTCCTGTAATCGTTGATTGGCTCATGTGTTGTCCCTCCAGAGATGTAAAATGTGATGTAAAATTGGATCAAGTATGTATGCAATTATACCTTCCTTATTGTACCATCCGACTTCTATTAGGTACAACGACATATTATACGTTTGAATATTAACCATTTCACTTACTCTTGAAGCGTCCCCATGCAACGAAATACCTACAATACAAAAAATCTTTCCTTACCTCTCGCGAGGATGGAAAGATTTAGTTATACCTATGTGGCAGACGAGTTAACCACGTCGAATGAAGCTTCACTTCTAGCTACAAGTTATAGGGAGTGTGCACCCTTCATCTGGGAAGCCAGTTCCGACATCTTTTTATTGTTCAAAAAACTTTCCATCTCTTCTTCCGCCTGCACCATCACCTGTTGGATCAAGCAACCTGCGTTATGATTCTGGGAACATTCAAACAGAGACGCCTGACCTTCAATCGCATGAATAATCTCCAGGAAGGAAGGGTCCGGATTTTTACGACTAAGACGATAGCCACCATTGGCGCCAGAAGTAGATTCGATCATACCCGCCTTAACCAATTTGGTCAGTATTTTGGACAGATAGGTTGGTGATACCTTCTGCAGTTCTGCAAGTTGATGTACACTAACCAGCTGTTCAGGGGCAGTGCTTACAAGATGAAGCATCGTATGCAAAGCATAATTTGTTGCTTTTGAATATTTCATGAGGGCACCTCATTATACACGGATTTAATTTATCCATAATAGACTTGATTAAGCTCTCTGTCAAACCATTACTCTTTAAGCGCTGGCAACATCGAAAGGATACCGGTTAATTATGATACAATCCGCGATAATCCGTAGGTGTCATCCCCTCATGGGCCATGAACTGGCGGTTAAAATAACTGGCATTGGGATACCCCGCTTCCTCCGCAATCTGTCCGATATTGGCCGCAGGCCGTTCCAGCAGCCATTGCTTTGCCATCTGTAGCCGTGAACGAGTAATAAATTCCATGGGCGTCATCTCCACAGCACTCTTGAACATTTTGCAAAAGTAATATGAACTCACACCTGCGAGATCCGCCCAGTCCTGTAACAGGAAAGGTTGGCAGGCCTCCTGTTGCATCTGTGGAAGCAGCGCAAGAACCCGACTCTCCGCCTTACTTGTGGTGCGTGTGCTCTTTAAAGGTACCGCATGCTGCACGAACTCGGCGAGTACAGCATAAGTCAGTGTGGATAGCTGAGCAGGACGCAGCATGGTGTTCTGTTCCGCTTCAGTCAACAAAGCCAGATGAGCCTCTTCCCATGAGCTACGCTGCCGTAGCGTCCACAGCAGATTGCGATGCAACCCCCGCTCGATCATATAATCATGCAGACGTTCACCGTAAAAATGAACCCATCTCACATCCCACGGGTCATCTTCACTACTATAATAATGCTGTCGCTGTTGCGGGAAATAAAGCACGGCTTGACCTGCGCGAAGCTCATGCACCACCCCGTCCACTTCCACGTATCCCTTGCCTGCAGCGACATAGTGAATATTAAAATTGTTTAGTACGCCTGCCTCCCGTAATACGGAATGCTGGGGATGTTCCATATAATGTCCAACCGATTCCGGATAACAAAAATATGGAATATCCTGCAGGGTTAGCAATACCGTTTGTCTCATCATAACGACTTCTCCTTGATCAACAATATTGTGTTAACTAACTTCAATATATTATCATTTTAATTCGATCATCTATTCCTTATAATCACAATATACATTTATACACAGGAGGATACAACACATGAATTCAGTTCAAAAATTGCGTTGGGGAATTCTTGGTAGCGCTAGCATTGCTGTGGAATCCGTCATTCCAGGCTTGCAGCAATCCGAGTTGAATGAAGTCACCGCGATCGCTAGTCGGGACGAAGATAAAGCCAAACAGACGGCCGATCAACTCGGGATCGACAAGGCCTATGGCAGTTATGAAGCTTTGCTCGCAGATGATTCCATCGATGCCGTATATATCCCGCTACCGAATCATTTGCATCGGGAATGGACGATCCGGGCTGCTGAGGCAGGCAAACATATTTTGTGCGAAAAACCACTGGCTCTGACTGAGCAGGAAGCTAAGGAGATGGTTCAAGCTTGTGCAGATGCAGGTGTGCAGCTGGCTGAAGCCTTCATGTACCGCCATCATCCACGTTACGATCAGATCAGGGATATCATCGCCAGCGGTGAGATCGGTGAGATCCGCGGTATTCACAGTACATTTTCGTTCAATAACTCCAATGCATCCGGCAATGTCCGCTTTCGGCGGGATTGGGGCGGCGGTGCACTGTATGATATCGGATGTTATTCCATCAGCGTAGCACGTCTGCTGCTTGGTCAAGAGCCAAGTGCTGCCACTGTTATCGGCATGTTCTCCCCGCAGCATGATCAGGTCGATATGATGGCATCCGGATTGCTGGAATTCGATAATCACGTTGGCGTGACGTTTGACAGCAGCATGTGGGCAGCCTTCCGCAACACACTGGAAGTACTGGGGTCCGAGGGCATTATTGAAGTCCCTTCCGCATTTGTCAGCGAGCAAGATAACAGTTCGAACTTCTATGTAACAGCTGGCGGTGAACGCAGAGAGATTGAGGTCCCGCAAGTGAACCACTACTCTCTGCAGGGAGATGATATGGCACGTGCTGTACTTCTGGGCAAGGATCTGCGCTTCGCCCCTTCCGATGCAGTAGCTAATATGAAAGTATTGGAAGCTTGCCTTCGTTCAGCGGAACAACGTACACGAATTACACTATAATCGAGAGGATGAACTGACTTATGGAATATATCGAAATTGCTGGTGCAGGTAAACCCGTCTCCAGACTGATTAAAGGAACCGATTATTTCGTGCATAATGCCTACGATAAAGCAGCTACGAATATGGATGCTTTTCTGTCGATCGGCGGTAACACCGTCGATACAGCGCATATTTATTGTGATGGCGAAAGTGAAGAAGTCCTTGGTCGTTATATGAAAGAACGCGGTAACCGCGACCAGATTGTCATTCTCACCAAAGGTGCGCATCATGACCAGAACGGACCACGCGTTAACGCTGATGCCATCCGTAGTGATTTGCTGGAAAGTCTGGAGCGTCTTCAGACAGATCACGTAGAGATGTATGCTTTGCACCGGGATGATCCCAATACCCCTGTCAGTGTTATTCTTGAAGCACTGAACGAACATATTGATTCCGGCAAAATCGGCGCGATCGGCGCCTCCAACTGGACCTGGCAACGGCTAGAGGAAGCCAATGCGTACGCTGCGGCGAATGGCCTGAAAGGTTTTACCTTCAGCAGTCCGAATCTCAGTCTCGCCAAAGCAAACGAACCTTTCTGGGAAGGTTGTGTGTCAGCAGATGCAGAGACGCTGGCATGGCATGAGCAAACCAAGCTACCATTGCTGTCCTGGTCCTCCCAAGCACGTGGTTTCTTCACTGGACGATTTACACCTGAAGTTCGAGATAACGCCGATCTGGTGCGTGTATTCTATAGTGATGGCAACTGGGAACGTTTGCGCCGGGCTGAACAATTGGCGAATTCGAAGAAAACAACACCAATCCAGATTGCACTCGCTTATGTATTGAATCAGACGTTCCCAACCTGTGCGCTGATCGGTGCTCAGAATCAGGCAGAACTACTCTCCTGTGATGAAGGTTCCCGTATCACGCTGACTCCTGCTGAAATCGCATGGTTGGATCTGGGCAGTAATGTGCCAGCTGGCATCTAAAAAAGTTAATCATTCTATCATTACATCTAATGACTCCATGGGGCTGATATTCCGCGATAGCGCGAGTTGTCAGCCCTTTTCTGTTCTGCACAAGCGATCAAATGCTCTACCCCTGCACAAATTACCGAATATACTGTTCACTTTCCTATCACTTGCCTGGGTACAAATACAGAAGGACTTACCCCAGAACACATCTCTGAAGGTAAGTCCCTTATATCATAGATTAAGACATATAGAATGTTAGAATTTGCACTGTCATTCGGTTGGATTACAGCTTAATGATCTGACCTGTTTTCTCGGATTCGAATGCTGCCAGGATCACTTGCAGGGAACGCAAACCCTCTTCCCCGGAAATCGCTGGAGGTGTTTGAGTCACAATCGACTCTACAAAAGCGTCAATTACGCCACTCGGCACTTGTTTCTCGTTGGTAGCCATGGCACCGACTTTGTATGTCTCAACTGTACCATTGGTCAGCTCAACAATAACTTCATCGCCTTCGACTGTTCCGATCTTCATAACACCATTCTCACACCACAGAACTGTACTATTGTCTCCGGCTCTGTATTGTGTCCAGCTCGCTACCAGCGTTCCGATCGCTCCGCTCTTCATACGAAGCAAGCAAGTCGCGTTATCGTCAACCTTAGTACCTTCTTTGTGCAGTGTGCTGATGAAACCAGCTACTTCAGATACTTCATCGTTCAGCAAGTAACGGATGAAGTCTGATTTGTGTACGCCCAGGTCGCCCATAGCGCCCATAATGGCTTCTTCTTTGCGGAAGAACCAGCTTTCAGCTCCGTCCACACTCCATGCTTCCGGACCCGGGTGACCGAAGGATGTACGGAAATTCAGAACTTTTCCGAGTTTACCGGAGTCGAGAATTTCTTTTGCTTTCACGTGAGGAGGCATCAGGCGCTGGTTGTGTCCAACCATCAGATACACACCATTTTTCTTGGCAGCTTCGATCATTTGCTCGCCTTCTTCAGTGGATACTGCCATTGGTTTCTCCACCAATACATGCTTGCCTGCATTTGCAGCAGCAATCGCCATTGGTGCATGCAGATAGTTTGGTGTACACACACTAACGGCATCTACCGTTTCGTTAGCAAGCAATTCTTCGTAACTGGAGTACGCTTTACCGCCGTAAGTCTCGGCCATCTTCTCCGCACGCTCCACGATCGGATCTGCAAAAGCGACAAGTTCTATGTTCTCATTGGCAGCGTACTCTGGAATATGTCTGCGCTCGGCAATGGCTCCACAGCCGAATACAGCAACTTTAATTTTACTCATGTACATAAGTCTCCTTTGACAAATAGATTAGCATTTTTCATGGTTCGATGGTCCATTAGAATTGGTTCAGGTAGTTTTCTTTCAACCAGTTGTAGCTATTGGATACGCTCTCAAGTGGAGGATTCTGACATACGTCTTGTTCCACGATCAACCACTCCACACCTGCATTCGTAGCGCCTTCAATAACAGCTGGCAGGTCAACCGAACCTTGTCCCAGTTCCAGTGTTTTCATCTGGCCCTGTTCGTCTTTGCTGAAGTCCTTCAGATGAAGCAGCGGCAAGCGACCCGCATATTTATTAATATACTCGATCGGATTTTGTCCCGCAAATTGTACCCAACATACGTCCATTTCCACTTTTACCGCTTCCGGTGATGTTTGAGCGAACATGGCATCAAACGCATTGGCATCGCCAACCTGGCCGTGGAATTCAAAGTCATGGTTATGGTAACCAAAGATCAATCCTTGCTTCGCTGCTTCAGCTCCATATTGTTGTAACTCAGCGAATAGCTTGGTCCAACCTTCTGCATTCTCAGGACGATCTTCTGGCATCAGGTAAGGGCAAATGATATATTGTGCACCAATTGTTTTCAGGTAATCGATCTGTTTTTGCAAGTCTTCGCGCATCGCATGGAGTGAAACGTGGCTGCTGAATCCTTTCAGTCCAAGTTCATCTAGTAGCGCTTTCATTTCCTCAGCTGGAATATCGCCATATCCGGCAAACTCCACGCCTTCATATCCAAGGGCCGCTACCTTACGCAACGTACCACGAAAATCTGCTGCAGTTTCATCACGGAGTGTAAACAATTGCAAACCAATATTAAGTTTTTTCATGTAGGATACACCTCTGTTCTCAAATTTGCTTTCATTGCTCTATCTGGTATCATCCTAACGCAAAACAGGCTAGAATGAACATATACAATATAGTCAGAACATGAACTATCTGATCAAATTTTATTTCCATCATTTTGCATCTATAGAATGTAGCCCATTTGAATGCATGCAGGATGAACATATTGGGGGATTTCATCTTTGGATACGTTAGAGACATCTGTGCTGATCTGTGACTACTCATATCACTATAAAGCGTTCACTCATAATATGAAGGGCGAGCTGCAAACCTATCTGTTTCGTCTGCAGACCGAAGGCTCGTGCAAAGTGTATGTACAGGATAAAGAATTCAGGATGACCAGCGGGGATTTATTGCTGCTCAAGCCTGGTGACGATTACCATCTCGTGGTCGATGAACCACATAAGGAAGGACGTTTGTCCAGCGGAGATTATTATCTGTTCTGTGAAGGCAGCTGGATCGAGAACTGGTGGAAACGGCAGCATCGATCTACCGTGAGCCGGATAGGACTCGATGATAAGTTGATCAGCCTATGGCGAAATATGCTTCTAGAGAAGCGTCGCGGACCTCTTGAGGAAAATGCGGAGCTAAAGGATGCGTTACTGCGCGGATTATGTCTTTATATCGACCGGGCAATCACCGAGAATATTCAGACGGATCGGGCAATTTCCTCTGCGTTGAAGTTAAAACGTTTTATCGAGGAGCATGCCACGGTTACCTTTAAACTTGAAGAAGCGGCACGTTATGCCGGACTCAGCCTGTCACGTGCCGTGCGTTTATTTAAGGAGCATTACAATCAGACTATGATTCAATACGCGATTGAGATTCGTCTGAATGCGGCGTTGGAACGCATGAAATACAGTGAAATGACACTGGAGCATATTGCGGAATCTTGCGGTTTTGCAAGCTATTCCTATTTCCACCGGGTATTCCGGGCGCACTTCGGTGTGTCCCCCGCGGAGTATCTCAAATCCAGACAACATGAGCCTATCGATGATCTGGAGCATGTATGACCTGCAGTTTCAGATTAGAAACCCATGACCTTAAAGAGGTTCATGGGTTTATCCATTAAATTCACATCAATCATACTGGAGCGATACATATGCTAACCCACCCGCGCAAAGTCCTCATCATCGAGGATGAACCGGATATTTCGCGTATCCTGCGAGATTATCTAACCAAAAATCAATATGAAGCCGCCGTGGCAGCCACTGGTCAAGACGGGCTTCAGATTATGGAGCTTATTCAACCGGACTACATTATTCTAGACATTATGCTTCCAGATATGGACGGAATTGAGGTGTGCCGTGAAATCCGACGACGCAATAATATCCCCATCCTTATTCTGAGCGCTAGAGGCAGCGATACCGATAAGGTACTTGGCCTTGGCTTTGGAGCAGACGATTATATGACCAAGCCCTTCTCGCTGAGCGAACTGTTAGCACGAATCAATGCCCACTTTAGACGTTACGACAGCATGACATCGGATCAGGACAGAACAGATCTACTGCGTCTTGGAAACCTTATGATTGATAAAAAAGCCTATAAAGTTACATTGAACGGATTAGAAGTTTCTCTGTCCGCCAAAGAATTCGAATTACTTCATTATCTGGCAAGCCATAAGAATCAGGTGTTCTCCAAAGCCCAGTTGCTTGACGCCATCTGGGGATATGCAACCTACGGCGATGAAAATACCGTAACCGTATACATTCGCAGACTGCGTGAAAAAATCGAGGCAGATGCCTCGCATCCGACCGTTCTGAAGACGGTATGGGGTGTCGGTTACAAATTCAATTACGAATAAGTGAGATTGGAGGCTCCCACATGTCATTGAACAGCTGGTCCAAACGCTGGTTGTTAACAACACTTGGCCTTCTGATTATTATAGTTTTAAGTATCCTTGCGCTGGCGATAATGCTATTTCAAAATCGAAATTCTGAACAATCCAACCTGTCCATAAATCAGGTTCGCCTCACGATCAATCCAACTCTGCTCGCTTTGGAGCAAAATCATCAGTATCTCAATGAACAAAATATTCATGAAGATATACGTTCCATCGCCAGAGAAAGTGGGGTTCTACTTACCTATGTGGACCTGGATGGAACAGTGATCATGTCCTCCGCCCCAGGCTCTGAAGGAACTCAAGTTAACCTGCGTTCATCCCTTCATTATGATCTGCATCATGCCGCGCAGGCTACGGACGGTAACCAATTACTTGATATTGCGTTTCCCGTGATGGACGGACCCGTGGGAAGTCAGATCGGCAATGCCATCTTTTCCATCCCCCAAGCTATGGTTACGGTTCAGAAACCGATGACTGTTCCGATGATATGGATTAGCGTACTCTTGCTCCTGTCACTGATCCTGAGTTTATTTCTATTCTGGATGAAACGAAAACTGGATAAGCACCTGCTCTCTCCCATCCATCAATTGAAGCTTCATGCGGAATCCATCCTCAAAGGTAATTATGAAGAAAAGATTCAGTACAACCAGATCAATGAATTGAGCGAAGTGTTTGCCATGTTTGACCTGATGCGCACAGAAATCAAGCATATGAACGACCTGCGTATCCAGCAGGAACAAGCACAAAAAGAACTCATCACCAATATATCTCATGATATTAAAACACCGATTACCACGATAAAAGCATACATAGAAGCTATTGAGGAAGGACTATGCAACGATCAGGAAACGCTAATGGAATATATGAGAGTCATGCGTACCCATACGGATAAAACAGCCCGGCTTGTGGAGGATCTGCTGGTTCATGCACTTCAGGAACTGGGGCAAATTTCGGTGGAACCCCTTGAAAAGTACAGTGGTCCTGTACTTGACGCTATGTTGAAACCTATTGAACATGTAATACTCACAAGAGGTCTAGTCTATGACGGGCCCAAGTCCAACCACATTCCCAATGTGTTAATCGCTATCGACCCTATCCGAATTGAACAAGTCATCTCCAATCTTGTCGCCAATGCCCTCAAACATACAGCTCAGGGAGATACGATACGTATAGACACGGAACTGGAATCTGGGCATTTGAAAGTGACCATCACCGACTCGGGTCAGGGCATACGTGTACAGGACATGCCGTTTGTTTTCCAACGTTATTTCAAAGGCCAGGCTAGTCATGCAGACCAACATGTTCAGGAAGGTACAGGGCTGGGTCTTTCCATCTGCCAAAGCATTATTGAAGCACACGGAGGCCGTATTTCTTTTACTAGTAAAGAAGGAGAAGGTACGACCTTCCGATTCTATCTGCCGATCTGCTGAGCCCACACTCCAAAGCTATTGTGCGGAGCAGCCTTCCATTTCCGAATTAACTTAGGTGCCTGTAATACTTTATTCATAATTTGATAAGGCTTTCTCAACATCCCTCCTCTAGAATGAATCCTATACTGCACTCGGGAGTGATTCGACTTGTCGAAAAAAGTGATTATCCGTGCACAGAATCTGTGCAAGACGTACAACAGCGGAAGTGAGCAACATCATGCCATCCGTAATGTCGATCTCGATATCTATGAAGGGGAATTCACGGTCATCATGGGTAACTCTGGCTCTGGCAAATCAACCCTCTTATATCTGCTTAGCGGACTGGATCAGATTACAGCTGGTGAAGTTTATTTTCGTGACCAGCGGATCGACGCTTATCGTGAACGGGAAATGTCCGACTTCCGCACGCGCCGAATCGGTTATATTTATCAAAGTATAAATTTGGTCCCGGACCTTTCCATCAAAGAGAACATTGCTTTACCGGGATATATCGCTGGAAACAAAAAGAAAGACATCCAATCAAGGGCTACTGAGCTGATGAATGCCATGGATATTGATGAACAGCGTAACCGCCTCCCCTCTCAGACGTCTGGAGGACAGCAGCAACGAGCAGCCATTGCACGAGCTTTGATCAATTCGCCGGATATCATCTTTGCGGATGAACCGACCGGAAGCTTGAACCTGGAACACGGCACCGCCGTTCTCGATATCCTTACGGATATCCACCGCAAGGGACAGTCTGTTGTTATGGTTACGCATGATATAAAAGCAGCCTGCCGGGCAGACCGCCTAATCTATATTCAGGACGGCAAGATTGGTGGAATCCTTGAGTTCGATACCTATGACGAACATCAAATTCAAGATCGTGAAGCGATCATCTTCGCTTTGGTTACGGGAAAGGAATAACGATGGCGGTCATGTTTAAACTTAGCTTGTCTTATCTGAGTAGGAACAAAATACAAAATACGTTAATTGCGCTGCTCCTGCTACTCTCGACACTTCTGGTATCTACAGCTATTGTCATACTGGCGAATACGGGCAATCAGTTTCAGGAAATGCATACCCGTACCCATGGATCTCATCAGATCCTGACGTTTGAGAAAGGACTGAATGACCCCGAATTTGTACACGACTGGTGGGCTTCCCAAGATGGTGTTGAGGTATCCCCATTGCTAACGTATCGAACATTATCAGGCATCGTTCTTAATGAAACGGACATTCCCAACCTGTATCTGTATATGTTTAATACGCCTTTACCGCCATGGGGTGTAGATGAGCTTATTTTCTCCAGTGGGACGCCCGGAACACTTCCCGAGCAAGGCTCCGTCTGGATTCCAACGTCCATGGCGAGTGCCTACCATATCTCGGTAGGCGATACCATTGGTTTCAAAACCGGCTCAAACACACTCGATCTGAATGTGTCCGGCCTTGTCATCGATGTACCATACGGAGCGCCCTTCTCCAATACTGCGAGGGTATGGATGAATCCTGTCGATTATCAACATGATTTCGCGACACTCGCAGGCAACGAACATCACATGATCGGCATCCACTTCAACGATTACAGCATGAATTCTGTGTATTGGGAACGATACAATCGTGAGACAGGCACTCCGTTTCTTGAATCCAAAATGGAGTTCGAAGCGATCTCCTCTTTCTATCTGATTATTAACCAGGTTATTGGCTTCATTATGATCTTCATGGGTGTTGTCATGCTATCCATCGCTTTGATGACAATCGGGTTCACAATTTCGGATGCTATCCTGGCTAATTACAGAACAATAGGCATTCTCAAATCACTCGGGCTAACTTCCCGGAGAACGATAGGTACCTATGTTATTCAATATGCAATGCTATCCATCGCAGCCATTATCCCAGGAATTACACTCAGCGTATGGATCTCCAGGTGGATCATTAATATATCCGCGTCCTCTCTTCGAGTGAACAATCAGAACATTCCAGTCCAAGGGTTGGACGCGGCCATACTGGCTGGTGTGCTTCTATTTGCTTTAGTGATTTTGTTTACTGTGTTATACGCCAAAAAGGCACGCAGCATCCAACCCGTTCAGGCTATTCGTTATGGTATGTCGGAAACAGATCACAGCCGGATGGCCAGTAGAATGAATTCGCCATGGGCACAACACTGGGTCGGGTTCACACGAATGCCTGTGACCGCGGTCCTCGGACTTCGACATGTTTTCAAAAACACCAAAAGTTCTGTTCTCACACTTTTACTGACCACCATGGCTTCCTCTGTACTGGTCTTAGGATATGTGCTGCTGACCAGTATAATCGGAATTGAACAGACAGCAGCCAAATGGGGATATGACAATGCCAACATCGCAGCAGTCGTAGTGAACAAAAGTAACTTCCCCAAGGCTGAACTAAAGCACGTATTAGCGCAGGATCCGAGGATCAGCAATGTAGGCTGGCAAGGGAACATCACAGGTGTAATTAGCCCGGAATCTTCAACAACAGTAAAGGGCCAATCCATCAGTCTCAACTTGAGTGTAATGGACGGGAGTTACCAGGAGCTTGGATTCGAAACGTTAAAAGGGGATAACCCACAGCACGCAAATGAAATTGCCATTGGTGTAAATGTAGCCAAAACATCAAACAAAGATCTCGGTGATCTCATCGACATCTATATTGAAGGAGAAAAGCGTACATTCCTCATTACAGGCATCTATCAGGCGATCGCCAACATGTCTGTTTCAGGCCGAATCACCATCGATGCCATGAGAAGTGTGAACCGGGGTTATGGTGAATTTGATGCCATATTCATTAATGTGAAGGATCTCGCACTAGCGGATAAGGTTGCCGGGGCGTTGAATGAGCAATTTAAGGATTTTGCTTCAGTAGTTACCCAGAAGACATTGCTTGATTCGGTTTACGCTGAAGCTGCAAACATCCTGATCTATCCGATGAGCCTGATTGGATTGCTGTTCACCATTGTGACGTTCATCATTATTTTCAGTACCTGTCGAATCAATATCCGCAAAGAGAGCAGAACGTACGGGATATACAAATCGCTGGGAATGACATCCCGTCAAATCCGATTATCGCTCACCATGGGAATGGTTGTGCTGTCCGCCATGGGAGCGATACTGGGTATTTTCGTAGGCGTATATGTACTACCTCTTCTGCTCGAAATGGTCCTTTCCAATTATGGTATCGTAGAGCTTCCACTGATTATGAATTGGGGTGGAATGATATTGTTCGCCTGCCTAAGCATCATTGCAGCAGGTCTTGGATCATGGTTTTCTTCCCGAATCATTCGAGAGACATCGCCACGTATGCTGGTTATCGAATAAGGTAATACGATGCCTTAACACAATAAAAAAATCCCTTCCACGCCTCTATAGAATGTGGAAGGGATTTTCATAATGATATGAGCTAACTCCGCCACTTCTTCGCAAGTTCACCAATCTGATGTGGCGTCGTACGGCAACAGCCGCCAATAATTTTCGCGCCCGCAGCAACCCACTGCTCCGAAGCATCACTCATGTTGCCACAGGTCCCCTGTCCACTCCACGTCTTCGTTGCTGCATCGTATACTTCTCCCGAGTTCGGGTAGACAATGACAGGTTTGTCGCTGGCACGGCTGAGAATACCTACGGCTTCCGTCACTACTTCCATTGGAGCACAGTTCAGGCCAATCGCCGCAATCTGCGGCTCGGAGCCAAACGTCTGTGCACATACCTCAAGGGGTGTGCCCTCGCTGATGGTTGTCCCGTCTTTTAAAGAGAAAGATAGCCAGGCATACGCATGAGGAAACTCCTTCAGTAATTCAACCAGCACCTGTGCTTCCTGCAAGGAAGGAATCGTCTCAAACGCCAAAATGTCAGCCCCCGCTTCAATCAGCGCCGCCATACGCGGACGGTGAAATGCAGCAAGTGTCTCATCCGATACGCCATAATGTCCCACATACTCTGAACCATCCGCCAGATAGGCGCCGTACGGCCCAATAGACCCGGCAATAATTGGACGTGAACGAAGACATTCTCCCTCACGATCCCCTGTACGATCTGTTATATGCTCCTCATTCTCCAGCATCTCTGCACGTACCGAAGTAGCTTCTACAAGCTGATCTGTCGGGCTTTCTCTCCCTACTAAACCACTCTGTACTTCTGCCCATACGTCATCTCTCGCCTTTGCAGCCAGCTCCACCGTCTTGCCAATCAGGTCTAACGCTTCCTGCTCTCCAATTCCTCTCTTGCAGAAGCCATCCACCGTCGCCTGATAACTGGATGTAATCGCACAGTCGGCTCCTGCTCGGAAATAATCCGCATGGACCTGAACGATAACATCCGGATTCTCAAGTAATACACGAGCAGACCATAACGGGTCGTCCAGATCACATCCATGCTGTTCGAGTTCCGTTGCCAGCGCTCCATCCAGAATCATGACCGGATGTTCACGAAGGATCTGTTCTATGGGATTAATCTGTTTTGCTTGCGTCATGTACTTGTCCTCTTTTCTTGTTCGCACGTTCTGTCAGATAATAAGCGGCGTAACACACTGCGATAAATGGAACCCCACAATACAGCGCAATTCGCTGTGTCGGGTCAAAAGCAATACCTATGCATGAAGCCAAGCATAATATAAATGAAACAATCGGTACCACGGGGTACAACGGTGTGCGATAAACCAGATCTTTGACCGCATGTCCTTCCCGGATATATTGTCTGCGGAACATGTATTGGGAGGCACTGATGCTCATCCATACCGCAACGACAGCCAGACCTGAAATAGAAACCAGTGTAATATACACGGTACCTGGTGCAATGATGCTCGACAGCAACGCCAGCGCACCACCGACCATACTGATCAGAAGTGCATTCAATGGTACTCCGCGTTTGGTTAATTTGGCAAACCAAGGGGAGATCGTTTTTTTATCAGCCAGAGACCAGAGCATCCGTGAAGATGCATATAGGCCTGAATTGGCAGCAGAGAGAATCGCCGTCAGAATAACAAAGTTCATAATGTCTGCTGCATAGGGTACACCCACCCGCTCCATTACCGCTACAAACGGACTTTCCAGTACACTGGCATCCGACATGGGCAGCAAGGCCGACAAGATAACAATCGTTCCGATGAAGAAAATAACCAAGCGCCACAGCGTCGTATGAATCGCTTTGGGTATCGTCTTTTCCGGATTTTCCGTCTCCCCTGCGGCAATCCCGATTAACTCGGTGCCCGAGAATGCAAAGTTTACTGCAAGCATGGTCATCAATATCGCTGTAGCCCCATGAGGGAACCATCCGGATGCCGTAATATTCGATAGGAATGGAGCCGGTTCAGAGTCTGCCATCGGAATAATGCCGAACATGGCTGCGCCACCGATTAGAATGAAGATTACGATGGTCACTACTTTTACAGAGGAGAACCAGAACTCGGATTCCGCAAACAATTTCACCGTCAATGCATTGAACAGGAAGATCATTAGTGCAAAGAGCGCGCTCCATATCCATACGTTTACCGATGGGAACCAGCGCTGCATCAGCAGTCCGGCGGCTGTAAATTCGGAGCCAAGCGCAACAGTCCAGGTTAACCAGTACAACCAAGCCACTGTGTAGCCGGTTGCTGGTCCGATATATTTAGCTGCATAACTATGAAATGCTCCCGTCTCCGGCATATGAACAGATAGTTCACCCAGACAGAGCATCACCAGATATACGACGATCGCTCCGATCAGGTAGGACAGAATGGTTCCCAGTGGTCCCGCCTGCTGAATCGTATAACCGGAGCTGAGGAATAATCCCGTTCCAATGACTCCTCCGAGAGAGAGCATGACCACATGCCGTGCCTGCATTTTCCGCTGAAAATGCCCTTTGTCGTTGTTGTTCTCCATACCTGCTGCTCCCCTACTTCTTCATCCAGAAAAAACAAAAAAGACCCACTCTTCCTAAAGAGTGCGCCGTTACTGACAAATAAAAACAAACGCTCCTATCTATCAGGCTTTCACCCGCTGGAATTAGCACAGTATCCTTCAGATCTGTTGCTGAGGTTTCTAAGGGCCAGTCCCTCCACCTCTCTGGATAAGAAAATGATTTTTTACTAATATAGCGATCTATCATGAATGTGTCAACATTTAAATAATAAATGTCCCACGCTGCACTATTCGGTGGAAGACCCCGGATTGGTGATGGTGATCTTCACATCATACGTAATCGGCACGGTGCTGAAGATTTGGTCCCAATCATCTTTGATTTTCTTCCATGTTTTGGGCTCTTTGATACGCAAGCTATCCCGAAAATCCGCAACATCCACTTTATAGGTATGCTGGAGTTTATATAACACCTGTCGAATCTGTTGTTCAGCCAGTTCAGCAAATTCCTTTTCCAGTTCTCTGAGGTAAGCACCTTTTTCCTCTTCCTCAGGAGCACGCCAATCCTCCATCAGCCAGCCTTCAGATTCAGTCTTTACATGGAATGAAATATCATTCCCCACCACCTTTGGGGTGATTTTCACTTTTTTCTTCTTCATTTCGTATAACACAGTGAACCCTTCTTTGTTGTGTGTTTTTAAGACGCCCCCCTTTTTTTGGGGATTGAGCCATGATAATCCTTCCAAATCCGTTTGACTAAGTTCCCCGATGAACTTGGTTGTTTTTCCATCAAAGATGCTGCCCCCTGAGAACTTGTCCTCCCCATCGGAGTTTAATACATTCTGGAGCAGGAAGCTCGATCCGGACTGCATTTGAGCGTCTAACTTAGATAGCAGAACCGGATCAAGTATTTTATTGGATATATAAGAATTGTTCGTAATGCCTGTGAGATAAAATGCTGGTATTCGTGAAGGGTCCTGTGATGTCAGCACATCCACTGCACGACGATGACTAATTAACACCAGACAGTTGGGGCGAATATCATTATCTCGAAGAACAAAATCAAGCAGTTGGTCCAAACCATATTTTTTAGCAATATCCTTGGAAACGACGATTACCTTCAGATGATGTCCTATGAGAGGCCGATCCCGCCTTAACGCAAACTGGCGGAAGATTTGCAACAAGGAGTCTCCGGAAAGCTGTTCATTGGCATAGGATGTTTTGCCGGAAGAAGGCGAACCGGATTGCTGACTCGATTGACTGTTGGAGTAGCCCGGAGCGATCTGCACCGTAGCAGTCAAATAGTTCTTCTTGGGATATGAGCCTCCCTGAGCAGCGATGTCTTTCTCGAATTCAGTCTCTTTGCCGACATCGATTCCAAGACCAACATAGAGACTTAGATCCTCTATTTCTCGGCTACTCCAGCATCCGGATAGCGTTAACAGAATACACAAGGCAGAGACTACACGTAAGAGCATACGGAATGGAATCATGCATGCTTGCCCCCTTTTTTGCGAATCAGACTTATGAACAGTAACACCAGAGGTAAAATGCCAAATAAAAATACAGATGCATTGCCCAGCATATCCCCAAGTGCAAAGGTATCGTCCACCGTTTTAGGCATCATTGCCGTCAAATAAATGAACGGAAGTAGACCGTACATGATGCCTTTGATTTTTTTGGAACGAAACAAATCACGAATGCCCACCGAAGCACAGTAATGTGTAATTGCTGTGGTCGAGAAAATTTGCATAATCCAGATAACAAGCAATAAAGACTCAAATCGCTCAAATATCAGACCCTGAATCTCAAAGCTTCTTACCAAATCCAGCGTTGGCCAGGTTCGAGTTTTGATCCCATCGAGCGATAAACTGCCTATGACCATTACTACCGTGATCAAATAAATAATAGTGGATATGAGTATGCCCCAGCTCATCGCCTTATTGCTCTTCTTCGGGTTTTTCATATAAGCAGTCATGATTAACATCACCTCATATCCCGTATATGACAGTAGTGAAGGCTTCAGTCCTTTGAAAACAGGCATAATGCCATCTCCGAGCACAGGTCTCAGATTACCAATCTCGAATAGCTGGTTACTCAGTAGAATTTCAATGACAAATATAATGATCGTAATCGGCAAAATGATCTCAAACACGCGTACAATGACGCTAAGCCCTCCTGAAATCAAATATATACCGATCCACATAAAGACCATGACAATTGCCCAGGTGGGAGTACGTTCGAGTAGATACATTCCGGTTACATCAGCCATAACTCTAATTTCAAATGCAGCAATCACCATAAAATACATAATCATGGCACCGCCCAGTATGTAAGCGATCCAGCTCCCCGTAATTTCACGGGTGAACTGGAACACGGTTTTCCCCGGAAATCTTCGACACAGGGTAACCAAAATAATGCCGACGCCCGTGATAATTAGCCCAGACAGAATAATGGATATCCAGACATCCGGTGTTCCGACAGCTTTGCTGGTCGTTCGTGGTAACGTCAATATCCCGGCGCCAAGCATGTAATTGACAATAATTACAACGGCCTGTGTCGTGGTTATCTTTTGTTGGGAGCCATTCACTTCAGTTCACCTCCAGACCTTCTGTCCATGGAATTCAATTATTCTTTTCGGTCCTTGTCGATTGGATTAGTCATATCGGGACGCATTCTCATCATGTTTAACGGAGCACGGATAACAAAATCCTTCCAATCATTCAAGTGATAAGGAACCGCTGGGGCAACATATGGCACGCCAAAGCTCGAGAGTCGAGCCAGATGTGTACATACAAGCAGGAAGAACATAACCACGCCATACAGTCCGAGAATAGCTGCACTAAACATGGCGGCAAATCGCAGAATCCGCAGCGTTAACCCGGCACTATAGACAGGAATCGTAAAGGATGAGATGGCTGTAACCGCAACGACAATGACCAGGAATTGACTTATGATACCCGCCTGTACCGCTGCTTGGCCAATAATCAAACCTCCGACGATCCCCATCGCAGGCGCAATCGGCTTAGGTAGCCGTATCCCTGCCTCCCTCAGAATCTCAATCGAAAGTTCCATGATCAGTACTTCAATAATCGAAGGAAACGGTACTCCCGTACGCGTTTCAATAATCGTCAATACCAGCTTGGTCGGAATAAGTCCTGGATGGAACGAGATAAACGAGATATACAGTGCAGGAGCAAGCAATGCCAGCATGGCGGCCATAAAACGCAGCATTCGCAAAAAGGTTCCGGGAATCCAGCGTTCATAATAATCCTCGGGAGATTGGAGCAACATGCTGAAGGTCACCGGTACAACCAGCACAAATGGTGTTCCATCCAATAAAATAGCCACCCGACCTTCCAGCAATGCGCCGATGACCCGGTCAGGTCTTTCCGTATTCAGTACCTGCTGAAAAGGACTCAGTGTACTGTCTTCAATGAGTTGTTCCACATAACCAGATTCCAGCATCGAATCCATATCCATCTCTTCAATTCGCTTGCAGACTTCAGCCACGAGATTAGGGTCGGCAATATCCTGAATATAGGCTATCGCCAAATCTTTTTTGATCCGTGAACCCACTTCATACTTCTTAATAAATAGGCTTTGATCACTTCCATACCGACGCAAAATGCCTGTGTTATCGCTTAACTGCTCTGTAAAACCGATACGCGGTCCACGAAGTAGCCCCTCTGACAACGGTTCATTCATACCTCGTGTTTTGATCTTATGTGCTCCAATCAATAAAGCACCTGGCAAACCATCAACCAACAGTGCATTCTTCCCAAACAACACGCCAACTGCGAGCTCTTGAAGGGACTTGGTTTCCTCAACCAGACTGACAGGCAGTAATTGATCTTGCAGGTATGCTGACAGTAAGTGTGCGTTGTCTGGATGAAGAAAACCCTCTTGCTTGAGTAAAGGAACACCTTCTAACATTAACGGTGTAATCAAATGATCATCAATCAAGTCCTGATCTACTAAGCCCTCGGTATATACGACCGCAGCCAGTGTATTGGTCCCCCTAATGGTAAATTCCCTAATATGCACGTCTGCATTGAGTCCAAAGCTTTCTTTTACGCTAGTTAGATTTGTATTGTACTTATCGGTTAATTTAATATTGGCATATTGACCTGTCTCAGTACCTTGGCCCTTCCCTGCGGCTGCTGGTGAAATATCCTTCGAAGATATGGAAGGTCGCTTCGTGCGAGAGAAGCTGCCACGCTTAATGGCGGCATTGATCCAGCGCATGGTCAAGGTAATGCCAATCGGAATGATAAAGACCAAAACTGCCTGAATCCATATGGACCTATCCGGCACGTAGGACACAATTGTTGACCACATGTTCCCACCCCAACATTTCTCTGCATAACGAAGCTGCAGGTATTCCCAAGTATTGTGTCCCCGTTTGATCACAATAATTCCCGATTTTATGTAAAGAACGACAAAAAAACGGTTCCTGTATAAGGAACCGCTATCCGCTATATATGATTATACAATTCTGGTCACATGCTCTGCTTTGGCGTCCAGCAAATGGGCTGATGCAGCAATGGCCGTAAAATCATTCAAAGCGATCTCAATCCGCTTCTGGCTCTGCTCGACATATTCCTCTACCTTTTTTGTACCGCCTGTGATATTACTAATCTCCTTCGTTATTCCAGTAACACTATCTCGAATCTCATTAATTGAACTCTCCACCATGGCGGACAGTTTCTTTACTTCCTTGGCCACGATATCGAATCCTCGGCCGAATTCGCCTGCATGCGCAGCTTCAATGGCAGCATTTAACGCAAGCAACTGCGTCTGTGATGAAATCTCGCGTATGGTTCGTACCACGCCCTGAATCGATCCGGCCTGTTCCTGCAGATGAGTCAACGTTGCACGGTTAGAAGCTGACACCTCTGAGATATAGGAGATACTGGACATTAATTCCTGGCTGCGTTCAATACCTACATCTGCCTGCCCATTTAGCTCATGGGACATGTTTTTCAATTCATTCACCACGACTGAGATATTGTTCTGACGATTGGTAATGTTAGTGGCGATTTTGGAGACACCCAGTATTTTTTGGTTCATCTCATCAAAGACTGGCATATAGGTCGCCTCAAGCCATACGGAATTTCCCTTTGCATCCTTGCGTTCAACCTTGTCTTGGAAGCTAACACCATTAAATATGCTATTCCAAAAAGCGTCATAGTCCGGGGTATTCACAAAATGCCCGAAGCATAACTGCTGATGCTTCATGCCATACATCTCATCAACTGTATATCCCATCGTCTGGGCAAAGACTTCATTCACATACGTTACCCGTCGATCCAGATCGAATCGAATGATCGCCAGACTTTTCTCCATCGCCTTGATGACCAGTGCATCGGTGACAACATCTTTCTTTTCCATATCTAATATAGGCACTTGATAACCCCCACAGTTCATTCCATAATAAACAGCCTTTTACCAGCAAAACAACGAGTACAACAACATATGTATCCATCAGGTTCTAAATGACTCTACTATTGATACCCGATTTGCAGAACTTTGGATCACCTGTTGCTGTTTATTTTTTATTTGTTATTTTCAGAACGTCAATACGTTACCCGACCTCTGGGGCAAAAAGAAAATCTGCTCCACCTCATCCGCTGGCAATGGCTTGCTGTAGTAGTACCCCTGCACTTCATTGCAATCCTGTTCGGTCAGAATATCCAGTTGTCCCTTCGTTTCAATGCCTTCTGCAATAACATCCATATTCAATTGTTTCGCCATTGTAATCATAGTCGAAACAATGGCTCTATCGCTATGATTAACCGCAATGTCCTGAATAAAAGAGCGGTCAATTTTCACTTTGTGAATCGGGAACATTTTTAGATAACTAAAGGAACTGTACCCTGTTCCAAAATCGTCCAGGCTGATCCGGATTCCAAGCTCGGTTAATTGATTGAGTATTTCAATGGAAGCGATCGCATCCATCATCATGCTTTCCGTGATTTCCAATTCCAGATACTGCGGGCTCAAACCCGTCTCAACTAGAATCTGACGAACCTGTTCCACCAGATTGGATTGATGAAATTGCTGAGAGGACAGGTTCACCGACACTGGAATCAAAGGCCCCCCTGCATCATGCCAATTCCGCATCTGAAAACAAGCTTCGCGGAGCACCCGGTTACCTAGCTCAATAATCATGCCCGTCTCTTCTGCAACCGAGATGAACGTGCCTGGATACAATAATCCACGGGTCGGATGATTCCATCGTACCAAGGCTTCGACACCAATCATGCTGACTTCACTTGTCTGAATCTGAGGTTGGTAATGTAACACAAATTCCCCTCGATCCAATGCTTTTCTAAGGTCATTCTCCAGAACCATTCGTTCCTGCAACTCGTGATGCAATTCGGCAGAGAAGAACTGATATCCGTTCTTGCCATTCTTCTTCACTTCATACATGGCCGTATCTGCATGCTGCAGCAACTCTACAGTATCTTGCCCATGGTCCGGAAATACGGCGATCCCAATGCTGCCCGTAACATAGAACTCGCTCTCTTTTAGATAACAAGGCTTCGCAATCGCCTGAATAATGCGTTCAGCCAAGCGGGTGATGTCTCCAAGACTAGTGTACTGATGAACAAGAATCGCAAACTCATCTCCACCCATTCGGGCAAGCGTTACATCCTCGCCATTCAGTTTATCCTTAATCCGTCGGCTCATCTCCTGAAGAAACAGATCTCCATAGATGTGTCCAAGAGAGTCATTAATAACTTTGAATCGGTCAAGATCAAGGACCATGACGGCAAACTGCTTTTGCTCATAACGATGCGATTCAATCGTTTCCGATAACCTCTGATTAAACATTCTACGATTGGGCAGTCCAGTCAACTCATCATGAAAAGCCAGATGATAGTTTCTCACCTTTACGCGCTTTTCGTCCGTGATGTCCTTCATAATGATGTAATTTCCCACGACCTGTTTATCTACAATGACGGGTGCGAGCACAACGCCAAGTTCAACCCGTTCCTGATTGGTGCTATAGATGACGGTCTCGTACTTCATCTCTTCACCATCCGTAGCACGTCCGAACATATGCCTGATGCGCTCCCGATCCTCCTCCACAACCATGGTTAATAGAGCACTTACGGATTGATCCTTTAATTGCTTTTCCTTAATACCACCAATTCGGGCTGCTGCCGGATTAATCCCGACAATTCGCATGTGAAGATCGATGGAAATAATACCATCCTGATTATGCTCATAGAGCGATTTATACCATTTTTCATTCTCTTGTTTCTCCGACTCCTGTTTGGAAAACAGTCTTGATATGTACAAACCAACAAGCGACAATCCCAGCGTAAATAACGTACCCATGGAAATAAAATAGGCTAGACGCTTCTGGTCGAGAATTGTGTTTAGCGAAGATATCACCCGGTTCGGACGCATATCCGATTCGATGTGCGCTGCCATCATGCCTGTATAATGCATACCCGCAATAGCCCCTCCCATGATGAGGGCACTTCCAACCTTTTTCCAAACATCATGACGTGTATCCGATTTAAGAAAATATAACGATAACCACAGTGCTGTAATTGAAGCCGCGCATGCAATCATTATCGATAACATGACATACATAGGATCGTACCGAATCTCCACCTGCATCGCATACATCCCGATATAATGCATCAACACGATACCGAGCGCAAACAGACAGGCGCCACCCAATAACTGTAACAGTGGCAGCCTCTGTCGGGAGACTACAAGCAGCGCCACAAAAGATGCCACAATGGCTACAGCTACAGAAATCAGCACAATGACAAGATCATAAGAGACGGGAAATGGTAGTGACATCGCCATCATGCCAACGAAATGCATGGACCAGATGCCCATACCCATGACCATTGCGCCAAAAGATAGCCATAACCAACGATTTCTGCCGCTGGCTTTGTTAATTCTGCTGGTGAGGTCCAGAACGTTATAAGAAGCCGCAACAGCAATCAAATATGAAATCAGGACAAGTACGTTATCATGTGAAACCATGCCATGTTGAATACTGTGTTCCAAGGTATGTTCCATTGTTCGATGCCTCTCTCTACATGTTACTTCTTTCATTATAGAACATCGATTTGAAACATTTCTGAAACCTGAACCATAAGTCCCAAGCAAAATGATTTCCGTAGGCAGTGGACCATAAGAAAAACCCACTTGCCAGGGCAAGTAGGCTTAGGTTGAACGATTGGATTTCCAGCTTTCGAACCATTCCTGAACAGCCGGATGAGGGAGCATATCCATTTCCTGACTCAACATACGGCATAGCAGGCTATACTGAACTTCGACCGAACGTCGATCACCGAGTCGATGATACAGGTTCATCAGAACCACATAGATATTTTCCTCATCAGGCAACATACGCTGTATTTTGAGATAATGTGCAACAGCATCTTCATCCTGATGGGCAGCGATATAATAATCTGCAATTTGTTTCTCATGGCGAAGCCAGAGATTGCGCAGTCGACGTCGCTCCATTTCGGCCCACAGATACGTTGTTTCCCCCAGATATGGACCCTTGTAAAGAGATGAAATCTGTAAATGAAGATCCATCGTTAACGCAGTAACGGCAGGCGCCTCAGCTACCCTTTTCTCCCACGTGTCCATATCCAGGGATGCCCCATTCAATTGCAGCATATATCCTTCATCGAGGTTAGAAATCTGGATATTAACCTGCTCTGCCTGTAGCTGTTTGCGAATCTGGTAGATAGCCGTATAGAGCTGGGTTACTCCGCGTTTCCATTCAATCTCAGGCCACAATTGTTCAAGCAGCACCTGCTTGCGAACAGGTTTATCTCGATATTGCAAAAGAAACGAGAATAGTTCCTGGGCTTTGAATGTCTTCCATCGTATGGTGATGGGCGGGCACCCCGCCTTTTCAAATTGCAATGGACCAAGGCAATGAAGTATAACCTGTGAATCCGGGAACCGTTCAGTAGGATCGGACGTTAGCAACAATCGATGAATCGTCTTCTCTAGCCGCTCTGTCTGCAACGGTTTCAGTAGATAATCCAGAGAATTAAGTTCAAACGCCTTGACTGCATATTCATCATATACCGTGACAAATACAATTTTGGTCGCTGGAAGTTGTTGCAGAACGCGCTCAGCCAGTTCAATCCCGCTCATCTCGGGCATCTCTATATCCAGAAAAACCACATTCGGTCGAACCTGTACGATATGCTCCAGAGCCTGCCTGGGACTGCGGTATTTCCCGATAATATCCAGATCGCTAATGCGCTCCAGTTCCTCCGCAAGATGATTCAACGCGAGCGGTTCATCATCCACCAGTATCGCTTTCATGAAATCCCACCTTTTCTATTGGAAGCCGGACTTGAATCTCGGTTCCCTGTTCCAGGGAACTATGTATGAGCAGTCCCCATCCGAATAGCTGTTTGAGTCGACGCTCAATATTCCGGATGCCGATCCCGCCTTCAAGCGTTGGCCCCTCCATAATCCGTTCCAGTGTTTCCGGCGACATGCCTACCCCGTCATCCTTCACCGTAATTAGAATGAATTGTTCATCCCGCGTAACCCGAATCAGAATGCGTCCCCCCTCAGCACGTCGCATAATACCATGCCGTACGGCATTCTCCACCAAAGGTTGAATGGTCAGTGGAGGGACCCGGAAGTTAGTTGAGGTTAACACTTCAATCTTAAAGTCCAGCCAATCATCAAATCTTACCTTTTCAATATGTAGATAGGATTGCACCAATTTTAACTCCCGATCAAAAGGCGTCAGTGGATTCGTGTTGTCAAATCGGAAGCTTTCCCGCAGATAATTGCCCAATTCATTGAGCAGTTCATTCATCTGTGCAGGTTTGCTTTTGCTTAGCGCTGCAATGGAATTCAGAGTATTGAACAGAAAATGCGGCTTGATCTGCGCCTGTAGAAAGGCCAGCTCCATGCGAATGCGTTCAGCAACTGAACGTTTCATCTGTAACAAGGTACGTACACGTACACGAAGTTCGGAACCTTCCACCGGTTTGCGCAGAAAATCATTAGCCCCTGCCAGACCCGTTTCCAGAGCGCGATCCCCTTGCCACGCAGAAATGAGTAACAGGATGGGCAGCTCAAACATGGTGTACTGTTCACGGATTTTGCTACATATGACGGTACCTGATATACCAGACAGCGTGCGATTCACGACAATCAGATCCATTTCATGCAATGGGTGCATGCTCTGCATGATTTCTTCCGGATTTCTCACCACAGTCACACGATAATCATCCAGATTCAGAATAGGCAACAAAAGATTCAAATTCAGCGCATCATCATCCACAATCATAATATGGTACATGCTCGATAGAGATCGTTTGCTTCGGTTCACTGGCAAATTCAGAGCATGGTGATCAACCGATTGAACTGCCGCCGTTTGCTCAACCATAGGCGACAATACAACTTGTGTTTCATCTCTGAATGAATCTGCACTTAATGGTAGTGTAAGTATGATGTCCATTTCTCCAGATGCACTGTCAGGTACATGTACCGTTCCATGATGCAATTCCGTTAATGCCTTGACCAGATATAACCCTGGAGCATCCGGATTGTGATTCATCTGTGCATGATCCTGATCCAGCCTGGATTCGAACAACGCACGGGTAAGCGAGGTCTGCTCCATTGAAATGGCGCCCCCCTGCATATGGACACGAACTTCAACCATCCCGTTCACTACTGAAGCTTCAACTTGGATGGTACCCGTAACGGTAACCTTCAAGCTATGCTGGAGCACACCTGCCAGAATCTGATGCAAGCGTTGCTCATCGGCAGCTACTCGTGGCAGTGTTTTATCCACACGACTTGTAATTTCTATCGAATGGTCATATACCATATATCGGACACGTTCCACCACTTCATCTACTAATGCGTAGAAATCAACGGACCGGATCCTCAAATATATTTGTTGCTCACGAATTTGCGAAAAGTCGAGCAAATCATCCACCATGCTGCGCATCATCCAGCCCACCGATGTAAGCAATTGCAGGTCCTGCCTCTGGTCAGCTGTAAGGTGATGGTCCGATTGAAGGCGTGCATCCGCGATACTAATCAAAGCCTGTAGTGGAGTTTTCATTTGATCTGAAATATTGGCCATGAATTCATTCTTGAACCGCTCGACACGCTTCATCTCAAGGGATAGCCGCTTCAAGCGTCTATAGGTCATTACAAATTGCTGCACAAACATCAGAATAAACAAACCCGAGAAGAGAAAGACCTGAATAAAGTACCAGTCACCCATATGGGTGAGACCGAGCTGCAATAATAGATTGGACAAGCTATGTGCGGCAAATATAAAAAAGGCCAAAAATCGATGTCCAGCAACAGGATCGCCACCTCGGAAACTCCGAAGCAAGATCACTAAAGAGTAGCTATACACGGCTACATTTTGGATCACCAATACCACGACCAGATGTGACACCATGTCAATTGGCAATACGAATAGCAAGATAATGAAGACCGCGTTGAAGATGTACACCGCGTATCTCACCCAACGTCTAATTACCGTTTCCAATTGACAGGCGACAAACATAAACATCCAGAACGTGAGACCCACTATGGACAGAAAATATACAATGAAACCCGTAGCATATGTAAGGTCAGGCCATAGACAGAATAATAATCTGGTTCCCTGATACGAGCTGGTGACCATCATGCTAATGAAAAATAGAGACATATAGATCCAGCCGCTTCGCGATGACTGATAATGCATGAATCCAAAAATCATACTCAGAAAACCAAATACAACCAGAATGCCAAATTCAAAAGCTACATTCCTCTGCTGCGATTGGTATATAGCATCCATACTGCCTATCTGAATGGGTTCAATCATTCCCCCGCTATTCGCAAAATCATAGTTGGCTACCTGCACATCAATATTCACTTCGGAACCGCTTATCTCCGTATGTGAGATATAGGGCTCTACTTGGGGACTGTATTGTCCGGCGCTTGTCGAGACAACTCCGTTCGAACCAATCTGTACCCCGTTAACAAACAACGTGTGGGCTGTACGAATTAAGGGAACACGCAAGGCAATCTGCTGTGCAGATTCTCCTTCGGCATCCAGCAATATTTTCAAACGATACGTCCCATATCCGAACGCACCCTGATGAAGATAAGGTTCAATGACCGACTGCCAATTACCAGGAACGGTAGCGATATATTCCTGCGTGCTTGTCTTCTCTGTTCCATCCAGTAACTGCCCCGGATAAAACAGCCACTCTCCATTAAGGGTGATATCTCCTTCTTTTAAACCTCCGACCTGACGCAGATCCAGTACCCCTTCATGCGCCTTCGGAGCATGCTCATCCTCCAGAAAAGAGAGTACATTTAGTGCGATAAACAAGGCAACGACACCTATAATAAATGTAATAAAACGTGTGCGACTCAATAGCTTATCCCCATCCGTAAAACGTACCTGTGATTAATCATGTGATGACAGAACAACCTTCCGATCACTGCCTACATGTACGTATCGTAACACAAAGCATAGGAGCATACACTTTTGTATTGCATCGCCCAGAGCAAGTCCCTCTGTTATTTCAAATGATTCATAACGTATACTCTGCTCCAGAAATGTAGACAACATGAATTGATTGTGATTTTTTTCACTTATAATTTATTGCTGAACGTTTACGATGGGTTTATCACTTATATTACTCACGAGTAACCTGTACTTCTATCCAATATTTCTATCTATTCAATTCATCCAACACTTACTAACAACAGGAGGACACACACATGAATCATCCTTATGAAAAGCTGTTCGCCCCCTTCCGCATCGGAAACATGGAAGTGAAGAATCGAATTGTCATGTCTCCTATGGGAACCAATTCGGCCAGTCCTGATGGTCGCATTTCCCTTGAAGAGATCGATTATTATGAGGAGCGCGCCAAAGGCGGCGCGGGTATGATCATCCTTGGGGCACAATTTTTGACCGAAGATCTGGCTCAGGGCGTATTGGAAGGCATTGTAGAGAAAGATTATGTCATTCCGTTGCTCACGGATCTCGTCGATGCAGTACAACATTACGGCACCAAAATTATCGCTCAGCTCAGCTGTGGCACTGGACGTAATGCGCTACCAGACCGTTCGGGGAAACCTCCCGTATCGGCTTCGGCCATCCCAGCCATCTATAATCCGGAAGTACTGTGCCATCCACTTACGGTGGAAGAAATACAGACCATTATGGAGCAATTCGCCGATTCGGCAGCCAGATTGAAACGGGCGGGCTTTGATGGGATCGAAATTCATGCCCATGCCGGTTATCTGATCGATCAGTTTATGTCGCCGATCTGGAACAAGCGTGAAGATGAGTATGGCGGCACGACAGAGAAACGGATGCGATTTGCCATAGAAATTGTACAGGCGATCCGCCAAGCTGTAGGTCCGGACATGCCCATTTTGTTCCGTATGGCACTGGATCATCGCTTTGAAGGGGGGCGTACGGTCGAGGACAGTCTGGAGATGCTGCAAATTCTCGAACGTGCTGGCGTAGATGCCGTTGATATTGATGCCGGTTCCTACGAAAGAATCGATTACATTTTCCCGCCAGCTTACTTGGGTGATGCTTGTATGGAGTATATGTGTGAGCCTGCTCGTCAGGTTGTGAACATTCCTATTTTGAACTCGGGAAGCCATACACCTGAAAGTGCTGTCCGCCTAATTGAATCCGGGAACGCGGACTTCGTCATGTTTGGTCGCGCATTGATTGCCGATGCCGAGCTTCCAAACAAACTGCGGGATAATGTGCGGGAGGATATTCGTCCTTGTATTCGTTGTAATGAGGAATGCATCGGTCGGATCATCGAACGGAATACCAAAATCAGCTGTGCGGTCAACATTCAGGCAGCCAACGAGAAACGCTTCGCGATTCATCCGGCGGAGACTGCCAAGAAGGTCGTTGTTGTAGGTGCAGGACCATCCGGTCTGGAAGCGGCACGTGTAGCAGCACTCAAAGGACATGAAGTTACACTGTACGAAAAAGAGGCCTCTGTCGGTGGACAGGTCACCAGTGCAGCCACACCGGAATTCAAAGGCCAGTTACGCGCCCTGATTGGCTGGTATGAGCGGCAGTTAACCCAGCTTCACGTGAAAGTGAAGTTAAATCATGAGATCAAGCCGGATGATCCGGCACTGGAAGCCGCTGATCATATTTTCATCGGCGCAGGAGCCATACCCCTTGTGCCTCCAATCCCTGGTATTGATAACGATAACGTCGTGGGAGCCATTGAGGCTCATTTACAAAAAGACCTTGTACGCGGCGAACATATTGTCATTACTGGTGGGGGGTTAACAGGTTGCGATCTGGGACTTGAGCTGGCTATGGCAGGCAAAAAAGTCACCATCATCGAGATGCGCCCGGAAGCGGGGCAAGATGTGATGTACATTAACCGTGCAGCCCTGATGCCTATGCTGGATAGCTACGGAGTGACCATTCTCGGTGGACATAAGGTCCTCTCCTTTGAGGCCAATGGTTTACAAGCAGAGAAAGCTGATGGTTCCAAAGTGTTCATTGAAGCGGATACGATCATTAATGCCTTTGGTATGAGAAAAAATACAACGATCGCTGAGCTGATCCGGGCCAAGTTCGGAACCAAGACCAGCCTCATGGGCGATTGTGTGAAGATTGGCAAAGTAGGTACTGCGGTTCGTTCGGGATTTTACGCAGCGAGCGCTATATAACTCAAATTCAAAAAGAGCCAGACTCCGGTTATCCGGGTCTGGCTCTTCCTATTGAACTCATTTAGCTTCGCTGCTGCATGTCCAATATGCCGTAGAAAAAGAGATCCTGCGTCTGCCGTGCCAACTGCGAAGGTGTCTCGTGACCTGGCAACAGCTTAATCAGGGTTAAGCGTTCAATAATAGCGAGCAGACATTCTGCAAAGAAAATCGCATCCAGATCCTGACGATAATATCCGGCTTGCTGTTCTTCAATCAGATTCTGTTCCATGAGCCTGGCAATCTCTGCCTTGATGCCCACGGACTCCGGGGACAGATACAACCCAATTCGGGTCAATGCCGGATTCCTTCCGAGGAATCGGTAGATCTGCTCCAACGAGGCCACGACCGCTTCCTTGAGGTCCTCCCTATTCTTTCCCGGCCCGATATGACTATCGCGCACTGCCTCACTGAGGCCATTACGAAAATCAGCCACCAGCTCTTCAAAAGCAGCTTCTTTGCTCTCAAAGTACAGATAAAATGCAGGCTGTGTTAACCCAGCCCGAGCAACAATTGAACTTATTTTTGTCTGGTAGAATCCACTCAATGCAAATTCCTCTGCTGCTGCCTCCAGGAGACGAAGCCTGCTCTCTTTGCCAATAGCTCCTTGTTTTCTCACTTCAACTCCCAGCCCCTCTCTGTTCAGACATCCTGCTCTGTTGTCCAAACCTCTACTGTAGATTATACCTAATCTATGGGGCTACTGAAGTGAAGCTTTAGTGATGAATGTTCACTTGAGGCATACATGAATGAAATGGCTCCTCACCTCATTCTAAAAATCATGCACCGTCACACACAGCTGAATCGCGATGCCATACGGATCACGCACAATGCCGTATCCTGGGCTGAATTCATTTTGCTCGTAAGGTACCAGTACCTTCACACCCTCATGTTGCACCAAAGAATGATACAGTTGGTCGATTGTAGCTTTATCCTTGGATTGAATACATAATGACGTGCTGTTTCCCAGCTGCCACGCTCTCTCCGTGTCCATTGCTTCTTCCGCAATCATGATCTTGTTGACCCCAATCTCCAGCACCGAATGTGTAATATACTCATCTTGTCCGGCAGGGTACTCAAAGCCTGGGTTCATCTCCTTCATCTCTTTATAACTTTTCTTGAATATCACCTTGGCGCCCAGAAACTCCTCATAAAAAGCAATGGCTGCCGCCGCATCACCGTTCATCGACAAAAATGGTATCACTTCAAAATTCATTAGATTGCCTCCTTGTTCCTATTGGATTACACTTATCACTATAACAATGAAAGGTGCCAACCCATGGCACCATTAAGAGGATTCGATATGAAAAAATCAGAACGCATGAACCAGATGCTACGTTTCATTAATCAAAAACAACAGTTCACCCTGCAAGATCTCATGCAGGAGTTCCAAATCTCCAAGCGGACCGCGTTAAGAGATATCGCTTCATTGGAAGAGTTGGGTGCACCTATCTATGTCGAATATGGACGCTACGGCGGATATCGACTGCTGCAACAGATGCAGCTGCCTCCCATTTCGTTTAATACGGGTGAGCTTCATGCCCTTTATTTTGCGATGCAGGCCCTCCGCAGCTTCTCCAGCTTGCCCTTTCAGGTTTCTTTCCGTACCATTCATGAGAAATTTATGAGCGCGTTATCCGACAAGCAACGACAGGATATTGAGAACATCCAACATCGGGTTTCCTTCCGTCATACGGAGCAGATTCGCGATAGTGTGCATTTGGAGTTTTTGTTGTTGGCTGCTGTGCAAAATATAGTGATCCAAATTACGTATCCTGATCAACGAAGATCTACAGATACAGGGTCGTCTCCTGCCGACTTTTCTGATCCTGAACCATGGGATTCACCATCTCGTACATCCAGCTTCAACAATCGTACCATTCAACCCATTGCGCTCTATGCCAGGAAAGGCTACTGGTATTGCCAGGCTTATGATCTGAATAAGCAGGCGTATCGTGTGTTCCGCTGCGACCGGATCACTTCGGCTGAAGTGTCCGACATTGAACCTTTGGCTCATGTTATTGAACTTCAAGCACAGGATACCCATTCGTTATGGGAACCATCACAAGATGCTATTTCATTTCAATGTCGGATTGACGAAGCCGGGGTTGAACTTTTCCAGCAAGAACATTTTCCATCCATGCAGATTACGCACGTCAACGAATCGGGCAGTGAGCCGGCACAAAGGCTTCTTGTCGGTTCGTATGAAGCTCATGAGCTTGATTTCATTACTCGGTACCTCGCAGGATTCGGCAGATCTATTAAGATCATGGAACCGGACACGTTAAAAGAATCATTGCGACAGTACTATATGGACTTGTTAGATCATGTATAAAGATCATATCTCTATATCTATTTTACTTTACATGCCTTTTAACTCCTGTTCATGGTCAACTACTTTTAAGTTTTTCTTATTACCAATAGCGAATTGAACGATAATCTGCAGTACGATGATGATAGCCAAACCATAGAATGCTTGCACGAAGCTGCCTGTCAGATCGTGGAGCCAACCAATCGCAAGCGGCCCCAGTGCTCCCAAGATATAACCACCGGATTGAGTCATAGCAGACCAGCTACTAGCTTCCTGTGCATTGCTTGTCTCATCGATCGGCAACATCAGTGCAATTGGGAACAGTCCACCTGCACCAATACCGAGCGGGATCGCCGCGAGCCACGGGCTGACAGAGAGATTCAGCATCAGGACACCTATCAGCTCTAACGATGCACATCCGACAAGCCAGAATACACGTCTTTGGTACCGGTGTACAAGCATGGGAATGAATAACGTTGAGGGCAGCGATATCAATGTAAACAACGTTTGGATGTTGCCAGCAGTCTCTTGGCTATATCCATGGCTTTGAATCGCTGGTGCTAGCCAAGCGGTTAGTGAATAGAAGATCGCTGCCATCAGCCCGAAGAACAATGTCAGCACCCATGCTCGCCTGTTCTTCACCGGAAGTGATGCATGAATGACAGCTGAAGTTTGTCCAGATTGACGCTCTGTGCGCGCAGACCAAGCTAATTTCAACCAGATCGGTAATGCAATAACTGCGAGTAATGCCCATGTGGCTAAAGACCCTCTCCAAGATCCACCCAGCGTATGCTGGAACGGAACCGATAATCCCACACTAATGCTGGCCCCCATCACCATTGCTGTAGAGTAGATGCCTACCATGGCTGCCACTCGGTTAGGAAAATACTGCTTAATGAAGCTGGACAACAGCGGACCTGTGAGTGCAATCCCTACACCCGACAGAAAAGAAGTGAACATCATTAACGGCGTTGCACCTACGAATAATCGTAGTCCCGTTCCTAACCCAATAAGGATTAAAGCCAGTACAATGGCACCTTCGTTCCCCCACCTTCTACTTAGTCTTACGGAGAACGGAGCGAATATGCCCATACATAATACAGGTAGTGTCGTTAACAGACTGGCGGTCATACCACTCAAACCCAGATCATGCTGTATGGTGCTCATTAGCGGAGAAATGGATGTAATGGGTGGTCTCAAGTTCAGTGAAGCCAGGATAAGCGCCAAGACAATATAAAAAATTTTCATTATGGATCACCTCATGGTAGTAGTATTCTTGCCTCACCAAAGATCCTATTTGTTAATGCCAGGGTCTTTGAGTGGTGCAAGATTAAGTATAGATTTATCATAATGATTGAACAATACTATTGTTTCTATTAAAATGATTACTAAAATCAATGATTGAAGGTGAATTCATGGAGATTCGTCAGATGGAGAACTTTATTACAGTGTGCGAGGAGCTTCATTTTACTCGGGCAGCTGAGAAACTTGGCATATCTCAACCTACGTTGAGTCAACAAATACGTGGGTTGGAGGATGAACTTGGTGTTCCTTTATTTGACCGTGTCGGCAAAAAGATTGTGATGACCCAGGCAGGGACTCTGTTTCTTGAGCACTGTGTACAGATGATCCGGCATTTACAGAATACCCAAGATGCGCTAGCTGAATTCCGCAATGATCAGAGAGGTCGATTAGTCATTGGTGTTCTTCCATCCGATTTGGATTATCGTCTCACTCCACTGCTCGTTGATTTTCATGCCCGATTCCCCAAAGTGCAATTGAAGGTGATCTCTTCGATCTATGTCGTGAATCAAGTGTTGGAAAATGAAGTCGATATCGGCATTGAGATCACGTCTGCACCTGATGATCGGCTTGTACGCATTCCTTTGTGCAGCGAAGAGTATGTACTGGTCGTTTCCGAGAATCATGATTGGGCAGAACAAGGTACGATTGGAATCCAGGAACTGCGTGATATCCAAACGGTGATGTTCCCCGAAGGATTTACAGGCAGAGAATTGGTCGACGGTTATTGCCGTAAGTATGGATTCACCCTAAACACCATCATGGAGACCAGTTCGGCAACCTCTATCATTAGCTTGGTCAAAGCCAACGTTGGAGGAACATTGCTGCCTTATCCTCTGATCCAAGCCATGAATGAACCCACGCTACGTTGCATTCGAATTACAGACGATCCGCCATACCGACACTTTGAGATTATCCATCGGTCTGATCGCTACCTGACGCAATCGGCTAAGGCATTTATTGAGAAGACAATCGAATATTTCAATCAAAGGTAAGTTTAAAAGGAGAGATATTGAAATGAAAATAAAAGAAGTTGGATTGTTGGCACATCAGATCGAGGCCATAAAGGAGTTTTACGGTACACTACTGGAGTTGGATGTTGTGGAGGATAATCCTACTTTCGTTTCATTTCATGCGGGAGACTCGGTCCTTTCATTCAAGATGGCTCCAGAACAGGAGAAGCCTTACTATCATGTAGCGTTTACGATTCCAACAAATAAACTTGCTGATGCGAAGAGGTGGGCCCAAGACTGTAACATTCCGTTGCTTTCCAAAGATGGACAGGATGAATTCTATTTCCCCTACTGGGATGCAACAGCCTTCTACTTCTATGATCCAAACGGCAACTTGATGGAATTCATTGCTCACCACTCACTCGATAATGCAGTCGAGGAAGCTTTTGAAGCGAATCATTTATTATGCATAAGTGAAATCGGCCTGCCTGTCGATGATGTTCCTGAGACGATGAGCACATTGAATGGGCATTATCGACTTGAACCCTTTGCTGGAGACGGAAAGAAATTCTCTCCCACGGGTGACGCAGAAGGCATGTTTATTGTCATTGATAAACAGATGCCCTGGTTCCCAGACGGGCGCATGCCCGCTGTATTTGCCACGGAGGTTAAGGTAGAAACTGGGCAGCACGGTAGTCTACGTTTACAGGAGGGTCTGTACTCTATTGTTTCGATTTGATGTAAGAACGTACGGAATGAAAAGCTCAAAAGGGACGTCCGGCTCAATACTTACCGAAACCATCCTCACACGTGATATCCGATTTAAGAATTTCGTACAGATTTTGTTTGGAATGCTCTAATTGTTTTTGTGCTTCTTCAATTTCTGATATTTTTGCTTGGATAATGCTTGCTTGATCTTTACTTGAAAACCCGTCTTTAGAGATCATGGACTGGATCTCATGAATCGAAAAGCCTACGGCTACACATTGTTTGACCACTTCCAGATGCTGAATAATGCTCTCCGCATATATTCGATAGTTGTTATGATCTCTTAGCATATGTTCATCCGGGATAATACCTATTTTCTCGTAGTAACGAATCGTGGATATCGGAAGGTTTACATGGTTCGCTACTTCACTAATTTTCATATGGATTTCCCCCGTTTCTTCTTCTTGCTATAAAGTATACTTCATAGTTTACAATCCTCATAGTGAGACAGATGGAGATATAACCTATACCCACTCTCACCAATATAGATATGAGGAGAGATATCAATATGAACACAATTAACGGTCAATTCAACAAAACAAATGATTTTGATAACATCGTCTTGGAGCGCCATTCCGTTAAAGCCTACGATCCTGAAGTAAAAATCAGCCGCGAGGAGATGACCGAAATATTAGCGAAAGCTTCACGAGCCCCTTCGGCCATTAACATGCAACCGTGGCGTTTTCTTGTTATCGACAGTGCTGAAGGCAAAGAGAAGCTTGCACCACTGGCCTCTTTTAACCAGACACAGGCACTAACGTCTTCCGCTGTCATTGCCGTATTCTACGATGCTAACAACGTTGAATACATGGAAGAGATTTTTAGCAAATCAGTCGAACTTGGATATATGCCACAAGATATCATGGATATGCAGATGCAGCAGGTAAAACCTTATTATGCGAACATAAATGCATCCGAACTGCGTGATATGAACCTCATTGACTCAGGCCTCATATCCATGCAACTCATGCTCGTTGCTCGCGCTCATGGTTATGATACGAACCCTATGGCCGGCTATGACAAAGACCAGATTGCTGAAACCTTCGGCCTAGATAAAGAGCGTTTCCAGCCCGTGATGTTGATCTCCATAGGGAAAGCAGCCAAAGAAGGCTATCCTTCCTATCGTCTCCCGGTTGAAACGATTACGACTTGGGCGTAACCAATAGTATATTTCGAAACAAACATGACAATGGATAACGCTATTTATGAGCATCATTTTCATACTCATTGCAAATTATCCTGTTGCTCATAGGCATACCGTTAAAAACTGATCTTGTGGAGAGTCATTAATATGTAGTATCTCTGGAGTAAGGATATAAGTTCATATAACAACTATTATTGTATATTATTCTTAAGAAATAGTAATACTCTCTGTGCGTCCCTATAACATCAGAGAATTTATCCTATAGCCTCGGCTATCAGTCATAGGATTTCATAAATGTGCCTCTCCTCTACTGATTTCGAAATAGGAACTTTTGCGATAGAATCATAATGGATAGGCTAACAATGGATAGGAGGTCCATAACAAAAAGGGTCCTAATGACAAATGTCATCAGGACCCTTTTAATATACTAAAACTTAAATATTATAAGAATTTAACAATCTGTTACTCAACCGTTACGCTTTTCGCCAGGTTACGTGGTTTATCCACATCGTGACCCAGTGCCAAGGAAGCGTAGTATGCCAGCAATTGCAACGCAACTACAGACAGAGCCGGGCTCAAGAGTGGCAAAGTCTTAGGAATGGCAAACGCTTGGTCTACGGATTTCAGCAATGGTGCTACGTGCTCTTCGTACGTAATTGCCAGTACATCCGCGCCACGTGCTTTCACTTCCTTAATGTTACTCACTGTTTTCTCAAGTACGTTCTCTTGCGTTGCCAGGGCAATAACAGGTATACCGTCTTCGATCAATGCGAGCGTACCATGTTTCAACTCACCCGCAGCATACGCTTCGGAGTGAATGTAAGAGATCTCTTTCAACTTCAAAGATCCTTCTTGAGCTACTGCATAGTCAAGACCACGACCGATGAAGAAGAGATGTTCATGTTTGGAGATTTGCTCTGCATATCCTTTGATTGCTTCTGCTTGCTCCAACATGGATTCCACTTGTTCAGGTAATGCTTGCATAGCTGCCAGCGTGTGTTCAATCTCTTCTGCTGATTGAGTACCACGAACTTGTGCAAGGTACAGACCAAGCAAGTTGAACGCGATCAACTGCGAAGTATACGCTTTGGTAGAAGCTACTGCAATTTCAGGACCTGCCAATGTTGCGATAACATCATCTGCATCACGTGCAATGGAGCTGCCCACTACGTTTGTGATTGCCAGTACATGTGCACCATTGGATTGTGCTTCACGCAATGCAGCAAGCGTATCGGCAGTTTCACCGGATTGGCTTACTACGATTACGAGTGTATCTTTGTGCACGATTGGGGAACGGTAACGGTACTCGGAAGCCACATCTGTTTCAACCGGAATACGCACCAATTGCTCAATCACTGTACGTCCAACCAGACCTGCATGGTACGCTGTACCACATGCAATGATTTGAACGTTACGGATATTTTTAATTTGTTCTTCAGTCATTTTCAACTCAGGAAGTTGAACTTTTTTACCTTCATTATCGATGCGACCCAGCATTGTATCACGATATGCTTTTGGTTGCTCATGAATTTCTTTCAGCATGAAGTGCTCGAATCCGCCTTTTTCTGCGGTTACAGCATCCCAATCGACACGAATCATTTCCCGAGAAATAAAGTTGCCTTCAATCGTCATCAATTCGACAGCATCATGTGTCAATACAGCCATTTCACCATCATTCAGAATGTACACGTTACGTGTATGTTCCAGAATTGCCGGAATGTCGGAACCAATGAAGTTCTCGCCTTCACCAATACCAATAATCAATGGGCTTGCTTGACGCACAGCTACGAGTTTCTCAGGCTCATGCTCTGTCAATACACCCAGTGCGAATGCACCACGCAACAACGTGATTACTTTTTGCACTGTTTTAACGATATCACCGTTGTATTCACGTGCGATCAGGTGAGAGATAACCTCAGTATCTGTCTCGGAAGTGAACGTGTGACCTTGAGCCATCAATTCATCCTTCAGATCAAGGTAGTTCTCAATAATACCGTTATGCACAACAGAGAACTTCTGGCTTCCATCCGTGTGTGGATGAGAGTTCTCATCCGATGGTTTACCATGAGTTGCCCAACGTGTGTGTCCGATTCCGGCATTACCTACCAGTGGTGCACCATCCAGCTTGGCTTCAAGATTCGCAAGACGACCCAGAGCTTTCGTGATTTGCAGACCATCCGGTGTGAATACTGCGATACCTGCAGAATCATAACCACGATACTCGAGTTTCTTCAAACCTTCTACCAATACCGATTGAGTGTTCTTATTACCAATATATCCAACAATACCGCACATAATTTATTTCCTCCGTTTGTATATGAATACTGTGTCACGAAGAGAAACAGGCAGAGGCGGCATATCGGAAAAATGAGTGATTGCCTAACGTTTCATGAATACTTGTTACCTATTCAATTATCAATGATCAGAGCGACCTCGTGTCGCCCCGCAGTCATCATAAGCTGTTATGAATGCAATCATGAATGTACATCATTTTCCCGTCCGCGTACTGTTTACGCTCTTCACGCACATTCATTTGAATTTTAGTTTAACTCATGCACCTGCACCGGCGCGTTGTGTGGACAGTCACCCATCCATTTTCCGCAATCCGGTTTACGGCTCTGGTGCTTCACCGGGAGGTCCCCGCCGAACAATCCGAACACCTCCACCTCGTCAGCTTGGTTGCCGTTGATGTTAATCAGCTTTCCTTCAACCTCGAAGAAATCCTGATCAACATCTTTCCGCGCAACTCCAAGCTCTGGCGCTTGTGTAACTGTAACCTTACGTTCCTCACTTTCTGTGTCTGAATGACGACTCCACTCATTATATGCACGTCAGGTCTATTTTGCAATGGAGCAAAGTACCTGTGACAATTTCAGCATATTTACCCACAATCCCGACCCGATAAACGGACCTATGGTCTCATCAGGCCGGGACGCAGGAATATTCATCTTTAGAGGAAATTCAAAAAGTCCGCTTTTGATTACGAATCATGCCTATTGGCATAATCAGCATCGAATATGAAATTCAGCCGAAATGTCCGTTGCTCACGTAGTTTCCCTACGCTCCGCTACTCCATTTCTATATTCATTCCATCTTCTCGGTACTGAAAACCAGACTTTTTGAACACGCACTATATGTCTTAAATCCTGTTATATCATACCCTTTATACACAACAATTCCCTTTAGAAAACCGTATGCACAAGGGATTTCTTTCAGTCCTATACCAGTTCTTTTTGCACTACATCTGCGATTTGGGACACAAATTGTTCAAGTTCGTCTTTGTCTGGTCCTTCCGCCATAACACGGATCAGGGATTCAGTACCTGAAGCACGAACGAGTACCCGTCCATTATCGCCGAGTTGTTGTTCTACTGTAGCAATAGCTTGCTCAATCGCTGAATTTCCCTCGTATTTGCTCTTATCTTCAACACGCACATTCACCAATACTTGTGGGTACTGAGTCATCAGCGCTTTAAGTTCACTCAGTTTTTTACCGGAAGCTTTAAGCGTATCCACGAGTTGAATCGCAGTCAGCATACCGTCACCAGTTGTATTGTAATCCAGGAAAATAACATGGCCAGACTGCTCTCCGCCCAGGTTGTAACCGCCGCGACGCATTTCCTCCATCACATAACGGTCACCTACAGCCGTTTTAGCTGTTTTCAGTGCAAGTTTCTCCGTTGCTTTGTAGAACCCGATGTTACTCATAACGGTCGATACAACTGTACTATCTTTCAGTTTTCCCGCACGATTCATCGCATCACCACAGATACACAGAATGAAATCTCCATCCACCTCAGCGCCTGTCTCATCAATAGCAATCAGACGATCCGCATCCCCGTCAAAAGCAAGACCCAGATCTGCTCCATGTTTGAGCACTTCTTGTTTCAGGTTCTCTGGATGAGTTGATCCACATTGCTCATTGATATTCAGGCCGTTAGGCTCAGCGCCAATGGCAATGACTTCTGCACCAAGTTCACTGAACAACTTCGGTGCCAGCTCATAAGCTGCCCCGTTTGCACAGTCCAAAACAATTTTAAGACCAGAGAACGACTCATTTACTGTTGTTTTCAGGAAATCGAGGTAACGATAACGGGATTCTTCATCCGTCGTTACGGTACCCAGGCCGCCACCAACTGGCCGTGGCAATTGATCTGTCTCCGCATCCATCAGTTCTTCAATCCGGTTCTCTGTTTCATCAGACAGCTTGAAACCATCTCCGCCAAAGAACTTGATTCCGTTATCCTCAACCGGATTGTGAGAAGCCGAGATCATCACGCCCGCGTCAGCTTTCAACAAACGTGAAATATAAGCCACTCCCGGAGTGGATACAACGCCCAGACGAATCACATCAGCGCCAATGGACAACAGACCTGCAACCAGTGCGGATTCCAACATCAATCCCGAGATACGAGTATCCATGCCGATAACCACTTTTGGTCTTTCCACACCACCTGCAAGCACGTAACCACCACAACGTCCAATGCTGTAAGCCAGTTCTGCCGTTAACTCTTTATTGGCAACCCCTCTTACTCCGTCTGTACCAAAATATTTCCCCATGATTTAACTCCTTCTATTCGCATCATATACGAGCACTATTATTATTTTTTAAGAATTTTAAAATTAGATCGTTTACGGATTTGAGCCACTTTTACTGCCAGTACCGCTGTTATTGTTATTTAAATTTCCACGATTGGTGGTACTCCCCTGTTGGCCCTGATCCTGATTATCCGTATTCGATTCCGTTTCTTCTTCATCAGGAGCAGTCTCTGTTTCCCCATTTTCGACTTCGGCTGGTGTAGGGTCAGGTGCTACCGTTCCCTCGTCCGTCGGTTCTTCGCCAGGAGTGGTCGTTGTGTCTTCAGCTTTTTCGCTAATTTTGACCGTCGCACTCAATGCAGTGGATGATTCATCCAGCTTGGCAAAACGGGGCAGATCGGCTTCAAGCTTGATCTCATGCGTTCCGACCGCAAGGCCAGCAAGATCCCCGGTCAACGTGAGATCATCACTACTCAGTCCCTCAAGCATGCTTGCTGAGCCTGTAAGTGTGAGGTTCAGACCGCCACTTCGAGGCGTAACCAGCGTACCTTCCAGTCCATTCCCCGCACCTGTAAGCGTAATGGGGACGTTCGGAAAGACTTTGGTCGTCTCCTCTGCCTCGTCAAATGGTGATATGGTTACCTTAATCTGAATCGAACTAGGCTCGATTTTCTCAAAACCGGAAGGCGGCGTCAAGTCCACGTTAACTGTCGACGTACCCGACTGATCAAACTGCGTCAGATCAAGGGTTACTTGGTCGTAGGACTGTATACCCCCAAGCGCATCCTCTGATCCATAAACCGAGACTTCTTTCACGCTTGGCTCTACCGTGGAGAGTACCAGGCCTTCCGGAAGCTGTCCCGAATATTTGATTCTTAAGGGTACAGATGTATAGGGCTGATTGACCGGAACTCGGACTTCAACCGTTTGAGGCGTTATAATCGCATTTTCAAGGACCTTGCCTTCAGCATCGTATGCCTGAAGCTTCACTTTTTTCTGTATAACATCTTCCTTGGCATCTTTCACGCTCACACTGCCCTGGACCTTCGCTACAGCCTCAAGCTGCCCTTCGGGCAGAGTTACCTTAACCGGAGCTGAAGGTTCAATTACGGGCGTTCCAGCACTGTATCCGGCGTATGTTTCCCCTTCGGGTACAATATTCACATTGAAGGATTTGGTGCCCAATTTTTCTACATTCACCGTAACCATGGAAGGTTCCATGCTGACCACTTCTACCCCTGAAGGCAGATCAGGTACCAGCGGCAGTGTATTGGACCCATCTTTCACCTGACTCAGATCGACCAGTACCTTGTAATCATCATTGGTAAAAATCGATGTTAGCATTGAGCGCTGTCCTTTGATCTCCAGCCGGACCTCATCCGTACTTAATGAAGTAAGCACATAGCTGTTGCTGTCTAATCCATAAGGTTGAACAGGCACCGTACGTTCCACAACCTTGTTGGTTGTGCCTGTCGTAATCGTAGGAGTGGTCGGTACTTCATCCAGATGAATCATGAACCAGAGCAGCAGGCTCACCGCAAGCGCAAGTATTTTGGCAAAGTTATTATTGTTAAACCACTTATCCATTGTTACGTCCTCCCTTCCGTTTCCAGAAGGTTGTCCAGCCATTCTTTTTCAGATTGGATGTAGGGCGCAACTCCTCATACAGTTTGGCAATCAGTGATTCTTCCTTAATATCACGAACGACCTGTCCATTCATTGCCAGTGATACTTGTCCTGTCTCCTCGGAGACAACCAAACAAATCGCATCTGCAACTTCGGTAATCCCGATTGCTGCACGGTGGCGTGTTCCTAATTCCTTACTGATAAACGGATTTTCTGATAATGGCAAATAACAGGCTGCCGCCGAAATCTGTTTTCCCTGTATAATGACGGCTCCATCATGGAGCGGTGTATTTGGAATGAAAATGTTAATCATCAGCTCCGAACTGACCAGAGAGTGCATCTTAATGCCCGATTCCGTGTAATCGTTCAGACCCGTTTCACGTTCAAATACGACCAATGCGCCAATTTTACGCCGTGACAAATAATTAACAGACTTAATAATCTCACCAATTAACACCGTTAATTCTTCATCACTCGCTGCCGCTGAACGTCCAAACAGCTTACCGCGTCCCAATTGCTCCAGACCACGGCGCAGTTCCGGCTGAAAGATAATGAACACCGCAACGACACCAAACGTGAACATCTGGTTCATCAACCACTTGAGCGTATACAGGTTTAGCCACGTACTTAATGCCCAGATCAGCACAAGGAACAGAATGCCCTTTAGGAGCTGAACCGCACGCGTACCTCGCACAAGCAAAATCAGTTTGTACATAATATAGGTAACGATCAATATATCGATAACGTCCTTAATGGACTCTGTCCACGTTAAGTCAGCAAAATAATTCATAAGCCAGCCCCCGCTATCCCCATTGATGAGTAAACCCTGATCTCATATTAACCCATTAGGATTTTAAATAATCCTTTATCTCCGCATTTTTGCATCTTGGATTCCTGCAAAATGCTTATCTATATGTAGTAGTATGTTCTCTTTAGTATCTAGGTTATAACGTTAACGTTCAGGTTGCAAGTTACGGCAGTCTCAAACTGCACATAAACATCACATTTACCATGAATTACAAAGTTTGCGTATAAAAAAAGAGTACCCCATGCAATCTGGAGGTACCCTGCTTGGTATATACCATTGAAGATTTTACCCTGTTCTAGCGATAAGCCACTTCATTTACCATATTGGTTATTTTGTACCAGAACCAGTCCAGCGCCTGATCAATACTTTTCACCTGACCTGAAATATGCGCCGTTGAAGCCTGAAACAGTTGTCCGTCGATAACCGTCAGATTGCCGTTCACATCACCATATACTTGTGCGGTTCCATTTTCTATCGTAAGATCGCCAGCAATTGACTTACCTTCAGGAACAATAACCGTGTTACCCTGAATCACGATCTGGTCCAGATTATTTCCCTTAACGACCATTTCGTTGTTCTGATTCCAGAAATTCAAGGCGCTAAAGAGCATCACGACCAAAAAGAAGGCTGCCGCCGTCAGCGCGGGATGTCCTTTGACCCATTTGAGCCATGCTTGCTGTCTCTTGGGCTGGGGCAGAGCATTCATAATTCGATTGGTCAGCTCATCAGAGGCAGACGGTGAATAGTGTTTCATGGCAAAGAGTAGCATTTCCGTCTGTTCCAACTCTTTAAAGCGCATGCGACAATCCGGACAGATCACAAGGTGACTTTTCAGTTCCACCTTCTGGGCCGGGGACAACGACTCATCCAAACATTCATGCATTAAAGAGACGGCCGAGTTGCAATCCATATGAGAGCCAATCCTTTCTTAAATCACTTAGTCCATGAGCCATTAAAAAGCACGCATAAGACTTGCATACATTACATACGCATCCGTTTCGGATATGTTTCAATTAATTTCGCCCATATTTAAAGGCGTTTAACATTTATAACTTATACTCCAATTTTTTACGTAGAAAATCACGGCCCCGATGAACGCGTGTCTTAATCGTTGTTACGGGCATACCTGTCACATCACTGATTTCCTGTAGCGACAAGTCCTGTAAATATCTCAGAATCATAACGGACTTATACTTGGCTGGCAAACTGTCAATGGCTTCACGAATGAGTGTCTGCGTTTCTGACAGGAGTGCTTCACTCTCCGGTGTACGATCATCACTCGGGAGCATCGCGTAACCATCAGATCCTTCCTGATCATTCAGTTCAGCATCCAAAGAGTATGAAGGTTTCTTTCTACGCAGTCGGTCAATACACAGATTGGTCGCGATCCGGTAGATCCAGGTTGAGAACTTCTGGTTCGGATCGTACTTCTCCATGTTACGAAACACACGTAAAAACGTCTCCTGCACAACGTCTTCAGCTTCATGACGATTGTTCAGCATCCGGTATGCCAAATGAAATAGCTTGTCCTTATATAGTTCAACGATTTCTGCGAAGGCTCTCTGGTCGCCCTTGAGCACCAGTTTAACAAGCCTGTTCTCCAAATTGTCCACCCTTATTCCCCCAGACATGCTGATGGGTCTTCCGTCTTCTGATACCCGTCCACACTTGTAATTCACCAATCAAATCGTAAATCAACTTTGGTCAAAAATCAAGACTGTATGACAAATATCCGCCAAAAACAGTAAAAACGGGAACTCCCGCAGGAGTCCCGTTTCATCTCTCACTCCGTAGAGCAGAGAATGGAGCTTTTTAGTTAACAAAGTAATGAGTACTTTGTTACATATGAATCAAAATCATTCATATGCATCAGTTTAATAATCAACCTGTATTACGCAACCCTGCAGCAATGCCGTTGATAGTCAACAACACTTCTCTAAGTAGCTCCGTATCGTCCTCACCACGTTCACGCATATCTCTGAGCTCGCTCAGAAGTTGAACCTGCATGTAGGATAACGGATCCACATAAGGGTTACGAAGACGAATCGATTCTTGAATAACCGGTACATCATCCAGAATCTCAGCTTCTCCGGTAATTTTCAGAATCAGCTCTTTTGTGAGCTTGAATTCGGCTTCGATCTGACCGTAGATGCGATCACGGGCTTCCTTGTTCGAAGTCATTGCTGAATATTCTTTGGCAATCACGAGGTCTGCTTTGGCTACAGCCATCTGAACCGTATCAATCAGCGTGCGGAAGAATGGGAAGCTTGCATACATTTCTTTCAGGACAACCAGATTTTCCTCTTTATCCTGATAGTAACTTTGCAGCCCTGTTCCTGCCGCATACCATGCCGGAAGCAGATAACGACTTTGCGTCCATGCAAATACCCAAGGAATTGCTCTCAGATCTTCGAACTTGTCGCTACCCTTCCGCTTGGACGGACGTGAACCAATATTCAGTTCACCCACCTCTGGAAGCGGTGTGGATTCCTTGAAGAATGTAAAGAAGTCTGGATCACGGAAAATCAAATCCTGATATTTCGTCAGAGATACTTCCGAAATCTCTTTGATGATGCTATCCCAATGACGCTCAGATTCTGATTCTTGCGGCTCAAGACCATTCAGTGCTGCTGTAATCAAAGCAGATGTTGCCTGCTCCAGACTACGGTACGCAATCCCCTGAAGGGAGTAACGGGAAGAAATAACCTCTCCCTGCTCTGTAATCTTGATGCCTCCACCAATGGTATGTGGTGGTTGAGCAAGAATACTGCGGTTGAGTGGCATGCCACCACGTCCCAGAGCCCCGCCACGTCCATGGAAGAACTTCAGCTTAACGCCGTGTTCATTACCTACAGCCGTGATCGCATTCATTGCTACGCGCAGTTCCCAGTTGGCTGTAACCACTCCGCCATCCTTGTTACTGTCTGAATAACCAAGCATGATTTCATGCAGTTCGTTCCGTCCTCTTACGCTTGCGCGGTATACAGGAAGATGGAACAGCTTCTCCATAATGTCCGAAGCCGCATGTAGATCATCAATCGTTTCAAACAGCGGTACCGCTTGAAGTGTAGATACAACCTCACCGTTGTGACCTTTGGTGAATAAGCCCACTTCCTTCGCGAATACCATAACCTCCAGCAAATCACTTGCGCCCTGCGTCATACTGATCAGGTAACTTGTGATACAGCCGGTCCCGAATTCGTTCTGGGCACGCTTAATGGTACGGAAGACATCCAGACACTCTTTGGTTCCCTCCGTGTATTGGTGGTAAGGAGAAGTAAGTGGACGCGGATCATCGAGCAAACGAGCAAGCAGATCGATTTTACCGTCCTCTGTCAGACGTGCATAATCTTCTACAATGTTCATTTTCGCCAAAATTTCTGACATCGCATTTTCATGTTCCTTACTGTGCTGACGCACATCCAATGCCGCGGTATGGAAACCAAACAACTCGACTTGACGAATCATTTTGCGGATAGTCGTATCCGCTACGTAATCGGCAAAATGATGGCGCAGACTTCGATCAATGATCATCAGATCATCAATCAAATCCTGAGCGCTATCATAACGGTCAGGCTGACCTAATTTGTTCTCATCCAGTACATTGTTCAGCTTGGCAATCATATAGGCCAATTTGATGCGGTATGGCTCTTTTTCATTCCGCCAGATATCCACTTTTTTCAATGTAACATAATTGCGGTCCTGCTCAATCGACTGCACCAGCTCATCCGATACATGGATGATGTTCGTGCTGAAGCTGAGATGGCCCATAAGTTCAATCATAATCCGTTGGTACTCACGCAAAGCTAGCTTGCGTTGCATCAACAGTGTCTGCCATGTTACATCTGAAGTTACCGAAGGATTTCCATCCCGGTCTCCACCGATCCAGGAACCGAACCGCAAATACGTCGGCACATGCCAGTCATGGTCAGGATAAAATTTGTTCAGGCAGCGTTCCAGCTCCTGATATACATCCGGAAGTACGTGGAACAACGTTTCATGAAAGTAATACATCCCGTTCCGCACTTCATCGAGTACAGTCGGTTTGCGGTCGCGAAGTTCATCCGTCTGCCAGAGGGTAATAACCTCATTCAACAGTTTCTCTCGCAACTGTTCACGTTCACGCAACGTCAGCGTAGGATTATCGAGTAGCATGACATCTTCGGATATCCGTTTGTGGATGTCCAGAATAACCCGGCGCATGGCTTCGGTTGGGTGAGCTGTCATAACGAGTTCCAGCGACAGATCGTCAAGAATCTCTTCCACCTCTGTATGAGACAATCCACGTTCCTTCAGATCCTGTACTGCTTTCTCAATCGATCCTGGCTGCACAGCGTCCCCTGCAGAACGTTCATAATCCCGTTTACGCCGGATCCGATGGTTTTGTTCAGCAATATTAACTAATTGAAAATAAATAGCGAAAGCCCGAATAACCTGATGACGATTGTCCGAGTCTAATTCCTGGATCATCGTTTTGAACTCTGCATAGAGTTCTGGCAAAAATTCTGCACGTAACGATTTGCTCGTTTCCCGAATCTTCTCAACGATATCTAGAAGCTCCGTGCCGCCTTGATGGACAAGAACTTCCCCGAGTATATTGCCCAGGAACCGCACGTCTCGCCGAAGCAGGTTGTTGGATTGGCTTTTGCTGGCGGTTACCATAGTTTCAGTCATGCTTATCCTCCCATCTGATCGTTCCATTCGTACACGTAAATTTGACACCTTCATAACATCATACAATAAAATGGTACGAAAATCTTTATTTTTCTACTAGAAAAAATGGGGATTATCCCCGATTTACAGCACAAAAACACGCTTTTTTATTCATTTTCTTGTTCTGCTTCAATTAATGGTCATATGCTGTCGCATGATACCTTTTTCACGTACTTTAAATAACTCAAATGTCTCATACCTATTCTAAAAAATTCATAATTATACAGTTCTTTTAGATATGATCCCATGTACCTGATTGTAAGGTTAAACCGCATAATTTCATTGTTTGAGAACAGATGATATACAAAGAAACATGACCGGCAAAGCAAGCTTTTGTATACTTTACCACAGTGACGCAATAAATTAAAGATGTAATTATAAATTTTCTTTCTACTACAGTTTGCTTATAGGGCGAGTTTCTTATGTACTTTGTTAATCCACTATAGTCAAAGGGATATCTTAACAGACCATTTCTACATATTGTCCTTGTCTTTTTGGGCAGATTAATTTATAGCTCTAACCAAAAAGGAGGAACTCAAATGATGAAAAAAGGTACGACAATTATTGCTTCCGTGCTTCTGGTAGCGGCGATAGCTGGTCCTGCTACTGCTGCTGATGGTCATACGGCCAAAGGAACAGATACAACCGGCTCACGTGTCCAGTCTTATCAAAACACTAACTACCTTGATCGTACAAACACCAACATGAACATGGATGGAAACTACCGCAACAATGGTGACTATCGTACCAACAGTGTTCGTGCTAATGCCACGACAACCAACCGTGATAACGGTATGGATTGGGGCTGGCTCGGTTTGCTGGGACTGCTTGGTTTAGCTGGGATGCGTAGAAGAGTTAATGATCATAACGAACGTTAAATTGCGGTCACGTTTACGTAACAATGGCTACTGTGTCTTAGAAGCGTCTCATTCACAGAGGTAAACAGAAGAGCCAAGACCTCCCTATTTGGATTGCAAAGGGGTCTTGGCTCTTTTTAAGTAAACCTGTACTGTACTCTACATAAAAATATCTGTTACTCTGTGTAAAAATAAAAAAGCCTCTGCATCTGCAAAGGCTTCTTCATTATGTAAGCGGGTGATGGGAATCGAACCCACGCTATTAGCTTGGAAGGCTAAAGTTCTACCATTGAACTACACCCGCATAAGCATAAAATCGGGATGACACGATTTGAACATGCGACCCCCTGGTCCCAAACCAGGTGCTCTACCAAGCTGAGCTACATCCCGATACTAAAAAAAAATAATGGCGCGCCCTGAGAGATTCGAACTCCCGGCCTTTTGATTCGTAGTCAAACGCTCTATCCAGCTGAGCTAAGGGCGCAAAATATTGGAGCGGAAGACGGGAATCGAACCCGCGACCCTCGCCTTGGCAAGGCGATGCTCTACCGCTGAGCCACTTCCGCAAATAAGGGATGCGCGTGGAGGGACTTGAACCCCCACGTCAAAGACGCTAGATCCTAAGTCTAGTGCGTCTGCCAATTCCGCCACACGCGCATATAATGGTGAGTCATGAAGGGCTCGAACCTTCGACACCCTGATTAAAAGTCAGGTGCTCTACCAACTGAGCTAATGACTCATAATAAAATGGCTGGGGATATAGGATTTGAACCTATGCATGACGGAGTCAAAGTCCGTTGCCTTACCGCTTGGCTAATCCCCATTAAAATTAGATGGTGGAGGCTGAGGGGATCGAACCCCCGACCCTCTGCTTGTAAGGCAGATGCTCTCCCAGCTGAGCTAAGCCTCCATCTATATGACCCGTAGGGGATTCGAACCCCTGTTACCTCCGTGAAAGGGAGGTGTCTTAACCCCTTGACCAACGGGCCCCATTTTCAAAGCTCTCAACCGGGATCGAACCGGTGACCTCATCCTTACCATGGATGCACTCTACCTACTGAGCTATGAGAGCAAATGGCTCCCCGAACAGGGCTCGAACCTGTGACAACTCGATTAACAGTCGAGTGCTCTACCAACTGAGCTATCAGGGAATAATATGCATTTGCAGTGCAAATGCAATTCATCGTACAACGTCCACATGCAGAGCCTGTTTTCTATGTATGATGAAAGAGTTCGCTTGGCGGCGTCCTACTCTCCCAGGACCCTGCGGTCCAAGTACCATCGGCGCTAGAGGGCTTAACGGTCGTGTTCGGGATGGGTACGTGTGGAACCCCTCCGCCATCGCCACCAAACGCGGTGCTTACATTTCAGAGTTGTTGTTCTCTGAAAACTAGATTCGAAACGAAACTTACGCGATCAGAACTTGCATATTTGGATAAGCCCTCGACCGATTAGTACTGGTCAGCTCCATGCATTGCTGCACTTCCACCCCCAGCCTATCTACCTCGTCGTCTTCAAGGGGTCTTACATACTGGGAAATCTCATCTTGAGGGGGGCTTCACGCTTAGATGCTTTCAGCGTTTATCCCGTCCGTACATAGCTACCCAGCGGTGCTCCTGGCGGAACAACTGGTACACCAGCGGTACGTCCATCCCGGTCCTCTCGTACTAAGGACAGCTCCTCTCAAATTTCCTACGCCCACGACAGATAGGGACCGAACTGTCTCACGACGTTCTGAACCCAGCTCGCGTACCGCTTTAATGGGCGAACAGCCCAACCCTTGGGACCTACTTCAGCCCCAGGATGCGATGAGCCGACATCGAGGTGCCAAACCTCCCCGTCGATGTGGACTCTTGGGGGAGATAAGCCTGTTATCCCCAGGGTAGCTTTTATCCGTTGAGCGATGGCCCTTCCATGCGGTACCACCGGATCACTAAGCCCGACTTTCGTCCCTGCTCGACTTGTAGGTCTCGCAGTCAAGCTCCCTTATGCCTTTGCACTCTTCGAATGATTTCCAACCATTCTGAGGGAACCTTTGGGCGCCTCCGTTACTCTTTAGGAGGCGACCGCCCCAGTCAAACTGCCCACCTGACACTGTCCCCGCACCGGATTACGGTACCAGGTTAGAACCTAGATACGATCAGGGTGGTATCCCAACGTTGCCTCCACGCAAGCTGGCGCTCACGTTTCAAAGGCTCCCACCTATCCTGTACAGATCGTACCCAAATTCAATATCAAGCTGCAGTAAAGCTCCATGGGGTCTTTCCGTCTTGTCGCGGGTAACCTGCATCTTCACAGGTATTAAAATTTCACCGGATCTCTCGTTGAGACAGCGCCCAAGTCGTTACGCCATTCGTGCGGGTCAGAATTTACCTGACAAGGAATTTCGCTACCTTAGGACCGTTATAGTTACGGCCGCCGTTTACTGGGGCTTCGGTTCACAGCTTCGGATTGCTCCTAACCACTCCCCTTAACCTTCCAGCACCGGGCAGGCGTCAGCCCGTATACTTCGCCTTACGGCTTCGCACAGACCTGTGTTTTTGCTAAACAGTCGCTTGGGCCTTTTCACTGCGGCCCCCTCGTGCTATTCACACTACCGGGGCACCCCTTCTCCCGAAGTTACGGGGTCATTTTGCCGAGTTCCTTAACGAGAGTTCTTCCGCGCGCCTTAGAATACTCTTCTCGCCTACCTGTGTCGGTTTGCGGTACGGGCACCATCACCTGGCTAGAGGCTTTTCTTGGCAGTGTGAGATCATGACCTTCGCTACTGTAATTTTCACTCCCCATCACAGCTCAGCCTTACAATGTGCGGATTTGCCTACACATCAGCCTTACTGCTTAGACGGACATCCATCAGTCCGCGTCACTACCCTACTGCGTCCCCCCATTGCTCATAACGGCTTACGGTGGTACAGGAATTTCGACCTGTTGTCCTTCGACTACGCCTTTCGGCCTCGCCTTAGGTCCCGACTTACCCTGAGCGGACGAGCCTTCCTCAGGAACCCTTAGGCTTTCGGCGGATCAGATTCTCACTGATCTTTTCGTTACTCATACCGGCATTCTCACTTGTATAATGTCCAGCGCTCCTTACGGTACACCTTCAACCCTTATACAACGCTCCCCTACCCCTGATGCAAAGCATCAAGCCATAGCTTCGGTGGTGTGTTTAGCCCCGTTACATTTTCGGCGCAGAGTCACTCGACCAGTGAGCTATTACGCACTCTTTCAATGGTGGCTGCTTCTAAGCCAACATCCTGGTTGTCTGTGCAACTCCACATCCTTTCCCACTTAACACACACTTGGGGACCTTAGCTGATGGTCTGGGCTGTTTCCCTTTTGACAATGGATCTTAGCACTCACTGTCTGACTCCCGGAAGTAAGTCTATGGCATTCGGAGTTTGACTGAGCTTGGTAACCCTTGCGGGCCCCGCACCCAATCAGTGCTCTACCTCCACGACTCTGTTTTCCGAGGCTAGCCCTAAAGCTATTTCGGGGAGAACCAGCTATCTCCGAGTTCGATTGGAATTTCTCCGCTACCCCCACCTCATCCCCGCATTTTTCAACATGCGTGGGTTCGGGCCTCCAGTGCGTGTTACCGCACCTTCACCCTGGACAGGGGTAGATCACCCGGTTTCGGGTCTACGTCCACGTACTAAGTCGCCCTATTCAGACTCGCTTTCGCTGCGGCTCCGGCTCTTCACCTTAACCTTGCACGGGAACGTAACTCGCCGGTTCATTCTACAAAAGGCACGCCATCACCCCTAAAACGGGCTCTGACTTTTTGTAAGCACACGGTTTCAGGTTCTATTTCACTCCCCTTCCGGGGTGCTTTTCACCTTTCCCTCACGGTACTGCTTCACTATCGGTCGCTAGGAAGTATTTAGCCTTGGCAGATGGTCCTGCCGGATTCATACGGGGTTTCACGTGCCCCGCACTACTCGGGATCCGTCTCGGAGGGAACAGACTTTCAATTACAGGGCTTTTACCTTCTTTGGCGGGCCTTTCCAGACCTCTTCGCTTAATCGGTTCCTTTGTAACTCCATGTGAGACGTCCCACAACCCCAAAGAGCAAGCTCTCTGGTTTGGGCTTCTCCGCGTTCGCTCGCCGCTACTGACGGAATCACTATTGTTTTCTCTTCCTCAGGGTACTTAGATGTTTCAGTTCCCCTGGTATGCCTCTACACAACCTATGTATTCAGTTATGAGTAACTGGAAATTACCCCAGCTGGGTTTCCCCATTCGGACACCCCCGGATCAAAGCTTGCTTACAGCTCCCCGAGGCAGTTTCGTTGTTCGCCACGTCCTTCATCGGCTCCTAGCGCCTAGGCATCCTCCGTGTGCTCTTAGTAGCTTAACCATATTGCTCCGGTTTTGACTGCTCGCTTCCCTTGTTTTGCTTGCGCAAATCCAAAAGTCGCTCCCATTCAATACCATCGCAAAAGCAATTAACTACCGTTTTTATTAAAACTTGTTTAACACAAGTTCAGCTAAAAAGGAATGTTCTAATTCGCGTTTGTTTCGTTTCGATATCTAGTTTTCAAAGAACAAGCTTGTAAAACATTTTTGGTGGAGCCAAGCGGGATCGAACCGCTGACCTCCTGCTTGCAAGGCAGGCGCTCTCCCAGCTGAGCTATGGCCCCATATAAAGTTTTAAAGGTATAGATGGTGGGCCCTGGTGGACTCGAACCACCGGCCTCACCCTTATCAGAGGTGCGCTCTAACCAACTGAGCTAAGGGCCCACATTTTATATACTATTTGAACCCAAAATGGGTTACGCTTGGCGGCATTCTACTCTCCCAGGACCCTGCGGTCCAAGTACCATTGACGCTGAAGGGCTTAACGGTCGTGTTCGGGATGGGAACGTGTGGAACCCCTTCGCTATCGCCACCAAACGTTTGAGAGTTTGAGCTCTCAAAACTGAGCAACGAGTGAGTAGTTTGTGCTCTTCATTTCATCCACACCGAAGTGATGGACCAAAATGAATCGCTGTTGCAGGTTCTTAGAACCTGCTTATTTGAATGTTTCCATTGCAGGAAACGATTCTCCATAGAAAGGAGGTGATCCAGCCGCACCTTCCGATACGGCTACCTTGTTACGACTTCACCCCAATCATCTATCCCACCTTCGGCGGCTGGCTCCTTGCGGTTACCCCACCGACTTCGGGTGTTATAAACTCTCGTGGTGTGACGGGCGGTGTGTACAAGACCCGGGAACGTATTCACCGCGGCATGCTGATCCGCGATTACTAGCAATTCCGACTTCATGCAGGCGAGTTGCAGCCTGCAATCCGAACTGAGACCGGCTTTGTTGGGATTGGCTCCATCTCGCGATTTCGCAGCCCGTTGTACCGGCCATTGTAGTACGTGTGTAGCCCAGGTCATAAGGGGCATGATGATTTGACGTCATCCCCACCTTCCTCCGGTTTGTCACCGGCAGTCTATCTAGAGTGCCCACCCGAAGTGCTGGCAACTAAATATAAGGGTTGCGCTCGTTGCGGGACTTAACCCAACATCTCACGACACGAGCTGACGACAACCATGCACCACCTGTCTAGCATGTCCCGAAGGAAAGGACTATCTCTAGCCCGGTCATGCTGATGTCAAGACCTGGTAAGGTTCTTCGCGTTGCTTCGAATTAAACCACATACTCCACTGCTTGTGCGGGTCCCCGTCAATTCCTTTGAGTTTCAGTCTTGCGACCGTACTCCCCAGGCGGAGTGCTTAATGTGTTAACTTCGGCACCAAGGGTATCGAAACCCCTAACACCTAGCACTCATCGTTTACGGCGTGGACTACCAGGGTATCTAATCCTGTTTGCTCCCCACGCTTTCGCGCCTCAGCGTCAGTTACAGCCCAGAGAGTCGCCTTCGCCACTGGTGTTCCTCCACATATCTACGCATTTCACCGCTACACGTGGAATTCCACTCTCCTCTTCTGCACTCAAGTCACCCAGTTTCCAGTGCGATCCGGGGTTGAGCCCCGGGATTAAACACCAGACTTAAATGACCGCCTGCGCGCGCTTTACGCCCAATAATTCCGGACAACGCTTGCCCCCTACGTATTACCGCGGCTGCTGGCACGTAGTTAGCCGGGGCTTTCTTCTCAGGTACCGTCACCTTGAGAGCAGTTACTCTCCCAAGCGTTCTTCCCTGGCAACAGAGCTTTACGATCCGAAAACCTTCATCACTCACGCGGCATTGCTCCGTCAGGCTTTCGCCCATTGCGGAAGATTCCCTACTGCTGCCTCCCGTAGGAGTCTGGGCCGTGTCTCAGTCCCAGTGTGGCCGATCACCCTCTCAGGTCGGCTACGCATCGTCGCCTTGGTGAGCCGTTACCTCACCAACTAGCTAATGCGCCGCAGGCCCATCCCCAAGTGACAGATTGCTCCGTCTTTCCAGTTCTCTTCAGGCGAAGAAAAAAATTATTCGGTATTAGCTACCGTTTCCGGTAGTTGTCCCAAACTTGAGGGCAGGTTGCCTACGTGTTACTCACCCGTCCGCCGCTAACCATCAGAGAAGCAAGCTTCTCTTCAAGTCCGCTCGACTTGCATGTATTAGGCATGCCGCCAGCGTTCGTCCTGAGCCAGGATCAAACTCTCCAATAAAGTATTGAAAAGAGCGATAAGCTCATTTTGAATCTGACGAGATTAAAAATCTCATTTGTGCTCCAGCCGATTCAAGCCAAGGCTTGTTTCAAACTTTCGCGTTCATCCTGCAAGCAGAATGTTTACTCACTCGTTGTTCAGTTTTCAAAGATCAAACATTCAATTTGTTGCTAACTTTCATGTTGTCGTCGTTTCAGCGGCGACTTTTATAATATATCATGTTGAAGTTCTCTTTGCAAGCATTTTTTTCGATTATTTTTCAATCGTTTTATTTACATGCTTGTTTCGGTGAACCGCTCCTAAAAAAGGAACGAAAATTAATTTACCATATGAAATTAGAAAGGTCAACCCTTTTTCGACAAAAAGTATGAACCCCTACGTAATTTCAACATTGTCATGGTTCAGAGGTACAGCACCCGATATTAAGAGCCGCACCTCGCATCCACTACTGTACACCTAATATATGACCAGCTTTAGCATTACGGCTTCGACTTTTTCAGCTTCCCACCTCTTGCATACTTGGACAACTCTTTTGGCGGGGCAAAGCGTGCATACATGCGGAACACAGTCTTATATCGGCTCGCGATAGCATATTTAATCTCTTGGTCAAGACGATTATCACTTAGATCGAACAGCATTTCATCTAATTCTTTACGCAGCACATAGTCTAGTTCCTTGCATTCCTTCTCGTTAAACAACATACCCAGCATTAGAGTTCTCCTTTTTGTGCATAGCCTCTTTATCACACTTACACAAGTTTCATGCAGCACCCCGTGCATTCGCTTTTTATGGGTGCTGCTGGAACCCGTTTTATTGTTATGGTCAACTTTCTGAAAATTTATGAATGCCAACCATCACAAAATTTTATCCTCTCACCAGAGCATACGTAAGTGTGCTTTCAATGATCGCTGCTACAAGAAGCAAGATGACAACCCAGAAAGATGCCGTTAAGGTCCTATTCATAAATGCTTTCCACCGCGTCCCAATCGTATTTCGTTTGTCACTGCCAACGTGTACAAGGCTTTTGATAACTAGTCCACCAAACTTCAGTCCGAATGCGCAAGCAATAATAATCACCGGAATCTCAATAATGCCATGCGGAAGTAAGCCTTTAACCACAATGTCATAGAAGCTTGCTCCATAATTCATCGTGGTGTGCACTACAAATCCAAGGACCATCCCATTGATCAGCAGGAAGATGACAGGCAAGATTCCGAAGAATATACCGGCATAGATGACAAGTACACTTTTGATGGCATTATTGAAAAAGATAAACAGGAAGAAGTTCCATTGCACATTGCCTCCCTGCTCCAGTCGTTCACTGACCTCGCGTAATCCTCCAATTTGGTCTAACAACAGTTTCTCCAATGGACCTGTACTCACCCATCCTGCCCCTATTCCTACGGCAAACAAAACCACGGACCAAATCAATGCACCACGGATGGAACCAAGATCTCTAAGAAATGTACTGAATTTTAACATAATAACCTCCTGTAGAATCTAAAATGATGGACAAACAAGGTTCAGTGACGAATAACTGGGCAGTACGAGCATACATTGGAGAGTAAACAAGCATTTCTTATGGGAGAGGGGCGCTTATTGAAATGAACTCGTTCTATGTATTTAGCGGCAAAAAGATTAAACGTTACCTGATTGTCCTGGTTGCTGCCGTCTTTGCGATCGGTATTATCTATCTGGAGAGAGGTAATGTCTCCGTATTCTCGGAGGAAGCACCATCAGCCGTGTACAGCGTTCCAACCGAGAAGAAAGTGATTGCACTAACCTTTGACATTAGCTGGGGTGATAAACGGACAGAGCCGATTTTGAAAGTTCTTCAGGAGAATAAAGTGCAGAAGGCAACCTTTTTCCTTTCCTCCCCCTGGAGCAAGACACACCCCGAAATTGTTACAGCAATCAAAGATGCAGGATATGAAATTGGTAGCCATGGACATAGACATGAGAATTACAGCAGCCTGACCGAGGAAGAAATTCGCAAAGAAATTTCGACAGCTCATAGCATTTTAACCGATTTAACGGGAAAAGAACCGAAATTATTGCGTCTGCCCAACGGGGACTTTGACAAGCGTGTGCTTCAGGTAGCCAATAGTCTGAACTATCAGGTTGTACAGTGGGATACTGATTCCCTGGATTGGAAAAACCCTGGTGTACAGACTATTGTTGATCGCGTGGTTAGTAAAGCACATCCGGGTGACATCGTGTTACTGCATGCAAGCGATTCCTCCAAACAAACGCATGAAGCACTCCCTGTCATTATCGACAAGTTGAAAAATCAGGGCTATGAATTCGTTACCGTCTCGGAATTGCTAAACCATTCCAGTGTCGAGGGGAAAGAAGTTCGAGACCAAGCTAGTAATCAGTAAGTGGTTGCTTTCTGGAGCGACAGCCTAAACACGAGGTTAAACGTTGAAAAGAGCTAACCTGGTTAGCTCTTTTTGGTCTGTTTTTTATGCAAAATGCATTCTATGCGCGGCTTTCTTTCAAGTGTTCTGCCTTTCCACTTACACTCTGGTTCGTAGATACACCCACCAGCCTGTGCAATATCAGCATTTGGTATGCATTACATAAGAGCAAAGGAACCACAATAAATATGGTTGCAGCGTTCACATCAATACGTAATACACCGATCGTCTCCACTATGGTGACGGCAATCATGAAAAAGAGTGTAGGTACGAGCGCGGAGATATGAGTCAGTTTTACTTTAACGTAAGCGGTAACAATTGCTGCTGCCAAAATAATGATACCTAGCACGATATCCGATATGCGTTCCCGGTCTCCCCCAACAAACAGGCGCAAAAACATCACGTCAAGCAGGGCTAACACTGTAAGTACAATCTGCACAATCTGCCAACCGCGCTTTGAAAAAACACCTTTACCCATATAATTCAATATCAGATATGCAAAGAAACCCATTTGTGAATACACGCTGATCATAACCCCTGATCCAAAGAGTATCAGAAGATACAGAAGAAAATCATTCAATCCATTTGTTTTCTCTCCGTTCACCAGCATCATAATCAATCCTGTGCCTAGTGCTCCCGCGGCCCCAATAAGCAAGGCTGTCCAAAACAGGAAAAACCATTTACGTAAATTCAAATGTTTTCCACCCCCGAGTGTTTATTTTACCAACCTTCACAGCAAAAAACCATCATTGCTCAACATATTTCCCCCTTTCCCATCACATACTACATCCAGTATCTAATCAAGGAGGGATTGTACACATGAAACGGCCTTTGTGGCAGCTATGCTGTGTCGTACTGGGGCTATCCGTCATGCTTGCCGGCTGCGGTTCAGATCAGAGTTCTTCGCCTCCTCAGGGCAGTTATAAAGAGATGAAAACGATGGTTGTCGATATTTTGAAAAGTGATGAAGGCAAGAAAGCCGTGGAGGAAGCTCTTACTGGTCAAAGCTCATCCAGCGGTGAAGGCGGCGGTTCAGAAGAAGGTGGCGGCGGATCGGGTGGTGGTTCGGGAACCATTGGTATGAAAATGTTAATGCCTGTGCAATCTTCGGAACAAATACGTATTGCAGTAAAAGATACCATTACAGCTCCCGAATACCAGAAGGAATTCGAGAAGATCATGACAGATCCACAGTTTGCCGGGGAATTTGCCAAAGTGATCAACGCGCAAAGCAAACAACTCCATATGCAGTTGATCAAAGATCCCACATATCAAAAGTCTGTTGGAGACATCATGAAGTCACCTGAGGTATCCAAGATGTTCATGGATATGACCAAAACTCCGGATTATCGTAAACAGACGATGACTGTTATGCAGGAAGTGATGCAGAACCCGTTATTCCGCATGGAAGTACTCACTTTGCTCAAGAAGGTTGTGCAGGAGGAATTACAACCCAAAGTAGAAAGTGGCGGAGAAGAGGGAAAAGAACAAGGCGGACAACAAGAAGGTCAGGGAGGTAGCGATGGCGGAGATGGTGGAAGCAGTGGAGATTCTGGTGAAGGCGGAGGTTCATAAACAGTAGGTGTTGATACACCATAGCATCTGAAAAGCCTGCATCCAAATGGACGCAGGCTTTAGTTGTATTTATACACTCATGCCATTAGAATTTCGATTCAATGGATCGGGCAACTTCATCGTAGATGGATCCGATACGGGAATCTGCTTTATACACAGAAGGTGAGAAATCTGGCTCGGAAGGATGATTATCCGGAGTGCCTAATGGAATTTGGGCAAGTAAGCTCGTATGCAGACTCTCCGCAAGCCTTCCCCCACCTCCACGACCAAAGACATAATCCTTCTCTCCGCAACTGCCACACTCGTAGTAAGCCATATTCTCAACCACACCAAGTAACTCATGATCGGTCTGAATGGCCATCGCACCTGCACGTGCTGCGACAAAAGCTGCTGTTGCATGCGGCGTGGTAACGATGATTTCCTTGCTCTGTGGCAACATCTGATGCACATCCAGAGCAACATCTCCCGTACCTGGTGGCAAGTCGAGTAACATATAATCCAACTCACCCCACTGAACATCCGTAAAGAATTGACGCAGCATCCGACCGAGCATGGGTCCACGCCAAATTACCGGGTTGTTCTCCCGAATAAAGAAGCCCATCGACATGACTTTGACGCCGAAACGCTCAACCGGTTGAATAACGCCATCTTCCACGACCGGATATTCCTCAATCCCCATCATGTCGGGTACACTGAAGCCGTAGATATCGGCATCAATTAATCCCACTTTCTTTCCTTGTCGTGCCAAGGCTGCAGCCAGATTAACGGTCACCGTTGATTTTCCAACGCCACCTTTACCACTGGCCACTGCGATAAAACGAACACCCGATTCAGGACTTAACAGCTCGTGTCCATCCAGACCCGCTGCATGACCTTTCACAAGCACTTCGTCCGGATCCGGCTCATCATCAGGTTGTCCCATATTCAGGCTCTCACGATCATGCTCAGAAGCTGCACGCACGCGAATATGTACATCCTTCATTCCGTGCTGGGACAACAGATTACGCGCTGCATCGCTCAAGGCTGTTGTATCCTCAGGCCGATTCTCCAGTGTCACCATGGTCAGAGCCACATGATTTTCTTTCACCATAATATCACGAACCCATTCCAGTTCGGTCAGACTTACTCCCAACTGCGGTTCTTGTAATGGCTGTAATAGTTCAAGTATCTGTTCTTTTGATAACATCAGACAGCACCTCAGCTTTATCTATTGGCATGTAATTAGGTATGCTGTTCCAATTATATCATTACCCTTCTTGTTATGACTAACTTTTAGGTCGTTCTCCTGAGGAATATCTGAGAACCCCATTATAGATCGAAGCAGCTACTTTACGTTGATAAGCTTCGTCCGCAAGCATACGTGCCTCTTCTGGATGAGAAAGAAAACCCACTTCTACCAGTGCTGACGGGATTTTCAGAGCCTGTAACAGGTAAACTGTATTCACCGTTTTGGCGATTCGATCAGTATTCTCGAGATTACGAACCATCTCTTGTTGAAGCAGATTGGCCAGTCCTTCGTTATCCGGATGGTTAGGTGTATAGAAAACCTGCGCTCCACTCCATCGGTTTGAAGGAACACTGTTCATGTGAATGCTGATAAAAAGATCCGCTTGCTTATCCTCTATCCTCCTTACTCTTTGTTTCAGATCTTCCGTCTTACGTTTGGAGTACCCCTTGGTGTCTGATTCCGCCAGATCGGTGTCTATTTCTCGTGTCATCACAACTAAGGCCCCTGCCTGTTGCAAATAATCTCTTACATACAAGGCGATAGCCAGGTTGATATCCTTTTCAATAACCCCCTGTTTACTCACCGCTCCTCCATCTGGACCTCCGTGTCCTGCATCAATAGCAATGACTTTACCTGCCATCGGCAAACTCCAGTAACCTGACGTCTTCGCTGAAGGCAGCTCATAGGACATTACCGCCACTAACATGGCCAGCAAACCGAGGCTTAACATGACCCTTTTGATTGTCTTTAACCTAATCCAGACTACAAAGTGCTTCCCCATATTTTTACGCATAAAAAAACCACCTCGTCCCTATAAATGACTCTAATCATCTATATGGGACAAGATGGACAAATATACCGTTAGGACCAGACTTGCTCCGCCATTCCTTCAATCAGCACCTCAGCTACCTCAGGACGTGTAAATTAAGGCGAAGGGCATTGGCCGTCACCGTAGCAATCCGCGCACTTTGGTGCCGGAAAGCGTCATATGGTGTTCCTTATCCTGTGAACAAGTTTTGCTGGATGGCATATTTCCACAGTTGGTACAGAAGAAACTATGCTCGAAGAACAACCGAGTGTTCCCCAGTTCCTCAACCGTAAAGTTAGTATAAATCTCCTGTGCTTCATACGTTCCGTATATTCGCCCAATATTTCGGACGGTTTAGAATTTGAATTGGACCTCCTACGTATGTTGCAGGACGCTCCAACCATTTTTTCACACCTGGATGCTCTGGATCATCTGTTTTGAATACACGCCGTGCTTCTTCACCCTGATCCACCTGGTATATAATTTGGACTTCGAGCAAACCATCGGTTACCCCATCTTGATCAGCAACAAGTTTCACACGTTCACCAATCTGGAGGGATGCCACCTGTGTATCGTCAACAATAAGTGTAATCGGTATACTCCAGACGGTTCCATACACGAACGCATGCGAGACACAACCGAAAGGTAATCTTCCTCATTTATGGAACCTTGAAGTGGCGAGAACGCATCCACACCAATCAGATCCAAATCTGATATCGTCCAAGTATTACTACGCAAAGAGGATAAATTCATACTGGTCTTGCAACAACTGCTCCCGTTCTTCTCCTTGTAGAATACGCTGCACCAGCGTACCTCCATGAAGCAGAATCGATGTCATCTTGCAGCTCCTTGTTTATCTATTATTTATGAAGGCCACATTCCGTTTTATCATTACCAGACCAGCGTCCAGCACGTGGGTCCTCGCCAGGCATAACTTGACGTGTGCAATGCTCACAACCAATACTCGGGTAGTTCTGATCATGAAGCGGGTTATACACAACGTTATTGTCACGAATATATTGCCATACATCTTCCGTCGTCCAATGCGCAATTGGATTAAACTTCATCAAGCCGAATTTTGAGTCATATTCAATCTTTTTCGAATTTGCACGGGTTGGTGCTTGATCTCTACGGATACCTGTAATCCATGCATCGTACTGTGAAAGAATACGTGTCAGTGGCTCGACTTTGCGGATATTGCAACATCCGTTGGGGTCAGACTTCCACATCTCTTCACCATGTTGAGCTGCCTGCTCTTCAGGCGTAATCTTAGGTGATACACGTACAAAATCAAGATTATAATTCTCCTGCATCTTATCACGTGTTTCGTATGTTTCCTTAAAGTGAAAATCTGTATCCAGATAAAAAATATCTGTGGATGGGCTGATCTTTTGCAGCATATCTACAAGTACGACATCTTCTGCACCAAAACTACATGCAAAAGTGATATTTGGAAATGTCTCAATCGCATACCGAATAATATCCTCTGGACTCGCATGTTCCAGTTCCTCTGCCTTAGTCCGTGCCAATTCTTCTTTCTCCAACAAGTTCATCTGTGAATTTCCCCCATTCTGCATTTCAATACATTCTAAAGCCGACTAATCTAATATGAATTATGTTTAGTATAAATCTTTCATTGGGGATGTCAATGCCTGCCATATGGTAAAATAAATCAGTTTTTACCCTCACTTAAACGTCTCTTTCACACAATATTTTAGTACAGTTTACGCATTTCTCTGTTAGTCAGATAAAAACAATCCAATTGCTCCAAGTCACCGGGCAGATCAAAATAGATCACATACCCTTGGAACCTTTGCTGCTGTTAGGTTTGCACAGTTCATGTCTACATGAACTGAATTAAAAGCGCCAGTTGATTGAGAATGAAGAAAGAAAAGAACAAGTTTGAAGCTGAGTAGGATTGCAACATATAGTAATTGATATGTAAGGGACTTTTATCGTTTCCATAAGAAATACTGATGAGCCTTAGATCAGAGAATGAAGTTCAAAACAGCATACCGAATGCATTCAGTGAATTCAGCGTGAGTCTCCACAGATGATCATATAGGGAGCTTTTATAGAAAGTAGAGGTGAAAGATCGATAAGAGTAAATCGAATGATGTAAAACGGATTTAGAGAGGTTCTTTAAGATGTATTAACGCACATACTAAAAGGTTGTATGGAGGAACATTAAGAGGACTCGACAACAGCAATGAAGGTACAATGTACAAGCATGTGGAGAGATATGAGAGCTATATTACACCAACTGATGCAGTATAAGTGAGTAGTCATGAACATATAAAAAAGCCTTTGACCGAGGCCAAAGGCTTTTAATATTAACGTTTGGAGAACTGAGGTGCGCGACGAGCCGCTTTAAGACCGTATTTTTTACGCTCTTTCATACGTGGGTCACGAGTCAGGAATCCTGCTTTTTTCAGAGATGCACGGTATTCCGGATCTGCTTTCAACAGAGCGCGGGAGATACCATGACGGATTGCGCCGGCTTGACCGGAGATTCCGCCACCATGAGCAATAACAAGAACGTCATAGTTGTTAAGCGTTTCTGTCAAGTTCAGTGGTTGTTTTACGATCAGTTTGAGTGTTTCCAAACCGAAGTATTCATTAATATCACGTTTATTGATGACAATGCGTCCTTCACCCGGTACAAGGCGAACACGTGCTACCGAATGTTTACGACGACCTGTCCCATAGTATTGTACTTGTGCCATGAAACTGTCCTCCTTTTAATTAACCGCGAAGTTCGTAAACTTCTGGTTTTTGTGCTGCATGTGGATGCTCAGTGCCTCTGTACGCTTTAAGTCTCAACTTCATTTTCTCGCCCATGCGAGTTTTTGGAAGCATACCGCGAACAGCCAATTCCAACATACGCTCAGGTTTGTTTTTAACCATCTCTTCAGCTGTAGTTACTTTCAAACCACCTGGGTGCATTGAGTGACGGTAGTATTTTTTACCTTGCATTTTCTTACCAGTCAATACGATTTTCTCAGCATTGATGATAACAACGAAATCGCCAGTGTCCACATGTGGAGTGAATTGTGGCTTGTGTTTGCCGCGAATCAAAGCAGCTGCTTCGCTCGCCAAACGTCCGAGGGTTTTGCCTTCAGCATCAATGATGTGCCATTGGCGCTCAACTTCGTTAGGCTTAGCCATGTACGTAGTACGCATGAAAAGTTCCTCCTTAAAATGTTCAAAATCATCATTTTCATTTATCTTCGTTCGTTAAGTTATAACTTTAGGTGTTGATGGATTGTAAATTCGATGTGAACCTCTTAATTGGGGCTGTGGGAAAGCCATTAAGAAAACACAACTTTTATATTACATGATAGGCGATTAAATCGCAAGTGTTAATTAAGCTTTTCACTCACCAAATTTAATCTTTTTTGTATTCAAGATCCCAGAGCATTAAACCGCAGCTAACTGCAGTAGGTCCTGCAGCAGATCGATTACATGCAGCAATCATATTCGGTACATCAGAGGCTTCCCGTTTGCCCTCTCCGATCTCCAGCAGTGTCCCTACAATGATACGAACCATATGCTGCAAAAAGCCGTTACCACTCACATAAATGTGAATGACACCCTGATCGCGCGGATGGTCTCTGCACATTGATCGGTCCACTTCCATCCATGCTTCGTATACCGAACGTACGTGATTCTCTTTCTGGGACTTGCGTGAAGCAAAAGAGGTAAAGTCATACGTCCCTATGAAATGACGCAATCCCTCCTGCATTGCCCTAACGTCCAGCTTCGCATGATGATGATACTGCAATCTTCTGTTGAATACATCCGGAAATTGATTCGCATTGACTGTATAACGATACGTTTTCTTTTTCGCTGCATAGCGAGAATGAAAATCAGCCGAAACTTCAATCGCATCAATAACGACAATATCGGATGGTAGTCTGGAGTTGAGTGCAATACACCAACGTTCAATCGGGATCTGGGACTCCGTAGGAAAATTGAAGATCTGTCTGCGAGCGTGAACGCCTGCATCTGTTCGTCCTGAACCTGTAATCTTAACAGTCTCACCGGTCAAAGCACGAATCGCATCTTCAAGATGGTCCTGAATGGTATTCCCTCCCGGCTGTACTTGGAAGCCGTAGTAGGCAGTGCCATCATAACTTAACGTCATACATAAGTTCCGCATTATTACCACACCTTTGTTCCATACTATACATATCCCTATCCCGAACAGCAAAAGAAGCCCCTTACGGAGCTTCTATTACAGCACGAATTCCGAAATGAAGAGAAAAAAAGGGTTAATCCAGAATCGTTGATTCTGTCCCCTTTCCTCATCTCATCTGTTTTACGCGCGGTCTACCAGTTCCAAGTAAACCATTGGCGCTGCGTCACCACGACGAGGTCCCAGTTTCAGGATACGAGTGTATCCACCTGGACGCTCAGCGTAACGACCGGACAATTCGCTAAACAGTTTTTGGATTGCATCCTGCTCACCATCGATAGTTTCGCGGCGAACATAAGCTGCCACTTGGCGACGGGCATGAAGATCTCCCTTTTTCGCTTTAGTGATCAGTTTTTCAGCAATAGAGCGAACCTCTTTTGCTTTCGCTTCAGTTGTCTGAATGCGTTCGTATAAGAACAGGTCGGTTACCAGGTCACGGAACAAAGCTTTACGTGCGCTGGAATTACGGCCCAACTTTTGGTATGCCATTGTTTTCCCTCCTTCACTTCAAGCACTCGGCTGTCTATTCTTCTGTACGGAGTCCCAAACCAAGTTCCTCAAGCTTCTCTTGAACTTCTTCCAAAGACTTGCGTCCGAGGTTACGGACTTTCATCATGTCTTCTTCCGTTTTCGTAGTCAGCTCTTGCACAGTATTAATACCGGCACGTTTGAGGCAGTTGTAGGAACGAACAGAGAGATCCAGCTCTTCGATCGTCATTTCGAGTACTTTTTCTTTTTTGTCTTCTTCTTTTTCGACCATGATCTCTGCATCTTTCGCTTCGTCTGTAAGACCCACGAAGAGCATCAAATGCTCAGTCAAAATTTTAGCGCCAAGGCTTACAGCCTCTTCAGGACGAATACTTCCATCAGTCCAAACTTCCAACGTGAGCTTGTCATAGTTGGTCACTTGACCGACACGCGTATTTTCCACAGCGTAGTTAACGCGACTGATCGGGGTGAAGATGGAATCGACTGGGATGACGCCGATCGGCTGGTCATCGCGTTTATTCCGATCTGCCTGGACGTAGCCGCGACCGCGATTGGCAAAAATACGCATGTGAAGTCTCGAACCTGGTCCGAGCGTAGCAATGTGCAAATCCGGGTTAAGGATTTCCACATCGGAGTCAGCACGGATATCTCCAGCCGTAATTGCTCCTTCGCCTTCAGCATCAATCTCGAGCACTTTCTCCTCATCCGAATGAATCTTAAGCGACAAAGCTTTCAGGTTAAGAATAACCTCCGTAACATCTTCCATTACGCCAGGAACTGTAGCAAATTCATGCAGAACGCCATCGATTTGAACCGAAGACACTGCCGCACCCGGCAGTGACGAGAGCAAGATTCGGCGAAGCGAGTTTCCAAGCGTCGTACCGTATCCGCGCTCAAGCGGTTCTACTACGAATTTCCCATAGGTGCCATCATCGTTGACGTCTACCGTCTCAATTTTCGGCTTTTCGATTTCAATCACTGCAATACCCCTCCTTCAAAACGTCGGTCCTCTATGAAACATTTACCTTCTCTTGCGAAAACATGTAGTAGTATGCCTAAACAACCATTATTAGCAGATTGTGCCGGAAATATACCACACGCAGGGGCAAATCTCATTAGACACGACGACGTTTTGGAGGACGGCATCCGTTATGCGGGACTGGAGTTACGTCTTTGATCAGGTTAACTTCAAGACCAGCAGCTTGCAAAGAGCGGATCGCTGCTTCACGGCCTGCGCCTGGTCCTTTAACCATAACCTCAACGGCTTTCATCCCATGTTCCATTGCAGCTTTGGCAGCAGTCTCAGCAGCCATTTGTGCAGCAAACGGAGTCGATTTACGGGAACCTCTGAATCCGAGGCCGCCTGAGCTTGCCCACGAAATTGCATTTCCGTGAGGATCCGTAATAGTAACGATAGTGTTATTGAAAGTGGAACGGATATGCGCCACGCCAGATTCAATATTCTTACGGTCACGACGTTTAGTACGTACGACTTTTTTCGGTTTAGCCATTTTCTCTTATCCCCCCTTATTATTTCTTCTTGTTCGCTACTGTACGACGAGGACCTTTACGAGTACGAGCATTCGTTTTCGTACGTTGTCCACGAACAGGCAGACCACGACGATGACGAACTCCACGGTAACAACCGATCTCCGTCAAACGTTTAATATTCAAAGAGATTTCTCGACGCAGGTCACCTTCTACTTTGACCTCTTTATCGATACTTTCACGCAATTTGCTGACTTCATCTTCCGTCAAATCACGAACACGAGTGTCCGGATTGATGCCTGTTGTGCTCAGAATTTTCTGGGAAGTCGTTTTACCGATTCCGAAAATATAAGTCAAGGCGATCTCAACGCGCTTATCACGTGGCAAATCCACACCAGCTATACGTGCCATTTTACGCTACACCCCCTTCTTTAACCTTGTTTTTGTTTGTGTTTCGGATTTTCACAGATAACCATAACATTCCCTTTGCGGCGAATGACTTTGCATTTTTCGCAAATCGGCTTGACCGAAGGTCTTACCTTCATGTGAATTACCTCCTCAAAGTTTTGCTTAGCAAAACCCTCTTCGTAAGCATTGACCTTGTTCTACTATTGTAAAACCGGCTTCGAAGCTTTCGCAAGTTTTGCCGGGCAAAACCCGCTTCATAAGCTTCACAGTTCATTGCAACTGTCTACTACTATTTACGGTAAGTTATACGACCTTTTGTTAAATCATAAGGCGACAACTGAACAACTACTTTGTCTCCAGTCAGGATACGGATAAAGTGCATCCGCAGTTTTCCGGAAACGTGAGCGAGAATTTGATGACCGTTCTCAAGCTCAACCTTGAATGTTGCATTCGGTAGCGGTTCGAGAACCGTACCTTCCACTTCAATGACATCTTCCTTGGCCATTAGTCAGTCTCCTTTCTCTTCAGCTTGAATGTTGGTGGATTCCAGAAATGAATGAACCGCATAGCGGAGCTTTCCATTTGTCACCCGACCACACTCGTTTAAACTGTTCACAACCTCGCTGCTAATCATGGGTTGGAGTTCAAGATGAAGAAGATTCTTCTTCTTGGGTTGATCAAACTTACGTTTGTCTCCATCCGCAATATATACGAACCTACTGTCCGCTATAGCAACAATTACTGCGGCTTGGTCCGCATTGCGGCCTTTACGGATCTTCACAAGTTGACCGAGCTGCGGATTAGACTGATTGTTCATGCCTTATCACCTACGCATTCAGTTTCGTGAAAATTTCCATACCATCTGGTGTAACTGCTACGGTGTGTTCAAAGTGGGCACATAACGTTCCATCAACTGTGACGACAGTCCAGTTATCTTCCAACGTTTTCACATACCGTCTACCTACGTTAACCATCGGCTCTATGGCCAGCACCATGCCCGCTTTAAGCCGTGGTCCCCGATCGGGAAGACCATAGTTCGGAATCTGTGGTTCTTCGTGCAGATCCGCGCCTATGCCGTGACCGACATATTCACGCACTACGGAGAACCCTTCATCTTCAATATATTTCTGAATCGCATGAGATATTGTAAACAAGCGAACGTCCGGTTTTACCAGCGCCAGACCTGCGTATAACGAAGCCTCGGTAACGTCCAGAAGACGACGGGCTTCTTCGGAAATACGGCCGACCGGATAAGTCCAGGCGGAATCTCCATGATACCCCTGGTACTGCGCGCCAATGTCAAACGTAACGATATCGCCCTCGTTCAACTTGCGTTTGCCGGGAAATCCATGTACCAACTCTTCATTTACTGAAGCGCACACACTGGCAGGGAAACCGTTATAACCTTTGAAAGACGGCACAGCTCCTTGACTGCGGATGTATTGATCGGCCATATGGTCAAGTTCTCCAGTCGTAATACCGGGAGCGATATGCTCTGCCAAGAGACGATGCGTTTCCGCAACAATTCTCCCTGCTTCCCTCATCAAGCCCAGTTCCGTTTCGGACTTACCAATGATCATCAATTAACCTCTCAGTAAGGACACGATTTCTTGAGAAACTTGATCGATATCCTGTTCTCCGTTCATTTGACGAAGAAGACCTTTAGTCTCATAGAACGTGAGGAGTGGTGCTGTTTTGTTGATATACTCGTCCAGTCGGGTACCTACACTCTCTTCATTATCATCAGAGCGTTGATACAACTCACCGGCGCATTTATCACAAATACCTTCCTGCTTAGGCGGATTGAATACCACATGATAAGTGGAACCACAGTTCTTACAAATTCGACGACCCGTCAAACGGGCGAGCAATTTGTTGCGATCCACTTTCAGGTTGATTACATGATCGAGACCTGAGTTCAATCGATCCAGAATGCCATCGAGCGCTTCTGCTTGCGAAAGGGTTCTTGGAAATCCGTCCAAGAGGAAACCTTTTCTGCAGTCAGGCTGCTGCAAACGTTCTTCAACGATGCCAATGGTTACATCATCTGGTACAAGCAATCCTTGATCCATATATTCCTTGGCTTTCATGCCAATGGGAGTTCCCTGTTTGATCGCGAGACGAAATGCATCGCCTGTTGAAATATGGGGAATACCGAACTCTTTCACGATGACGTCTGCTTGCGTTCCTTTTCCTGCCCCCGGAGGGCCCATGAATAGGATGTTCACGTTATGTCACTCCCTCCAAGACTACCCTACATCAACAAACAGCACAATAGGTGCCGGCAAGTAAATCTTCACTCGACCGGTACCTATTGCCTATTTATTGATAAAACCTTTGTAGTGGCGTTTGATCAATTGGCTTTCGATTTGCTTCATCGTATCCAGCGCAACACCGATAACGATCAGGAGGGATGTTCCTCCAATTTGCGCAGATTGAGGCAAACCAGAAAGTGCCCCTAAGAATACAGGCAGAACGGAAATGACTGCCAAGAAGATGGCTCCGGCCATTGTCAAACGAGTCATGACACGGGTCAGATATTTCTCGGTTGCTTTACCCGGGCGAATGCCTGGGATGTAACCGCCGTTCTTTTTCATATTATCAGCCATCTGCTGTGGATTCATCTGTACGAAAGTATAGAAGAATGTGAAACCGAAGATCATCACGACATACAGCAACATACCGAGAGGTTTGTGTGTAGTCAAGTTCTGTCCGATCCACTGTGCCCATAGGCGATCTGCCCAGAAGTTGGCGATGATCGTTGGGAACATCAACAGCGATGATGCGAAGATGACAGGGATAACACCTGCTGCATTAATTTTCAGCGGGATATGTGTATTCTGTCCACCGTACATTTTGTTACCTACGACACGTTTAGCGTACTGTACCGGAATTTTCCGAATCGCCTGCTGAATGTAAATGACCCCTATGATGATCAGCACAATAACAATTGCGATGATTACACCTTTAAGAATATTCATAAACAGTTGGTCAGGTTGAATGAAGTCGGATTCGATGGTTTGTTTGATAATATTAGGCACCGTTGATAGGATACCCGCAAAGATCAAGATCGAAATCCCGTTTCCTATGCCCTTCTCGGTGATTTGCTCACCAAGCCACATCAGGAATGAAGTACCGGCCGTAAGTACAATCGCGATCAAGATATAATCTGCAAATGTAGCGTTAGGCACCATCTCTGTATTGTACAAGCGGTTGAATCCGATCGACGTACCAAACGCTTGAATCAATGCCAGCCCGATGGTTAAGTAACGGGTCAACTGTGCAGATTTCTTCTTACCTTGTTCACCTTGCTTTGCCCACTCCGCTAATTTAGGAATAACGTCCATGGAAAGCAACTGTACTATGATAGACGCAGTGATGTAAGGCACGATCCCGAGCGCAAATATCGAGAACTGGAAGAGCGCTCCACCCGAGAACGTATTTAGAAGTCCAAAAACTTCTTTACCCGCAGAATTTGTCGCTTCGAACACATCTTTGTTAACTCCCGGTACGGGAACAAAGGAGCCGATGCGGTAAATGATCAGTACAAAAAGGGTAAATAATACCCTTTTGCGCAGATCTTCAACCCGCCAGATATTCTTTAGGGTCTTGAACATTAAATCACCTCAGTTGTACCGCCGGCAGCTTCAATTTTCTCAATAGCAGATTGAGAAAACTTGTTAGCTTTAACAGTCAGCTTCACAGTGACATCACCGTTACCCAGGATTTTGATTCCGGATTTAGCGTTTTTAACTACGCCATTCGTCATCAAGAATTCTGGAGTTACTTCAGTACCCGCAGCAAAACTGTTCAGGTCTTCAGTATTCACAACTGCATATTCTTTGCGAGTTGGGTTTACAAAACCACGTTTTGGCAAGCGACGATACAATGGATTTTGTCCACCTTCGAAGCCTGGACGAACTCCACCGCCAGAACGGGAATTTTGTCCTTTGTGACCGCGACCTGATGTTTTACCTGTACCACTACTTGGACCGCGACCAAGACGTTTACGTTCTTTGCGGGATCCAGGAGATGGTGAAAGCTCATGTAACTTCATCGTTCGTTGCACCTCCTTAAAGATTTGTGGGATTAACCCGTTTTTAAGCTTCTACTTCTTTAACAGCAACCAAGTGGCTTACTTTGTTAATCATACCACGGATGGCAGGATTATCGTTTTGTACCACTTTGCTATTGATTTTGCGCAAACCCAATGTTTTCACAGTTGTTCTTTGCGTCTCCGGACGTCCGATCAAGCTGCGGACGAGGGTAATTTCTAATTTAGCCATGAGAATTCCCTCCTTAACCCAGAAGCTCTTCGACGGATTTTCCGCGCAGTTTAGCCACGTCTTCAGCACGCTTCAAACGGGACAAACCTTCCAAAGTCGCATTGACCATGTTCATGGAATTCGAAGAACCCAGAGATTTTGTCAAAATGTCACCTACACCAGCAAGTTCGAGAACCGCACGTACAGGACCACCAGCGATAACACCAGTACCTTCAGATGCTGGTTTCAACAGCACGCGTCCTGCGCCGAACTTACCTGTTACCAAGTGAGGAATCGATGTTCCTACGAGTGGAACGTGTACAAGGTTTTTCTTAGCGTCTTCAATACCTTTGCGAATTGCATCAGGTACTTCGCCCGCTTTACCGATACCAGCTCCAACCCAGCCGTTGCCGTCGCCGACTACAACCAGTGCGCTAAAGCTGAAACGGCGTCCGCCTTTTACTACTTTAGCTACGCGATTAATATTTACAACTCTTTCAGTCAGTTCCAAAGTATTCGGATCTACACGCAAGTCGTTAACCTCCTTTTGAAAAATATCTTAAAACTCAAGTCCTGCTTCACGAGCCGCTTCAGCCAAAGCTGCGATACGACCATGGTACAGATAACCGCTACGGTCAAATACGATGTTGGAAACACCTTTGTCTTTCGCACGTTTAGCAACGAGTTCGCCAACTTTACGAGCTGATTCAACAGATGCACCATTTTTGATGTCAGTGCTCAATTCTTTGTCTACGGTAGACGCGGAAGCGATTGTTACACCAGCAACATCATCGATGATTTGAGCATACATATGTTTACCAGAACGGAATACGTTCAAACGAGGACGTGCTGCCGTTCCTTGGATTTTCTTACGAACACGAAGGTGTCTTTTCAGACGAGCCTTATTTTTATCTGGTTTCGTAATCATCTCAAAGATTCACTCCTTTCAGGTTACCTCGCTGGCTTCAAAGCAGAAGCCACGGGGTATATTAGAAACACACGAAGCAAGCAAGCCGAAAGCCGCGCAAAGGCGGTAAGAGAAATCTTATTTCTTCTTACCGGCTTTACCTTCCTTACGGATGATACGCTCGCCTTCATATTTGATACCTTTACCTTTGTACGGCTCAGGTTCACGAACGGAACGGATTTTAGCAGCGTAAGCACCTACACGCTCTTTATCGATTCCGCGAACGATGATTTTCGTATTCGAAGGTACTTCGAATTCGATTCCCGCTTCCGGTGTAATTTCAACCGGGTGAGAGTAGCCAACGTTCAGAACGATTTTATCTCCGGATTTGCTTGCACGATATCCGACCCCAACCAATTCCAGAGATTTTGCGAATCCTTCAGTAACGCCGCTCACCATATTGTTTACAACGCTACGCGTTGTGCCGTGCAAAGAACGGTGAGTTTTGTTATCGGAAGGACGCACAACTGTGATTTCGTTATTTTCAACTGTAACCTTCATGTCTTTATGAAGCTCACGAGTCAAAGTTCCTTTTGGTCCTTTTACCGTAATAACGGTGTTGTCCAGGGTGATGTCTACACCACTTGGTACTGTGATTGGTTTGCGACCAATACGAGACATATGTTGCACCTCCTATCTTGTGACGTTATATTACCAAACGTAGCAAACGACTTCTCCGCCGGATTTCGATTGACGAGCTTCTTTGTCCGTCATGATACCTTTAGATGTCGAGATGATCGCGATTCCCAGGCCACCAAGTACACGAGGTACTTCGTTGCTTTTCGTGTAAACACGAAGACCAGGTTTACTGATTCTTTTCAGACCAGTGATAACGCGCTCGTTATTTTGACCGTATTTCAGGAAAACACGGATAATCCCTTGTTTGTTATCATCGATAACTTCAGCGTCACGGATGAAACCTTCACGCTTCAGGATATCGGCGATTTGTTTTTTCATTGTCGAAGCAGGCATTTCTACCGTTTCGTGACGAACAGTGTTCGCGTTACGAATACGAGTAAGCATATCTGCAATTGGATCAGACATAGTCATTGTGAGTTAACCTCCTTCCCGTTCAGGACTTTTTACCAGCTTGCTTTTTTCACGCCAGGGATCTGGCCTTTATAAGCTAATTCACGGAAGCAAATTCTGCAAATTTTGAACTTTTGCAGGACCGAATGTGGACGTCCGCAACGCTCACAGCGTGTATATGCACGTACTTTGAACTTTGGTGTACGTTGTTGTTTAACTTTCATCGAAGTTTTTGCCACTTAGCCTGACACCTCCTAAATAATTTCGGAGAAAAGGGAGTCTTTCCAGACACCCGGAAACGTTATGCCAACATTACTTAACGAAAGGCATTCCCATTTGCGTGAGCAATTCGCGGGACTCTTCGTCTGTTTTCGCCGTTGTTACGATGACAATATCCATACCGCGGACTTTATCAACTTTATCATACTCGATCTCTGGGAAGATCAATTGCTCTTTCAGACCCAGTGTGTAGTTACCACGTCCGTCGAAAGCTTTGCTCGATACACCGCGGAAGTCGCGGACACGAGGAAGCGTTACGTTGAACAGTTTATCGAGGAAGAAGTACATACGCTCGCCGCGCAATGTTACTTTAACACCGATAGGCATATTCTCACGCAGTTTGAATCCTGCGATAGATTTTTTAGCACGAGTGATTACAGGTTTTTGACCTGCGATCAGTTGCAAATCGCTTACTGCGGAATCCAACACTTTGGAGTTTTGGACAGCGTCGCCCACACCCATGTTGATAACGATTTTCTCGATTTTCGGCACTTGCATTACCGTTGTATAGTTAAACTTCTGCATCAAAGCAGGAGCGATTTCTTGCAGGTAACGTTCTTTCATTCTTGATGCCATGAATCATAGCCCTCCTTTCTCATTCGGTTCAATTAGTCGATAATTTCTCCGGAACGTTTAGCAACGCGCACTTTCTTTCCGTTATCCAAAACTTTGTAACCTACACGGGTTACTTTTCCGCTCTTCGGATCGATGTGCATTACGTTGGAAACGTGAATCGGAGCTTCCTTCTCGATAATGCCGCCTTGCGGATTTTGCTGGTTAGGCTTCTGGTGTTTTTTCACCATGTTAACACCTTCCACAAGGACGCGGTTCTCACGAGGATAAGCAGCGATGACACGGCCTTTTTTACCTTTGTCTTTACCGCTGATCACCATAACCGTATCTTCCTTTTTAACGTGAAGTTTGTTGTTATGGGATTCCAGAACTTTTTTCACTCTTGGCATTTCGTACACCTCCTGTTTCTAACATCACGAGATTAAGCTTTAGATAACTTCTGGAGCCAAGGAAACGATTTTCATGAAGTCTTTATCGCGAAGTTCGCGAGCAACTGGTCCGAAAATACGTGTTCCACGTGGGCTTCTGTCGTCTTTTACAACTACCGCTGCATTTTCATCAAAACCGATGTAGGAACCGTCTTTACGACGTACAGAACGTTTCGTACGAACGACAACCGCTCTAACTACATCACCTTTTTTGACAACGCCGCCTGGTGTTGCTTGTTTTACAGAACAAACGATCAGATCACCGATTTGAGCTGTACGACGTCCCGTACCGCCGAGTACGCGGATACACATCAGTTCCTTCGCACCGGAGTTGTCAGCCACAGTCAAACGTGTAAATGGTTGAATCATTTAGTATTCCTCCTTTCAGCAGTGCTGCTGAGCATTAGATGATAACCGCTTTTTCTACGATTTCAGTAAGTCTCCAGCGTTTATCTTTCGAAAGCGGACGAGTCTCCATGATTTTCACCGTGTCACCGATTTTCGCAGTGTTTTCTTCGTCATGTGCTTTGAATTTTTTAGTAACCTTAATGCGCTTATGGTACAAGTTGTGTTTTTTGTAAGTTTCTACAGCAACAACAATTGTTTTGTCCATTTTATCGCTGACCACTTTACCAGTTTGCACTTTACGTGCGTTACGTTCTTCGCTCATTGTTGGCCTCCTTCCTGATTACGGACGGATTGTACATCCTATCCCTAATTAACCGATTCCCAATTCTCTCTCACGGATAATGGTTTTAGCACGAGCTATTTCTTTCCGCACATCACGGATGCGAGTCGGGTTATCCAGCTGACCGGTAGCTAATTGAAAGCGGAGGTTAAAGAGTTCTTCTTTAAATCCGGCAATCTTTTGCTCGATTTCAGCAGAGGTTAGGTTGCGAAATTCACTAGCTTTCATTTGCTTCACCACCCAATTCTTCACGTTTCACGAACTTCGTTTTGATTGGCAGTTTGTGAGCGGCAAGACGCATTGCTTCGCGTGCAATTTCCTCCGGTACACCAGCAAGTTCAAACATGATCTTACCTGGTTTCACTACTGCAACCCATTTTTCTACGTTACCTTTACCGCTACCCATCCGAACCTCGAGAGGCTTTTGAGTGATTGGTTTGTCTGGGAAAATTTTGATCCAAACTTTACCACCACGTTTGATGTAACGAGTCATCGCAATACGAGCCGCTTCGATCTGACGGTTCGTAATCCAAGCCGGTTCCGTAGCTTGCAGACCGTATTCGCCAAAGTTCAGAGTCGTTCCGCCTTTAGCTTGGCCCTTCATATGTCCACGTTGTTGCTTACGGTGTTTTACACGTTTTGGTACCAACATGATTAGTTGCCTCCTTCCTTAGCAGCTTGTTTCTTAGCCGTAGGAAGAACCTCTCCACGATAGATCCATACTTTTACGCCGATACGTCCGTAAGTAGTATGAGCCTCTGCTGTACCATAGTCAATGTCAGCACGCAGTGTGTGCAGTGGAACAGTTCCTTCGCTGTAGCCTTCAGAACGTGCGATCTCAGCACCGCCAAGACGTCCGCCTACTTGAGTTTTGATACCTTTAGCACCAGAGCGCATAGTTCTTTGAATTGCTTGTTTCAGAGCACGACGGAAAGAAACGCGACGTTCCAATTGTTGTGCAATGCTTTCAGCTACAAGAACAGCGTCCAGGTCTTGGTTCTTAATTTCAGAAATGTTGATGTGTACTTTTTTACCGCCAGCAATTTTCGTAATTTGGTTACGAAGATTTTCAACTTCCGAACCACCCTTACCAATAACCATACCTGGTTTAGCAGTGTGAATCGTTACGTTTACGCGGTTAGCCGCTCTCTCAATTTCTACACGAGATAAAGCGGAGTCTTTCAATTTATTTTTCAGGAATTCACGAATTTTCACGTCTTCCATCAAAAGATCACCGAAGTCTTTGCCTGCATACCACTTAGATTCCCAGTCACGGATAATTCCGACACGGAGTCCGACTGGATTTACCTTTTGGCCCACACATTTCCCCTCCTTCTACTTCTCAGATACCACCAAAGTGATGTGGCTAGTACGTTTGTTAATACGACTTGCACGTCCCATTGCACGAGGGCGGAAACGTTTCATTGTCGGTCCTTGGTTCACGTAAGCTTGCGAGATAACCAAGTTATTAACATCTAAAGAATAGTTATGTTCCGCATTCGCAATAGCGGAGTTAAGCAACTTCTCAACGATAGGAGAAGCGGATTTCGGAGTGTGACGGAGAATGGCAACCGCCTCACCTACTTGCTTGCCGCGAATCAAGTCAACAACGAGTTGAACTTTACGAGGAGCAATCCGGATAAACTTAGCATGTGCTTTTGCTTCCATTGTGTAACCTCCTCTCAAACATTAAAGATGTTCATTTATCTTCTTGTTTTCTTATCATCATCAGTATGGCCTTTGTACGTACGGGTTGGAGCGAACTCACCCAGTTTGTGTCCAACCATGTCCTCAGTTACATACACTGGCACGTGTTTACGACCATCGTAAACGCCAAATGTGTGTCCGATGAATTGTGGGAAAATTGTAGAACGACGGGACCAGGTTTTGATTACGTTCTTCTTACCTGAAGCTTCCATCTCTTCTACCTTTTTGAGCATGTAGCCATCAATGAATGGCCCTTTTTTCAAACTGCGACCCATGTGGAGATCCTCCCTTCAAACGTAGCTATTATGCATCCGCAGATGCCTCACGAAGTTATGCACAGTGTGTATTACTTCGTGCGGCGGCGAATGATGTATTTATCAGAAGCTTTATTTTTCTTACGCGTTTTGTAACCAAGAGTAGGTTTACCCCATGGTGACATTGGCGATTTACGTCCGATTGGAGCACGACCTTCACCACCACCGTGTGGGTGATCGTTAGGGTTCATTACTACACCACGAACCTCAGGACGTTTACCCAACCAACGGCTACGACCGGCTTTACCGATTTTGATGAGCTCGTGGTCTTGGTTACCAACAGATCCGATTGTCGCGCGGCAAACTTTCAAAATACGACGAACTTCTCCGGAAGAGAGACGAACGGAAACGTATTTTTCTTCTTTACCAAGCAATTGAGCTTCTGTACCAGCAGCACGAACCAATTGTCCGCCTTTACCTGGTTTCAACTCGATGTTATGGATAACGGTACCTACTGGAATGTTTTCAAGCGGCAGTGCGTTACCGATTTTGATGTCTGATTCAGGTCCGGAGAATACTTGATCTCCAACTTTCAAACCTTTAGGAGCGATGATATAACGTTTCTCACCATCAGCGTAGTGAATCAGAGCGATGTTAGATGTACGGTTCGGGTCATACTCAATCGTAGCAACGCGGCCCGGTATTCCATCTTTAGTACGTTTGAAGTCGATGATACGGTATTTACGTTTGTGTCCACCACCATGGTGACGAACTGTAATTTTACCTTGGTTGTTGCGGCCTGCTTGTTTGCTCAACGGGGCCAACAACGATTTCTCCGGCTGATTTGTGGTGATTTCCTCAAATGTAGAAACGGACATGTTCCGTCTTGCCGGGGATGTTGGTTTATACTTTTTGATTGGCACTGGGTTTCCCTCCTTACTTCAAAAATTCAATTATACAGTTTCAAAGAACTCAAGCGTTTTGCTGTCTTTTGTCAGCGTTACAAACGCTTTTTTCCATTCGCTAGTATATCCGGAATAACGTCCGTACCGTTTTGGCTTAGCTGGAACACGAAGCGTGTTCACGTTTTTCACTTTTACGTTGAAAATAGCTTCTACTGCCTTTTTGATCTCGGTTTTGTTTGCACGGATATCGACTTCAAATACATATTTCAAGTCGTTCATCATGTCAGCAGTACGTTCCGTAATAATCGGACGTTTTACAATATCACGAGGATCCTTCATTACGCGAGCACCTCCTCTACCTTCTGAACTGCTTCTTTCGTAATGATCAATTTGTCGTGCGAAAGCACGTCAAGAACATTAATGCCGTCAGCAGCTACGAATTTCACGCCTGGAATATTCCGTGCGGAAAGAGCTACATTATCATCATAGCTAGGAGCTACGATCAAAGCTTTACGTCCCACTTTGAGGTTACTCAAGATGGCTGCGAATTCTTTAGTTTTAGGCGTGCTCAACGTGAGAGCGTCCAAAACGATAATGTCATTGTCAAGCACTTTAGATGAAAGGGCTGATTTGATCGCCAAGCGGCGAACTTTCTTAGGCAGTTTATACGCATAGCTCCGTGGTGTTGGACCAAATACGATACCGCCGCCTTTCCATTGTGGTGAACGAATTGAACCTTGACGAGCGCGACCTGTACCTTTTTGTTTCCAAGGCTTACGTCCACCGCCACGTACTTCAGAACGTCCTTTTACTTTGTGGGTACCTTGACGAAGGGAAGCGCGTTGCATAAGAACTGCATCGTACAGAACGTGTTGGTTCGGTTCAATTCCGAAAACCGCATCGTTCAATTCAACTTCGCCTACTTGGCTACCATCTACATTGTAAACTGATACTTTTGGCATTTTGTGTTCCTCCTTTCTTCAGTGGTTATTTTTTCACCGTTTCTTTAACTTTAATGAGACTGTTTTTCGGTCCAGGAATGGAACCTTTCACGAGCAACACGTTACGCTCAGCGTCTACTTTAACTACTTCAAGACGTTGGATTGTAACTGTGTCATGTCCCATGTGTCCTGGCAGGCGTTTGCCTTTAGGAACGCGGTTAGCTTGGATCGAACCCATTGAACCAGGGCCACGGTGGTAACGCGAACCGTGTGACATAGGTCCAGTGCTTTGTCCCCAACGTTTGATAACGCCGGCAAAACCTTTACCTTTAGAAATACCCGTTACGTCAACGAATTCGCCTTCAGCGAAAATGTCAGCTTTCAGTTCTTGGCCAACTTCATATTCTGCGATGTTGATACCGCGAACTTCACGAACGTAGCGCTTAGGGGCAGTGTTCGCTTTTTTAGCGTGACCTGCTTCTGGCTTGTTAGCATTTTTCTCTTTCTTATCGGAGTAACCGATTTGAATCGCTTCGTAGCCATCATTCTCAATGTCTTTCTTTTGCAAAACAACACAAGGGCCTGCTTCGATAACCGTTACTGGAACTACGTTACCTTCAGGAGTAAATACTTGAGTCATTCCGAGTTTTTTTCCTAAGATTGCTTTCATGTTGACACCTCTTTTCCTTTATACATGGTCTTTGTTGTAGCTTGTATTACAATTTAATTTCGATATCTACACCGGACGGCAGATCCAAGCGCATCAAGGCATCCACAGTTTGTGGAGTCGGGTTAACGATGTCGATCAAACGCTTATGTGTGCGTTGTTCGAATTGCTCCCGAGAATCCTTGTACTTGTGCACCGCACGAAGAATAGTAATGATTTGTTTTTCAGTAGGAAGCGGAATCGGACCGGATACACCTGCACCCGAACGTTTTGCTGTTTCAACAATTTTCTCCGCGGATTGATCAAGAATTCTGTGGTCGTAAGCTTTCAAACGAATACGAATTTTTTGCTTTGCCATTTTAGTCCCTCCTTCTATCGCCCAATTTTTTATCGGACATACTCCGTGAAAATTTTCTAGCCACTGTCCCATGGCAAAGGGGCCGGGTGTGCCAGTAACCTCTCACATCATCGCAACGTCACAGAACAACATTCATTATTATATAGAAAAGATGGGCGTATTGCAAGCATATTTAAGAAAAACATTTAAACTTATCTTTTCTGACGAAATGACTTCGTTTATTGCAGTGTTTTTCTTCAATATCCAGGCTGCCTTGCCAATCCTTCTAAACTCGTAAATGATGTTCATTTCGTATGACGCAGGTTCCGAAACTTTACACATAATAAAAGAGTTCTTTATCCGATGTCGGATAAAGAACTCTTCCGAAGCTTCGTTACAATACAATGTTACTCGTTCCAGTACACTGTTGCATATGCTTTATTCAGCGTTAAGCCGAATTATTTTTGGATAGATGCTACGGAACCGGCACCTACTGTACGTCCGCCTTCACGAATGGAGAACTTAGTTCCTTCTTCAATCGCGATTGGGGAGATCAGGGAAACAGTAACAGTGATGTTATCACCAGGCATTACCATTTCAGTACCTTCAGGCAAGTTGATGATGCCTGTTACGTCAGTTGTACGGAAGTAGAACTGTGGACGGTAACCAGTGAAGAATGGTTTGTGACGTCCGCCCTCTTCTTTAGTCAGAACGTAGATTTGAGCTGTGAATTCTGTGTGAGGCTTAACAGAACCCGGTTTAGCCAAAACTTGGCCACGCTCGATGTTGTTACGGTCAACACCACGAAGAAGTGCTCCGATGTTGTCACCAGCTTGAGCGGAATCCAGCAATTTGCGGAACATCTCAACGCCTGTTACAACAGATTTTTTAGTTTCTTCAGTGATACCAACGATTTCAATCTCTTCGCCGACTTTAACAGTACCACGCTCTACACGGCCAGTAGCAACAGTACCACGACCAGTGATGGAGAATACGTCCTCGACAGGCATCAAGAAAGGCTTGTCAGTTTGACGCTCAGGCAGTGGGATATAAGTGTCGATCTCTTTGAACATCTCAACGATTTTTTGAGCCCATTCGCCATCTGGGTTTGCCAGTGCTTCACGAGCGGATCCACGAGTGATTGGAGTATCGTCACCTGGGAACTCATATTCGTTAAGAAGGTCGCGAACTTCCATCTCAACCAATTCCAACAACTCTTCGTCTTCAACCATGTCACATTTGTTCAAGAATACAACAATGTAAGGTACGCCTACTTGACGGGAGAGCAAGATGTGCTCACGAGTTTGTGGCATTGGGCCGTCAGCTGCGGATACTACCAAGATAGCTCCGTCCATTTGTGCCGCGCCAGTGATCATGTTTTTAACATAGTCGGCGTGACCTGGGCAGTCTACGTGAGCGTAGTGACGAGTGTCAGTTTCGTACTCAACGTGTGCTGTGGAGATAGTGATACCGCGCTCGCGCTCTTCTGGAGCTTTGTCGATTTGGTCGAATGCTACAGCAGCACCACCGTAAGTTTTAGACAATACAGTTGTGATTGCAGCAGTCAGAGTTGTTTTACCGTGATCGACGTGACCGATAGTACCGATGTTAACGTGGGGTTTATTACGTTCGTATTTAGCCTTTGCCATTTGAACGTGGCCTCCTTAAAATTATAATTTTATGTTTTCACTGAATGAAGTGCTCCGAAATAAATTCTTATGCACTTGCATCCAGTGTGAGAAAACTACTCGGTGCCTTTTGTTTTAGCAACGATTTCTTCAGCGATGCTCTTAGGAACTTCTTCATAGTGGGAGAGTTCCATGGAGAATACGCCGCGTCCTTGAGTACCGGAACGAAGAGTTGTAGAGTAACCAAACATTTCAGACAAAGGTACCTTAGCACGGATGATTTGAGCTCCACTACGGGAATCCATACCTTCGATGCGGCCACGACGGGAGTTCAACATACCCATTACGTCACCCATGTACTCTTCTGGAACTGTTACTTCTACTTTCATGATTGGCTCAAGCAGAACTGGTTTACACTTGTCTTTAGCCGCTTTAAGCGCCATAGATCCGGCAATTTTAAATGCCATCTCATTGGAATCGACATCATGGTAAGATCCGTCTACAATTGTAGCCTTAACGTCTACAAGCGGGAAGCCTGCAATAACGCCGTTTTTCATTTGCTCTTCAATCCCTGACAGTGCAGGTTGAATGTATTCTCTTGGAACGGAACCACCGACAACCTTACTTTCGAACTGGCTGCCTGTACCCGGCTCGAGAGGTTCGAATTCAACCCATACGTGACCGTATTGACCACGACCACCGGATTGACGTACGAATTTACCTTCAACGCGCGCTGGAGCACGGAATGTTTCACGGTAAGCTACTTGTGGTTTACCCACAGTAGTTTCAACCTTGAACTCACGACGCATACGGTCGATGATGATATCAAGGTGAAGCTCACCCATACCTGCCAAGATTGTTTGACCTGTTTCTTCATCAGTATGAGCACGAAGAGTTGGATCCTCTTCAGTCAACTTGCCGAGAGCAACACCCATTTTATCTTGGTCAGCTTTGGTTTTAGGTTCAACGGCGATTTCGATAACCGGATCAGGGAAGTTCATTGACTCCAGGATAACCGGATTTTTCTCATCACATAGTGTATCACCTGTACCCGTATCTTTCAAACCTACGGCAGCTGCAATGTCACCGGAGTAAACTTCAGTGATCTCTTGACGGCTGTTCGCGTGCATTTGAAGGATACGACCGATACGCTCACGTTTGTTTTTAGTGGCATTCAATACATAAGAACCGGATTGAAGAACACCGGAGTATACGCGGAAGAATGTCAATTTACCAACGTAAGGGTCAGTCATGATTTTGAATGCCAATGCGGAGAAAGGCTCTTCATCAGAGGACTTACGAACTGCTTCAGTTCCATCTTCAAGATGACCAGTGATTGATGGTACATCTGTTGGAGCTGGCAAGTAGTCGATAACAGCATCCAACATCAGTTGAACACCTTTGTTACGGTATGAGGATCCACAGATAACTGGGAAGATCTTAACATCTACAACACCTTTACGGAGTGCGCCTTTGATCTCTTCAATAGTGATCTCTTCGCCTTCCAGGTATTTCATTGTCAATTCTTCATCCAATTCTGCAACACGCTCAATCAATTCGTTACGGAGTTCTTCAACTTGCTCTTTGAATTCCGCAGGAATTTCAGTTTCTTCGATATTTTGACCAAGGTCATCTTTGTACATATGAGCCTTTTGTTCAACAATATCGATAATACCGATGAAATCATTTTCAGCGCCGATTGGAAGTTGAATCGCAACAGCGTTCGCTTGAAGGCGATCACGCATGTCAGATACAACGTTCAGGAAGTCAGCACCGATGATATCCATTTTGTTTACATATGCGATACGAGGTACGCCGTACTTGTCAGCCTGTCTCCATACGGTTTCGGACTGAGGCTCAACGCCTTCTTTCGCACTGAATACACCAACTGCTCCGTCCAATACACGAAGGGAACGTTCAACTTCAACAGTGAAGTCAACGTGTCCCGGGGTATCAATAATATTAACGCGGTGGCCTTTCCAAGCAGCGGTAGTTGCAGCGGAAGTAATCGTAATTCCGCGCTCCTGTTCCTGTTCCATCCAGTCCATTGTCGCAGCGCCTTCGTGTACTTCACCGATTTTGTGCGTACGTCCTGTGTAGAACAAGATCCGCTCAGTTGTCGTGGTTTTACCCGCATCAATATGAGCCATGATCCCGATATTACGTGTATTTTTCAAGGAGAACTCTCTAGCCATGAAATGGGTCTCCCTTCAAAATTGAAGTTTTTTTATTGTGAACTGAATCCTACCAACGGTAGTGAGCAAACGCTTTGTTCGCTTCAGCCATTTTGTGCGTATCTTCACGTTTTTTAACGGAAGCGCCTGTGTTGTTGGAAGCGTCGATGATCTCAGCCGCCAAACGCTCTTCCATTGTTTTCTCACCGCGGTTGCGGGAGTAGTTCACGAGCCAACGTAGTCCCAGAGCAGTACGTCTCTCTGGTTTTACCTCGATTGGTACTTGGTAGTTGGCACCGCCGACACGGCGAGCTTTAACTTCCAGGACTGGCATGATATTCTTGATTGCTGCTTCAAATACTTCCATCGGGTCATTACCCGTACGTTCTTGAATCAACTTGAACGCATTATACAGAATGCTTTGAGCAACACCGCGTTTTCCGTCGAGCATGATGCGATTGATCAAACGAGTAACCAACTTGCTGTTGTATACCGGATCTGGCAACACGTCTCTTTTCGTAACTGGACCTTTGCGTGGCATGGATATCCCCCTTTCTTTCTTGTTCAGCAGATCCTGTACCTTCCAGACCTAAGCCAGAAGGCTCTCAGGTTCTCTGCTTATAATAGTTTAGGCTTTTTTAGCTTTTGGACGTTTAGCACCGTATTTCGAACGAGCTTGCATACGGTTGTTTACGCCTGCAGTATCGAGAGCTCCACGAACGATGTGATAACGAACCCCTGCAAGGTCTTTAACTTTACCTCCGCGGATCAATACCACACTGTGCTCTTGAAGGTTATGTCCGATTCCCGGGATATAAGCAGTTACCTCGAGACGGTTCGTCAAACGAACACGGGCATATTTACGAAGTGCAGAGTTTGGTTTACGTGGAGTCATTGTACCTACACGAGTGCAGACACCACGTTTTTGTGGGGCACTGATGTTAGTAGATTCACGTTTCAAAGCGTTGAATCCTTTTTGCAAAGCTGGAGATTTTGACTTCTCAACTTTTGCTTGACGTCCTTTACGAACCAGTTGGTTAATAGTTGGCATGTGATTGCCACCCCCTTCCTCAAATATTCATGTTTCTTTATAAACCTCTTTTCGCTAAGTCCACAGACCCAGGCGGTTCATAAAAAGACAAATGAAAAGTTTTTGCCTTGGAGAATCCTTAAAAGTTCTCGGACAAAAACGTTCCTTACACTATCATTTTACGACAGCAGCCATAGCTGCTCCCACTCCAATCCCGCAAGCCTTGCCGAGATTTTTCATTGTATCCACTTTCGTGCATTTCACATTGTGCTGTTCACACAGTGCAATGATTTTGGAAGTGAGCTGCGGATCACTATCTTCTGCGACATAGACTTCGGAAGCCATACCTGTCTGCACCATCCGCATGGTCTGTTTGGTACCAATTTTGACATGAGCATCTTGCAAGGCTTTTTCATTAGACATTGTGCATTCCTCCGAATAGAACCATGTACAATCAGCTGCCCACGCACCTTTGATATATTAGCATCTAGCGCAAGCAATGTCAATGCTAATCCTAAAACATTTTTTCAAAAGTTTACGCACATCAGGAATCGTCCACCTGTATTATACAAGCGTCCGCCTCCTGACGTACAAAACTTTCATTTTCCTCTAAAAGAGAAGAAATCTATTTAATCAACCGAAACTGGCTCAAGCTCTTCTACTGAAGATTGACCATCTTCTGGTTCAGCAAATTTGATGCTGCGGTAACGGTGCATACCAGTACCTGCAGGAATCAATTTACCGATGATTACATTTTCCTTCAGACCGAGCAACTGATCGACTTTACCTTTGATCGCTGCATCTGTCAATACACGTGTAGTTTCTTGGAACGAAGCCGCCGAGAGGAAGGAGTCTGTTTCCAGGGACGCTTTCGTAATACCGAGCAGGATTGGTTTAGCAACCGCTGGCTCTTTATCACTAAGAATCGCAATTTTATTAGCTCTTTCGTACTCATGCGTATCTACGAACGATCCTGGCAACAGCGTTGTATCCCCTGCATCTACGATGCGGATTTTACGCAGCATTTGACGGATCATAACTTCAACGTGCTTGTCATTGATTTCTACGCCTTGGTTACGGTATACGCGCTGTACTTCCTGCAAAATGTAGTTTTGTACGCCACGTACGCCTTTGATGCGCAGCATTTCTTTCGGATCGATGGAACCATCTGTCAACTCGTCACCAGCTTCAATTTCCATGCCTTCGCTTACGCGCACACGGGAACCGTAGGTAACGGAGTATACTTTGGATTCAGCTTCACCTTGAATTTCAATTTCACGACGATCTTTCGCTTCGCGAATCTCTTTAACTACACCATCAATCTCACTGATTGTTGCTTGACCCTTAGGATTACGAGCTTCAAACAACTCTTGGATACGCGGCAAACCTTGCGTAATATCGTCTCCGGCTACACCGCCGGTGTGGAACGTACGCATTGTAAGCTGTGTTCCCGGCTCACCAATGGATTGTGCTGCAATAATACCAACCGCTTCACCAATCTCCACGTGTTTACCTGTCGCAAGGTTACGACCGTAACACTTCTTGCAGACACCATGACTTGCACGGCAGCTGAGTACGGAGCGGATTTGCAATTTGGTGATTCCCGCTTTGATGATCGCTTCTGCTTTATCGGAGTCAATCAATTCATTGCGACCTGCAATGATTTCTTTCGTTTCCGGATGACGAACTGTCTCGAAGCAGTATCTGCCTTCAATACGGTCGTAGAGATCTTCGATAACCTCTTTACCATCCTGGATACGACTTACCGTAAAGCCTTTATCTGTACCACAATCGTCATCACGCACGATTACGTCTTGGGCTACGTCTACGAGACGACGAGTCAGGTAACCTGAATCCGCTGTACGCAGGGCTGTATCCGCCAAACCTTTACGCGCTCCGTGAGTGGAGATAAAGTACTCGAGTACTGTCAGACCTTCACGGAAGTTCGATTTGATTGGGAGTTCGATAATTCGACCGGATGGGTTGGCCATCAGACCACGCATACCGCCCAATTGGGTGATTTGCGATTTGTTACCCCGTGCTTTGGAGTCTACCATCATCATGATCGAGTTGTATCGATCCATGGACTTCATCAGGATCTCAGTGATGTCATCTTTGGATTTTGACCAGATATCAATGATACGGTCATAGCGCTCTTCATTCGTAATCAGACCACGACGGTACTGATTCGTAACGATTTGTGCTTTTTCCTCAGACTGTCTAAGAATTTCAAACTTCTCAGGCGGAACGATAACATCAGATACCGCAACCGTAATACCGGCACGAGTAGAGTACGTGAATCCAAGTTGTTTGATTTTATCCAGAATAACGGCTGTTTCCGTTGTATGATAAATTTCAAAACAACGTGCAATGATGGAACCGAGATATTCTTTGCCGACACCGCCAGCCAGAGGAGCATTCATAATAGCTTCTCTGAGATCAGCTCCTTTTTCATATACAAATGAGTGATCTGCAGTACCTTGGTACAGGTTCGCACGAGTCGCGTCATTGATATACGGGAAGCTTGCCGGGAAAATTTCATTAAAGATAATTTTACCGATGGTTGTCAGCAACATTCCTTCTTGCTGTTCTTCCGTGAAGCTTGTTTTACCAAGCGCCTTAACCGGAATAGCCACACGCGCATGCAGACCAGCAGTGCCGCGTTGGTATGCCGATACAGCTTCGTTAACTGTACGCAGGATCATACCTGTGCCCTTTTCTTCCTTGTTGTCCATAGTGAGGTAGTAAGAACCAAGCACCATATCCTGGGAAGGAGTAACAACCGGTTTACCGTCTTTCGGGTTCAAAATGTTACCCGATGCAAGCATCAGGATACGTGCTTCCGCTTGGGCTTCAGCGGACAACGGAACGTGCACGGCCATTTGGTCACCGTCAAAGTCGGCATTGTATGCCGTACATACGAGCGGGTGAAGACGAATTGCTTTACCTTCAACGAGAATCGGTTCAAATGCTTGAATACCGAGTCTGTGAAGCGTAGGGGCACGGTTCAACAGAACCGGATGCTCCTTAATTACTTCTTCAAGAACATCCCATACTTCAGGACTTACACGCTCAACTTTACGTTTCGCGCTCTTGATGTTGTGGGCAAGCCCTTTATTTACAAGCTCTTTCATAACGAAAGGCTTGAACAATTCAAGTGCCATATCTTTTGGCAGACCACACTGATACATTTTCAGGTAAGGTCCGACAACGATAACGGAACGACCAGAATAGTCAACCCGTTTACCGAGCAAGTTCTGACGGAAACGTCCTTGTTTACCTTTCAGCATGTGGCTGAGGGATTTCAAAGGACGGTTACCAGGACCCGTTACCGGGCGTCCGCGACGACCATTATCAATCAATGCGTCAACAGCTTCCTGCAACATCCGTTTTTCATTTTGCACGATAATATCTGGCGCGCCAAGATCAAGCAGACGTTTCAGACGATTATTCCGGTTAATTACACGGCGGTACAGGTCATTCAGGTCAGACGTTGCAAAACGTCCACCATCCAACTGTACCATCGGACGAAGTTCCGGCGGGATAACAGGAAGTACATCCATGATCATCCACTCAGGCTTGTTGCCGGAGTTGCGGAATGCTTCGATAACTTCCAGACGTTTGATTGCACGATTACGACGTTGTCCTTGTGCAGTGCGGAGCTCTTCCTTCAGGAATTCAAGCTCTTTATCCACATCAAGGTCTTGGAGCAGTTTTTTAACCGCTTCTGCGCCCATGCCAGCCTGGAAACCATATCCGTATTTTTCACGGTAGCTGCGATATTCTTTCTCGGACAACAGCTGTTTTTTCTCCAGTGGAGTTTCTCCTGGATCAGTTACAACATATGATGCAAAATAAATAATCTCTTCGAGTGATCTTGGAGACATATCCAGCGCAAGACCCATACGGCTCGGAATACCTTTGAAGTACCAGATATGCGATACCGGAGCAGCGAGCTCAATATGGCCCATCCGTTCGCGGCGTACTTTCGCACGTGTTACTTCAACGCCACAACGATCACAGACAACGCCTTTATAACGGACGCGTTTGTATTTACCGCAATGACATTCCCAGTCTTTTGTAGGGCCAAAAATCTTTTCGCAGAACAGCCCTTCCTTTTCCGGTTTCAACGTACGATAGTTGATCGTTTCCGGTTTTTTCACTTCTCCGCGGGACCAAGAACGAATTTTCTCTGGGGAAGCAAGCCCGATCTTCATGTATTCGAAATTGTTGACGTCCAACAAGGAGCAACCCTCCTTAACCAATTCCTGTATTCTAGGTTACGCCCTCTCCGGCCGAAGCCGGAGCAAGACGCGAGCCTGATGAAAAACGCCGGTCATCATGCGCTCGAAGCGGTTTATTCCGCTCCGACCTCTGTACCCTCAAGGTTGAGGCTGAGCTTATCGCTCGCAGCGTCATCTTCATCGTCCATTTCTCTCATTTCAATCTCTTGCTCATCTTCACTCAAAATCTTAACGTCCATACCCAAGCTTTGCAGCTCTTTGATCAATACTTTGAATGATTCAGGAACGCCTGGTTCCGGAACATTCTCGCCTTTGACGATGGATTCATACGTTTTAACCCGACCAACAACATCATCGGATTTAACAGTCAAGATCTCTTGCAGTGTATAAGCAGCACCGTATGCCTCAAGCGCCCATACTTCCATCTCCCCGAAACGCTGTCCACCGAATTGGGCTTTACCACCCAATGGCTGTTGCGTAACAAGTGAGTAAGGACCCGTGGAACGGGCATGGATTTTATCATCAACCATGTGTGCCAATTTGATCATGTGCATGACACCTACGGTAACTTCACGTTCAAACTCTTCACCTGTACGACCATCATACAGGACGGTTTTACCATTACGTTGCATTCCTGCTTCTTCCATCGTATCGAAGACGTCATACTCCTTCGCTCCGTCGAATACAGGAGTTGCTACGTGAATACCCAGTTGCATCGCCGCCATACCCAAGTGAACCTCGAGTACTTGACCGATATTCATCCGGGAAGGTACGCCCAGTGGGTTAAGAACGATCTGAACCGGTGTACCGTCTGGCAGGAAAGGCATATCTTCTTCCGGCAAGATGCGGGCCACGACCCCTTTGTTACCGTGACGTCCGGCCATTTTATCACCCTCGGAAATTTTCCGTTTTTGAGCGATATATACACGAACGAGTTGGTTAACACCTGGAGGCAGCTCATCACCGTTTTCACGGGTAAATACTTTCACGTCTACTACGATACCGTCAGTACCATGTGGTACACGCAAGGAAGTATCACGTACTTCACGTGCTTTCTCACCGAAGATCGCATGCAGGAGACGTTCTTCTGCAGTCAGCTCTGTCACACCTTTAGGTGTTACTTTACCAACTAGAATGTCGCCAGCGCTAATCTCAGCACCGATGCGGATAATACCGCGCTCATCCAAGTTACGCAACGCTTCTTCCCCTACGTTAGGGATATCACGTGTGATCTCTTCAGGTCCGAGCTTAGTATCACGTGCTTCTGACTCATATTCCTCGATATGGATGGATGTGTATACATCTTCCTTAACGAGTTTTTCACTGAGCAAGATCGCATCCTCGTAGTTGTAACCTTCCCAAGTCATGAAGGCAACAACGACGTTACGTCCCAGAGCCAATTCACCCATTTCCGTTGAAGGACCATCAGCGAGGATATCGCCAGCTTTGACAGCGGCACCTCTTTTGACAATCGGACGCTGGTTAATGCATGTTCCTTGGTTCGAACGCATAAATTTGTGTAATTTATATTTAACGATATCGCCTTTAACTTCCTGACCGTCCACTTCTTCAACACGACGGAGCCAAATCTCGTTCGCAGAAGAACGTTCAATAATTCCGTCATAATCGGAGACAATACATACACCAGAATCTTTTGCAGCTTTGTGCTCCATACCTGTTCCTACAAGTGGCGCTTTAGGAATCAAGAGTGGAACCGCCTGCCGCTGCATGTTTGATCCCATGAGTGCACGGTTGGAGTCATCGTTCTCAAGGAACGGGATCAGCGCTGTAGCGACGGATACAACCTGTTTAGGAGATACGTCCATGTAGTCAACTCGCTCACTCGGCATCGTAAGGATGTTATCCGACTGTTTGTTGTAACGTACAATGATCGCTTCTTCTTCAAATGTACCGTCTTCGTTCAACTTCGCATTCGCTTGTGCGATGACATAGTTGTCCTCTTCATCCGCTGTCAGGTAATCAATTTGTTCGGTTACAATACCTGTCTTCGGATCAACCCAACGATATGGAGCTTCAATGAAGCCATATTCATTTACACGGGCGAATGTTGACAAGGAGTTGATCAAACCGATGTTTGGTCCCTCTGGAGTCTCGATTGGACACATCCGGCCATAGTGGGATGGATGGACGTCACGCACTTCCATACCTGCGCGCTCACGCGTCAAACCACCGGGTCCGAGTGCGGACAAACGACGTTTATGTGTCAACTCACCCAGTGGGTTCGTTTGATCCATAAACTGTGACAATTGAGAGCTACCAAAGAACTCTTTAATCGATGCAATAACAGGACGTATGTTGATCAATGCCTGTGGTGTAATTACGTTAGCATCCTGAATGGACATTCTCTCACGAACCACACGCTCCATACGGGACAAACCGATACGGAACTGGTTCTGCAGGAGTTCACCCACCGAACGCAAACGACGGTTACCCAGATGATCGATATCATCCGTGCTACCAATTCCCTGCAGAAGGTTAAGGAAATAACTGATGGAGGAAATGATATCCGCCGGAGTCACGTTTTTAACGGACTTGTCAATGTTTGCATTGGCAATCAGTTTGACCACTTTACCGTCTTCAGTTGGTGAGAACACATCAATCGTTTGCATAGGGATTTCATTAGCATCCAGAACGCCGTTACCCACGTGATACGTGCGGAAACCAACGCTCTTCTCAAGATACGGCATGATTTCATCCAACAAGCGACGATCCACCATTTGACCTGCTTCAGCAATAATTTCGCCTGTTTCAGCGTCAACAAGTGACTCAGCCAAACGCTGGTTAAACAAACGGTTTTTGATGTGAAGCTTTTTATTCATTTTGTAACGACCTACATTAGCCAGGTCATAACGTTTTGGATCAAAGAAACGTGCTACGAGCAAGCTTTTCGCGTTATCAAGCGTTGGCGGCTCGCCCGGACGAAGACGCTCATAGATTTCAATGAGTGCTTTCTCCGTTGAATCCGTGTTGTCTTTGTCCAGTGTGTTGCGGATATATTCGTCATTACCGAGCAGATCCAGAATCTCAGCATCTGTGCCAAAACCAAGTGAACGCAGGAGAACCGTAACCGGTATTTTACGTGTACGGTCGATCCGGACGTAAACAACATCCTTCGCGTCCATCTCCAGTTCCAACCAAGCGCCGCGGTTAGGAATAACTGTAGCGGTATACGTTTTTTTGGCGTTTTTATCTACTTTGGTACTGAAGTAAACGCTAGGAGAGCGAACCAACTGGCTGACAATAACCCGTTCCGCACCATTAATAATAAATGTGCCCGTGTTGGTCATCAGCGGGAAATCTCCCATGAATACTTCCTGCTCTTTGACTTCGCCGGTTTCCTTATTAATGAGCCGGACTTTAACCCGAAGCGGTGCTGCATACGTAACGTCACGCTCTTTCGCGTCGTCTACTGTATACTTCGGTTCACCGAGACTGTAATCGATAAATTCCAAAATCAAGTTACCTGTAAAATCCTGGATCGGCGAGATATCTTGGAACATTTCGCGCAACCCTTCCTCCAAAAACCAATCATAGGATTTTTGTTGGATTTCAATCAGGTTCGGAACTTCGAGTATCTCGTTAATTCGTGCATAACTGCGCCGAGTGCGTCGACCATATTGAACAAGATGTCCTGCCAACTTAAACTCACCCCTCAATGTCTACTCACTTTAAAAATTTCGTTGCGAACCTCTGTTTGTAACCTTATAATGGTACACATACAGAGCAAAGCAATGCATCCACAAATAAAGAAAAGCCCTTACTCGAAATGTCGTTCGAAAAAAGAGCAACTTTGATCGGCGGATGTCTTTCCAAATCATTCTTATCCCCAGTTTGCCCAAAATGTACATATTATACGCCAAACGTAGGCATAATAAGCCCGTTCGGCGTAAAAAAAAGGTTGACATTTTTAGTTAGCTAAAGCCAAGTAGGGCATCTTAATACTGACATTTTACAATAATACCACGGCCTGAATTTCAAGTCAATAGTCCTATTGCAAAAAAAATGCTCCCCTGCTTACTTTACAAACTCGGATTCAGCTTTTGGTAGATACCTCATCCAATTTCACAGCTTTGAAAATCCGATAGCCTTTATCCTTCGTCACTTCTTCCACTCTTCCAAACAAAGATTCCAATTTTGCTTTTGCTGACGGGGCCCCTTGTTTCTTCTGAATGACAATCCACAACGAACCGCCTACCTTCAGATGGCGATGTGCCTGTTCGAAAATAGTATGAACCGTCTCTTTCCCAGCCCGTATAGGCGGATTGGTAAGTACAACGTCAAAATCTTGCTTTTTTACTTCAGCCAGTAGATTACTTTGTAACACGGTGACATTGCTAATTCCGTTCGCTTTTGCATTTTCCCTGGAAAGTTCAACGGCTCTCTCGTTGATATCGATCATGGTGACATGCCCATCCGGTACAAGTTTGGCTGCTGTAAGACCCATTGGCCCGTATCCACAGCCCACATCGAGAACATGAGCCCCTGATGGCAACTCTATCGCATCAATCAATACTCTGCTGCCATAATCGATTCCATTTTTGGAAAACACACCGGCGTCCGTCACGAATCGCAGACTGAATCCGCGAAGAACCGCTTCAGTTGCTCTGCGATCATGCGCTACTTGCGGTTTGTCCGAATAATAATGATTGGACATGCCCTCACTCACTTTCCATTTACAATTACAGCAACAAACCCCTTGATATAAGTCAAGGGGTTTGTTGTTTTGTTCATCTAGCTTATAAAAGCTAAATTATTTAACTTCGATTGTAGCGCCAGCTTCTTCAAGCTTAGCTTTAACCGCTTCTGCTTCTTCTTTAGCAACTTTTTCTTTCAATGCTTTTGGAGCGTTGTCAACCAGTTCTTTTGCTTCTTTCAGGCCAAGACCTGTGATTTCGCGAACTGCTTTGATAACGTTGATTTTGGAAGCACCAGCGTTAGTCAAGATTACGTCGAACTCGGATTGCTCAGCTTCAGCAGAAGCTACTGCACCTGCAGCAGCTACTGGAGCTGCAGCAGTTACGCCGAATTCTTCTTCGATTGCTTTAACAAGATCGTTCAATTCCAGTACAGTCATGCCTTTGATTGCTTCCAAGATTTGCTCTTTACTCATGAGTGAACCTCCATATATAATATTATTTTTTTTTAATTCATTGCCACCTAAGCAGCATTCAGATCAAGTTGCTTACGCGCCTTGTTCTTCTTTTTCCGCAACTGCTTTAACCGCAAGCGCGAAGTTGCGCACTGGCGCTTGAAGCACGCTGAGGAGCATGGAGAGGAGACCATCGCGGGATGGCAGTTCTGCCAATGCTTTAACTTCCTGTACTCCGATTACGCGACCTTCTACAACTGCACCTTTCAATTCCAGTGCATCGTTCTTTTTCGCGAAGTCGTTCAGAATTTTAGCTGGAGCCACAACGTCATCTACGCTGAATGCAATTGCAGTAGGACCTGTAAGAACACTATCGAGTTCTGTCAGTTCTGCTGCTGCAGCTGCACGGCGAAGCAACGAGTTTTTCAGCACTTGGAATTCGATCCCTGCTTCACGAAGTTGCTTACGCAACTCAGTTACTTGGGCAACGTTCAATCCGCGATAGTCAACAACAACAGTTGTAACGCTCTCGCGCAATTTTGCTGTTACTGCATCAACGGACTCTTGTTTTGCTTGAATCACTTTTGCGTTTGCCAATCTGTACACCTCCTGATCAAATTTATCCCATTAAGAAAAGCCTCCGTAGAATCACGAAGGCTTGATATATACTCATCATCGATTTGCATCGTTCTAAGTTCTATAATCACACCTCGGCAGGAAATTAAGCCAAATGGCACCTACTGTCTACGGCAAGCATATTCAAATGTCAACGGTCAGTCACTCGGACTCACAACTTTTATATCTTATCAAAAACAGGACAAGCCTGTCAAGAGATATTATCTAAAAGCTGCTGCGTTCACGCGTGCGCCAGGGCCCATCGTGGAAGAAAGACTAACATTCTTCAGATAAACACCTTTTGCTGCCGCTGGTTTAGCACGATTCAGAGCTTCCATGAGAGCTTTAAAGTTCTCATTGAGTTGCTCAGAAGAGAAAGAAGCTTTACCAATCGGTGCATGAATTTGACCTGCACGATCCAGACGATATTCGATTTTACCGGCTTTAATTTCTTGAACAGCCTTAGTTACATCGAAAGTTACCGTTCCGGCTTTAGGGTTAGGCATCAGACCTTTACCGCCGAGCAGTCGGCCCAATTTACCTACTTCACTCATCATATCTGGTGTCGCTACGCAGACGTCGAATTCGAACCAGCCTTGTTGGATTTTGTTGATCATGTCTGCATCACCAACATAGTCCGCGCCAGCCGCTTCCGCTTCTTTCGCTTTGTCACCTTTTGCAAATACCAATACGCGTTGTGTTTTACCTGTGCCGTGTGGCAAGACAACAACACCACGTACAGCCTGGTCTTGCTTACGAGGGTCTACGCCCAAACGAACTGCTGCTTCGATTGTTTCATCGAATTTTGCAGTAGCTGCCTTTTTCACAAGCTCTACAGCTTCTGAAGGCTCGTAAGTTGCTTCGCTGTCAATCAGCTTAGCAGCTTCCAGGTATTTTTTACCGTGTTTAGCCATGTTTTATTCCTCCTTTGTGGTGTTAGCGGATATACCTCCCACATCAACCGGTCGCGAATCGACCGGTTTTACGAAGCCATGTTTCTTATGAAAATTAGTCTTCGATGGTGATACCCATGCTGCGGGCAGTACCTTCGACCATACGCATAGCGGACTCAACGTCTGCTGCATTCAGGTCAGGCATTTTTGTTTCTGCGATTTGACGTACCGCATCACGTTTAACAGTAGCAACTTTTTTCTTGTTCGGTTCGCCGGATCCTTTTTCAACTTTAGCTGCCACTTTCAACAGAACTGCTGCTGGTGGAGTTTTAGTGATGAAAGTAAAGGAACGGTCCTCGAATACAGAAATTTCAACTGGAATAATCAATCCCGCTTGATCAGCTGTACGAGCGTTGAATTCTTTACAGAATGCCATGATGTTGACACCTGCTTGACCCAAAGCTGGACCTACTGGTGGTGCTGGGTTTGCTTTACCTGCTGGAATCTGCAGTTTTACCATTTTAATAACTTTTTTCGCCATGATTGACACCTCCTTGCAAAATAGTGGTTAACGGGTTTTTCAACCCTCCCACAAGAAACTTGAAGAGACTATATCTTCTCCACTTGCGTGTATTCCAACTCAAGCGGTGTTTCCCGTCCAAACATGTTCACGTGCACTTTCAACTTGCTTTTGTCTACCAAAATTTCTTCCACGGAGCCTACGAAATTCGCAAAAGGACCGACTTTAATACGTACGGATTCCTTAATATCGAACTCAATTTTCGGCTTAGGTTCAACCATACCCATGTGCTTCAGAATTTGTTCCACTTCTTCAGGCAACAAAGCAGTTGGTTTGGACCCAGAACCTGTCGAACCGACAAATCCTGTAACACCTGGTGTGTTGCGAACAACATACCAAGAATCATCCGTCTGTACCATTTCCACCAAGACATAACCAGGGTAAACTTTACGCATAACGGTTTTTTTCTTACCGTCCTTGTTTACCACTTCTTCTTCCATAGGAACAAGAACGCGGAATATCTTGTCTTCCATGCCCATAGACTCTACGCGTTTTTCCAAATTGGCTTTGACCTTGTTCTCATACCCTGAATAGGTATGAACGACGTACCATCTTTTTTCCATATCAAGCCACCGGAACCCTTCTTAAATAATCGCTTCGATCACAAAGGAGATGCCAATGTCAATGACCCAAAAAAACAGCGTCATAACCACAACAGTACCAAGTACGATCAATGTGTAGTTGGTCAGCTCTTTACGATTAGGCCAGCGAACTTTTTTAAGTTCAGCCCAGCTTTCTGAGAAAAAGGAAATCAGAGATTTGAAACTTCGTTTCACGCCGACACCTCCAAAAACTATCTGGTTTCGCGATGAGAAGTCTGCTCGTTACAAAACTTGCAAAATTTCTTCATCTCCATGCGGTCGGGGTGATTACGCTTGTTTTTTGTCGTAGTGTAATTTCTTTGTTTGCAGTTAGTACAAGCCAAAGTAATAATTACCCGCATGATGTACACCTCCCGAAGACTTCCACATTCAAGCAGAGTCTCTAAATTGATCCTGAAAAAAAGCCATAAATTTAGGCCTACCTAAAACACTTTATCACAAGGGTATAACCATGTCAATGAAAGAATAGCCTTTCATTCACTGGGTATTACTTCCGTACAACGTACTCTCGTTTCACATCTCTGTTTTTCTCTTCTCCTGCATGGACCGAGCGATTACTAGTATAAACATTCTTTGATTTTATAAACTTGAGACACTAAAAAAAGACTCAAACACCGAGCCTTTTCCGTCAACGACAACATGTGTTTAATTATCTCGAACTTCCAGGTACTTTTCAAGCTTGCGCTTCACGCGCTGTAGTGCATTATCAATGGACTTCACATGTCTGTCCAAATCTACTGCAATCTCTTGATAAGATCTCCCGTCCAGATACAACATCAATACTTTACGTTCCAGATCACTCAGAATCTCGGACATTTTATCTTCCAGGCCCACAAACTCTTCCTGATTGATGATAAGCTCTTCCGGATCACTGACCTGGGTTCCACAAATCACATCGAGTAACGTACGATCAGACTCTTCGTCATAAATTGGCTTGTCCAGAGATACATAAGAATTAAGTGGAATATGCTTCTGACGTGTTGCTGTCTTAATCGCCGTGATGATCTGTCTTGTAATACACAGTTCGGCAAAAGCCTTGAACGAAGCCAGCTTGTCCCCTTTGAAATCTCGAATGGATTTGTAGAGTCCAATCATTCCTTCTTGAATAATATCTTCCCGGTCTGCCCCAATCAGAAAATAAGATCTTGCCTTGGCGCGTACAAAGTTACGATATTTGTTAATCAAAAACTCTAACGCTTCGCTTTCGCCTTCACGGAAAGCTTCGACAATGTCTTCGTCACTTTGGTAATCATACTTGGATAACATGATATCTTTGAGGTCGACACTCACAGACAATCCCTCCGGCTGCAACGCAAGGTACCCCGTTACTCTACTCTATGAAATATACGATCAGTATATATGATGGCACCTCACACCGTCAACCACGCTCTGCCTAAAAAAGAACATCAATAACATAAATGTCAAGACTTTCAATATTCTAAATATTGTAAAAAGCGTGCTGTTATTCCCGCCGCCATCGCTCAAACTCTTTCAATACATCGGGACTTAACTTGCCCCCGAGTGTATTCCGTGTCGTCTTCGCCTGATCTTCTTCCAGTCGTTTCTTTAATTCTTTTTCGTTCTGCTCGACTTCAATCAGCAATTCCCTTGCAGATACGCGTAGCGCTCCCTGCCCAAATATGACATGTTGCTCTACCATGTCGCTCGTAGCCACATAGATTTGGCGTCTTCGCATGCTTAGTTCCCGAACGAGTCTCTCAATGCATTCGTCTGCCGTCTCTTTTTCCTTTGTAAAATAGATCTGTACTTTGCTCTGTGTAAAGGATTTACCGAGTCCAGGCACGAGGTAGGCGTCAAACACAACAATGACCCGCCGGCCGGAGAACGCCTGATAGTCAGCGAGCCGAAAGAGAAGCCTGTTACGCGCCTCTTCGAGCCCACTTTCAGCCAGTCTGGTTAACTCCGGCCAGTCACCAATCATGTTGTACCCGTCTACAAGAAGCACATCACGGGAATCAGCCATACCTTCTATTCCTGCGCTTGACGCGAGCGGAGCACTTCATACATGACAACACCCGCTGCCACGGAAGCATTCAGGGAATTAATCTGACCTTGCATCGGTAATTTGATCAGTACATCGCATTTCTCACGAATGAGTCGTCCCATTCCCTTGTTTTCATTGCCGATTACCAATGCCACAGGGCCAGTGAAGACTCCGTTACCAAAGACACCTTCATGAGCCGTGACATCTGTCCCTACAACCCACACACCTTCTTCTTTAAGGCGATCGATAGTCTGGCCGAGATTACTCACACGAGCCACTGGTACATACTCTACGGCGCCTGCTGACGTTTTGGATACCGTCACTGTTACCGCTGCCGAGCGACGTTTGGGTACAATGACACCATGCGCACCCGTGCAATCTGCTGTCCGCAAAATGGACCCCAGGTTATGAGGATCTTCAATCTCATCCAGCAGGATCAGGAAAGGATGCTCATTCTTCGCTTTTGCTGCGGCAAGAATGTCTTCAACCTCCACATAAGCATAAGGTGCCGCTTGTGCGACTACCCCTTGATGCTGAATGCCTGGTACTGTTTGGTCCAACTTACGCTTGTCCACGTGTTGAATGACAATACCGAGTTTTTTAGCTTCCGAGATAATAGGTTGAGTCAGATGTTTCTGTGCTGTATCGGCAATCCATATTTTATTAATGGTCCGGCCTGAACGCAGCGCCTCCGTCACGGAGTGTTTACCGGCGATCCATTCTTCTTCCATCGTTGTTCGATCCTCTCTGTAATGCGTTGTTTTGTTGAAATTTCTATTTTTTTGTCGGTGATGGCGATTGTTGTTCCGCGTGCTCAATGCCATGCCCGATCAGTTCAATCATGCGATCATGATGACCACTACTGTAGAGGTAACCAATGAGACATTCAAAAGCCGTGGCATGTCTGTACTCCAACACATCTGCATTTTTGGGTACACTCCCCGACTTGGCATTCCGCCCTTGCCGGACGATATCCCGTTCCTCTTCTGTCAGTTCAGCCTCAATCGTTGTAAGTATGCGGCTCTGTGCCTTCGCTGATACCAATCCGGTTGCACTACGGTGCAAATGATTGGGACGCATGTTGGCCTTCGACAACAGATATTGACGAACAGCCACTTCATATACCGCATCACCAATATAGGCCAGTGCAATAGGAGGAATCAACCTGGCAGGTCTGGAAGGGGGATACGGGAACCATCCTCCCTCTGTGACCTGCTCCTGTTGTTTTGGTGTATTTGGATGTCCTTCGCTCATTTGCGCCGCCATCTCATGCCCTGCGCCGTATCCTCAAGCAGAATACCACGTGCAGACAATTCATCGCGGATTTCATCCGCTCTTGCCCAGTTTTTGGACTTGCGCGCTTCTACACGTTCTTCAATCAGACGCTCTACTTCTTCATCCAAAAGTTCTGGCTCTGCGTCAGTATAGATGCGCAGTACAGCATTCAATTCACTGAACAACTCGAGGAGCGCACGAATGTCAGCCGCATTGACTACTTCTTGCTGCAACAGTTGGTTGGCTTCCCCTGCCCACTCAAACATTGCTGTAATTGCATCAGGTGTATTGAAATCGTCCTGCATCTTCTCGTGATACTGCTGACGAATTTGGTCGAGTCTTGCCGCAAACTCTGTTGAAATATCCTGATCTACAGTCACCGCATTCAGACGATGGTTCAGGTTACCTACAGCATTCGCAATCCGGTCCACACTGTTCTGTGCCTGCTCCATCGTATCATCCGTAAAGTTCAATGGATTGCGATAGTGGGTAGACAACATGAAATAACGAATCGCTTCGCGTTTATATTGATTCCGCAAGTCTTTTACAAGAACACCATTGCCAAGCGATTTCGACATTTTCTCGTTATCGATTCGGATAAAACCATTATGCATCCAGTAGTTGGCAAGCGGTTTGCCTGTTAATACCTCGGATTGGGCGCATTCGCACTCATGGTGCGGGAACTGCAGATCCTGTCCGCCCCCATGAATGTCTAGTGTATCCCCAAGGTACTCCCTAGCCATGGCGGAGCACTCAATATGCCATCCTGGTCGACCATCACCCCAAGGACTGGACCAGTAGATCTCACCTGGTTTGGCTGCCTTCCAGAGCACGAAATCTTCGGGATGCTCTTTGCGCTCGTCCACGCCTACACGGATTCCGAATTGCAACTCCTGCAGGTTTTGTTTCGAGAGTTTACCGTATTCGCTGAATTTGCCTGTACGATAATAGACGTCACCGCCATTTTCATATGCAAATCCCTTTTCAACCAACTCACGGATAAAATCAATAATGAGCGGCATGTTCTCTGTAACTCGCGGATTGCTGCTTGCCTTCGGAATACCCAGTCCTTCAAGGTCTTCATAATAGGCCGCAATAAACTTCTCTGCGACATGAGGTACGTCTGTTCCAAGTTGTTCTGCTTTGCGGATAAGCTTGTCGTCGACATCCGTGAAATTCACCACATAGTTCACTTCATGTCCTGTCTGTTCAAGGTACCCGCGAACCGTGTCGAAAAAGATAACCGGGCGTGCATTCCCGATATGGATGTAGTCATATACCGTTGGTCCGCACACATACATTTTTACTTTCCCTGGCTCTTGGGGAACAAAATCCTCTTTTGTACGACTCATCGTATTATAAATTTGAAGCGTCATGGTCACTTATCCTTTCATCCTATACTACCTATATTTATTGTATCACGTATCACGCACAGTCTCATTTTCACGGGCATTCTGCAGTGTACGTATCTCTTGCTGCAATCGTTCGAGTTCTTGTTGCATACTACGCAAGGAGTCAACGACCGGATCGGGTAACTGTTGACTGAGGCGATCTACCCGTCGACCATCCTGTTTAACAATTCTACCCGGTATGCCTACCACGGTACTGTTGGAAGGGACTTCCTTAAGTACAACGGAGTTCGCACCAATGTTACATTGATCCCCCACGCTAAATGAACCCAGCACTTTGGCTCCGGATGAGATAACCACATTATTACCAATGGTCGGATGTCTCTTTCCTTTTTCTTTCCCTGTTCCGCCAAGGGTAACCCCCTGATAGATAACGACATCATCGCCAATCTCACATGTTTCTCCAATAACGACGCCCATTCCATGGTCAATAAACAACCGATTTCCGATCGTAGCTCCAGGGTGTATCTCAATTCCTGTCATAAAACGACTAACCTGCGAAATGAACCGGGCAACTGAGAACCATCTTCGCTTGTATAAAAAATGAGCGATCCGGTGTGCCCATATTGCATGCAGCCCTGAGTAGGTGAATACCACCTCAAACCATCCTCTGGCCGCCGGGTCGTTTTCAAACACCACCTGGATATCTGATCTGATCTTCTTGAACATGCTCGTTCCCCTCTTGTTCAGGTTCCCGTCCTCCGGCTTACCGGACGGCGCGTTCCTTGGTAGTGTACTGCACACTCGCCTAAACAAAAAACGCCCCTGCAGCATTTAGCTGCAGAGGCGTTTATCGCGGTCCCACTCTGCTCGGTTCATCCTCAAATAGAATGAGCCCTCAAGCGGTTTGGTAACGGAAACCAATCGTCACAACCTATCCTAACGTTTTCCCATGTCAAGATGACAAAGGCGGGGCTGGATTCGGCTGTGCAGCTCACGGGCGCATTTCGACTGCTGGACAGTGGATGGCTCACAGCCACCGCAACCAAAGAAATCTTCCTTTGCTGCGGGACCATCCTCTCTGAATCTGTCCGGGTCAGTCTACTCCTCCCGATCTTTGCTGTTCTATTAGATAAATCATATCAATTATTCGTTGTGTTGTTATTATAGCGAAAAGGCCTCAGACTGACAACAGCCTCCTACGTAATCCATACATCATAAGACTGTGCTCAGATTCCAAATTAATGGAATATCGTCGATTAAGCTTATTTTACTTGCGCAAGCAAACGTTCGATCACCGTATCACGGCCCAGAAGCACAATCGTTTGATTCAAATCCCGTCCATGCGTCTGTCCAGTCAAGGCTACACGAATTGGCATAAAGAGCTGTTTGCCCTTAAAGCCGGTTTCTTTCTGTACTTCCTTGATCAATGCAGCCATTTTGCTTGGAGTAAACTCTTCGCTCGCCTGCACTTTATCCGCAAATGCCTTCAGTACAGTTGGCACCTGTTCCTCCGCAAGTACTGCTTCTCCTTCGCTTTCCAGCTCCAGATTGGAACGGAAGAACACTTCCGACAATTCGACAATATCGGAGGCAGAATTCATCTGCTCCTGGTATAAGTGTACCAGCGTATATGCCCATTCTTTTTGTTCAGCAGATAGCTCGGAAGAAATACGTCCAGCCTTTTGCAGATGTGGAATGGCCATTTCGGCAATACGTTCCGGGTCAGCATGTTTGATATAGTGGTTGTTCAAGTGCGCCAGCTTGTGGGTATCAAATACCGCCGGGCTCTTGGACAGACGTTTCGTATCAAAAATGGAGATCAGTTGCTCTTGCGAGAAGATCTCTTCTTCCCCTTCTGGCGACCAACCAAGTAAGGAAATAAAGTTAAACATCGCTTCAGGCAAATAGCCGAGCTGATCATACTGCTCAATAAACTGAATAACGGACTCATCCCGTTTACTCAGCTTCTTGTGATTTTCATTCACGATCAGCGTCATATGACCGAATTGCGGCGGCTCCCAGCCGAGCGCTTCATAGATCATCAGTTGACGCGGCGTGTTCGAGATGTGATCTTCCCCGCGCAGAACGTGGGAGATCTTCATCAAGTGATCATCCACAGCAACGGCATAGTTGTATGTGGGAATGCCGTCTTTTTTCACAATGACGAAGTCGCCGGACTCCTTACTGTTGAATGAAATTGTGCCTTTAACCATGTCATCAAACGTATATGTGCGCTCTTCCGGTACACGGAAACGAATACTCGCTACGCGGCCTTCCGCTTCAAACGCACTAATTTGCTCTGGAGTCAGGTCACGGTGTTTGCCCGAATAACGTGGTGTTTCTCCACGTGCTGACTGTTCCTCGCGCTCTTGCTCCAATTCTTCTTCCGTACAGAAGCAGCGGTAAGCCAGACCCTTATCCAGCAATTCCTGCGTATATTTACGATAGAGATCCAGACGTTCCGTTTGACGGTATGGTCCGTATTCTCCGCCCACGTCAATACTTTCATCCCACTCGATTCCAAGCCATTTCAGGTATTTCAGTTGGCTTTCTTCACCACCGGCAATATTCCGTTTCACGTCCGTATCTTCAATACGAATAATGAATTTACCGTTATTATGTTTGGCATATAGATAGTTAAACAGCGCCGTACGGGCATTCCCGATATGCAGATGTCCCGTTGGGCTCGGCGCGTAACGCACACGAATTTCCGTGCTCATATGATCCCCTCCGTCACGAATTAATTGATGATATCACACACGTACAAGGCAAACAACGGATTGAGCGGCAATGCCCTCTCCCCGTCCCGGGAATCCCAGTTGCTCTGTCGTTGTTGCTTTCACGTTCACCTGTGTTACATCCGCTTCCAGTGCCTTGGCAATAACCTCAGCCATCTGTGGGATATAAGGAGCCATCTTTGGCTTCTGGGCAATAATCGTTGAATCGATATTCCCTAGCTTATACCCGCGATCCTTCACAAGCTGCCATACATGCTCCAGCAATTTCAGGCTGTCGGCGTCTTTGAATTCCGGATCGGTATCCGGGAAGTGTTTGCCAATATCCCCAAGTGCCAGCGCACCCAAAATGGCATCACTAATCGCGTGCAACAGCACGTCTGCGTCCGAGTGACCCAGCAGTCCTTTTTCATAAGGAATCGTTACTCCGCCAATAATGCACGGGCGTCCCTCTACCAGCTGATGTACATCAAATCCCTGTCCTACACGTATCATCGCTTCTTCTCTCCCCCCAGCAAAAACGCAGCATATTGCAAATCTTCCGGCGTTGTTAATTTGATATTGGTATAATTGCCTTCCACAACCTTGACCGACATTCCCTGACGTTCAGCCAGCATGGCGTCATCTGTCCCCAGAAATCCGTCCTGCTCGGCTGATTCGTAGGCGGAGAGCAGGGAAGAAAGACGAAAAGCCTGCGGGGTTTGAATGCTCCACAGACTGCTGCGGTCTGGCGTCGCCGTAACGACACCTTCCGCATTCACTTGTTTGATCGTATCCTTCACGGGAACGGCCAGTACAGACGCTCCACCAGATATGGCGGCCTCCATGCACCCCTTGATCTGCTCATGTTTCACAAAAGGACGTACCCCGTCGTGAACGAGAACCCAATCCGTCCCAAGTGCCTTCAGGCCTTTATGGACAGAATGTTGTCTCTCTTTCCCTCCGGGGATAACACGGACACGTGAATCCAGTTGGTATTCTTTTACCCAATCTTGGCAGCGTTCAACATCTGCAGCTCCTGTGACCAGCACCATCTCGTGGATCTCGTCCAGTGCAGCAAATACCTCAAGCGTATGTATGAAAACGGGCTTGTCCTGCAGCAACAGAAACTGCTTGCTCTCGGTCGTCCCCATCCGGGTTCCGCGACCTGCTGCCACAATGACAACGCCCCACCCTTTATCCATGCCGCAATCCCTGCCTTGTCTGTCAGTTTATCGTTCAGAGATGTAAAATATCTATCCGCGATATAAAATCTCGTTCAACGATACACTACCCATCATACCGCTTTATTGGGCTTTTTCCAACAGTTTCGGCTTGGCAAAAATCATTCGTCCCGCTGAAGTCTGCAGCACACTGGTCACCAGCACTTCCATCATCATGCCGATATACTCGCGTCCACCCTCCACAACGATCATTGTGCCATCATCTAGATAAGCTACACCTTGACCATGTTCCTTGCCATCCTTGATGATCTGCACCATGATCTCCTCACCCGGCAGAACGACTGGCTTGACCGCATTGGCGAGATCATTAATGTTCAGCACAGATACACCCTGGAGTTCACATACTTTGTTCAGGTTGAAGTCATTAGTGACCACTTTGCCCTGAAGCACTTTAGCCAGTTTAACCAATTTGCTGTCTACCTCAGAGATTTCCTCGAAGTCCCCCTCGTAGATCAGGACTTTGACATCGAGTTCCTTCTGGATTTTGTTCAAAATGTCCAGTCCACGCCGTCCTCTGTTCCGCTTGAGCAGATCCGATGAATCGGCAATATGCTGCAGCTCCTCCAGAACGAATTCGGGAATTACGATCGTGCCTTCAATAAAACCCGTTTTGCATATATCAGCGATACGCCCATCGATAATAACGCTGGTATCCAGAATTTTATGTTCTTCCATCCGTCTATCCTCGTCCACCTCCGGATGACCCCATCGCCCAGACATCCAAAAGGCCCCCAGATCGTCTTTCTTCGCCATGGCAAGGGTGTAGCCGGAATAGGCACTAATCACCGTCAGCGCCACTTGCAGCACTTCTCCTGCCGTCCCCATCCATCCCACAACAGGGTAGAGCAACAAGGCCACGAGCAATCCTGCAACGGTACCTGCCGCACCTGCAGCCAGTTCGTTCATAGGTACTTTTGCCAATGAATCAATTCCACTATGCAGCCTGTCTGCTATCAATGTACCACCAATGTTACATACAGCCATAAACATTACAGCTCCCAGCAGCGTCGATATCCCAGCTCCCAGTAATCCTGCTGACTGAATCCACTCCGCCATCCATGGGACCGATTTTCCTGCCAGATGATATGCCGTGTAGCCGAACCATGCACCGCACAATCCTGTAAAAGTTAAAATGCCTTTTTTCCACATTAGTCCCTGCACCTCCTTCAATGTATCTTGATCTTTATATCCAGTATGATCCAATTCCTGAATTGCTAATCCCATCCGCAAGAACTTTTTGGAAATGTTGCAATCGTCAGTTGAAAGTAGGTAAATTATTGGCATATAATGAATTCAATTCATATCCCGAGGTGAGTGGCAAAATGAGTACGCTAAGTTTACAGGCTTTCCAGGATCAAGTTTCTGAACTGTTGCTGCGTCATCGCAGCCTGATTGATGTACTGTCCAAAACGGGACAAGCCGGAGCGTCTGTTAACCGTGCCGTGTCCAAAGCCATTACCGAATGCGGCTGCATCGAGCTGCACGCCACCAAGCAGAAATATGCCCCGGAGAGCGATATCGCTCAAACCAAGGGCTTGCTGGAAACGCATGTGGAAGGTGAGTTGTGCGAGAACTGCCGAGAGGTCATCAGCTCTGAGCTGGGCCGGAACCTGTTCTACATGTCGGCTCTCTGCAATCTGCTGGACATCAACATGGAAGAGGTCGTGAATCACGAATCACAGAAGTGTTCGACGTTAGGGATGTTTAATCTGTCGTAAGAAGATATGTATGTCGTTCGTAAGGATTTCTTTTGCCGTAAATAGATCTGAATAAACAAAAAGCACGCATTCTCCTATTCAGGAGCGTACGTGCTTTCTTTGTATTGTGTCTGTCCCCAATGCGCAATGCTTAACGATCAGAAGGACGGGAAGATTTCTCATCTTTGCGCTTTTTGGCCCGGCTACGCGAGGCCGCTGTTCGCACATTATGCTTCATTCCATACAAGGCGTATAACACCAGCGGAATAAAAATCAATTTGGATAACTGCTCCGGGAAAATAACGGCTACGGCTATCGCAAATAACACAACCCATGGTGCAATCCAGATTGCCTTACGCGGCAAACCAACCTTTTTGAAATTGGGATACTTAAGCGAACTCACCATCAGGTAGGATAACAGCAACGTAGCAATCATCATGCTGATCGGACCGATATCCTTGTTAAACAAGGACAGTGTAGCCAGCACTCCGCCGGCTGCCGGAATCGGCAGACCTGTGAAATATCCGGGAATTCCGGGACGAACATTAAACCGAGCCAGACGAATGGCTCCACAGATCGGAAAAGCAGCTGTTGCAATCCAGGCGAGCATCGGCATCGAATCTTGAAATGACACCATAAATATGATCAGGGCTGGTGCTGCACCAAAGGAAACCATATCAGACAAGGAATCCAGTTCCTTGCCGAATTCGCTTTGGGCATTGAGCGCACGTGCCACACGGCCATCCAGACCGTCCAGCAGCATCGCTACAATGACCATAATAGCAGCCAAACTGTAATTTCCATCAATCGCAAGCAAAATCGCCATCATTCCAAGAAACAGATTACCCAGGGTAAAGAGATTCGGAATGAATCTGGTTAGCATTGTTGTTTCACCTCATCCATTTCAAGCCTTTATATAGGCAAACCCTTACATCTGTCTGTCGATAAACATCTGCTCCTGCAAACGTTTGAGGCCTTCCTTAATGGTCCGGGCACGAACTTCACCAATACCGTCCACTTCGTCCAGTTCTTCAATTGTAGCCATAATGACATGAGGCAATTGTTCGAATTGATCCACCAGGTTATGGATAATGACATTCGGCAGGCGGGGGATCTTATTTAATACCCGGAATCCGCGAGGTGCAACCGAATCTTCCGAAGTAGCCGCTGATGAAGGGTAGCCGAGCAGACGAACAATATGATGTGCATCCAGCAATTCATCATCCGACAACCTTTTCAGTCCCACGATAATTTCACGGATTTTGTCATCACTGTCGTCACGGGCATAGTCTTTGTATAGCAACCAAGCTTCTTCTTCCGTTGTGCCCACGAGCTCTTCCATTTGCATGGAGATGAGTCGTCCCTCATTCCCAAGTTCATGAATGTATCGTTTGATTTCCGTTTTGATCCGCATCACCATTTCGGTACGCTGAATCACATTGACCACTTCAGGAATCGTCACCAGTTCCTCAAATTCAGAGGCACTTAGATTCGTAAGGGACTGTGTTAATACAGCTTTGTATTTCTCCAGAGTTTGAATCGCTTGATTCGCTTTGGTCAAAATAACCCCGATTTCCTTGAGGGAATAACGAAGTGTTCCCTGATACAAGGTGATGATATTCCGACGCTGTGATATGGAAACCACCAATTTACCCGTTTGCTTCGCTACACGCTCTGCCGTCCGGTGACGAATCCCCGTCTCTGATGAAGAGATCGAAGAGTCCGGGATTAACTGGGTATTGGCGTAAAGAATACGCTTCAAATCCTCACTAAGAATAATGGCTCCATCCATCTTGGCGAGTTCGTACAGATAGTTCGGGGAGAAATCACAGTTTATCGAGAAACCCCCATCCACCACTTCCATTACTTCAGGGCTGTATCCTACAACAAGCAGTGCGCCCGTCTTGGCGCGCAGCACATTTTCCAGACCTTCGCGGAAAGGTGTACCTGGTGCGATCAGCCTTAACAACTCATTCATATTATCCAGTTGGCTCGAATCTTTCATCTTGTTATGCCCCCTAATCTAAAGCAACCGCTAGTGCATCTGCCACGGTATTCACACCGATCAGTTGTATCCCGCGAGGATGTTTCCAGCCCTTTAAGCTTTTTTCCGGTAAAATGACTCGCTTGAAGCCCAGCTTCGCGGCTTCCTTCACTCGTTGTTCGGCCCGTGATACGGCTCGAACCTCACCTGTCAGACCAATCTCGCCAAAGATGACGTCATCCGGCTTGGTCGGTACATCTCTCAAACTGGATGCAATGCTGACAGCAACCGCCAAATCGACAGCCGGCTCATCAAGCCTTACTCCTCCAGCTACATTCAGATACGCATCCTGGGTCTGTAAAAACATACCCATTCGTTTCTCCAGCACAGCAATGATCAGATTCAACCGATGCAGATCCACCCCTGTTGCCATACGGCGAGGAGAAGGGAAATGGGTCGTGGAGATCAACGCCTGCAATTCCACAAGCAGAGGGCGTGTACCCTCCATACTGGCAACTACCGTTGAACCTGCTACCCCTAGTGGACGTTCCGACAAAAAGAGTTCGGACGGATTGCCCACCTCACGAAGTCCATCCTCGCCCATTTCAAAAATACCAATCTCATTGGTGGAACCAAAACGGTTCTTCACCGCACGCAGCAAGCGATACGTATGATGCCGTTCTCCTTCAAAATAAAGCACGCAATCCACCATATGTTCTAACATACGTGGACCGGCAATGGCACCTTCTTTGGTAACATGCCCCACAAGAACCGTTGCAATGCCTCTGCCTTTGGCAATCCGCATGAACCTTGACGTACATTCCCTTACCTGTGCTACACTACCTGGCGCACTGGTAACTTCGGGAAGATATACCGTCTGAATGGAGTCGATGACAAGAAAATGCGGCTGGATCTGATCCACCGCTTCCTCTACACGTTCCATATTAGTTTCACACAGCACATACAACTCGGCAGAGAGTGCCCCGAGACGGTCCGCCCGCAATTTGGTTTGCTTGACTGATTCCTCACCGGAAACATATAACACACGCAAACCCGAGTGCGTCAACGCATGGGACGTCTGCAACATCAACGTTGATTTACCGATACCTGGATCTCCGCCCACCAGAACGAGGGAACCTGGAACGATTCCGCCACCCAATACCCGGTTCAACTCTCCGATTCCAGTCTGCACACGCGGTTCCTGACCGCTATCTATATCTATGATAGGAAGCGGTTTATCTTTACTGTCAAACAGGGGAGAATTTCTCCCTTGTGTTTTGACCACCGTCTCTGTTTCTTCCACCATTGAATTCCATGACTGACAACCCGGACACTTACCGTACCACTTGGGGGCTTCATAGCCGCATTCCGTACATTGAAACTTGGTTTTAACTTTGGCCACTTCAGCACTCCTATAATTTAGTTTTATAACAGCATTTTGCATTATTCGACGAATTTTGCCCAAACTCCCTGACGTGCAGGGTTACTAAAAGTTTACCATTGTTTGAGATTTTTCGTAAAGGATTATCGCAAACTTTACACATGTTCCTGACATAATCATGTCCGTCTTCTGTCCAAAATGCAAAAAATCCTTCCCGGCCGAAGCCGAGAAGGATTAAGGATCCACTACAAGCTGGAGTTCAACTCCAAAGCTTGTTATATATTATTTGGTTTCGATTTCCTCATTCGAAGGAACAACCACGTCTTTTTTCGTAACAGACAGTGCACCGTTCTCTTCGTCGATGAGCAATGAATCCCCTTTGGTTACGTTACCTGTGAGCAACTCTTCAGACAATTTGTCCTCGATATGCTTCTGAATTGCCCGACGAAGCGGACGTGCACCGTAAGCTGGATCAAAGCCGGCTTTGGCAAGGAAGTCCTTCGCATTGTCGGTGAGTTCGAAGTCAACTTCGTATTCACGCAGCCGTTTGCGAAGTTCCTCACTCATGAGGGTAACAATCTCTGCAATGTGTTTTTGTTCCAGAGAGTGGAATACGATAATTTCATCAATCCGGTTAAGGAACTCTGGACGGAAGCTTTTCTTCAGCTCATCCATAACTTTACCCTTCATGTTATCGTAATCCGCACCTGCATCCACAACCGCTGTGAAACCAAGTGTAGAGTTACGTTTGATCGCTTCGGCACCCACGTTGGATGTCAGGATAATCAGCGTATTCCGGAAGTCAACAACGCGACCTTTGGAATCCGTCAGACGACCATCTTCAAGCACTTGCAGCAAGATATTAAATACTTCTGGGTGTGCTTTCTCGATCTCATCAAGCAGGACTACAGAGTATGGTTTGCGACGAACTTTCTCTGTCAGCTGGCCACCTTCTTCGTATCCAACATATCCTGGAGGCGCTCCGACGAGTCGGGAAGTCGAATGTTTCTCACCATACTCAGACATATCAATCCGGATTACTGCATTTTCATCACCGAACATTGCTTCAGCCAGAGCACGAGCAAGTTCTGTTTTACCTACCCCAGTAGGACCGAGGAAGATGAATGAACCCATCGGACGTTTTGGATCTTTAAGTCCCGCACGAGCACGACGAACCGCACGGCTGACCGATTTCACAGCCTCATCTTGGCCAATGACCCGTTCATGCAGAATGGATTCCAGATTCATCAGACGTTGTGTCTCTTCTTCTTTTAGCTTGTTCACCGGAATTCCTGTCCAGTTGGCTACCACTTGTGCGATATCCTCAGGTGTTACTTCAGAATCCGTGCGACCTTGTTTTTCTTTCCACTGATTCTTCGTTACATCCAGCTCTTCACGGATTTTTTGTTCCGTATCACGAAGCGCTGCGGCTTTTTCGAACTCCTGGCTTTGAACTGCAGCGTCTTTTTCTTTACGGATATCTTCCAGACGGCTTTCCAGTTGTTTCAGGTTTGGTGGGATCGTGTAAGAATTCAATCTTACTTTGGAACCCGCCTCATCAATCAGGTCAATCGCTTTGTCTGGCAGGAAACGGTCTGTGATGTAACGGTCAGACAGTTTAACCGCCTGTACAATCGCTTCGTCCGTAATTTTCACGCGGTGATGCGCTTCATAACGGTCACGCAAGCCATGCAAAATTTGAATCGCTTCTTCCGGAGAAGGCTGATCGACAGTAATCGGTTGGAAACGACGCTCAAGCGCTGCATCCTTCTCGATGTATTTACGATATTCATCCAGTGTTGTCGCACCGATACATTGCAGTTCTCCACGGGCCAGAGCCGGTTTCAAAATGTTAGAAGCATCGATGGCACCTTCAGCTCCGCCTGCACCAATCAAAGTATGCAATTCGTCGATAAACAGGACAATGTTACCTGCTTGGCGAATCTCATCCATGATTTTTTTCAGACGATCTTCAAACTCACCACGATATTTGGTTCCAGCGACTACTGAACCCATATCCAGGGTCATTACACGTTTGTCGCGCAATGTTTCCGGAATCTCATTTGCAATGATTTTTTGTGCAAGGCCTTCAGCAATCGCTGTTTTACCTACACCTGGCTCACCGATCAATACCGGGTTGTTCTTGGTACGACGGCTGAGCACCTGAATGACACGCTCAATTTCTTTGCTACGTCCAATAACCGGGTCCAGGTTGTTCTCTCTGGCATAAGCCGTGAGGTCACGTGCCAGACTATCCAGCGTTGGTGTGCTTACATTGGCAGGTGTTCCATTATGACTGGATACAGCTTCACTGCTGCCAAGCAATTGCAGCACTTGTTGACGTGCTTTGTTCAGGCTAATTCCCAGGTTATTGAGCACACGTGCTGCAACACCCTCGCCTTCACGAATCAATCCGAGCAGGATATGCTCTGTGCCTACATAGGTGTGGCCCAATTTACGAGCTTCATCCATAGACAGTTCAATTACTTTTTTCGCACGTGGCGTATATGCAATGTTGGTAGGTTGCTCTTGGCCACGGCCAATCAGCGTTTCTACTTCATCCTGAATTTTTTCCAATCCGAGTCCCAGGCCGATCAGTGCTTTGGCTGCGATGCCTTCGCCTTCACGAATGAGGCCGAGCAAAATATGCTCAGTACCGATGTTATTATGACCGAGACGGACAGCTTCTTCCTGCGCGAGTGCGAGCACCTTTTGGGCCCGTTCCGTAAATCTTCCAAACATCATATCTCCTGCACCTCCATGGTTTTGGATAAAACGAGGGTCATGTAATAAAATAACCGTCGTATTCTTCATATCATTTTTGTTTGCAGCCGTGCTGCGAATAAAGTCATTTGGCATTCGTACATGCCTTATTATATAAAAGCCGCAATGCGGCATGAAACCATAATTCAATACAATATCAGGCTAAGCTAGGACTGCTTCGCTGCATTGATCGTATCACGAATCAACTGAGCACGATAGATGTCACGCTCATCTGTGCGCATATCTTCCCCGAATGTTTTCTGCAAAAATCCCGGCTGTGTCATCACATTCAACTCATTCATTACCGTAATGGACAATCCATCCAGTAAGCCGAGATCCACGCCAAGGCGTACATCCGATAAGCGCTGTGCAGCTTCCTTGGAATCAACAATAGCTGCATGAGACAATATGCCGTAAGAACGCATGACACGATCCGTAATCCGAAGTCTGGAGTCGGTAATTAACCGTTCTCTGGCTGTACGCTCATGACCTATCATCTGTAATACAACACCATGCAGGTTCTCGATGACTTCCTGTTCGGTCTGTCCCAATGTAATCTGGTTCGAGATCTGGAACAGGTTACCCATCGCCTCACTGCCTTCACCATATATCCCCCTTACAGTTAATCCCACTTGGGAAACTGCGGTTAGAATACGGCCTATCTGTTGCGTCATCACTAGGGCAGGCAAGTGCATCATAACCGATGCTCTAACACCTGTACCTACATTGGTAGGACAGCTGGTTAAGTATCCTCTGCGATCATCAAAAGCATAGTCCACGTGCGCTTCAAAAGCATCATCTATTGCGGAAGCTTTCTCCCAGGCTTCTTTCACCTGGAACCCCGGATAGAGGCACTGGATACGAAGATGATCCTCTTCATTAATCATAATACTGACCGACTCATCCTCACTGAGAATAACCGCACCATTCCTGGATTCATTCGCAAGACTTGGACTGATGAGATGTTTCTCCACCAGCACCCGTTTGTCGAGTTCGTCAATATCGATCAGATCCAACGTATGAAAATCCCCAAAGGCATGAACGTCATCGTATTGAAGTACTTCGCTCAGCTTATTCAGCACCTCTTCCGATTGCTCATTGGAAGCCAGCATCGGAAACGGAACATGCTGAAGGTTGCGTGCAATCCGGACACGGCTGCTAATGACAATTTCGGAATCAGCCGCATCACTGCGCATCCAGTCGCTGAGCGCCTTCTCTGTAAAGCGCAGATTAGGCATTACGCATCCCTCCTACTCATGACAAACTTTACTCCTGAGCTATTCCTTTTTCAAGTCCTCTGATCTGGTCACGGATCTGAGCCGCCTCTTCAAATTCCTCTTGCGCGATGCTCTCCTGGAGCTCACGCTTCAGATCAGCGATTTGCCGTTTCACCTTGATGCGACCACCAGCTCGTGCAGGCACTTTGCCTACATGGGACGTACTACCATGAACCCGCTTGAACAAAGGGTCCAGACGGCTGTCAAAATATTTATAACATGAACTGCAGCCAAATCGACCGATCTTGCTAAATTGTGAGTACGTCATACCACACTCTTCACATTGAAGTGCTTTTGCAGGTGGTGTTCCTGCCGATCCACTCTTGCCAGCTGGATCAAAATCAAGCAATCCTGACAACAAGTTGTGAATGGAAAATCCACCTGCTGTTCCAGGGATCATCTCCCCTTTTTCACGGGCACATGACTCACAAATATGGAATTCCGTCTTCTCTCCATTTACAATCTTCGTAAAATGAAGTGTCGCCGGACGTTTATTACATTCTTGGCACAGCATATTGATGTACCTCCTTTGACCCCGATAGTTTTCATTTACCGAGCAAAGATATTAACATCGCCTTCAACATTCTGGCACGAATTTGATCCCGGTAAGGAAGTTTGACCAATATAACCTCTCTAGATACAGCTGCTCGCATCAACCCGGCTTCCCGCTTGCTCAAGAAACGCGCTTCTTCCAGTTGATAGATCAGACCTTCGGCAGCTGTCTGCCCGATCTCATCACCAATACTATGATGCAAATGATTATGCAGAGCTGATTGGGCCGGTAATTCAATGCGCTGTATGCGAACATAACCACCACCGCCGCGTTTACTCTCTACCAGGTATCCCTTCTCGAGGGTAAAACGTGTGCTGATGACATAATTGATCTGGGAAGGTACACATGAGAATTGATCTGCCAGATCATTACGCTGAATTTCAACCATTCCTTCGGGACTTTCATGCAAAATACTCTTCAGATATCGTTCGATAATATCAGAGATATTACGCATCCAATCATCCTCCACTGTCTGAAACGTTAAGTCAATAAGGACCCACACGCCCCCACAGAGTACACCTCCTCTACCCATTTAACCAATCAGGAAAACAGCGAATCTTGCTTCCACAGGTATCAACAGGAGAGCGAAGGAAGCACGAAGGTCCTTTAATATTTCCTTGATCCTCCGATAAAATGAATCCCGTATATTGGCGATCACCCATCAGATTGTAGAAAGAAAGCTACTTAAGTATTAAACCTTTAGTTGACTTTGACTTTCTTTGACTTTATAACCATTATAGCATATTTTGTAGGTTTGCCAAGTGGGGTCACTATTCATTTTTTACGATTTTACACGAAATATTCCCCAGACACAAAAAAACCTCTCCAAAATTGCTGGAGAAGTCCTTTTGTCTTTCGATAACGCCGTATTTCTATATAATCTAATCAAGTTGAACAGAACAGCGAGAATAGGAATCAGAAGAAATCGAGCAAGTAGGTTTCCCTTACAGGAATCGCTTGTTCCAAAGCCTTGATTGCTGCTTCTGGTCCGTAAATTCTTCCGATCCGTGCCATTTCTGTTGGTCTGCGATATCCCATCAGCACCGCCGTGAGAGCTTGAATATCTACCTTAATGGTCTGATCATCAGTAATTGGCTCGGATGTTTTCCATATGGACGCCGTTCCGTTCATCGCCACGTTTAGTTGCCATACCCCTTCATTCCACTGAGCGTGGGTATCTTCTACCTGAAGAGCAATCTGTACCGGTGAATCCTGGCTTGCAAATGGATACTGAGATATAAACTGCTCCACACTAACGATACGCGCCATAAAATAAGGTACGATCTCTTGCTGAATCCGTGGGTTATCCAATTGGAAAGCAAGCGTATCACTGGCAGGTGCCTGCAACGTAACTTCCTGGATCATGGAATCATGATTGGCAATGAAGGTCCACAGCCCTTGTCTAGCCTCTTCATTCAGATAGATGATCTCTTTAATGGTAAACTTATTTTCCTTAACCTCATATAAAAGATAACCTTGTGCTGCATCAGATTCATCGTAATATACAGCCTTCTGGCTGCTCCCATTAACAAGAACCGAATTTTCCCACCTTGCATCATCCCGAACCAGAGTTCCGTTATAACGCTCAGCATAAGCACTGTATACTTCCTTTAATATGCTGAGGCCCGGATCCCCACGCCGAATTGTTCCCGGTGTCGCTTTTTTCAGAGGCAAATGAGCTGTAGGTACTTTATAACGTTTAAATTCAACATAAGTCTCCCATCCATACTTCCGATAGAAACCAAAAGAGAATGGATGCAAGAACGATATACTTTGTTTGTTACGATTCATTTCTTCCAACGCATGCTTCAGCAGACCCGCTACCCAGCCTTTGCGTCTATACTCTGGCCAGGTGGCTACACCCGCAATACCGCCCATTTCGAACGATCTGCCATGAATATAGGTTTGAAAAGGGATAATGTGAAGTTTGGCGCCTAGCTGCCCGTCCTCATATACACCCCATATATCCTGTGACGAAAATTGACTCCGTCGACTTTCTTTTTGTTCATCACTCATTACTACTTGAAAAGCATATTCGGAGAGTGCCATCGCCGGTTCAAAATCGTTTACCGTCAATTTTTGAATTTCCATGTCGTCCTACACCCCGTTCTCTAGAATGTTGAGATCATTTTCAATATGAAAGTCTGATACGCCATCTATGTATCCACTATGAGTGTGTCAGAGGATTATTGCAAAGTCAAATAAGAGATGCTCGCGCATCCCCTAAAATAAACAAATAAAAACCACCACCGAATAACATCGGCAGTGGTTCTTCGCTTGGCGGCGTCCTACTCTCCCAGGACCCTGCGGTCCAAGTACCATCGGCGCTAGAGGGCTTAACGGTCGTGTTCGGGATGGGTACGTGTGGAACCCCTCCGCCATCGCCACCAAACGCGGTGCTTACATTTCAGAGTGTTGTTCTCTGAAAACTAGATTCGAAACGAAACTTACGCGATCAGAACTTGCATATTTGGATAAGCCCTCGACCGATTAGTACTGGTCAGCTCCATGCATTGCTGCACTTCCACCCCCAGCCTATCTACCTCGTCGTCTTCAAGGGGTCTTACATACTGGGAAATCTCATCTTGAGGGGGGCTTCACGCTTAGATGCTTTCAGCGTTTATCCCGTCCGTACATAGCTACCCAGCGGTGCTCCTGGCGGAACAACTGGTACACCAGCGGTACGTCCATCCCGGTCCTCTCGTACTAAGGACAGCTCCTCTCAAATTTCCTACGCCCACGACAGATAGGGACCGAACTGTCTCACGACGTTCTGAACCCAGCTCGCGTACCGCTTTAATGGGCGAACAGCCCAACCCTTGGGACCTACTTCAGCCCCAGGATGCGATGAGCCGACATCGAGGTGCCAAACCTCCCCGTCGATGTGGACTCTTGGGGGAGATAAGCCTGTTATCCCCAGGGTAGCTTTTATCCGTTGAGCGATGGCCCTTCCATGCGGTACCACCGGATCACTAAGCCCGACTTTCGTCCCTGCTCGACTTGTAGGTCTCGCAGTCAAGCTCCCTTATGCCTTTGCACTCTTCGAATGATTTCCAACCATTCTGAGGGAACCTTTGGGCGCCTCCGTTACTCTTTAGGAGGCGACCGCCCCAGTCAAACTGCCCACCTGACACTGTCCCCGCACCGGATTACGGTACCAGGTTAGAACCTAGATACGATCAGGGTGGTATCCCAACGTTGCCTCCACACAAGCTGGCGCTCATGCTTCAAAGGCTCCCACCTATCCTGTACAGATCGTACCCAAATTCAATATCAAGCTGCAGTAAAGCTCCATGGGGTCTTTCCGTCTTGTCGCGGGTAACCTGCATCTTCACAGGTATTAAAATTTCACCGGATCTCTCGTTGAGACAGCGCCCAAGTCGTTACGCCATTCGTGCGGGTCAGAATTTACCTGACAAGGAATTTCGCTACCTTAGGACCGTTATAGTTACGGCCGCCGTTTACTGGGGCTTCGGTTCACAGCTTCGGATTGCTCCTAACCACTCCCCTTAACCTTCCAGCACCGGGCAGGCGTCAGCCCGTATACTTCGCCTTACGGCTTCGCACAGACCTGTGTTTTTGCTAAACAGTCGCTTGGGCCTTTTCACTGCGGCCCCCTCGTGCTATTCACACTACCGGGGCACCCCTTCTCCCGAAGTTACGGGGTCATTTTGCCGAGTTCCTTAACGAGAGTTCTTCCGCGCGCCTTAGAATACTCTTCTCGCCTACCTGTGTCGGTTTGCGGTACGGGCACCATCACCTGGCTAGAGGCTTTTCTTGGCAGTGTGAGATCATGACCTTCGCTACTGTAATTTTCACTCCCCATCACAGCTCAGCCTTACAATGTGCGGATTTGCCTACACATCAGCCTTACTGCTTGGACGGACATCCATCAGTCCGCGTCACTACCCTACTGCGTCCCCCCATTGCTCATAACGGCTTACGGTGGTACAGGAATTTCGACCTGTTGTCCTTCGACTACGCCTTTCGGCCTCGCCTTAGGTCCCGACTTACCCTGAGCGGACGAGCCTTCCTCAGGAACCCTTAGGCTTTCGGCGGATCAGATTCTCACTGATCTTTTCGTTACTCATACCGGCATTCTCACTTGTATAATGTCCAGCGCTCCTTACGGTACACCTTCAACCCTTATACAACGCTCCCCTACCCCTGATGCAAAGCATCAAGCCATAGCTTCGGTGGTGTGTTTAGCCCCGTTACATTTTCGGCGCAGAGTCACTCGACCAGTGAGCTATTACGCACTCTTTCAATGGTGGCTGCTTCTAAGCCAACATCCTGGTTGTCTGTGCAACTCCACATCCTTTCCCACTTAACACACACTTGGGGACCTTAGCTGATGGTCTGGGCTGTTTCCCTTTTGACAATGGATCTTAGCACTCACTGTCTGACTCCCGGAAGTAAGTCTATGGCATTCGGAGTTTGACTGAGCTTGGTAACCCTTGCGGGCCCCGCACCCAATCAGTGCTCTACCTCCACGACTCTGTTTTCCGAGGCTAGCCCTAAAGCTATTTCGGGGAGAACCAGCTATCTCCGAGTTCGATTGGAATTTCTCCGCTACCCCCACCTCATCCCCGCATTTTTCAACATGCGTGGGTTCGGGCCTCCAGTGCGTGTTACCGCACCTTCACCCTGGACAGGGGTAGATCACCCGGTTTCGGGTCTACGTCCACGTACTAAGTCGCCCTATTCAGACTCGCTTTCGCTGCGGCTCCGGCTCTTCACCTTAACCTTGCACGGGAACGTAACTCGCCGGTTCATTCTACAAAAGGCACGCCATCACCCCTAAAACGGGCTCTGACTTTTTGTAAGCACACGGTTTCAGGTTCTATTTCACTCCCCTTCCGGGGTGCTTTTCACCTTTCCCTCACGGTACTGCTTCACTATCGGTCGCTAGGAAGTATTTAGCCTTGGCAGATGGTCCTGCCGGATTCATACGGGGTTTCACGTGCCCCGCACTACTCGGGATCCGTCTCGGAGGGAACAGACTTTCAATTACAGGGCTTTTACCTTCTTTGGCGGGCCTTTCCAGACCTCTTCGCTTAACCGGTTCCTTTGTAACTCCATGTGAGACGTCCCACAACCCCAAAGAGCAAGCTCTCTGGTTTGGGCTTCTCCGCGTTCGCTCGCCGCTACTGACGGAATCACTATTGTTTTCTCTTCCTCAGGGTACTTAGATGTTTCAGTTCCCCTGGTATGCCTCTACATAACCTATGTATTCAGTTATGAGTAACTGGAAATTACCCCAGCTGGGTTTCCCCATTCGGACACCCCCGGATCAAAGCTTGCTTACAGCTCCCCGAGGCAGTTTCGTTGTTCGCCACGTCCTTCATCGGCTCCTAGCGCCTAGGCATCCTCCGTGTGCTCTTAGTAGCTTAACCATTTTGTTCCGGTTTCGGTCGCTCGCTTCCCTTGGTTTGGACTGCGCCCAAATCCAAAAGTCGCTCTCACCCGATACCATCACAAAAGCAATTTAACTACCTTTATACACTTGACTTGTTTGCACAAGTTCAGCTTAAAGGAATGTTCTAATTCGCGTTTGTTTCGTTTCGATATCTAGTTTTCAAAGAACAAGCCAAATAGATGAAATTGTTTGGTGGAGCCAAGCGGGATCGAACCGCTGACCTCCTGCTTGCAAGGCAGGCGCTCTCCCAGCTGAGCTATGGCCCCTCAAATTCCATCAAAACTGAACAAATGGATAAGTAACTGTGTTGCTGTCGCAGATTCTAAGAACCTGCGTATTTGAATGTTTCCACGCGGGAAACGATTCTCCATAGAAAGGAGGTGATCCAGCCGCACCTTCCGATACGGCTACCTTGTTACGACTTCACCCCAATCATCTATCCCACCTTCGGCGGCTGGCTCCTTGCGGTTACCCCACCGACTTCGGGTGTTATAAACTCTCGTGGTGTGACGGGCGGTGTGTACAAGACCCGGGAACGTATTCACCGCGGCATGCTGATCCGCGATTACTAGCAATTCCGACTTCATGCAGGCGAGTTGCAGCCTGCAATCCGAACTGAGACCGGCTTTGTTGGGATTGGCTCCATCTCGCGATTTCGCAGCCCGTTGTACCGGCCATTGTAGTACGTGTGTAGCCCAGGTCATAAGGGGCATGATGATTTGACGTCATCCCCACCTTCCTCCGGTTTGTCACCGGCAGTCTATCTAGAGTGCCCATCCGAAATGCTGGCAACTAAATATAAGGGTTGCGCTCGTTGCGGGACTTAACCCAACATCTCACGACACGAGCTGACGACAACCATGCACCACCTGTCTTGAATGTTCCGAAGAAAAGGTACATCTCTGTACCGGTCATTCAGATGTCAAGACCTGGTAAGGTTCTTCGCGTTGCTTCGAATTAAACCACATACTCCACTGCTTGTGCGGGTCCCCGTCAATTCCTTTGAGTTTCAGTCTTGCGACCGTACTCCCCAGGCGGAGTGCTTAATGTGTTAACTTCGGCACCAAGGGTATCGAAACCCCTAACACCTAGCACTCATCGTTTACGGCGTGGACTACCAGGGTATCTAATCCTGTTTGCTCCCCACGCTTTCGCGCCTCAGCGTCAGTTACAGCCCAGAGAGTCGCCTTCGCCACTGGTGTTCCTCCACATATCTACGCATTTCACCGCTACACGTGGAATTCCACTCTCCTCTTCTGCACTCAAGTCACCCAGTTTCCAGTGCGATCCGGGGTTGAGCCCCGGGATTAAACACCAGACTTAAATGACCGCCTGCGCGCGCTTTACGCCCAATAATTCCGGACAACGCTTGCCCCCTACGTATTACCGCGGCTGCTGGCACGTAGTTAGCCGGGGCTTTCTTCTCAGGTACCGTCACCTTGAGAGCAGTTACTCTCCCAAGCGTTCTTCCCTGGCAACAGAGCTTTACGATCCGAAAACCTTCATCACTCACGCGGCATTGCTCCGTCAGGCTTTCGCCCATTGCGGAAGATTCCCTACTGCTGCCTCCCGTAGGAGTCTGGGCCGTGTCTCAGTCCCAGTGTGGCCGATCACCCTCTCAGGTCGGCTACGCATCGTCGCCTTGGTGAGCCGTTACCTCACCAACTAGCTAATGCGCCGCAGGCCCATCCCCAAGTGACAGATTGCTCCGTCTTTCCAGTTCTCTTCAGGCGAAGAAAACAACTATTCGGTATTAGCTACCGTTTCCGGTAGTTGTCCCAAACTTGAGGGCAGGTTGCCTACGTGTTACTCACCCGTCCGCCGCTAACCATCAGAGAAGCAAGCTTCTCTTCAAGTCCGCTCGACTTGCATGTATTAGGCATGCCGCCAGCGTTCGTCCTGAGCCAGGATCAAACTCTCCAATAAAGTATTGAAAAGAGCGATAAGCTCATTTTGAATCTGACGATTCATTGTGAATCAAAAGTTACTATCCATTTGTTCAGTTTTCAAGGAACTTGTATGTCCTTTTATGTTGATGTTTGTCAACCAGACAGGAATCTTATCATATAATGTTAACTAACTTACTGTCAACACTTTGTTTTCGTCACCTTTCAAATGATTATGACAATCATTCGTTTGAAGCGACAAGAAATAATATATCATGTAGCGATTTATTTAGCAAGCATTTTTAATCTACCATTTGATATTATATAAATCTTCAACAACGGTATCTTGCCTTCAGCCTATATGCGGCACATTAACACAATATCTGAAACAAAAATGGAACCCTATTAAAGGCTACTTTATATCCAAGAAACATGTCCTTTCTATAATATTGATTTCTAAAACCATACGTAATAAGGATCTAGATGAAAGACAGCTAGAGTGCCCGATTTGGATAATGAGCCCTGCCCTTCTATTGGTTTGAAGAAAGTGATCCAAAAACTCTATAATAAGGTATATAGATATAGAGATAAGGCTAAGCAATCAAGTGTACTTCTTCATACGTAGTTATGAACAATCGTTAATCGTCTCGTATAAGTACCTTTACACCGATAACGCACTCCATTTGCAGTTGGCTATTACATATTAAAGTTCTGAATAAACTCATTACTAACCTATATGGGGTGATCGCACTTGAAACAATGGTTGAAGAACATGCGCAAAGGTTATGGCAAAAAGTTGGTTTCCATCCATGCTTGGAATGCCTGGATTGTTGTGATCCTTGCTATATCAGGTCTTATGCTGGTAGGCGGCTTTTGGCGAGAGATACTCGGGATCGGTCGTGTCTGGTTAAAATGGCTACATATCATCGTTGGGCTAGCTATGCTGGCACCCGTAGTATATTACTTGATTTTGGCCGGAAAGCACTGGAAACAGCTTCGTAATAGACCTTGGCAAAGGGTGAACACCATCTTTGTTCTTGCGCTGCTGGTAGGCTGGCTACTCTCGGGTATTGTGTTATGGCAGTTCAAGCTAGCTGGACCTCGATGGTCGAATGCTGCACTTTTGATCCATGACCTGCTGACTTGGGTGGGCTTGCCTTATATTATCTATCACTCCATAACTCGGACCAAATGGTTAAAGGACCCTGCACGTCGTGCGGTTAAAACTACTACAACTTCAACACAAACTCAAGATACAGCTGATCCATCTGATTCAATATCGGATGAAAAAGAAACTCCGGCTGCTATATCTTCTTCCCAGTTTGATCGCAGTTCCGAGAGAGATCCCCTCAAATCAGAGGAGCGACCTCAACCGGTGTATACACGACGAGCTTTCATCCGTTCTGCTGTCGGCGTTGGCCTCGCCGTGACTCTTGGACCTACATTTATATCCTGGGTAGGGCGAAATCTCAAGATCGATAACAGTATTGATAGCATGCTGGAGAACGATCCTAACCGTATGGTTCCTTTGCCACAACCGTTGTCTGCCTCATCACCTCCCATTGGAGGCGGAGCTGAAGGTCATTTCCGTGTATATACGGTTACGCCTATACCTTCCTTCTCCAATGCAAACTGGTCTTTCCGAATTGACGGACTGGTTGAACGGGCACAGGTTTGGAACTGGGAACAGTTTGTGAAGCTCGCGCGTACCGTACAGGTTAGTGATTTTCACTGTGTAACGGGCTGGTCTGTATATAAGAATACCTGGGAAGGCATTTCTCTTGCTCAGCTTTTGAAACAAGCCGGGGTCAAACCGGAAGCTCATAGTGTTAAGTTTTATTCCGGTGACGGCGTGTATACAGATGCCATTACAATGGATCAAGCGCAAATGGAGGATATTATGGTCGCTGTCATGCATGATGGCAAACCCATCCCGGCTGATCTTGGCGGTCCCGTACGGCTGGTCATTCCTCAGATGTATGCCTATAAATCAGTAAAATGGTTAAATCGCATTGAACTCATCGACAGCGAACATATTGGTTACTGGGAAGAGCGAGGGTATGATAAGGATGCATGGCTTACAGGCGCATCTCAACGCATCCCTAACAATTTAAGTGGATCAAGATAAGATAAGATAAGATAAGATAAGATAAGACTGGTGAGCTTTCATTCGTTGGGAGAAATAATTTAGATAAAAAGAAAAAGCCCCCGATCACATATTCGTGTCTTCGGGGGCTTTCTTATATGAACTCTTTTGTTCACCCTAGGGATTCAAAAGACGTACAAGTTCGTCCTCATCCTCAATCGTAGGAATACCAAGATCATGGGCTTTGGTTAGCTTACTACCTGCCTTCTCTCCGGCAATCACCAGATCTGTCTTTTTCGACACACTGCCTGTCACCTTCGCTCCGAGCGCTTCCAGTCTTTGCGTTGCCTCTTCCCGCGTCAATTGATGCAGCGTTCCGGTCAAGACAACCGTTTTACCACTGAAGAAGGAATCTTCCACAACAGCAACGGCTGGTGCCTCAGGTGCCTGAGCTTTCACACCCAAGTTGAGCATTTTCTCAATTGCAGCCTGTGTAAACGGATCTGCAAAAAAGTTTACGATGCTCTCTGCCACAATACCACCGACGTCGGGTAGTTCAACCAGTTCTTCCACGGTTGCATTCATAATGGCGTGCAAATCTCGATAATGATCAGCGAGCATGCGCGTTGTCGATTTACCTGTGTTCGGAATACCCAGTGAGTATAAGAAGGAAGCCAAGTCTCTATCTTTACTAAGCTCAAGCGCAGCGATAAGGTTGTTCGCTTTCTTTTCCCCAAACCGCTCCAGCTTCACCAGATCATCAAACTGTAACGTATACAGGTCGGCAGGCTCACGTACGTTCAATTCATCATACAACTGAATCGCTGTTTTCTCACTGAACGTCTCGATGTCCATAGCATCCCGGGAAGCAAAATGGGAAATACGTGCCACCGTTTGCGGTTTACACGCAAGCCTATTGTTACAGAACAGATGCGCTCCGCGTTGCTCCAGTGGGAATCCACATGCAGGACACTGCTCAGGGAAGACGATCTCCTCGCCATCACTCTCCTCTGTCACTTTACCCAGAATTTCTGGAATGACGTCATTGGAGCGACGGATAAAGACCCGTGTGCCCAGAGCGAACTTCAGATTTTTGCGCTCAATATCGCCGACATTGTTCAGAGTACAGTTCTGTACCGTTACCCCGGCAAGTTCAACGGGTTCTACCCGTGCCAGCGGAGTTACTTTGCCAGTACGACCCACATTCCATACCACAGCGTTAAGAACTGTCGTGGTCTCTTCTGCCTCGAATTTATATGCCACTGCCCAGCGAGGGAATTTATCGGTATACCCTAGCACCTCGCGTGTGCGCATGTCTGTAATTTTGATAACAGCTCCATCGATCAGATAGTCTAGCTGCCCCCGGTTCTCCTGAATCGCGGCCAGTTGTTCCATCACATCATCAAACTCATGGAAATAAGTAATCGATGGATTAACTTTGAAGCGGTTCTCACGTAGGAAGTCCATCATCTGCTGATGATTGGCAAATTGAATGTCATCCGAATAACCTACATTATAAAAATAAGCATTCAACCGTCGCTCAGCCGTCGCCTTCGGATTCAGGTTGCGGAGCGCTCCTGCTGCTGCATTACGCGCATTCTTGAGTGGCTCTGCCGCTGTCTCATTGTATCGATCCAAGACAGACAAATTCATGATGCCTTCACCCTGTACTTCAATCGTACCGCTTGTATAAGGAATTTTGAGCGGAACGGATCTGATCGTTCTCACCTGTGCCAAAATCCCTTCTCCTACGGTACCGTTCCCTCGTGTAGAGGCTTGCACCAATTCGCCGTTGGTATACGTCAGGTTCAGCGTCAATCCATCAAACTTCAACTCAATGACATAACCTGGTTCCGGTAAAGGCGTATCGGGATTTTTACTGTTATAGTCATTAATCAGTTTCAGTACACGAGTATTCCAGCTGCGCAGCTGCTCAATATTCTGCGCTTTGTCCAGACTCCATAATGAGGATAAATGGCGATGTGGGGTAAACCCCTTGAGCAGTTCGCCGCCCACACGCTGTGTTGGAGAATCAGGCAGAACGATGCCACTTTCCTGTTCCAGCGTAACCAGTTCATCGTACAGAAGGTCATACTCCTTATCGCTGATCTGTGGCTGATCCATCGTGTAGTACTGATAGTTATGCTGATTCAGCTCGGTAACGAGTTGCTCCATCCGGTGCATCGGGTCCATACAGGGCCATCCCTCCGTTAATTTGATCTATATATGTAGAACGAACACTCCTATTGCACGTGAACTCCGATAACAAAATAACGTTCCATCGTTGATATCACTACATAATTTCAATGAATGAATATCCACACCGACACTCCGATAACAGAATAACTTTCCGATCGCTGTTATCCCCGGATTTCTTTCAATCCATTTTAAAAGGTGGATATCCGGGGATAAAGGCGAACGCCTTGCTTCTTCAAGTTATTTCTGTTCTCTCCGTTATCACGCAAAAGGAAGTTTCGTTCAAAAATTATTCTACTTTCGTGATAGGGGCAAAGCCGGCAAGCAAACGTTTCACACCAACTGGAGCCGGGAAGGCAATCTGCAGTTCGGTATCATTACCTGTACCTTTAACTGCAACAATCGTACCTGTCCCCCATTTACCATGCTGCACTTTGTCTCCTGCCTTGAACCCTGCTTCACCATTAGAAGCTACCGGCTTGGAAGCAGATGATGGTGTAGAGTATGCTGGGCGAGACGTGCTCGTGGTCACACGCGAAGTTGGCGTGGAAGATGTAGCAGATGAACCGCTCTTGCTTTGGTGATCAAAGAGCTTGGTTCCACCACCGAAGTTACTTCCTCCACTGGAACCTAACCCACGTCCACCATATGAGCCGCCTCCGCTACTGCCACGACGGTAACGATCACGAGCCATAGAGGTGTCTTCCTTCAGCTCATCCGGAATCTCATCCAGGAAGCGGGAAGGTGGATTCGCTGTGGTACGTCCAAACAAGGTACGCATCTGGGCACAGGACAGGAACAGTTGCTCTTCCGCACGGGTGATCCCTACATAAGCAAGTCGGCGTTCTTCTTCCAATTCTTCATTGTCCATAAAGGCACGGCTATGCGGGAAGACCCCTTCCTCCATACCTACGATAAAGACAACCGGGAACTCCAGACCTTTGGCGCTGTGCATGGTCATCAGGGTAACAGCGTCGCTCTGATCCTCTTCATCATCGTTCATGCTGTCGATGTCAGCAATCAATGCAAGATCGGTGAGGAACGAAACGAGCGTTTTGTCTTCATTATTTTTCTCAAATTCCATCGTTACCGACAGGAACTCTTCAATGTTCTCCAGCCGTGCACGGGATTCGAGTGTGTTTTCATTTTGCATCTCAAGACGGTATTGGCTCATCTCAAGTATCTTCTCGGTTAATTCAGTTACAGACAGATATTCTACCATCTGATGCAGCGCAGCGATCATGTCATAGAACTCCACGAGCGCATTGCGCGTACGGCCAGCAAAACCAAGATCATCCACGACCTGCAGTACTCGGAAAATGGAAATTCCACGCTCTCCTGCCGCAGCCGCAAGCTTCGCTACCGTTGTATCACCGATGCTACGCTTCGGTACATTAATGATCCGAGTGAGACTGATATCATCGTCGGGGTTAGATAACAGGCGCAGATACGCCAGAATGTCCTTGATCTCTTTACGATCGTAGAACTTGATGCCGCCGACAATCTGATACGGAATATCAGACTTGATCAGAATTTCCTCTATAACCCGGGACTGGGCGTTGGTACGGTACAAAATCGCATGGTTCTGATAGGATTTGCCGTTCTTCACATTTTTACTAATCTCGGAAGTAACAAAATACCCCTCATCATGTTCGGAATCCGCACGGTATACCTTGATTTTCGAACCACCCTCTTTGTCCGTCCACAGTTTCTTCGGTTTACGGCCTGTATTCAGGCCAATCACTTCATTTGCTGCATTCAGGATATTGGAAGTAGAACGATAGTTCTGCTCCAGTAAAATCGTGTTTGCTTCAGGGTAATCTTTCTCAAAGTTCAGGATATTGCTGATATCCGCCCCACGCCAGCGATAGATCGACTGGTCACTATCCCCTACAACGCAGATGCGGTGGTGGCTGTCAGCGAGCATGCGGCACAGCATGTACTGTGCACGGTTCGTATCCTGATACTCGTCCACGTGAATGTACTGGAATTTCTTTTGGTAAAAGTCGAGGACTTCCGGTACTTCCTTGAACAGTTGAATCGTCTGCATAATCAGATCATCAAAATCAAGTGAGTTGTTGGCTCTTAACCGTTTCTGATACATCTTATATATCTTCGCTACAATACCCTCGAAATAGTCTCCTGCCTGCTTCTCATATTGCTCCGGACTGATCAGTTCATTCTTGGCCGTGCTCATCATCGATTGAACTGCTTTGGGTTCGAATTTCTTGGTATCGATATTTTGGTCTTTCATACAGCTGCGAATAACAGATAATTGGTCCGATGAGTCCAAAATACTGAAATTGGAAGTGAAGCCGATACGTTCAATATCACGGCGCAGAATACGCACGCACATGGAGTGGAAGGTGGATACCCAAATGTCGCGGCCTTGTGAGCCACCAACTAGTTGGGATACCCGGTCTTGCATCTCACGAGCGGCTTTGTTCGTAAAGGTAATCGCTAAAATGCCCCACGGGGGTGCCTTCCGTGTTGCAATGAGGTAGGCAATCCGGTGTGTCAGTACCCGGGTCTTGCCGGAACCGGCTCCAGCCATAATCAGCAACGGGCCATCCGTCGCCTCGACGGCTTGCCGTTGAGGGGTGTTAAGCCGTGCAACGGCATCATGTATATTTACAGGTTGCATGCATGCATGCTCCTTTCGTTGGTTGGTCTATAAAGCAAAATTAATAGGTTACACTCGTCACTAAGATGACAGAATAATCTTCCGATCGCTGTTATTCCCGGATTTTTCGATCTACTTTTCAAAGGTGAAAATCCGGTAATAAAGGCGCACGCTCCGCTTCTCCAGCTTATTTCTGTCCTCTTCGTTCTCGTGTAAAAATTAGTTTAGCTTATATTTAAGGAAAGTAAAAATAGAAGAGAGAACACTTCGTTTCCGTGTACACATAGTCCCTGTATACGAATTTCTTAAACAAGAAAAAATATCGGGTAATAAGAGTATGCTTAGGATTTAGCTTTCTTACAGAAAGCTTTTAACGAGCACTTCGTTTCGCCAGCTAACTTCTGTCCACTTTGTTCTCGTGTAAATGACAATACGCTCATATTTAGTCAGGGCAAGGTTCTATTTTAACAGATCATAAGGGGAAAATGGGGGATTGGTAAACTAAACCGATTAAACCGTTCCTTTCACAACCAACACCGTCTCAAGAGCCTTATTCAAATCGCTGTACACAATATTACCTACCACTACGGTATCTGCCACCTGGGCAGCTTGCGCGGCTTTCTCCGGATCATCAATTCCGCCGCCGTAGATAAGGTGTGCCCGATCCAGTTGTCTATATGTCTCACCAACAAGCTCCAGATCTCCGAACGTTCCGCTATACTCCATGTATACGATTGGCAGATTGAGCAGACGCTCTGCAGCCTGGGCATATGCCACCGCAGCTCCTGTCGTCAGTTCCGTATCTGCACCAGTCAACCGAGCTACCGTGGAGTTTGCATTGAGCACAATATAACCCTCGGCAATAAGCAAATCCCACGGGATGAGATAACCATAACGCTCTATCGCTTGCTGGTGGTGCCCAATCATCCATTTGCTGTCCGTTGCATTCAGGACCATCGGGATCAAATATCCGTCAAACCCGGGAACAACGGCTTCCAGATCAGATACTTCAAGCACACATGGCAACTCATAACGACGCACACGGGACATCAGGTCTACCGTGTTATCATAAGTAATTCCAGAAGATCCGCCGACGATAATCGCATCGGTCCCCGACATACAGACCAGATCGAGTTCTTCGTCCGTAATTTCCCGGTCCGGGTCAAGCTTAAATACATGTCTCCACTGCTTAATCATGTCTATCAACGAACATTCCTCCAGAGGTTCTTCTGCATCCTAGAAAGCTTGTAAACTAAGTCTAAGTCAGCAGGCAGTGAGTGTCAATGTTCGTATAAAAAGGGGAACAGAAAAAACATGAATTTTTACGGTTTCCAAGCAAAACGTGTGTTCATCTCATCCAGTTCCTGCTCCGTCAGCACGTCAGAGTATACCCCGTACACGCCCCATTTCTCATAGTTAGCCACCTGTTCAGTGTCATTGATGGTATGCACGTAGGTGACTGAGCCAGCACTATTCAGCTTGGCAACGAAATTCTGGTTCACTTTATATTCCGGCATGGTAACCGCATCAATATCATTCTTCTGCACAAAATTAACAACCTGAGCTTCTGTATCCTGTGTGGCATATAACGTATATATAATCGAAGGGAACGCATAGACTTCTTTCACCGTTTCAAGCATCGGTTCGTTATAGATTTGTACCACCACCCGATTCAGCACAGAGGGGTCATGTTCTTTGGCTGCATCCACCAGGGATCTTAACACCTGCTGAATATCCTCGTCCTTCTGTTCCTTGGTATCAGTAACGATATACATATCCGGATACTCGGCTAGTACATCTACAATGCCATCGGCATCCATGGGTTGATACATGCCCAAAATAGGCGTATTCATAAATTCATCATGTGTCAGCGCCCCGGCTTGTTTATCCTCCGGAAGCTCTTCGTCTTGTCCTAGCATTTTGCTCATATTAGCGGTCCATTCATGTCTGGCCACGGCTTTACGATCCGATGTCAGCATAAAGTCGATCTCAAATACACGTGTGCCTTTCTCGTAATTGGCGATCATCGCTTCATAGGCGTTGGTATATGGTTGATCACGAATGCTGCCCATTGCATGGGCGATTAATCTATATGCTGTAAATCCGTCCCGTTGTTCCTCACTCTCACTTTCATAGGCGAAAAAGAGTGTGCCCACGGTAACGATCATTAGTATTAACACGGCGGCAATGCGTTTCATATCACATTCACATCCTCAGTACCTTTTTGTTAGCTAACTACCCGAATTGAGGAGGTGTAAAACAAAACAGCCGCCCGGAGGCGACTGTTAAATGGTGGGATAGACTACGGATATTAATAACGTACGTTAATGTTCTCAGTCTGTTTTTTGCACACTCAACTCATTCAAAAACGCAATCAGTGCCTCACGCCAAGGTCTCAGAGGTTTCAGACCATTCGTTCGAATCGCCAGATGATCCATTACAGAGTATGCAGGACGCGGAGCTGGACGTGGAAACTGATCGGTTGTGCATGGATTAAGTTCGGCCGTTGGCTTGAATACACCATGCTTATTCGCTTCTTCGCTAATGGCCTGCGCAAACTCGTACCACGTGCAAATTCCCGAATTGGAAGCATGATAGATACCATATTTTTCACTAGCAGAAAGGGTATGAATGAATCGGGCAAGATCCACGGTATAGGTGGGCGAACCTTGTTGATCATGAACGACTTGCAGTTGTGGACGTTTCTCCATAAGTCCCAGCATGGTTTTAACAAAATTACTGCCAAATACGCCAAACACCCATGATGTTCGAACGATAAACCATCGCGTACACAAACTTTGAACCAGCCGTTCCCCAGCAAGCTTCGACTTGCCATAAACACTCTGCGGATTAGTTACATCGTACTCTCGGTAAGGTGTGCTCCCGCTCCCATCAAATACATAATCGGTACTGATATATACCAATTTTGCTTTCACACTCTCGGCGGCAACCGCAATGTTTCTAGTACCTGATGCATTGATAGCATATGCTGTATCCTCATCTACCTCAGCCTGATCGACCGCCGTGTAGGCAGCACAGTGAATAATGATGTGAGGCTGGAACGTCGTAATCATGTCGGTGCACTGCTGTTGATCGGTAATATCCATCTGATTTCTATCACAGGCCAGTACTTGATGCCCCTCTGTTTGGAAGGTCTTCACCACATCATAACCTAGCTGTCCCGCCGATCCAGTCACCATAACTCTATAGTTCATTGGGGCGAATCACCCATCCGCTTACCGTATTGAAGCTGGACATAATCCTGATACGCGCCTGATTGAATTCTGGTCCACCAATCCTGATGATTCAGATACCACTGAATCGTCTCTCTGATCCCAGTTTCAAAATTGTGTGCAGGTTGCCAGCCGAGCTCTGTACGTATCTTGGTAGGATCTATACCGTAACGCCGGTCATGTCCCAAGCGATCCTGTACATGTTTAATCAAACTCGCTGGTTTGCCCAGTTGCTCCAAAACAGTCTGCACAATATACATATTAGTGCGTTCGTTATTACCGCCAACGTTATATACCTCACCCGATTGTCCATTATGAATCACGAGATCAATCGCACTGCAGTGATCCTCGACATAAAGCCAGTCACGAATATTGAGCCCATCACCATATACTGGGATGGCTTCATCATTCAATGCACGGGATATAATCAGCGGAATCAGTTTCTCCGGGAATTGAAAAGGTCCATAGTTGTTGGAGCAACGTGTAATGTTTACAGGAAGTCCAAAGGTTTCATGGTAGGATCTTACAAGCAGATCCCCACCAGCTTTACTGGCAGAGTAAGGACTGTTAGGCATCAAAGGTGTATCTTCAGTAAATAAACCTGTTGCACCTAGTGATCCATACACCTCATCCGTCGATACCTGAACAAACTTGGTGACTTGATACTTCTTTGCCGCATCCAGCAGAACCTGAGTACCCATCACATTGGTACGGACAAAGATATCCGGGGACAGAATACTACGATCTACATGAGACTCGGCAGCGAAATTCACAATCACATCGATGCCTTGGGCAAAAATAGCTTCCATCTGCTGTACATCTGCAATATCTGCTTTGATAAATGTATATTGAGGATTAGACTCTACTGTATGCAAATTCTCCAAATTCCCCGCATACGTTAATGCATCAACATTGATAATTTCATAACTCGGATGTTCACGAAGCATATATAGCACAAAGTTGCTGCCGATAAATCCGGCCCCACCCGTAACCAGTAGTTTCATGCTGTCTCTCTCCCTCTGCCCCCAGATACAGAAGTATCTGAGAAGTCTGTTTATTTAGTCGAAGTTCAGTTCGGCATCTTTCAGTAAAGGATGCTTTTGGTCCTTCTCCGATAATATAGGTTTCGTCACAGGCCAATCAATGCCGAGCGCAGGATCATCCCATAAAATTCCACGATCATGTTCAGGCGAATAATAGGCGTCTACTTTATAAGTTACCTGAGAATGAGGTACCAAGGTGCAGAATCCATGAGCAAACCCCTGAGGAACAAGCAGTTGCCGCTGGTTGTACTCACTTAGAATGACACTTTTCCATTGTCCAAAGGTTGGGGAAGATTTCCGCACATCCACAATTACATCATATATAGCCCCAGATATAACCCTCACCAGTTTAGTCTGCGCCTTGGGATGAAGTTGGTAATGAAGTCCACGCAGAACACCAGCTTCAGCTGACAAGGATTGATTGTCCTGAATAAAGACGTGTTGTATCCCATTCTCATGCAGAACCTGTTCATTATAACTCTCCATAAAATATCCACGATGATCACCATAAACCTTGGGTTCTAAAATGGCTGCGCCATCCATAAACAGCGGAATTACCTTCATGACATCCCTCCGTTTTGCTGTTGACATCATTTCTTCATATTGACTATGTATATGTAAGGTGTCGGGTAAGTGTTTGTTCATTGGCCTGTATAACCCTTATATTTAATCTTCCATAAGATAAACCAAAGCCCAGCCGCGATATCATGCTTCGGCTGGGCTTCAAGAGAAAAAGGAAAACTATTATTGATTCTTTACGACCTGCTCCAAATACTTTAAGAGATCTTTCCGCAGATCCGGGCGTTGCAACGCATAATGTATGGACGTTTCAATAAAACCTAACTTCTCACCAACATCATGACGGAGCCCATCAAAGTGATATGCCAGAATCTGTCGCTGTTCATTCAATCGGGACAAAGCATCTGTGAGTTGGATTTCTCCGCCAACGCCAGCAGATTGTTGACCTAGTATCTCAAAGATATCCGGTGTAAGAATATAACGTCCCATAATAGCCAGGTTAGAGGGGGAATCTTCGGTCTTCGGTTTCTCAATTAAGCGGCGGGCGCGAAAGACACGTTCATCGGTACGAGTTAGCAACTCTCCGTCTACAATCCCGTAGCGGGATACCTCATTCCAATCGACAGGCTGTACACCAACGATTGGAGACTGCAGTTCATCATAAACCTCGATCATCTGCTTCAGGCAGGGATGGTCCGCTTCCACAATGTCGTCCCCTAACAGGACGGCAAAAGGTTCGTTGCCAATAAACTTGCGGGCGCACCAGATGGCGTGACCAAGTCCCTTCGGTTCCTTTTGACGGATATAATGAATGTCTGCCATCTCGGAAGGTTTGCGTACTTCGTTGAGTAGGTCCCATTTCTGTTTGCCCGCCAAATTCTGCTCCAGCTCAAAAGAATAGTCGAAGTGATCTTCAATGGCCCGTTTCCCTTTACCCGTCACAATAATGATATCTTCAATGCCAGAAGCTACGGCTTCTTCAATAATGTACTGGATCGTCGGCTTGTCCACGATGGGCAACATTTCTTTCGGCATCGCCTTAGTGGCAGGCAGAAACCGGGTACCCAACCCTGCGGCTGGAATAATCGCCTTGCGAATACGCATACGAACCCACTCCTTTTGCTAGATACATATTTTAATATATTTAATGATTCTGAGTTCTAGGATGCTTGGACTTCATTATACCATCAACAATTCGCGGATATCCTGTTCGGATAAGGTCGTCGATCCCCCGTCTCCCGGTTCAATCACTTCGGCAATTAAGTCCTTCTTCCGCTGCTGGAGTTCCAAAATCTTTTCCTCGATCGTACCCTCGGTAACCAGACGGATAACTTGCACCACTTGTTTCTGTCCCATACGATGGGCACGGCCAATGGCTTGTTCTTCCACCGCAGGATTCCACCATAGATCATATAATATAACGGTATCTGCACCCGTTAAGTTTAGCCCTGTTCCCCCAGCCTTCAGTGAAATCAGGAACAATTCAGCTTCGCCCTCATTAAATCTGCGGCACATCTCGACGCGGCTCTGTGCAGGTGTCTGACCATCGAGGTAGAACAGGTTTCTCCCCTGTGCTGCGAGTGTCTGACGAATCAGGTTCAACATGCTCGCGAATTGGGAGAAGATAAGAATACGTTTGCCTGCCGCCAAACAATCCTCGACCGTTTCGAGCAACTGTTCCATTTTCCCGGAATCGCCTTGGTACCCTTCGACAAAGAGGGCCGGATGACAACACAACTGACGCAAACGTGTGATGCCTGCCAGAATTTTGATACGATTCTTCTGGAAACCATTATCCTCCATATCCTTCGATGCTTCATCCTGAAGCTCAGAGAGGTACGCGGCGTACAGTTTCTTCTGTTCAACCGTAAGCTCTGAACGCTGTACCGTTTCAATGCGATCCGGCAATTCTTCCAGCACATCCTTCTTCAGGCGGCGCAGAATAAACGGACGCACCATCCGTGAAATCCGTTCTGGAGGAAGATCGCGGAATCTTCTGTAACTTGGAAACAACCCAGGGAACACAGCTTCAAAAATGGACCATAATTCATCCAACGAGTTCTCCACAGGCGTACCTGTGAGTGCAAAACGGCGCGGGGCCTGAATTTGTTTCACTGCCTGCGCGGTCTGGGAAGAAGCATTTTTAATCGCCTGAGCTTCATCCAGAATGAGCGTATGGAATGTTCGGCCCAGGTACGTGTCTAGATCCCGGCGTAACAAAGGATACGACGTAACAATCACATCTGCCTCATCCATACCTGACAGCATACTAGCTCGCTCTTCTTTCTGGCCTGCTGCGATCAGCACTTTCAGATGCGGAGCGAACCGCGTAAACTCATTAGCCCAGTTGTAGGTCAACGAAGCAGGCGCCACGACAAGTACCGGAGGATGAATGACCCTCGTTCGAATTGTCAATCCACCCTGCTGCACCGTGGACCATAAGCCCTCTGTATTCTCTGAAGCCAACTTATCCAATGGGATTCCAGTTTCGGGATCGATGTCGGAAGTCGCCAACGTTTCACCACCCCGTAATGATCCGCTCTCCCGGTATTTATCACCGCCCGTATGGTCCATATTGTACTCAGGCTTCTCCTGAAGCACCGCTGTAATATAGGCGATGCTTTGCAATGTTTTTCCAAGTCCCATATCATCCGCGAGAATGCCGCCAAAACGATAATAAGCGAGGGTACGCAGCCACTGGTATCCACTGTTCTGATAATCACGTAGGATAGGAGTGAGAGCTTCCGGTAACGCAAAATCCAGCCGCTCGGGATCTCGCAGATCATCGAGGAAACGTTTCAGGGAGCCTCCCCACTTCACATTTCCGGAAACTTCATCCCTGCCCGGCAATTGTAACGCCCGAACAGCTGGCAGCCGGATATGGCTGCTCTTAATGTCACCTGCTCCAAGTCCGAGTGAATCGGCCATATGAGCGAAGCTGTCTGCACCTTCATTTTCAAGCGAGAGAAAGACACCGCTCTTGAGACGGAAATATGGTTTCTTTTCCACAATGCGACGCATGAGTTCCTGAAGCTCCTGCTCGTCGACACCTTCCATCTCGAATGAAATCTCCAGCCAGTCCAATCCTTTTCCTAAGTCTGCCCGGACTTTCAGCGGTGTGGGATAGGATTGCACCATGGCCTTCACGGCGTTAGGCATATAGATGTCTACCTGTTTTTCAAGCTCAGGCAAGAGATGATACATGACATCATAGATGGCATCTTCACGTTCGCTCGCCCAGACACTACCATCCCTTTCGAGAAAGGATCGATCAAGCCGTTCAATCAGATTTCGCTCTTTGTATCGGTCACGCACCAAAATAACCTTTTTCTCTTCTTCTTCTATCAAGTACTCTGCCAGCGGATTAATAACCATGACCTCATAGTCGAATTCCAGACGCGCTGTGATCCGTTCACGATAGAAGTCGATGTACAGCTTTGGTGAAAGTTCTGGTTCCGCGATCTGTTCACGCACCCGCGAATCAATGGACAAATGCCCAAGCGTACGCAGTTCTGGCACGACATGCTGTACGAATTCATCCACCTGCTGAGTCGAAATATCGATGCTTTCCTTGATTCCATACGACGTGAGCGCCCCACTCAAGTCCTCCAGACTTTGCATCTGCATCGGTTCTAACATATGCAACTGTCCTTCCACTACGGCAGCATCATAGGCAGGAAGAAGAATCAGCTCACGCAGTCCGGAAATTTCAAGCTGATATCCTTCATTCGCTCCCTGGGCGATCCGGTAAAATAAAGGAAGTACCCCCTCACCCAGTGTGAGTGGTCCATTGGCAAATCCTGTACCCTCCATCCGACTGTCGGCCTGTAGCAGCAATTCCAGCAATGGCTTCCATACGAGCGGAGCAATCAGTATATCCCGTCCGTCCGAAGCTCCAAGATAACCGGAGATGGATTGGCGATAGGCCTCCTCACTCTGTCTCATTCGAATAAGCATCGAGAGAATCGCCTGATCCTGCGGAGTGAAAACATGCATCAGTGGATCATAGTGGAACAACTTGGTAAATGACATCGGCTCGCCCTTCTCAATACAGTTCAGGAATTGCTTCACTTTCTGCACGACATACAGTCGTTTGTTACCCACTTTCAATTCAAGAGCGAGTTTCCCGCCACCCTTGTGAACTTGTATCAGCTTGAGTATAAACTGAATCTGCAACTCTTCCCGCAAGGAGGATCGGCTGACAGGAGCGGTGTATTTACGGTCATTTCCGTGCAGGGTTCTCCGATCCTTGGCAAACATAGACAGAATCTGATCCGCCGTACGGTAAGAAGGTTTATCTGCTGATCGGCCCCAACCCGAAGCTGAGCTTGGACGACCTGCCTGGGCAAAGTGAACCGGAGGAGGCTCTGGAGCATTATTCAGTTGTTCTCGTTGTGAAAAAGACTGAGGGCGCTCCCACATGCTCTCTTCGACCAGCGTCCCTACCCTGGACTTGGAACCTGAGCTGGAACCAGGTCCTTGCCCTGTAGAAGGCGGAGAGGTCTTCCCCGAAGCAATCGTGGCATTACGCTCCTGCTGCTCACCCCATTCGTGAATAGCCAACAGGACAGCGGCCACATGTTTGCAATAGTCATAATGCCTGCCATCACCCGGACAGCTGCAGCCTGCCACAATCTCACCCGATCCATCTACATCCACCGTCACCTGATAACGCTCCGATCCACGTACCTGTGCCTCGTAATGGAGCTGATCTTCACTGACCACCAGATTGGTCACCCTGCCAGATTGGTTATAATCTTCTCCACGCTTGAATGCCGTGACCCCGCACAGCAATTTGATATCCATGATTGTGAATGGCGCCACGCTTCTTCGCCTCCTGTGTCATGATGTGAAAAAACCCCAAGAGCTCCTTAAAGCAGAGTTTGGGGTTGCTTCATGCTTGCTTGTAAATGTTGATGTAACACACAATCCGTTTATTTCACCAATTGACCACGTGTAACGCCCAGTTGGTTCGTTGCTTTTAGTGTTTTCCACACTTGTGTACCACTGATCTCACCGCGCAATGCACGGTTGTACAGATCAATTACTTCGCGCACCTGCTCCGGTGTCTCTTCCAGGAATTCCACACGGTAACGGGATACACCCAGATCCATAAAGTTAGTCAGATACTCGGCACCTGACTGTTCCACGGCATTGTATACCGTATTGCGGCAACCTTCATCCACACGTACCGGGTGAGACATGCCGATCCGGTCTTGCAGGGATGCACGCTGTTCCTCACAAGGACGTCCACAGTTCGTAAAGTCCGTTCCTTCACTCATGAACGTACAATATACACAGTGTTCGGTGTGGAACATCGGCAGATGCTGATGGATAACCACTTCGGTCTGACTTGTACGGGAGTGGCCCAGCAAATCAACCATTTGTTGAATGTTCAGGTCATAGGATGGGGTAATCCAGTCACATCCTGCTTCTAGGAACAATTCTACTGCTTTGTGATTGGCGATGTTCAATGAGAAGTCACCGATAAGTTCCGGGTGCTTCGCATCCGGGTTTTCCATCCGGTGGCGCAGGTAGAAGTACAGTGCGCCTGTATTACGTACCAATACCGCATCCGGCTTCAGACGCAGGATGTTGTTATGATATCCGTTCTCCCCAGGCATGTGAATACGCGGTGTTGCCAGCGCGATCTTGCGACCAGCGGCATGCACAGCTTCCACGGCTGCCGGGAACTGCTTGATAAACTCGAAGTCGGCATAGATCATGCCGATTCCTGCTTCAATCGCTGCCTCCACTTGTGGCAGGCTACGACAGAGCGCGGTTAACTCCGCTTGACCGCGAGCGACTGGCGATGCCGGTTTAACCGAATCGCCGTACACATCTACCGCTCGTTTCACGTAGACGGGCGGTTTAGGACGCTCGCCCGCGAGTTGTTCTACCGCCTGACGGCGAATGTTATTCAACTCGCGCATTGGGATGATAACGTCACCGTGCAAGTTGACGTCCATTCCTTCCAACTGGAACACCGTGCCTCCCAGACGTCCGAACTGCTCCTCGAGCAATTCATGCGTCATTGGACGCTTCTGTGCAATGTCCAGTTCCATCTCGGAATCAATACGGACGGTCGTGCCCTTCTGTACGTCTGTCCACCACGTGCTAAGCGGCTGCCCTGGGCTGCCGATAACTTTTACTTTCACTGGGAATACGCGGTACGGCTTCTCAGTCTCGAAGCTTTGACGCAGACGTTTATCTAGCGCCGGGTCATTCGTTTTCCACACTTTGTCGCCAACTTTCACGCGACGCAGATCCACGTCACTGCGGCCTGGCACAACGTCAACGATCCAGCCCTCTTCGGCTTCGCCTTCGAGTTTTACGCCTTTGCGACGCACATCGTATACACGTCCGCCCTCTTCCTTCTGAGTCGGGTCTCCAGCGTCGAATACAATCCCGTCTCCACGTTTCACGGGTGCATCCAGCTTAAGAACCACACCATCGCGCAATACTTGATCTACACGACCAAGATAGACACCACGGCTTTTCGGGAATGTTCCATCCACCAGTTCTTTGTTGTTTGTACCGCTCAGGAAACCATGCGTAAATCCACGGGAGAAGCTCTGCTGCAATTCGCGAACTTCTTCCTTGCTTGGCGGTGTGTTATCTCCATCAAAATAACGGTCAATCGCTTTACGATATTTGCTTACTACGTTTGCTACGTATTCAGGCGTTTTGAGACGTCCTTCAATTTTGAAAGAAGTTACTCCTGCTTCGATCAGTTCCGGCATCAGATCAATCGCTGCCAGGTCCTTCGGAGACAACAGATAGGCTACATCACCCATCGGCTTGTGCACTCCATCCACCATCAGGTCGTATGGAAGACGACAAGCTTGTGCGCACTCCCCACGGTTGGCAGAACGTCCTCCCCACATTTCAGAAGTCAGACACTGCCCAGAGTAGGATACACACAGCGCACCATGAACAAATACTTCCATTGGAAGCTTCGCCTGCTCACCGATCTTCTGGATCTGCTTCAGGTTGTTCTCTCGTCCCAGAACGACACGTTCCATATCAAACGGCTTCGTAAACTCAACCGCTTCTGGTGACGTAATCGTCATCTGTGTTGAACCATGAATCGGGAAATCCGGAGAAATCTCGCGGATCATCTTCACCAGACCCAAGTCCTGAACAATTACAGCGTCCACACCTGCATCGACACATGCATCAATCAGCTCTTTGGCATCCGTCAATTCATTTTCAAAAATCAATATATTAAAGGTCAAAAAACCTTTTACGCCATAACTGTGCAAAAACGCCATAATCTCCGGCAGCTCGTCCATACGGAAATTGTTCGCCCGTGCCCGTGCATTAAACTTTTCGACTCCGAAGAAAATTGCATCTGCGCCATTGGCTACCGCCGAACGCATACAATCCCAGTCACCAGCGGGTGCCAGAAGTTCAACGTCTTCTCTTCGTATTGTTGCTGTTTTCATGTAGATCCTCCCCATAACCAGCTATCCGCCGGATTTCATCCCTATATCCTTAAATGCCTGAAGTCACCAAGCCTAAACCTGTACCTAATGCGGTACACCTGCATTGTCACTGTATTGCTATATCTATACATTATGTCTGTATTGCCTGAACTCCAAGCTTACAGTCATCCATATTCATCAGATCAGCAGTCATAACTCCTGAACTAGTATAGTGTACCACTTCTGCACCGACTCTTCTACGCTTTCCTGAAAAAACCGTTTACCATTTTCATTTCCAGCACGACAAAAAAACCGAAAGGTCCTTTGACCCTCCGGCTCCACTATAGTTATTTAATAAAAGTAAATGAGTTCACTGCTTTTTCCAAAGCGGCTGCCTGGACTTCTGTCTTATTGGCATCATTCAGACCACTTGTGATCGTATAGGTTGTTCCGTCCTTTTCAAACACGATCTGGCGACCCGCATATGGCACTCCCTTGTCCAACTCATGATACGTAAAGGAAAATGCAGGCACACCCGCAAACGTCAGCTCCTCACTGCCAAGCAACTTGAAGTTCTTACGGGTTTTGGTGGCTTCGGCATAAGCTTCTCTCAGTTGACTTACCGTCATTTCGATCGACTTATCTTCGCTCGCCGCAATGGAGAATTCTCCGCCCGTGAAGGTGTACACCACAGGTGAATATTCGAATCGATCACTGTATGGCGTCCAGTACCGCGGAATATCCACACTGTAATGATAACGTTTGGACGTACGTGTAAGTGTCTTCGTTTTATCTGTCAAATAAGGATCTTCATCCAGCTGACCGAAATTATCGGCAACCGTGTCAAAATCAATCTCCACGCTCTTCATAATCCGTTCAAACCATGCCCTATCCGCAACCTGCTCCTCAGGGAACGTATACTCTGCATAATATCGATACCCATTCTTCTGCAAAAGAACATCGAACTCGGTCTGCCAACCCCCGCCAAAGTTATAACGGAATTCATTCACCTCGGCAGTCTCTCCCGAGATATCCATCGTATATGAGCCAATCGGCTCGTAACTCTCTGGTGTAAATGTCTCGCGCATCCACTTATCCAGTTGGCCGCTCCAATCTTTTACTGTTGTACCTGCCTTCGCCGAAGTAACACGCCATTGCAGATACGCTCCATCCTTGGCCTCGTAGATCATCTGATTGTTGTCGATCGACCAGCCGGCAGGAATCTTCAATTCAATACCATAGTCATCGTTCCACGCGGAGCGCATGCCATTATCTACGGTGGACAGATCCTTGATCGTTCGATCCGACTCTGCATAGGTTGGCTGGAATGAATTGAGCAGCGCCGCACGTTTGCCCAGATCTTTATAATTCAGGGCTTCGTAATCCGCGAGGTACACATCATATTGACGGCCTTCACTCAGATACTGGCGCATCTCCCACAACATGCCGTCTACATCTTTCACAATAATCCGTGCATAAGGCGTCTTGCCTTTCGACACCGCTTCACGATCTAGCACCGTATCTCCCGATTGCTTGGCCTCCTGAACGAGTTGCTGCAACAAATCATCCGAATCCAGCGCCACATCCTGGTCACTGACATACACTTCAAGATAATAACTGTTGTCCGCAGCGCCGAAAGTCATCATGCGCTCCTGCTCACCAGTCTGGAAGACCATGAGATCTGCCGGATAATTAATGGACCACCCGTAAAAGCTGTTACCGATTCTGGTTTTGCCTTCGTCCAGATGGGTGCCGTCCTCATCGTCCACCGAATCATCGGTTTGCAACAGACGAATCACCATTTCTCCCGAACTGTTTGGAGCAAGCGTCGCTCCGATACCCGCAGCAACCGCACGAAGTGGGACCATGAGTACGTGATTCACCATCTTGGGAGCGGCACCCATCTCATGTTTCACACCATCCACCCAAGCAATCGTACTGCCAATCGTTAGAGTGACCGTGTGCGGACCTTCCTTGATTTTGACGACATCATTTTTCTCCAATCGGATTTCACTGCCAAATGCTTTCTTGAATACACCCACAGGCACCATCGTTACACCCTTGACCTTGTATGGTTTGGCTATGGCCTGCTTATCGCCGTTAATGTAGGCGCTCGTGCTACCTGCTTTGACCCGTAGTTCACTCGTCGTCAGATCAGATGCCCATACAGGCAGTGCCGCACCAATGGTCAGCATCCCGGTTAATACACCTGTGCTCAGCACACGTATCCATGACTTTTTCATTCCGTTCTTTCGTCCTCTCTCCATCCGGGTTGATTGCCGGGCTATATTATTCTTCATCTGCAAGGAACGCTTCATCTTCCTCGTCCTGGATGTCCGCACGATCAGCAAGCACTAACGTACGGGTGACGATATCGCCATCCGTTTGCATCAAGAGCTTTACCTTTTGCCCTGGCAGATATTTTTTGAGCAACTCATTGATATCCACGACAGAGGACACACGTGTACCTGCCACACTATAGATGACATCGCCCTCTTTGATTTTGGCCTTCTTCGCTTCAGAAGACAGTACGCCCGTAATCGTTAATGGATCATCTGTAGGCAAGCCCACAATCGCAGACCAGCTTTCTTCCAGCTGTAGCCCCAGACTCGCACGTTTTATTTTGCCATATTTAAAAAACTGATCGATGATATATTGAACGGTATCCACTGGAATCGAAAATCCCAAGCTTTCTACGCCGACCGCAGAGAATTTCATGGAATTGATACCGACCACTTCACCCTTCAGGTTGACCAGCGGTCCTCCGCTATTTCCTGGGTTGATGGCCGTGTCAGTCTGAATCAACCGATAGGTCGCCTCAACACCACGATTCAAGCCGCTAATTACCCCTACCGTTGCCGAGTTGCGCAAAGAAAAGGAAATTGGCGTACCTAGGGCAATCACCGTTTCTCCAACAGAGGTTTGTGAAGCTTTGGCGAAGCTCGCCGGTTTAAGTGATTTGGCATTGATTTTGATTAGCGCCAGATCACTTAGTGCATCACTGTATGTTTTCGTAATTTTGTATGTATTGCCATCCGTCGTTACGACCACCGGATTCACTAATCCATCAACCACGTGAGCATTCGTCACGATCCATCCGTTGGAACGAATAATGACCCCTGTACCATGTGCAAGATTATAACGGTCGTCTGATGTTGCACCGTCCTGCACTTCAGTAGATTTCCCAATAATGCCTACGACCGAAGGAGAAACTTTTTCAATCACTTTAGGAATGGCTTCATTTCCCTTGTACGTGTATGTTCCGGATTTGGCATCATATTGTCCGCTTCCACCAAATGCCTTGACTAGATCCTTCGTGTTTACATAGACTTGACCGTCTACCACTTTGGCTTGCATTGCCTTTTTGGATTCAGCCGCACCAGCCGTTGCCGCCACACTAATTGAGAGTACAGCAGCCATCAGTATGGCTATCCCCTTTTTACCCAACACGCTCATATTCTCACCTGACCCTCTCTATACATCCTTCTTGCGCGACTCGACATCGGATTCATCGCTGAATCTATTCTCTATTTCTCTCATCTGCAATTCCGGTATCCTTCAATGTATCATACAGAATCTGGATATACAATTGTTTTAAGTCCCGATTTTAGTAGAGAAGATAGAATCCTTTTCAATCCTTCAATATAAATGAAAAAAACACCCTCCATGTCTATCTGGAAAGTGTCCGTCTGTAACTCTATTGTCTTAAATTCCATCCACTTCAGTAGCATTCCTACTGAGCAAACCAACCGGTTATCATCGCATAGTCTGTCATCAGAAATACCAATAGGCTGACTATTGCAAACCCGATCGCAAACAGATTCTTCTTTGGTGCCCGAAGCAGGCGAACGACTCCAATGAAAATCAGGATCGTAAATAAGATGACAAAAATATCAAATGCATTAAAATTCGATGTACTCGCCGTGGCAGCTTCTGCAAACAGCATGGATAGACAGACCTCCTCACCATAGTTGAACAGCTAACGCATACCCTAATATCTTCCTCTATGTTATCTGTACCCTGCTTGTAATGCAAGCCCTATCATCCATAAAAATGAAAAAAATCCAATTTGGCCGAATATTCCTGCAATGCTTGTCTCTATACATATGTAAACACTTTCACGAAAACATTATAAGTCTGAGGAAGGCTCTACATATCCCACAAAATAAAACCCTTCTTGTCGGAAGCAGAACACATCAGATCCTAATCCAATGTCTCACACTTCTCGAAAAGAAGGGCCTATTCACTATCGTTAATTGTTCAATAATCTCTGACTACAAGGAGTTAGTCCACCAATTGCAGCGCCTTACTCCGCTCGGTATCCCGCTCCAGAACTGGCTTCAAGTACTTGCCCGTATAGGAAGCTTCCACTTTAATGATATCCTCAGGTGTTCCAGTTGCAACAATGGTTCCTCCACCGCTACCGCCTTCTGGACCCAGATCGACAACATAGTCTGCCGTTTTGATCACATCCAGGTTATGCTCGATCACTAGTACCGATTCCCCAGAATCAACCAGACGGTGCAATACGTTAAGCAAACGGTCGATATCATCGACATGCAAACCGGTTGTCGGCTCATCGAGGATGTAGATGGTTTTCCCTGTACTGCGGCGATACAGCTCGGAAGCAAGTTTCACCCGCTGGGCTTCACCACCAGACAATGTAGTTGCAGGCTGTCCCAGATTAATATAACCCAGACCCACGTCCATCAGTGTCTGCATTTTGCGATGGATCTTCGGGATGTTCTCGAAGAATTGGGTTGCATCTTCAACCGTCATTTCCAGCACATCGGAAATGTTTCTGTTTTTATATTTCACTTCAAGCGTTTCCCGGTTGTATCGTTTGCCTTTGCAGACTTCACAAGGGACATAGACGTCCGGCAAGAAGTGCATCTCGATCTTGATAATGCCGTCTCCACGGCAGGCTTCACAACGTCCACCTTTAATATTGAAGCTGAACCGGCCTTTCTTATATCCACGTACTTTGGCTTCGTTCGTCTGAGCAAACAGATCACGGATATCATCAAAGACACCTGTGTACGTAGCCGGGTTGGAACGAGGTGTCCGCCCGATTGGCGATTGGTCAATATCGATAACTTTATCGATATGTTCCAGACCACGAATCTCTTTATGCTGACCCGGACGTACACGAGCACGGTTCAGATCACGTGCCAGCGTTTTGTACAGGATCTCATTGATCAATGTAGATTTACCTGAACCGGACACACCTGTTACCGCAGTAAACACACCCACTGGAATTTTCACATTCAGATTCTTCAGGTTATTTTCTTTGGCTCCGCGCACTTCCAACCAACGGTCTCCTACACTTCTACGTTCTGTACGAATAGGAATGAATTTGCGCCCACTCAGATATTGACCGGTTAAGGAGTTCTCATCATTCATGATCTCTTCCGGTGTACCCTGTGACATGATGGTACCACCGTGGATACCTGCACCAGGGCCAATATCAATGATATAGTCGGCAGCCATCATCGTATCCTCATCATGTTCAACCACAATCAACGTGTTACCAATATCCCGCATATGCGCAAGCGTTGAAATCAGACGGTCATTATCCCGTTGATGCAAACCAATACTTGGCTCATCGAGAATGTAGAGTACACCCATCAGGCTGGAACCAATCTGTGTAGCAAGTCTAATCCGCTGCGCTTCTCCACCGGACAATGTTCCGGCAGCACGACTCAGTGTAAGGTAATCCAGACCTACGTTCACCAGAAAGCCCAGACGGCTGTTGATCTCTTTCAAAATCAGTTTGGCAATCGTCTGCTCTTTCTCCGTCAATTCCAATGTATCAAAGAATCGGCCAGCTTCACCAATGGACAAACTAGTCACATACGCCATGTTGTGATCATTAATCGTAACCGCGAGACTTTCCCGTTTCAGACGCTGACCTTTACACGTACCACAAGGCTTCGCACTCATGTAACCTTCAATGAATTCGCGGATACCTTCAGATGCCGTATCACGGTAACGACGCTCTAAGTTATTCACGATACCTTCAAAGGTAACCAGTGCTTCCTTCCGTTGTCCAAAATCATTCTCATAGCGGAAACGGATTTTCTCCGTACCTGTACCCTGCAACAACTTGTTCATCTGCTCAGCTGGCAGATCTTCGACAGGTACATTTTGCGGGATGTTGAAGTGCTCACATACTGACTTGAGGAACTGCGGATAATAGGTCGATGTTCCACCAGTCCAAGCATCGAAAGCACCGTCTTCAATCGTCTTGCTGCGATCCGGTACGAGCAGGTCAGGGTCAACGATCATTTTGACACCCAATCCATCACAATCCGGGCAAGCCCCGAAAGGACTGTTAAATGAGAACATCCGTGGTGCAAGCTCTTCAATACTGAATCCGCACACCGGGCAGGCAAAGTTGGAACTGAAGCGCAGCTCTTCTTCACCCATAATGTCCACAAGTAGTTGTCCACCGGACAAATTAAGTGCTGTTTCAATAGAGTCGGCCAGACGCGCCTGTACATCATCCTTAACGACGATCCGGTCAACAACGACTTCAATTGTATGCTTCTTGTTTTTCTCCAATTGAATATCTTCTGAAAGGTCACGCAGTTCCCCGTTCACCCGTACACGGACGAAGCCCTGCTTGGACACATCGGCAAATACACTTTTATGCTCGCCCTTACGGCCCGAGATAATGGGTGCCAAAATCTGCAACCGGGTACGCTCTGGATATTGCATAATGCGGTCAACCATTTGTTCTACGGTCTGGGAACTGATCTCCACACCATGGTCTGGACAATGTGGATGACCTACACGTGCAAATAACAGACGCAGATAATCATAAATTTCGGTCACGGTTCCTACTGTGGAACGTGGGTTACGGCTTGTTGTTTTCTGATCTATTGAAATGGCAGGGGACAATCCTTCGATGGAATCAACGTCCGGTTTCTCCATCTGTCCCAGAAACTGCCGTGCATAGGCTGACAATGATTCTACATAACGTCGCTGTCCTTCAGCATAGATCGTGTCAAAAGCCAGCGAGGACTTGCCTGATCCACTCAGGCCGGTCAATACAACAAAGCGATCACGCGGGATGGTAATATCGATATTCTTCAGGTTATGCGCTCGTGCGCCTTTAATGACAATGTTATCGCTCGCCAATAGTATTCATCCTCTCAGTGTGTTAATCCAAACCTTACCTTTCGATCCCTCCCAAACCCTCCCTTCCAAGGGAGGGCCCCAGAGGGCGCAGCCCTCTGGACACCCGAAACAAGCGGTGCAACGGTGAGGGGTCGGGTCTTGCTATGTGAAGGGTGGTCGTGTGCCCGCGGCTCCGTATAAGGTTCCGGCTCATTGCCGGAACCTTATACGGCCGCTCTGCTGCGAGGTGACGCTCTCGGCTTCGCCTTGGTCGCGACAGGTCGCCATTGCCTTCGGCTCGGCTCCAAGGTCAACACCGGAACGCTCTCAGCTTCGCCTTGGTCGCGACAGGTCGCCATTGCCTTCGGCTCGGCTCCAAGGTCAACACCGGAACGCTCTCGGCTTCTCCTTGGTCGCGACAAGTCGCCATTGCCTTCGGCTCGGCTCCAAGGTCAACACCGGGGCGCTCTCGGCTTCGCCTTGATCGTGCCAGGTCGCCATTGCCTTCGGCTCGGCTCCAAAGTTCAACACCAGGACGCTCTCGGCTTCTCCTTGGTCGCGACAGGTCGCCATTGCCTTCGGCTCGGCTCCAAAGTTCAACACCGAGGCGCTCTCGACTCTCAGGGGGGACACGACTCCCAAATGCTTTCCTATAAACCTTTTAACCAATTTCAACTTTTCTATCAGTATAGACCTGATTTCAAGATTTCAACATCTCTTATTATCGGTAGATATAGATGATTTCCTTACTCAACAAGAGAACGGCCAATTGGCCGTTCTCTTGTTACAGTTCTCTCATTTATGGAGCATATGAATGAGCAATATCTTATTCAGCGCGAAGTTCCAGCAACGCATCGCGAAGCTCGGCAGCACGCTCAAACTGCAGGTTTTTGGCTGCATCTTTCATCTCTACCTCCAGACGCTGGATAAGCGCCTGGCGATCTTTCTTCGACATCTTCTCGGCAGCACCTGTGAGATAATCTTTTTTGGATTCAGCAACTTTGGTTGCTTCAATCACATCACGCACTTTTTTGCGAATCGTCTGTGGTGTAATGCCATGTTTCTCGTTGTACTCGATCTGAATCGCACGACGACGTTCGGTTTCCTTAATCGCCTTGTCCATCGAATCGGTCACTTTGTCACCGTACAGAATAACGCGCCCCTCGCTGTTCCGCGCGGCACGACCAATCGTTTGGATCAGTGAGCGTTCGGAACGCAGGAATCCTTCTTTGTCGGCATCCAATATCGCTACCAGGGATACTTCCGGCAGATCCAGACCTTCCCGGAGCAAGTTAATCCCGATTAGAACATGGAAAACGCCCAGCCTTAGATCACGTAAAATCGCCATCCGTTCCAACGTTTTGATCTCGGAGTGCAGGTAGCGTACCTTGATTCCAATCTCCTTGAGATAATCCGTCAGGTCCTCGGACATTTTCTTCGTTAATGTTGTAATCAACACACGTTCGTCTTTGGCAATCCGATCGTTAATCTCACCGATCAAGTCATCAATCTGTCCCTTCGTTGGACGCAGTTCGATAATTGGATCAAGTAGTCCGGTTGGACGAATAATCTGTTGCACCATCGTATCCGTATGCTCAATCTCATAAGGACCTGGTGTGGCAGATACATAGATAATCTGATCCATCTTGCCTTCGAACTCGTCGAATTTGAGTGGACGATTATCCAGCGCTGACGGCAGACGGAAACCATGATCAACCAGCACCGTCTTCCGCGCTTGGTCACCATTGTACATCGCACGGATCTGTGGCAGCGTCACATGGGACTCATCGACCACGATCAACATGTCATCCGGGAAGTAATCCATCAGTGTATATGGCGTATCGCCACGTTCTCGGAAAGTCAGCGGACCCGAATAGTTCTCAATCCCTGAACAGAATCCGACTTCCTTCATCATCTCGATATCGTACCGTGTACGCTGCTCCAGTCGCTGAGCCTCCAGCAATTTCCCCTGTTCACGCAACACTTCAAGACGCTCTTCCAGTTCACGCTCAATGTTCACCAATGCAACCTTCATCGTCTCTTCTTGCGTTACAAAGTGAGACGCCGGGAAGATGGCAATATGTTCACGTTCACCAATCAGTTCTCCGGTTAACACGTCAATCTCCGTAATCTTCTCAATCTCATCACCGAACAATTCAACCCGAATCGCATGTTCGCCCTTAGAGGCAGGGAAAATCTCAACTACATCCCCACGGACACGGAATGTTCCCCTCACAAAGTTAATATCGTTCCGTTGATACTGAATCTCTACCAGTCGGGACAAAATCTGATTGCGCGGTTTCTCCATACCTACCCGGAGTGACAGCAACATGCTGGAATATGAGTGAGGTGAACCCAGACCATAAATACAGGACACACTCGCTACAATGATGACATCCCTGCGCTCAAACAATGAACTTGTCGCTGCATGCCGCAGTTTGTCGATCTCTTCATTAATACTTGAATCCTTCTCGATATACGTATCGGAGGAAGGGATATATGCTTCTGGCTGAAAGTAATCGTAATAACTGACGAAATACTCAACCATGTTATTAGGGAAAAAATCTTTGAACTCACTTGCAAGCTGCGCTGCCAACGTCTTATTGTGCGCAATAATAAGCGTCGGACGTTGCAGCTGGGCAATGGTCTGGGCAATCGTAAATGTCTTACCGGTACCCGTTGCACCCAGCAGTGTCTGATACCTTTTCCCCTCCTGAACACCCTTCACCAGTTCTTTAATGGCTGCAGGCTGATCACCTTGGGGAGAAAACTCTGACTCGATCTCGAACGTTTTGTCGCTCATTATAATATCGCTCATTGCCGTATCTCACCCTATCGTCTAAAATAATAGTCACTATATATTGTCGAAGTTCCCCGAATTTTCATATGGGAAAACTTATAGTAATAGGAATATTTGTTCCCGTTTAATTATACCTCGTTCGTTTTAGTGATGCAAACGTGAAATGAAGATAGGAGTGGGTTAATTTATGGATATTGCGACACTTATCGGTATTATTGCCGGAATTGCCGCAGTCATTAGCGGTTTTTTGTGGGAAGGCGGTCAATTGTCCGGTCTCCTGCAAAAAACGGCTGCTTTAATTGTATTCGGTGGAACGATTGCTGCTGTGGTTGCCAGTTTCCCAGCGCATCGCCTTCGTACAATTCCAGCTGCCTTGCGTATGGCTTTTGGACGCAACAATAATGAATCAGGCTTGTGGGTTGAAGAGCTGGTCGAGATGTCTTCAATCGCGCGCCGCTCAGGTGTACTTGCATTGGAACGCAAGGTTATGGATCATCCGCATCCATTTTTGCAAGATGGTATTCAGATGGTTGTCGATGGTACGGATCAGGATGTGGTTCGCCAGATCCTGGAGATGGAAATTGACTCCATTGAACTAAAACATGAGGGATATGCCAAAATATTTGAATCCGCTGGTGGTTATGCCCCAACCATGGGCATCATCGGAACTGTGATGGGACTTATTCAGGTCCTTGGCAGTTTGACCGATCCCACAGGACTCGGACCTGCCATTGCTGTTGCCTTTACCGCAACCCTGTATGGGGTCGCCAGTGCCAATCTTATCTTTTTGCCCATTGCCTCCAAGATCAAATCCAGAGGTGCAGACGAAGTGCAGACCATGGAAATGCTTCTCGAAGGTGTACTTGCCATTCAGAACGGTGAGAATCCCCAGCTTGTACGCAAAAGACTGGAGTCCTTCACCCTCACGCATCGTCAGCACGTACGTCCCCTAGCAAAGGAGGGATTGGATGAGTCGGCGCAGTAAACGGCGCGGAAAACGTGAAACTGTCGATCATCGGGATCGCTGGATGATTACTTATGCCGATCTCATCACCCTGCTTTTAATATTTTTTGTCATCATGTACGCCATGAGCAATCTGGATTCCGGTAAATATGATGTCGTTACTCAATCCTTACAAAATACATTCAACGCGTCCGACTCTGTACTTGAGCTTGGTGAAGGACTCGGTGAGAAACCCGGACAGACGATTACAGAGACCCCACCATCCGAGGTTCAGGGTGAAGGAACGCCTTCCGATTCCGGGACTGCTACGCCAGAAGATGACGACAAGCCTCTCACAGAGCGTGAAGAGCAATTCAGATCACAGGAACAGGAACTGCAAAATCTGTTCAATGTGATTACCCAATATATCGAGGATAATAAACTGGAAAATCAAATTTTTGTTGCGGACAAGCCACAGGGCCTCTCCATTACCCTAAGTGACCGTTTCCTTTTTGACCAGGGACAGGCCGCTCTAAAGGATGGGGCAGCACCAACGCTCAGTAAGCTTGCCAGCCTGTTCCGTGATCTGAACACCGTTGTCAGCATTGAGGGTCACACCGATAATGTTCCTGTGGGGGCAAACTCCGCCTATACCGATAACTGGCAGCTTTCGGGAGAACGCGCACTATCTGTATTGCGATTCTTTCTGGATACAGAGAAGCTCAACCCTGACGGCTTCCAATACGCCGGTTATGCGGATACTCGCCCAACGGGTGACAACACTACAGCGGCTGGCAGACAAAAGAACCGTCGAGTGGAAATTACTGTCTTGCGTCAGCTCCAACCTTAATCTTCAACATTTCCATAATGCATCATTACATTCTTCATTCTAAACATAAAGAGCACGCTCTGGCTGAATTATATTCAGGCAGAACGTGCTTTTTTTTGTAACCTATATCGTGTGAAGTCAGATCCCAAATCTCATATTCAAGTTATGAAGTTATGCATCCACACCTGGCTGACTGGGGCGCAGAATCGCAGAACCAACCGTCAACAAAATGGCAGCCATGCCGAACAATATTAATAGTGGCATTGTAATATCCGATAACGTACCGCCGGCGGAGATCGTTTCGACTGCCTGAATCGTCCACTTCTGTGGAACAAAGTTGGCGAGCTTCTGCATATAGTCAGGCATCAACGAGATCGGCCAGAAACAACCGCCTATCATGCAGGTTGGCATAATGACAAGTGAATTCAACATGTTGGCATTTTTGGGATTACGGATTAATCCTGCAACAGTGCTCGCAATCCCCATGGAGACCAGCATGAATGCCGCCAAGATCATGAAATGAATTCCAAAAGGGATACCCGCATCATAATGCAGCAACCACCTGCTGACTCCCAAAACCAGAACAATCTGAATCATACCAATGACAAAGCTGCCCAGAAAATTGCCAAGCGCAATCTCATATGCACGAACGGGCGCCGTATATACTCTGGCCATCGTGCGTTTCCTGCGATCTTCCATAATCACAGCAACTGCGCTGGTCAGCAGGCCCATCATAAACATGATTGTAAATCCAGTCACATTGCTCAGGCCTGGCTTGGGATAGATCTGCAGATTCGTGACTTCACCAGCAACCTGATGCTTTCCTGTTTCCTGCAATAGCTGTTCAACCGGCTTTTGTATCTTCTCCACTATGTCATTCTCACTTGAGACACGACCCGCAGCCAACGTAACAGCTGAAGCAGATTGTTGCAATCCGTTCGTCAAACCTTCAACTGCTGCTCGTAGTGTATAGGAATCTTCACTTATACGCATTTCCACCAGTTTAATTTCGGTGGCCTTACCCTGAAGCAGTTCCTCCGTATAACGTGCCGGAATGATGATGCCAGAACTTCCTTTTTGCTGAGCAATAGCTTCCTTCACTTCTGCTTCATTGTTCATTGGCTTAAGCAGATACTCTTCTTTGCCAGCAAGCTCGTTAATCATCCATGTCCCTGCTACCCCTGTATCCTCGTTGACATAGGGAATGACCGTCCGTGTACTCTGCTCACTCCCAAAAAGGGCAACTGCTCCTGTAACCACCAGGCAAGGCAGAAGCAGAAACGTAATGAAGCCCATTTTACGACCAAGTGTACGTCTGATCATCAACCAGGCGATGTGTAGACTATTCATATCGGTATCCTGCCTTTCTATAGATCAATCCAGAGATAGCCAGTAATACAGCGCATACCACGCCTAACATTAGAATGCTGTACATAATCTCTCCTACAGGTGCATCCAGCATCATTCTCAGAAAACTCTGGAGCGCCCAGTGGTTAACCGTAAATCCGCTAATCCGTTGTACGAAATCAATCGGAATGGGCATGAATCCACCGCTGATGAATGTCATGATAACGATGATACCTTGTATGGATGCACTAGCCGAAGCTGTGCTTTTGCATACCAATGCCACGATCACGCCAAGAGTCATGGATGCCAATGTGATGAACACACAAGTCAGCACGATATACCAAGGATGTGTTCCCCAATCCACACCGTAGAGCCAATATGTCATAAGGATAATCGTCGTTGCTTGTAAGAAAGCGAGCAGACTATTTCCTGCAATTTTGCCAGCGAAAATAACTCCATTACCTATAGGCGCAGCCTGAAGGCGGATTAACGTTTTGTTATCACGCTCTCCAAAAAGGCTGGTGCTGGTTGTCATGCCTGAGTACAACATGAACATTGCCAGCATGGATGCTGCATAGTATTGGGAGGCACTATACGCCGTACCTGTCTTACCGGGATTAATGACAGCAATGGAGGTGGGGTTCACATCACCAGACTCCGAAAAAGCTGCCATGGCAGCAATCACTTCCGGACCGAGCACTTTGGTCATCGCCATCTGTCGGTTCAATTCATCCGTAAAACGTGTGAACAAAGTTTCACCCAACGTATTAAGTGTGTTGTCCTTTCCTCGAATCCACTGTAACCGGGCCTCTTTCCCCATCATCATGTTCTGCTCAAAATCCGAAGGGATCATTACGGCAAAGTCCAGCTTGCCGGTACGCAGCGAATGGACAGCCTCTTCTTCTGTCGTAAAGTTCTGTACCTTAACCATCTCAGCTACCGCTGGGGAATTCACAAATGTATCCAGCGCTTGATTAAGCGTACCTAATCCTACGCCTGATTCAGTACTCAAATGGATGATTCCCACACGTACAGTATCCGGAATAACATCATCCGCCGTACCCATCGTACTGGAAAGGGCCGTGCCCAATATGAAAATCAATAATAATGGCAGAATGAACAGGTTCAACACTACAGATCGAATCTTAAGAATACGTCTCAATTCAAAAATGCAAATATGCCATATATTCATCTCTCGCTCCCCCTAATCCCGAAGCGTACGCCCGGTCAGATTGAGGAACAACGTTTCCAGATCCGGCTCTTCCACCTTGAGCGACTGAATGGATATTTCATGTTTGCTGCAAATGAAGAGCAGATCCTGGAGATCCTGCTGTGCCGAAGGCAGCGTAATGGTCAGTGTATTCTCTGAAACGTCTACCATCCGCACGCGAGGGTGAAGTTTCAGTTCTTCCACAACGTCGGGACCGATACCGGAAGTGGAGAGCACTACTTTTTCCTCCGATGCTACCCGTTCTCTCAGCTCTGCTTCAGTCCCACAGGCAATGATTCGTCCCTGATCCATAATTGCAACCCGGTGACTAATCGCAGCAACTTCCTCCATGTAATGACTTGTATATATGATCGTTGAACCCATCTTATTGAGTGTGCGTACCGATTCAAGGATATGATTCCGAGATTGTGGATCAATACCAACTGTGGGTTCATCCATAATAATGAGATCCGGGCGATGTGTAATCGCACATGCGATGTTTAACCTGCGTTTCATACCGCCGGAGAAGGTTGCGGGAGCATCCTTTGCTTTATCCTGTAACCCTACAAATTCAAGGGATTCCTGTACCCTCTCCTTAAGCAATTTTCCACGCAGTCCATACAGTCGGGCAAAAAAAGTCACATTCTCCGCAGCCGTCATCGTTTCGTATAAAGCCAGATCCTGCGGAACCAGTCCGATCTTACGCTTCACTTCAAGCGGTCGCTCCTTGACCGATATCCCATCTAATCTGATTTCACCCTGATCCATATTCAGGAGCCCTGCAATCATACTGATGGTGGTACTTTTCCCTGCTCCATTGGGACCGAGTAATCCAAAAATTTCGCCTTTGCCAACACTAAGGTTCAAGTGATCCACTGACAGCCTGCTACCGTATCGTTTTACGACATGATCCACTTCAAGTATGCCCATCCCTTTTACGCCCCTTTTCCGTTTCGGCCTTCGCCGCTGAATTTCATAATTGTATTGTAACGGATCGTAATCTGTAGCGAAGGTACGAAAAGTCATGAATCGAAGGTGACTTAAGTCATCTCCTGATTCGAATGCTGCTTATGGTATAATCAAGGGCGCATTACCGAGAGTTTTTCTACTCCACTTTTTATATAAAGGATGTCACAACCATATGCCGATGCGGTTTCTGCAATACGGATTAATTATCGTTCCAGCAGTGCTGTACCTGTTGATGCTACCCTTGGAAAACGAAGCCGTCTACACCCTGTATATCATCATCGCGCTTGGGCTCTCCGTGTGGAAAGATTTCACCCGTTCAAGTGCACAGCAGTGGCTGTTGCTTCTGGCCGAAATACTCTGGAGCTGTTGGCTGATTGCTTCGTATGGACCATTCATGTTATTCCCTTCTCTATCCGTGCTTTACGTGTATATGTACAGACTGGAGGGAAGTCGGCGGTGGCTGATGTTTGGAAGTCAGCTTGTGGTAAGCAATATTGCATTGCATTGGTATTATTCTGACCCACATACATTGCAGCCAGGGTTAACTACACTGTATACAAACGCCACTGCTCTATTCTCCGCAAAGACAACCGCGATGGTTCTTGGCAACCTGTTTCTGCTCATCACAGCGGCTCTGTCCTGGCAGGGATCAAGAACGGCGAGCAGCCGCGGACAACTGGAACAAGTCTATGACGAGCTTCGCAGCAAACATTACGAGCTACAAGAAGCGCGTGCGCAACTTCTGTTATTTACAAAGCAACTTGAAGGAGCGGCTCAGGCAGAGGAACGTACCCGTATTTCAAGACAGCTTCATGACGATATCGGCCATCGACTGATTCGCACCAAAATGATGTCGGAAGCCGCCCTGCTGACCCTCCCCCGAGATCAGGAAAAGGGAACAGAAATGGTGAGACAGATTCGTGATCAATTGGCCACCAGTATGGATGATATGCGCAGCACACTGCACAAACTGCAGCCGGATTCCTATGTATCCAATGCCTACGCACTGGATCGCCTCCTTGAGGAAGTGGGCAGAGATACTGGTGTGAAGACACATTATGAAGTTCATGGCCCATCCCATGTGCTGTATCCCAGCATACAAATCGTTTTGTACAAAAATGTAAAAGAAGCCGTAACGAATGCACTGCGACATGGAAATGCCTCTTCAATCTCAGTGGAGTTGGTATTCGGGGATCAGAAAGTATGTATGAGCGTAAGTAATGATGGCAATATCAATCCTCATTCGACTAAGGGAAATGGCATAGGACAGGAAGGCATGCGTCTTCGTACACAAATGGTAGGAGGGACTCTTGAGATTCAATCGGCTTATCCGTATACGGTGATTACACGCATTCCAATAACGAACAAAGTTGATATACTCTGAAAAAGGAAGTGAATGTTCTCATGTCCGAAAGGAATGATATGAACCAAAAGAGTGATGCAGTCCCCCCTCCACTTATTCAACTGATTCTCGTGGACGATGATTACTTCATTCGTGAGAGCCTTAAAGTGTTGCTAGGACTTGACTCTGGCATTACTGTTACAGGCACAGCCTCAAACGGGCATGAAGCGCTGGGATTGCTTGAAGCAGGAACACATGCAGATGTGGTGTTGATGGATATTCGGATGCCCGAATGTGACGGAGTCGAAGGCACACAACTTATCAAGGTACGTTTTCCTGAAATCCAGGTACTCATGCTGACTACGTTTGACGATGACGAGTATATTATTCAGGCATTACAGAATGGGGCAAGCGGTTATTTGCTCAAAAACGTCCCGCCTGAGCGAATCATTCAAGGCATCAAGACCGTACATAACGGCGATATGTTAATTCATCCAGATATTGCTCGCAAGCTAACAGGACTTCTTCGTCCTACTACGACTTCCCTGACACAGAATCCAATCGAAGCCTATGGACTGACACGTATGGAGCTGGCGGTTGCCGAGGCCATATCGGAGGGTCTATCCAATAAAGAAATTGCCGCCAAACTGTTCCTCAGTGAGGGCACGGTCAAAAACTACGTCACGGATATTCTCGGCAAGTTGAGCTTACGTGATCGGACTCAAATCGCCATCTTTATGTTAAAAAAATAACAAAAAAGGTAGTTCCCCTGCCTGCGACGGCGCTCGGAAATACCTTTTTCATTACTTAATTTATGCAACATATTCAATCCCATATGCTTAGTTACATCTCTATGGACCCTTTGTCACTAACCACAGGGGCAGGCGGTAACGCCAGTGGAGCTTCGTCCCTGTGTGGTTTTTTCAGGCGGGCAAACAATTTGAGGTTAACAATATGGAACAAAGTCAGTGGACGTAAACGAATCGCCCATACCTCATGATTATCTGGTGCCATAATAATCCCAAGCTGATGATGCTCCCCTTCATAGATCGCTCGTTGCATGAACTTGCTTTCTCCCTGGTGATTACGCACCTCAAGCTTGCAAAAAGCCGGGTTCATCCGCAGAGCGCGATGCAACTCTTCCGGTGAATGAACCAACTTACCATTCACCTTATACAACGTCTCTCCTGCTTCAATCCCCAAATCTGCAGCAGGACTCTCCGGAATAACAGCCAATACCTTCAACCCATGCTGCGGATGAACAAATACCGGACTGCGATTTTGCTCTTCAAATGCGCTGTACCATACCAGAAGTTCATGTCCAATAAATGCAATCAATGCAGCAACCACCATAAGTGGAGACCACCATGCAGCAAGCAAACTGAACACGAGCAAGGTTGTCCCATAGATCATCAAACGCTTGGATGTAATCTGCACCTTCTGTCCCGGAAGCATACTCTGCGTGATCTCACCAAATCCGAGCATGATGGGCAATGCAACCAGCATATAACTATGTCCTGCATTCATAAGTGGATTCCATGCCAGCTCCGCGCCACCTCCTGTGACGGGAACAAGAATCAGTAGGGGAATGGCCCAGAACTGTTGTAGTTGATATCCACCCACCAGTTTCCCACGTTTTCCCTCGAAGAGAAGCGGTGATGCCATCGATACTCCCTGCATACGTACCAACAGGGCTTCACCCATATGTAGGAGGGCCGCTAAAACAAGCAGTGCAGGCATATCCAGAGTACGTATCGTCTCCGTGATACTGCCCATCCAACCGGATGGTTGCCAGCCTGAAGCCAGATTCAAACCAAATTGCACCACACCCAGCAAACCTGCCGCGTAGGCAAAGCACAGATATCGGATACGGAACAAGGATAGAACTAACGTTGCAGCCCATATGCATATGAGACTTCCCAGCGTAAGATGTGCACCGAGAAATAGGGTCACGATTGAGACAATGGTACCGATGAGTATGCCTCCGAGCACCGCACGAATCGTCTGTGTTATCGAGCTTTGCAAACGGACATGAAACAATTTACGCTCCTGTAGTAACTGACGATGATAGATCAGCGCAATCAGGATCACCGCAATATAATAAAACGGCTGAATAAACAACTGTAACAAAGCTTCCCCTAATGTAGTTAACCACGGCCATACCCATTCCATTGTGGTCGGTCACCCCTCTCCTTCAGCCGGTTCAGAAAAAAAGAAGGCTGAAAATCAGCCTTCTTTATGGCTTCGACACCGCGGACGAAATATCCTTTGAGACATTTTCGATCGCGCGTTTCAGCTGCGCATCATATTGAGGATTGGCAATACGTTCAATCAGAGCCGCTTCCAGTGATTCAGCGGTTTTCTCGTCAATCTGGCCTGTAGCCTGAATGCCTTTTTGCTTCTGGAATGCCTTGACCGCTTCTTCTGTCTTCTGGTCGTAGTATCCGTCCACACGATCCGGTTTGAAATCGAGTCCTCTCAGCATCGTCTGCGCACTTTTCACATCCGTGCTATTGCTGTCATATTTCAGTGGTAACTTTTCTTTATTAATCGGTGCCACCGAGAAATAATCCGGTTGGTCTACCGCAATATCCGGTTTGATTCCTTTTTCATGAATCCAGTCCCCGTTCGGAGTGAGCCATTTGGCAATGGTGATCTTCAGCAAGCTGCCATCACCCATTTGCTTGTCATAACTCGTCTGTACGGTTCCTTTACCAAAGGAGTTTTCACCGATCAACTTAGCACCTGCTGACTGTTGCAAGGCTCCGGCCAGAATCTCCGACGCACTCGCGCTACCTTTGTTCATCAGCACTGTGATTGGATAAGCTTTCGCTGATCCATTGGATTTACTTTGTTCCTTTTTGCCGTTCTTGTCTTCGACTTGCACAATAACCTTGCCTTTAGGAACAAACTGTTCAGCAATATCAATCACGACTTGCAGTACACCGCCTGGGTCATTACGAACATCGATAACCAGACCTTTCATGTTCTGCTTCTCAAGTTTCGCCAATTCTTCTTTAAAGCGATCGCCCGTATTCAGAGAGAATTGGGTAATGGCAATAACGCCAATTCCGCCGTCCTCCATGTGAGCATATACGGTCTCCAAATCAATGTCATCCCGTACAATAACAAATTCAATCAGTTCGGAAGATCCGGCACGTTTAACCTGTACCTTCGCTTCACTGCCTTTAGGGCCTCTGATTTTGTTAACAGCCTTGTTCAGTTCCAATCCCTGCAGGGATTCTCCGTTTACCGACATAATCATGTCTTTCGCACGAATACCCGCTTTCTCGGCAGGTGATCCTTTGATCGGGGAAACTACAACGACGTTTCCATCCTGTGAGGACACCTCTGCGCCAATACCGGTAAATGAACCTTCGATCGACTCTTCAAACTGAGCAGCTGTTTCCTGCCCCATATAGTTGGAGTACGGATCACCAAGGGATTCCATCATGCCGTTGATCGCACCGTCAATCAATTTGGTCTGATCCACATCTTTATAATAGTTGCTTGAGATCAAATCCATCGCGGTTTCAATCTTCTTCAAATCGTTCTTCTGCTGCGTATTGCCGGTTACACTGGCCAGCAAACCTTCGCCGGCTGTGGTCTGGCTTGCTATTCCCGGATACGTCATTAATACCAGGGTTAGTAAACTACCGCCAAGCAAACCTACAATGACAAGCAGTAGCGCCGATCTTTTCTTCATCATCCGTTTGTCACCGCCTTTAGTTTTAAAGCGTGTCAGATTCCATGATTGCCAGAATCCATTCCCTGAACATGCCAGCTTAGTATATGTCTAGCTTGTACGGAATATGTTTTTTCCATTCGGTCTGTGGATGAGGAAATTACAAATAGTTCATTGGATTGACAGCTGTACCATTATCTCGTACTTCAAAGTGCAAGTGAGGTCCAGTAGAGTTTCCTGTATTTCCTGACTCAGCGATAGTATCACCTTTGCTCACGGTGTCTCCCTTGCTGACTTTAAATCCACCTTCGCGCAAGTGACCATATAACGTCCATAGTCCGCCACCATGATCCACAATAACCGTATAGCCATAACCGCTATACCATTCAGCCATGATTACAATTCCGCCGGAGGCAGCATGTACAGAGCTTCCCACAGGCACAGCGAAATCAACACCGTTATGCATCTTACCCACTACACCCGTAATTGGATGGGTACGGGGACCGAATGGAGAAGAAATACGTCCTCCAGATACCGGTCTTGAGAAGATACCATTACCGGATGAATAGGTAGGCTCACTACTGCTATCCGAGCTGACTCTAGTTGGAGCCTTAGCTGCTGCCTTCGCTCGAGCGGCTGCGGCGGCTTTTGCTTTGGCTGCGGCTGCTGCCTGTTGTTCACGCAATTTATTTTTCTCTTGAAGAAGTGCTGAACGTTTGCTGGCAATCTGCATCAATACATCTTCCTGCTCTTGTGTCAGCTCTTCTGATTCTTCAATCTTAGCATCATATGAAGCGAGAAGCACTTGCTTTTCCGCTTCTTTTTCATTCAATTGGGACTTGCGTTGTTTCTTCTGTGAATACAGGCTCTTGGCTTCTGCATATTGCACATCCAGTTCTGCCTTTTTGTCCACAACCAGTTGCTTGTCCGCTTTGTGCTCATCCAGCAGATGCTGATCCTGATCCACGATCGTTTTGAGTGAATCCGCACGGGTCAAAAAGTCAGTGAAGCTGGTGGAGGACAACAATACATCCAGATAGGATACAGCACCGTCCGTATACATCAGACGCACGCGTGACTCCAAAAGTTTCTCCCTTGCAACAATACGTTCTTCTGCCGCTTGAAGGTCTTTCTTGGTTGTACGGAGATCTTCCTCCGTGTTCTCGATTTGCAAGGATACACTGGCGAGTTCATCACTAACGACATTGATCTGTTCCATGACAACCTTCAGATAAGCATTGGTTTTGTTCTTGTAATGCTGAGCTTCCTTTTTGTTGGAAGCGGCTTTTTTCTGCTCCTGCTTGGCAGTAGCTGCCTTGTTCTCCAGTTGCTGAATCTGCTGGTCAATATCGCTGATGCTACTCTTGGCATATCCGTCAGAAGGTTGAAGCGTCAAACTGGCCAATAACGTAAAGGCCAGTAGCGAAGCGGTTTTTTTCAAAATGATGATCCCCCATCCTATGATTTCACAAGAAAGCAACCTGCACAGGTGGTGAACAGCATGTTCTTTGCTTTCTTCCAACTTAAAAGACTCCGTCTTTCCTACATATCGTCAAACAGCGTCCAATAGTGAACCTGCTTTACCATTCTTTTCGACATATTCTGCAATTCGATCGATGAAAACAAAATTATACGTTGAGTGATTTCCGAATGGACAGTGTACTTCCCAGAATACCTACCAGCACACCGAGTCCGATCAACAGTGTTCCAAACAGCAGCCAGATTTCGCCGAGCGGAATCAAGTTAAGCATCTGCATGAATACATCCTGACCAATCGTATTCATCAACTGGCTATATCCAACGAACAGCACCCCAACCGTAATGACTGAGCCAATAAATCCAATGAGTGCACCTTCAATAAAGAAAGGCCAGCGAATAAAGGTGTTGGTTGCGCCGACCAGCTTCATAATGCCGATCTCCCGGCGACGGGCCAGAATCGTTACGCGAATCGTATTCGAGATCAGGAACATGGACATCAGACCCAGTCCCCCGACAAAAATAAATCCGATATTACGAACAAGCTTCGTAAATTTGAACAATACTTCCACCGTTTCCTTGCCGTAGTTCACTTTCATGATCGGCTTCTCCGGGTGTTTTTCGTTCAGGGCTTCGATTTTTTGCGCCACAAAAGTGACGGTTTCCGGTTCAATGACCTCAACTTCAATGGTCTCCGGCAGTGGATTGTTGTCCACATCGAAACCGCTAAGCACGTTATCTGCACTGTCTCCAAGACGTTCACGGAACTCCTTGAGTCCTTCTTCCTTGGAAACAAAACGAATCTCACTTACTTCAGGCATCGCGCTGATTTCTTGCTCCAGCGTGTTACGCAGGTTCTCGTCCACATTCAGTTCAAGGAACGTGCTGATCTCCACCTGGCTATCAACTTGATTCGCCATGGAATTTACATTGAGCACCAACAGCATGAACACGCCAAGAATCAACAGCGACACAATGATGGACATGATGGAGGCCACAGACATCCAGCCGTTGCGGAATACGTTTTTGAATCCCTCCCGCAGATGGCGCAAGAGAGTACTAAAATTCATAACCGTATTCCCCTCTCATCTGATCCCGTACAATCTGTCCACGTTCAATGGCGATTACCCGTTTACGCATCGTATTCACGATATCTTTGTTGTGGGTCGCCATAACAATGGTTGTTCCCCGGAAATTAATCTCATCCAGCAGTTGCATAATGCCCCATGACGTCTCCGGATCAAGGTTACCTGTAGGCTCATCCGCGATAATAACCGATGGGTTATTGACGATAGCCCGTGCAATCGCAATACGTTGCTGTTCCCCACCTGAGAGCTGTGAAGGTTCACGATTCGCCTTGCTGCGCAGACCCACCAAGTCGAGCACTTCCATGACTCGTTTCTTGATATGCCGCTTCGGCGCTTCAATAACTTCCATGGCAAATGCCACATTCTCAAATGCGGTCATCCGTGGCAGCAGACGAAAATCCTGGAACACAACGCCGATGTTACGACGCACATAAGGAATCTTTCTTGGTTTCAACTTACCAATATTAAATCCGTTAATGGATATTTGTCCTTTGGTCGGAACTTCTTCTCTGTACATCAATTTCATAAATGTCGATTTGCCTGCGCCGGACGGACCGACGATATAGACAAATTCATTGCGGTCGATCTTCACCGACACCCCTTGTAATGCGTGGGTCCCATTGGCGTAGGTCTTCCACACGTCCTGCATTTCTATCACATCATCACTTCCTGCTCGCATAGTTAGCCATTATCATTTCGACACAATCCCGGCATTTCCTTTAAAAAGACCTGAATTTCATCAGGAAAAAATCCACGTCGTTCCTATTTCAATGGTGAAGCATGGATTCATATGAAGTTTATTGTAACAAATTTGTTACCTATTGAGTACCCGAAAGTTTTCCTGCATTGGATCATATATATAGAAAGTGTTACAAAGTCGGGAACAACTGAAGTATAAAGGAGCGTACGGTTATGAAAAAAATACATTTGACGGTCATTGTTGTATTCTCCATCCTCTTGATCGGCTCCGCGTCCTATGGATTGTTGTATATGTACGTGAATCAGCCTGCCCTGCCCAAAGACATTCATGTTGGCGGCATGCCAGTGCAAGGGAAGAACCATAAAGATGTACTGCATGAACTGGAGGAGAAGATCAAAAAGCTCGAGGACTGGCCTGTCACTCTTGAGTTGACTGAACCTGACCCCAAGACGATGACGTACAGCGCAGCTCAGGTGGGTGTAAACTACAACGTTAACGGCTTCAAGTCCGCGATAAAAGAGCTTGAGGAAGGGGATGTATGGGAACGCGCTTATGCACGTTATCATTTTCCGAAAGAGTTCTCTCTGGATATGAGTTACGACTTACGATCACTCCAAGAACATCTCAACCCTGCCTGGGAAAAAGAAACCTTCGGTACACCTGCGAACGCCGTTCGACGCATTACCGCAAGTGACAAAGTCCAGTATATCCCGGAAAAAGGCGTCCGCCGTGTTGATTGGGATACACTCACAAATCTCATTCAAACCAAGCTGCACCGAGATTTTAGCGTACTGAACCCGGATGAGAAACAAGCCCCATTGCTGATCCAGGTACCACTGTATACGCTGACGCCTGAAGTAACCCTTGATTCCCTGCGCCAGGAAGGCATTGACCGGAAGATCATCCAGTTCTCCACGGGTCTGGGCAATAGTAGTGAAGGCCGGATACATAATGTCAGCGCAGCAGCGGAAGCGATTAACGGTATGATTTTGCCACCGGATGCCACATTCGATTATGAGAAGGTCGTCCGTAAAGCGGAGAAAGATTACGGGTTTCGTGAGGCCCCGGTCATTGTCAATGGAAGACTGACCCCCGGAATTGGCGGGGGAATCTGCCAGGTATCCAGTACAGTGTATAACGCAGCGCTGTTGACGGGTCTTGATATTATTGAGCGTCGCAACCACTCCCTGCCGGTCAAATATTTGCCGAAAGGACTGGATGCCACCTTTGCCTCGGGAGCCATCAACTTTCGATTCAAGAATAATACCGGAAAATCCTTACTCATTCATGCAGAGGTGAAGAACCACCAATTGATGGTGAAATTTTTTGGCACATTCCCGGAGAATGTCAGCTATGCACTTGAATCTCGCACCATTGAAACATTAAGTGTTCCAGTGAAATATGTGTCCAGTACAGTACTGCCTGATGGTGCACAGCAGGTGCTGCAAGACGGACAGCCAGGATATATTGTCGAGACGGTACGAACCAAGAGGGTAGACGGAAAAGTAGTCGAATCCAAAACGATTACACGAGATACGTACAAAGCTCAGAATCGTCTAATTGCCCGCTCAGGTCATAGCAGCCTGCCTGATCCACAAGAACCTTCTGTTGTCGAGGACGGGATCAGCGATACGAAACAGCCTTAGGGCTTTTGTTCGAAGCATCTGATCACTTGTACCAGCATAAAAAAGAGCACAGAGTTCAATCCGTAATTTAATCATTCACGGGTAAGCTGATCATACGAAAACAAAAAAAGACACACTTTCCGCCCCCTTTTGAGGATACGTGAGAAGTGTGTCTTTTCATTATTAAAATAAGTTATTCAAGTTTTTAATAGACTACGGTTAGCCCATATTTCATAACTTATAGTTTTCTGCATAACGGCTTAGTGACCGCCTGTGTATTCTCCTTGCTCTTCGCCTACGACCATTTTCTCTTTTCCCATGAAGAAGGAAGCGACCAACGCGAGTGCAGCCGGAATCACAGCCCAGGCAAATAACTGCACGATGGAAGAAGACAGGGCATGTGTGATGGTGTCCAGCACCTGAGGCGGAATCGCCTGTCTGAGTTCTGGTGAGAGTAACGCATGCGGATCGGTCAGATCCACTCCCTGCGGCACGCCACCCGCTGAAGCACCGCCTGCTTCCGCAGCTGAACCAGCGAGAGCATCGTTCATTTTACGCGTAAATACCTGGCTCTGTACGATACCAAAGATCGTAATGCCCATCGTCATACCGAGGGACCGCAAAAAGTTAAGTGTGGAGCTTGCGGCTCCGCGTCTTTGCGGTTCAAACGCATTCATGGCTGCATTGCTAAGTACGGAGAACGAAGCACCGACACCCAGACCAACCATCACCATGTAGATACGTATCGTCCAAAGAGAAGAATTCTCATCCAGTGTGGTCAGCAATCCAAGTCCAATAACAAGTAAGGCTAACGTAGGGATCATGATATTACGATACTTGATTTTGGTCATCAGCACCCCGCCCAAGGACGCCGTCACAACGGACCCAAGCATCATGGGTAGCAGCACAAGACCGGAGTTGGTCGCTTTACCACCAAGTACCCCCTGTATGAAGATCGGAATGTACACGGATGCTGTAATGAACGCCGCACCACTGAACATACCAATAACGTTACTGGACCAGTAGACCCGGTTGCGGAACATGCTGAAGGAGATGATTGGTTCTTTGGCTTTGGTTTCTGCAAAAAGGAAGAGCAGCGCTAATGCTACAAATCCGGCAAACAAGCCAAGAATCTGCCAGGAACCCCAGGCAAATGTTTTGCCGCCCAGTTCCAGACCAAAGATCAGGCACACAACAGCACCGATCAGTGTTACAGCACCCAGCCAGTCGATCTGTTGGGATTGATGCTGATGGGATTCTTTATAAAAGAACGCAATGAACACAAATGCAATCAAGCCTAGCGGCAGGTTGATATAGAATACCCATTCCCATGTCGCATACTGGGTAATGTAAGCACCGAGCAGAGGTCCGAATACGCTGGAGAGGCCAAAGACGGCTCCAAACAATCCACCCAATTTACCACGAGATTCTGGTGCAACGACATCAAACATGATCGTAAAGGCAATCGGCACCAGGGCCCCCGCACCAATACCTTGAATCGCTCTGTACATCGTCAATTCCACAATAGACGTTGCCGTTCCGCACAGCGCTGAGCCAAGCATAAACACAATAATACCAAATACAAAAAACTTCTTCCGTCCATACATATCGGATAACTTACCGAATATCGGCATCCCTGCCATCTCAGCTACCATGTACGCGGAGGTAACCCAGACGAACTTGTCGAGCCCGCCCAGCTTCCCGACAATATCCCCCATAGCTGTTGCCACGATGGTATTATCCATCGAAGCCATTAGTATGCTGAGCAGTAACCCTGCCAGCACCAATCCAATACTGTTTTTACGTGCAACCATTGTACTCAATCTCTCCATTCACGCTCTATTCATATGACTGCATTAGTATATCCGAAAAGAAGTTTTCGTTAATCAGTCCAAGGACCGATTGCTTTGCAGCAAAACTTCCGATTGCGGATGAATTTGCAGAGATGAACGGTATTCCACTGTACCAATCCGGCAGCCAGGACCGATTTTTATTTTATCGCCACGGACAATCTCGGCTTCCGTATTCTCTAATTCAATGTCGTCACCTTCGATAATCTGTGCTTTAAGAATTGATTTATTCCCCGTAAACAAGTCATTCAACCGGCCACTCTTCACCGAGATGATGGAACCACCCATTTCCTTGACCTGGGATGGACCCATGATTTTGAGTGTGATGTGTTCAGCGCTGAGCATCCCCGCTATCGTCAACCGTCCGTTCAGCTTGATATTTTCCGCCTGACAATCCCCTGACAGATGAAGTTCACCGACCACTTTTATATGCTCAGCTTTGGCATGCAGGCCAGATGCCTGGATTCTATCCTCACCATCGTTGCTGGTCTCTCGCTCTGTTAGAGTCAGAGTTCCGATAATTTTAATATCTGTGGATTCAAGCGATCCGTATATGACCGATGTACCCGTACATTTGAATCGATCACAAGATAGATTGTCGTTAAAGGACGCGTCCCCTACGACCTTGATCTTGCCGTACACGCCACCAGAAGAACTGCCATCACCAACGATGCTGATATCCATTTTTTTGTCCAATGAACGCCCAGGATTGTTATTCATGTCGACCCCATCCCTTTCTCTCCATATCCAAACTTTAAATTCGCTGACTGCTGCCCACCTTGGCATCCTGATCTACCTCAAGTTCACCTGAATACTCAACCAGTCTGATGTTACAGCCGCGACCGATAAAAATGTTACTCCCCCGAACAATGTCAGCTTCGGTATCTTCCAGCACAATCTCATCGCCCTCAATTAAGGATGTCTTAAATGACGGGGTCCCGCCCAGGCCAATACTTTTCCAAAATCCATTCTGTTGTTCCTTGCGACGAATATCGATACGCTCTCCGCCAATCTCTTTAGCCGAAGAAGATGTATGCAGCCTGATCTCCACTGTTCCCGCATTCAGTAAGCCGCTGATCTTAATATTGCCCCGTACATTCAGGGACTCACATTGGACATCCCCTTCAATATCGATCACACCGCCAATATCAATTCGCTCCCCATCCACTCTTCCACGTACGGTACACTTTCCGTTCACTTCAAGCTCAGGGCTATGGAGATCTCCGTTAATCGTAGTTAAGCCATCCACCCGAACACGAGAACTGGTCAAAGGACCGTTCAACGTACACATGCCATTAATCGTTGCACTCTCGGAGCTCAAAGCGCCGTGCATCTTCAATGTTCCATTTACTTCCATAGAGGTGCAGTCCAAGTTGCCGTTAACTTTAGCCATGCCATCAATAGATACACGGTGAAAATTCCCGCCTGCCGTTTGACTTATGCCCGACACATTCAGATCATTCCGCTTATTCCGCTCTTCCATAGATGATCCTCTCCTTATCCCAATTTGAGTTTTAATTCTTCCATAAATGTTCCCATCGGCTGCCTAAGAACCACTTTCACACCATTGTCAAAATAAAACTCCGTTCCTGCTGTTATCAGCATGAATGAAGGAACACCCATCTTACGAATAAGCACGAGTTCGCTCGGTTTGCCTGTAAAACGATAATAATGTTCAGACATCACTTCGATCAGCAACGCACCCTCTTGCCGAGTAATATCTCCGCTCATTAACAGCTTATCAAGGACGTAGAGCATCATAATCTGTTCCAAAGCATACAGCGGTTGTTCCCGACCTGCTTCTTTTAACAGATCCAGCGAGATTTGTGAAACAATGTTTCGCTCTAACAGTTGTTGTGCAGACATCTCCACTTCACCCAACGTAGGTGAGAAGACGTCTGCCAGCTCATCCAGCGATAATCCGTCTTTCATATTGAGAATCTTGTCAATGCGCAGTAAAATCTGTTGTTTGGGAAAAAAGGTCTCTTGTCCGGTGTAGGACGACTTCCGAATGAACCATTCTTCCGGAATGAGATTTTTCCGCTTCCAGCGGTATAACTGGCCATATGAGATTCCTGTCAGGTCCAACAATTCTTTCTTGGAGATCAAATCATCTGTCATATATGGTCCCCCTTTTTATTGAAATGAGTGTAACATAACATTGTTACGTTGTAAACCAGATTGAAAAATCGATGATCCGATTACATACTTCCCTTTTAACCACTGGTGTGAAATTCTTTGTTTCCTACTGCAGATCTTGTTATTGCAATGGAAGAGTAATGCGTATAACCTGTTACATATAAACACTTTGGAGGCCTAGGCATCCGATTTCCATCCCATCGTCTCATGTCAGTACACGTGGTTAACGAAATTATGAAAGGGGTTTCTTATACTCATGGCACTTATTAAATGTGATTTTTACTCGGATACGCTCGGGCTTAGCACCAGCATGCATGTCATTCTGCCGCAACAAACCCACAATCAGATCGGTATGGAGAATGTGACTGGCAAAGGGTTGCACCCAACCCTGTACCTGTTGCACGGTCTGTCTGATGATGATTCCATCTGGCTGCGCCGGACTTCCATTGAACGATATGTAGCTAACCTCGGGATCGCTGTTGTTATGCCACAGGTACATCGCAGCTTCTATACGGATATGGTGGAAGGTGGAAAGTACTGGACGTTTATCAGTGAGGAACTGCCAGCACTCGCTCGCTCTTTCTTCCCATTGTCACCAAAGCGTGAGGATAACTTCGTTGCTGGTTTATCCATGGGTGGTTATGGTGCATTCAAGCTGGCTCTTCGTAAACCAGATCAATACGCTGCAGCTGCAAGTTTGTCCGGAGCACTCGATATGTCTGCACATATGGATAGAAATGCATCCTCAGCATTGCAACAGACGGAGTTACAGCGGATTTTCGGACCCGAGGTGGCAGGTACAGAGAACGATCTAATCTATCTGTTAAAAGAAAATCAATCTAGCGAAAGTCCCCGACCTTTGCTCTACCAATGTTGCGGAACGGAAGATTTCCTGTATGAGGATAATCAAACCTTCCGTCAAGCCTGTGAACAGACGAACTTCGAACTGACATACGAGGAAGGGCCTGGTGAACATGAGTGGGGCTACTGGGATGCCAAGATCCAGGATGTATTGAAATGGTTGCCTTTGCCCAAACGGGACTAGTGGAGCATTAGGAGCTACTGAGGATAAAGAAGGCTGGTACTCCGATGACAGAACAACCTTCCTTCCGTTCGCGATTGAATTGAATATATTTAAAGCACATCGCTGTAAAACACAAAAAGCAGGCCGCTGAGAACAAAGTTCTCTGGCCTGCTTCTTTATTGTACTGTCGTATCTGTAAGACACCTATCGTAACCGTGACATTAACCGCGATTCGTAATCCATTGCTCGGTAATCTCCAATACCTTCTCACTGCGTCCAATGGCTTCAGCAACTTGACCCGAAGCAGTTCCACCGTAAACATTACGAGCGTTCACAACCGCTTCCGGTTGCAGCACATCATAGATCCGGTCATCGAACAGTGGGGAGAACTGACGGAATTCATCAATCGTCAGATCCAGCAAATACTTGCTGTTCTGGATGCAGTACAGCACCGTTTTACCAATCACTTCATGCGCCTGACGGAAAGGCAAACCTTCGCCTACGAGGAAGTCGGCAATATCCGTAGCATTGGAGAAATCCTGGTTGACTGCTTGACGCATCCGATCTTTATTCACTGTCATTGTTGCGATCATTGGAGCAAACAGTTGCAGTGCACCCTCCAGCGTCGCTACCGTGTCGAACATGCCTTCTTTGTCTTCCTGCATGTCTTTGTTGTATGCCAGTGGAAGAGATTTCAGTACCGTCAGCAAACCGATCAGGTTGCCGTACACACGTCCTGTTTTACCACGAACGAGTTCAGGAACGTCTGGGTTTTTCTTCTGAGGCATAATGCTGCTGCCTGTGCAGAACGCATCGTCCAGTTCAACGAAACCAAACTCCGTGCTGCTCCACAATACCAGTTCTTCACTCAGACGGGACAAGTGAGTCATGATCAGCGAAGCTGCCGCCAGGAACTCAACGATGAAGTCACGGTCGCTTACTGCGTCCAGACTGTTCTCGTAAACGCCATCGAAGCCCAGTTGTTCCGCCACAAAATGACGGTCAATCGGGAATGTTGTGCCCGCAAGCGCACCTGCGCCCAATGGCAGGATGTTAATGCGTTTGTAGCTGTCCATCAGACGCTCCGCATCCCGTTGGAACATGGATACATATGCCATCAGGTGATGGGCGAACAAAATTGGCTGTGCCCGTTGAAGATGCGTATAACCCGGTACGATGGTATCGAGGTTATCCTTCGCTTGTCCAATCAATGCTTCCTGCAAGGAATGCAGCATGCCTACAAATCCAACCACACGCTCGCGCAGGTACAAGTGCATATCCGTTGCAACCTGGTCATTCCGGCTACGGCCTGTATGTAATTTTCCGCCTACAGGGCCGATCGTTTCGATCAGGTTTTTCTCAATATTCATGTGGATGTCTTCGTCCGATACGGAGAATTCCACTTCACCTGCACGGATTTTGTGCAAAACGGTGATCAGACCTTCTTTGATGGTCTCCACATCTTCCGCCGGAAGAATACCACATTTGCCCAGCATCGTTACATGGGCCAGACTACCCTGAATATCTTCCTCAGCCAAAGCTTTGTCAAAATTGATCGATGCCGTATATTCCTCAACCAAATGATTGGTTTGTTTTGTAAAACGTCCTCCCCACAGCTTACTCACAGTGAGTACTCCCCTTTCGCTCATGGACAAAGCCGCTCCTGCCAGATGTGCAAGAACGGCCTGCCTTGTCATTTATATTGGTGTAGCTCTTGTATGCAGGTATAAATTAGTTTTTGTTTTGCTCCACGCCGGAGTTTACTTTCAAACGTAGTGCATTCAGGCGGATAAAGCCTGTTGCATCGCCTTGATCATAAGCCTGTGTTGGATCAGCTTCCATCGTTGCGATGTCCGGATTGTAGAGGCTGACAGGACTTTTCACGCCTGCGCCGATGATGTTGCCTTTGTACAGTTTCACACGAACCGTACCTGTTACGTTCTTCTGGCTTTCAGTTACCAGCGCTTGCAGCGCCAGACGTTCCGGTGCGAACCAGAAGCCGTTGTAAACGAGTGTGCTGTAACGTGTGATTAGGCTATCACGCAGGTTCATCACTTCACGGTCCATCGTGATGGACTCCATTTTGCGATGTGCTGTGAACAGGATTGTTCCACCTGGTGTTTCGTATACGCCACGGCTCTTCATACCAACAAAACGGTTCTCAACCATATCTACACGGCCAATCCCATGTTTGCCACCCAGCTCGTTCAGTTGCTCCATCACTTGCAGCGGGCTCAGGCGCTCACCGTTCAGTGCAACACAGTCGCCTTGTTCGAATTCCAGTTCAACATATTCTGCTTGATCCGGTGCATCTTCAGGTGCACTGCTCAGCAAGAACATGTCTTTGTTCTCGTCCGCGCTTGGATCGAACCAAGGATCTTCAAGCACACCGCTCTCATAGCTGATATGCAGCAAGTTACGGTCTGTGGAATATGGTTTAGCCGCAGATGCGGTTACCGGAATACCGTGTTTCTCAGCGTAAGCGATCATCTCAGCACGTCCCGGGAACTGGTTACGGAACTCTTCCAAACGCCAAGGTGCGATTACGTTAATATCTGGTGTCAGTGCAGCCGCGTTCAGCTCAAAGCGAACTTGGTCATTTCCTTTACCTGTAGCGCCGTGAGCGATGGCTGTAGCACCTTCTGCACGAGCGATATCCACCATGCGTTTAGCGATCAGTGGACGAGCGATACTTGTACCGAGCAGGTATTGTCCTTCATAAAGGGCACCCGCCTGGAACATCGGATAGATGAAATCTTTCGCGAACTCATCGCGCAAATCGTCAATGTATACTTTGGAAGCGCCTGTTGCCAGTGCTTTTTCCTCCAAGCCGTCCAATTCATCCTTTTGTCCGATATCCGCTGTGAATGCAATAATCTCAGCATCGTACGTTTCTTTCAACCATTTCAAAATTACAGATGTGTCCAACCCGCCTGAATACGCGAGTACAATTTTTTCCTTAGCCATGTTCAATGGTCCTCCCCAAGATCAGTTAAGTTAAACAGAGCCTTCATACACTGAATCCTACGAGCCAGAAAACCCTTCCGATCACTGTTATCCCCAGATTTTTTCATCCCTTTATAATAAAGGGTAAAATCCGGGGATAAAGGCGCACGCTTCGCTTCTTCAGGCTTTTTCTGTCTCTCCGTTTTTGTGTATGCTTCTTGTTTAACTAACTTTTTAAAGTACATTATAGATGAATCTATCATCGCGAAATCTGCGCCTAAAATCAACCCATAAAGGCAAACAGCATCTATTCGCTCATTAACGCAGCCATTAATGCTTTCTGTGCATGCAAGCGATTCTCCGCCTGATCAAAGATCAGGGAGTTCGGTCCGTCAATTACACCGGCACTCACTTCTTCGCCGCGGTGTGCTGGCAGACAATGCAGGAACATGTAGTCTGGCTTCGCGCCTTTCATCAGTTCCTCGTCCACTTGATATGCGGCAAATGCCTGCTCCCGAATCTTCTGCTCTTCTTCAAAGCCCATGCTCGCCCATACATCCGTGTACACGATATCTGCATCTTTGGCTGCTTCTTGTGCACTGTAAGTTACAGTCACTTCAGAACCGCTCTCCTGTGCAATGATGCGTGCCTGCTCCACAACCGCACTATCCGGCTCATAGCCTTCTGGCGTTGCTACAGCAACATGCATACCCATCTTCGCTGCACCAAGCATCAAGGAGTGGGCCATGTTGTTGCCATCTCCGATGTAGGCCATTTTCAGACCTGCCAGCTTGCCTTTGTGTTCCAGCACCGTTTGGAAGTCCGCCAGTACCTGGCAAGGATGCGCCGCATCGCTCAGGCCATTAATGACTGGAACATCCGCATGCTCTGCCAGTTCAGTTACATTATGGTGTCCAAAGGTACGGATCATGATGCCGTCCAGGTAGCGGGACAATACTTTGGCAGTATCATGTGTTGTTTCCCCACGACCCAACTGGATATCATTTTTGCTCAGGAAGAGCGCGTGTCCGCCCAATTGGAACATACCCACTTCAAAGGATACACGCGTACGTGTGGATGATTTTTCAAAAATAAGTCCGATCGTTTTGCCTTTCAACGGTTGAAAAGGTACACCGCTTTTTTGCTTGCCTTTAATCTCAATCGCGAGATCAAGCAGATAACGAATCTCCTCTGCCGTGTAGTCCGTGAATTCGATAAAATCCCGGCCTCTCAGATCAATCTTTTGAACCTTTTCCGTCTGTTGTGCTGTCATGTATAATGTCCTCCTTATTTCCGGTTCCCTGCACCCGCATGGGCAGAAGAGATAGCAACGTTAACACTTTGTCTGGATGCTTCTCGAGTTTATCCATTCCCGCCTTCTGCAATTTCACCACGCGGCTACAGGGATTCATCATCTCATTCTGCTTCGAGGCCTGTAATGGCCCCGAGACAGAAAGGTTCTCATTTTTATATTAGGCTTTCGCCGCTACATGCTCTTCGATCAATGTGCCTACCAGCGATACGGCCTCGTCGATCTCTTCTTTGCTCACATACAGGTTCGGAAGCAAACGAATCACATTCGGTCCTGCAGAGACGAACAAGATACCGCGTTTTTGCCCAGCAAGCACAATATCACCTACCGGCTCAGCACATTCAATACCGACCAACAATCCCAAGCCACGTACTTCCTTCACAAAGGAATTGCCCGCCAAACGATTCCGCAGGGAGCTCATCAGGTATTCACCCATCTCCGCTGCGCGCTCTGGCAAACGATCTTCCAGCATCGTTTCGATTGTTGCGATTACAACGGATGAAGCAAGTGGTGTTCCTCCAAACGTTGTCGCATGACTGCCTGGCGTGAACGCATCCCGCAGGAAGCCTTTACCCAACATCGCGCCTACAGGGAAACCACTACCGATACCTTTGGCAACGGTGAACACATCCGGCTCAATACCATAATGTTCATGCGCAAACAGTTTACCTGTACGTCCCATTCCCGTTTGTACTTCATCGACAATCAACAGCAACCCGTGCTCGTCACACAGTTTCCGTACATGCTTGACGAATTCAGGTTCAACTGGATATACACCACCCTCGGCCTGAACCATTTCCAGCATAATCGCTGCTGTGTTGGGTCCGATTGCCGCTTCAAGTGCAAGAATATCATGTAAAGGTACGGTTACAAATCCGGCTGGCAATGGCAAAAATCCTTCTTTCACCTTATCCTGTCCGGTTGCTGTCAGCGTTGCGAGCGTCCGTCCATGGAAGGACTGGGCAAAGGTGATCACTTCATAGCGATCTGTGCCTTTCACCTTCTGGTGATAACGACGGGCTACTTTGATTGCCGCTTCGTTCGCTTCGGCACCACTGTTACAGAAGAACACCGCGTCAGCGCATGTATTGGCTGTCAGCAATGCTGCTGCTTTCTCCTGGCCCGGAATCTGGAACAGGTTGGACACATGCCACAGCTCATCAATCTGAGCTTTCAGCTTGGCTCCGACTTTCTCCGGTGCATGGCCCAGGCTAGTTACAGCGAGGCCACACATGAAATCGAGATATCGGTTACCCTGATCATCCCACAACCAGCTGCCTTTCCCTTTGACCAGACTGATTGGATAACGTGCATACGTTTGGAAAAGCGAGCTTTCCGTCTGTGCCGCTGCACCCGTTGCTGTTGCGCCCGCTACCGCTGTGCCAGAACCTGGCTGTTCGTTGCCTTTTGCCATGACCATATCACTCCTATTGGTTGGTACACGCCTAAGGTGAATAAACATAACACTAGACCACTTCGATTGCAGTTCATCTTCCGAACGTTTGCATACTTCCACTTCGATGACAGAACAACCTTATGATCGCTGTTATCCCCGGATTTCTTTGATAAATTTTCTAAAGCTTGAAATCCGGGGATAAAGGCGCACGCTTCGCTTCTTCAGGTTATTTCTGTCCTCTCCGTTCTTGCGTCTTTTCTTCAGATTGGCTCTGCACTCTTCGCGTTATGCCCAGATTCACAAAAAAATCGTCTACATATTTTTATATATAATATAAGGCTATTAAGATCCTAACGCATCGAGAGCAAATTATTGCATACGGATAATTCTTGTTCCGATGATTTCTCCGCCGAGCACTCGGCTCAGGATTTGAGGTTCGCTGCCGTCTACGATGACGACCTCACGTACTTGACCATGAATACAAGCGATTGCTGCACGTACTTTAGGAATCATGCCACCATAGATTTCTCCGGTCTGGATCATGTCCTCAATCTCCTGTACAGATACAGAAGGCAGTACTTTTTTCTCACCGCCCACGTTCTTCATGATGCCAGGAACATCGGTCACGACAATCATCCGACTTACGCCGAGATGAGACGCCACTGCACCCGCAGCTGTATCTGCGTTGATGTTGTAACGCTGTCCGGTTGCATCTACACCAACTGGTGCGATAACTGGCATGTAACCCATGTTCACGATGCCTTGGATAATCTCTGCATTCACGCTAGTGACATCGCCTACCCAACCGATCTCTGCGTGGTTCGATACGGGCTTCGCCTGAATCAGACCACCGTCCACGCCGGACAAGCCTAGTGCAAGACCGCCAACACGTTGAATCAAACGCACGATCTGTTTGTTGATACTGCCCGCAAGCACCATCTCCACTACGTCGAGTACAGGTTCAGTCGTTTTGCGCAGGCCATTAACGAATTCGGTTTCGATACCAAGCTTCGCCAGGTTATCTGAGATCGCAGGACCTCCACCATGCACGATTACAGGCTGTGTACCCTGAGACTGTAAGTCACGTAGATCCGCAAAGAAAGACTCGGGCAACGCTGCTAGCGTGCTGCCTCCACATTTCATGACAAACGTTTGTTTCTCAGTACCTGCTTCCGTTGCGGTACTCTCATTTGGCAATGTTGAATTCATGAGGGCAAGCTCCTTTCATAGTAAAAATTACATTCAAAAAAAATATAACACCTTTATAAGGTCACAAAGGCTGGGTAGGAGTCCATTCCGAATTCGGATTGTTCTTTCGATCGCTGTTGTCTCCAGGTTTCTTGAATTATCCCTATATAGGGGAACACCCGGAGACAAAGGCGACCGCTCCGCTTCTGCAGAATCAATTCCGTCTTCTCCATTACTATCGCTATATGTCCAACATCAAACAACAAGTTTAAATTTCATTGATAATTTTTGAAACATCTCACGAAACAGCTTCACAATAGAAGACAGCTGTTTCGCAAAACCTATATCAAAGGTTTATTAAGTGCGGTATGCTGCGTTAATTCGGACGTAATCATACGTCAGGTCACAGCCCCAGGCTGTTGCTATTCCTTCGCCGTGGTGCAGATCCACCACAATGCGAACTGTATCGGTCTGCAAATACGCCAATGCCGCTTCTTCGTCAAACACGACTGGGCGTGACTGCGCGAGTACCGAGATCTCTCCCAAACGAATATCCACGGTATCCGGGTTTACCGGCTGTCCTGCACGCCCTAAGGCTGCGATAATCCGTCCCCAGTTGGCGTCAGCACCGAACATGGCGGATTTCACCAGACTGGAACCAATGACAGTTTTGGCGATTGCTTGCGCGGATTCATCACTTACCGCACCTGTAACTTCTACCTCAACCAGTTTGGTTGCTCCTTCACCATCGCGAGCGATCGCTTTCGCCAGTACTTGGCATACATAGGTGAAGCCGGCTGCAAAAGCGTCCCAATCTGGATGCTCTGTGGTCAGCTCTTCATTGCCTGCATAACCACTGGACATAGCTACCAGTATGTCGTTTGTACTTGTATCCCCATCAACGGTAATCATGTTGAATGTATGATTCGTAGCCTGGCGCAGCAGGCGCTGCAACGCTTCTGCACCAATGACCGCGTCAGAGGTCATGAAAGCGAGCATTGTCGCCATATTCGGATGAATCATACCCGAGCCTTTGGCGGCACCTGCAATTGTTACTGTCTTGCCGTTAACTATAACGGAGACGCAGGCTTCCTTTTTCACCAAATCCGTTGTCAGAATTGCTTGTGAAAATTGTTCCGCCTCATTTGACTCCTTGCCCATATGCACTGGAAGTCCAGTAATCCCTGAATGTACAGCATCCATCTTGAGCAATTCCCCAATGACACCTGTGGATGCCACTGCCACGTCCTCTTCTGCCACACCCAACTCACGCGCAGCAGCCGAACGCATCGCATAAGCATCTTCTTCCCCTTGTTGTCCCGTACATGCATTGGCGTTACCACTGTTGACGATGACAGCCTGAAGGCGTCCATTGCTCAAGCTTTCCCGCGTAACTTTGAGTGGTGCAGCTTGAAATACGTTCGTCGTGTATACAGCAGCAGCTGTAGCCGGTACATCACATCGGATCGCTCCGATGTCATTGCGAGATGTCTTTTTCAATCCACAGTGAAGTCCACCAGCAGTGAACCCCCCAGGGGTTACAATTGTTCCGTTCTCAACCACGGTAAAACTTTGTTGCTCCACATTCGTTCCCATATCATATCCCCCGTATGCGTTCAGCTATATGCTGATGATCGCCTGCTTAACCTGATCCGTTCTCCCTCAGTGACTCCGAGAATGCATTCTTACAAACAATGTGCCAATGCTCCTCTTAAATTCCATCTCTTATGGATATACCGGTGTCATGTTCAGCCCGAGGTTCTCCTCCCATCCCATCATCAGGTTCATATTTTGAATCGCTTGACCGGAAGCACCCTTCACCAGGTTGTCGATGACCGAAATAATCGTCAAACGCCCTGTGCGAGGATCCACCGCAAATCCGATATCACAATAGTTGGATCCGTACACTTCTTTGGTAGAAGGCCAGATGCCCGGTTCACGTACACGTACGAAAGGCTTGTTTTCATAATATTTGCGATACAAATCCACGATCTCCCGGTCACTGTGTTCCCCAACAAGGCTTGCATACATCGTACTCATGATTCCACGTGTCATTGGCACCAGATGTGTTGTAAAGGTGACTGTAACAGGCGTTCCCGTTATGTTGCCAAGCACTTGTTCGATCTCGGGAATGTGTTGGTGTTTGTTGAGTTTATAGGCTTTGAAATTCTCATTCATCTCTGCATAATGGTTTGTCAGACTTGTTCCGCGTCCTGCTCCGGATACGCCTGATTTGGCATCAATAATGATGGTCGAAGGATCAATCCAGCCTGCTTCTACTGCCGGAATCAGTCCGAGAAGTGTAGCCGTTGGATAACAGCCCGGGTTGGATATAAAATTCTGTCCCTTCACTTCTTCACCGTACACCTCAGCCATGCCATATACCGCTTGTTCCAGCAAATCAGCCGGAGGAGCCGGATGTTTGTACCACTCTTCGTACACCGTTCCGTCCTTGAGTCTGAAATCGCCAGACAGATCAATGACCTTAAGCCCTGCTGCCAGAAGGCTTGGTACGAGCTTCGCACTTACGCCGGACGGGGTCGCTGTGAATACCAGATCCGCACGACTCGCAATTTCAGCCGGATCGACACCGTCGAGTGGCCTGCGAATCACGTCCGTTAAATGCGGGAATCCATCTGCGATGGACTCACCACTGCTCGATGATGAGATCACTGATGTGATTTCAACCAACGGATGGTTCTGGAAAAAACGAATCAGCTCCACCCCGCCGTAGCCGGTGGAACCGACGATTGCTACTTTTAATTTGTTATTCACTCTCGCTCCCCCAATCTCGATGTATGCGCTACTTGTGCTACGCCTAGGCTCTAATGAGGCCTGAACACAACAATTCCGTCGCTTATATGCATATTTGTGTATTATTATACGACTCTGGTTATATAAATACAACACTCTATCATCAATTTCACATGGATTTCCTCCCAATCCGAACATATCTTTTTTTCTCATCCGGGACGAATAGATATACTTCTGTTAAAATACGTATTAGTAGGAAACATTACAATCAGGGTCTCATTCATAACTAACCTGCTAATCAAGGACATATGAATAGATTCATGATGGTCATTATGAGACGTGGGGGACTATAGTGCATATCGAATCCATTTTACTTATTGTGCTCCTGGGCCTGAATATTATTTTTGCGGCAGCAGTCGTCTTCTTTGAACGGAAGGATGCTAGCGCTTCCTGGGCTTGGCTGCTCGTCTTGAACTTTATTCCGGTGTTTGGGTTTGTACTTTATCTTTTAACAGGTCAGAACCTGACCCGATACCGGCTTTTCCAGTGGAAAGAACGTAAGAAGCTCGGGCTGGAGGAACGTATTGAAGCCCAGCTCACGCAGTTGCACGATAACCGCACCCCTTTCCGCAACCAAGCAACCGAGAGTAGTCAGGACATGATTTATATGAACCTGAAGCAGAATGGCGCTCTGCTGACAGAGGATAATGCGGTTGAGATCATTACGGACGGAACAGACAAGTTCCAGCGACTCTTGGACGACATCGAAGCGGCTAAGGATCACGTGCACGTGCAATATTACATTTATAGAGGCGACCGTCTGGGTAAAAGAATCCGGGATGCACTTATCCGCAAAGCGCGGGAAGGCATTAAAGTCCGTTTACTGTATGACGCGCTCGGATCGCGCCGGGTATCAAAACGCTTTTTCAAAGAATTGCGCGAAGCAGGCGGTTTGGTTGAAGTCTTTTTCCCCTCCAAATTTAGTCTGATCAACTTGCGTATGAACTACCGGAACCACCGGAAGATTGTCATCATCGATGGTAACCTGGGATACACGGGCGGGTTCAATGTTGGAGATGAGTATCTCGGCTTAAACTCGAAGTTCGGTTATTGGCGGGACACACATCTGCGTATTCAGGGAAATGCCGTTCATGCGCTGCAGACCCGTTTCCTTCTGGATTGGAATGAAGCGTCCAAACAACACGACACACCCTATGTTCCAGCGCATTTCCCTCATATCGAGGGTACAGGAAAGATTGCCATGCAGATTGTCTCCAGTGGACCGGATGCAGAAACCGAGCATATCAAGAATAGTTATCTCAAGATGATTAACGGGGCCAAACAATCAATTCTGATTCAAACGCCTTATTTTATCCCGGATGCCAGTGTATTCGAAGCTATTCGTCTCGCGTGTCTGTCCGGCATTGATGTTCGTATTATGATTCCAAATAAGCCCGACCATGCTTTCGTATACTGGGCTACGTTATCTTATATCGGTGAGTTGCTGAAGGTTGGCGCCAAAGTATTTATATATGATAATGGCTTCATTCACGCCAAGACTCTTATCATTGACAGTTTGGTTGCATCCGTGGGAACCGCCAATATTGACTACCGCAGTTTCCGCTTGAACTTTGAGGTTAATGCATTTATGTATGATGAAACGATTGCGACAGCACTTGTACAAACCTTTGAGCACGACTTGCACGTATCTCGGGAGATGACGCTCGATGAATACCAAAAACGCAGTCTGATCATTCGCTTCAAAGAAGCCATTTCCCGTCTGTTGTCCCCAATTCTGTAGTGGTGGCCTCCGATGACCGAATCGGCTTCCGAAGTAGCTTTCTTTCAGAAAGCTTTTAGGCGAACGTTCCACTTCTTCAGGATATTTCTGTCCTCTCCGTTATGTGTTATGTTAAGTTGAACTTTTAATAAAAAGAAAAGCAGGTACTCCCTCTCCGTCATCTCAGAGAAGGATGTACCTGCTTTTTTTTGAAATTCCAAACTAATGTGCCTATATGGCTCACTCACTATATTTTATACTTAATTCACACATGTTCTCCCCGCTTAAAACCTTCACCGAGCACTTCGTGCGCGTTACTGATAATGACAAAAGCTCCAGGGTCCACAGACCGAATCAACGCTTTGAGTCTCGGCACCTCATTTTGCCCAACCACGACCATCAGTACCGTTCGTTGATCATCGGTGTAACCGCCTTTGGCTTCCAGCTTCGTTAATCCGCGATCCAAATCATCCAGAATCACTTTGCTAATCGCTTCCGTCTGGTTGGAGATAATATATGCCACCTTGGAGAAGCCCAGCCCCATCTCAACGGCATCGATCACTTTACCGGTAACATACAACCCAATCAGCGCATAGAGGGACTGCTCCAATGACAATACAAAAGCAGCCATGATAATAACGGTAGCATCCATAATAACGACACAGAGGGAGTAACTCAGGCCACTGTACTTCTGCACGATCCTGGCGAGAATGCTCATGCCACCTGTTGATCCTCTACCCCGGTATACAATTCCGATCCCGAGACCAACGCCTATTCCACCATACAGTGAACCAAGTAACGGATTCGTTGTTGGGATAGCCCAATCCTTTGTGAGATAGACTAAGAGCGGTAGGACTATACTGCCCAGGACTGAACGAATACCATACTGCTTACCAATAAGCAGAAAACCCGCGATCAGAAGTGGGATGTTAATCGCCCATTGGGTATATGCCGGCTCCCAATTAAGCCATTCCTTACCTAGAATTGATAACCCGGACACTCCACCCGAAGCGATCTGATTCGGTAATAAAAATAAATTAAAGGCCACTGCAATTAAAAACGAACCTAAAATGATAGATATCGTATCCACGACGTTTCTCCATGGACCATTGAGTGGAATGAGGCTAGTTATCCTCTTTTTGCGATTATTGTGAAGTTGTGATCGTTGTTGCATGTTCTCGTGCTCTCCTTTGTTGTGACTGATCAGTTGTTCGCTCTTTTTTTCTACCCTATAAAATTATTCAAAAAAAGCTCCTGTACACACCAGCATACGCCTACACGTATGGGTCCATACAGGAACTTAGTTTAATCGGTTTCTACTTTAATCTGGCTACGCAAATAACCATCGATGAATGCATCGAGGTCGCCGTCCATTACTGCGCCTGTATTTCCAGTCTCTACGCTTGTACGGTGATCCTTTACCATACTATAGGGATGGAATACATAGGAGCGAATCTGGCTACCCCATGAAATATCCGACTGATCTCCTCGGATTTCATCCAGCTGTTGTTTTTGCTCTTCAATTTTACGCTCATACAATTTCGAACGGAGCATCGTCATCGCTCGCTCACGGTTCTTGATCTGTGAACGTTCATTCTGACACGTTACAACTACACCTGTTGGTAAGTGAGTAATCCGTACGGCAGAGTCGGTGGTATTGATATGCTGTCCACCCGCGCCACTCGCCCGGTACGTATCGATCTTGAGATCCTCTGTGCGGATGTCCAGTTCAATCGTATCATCAATCTCCGGTACCACATCACAGGATACGAAGGACGTATGTCTACGGCCTGATGAGTCAAAAGGAGAGATCCGAACCAGTCGGTGTACACCCTTCTCGGCTTTAAGATAACCATAAGCATTATGTCCTTTGATCGACAACGTAACACTCTTGATCCCCGCCTCATCACCTGGCAGATAATCCAGTACCTCAACCTTGAAGCCACGCTTCTCGGACCAACGCGTGTACATCCGAAGCAGCATCTGTCCCCAGTCCTGGGACTCGGTACCACCCGCACCCGGGTGAAGCTCCAGAATCGCATTCATCTTGTCGTAAGGCTGATTCAGGAGAAGCTGAAGTTCAAACTCTGCGACCTTGTTCACGATCGCTGTAATACTATTACCAATCTCGGCTGCGAGGTCTTCGTCGCCTTCTTCATCCGCCAGTTCGATCATCATCACTGCATCATCATAGTCCTGTTGGAGTTTGGTGTATTGATCCACAGATCCTTTCACCGCATTTAACTCAGCGATTACGGATTGCGCCTTGTCGCTATCGTCCCAGAAATCCGGGGCAGACATCTTCACTTCAAAGTTGCCGATCATTTCTTGCTTCAGATCTAAGTCAAAGAGACCCCCTAAGGTTTGTTAGTTTCTTGCCTATTTCACGCAGGTCATGCTTCACGTTTGGATCGATCATGTGCAATTCCTCTTTTCATTAAGATAAGCTCCCCGCATCCAGGGCATTCCTCCAGACGAAGCATCAGATAAGCCAACCTGGTGTTGAGATCACTGAAGTATCAGTATATCTCTTTCCCGTGATCATGGTCATATGATTATAACTATGCACCATTAATCGGTTTTGCATCCTTACTTCATCCTATGGAATACCCGGCTGTGAGGAGCCATTCATGTCATGCTATTTAAGTTGACCAAGTAAATGTTACACCTTGTCACTTCGATTACAGCAGCATCTTCCGATCGCTCTTATCCCCGGATTTTCTTGATTCCCTCTTACAAGGGAAAAATCCGGGGATAAAGGCGAACGCTCCGCTTCTTCAGATTGCTTCTGCACTCTCCGTTATGGTGTAAAATCAAGGTTCAACTTATTACACTATAGTGTATATAAAAACCATCGCTCTACTCTTGACCGTGACAGTGTTTGAACTTCTTGCCACTACCGCATGGGCATGGATCGTTACGTCCGATTTGGTCAGAAACCTTCACTGGACGTTTCTCAGCAGGCTCACCGCTTGTCGAAATCTGACTTTCCTCAACAACCGCTTGACGCTCCTGATTGCTCTCGATCTGTGCTCTCATCACATAAGTCGCTACTTCTTCCTGAATCGAAGCGATCATCTGATGGAACATCTCGAAGCCTTCGAACTGGTACTCACGCAGTGGATCTGTACCGCCGTAGGCACGAAGGTGGATACCTTGACGCAATTGATCCATTGCATCAATATGATCCATCCACTTGCTATCTACTGCACGAAGCACAACCACTTTCTCGAACTCACGAACCATCTCTTCGCCAATTCGCTCTTCACGTGCATTGTACTTGTTCTGAACTTTCTCAAACAGATACTCGATAATCTCTTCTGCTTCCTTGCCCCACAGATCATCTTTCGTTACCGAACCGTCATCCAGCAATTTGCTGTTCATGTAATCGGCAACTTCCTGCAGCTCCCAGTTTTCCGGAATATCGTCACCACAATGAGCTTCAACGATACGTTCAATGGAAGGTTTGATCATATCCATAACGATCTGTTTAATATTTTCGGACTCCAGCACCTCACGGCGCTGTTTATATATAATTTCACGTTGTTGGTTCATGACATCATCATATTGGAGAACGACTTTACGCACGTCAAAGTTATTACCTTCAACACGCTTCTGCGCTGATTCTACTGCACGGGTAATCATCCGGCTCTCGATCGGTTGGTCTTCTTCAAAACCAAGGCGCTCCATCATGTTCAAAACATTGTCTGCACCGAAACGTCTCATCAATTCATCACCCAGTGACAGGTAGAATTGCGTTGAACCCGGGTCACCTTGACGTCCCGCACGACCACGCAGCTGATTATCAATCCGGCGCGATTCGTGACGCTCTGTACCGATGATATGAAGGCCGCCTACTTCAGCTACACCTTCACCCAAGATAATATCCGTACCCCGTCCAGCCATGTTGGTTGCAATCGTTACTGCACCCGCTTGACCAGCTCCTGTAATAATCTCTGCTTCTTCTGCGTGGTACTTGGCGTTCAGTACCTGGTGTTTGACACCACGGCGCTTAAGCATGTCAGACAGGCGTTCCGAGTTCTCGATGGACACTGTACCTACCAGAACCGGCTGATTCTTACTGTGGCGTGCCACGATCTCTTCTACAACCGCTTTGAACTTGCCATCGATGCTCTTGTACACGACATCTGCCATATCATCGCGTTTATTCGGACGGTTGGTTGGAATTTGCAGTACTTCGAGACCGTAGATTTTTTTGAACTCTTCTTCCTCGGTTTTCGCTGTACCCGTCATCCCCGCAAGTTTACGGTACATCCGGAAATAGTTCTGGAAAGTAATCGTAGCCAGCGTCATGCTCTCGTTTTGTACTTCAATGCCTTCTTTGGCTTCAATCGCCTGGTGCAATCCATCACTGTAACGACGTCCAGACATCAGACGACCTGTGAATTCATCAACGATCATAACCTCTTCATCACTGACAACATAATCTACGTCACGACGCATGATTACGTTGGCTTTCAAGCCCTGTACGATGTGATGGTTAAGTGTTACGTTGGCATGATCATACAAGTTCTCGATACCAAATGCTTTCTCTGCTTTTGCCACGCCCGCCTCAGTCAACGCTACGGATTTCACCTTGATGTCTACCGTAAAGTCTTCTTCTGGCACCAGACGTTTCACAAAACGATCTGCTGCATAGTACATGTCAGTCGACTTCTGAGCTTGTCCAGAGATAATGAGCGGCGTACGCGCCTCATCGACCAGGATGGAGTCCACTTCATCAATGATACAGAAGAACAATGGACGTTGTACCATTTGCTCTTTGTAGAGCACCATGTTATCACGCAGATAGTCAAAACCAAACTCGTTGTTCGTTCCGTACGTAATATCACATGCATATGCATGTTGTTTCAAAGCATGGTCCATACCGCTCAGGTTGACCCCTACCGTCATGCCCATGAATTCATAGATTTGTCCCATTTCCTGGCTATCCCGCTGTGCCAAATAGTCATTGACCGTGACCACGTGTACACCTTTGGACATCAACGCGTTCAGATATACCGGAAGTGTTCCTACCAGCGTTTTACCTTCACCCGTTTTCATCTCGGAAATACGGCCTTCATGCAGAGCGATACCGCCCAGCATCTGCACATCGTAGTGGCGTTTGCCCAGTACACGGCGTGAAGCCTCACGTACGGTTGCAAATGCCTCTGGAAGAAGTTCATCTGTCGTTTCTCCCTTTTCAATACGAGCACGGTATTCGTCCGTTTTGCCTTTCAGTTGTTCATCAGACAACGCCTGAAGTTGTGGTTCCAGTTTATTGATCACATCGACCGTCTTCATCAGACGTTTAACATCACGTTCGTTCATGTCGCCGAAGATCTTTTTGACAAGTCCTAGCATGGTATACCCCTTTCGTGCAAAACAGAATAGACCCCCTGTTGCCGCCATGCGACACCATCGGATGGATGTTGCTCCACTTGCCCGGGGGTGACAAACAATATAAAAAGTAATATGGATGAATCAACTCCAGGCTTGCCAAGGGTTCCTCATGAAGCTGATTCGGTGTTCAAACGGATCCGGTTATTAAAGACTAGCCGAAGTCCAAGCCTTGCGAATCATGTTCATGGTGCTGTGCCTGTCATTGATTATGATTAGCGATCATTCGTTGACAATTCCTCATCAGGACAATGATTCTCTTTGCATAAATTGTAACAGTTTGTAAGGGCCGCCGCAACACGCCACGGCACACTTCTTTGAACTTCTGAGACATATCAAACCGAGTTTAAGTGCAAAAAATCATAGTCGTTAGCCGAAGCCTTCGATTGTCATGTTTCGTTTTGCAGGATAGATCGCCCTGTCAACGAATTTTGATGGTAAATTTGGATGAAAATCTCAATATCCAGTTCTCGAATACATGTGTGCGAATATTTTCGTAATCATGTGAATCTGGTGGTAAACTTGTACAGTTTGTGATTCTTCTTACTATCTATTAGACGCAGCAGCATAGGGAATAGTTTCACCATTTTATTTCCAAAGGTCATTTCCCGGCTCCTCTACGCACAAAAGAGCCCCATCCCCTAAGGGATGGAAGCTCTTGTTAAGTCTAATCCAGGAAACTGCAGTTCCTGTGTTCATTATTATTAACGTTAAGATTAACCTTGTTCGATCAATCCGTACTTACCATCGTTCCGTTTGTAGACAACGCTAACTTCTTCACTGTCAATGTTGGAGAATACGAAGAAATTGTGGCCAACCATGTTCATTTGGAGGATTGCCTCTTCCACGTCCATTGGTTTCAACATAAAGCGTTTCGTCCGTACAACTTCCAGATCATCGTCATCCGTGTCCGCATCCAGTTCAGCTGTAGCTACAGTACCTGTTGGATCTTCAACGAAGAGTGTCTTCAGGCTGCCTTCCTGGCGGAACTTACGGTTAATTTTTGTTTTGTGTTTGCGGATCTGACGTTCCAGCTTGTCCACCACGGAGTCAATGGATGCGTACATATCGTCGCTCTCATCCTCAGCGCGGAGCACAATGCCTTTCAAAGGGATCGTCACCTCTACCGTATGCAAACCTCTCGTCGTGCTCAATGTAACAGCACCGTCAGAGTTAAGGGGTGCATCGAAATACTTCTCGAGTCTACTCAACTTTTTGTCGACATAATCCTTCAAAGCATCAGTAACCTCGATTTGTTGACCTCGAATACTTAAATTCATAGGGCACTCCTCCTTTTTCCTTTGCCACTTCATTATAACACGAATGTAAGCGCCATGTAAAAACTCCCGGTGACCGAATAATGACATCTGTTCAAGCCACATCTGCCAACGTAGGCATAACGCCATATTTCGCGATATTTCATCATATTCAGCCATAATCGAATATTTACTTGGTATGAATTATTAGGCGCTTGATGATGTAATTAACCGTTTTTGAGCTTGCTCAATCTATTATGTAAAATGAACTTCAATCTATCTCTTAAATCTATTAAATTCATTAAGATGATGTTCCTCGAATGATCCTCTAATCTCGAATCTATTAGAACAAAAAAAGACCCCGGAAAGTACCGGAGTCTGATGCTAGCGATAATTCAATTTGGTAACCATCTAACCATATATGTAGGTCGGATTGTCCGGATGATTATAATTTGATTACGTTAGCTGCTTGCGGTCCACGCGCGCCTTCGACGATGTCGAATTCTACGGATTGACCTTCTTCCAAAGTTTTGAATCCTTCGGATTGAATTGCGGAGAAATGTACGAATACGTCGCCGCCATCTTCAGTCTCAATGAAACCGTAACCTTTTTCTGCGTTGAACCATTTTACTTTACCTTGCATGCACTAACATTCCCTTCGTCATCAAATGAAGTGAAGCTTTCGGCCTTAACCTCTGCCCACAATTCAGATAATACCATCCAAAGTTATCCATTGTCAATTGGAAAAGTAAATGTTTTCTTGGAATTTTTTGTAGATTAATTGGGGAATGTGTTGAATGGTGGGATATCTTGAATATATCAGGTAATTGGAGGGTTGGTAAGTCTATTTTTGATGTATTAATGATATAAACTCGGATGAGAGTTTACTATTCAGATAACGAGTGAATAACAAAATTTACGAAAGTTAAAAAATTTATAATTTTACTATTATAGTTAATTAGTATAAGAAGTTATTTTAGGATAAGGAGAAAATTGAAATGTACTAAAGAGTAGTAGATCACTAAAAACATGGCACTGTCTGCTTGAATCTATTAATTCATATTTATATGAGAATCAAAATATGAATTTAAACAATCTTCATTTTTATAGATAAGACGAATTAACAGACTATGTTTAAAATAAAACAGAGCAAATCTTAGGAGATCTGCCCTGCTCTTTATATATCATTTTCTTCTATCCATAAGCATACTATCCGGTGCATAGGCAGTCTCATATACATTTCGCTGCATTTTTGCTTGATTACGCTTATGCAACCAATCTTGAGCCTCGATCCGAAGTGCGTTCATACGATCAAGTAAAGTTTTATCATAGGCCAAAATCCGATGAACTTCCTCTTTTTGTTTCACACCCAGAGGACAATTCTCACTCTCTTTAACTATAGCATCCACAATATGTTGTCGATCTTCTATGAAGGTTTCCAGTTCCTCATAGGAAGTCTCCTCAATCCGTTCAATGACTTCCTGAGTCATAGTAGACAAGCGCTCAATAAGTTTATCCATGAGCACTTTCAGTCTGCGTAGAGGCTAGTTTAGAGGCTTGCATCCAAGTTTCACGCAAGTCAGTCAAATATCCAATGGCTTCTTCTGCTTTTTCTGGACTCTTACGAATATTAGCCTCGATTAGAAGATAGTTCGTATACTCATAGAGAGCAAACAAGTTTTTGGATACATCATATGACTGGTCCAATGTGGACATAAGTTCACTAATAATAGTCTGCGCTTTCCCCAGATTATGATTGGCTTTCTCAATATCCTGGTTATTCAGGCCCTCAAGTCCAACTTTTACAAATCGGATTGCCCCATCATACAGCATAATAACCAATTGAGCTGGCGTTGAAGTCTGAACGGAAGATTGACGATATTTTTCATATGGAGATTTAATCAATTAGGTCACCCTCTATTATAAAATTTCTCTTAGCTTGTGGTAGAGAATAGACTGGACGACTGTGAACTAAGTTTGTTCATTGCTGTTTCCATCGCAGTGAACTGTTTATAATAACGAGTCTCTGTGTTTTCCAAAATTGTAAGCATATTAGTAATTCGACTATTGTACTCTTTGAGTTTCCTACCCATAGCACTTTCTTCTTTGTAACTGACTGTGAGATCAGCTGAGAATTTACTGGTTCCGACACGTGTAACGAGACTATCCAACGAACCTGATATTTTGTCCGCCAACTTGTCAAAGATACCATTATTCGCCTCACTGCCTGTGCCCTGGAATAGATCAACTGCTTTTTGAGGATTCTCAGTCAAAGCTTTTTTCAAGACGACTTCATCCAGAACAATTTTGCCTCCTGAGTTGTAGGACCCCATTGTAATCCCCATCTCAGACAAAGCCACAACTTGCCCCGATATAATGCCTCTCATGTTAGAAAGCGCTGATCTTAAAATGTCATCATTTTTCAACAGACCACTCTTAGCTTTGTCAGTCCAGTTGGTAATATCCGTATCTTTCATTGCCGTCTTTTGTTCGTCGGTCAATGGCTTGAAGTCACGATATTTATTTTCGTCCAACTTGGCATTAAGCAGTGTGATTAAAGAATTATAATCTTCAACAAAACTTTTGATGGTCTGCAAAGCAGTTTCTGTATCACTCGATGTCGTAATGCTAACAGGTATGTCCTTAGACGGGTCTGCCGGATCTGCTGTCGTTTTCTGAAGAGTTAACTGCACACCGTTAATGGTAACGGTATTACTCTTGTCCGTATAAGCTCTGCCATTAACACTAAATTCAGCATCTACGGCATTTGTTGTTTTATATTTGTCAGGACCGTCTGTTCCAGGTACGTATTTTTGATTAAAGAGGTCGAGCAAACTATTATCATCAGTCGCTACAATATCTGCCTTACCATCCGTCCCACTCGTTTTAGAGTTGATAATCAGTTTCCCACTTATCTCATCATACTTGGCAGTAACGTTAGCTTTGGCATTACCATTAATCGTAGCAACCATCGTAGCGATGGACGTAGATCCTGTGAACAATGACTTACCGTTACTATCTACAAAGCTCACACCGTTTATGGAGAATTTAAACTCTTCGGCGTTAAGGGCAGTTCGATCAGCATCTGTTAGTGTAGCTGGATCTTTTCCTTCTTTCATAATCTGCAAATCAGCTAACGTTTTGGTACTGGCTACTGGTGCATTGAGCCCGAATGTTTCAACTGTTTTCTTGGTTGCTAATTGCGTAATACTGACTTTCATATCAATTCCGTTAGCATTTGCCGAAGCTTCAGCTTTTAAAGCATCGGTGTTTCCACTCACAACGGCTTTTTGTGTATTTAATGCTGCGCTTTTACCATACTTATCAATGAGTTTGTTCGTACGAAAGTCTACGAGTTTACTGTTGATTTCCCTGTAGCTATCACGTTTCCATTCAAGGATTTGCTTTTCCTGATTCAGTTTATCCAACGGAATACGCTTGGCAGTCATCATGCTCTTAACCATACTATCTACGTCCATGCCTGAGAAGCCGTTAATACGAGTTACCATGAAAGCCCTCCTATAATTAAATTTTTTCGTCTACCAATATACCTGCGATCTCCATCATCTTAGCAACCAAGTCCAGCGTTTTCTCTGGTGGAATCTCACGAATAAGTTCCCCCGTATCTTTGTTCATCACTTTCACCATGATGTCATGGGTCTTCTCATGTACACTGATTTCCAAAGTAGTCTCGGGGCCTTGTAAAGATTGTACCGCACGTTCAATTGTTTTGATCAGTTGTTCGTCTGCAACCGAAATTTTAGCACCTTGGCTCTCTTTCGTGCTCAGATCTTTATAATTTTTAATAGCTAACGCTGAAGATATTGATTCACTTGCACTTTGAACAGGAGCTACTTCTGGTCGGGGCTGTCCGTTAGATGCGCCGGATGCCGAGAAGGAAAACTGTACATTCATGTGCTCTATCCTCCAAGAACGCTTGATTTATTATATATATCGGTCATTGGTCTTCGTTATTTTAGGGAATTCCTAGCAAAACAAAAAAAAGCCCCGGAATACTCCGGAGCTTTCGGTATTAATGTAAATCTTAACGAAGCAATTGCAGAACGCCTTGTGGTTGTTGGTTCGCTTGAGCCAACATCGCTTGTGCAGCTTGTGCAAGGATGTTGTTCTTCGTTTGTTCCATCATTTCTTTAGCCATGTCTACGTCACGTACACGGGACTCAGCTGCAGTCAGGTTCTCGGAAGATGTGTTCAAGTTGTTGATTGTGTGTTCCAGACGGTTTTGAACCGCACCCAATTTAGCGCGCTCGCTGGAAACGGAGCTGATTGCTTTATCCAAAGAAGTGATTGCGTTAGAAGCGCCAGCTGTAGTGGAGATATCTACACCAGCAACACCCAGAGCAGCAGAACGCATGTCATTTACACCGAAAGTGATACTTTGACCTTTGTTTGCACCGATTTGGAATGTAACACCACCGTTGCCGGAAGCATCAGTTTGAGCTTGAGAAAGACCCAGATCTTTGACAGTTGATTTACCAGCCAAATCTTGCAGGTTGATTGGACCGCTCTCACTTACGATTTCAAAACGACCATCAGACAAAGCATTTACTTTGACATCTTTGATATAGCCGAAATCTCCATCTTTAGTTGCTCCAGCTGCAGCATTAGCAGCTGCAATTGCTGTGTTAATATCCGTTTGCAACTGTGTTGCTGCTGCTGCCATTGTTGTTGTGTTATCAATATCACCCGCCAATGTTGCTTGAAGTTTAGTATCTCCAATTTGGAAGTTGAATTGGTCACCTGTTGTTACATCAGTGCCATTGTAAGTGCTAGTACCAGCAGCTCCAGTATTAGCCGCAGTAGCTCCAATGAATTTACCTACAAGCTGTTGATTAGCTGTAGCAATCGAAATACCCGAATCTGTTCCTTTAGAGCCACTTTCCAGAACAAGGCTCGAAGAAGCACTTACATAACCAGAAATATGTGCAATGTTTGCGCCGGATGCATCAATTGCTTCATTGATTTTGCTTACGATCAGATCAGCAGCAGCTTTCATTGACGAATCAGTGGCACCAGTACCTTTACCTGCCAAGATTGTGCTTTGCTCATCTGTGGAAAGGTTTTGCCAATCGACTTTAATATCAGTACCATCAATTTTAATAGTTTCACTCTTAAAGTCAGCGGACGTAATTGCTAGTGCTGTGTTCATTGCAGCAGCACCAGTCAAAGAAGCAGCTGTTTGTTTGGCAACTGTTGTACCAGTTGTAGAATCCTGCCCCACAGAAGCGCCAGCAGTTTTCAAAGCACCATTCAACAATTTCTTCGTATTGAACTCCGTAGTATCACCGATACGGTCGATTTCGGATTTCAATTGGGAAACTTCGCTTTGCAGCGCTTTACGATCTTCTTCAGTGTTCGTACCGTTAGCGGATTGAACGGAAAGTTCACGTACACGTTGCAGGATAGAGTGAGTTTCGCTCAATGCGCCCTCAGCTGTTTGGATCAAAGAGATACCATCTTGAGCATTTTTGGAAGCCATATCCAAACCGCGGATTTGACCGCGCATTTTTTCGGAGATTGCCAAGCCTGCAGCATCGTCACCAGCACGGTTGATACGAAGACCGGAAGACAATTTCTCGATATTTTTGCTAGTTGCAGCAGAGTTGCTGGACAGTTGGCGGTGAGTGTTCAACGCCGTAATATTATGGTTGATAATCATTTGATATTTCCTCCCTGAAGATAAATTAGTTCCACATCCTTGTGGTAAACGCCGCGACATTAAGGTCGGCCGCCCTGCTGAAGCAGCGTCTAAATTATATATCGACGGAAGGTGAGCAACTGTTTATAGCAAATTGGAATATTTTTAATCTTTTTTGATATCTGTATTTCGCAGACGTTCCATAAAGGCTTCAATATTGGCTGCAAGAGGCGTTGCAGACTCCCGATTAGCCTCTTGAATGGATGCATATATTTCCTGTCTGAATATATCAATATGCTTGGGTGCGGAGATTCCAATACGTACTGTATCTCCCTCAACAGCGAGTACAGTCACCTCAATCTGATCTTGAATGATAATGGACTCGCCTTTTTTACGTGATAATACCAGCATTTACACTCCACCTTTCACTGATTTGGCATCTTCTTCCGCCCAGATCAGATGACGTGTATCGTAAGAAGACTGATGGAGCACGACTTGCTTACCTAAATGTTGCTCGGGGTTAAGAACTACGGGTGCAAGCAGATTCATTGTTGATTTATTCGCCTGTGAATGAATCGTGACCATGGAGTATACGGACACTTGCTCCACAATCTCCAATTCTTCCTTATCTACCTCTCCCAATTCAAAACTATAATCCGGTACAAAAGTAAACGGGCTCACCAAGAGGAATGCCAGTCCCGGCTCTCTTGTCGATTGCAAATAACTGAAAGGTGTATCTTCCCAAGGAACCAACGCGAACTCGGTTTCCTCTTCAAATCCGGGTAAACCCTTAGGAAATTGATATACATCTTCTGTTTTAACCTCTAATGATCCCCACATGCTTGTCTGAATATGAATAATAAACGCCTCCCTGGCGAAAGTTTTATGCAAAAAGAGCCATAGATGTCTAAGATCAAGACCGTCTATAGCTCTACTTTAGAGTAACTATAATCCTATATCTATAGCAGGTGGCGTGTACTGAATCGATGCATACTGCTTCACATAGATATCAAGCTTGCCCCGATTATACTCAATCTCCGGTCTATTCACAATGACATTCATTTCCGAGACAGCGGGAGTAAAGTTGATATCCGGCGCCTGAGTATAAACACGGGTCTCCACGTTCCCAGAAGAAGCGGGTGTCCGCGTTTCCGGGAATGGCCTCGCCTGCCAGTCTGAGCCAATAATATTCGCAATGGTATTTCCAGGCTTATGAATTGCAGCCAATTCATTGCCCTGCTGAACTCGTTCAGCCATATTTTGCAAAAAAATCTGTTGAATGCCTGAATAGATCCGTGCATTCATATCAATCATATTGCCGCCTGTGTAAGCAGAGAATGCTTTGCTTTGATCTACACTTAGTCTCATCGGATGACTCTCCACCGTTAGCTTGGCAGGTCTGGTGTTCAACTGCACCTCAGCTTTCGGTTGACGAATGGAGAACTGTCCTGGATCAGCATCAATACTTAATAAAGTTGGCGTTGTTCTAATCTGAAGAACGGGAAGAGTACTCAAATGTTAACTCCTCCTTTTTATCTTAAGAAGTCCACCAAAGATGGAGAGATAATTTTGGCACCGGCAGATAAAGAAGCATTATAGATGTTTTCCTGAATTTTGGATTGCATCGCCAGTTCGGCATAATCCGCATCTTCCACCTTAGATTGCAGATCTGTCAGGTTAATGCCGAGATCATCCAAACGTCCCATCATCAGATCAACCCTGTTCGTTTTGGCACCAATCTCAGAACGGATTGCAAGCATCTTGTCTGTACGGCTATCAATATTGTCCAACTGATTGGATAGCTCTTTTTGATTGCCCTCTGTGAGAGCTTTCATGATGTTGTTCACGATGTTGAACAAGTTATCTTCTTCCTTCTCTGTGCCGAACACTTCATTACCACTCACGTTAATAGGCAATTGAACACTTTCACCTACGATGAAGTTAATCTTCCCTTTATCCGTCACAACAGACGTAGCATTCGTTGTATCTAAAGTACCGTCTGCATTAGACGGGAAATCATACGGTTTAATATCATACGTCTCGCCATTAAAAATATATTTCCCGTTAAGCTTACTGTTTGAGATATCAATCAGCTGCTCTTTCAACTGTTTGACCTCTTCATTAATACTGTCCAGCGCGGACTGCGGATTCGTTCCTGTCGAAGCTTGTACCGTCAACTCGCGCAGACGCTGTACGGCGTTACCTGCTTGATTCATAACCGTATCATTAAACTCAAGCCATGATATAGCACTGTCTACGTTTTTCTGATATTGATCGTTCGATGAAAGTTCTGCACGATAACGAAGGGAGTAAGTAATCCCTACCGGATCATCCGAAGGTTTGTTGATCTTGCGACCTGTCGCCAGTTGGGTCTGGGTGTTGTTCATTTGCTGTGCATTTCGATTCAGGTTCAGAAGCAATTGTGAACTGAGCATATTATTCGTTATTCTCATGGTCTGTTATGTCACTCCCTTCTATTATCTGCCTACTGTTCCAGTAGAGTTGATCAACTTATCAAGTAATTCATCATATGTGGTCATAAATCGAGCAGAAGCGTTATAGGCATGCTGGAACTTGATCATATTGGACATCTCTTCATCCAAAGATACGCCACTCACGGATTGACGACGGGTGTCCACTTGCTCCACTAGGAACTCCGAGTTGGATGTCTGACGTGCTGCTTCCTGGGATTGTACCCCCAGTTGTCCCACAATGGCACTGAATTGTGCACCGATCGTTGCATTACGTAAACCGTCTGCAGATTTCATCGGTGTATCTTTCAGATTCGCAAGCAAGATAGCAAGTGTATTATTACCTTTGATTACAGTCTCCGTACCAGAAGCATCCGATGTACGGAGTGAGGTCGCAATCTTATTCGGATCAGCCAAGATCTCTGCGTTCAATGAAATATTGCCAGCTGTAATGGCTGTACCACCACCCGCTGCTGTAAAGAATGGGACTCCTCCAGAGTTAGTTCCATCCATGCTGTATCCAAGCTGATGCAGACCGTTCAGTCCTTTGACAGTAACTTTCAAGTCTGTAGCGAGTGTGCGTGCTGCACCTGTGTATGTAACACCATCCAGTACAGTATTGTCTGGCAAGACCGAACCGGCAGGAAGAATAATTTCAATATCTCCGTTAGCAAGGGTATTCGCCAAGTCGTCCATTTGTTTCCGGTAATCACTTACCAATGTATCTCTGGACTTAATCATGCCATGAACTTCACCATTGGTGAGTGTGCCAGCAGTATATGCATCATTCAGAAAAGCAGGATCTACCGCCACTTGTACTGCCCCGCCTGTAACGAGTGCCTGTCCATTCATCTGGATCTGGTATCCTTGTTGAGAATCAGTAACCGTAATATTCATGATTTTAGAGAGTTTGTCGGTCATAAGATCACGTTGGTCGCGTAAATCGTTGGCATTGTCGCCAAGAGACTCAATTTTCACGATGGCACTATTGAGGTTTGCAATGTTACCCAGATAACCTTGAATCTCATTACTTTTCACAGCGATGTTACTATCCAAATCCTGACTGAGCGCATCCAATTGGCGGCTAATTTGATTCATCGCATCCGTAAGAGCGAGTGTGGTTTCCTTGACAATTCGGCGTGCCGTAACGTCCTCAGGGTTTTTGCTCAGATCTGACCATGATTTGTAGAAGTTATCCATAACCGTCCGAAATCCGGTGTCTGACGGTTCATTCACAATAGCTTCAAGTTTCTCAAGTGTATCTCGTTGAATGGACCAACTCCCGAAGTTGGTGTTTTCATTACGATATTGGTCGTCCAGAAATTTCTCACGCACACGGGTAATGGAGTCGAACTCTACCCCTGTACCAAGCTGTCCCGGTGTTGTGCTATGCAGAAATGCGAATGGCTCCATTGGAATGGATGCCTGCATGTTTACCTTTTGACGTGAGTACCCTTCCGTGTTGGCATTGGCTACGTTATGGCCGGTTGTGCTAAGAGCTGTCGTCTGTGTGAACAAACTGCGTTTAGCCGTTTCGATTGAATGAAATGTAGATGTCACCTGGTTTCCCCCTAATTAATCAGGCACGCGTGTCAAACAGACCGATTCGCCCTGGATTGCCGTTCTTATCAGCAGGATGCTGATATGTGGCATCCTGTTCTGGCCGAGAAGCGAAGATATCCATTGAAAGATCAATAAACATCAACGATTGCTCGATCAGCTTTTGATTCAGTTGATTGATTTCCTTTAACTCCTGCAGTGTTCCCGCCAGCTTCTTCTGGACTTCAAGCAATCGCTGTTTGTCAGCCGGATCAAAAATCAGCTTCGAGATCTCCGTAATGTTCAGGTTCAGCATAGACTTGATTCCACGCTCCTGAAGCAATTCGTGAACTGCACTCTGTCGTTCGATCTCCAATGGCTCCTGTTGTTTCATGAAACGGGATTCTTTGTTCAGAACGGCAATGAGTTCATCCACATCGTTTTTGACAATGACCTGTCTCTTGACCTCGCTGAGTGCCAGCATATCGCGGTGACTTTGTTCCATTTGCTGCAAAACTGCAATTAATCTGTCCAGTGCTGCCATTACGTGATCACCTATTCCTTATCAAAAGACTTAAAATACGGTAGCAATTTGTCAGCAAGCTTACTGCTGTCTACCTGATACGTTCCCGAACTGACCTGTTCTTTCAGTTCCTGTATCCGTTGAATGCGTCCTGCATCTTGCGTACGTCCTTGTTCCTCAAGCATCTTCATCGCCTCCGGAGAAATGGATACTTCGTCCTTACGGCGGCTCTTCTTGGCATCAGCCTGCTGATTGGATTCAACGTTCCTCTGATATGAATTGATGGCGCCAATTCTACTCGGTTCATTGATTTTCATATGAACTACACTTCCTTCCACGTTAGAATTTTACCTTGATATACGCTTTTCTTACTTTATCTTTATGTTATCGAAATGATTAGGATAATAAAAAAAACCGATAATCTTTAATAAGTTTATCGGTACGTTTCAAAACATTTGTTATAGCAAAACATGTATTTGAGCCCTGACTCCTATTAATCGCGTAGTTTGTCGAGAGCATTGTAGGTTCGTCCGCCTATATTGCCGTTATCCTTCTGACCTACATCACGAGCTGCACCAGCCAAGTCTTTCGTCAAACGATTACGACAAGAGTCACACATATGACCTTCACGAATCAATGTTCCGCATACTTCACAAGGATACATCATATTCGGGGCATTTTCGATGGAAATCCGTCCCTCACGGATGAACTTGGTAATGGTTTTAATCGAAACATCTGTTGCATCAGATAGTTCCTGTATATTGGTGCCTTTGTTTTCACGCAAATAATCTACACAGATCTGATATTCCTGTTCCATTTCCTTAATACAATTCGAGCATACATCTCGAAAATTTAACGCATATAATTTACCACAGCGAGGACAATTACCTAGATTCATCGCTAAAACGCCCCTCTCAAACTTCCATTTCCGAATAGATAATAACTATACATTACCTTATTTTCTCTAATGAAGCCATAGTCTATTTACAAAACAAAAGAGGGGACAGGATGCATATATACGCAAGCCCTTTCCCCCACTTTAATTCATTAATTCAATGTTCTAATGTTTAGTACAGCAGACCACACGCTTGTGTTCTGGTCATTGAATGCTCTGATACGATATTTATGCAAACTGGACGGTAACAGATCAGAATGAATAAAAGTTGTACCACTAACCGTTGCCACGATTTGTCCATCGGCTTCAATTTCGTAAGATGAAGCTCCCACAACCGCGTCCCACGTCAGAATAACATTCGTTCTGTCCGAAGTTCCTTTCAGCACAGCTGTAGTTAATTGAGTCGTTCCCGTTAAGATCTCACTCCAAGCTCCCGCACCGGAAGCATTTTTGGCACGAATACGGAAGGTATGCTCCGTATTTGGTGCAAGTCCGCTCTTCGTATAAGCAACTCCACTCACGGCCACTACCGTACCATCAATCTCTAGGTCATAACCGGTAGCTCCAGTTACAGCACTCCATCTTAGCGCAATCGCCGCTGTGGTTGCAGAGTTAATACTCAAGCCTGAGACACTCGCAGGTAACGTAGTTTGAGACAACACTGCTGTCCATGCACTCACATTGGTGTCGGTCAGGGCACGAACACGATATTTATGAATCGTTCCACCAAGAACTCCATTGTGTACATACATGAGATCACTCACCGTAGCAACTACTATGCCATCTGCCTCAATCTCATATTTAGTTGCACCAGCAACTTCATTCCATGTCAGCGTAACTGCCGTTTCTTCAGGTACACCTTTCAGCGTTGTGGGTACATTCAACTGGGTCGAAGCAGTTACGATCTCACTCCAGCTACCAATGCCAGCAGCATTTTTGGCACGAATGCGGAAGGTATGATCTGTATTGGCTAGAAGACCACTTTTCGTATAAGCAGATCCACTGACAGAAATTACAGCACCGTCAATCTCCAAATCATAAGCGGTAGCGCCTGCAACTGGGCTCCATTTCAACGAAATAGCAACAGGTGTAGCTGTATTTAACATGAAACCGTTAACTGCAGCAGGGATGGTGCTTTGCGTCAGGATTGCTGTCCACGCACTTGTGTTTTCACCCTTTAACGCGCGAATTCTATACTTGTGAGCCGTTCCAGGCAATAAACCATCGTGTATATATACTGGCTCACTAACTATGCCAACAATTGTACCATCGGCTTCAACTTCATACGCTGTCATATCTTCTACATCCGACCATGACAGATTGATTGCTGTTTCTTCCGATGTTGCCTTTAATACAGGTGTGTTTAAAAGCGTCATACCACTGATTAGATCGCTCCAAGTACCTACTCCTGCGGCGTTCTTTGAACGAATACGGAAGGTGTGCTCAGTATTCGCAGCAAGACCACTCTTCGTATAGGACACTCCCGTTACTGGAACAACGTTACCATCAATTTCTAGGTCATATCCCGTGGCTCCGGTTACTGCTGTCCACTTTAGAGTGATACCCACATTCGTAACAGAACTAATATTAAGTCCTGCAACTGAAGCTGGTATCGTACTTTGAGTCAGCATAGCAGTCCATACACTCGTATTGGTATTCGTTAGAGCACGTATACGATACTTGTGTGCAGTTCCTGGTAACAATCCATTATGTGAGTATGCCGGATCACTAACTGTGGCAATCACTGCACCATCTGCTTCAATTTCATAAGTGGTTGCGTCTGCTACCTCAGCCCATGTAAGGTTGATTGCAGTCTCTTCCGATGCTACTTTCAAAACGGGTGTGTTCAACTGCGTTGTTCCACTGATCAGATCGCTCCAAGCACCTACTCCTGCGGCATTCTTGGAACGAATACGGAAGGTGTGATCTGTGTTTGTTGCAAGACCGCTCTTCGTATACGCTACTCCCGTTACTGGGATAACGGTACCGTCGATCTCCAGATCATATCCTGTTGCACCTGTAACTGCTGTCCACTTCAATGCAATAGCCACGTTCGTTATTGAACTAATGGTCAATCCTGTCACTGAAGCAGGAATCGTGCTTTGCGTCAGAATTGCTGTCCATGCACTTGTATTGGTATCGTCTAACGCACGAATGCGATATTTATGGGCTGTTCCTGGAAGCAGTGTTGTATGGGTAAAGCTAGGTTCCCCTACCGTTGCTACTACTGCTCCATCGGCTTCAATCTCATACTTCGTTGCATCAGCAACGGCTGCCCATGTCAAATTGATTGCAGTTTCTTCTGAAGTTGCTTTTAATACCGGTGTATTTAGAAGTGTTGTTCCACTGATCAACTCACTCCATGCCCCTACACCTGCGGCGTTCTTGGAACGGATTTGGAAGGTATGATCTGTATTGGCTACAAGACCACTCTTCGTATAGGCTACTCCCGTCACTGGGACAACCGTTCCATCGATCTCTAGATCATATCCCGTTGCACCTGTAACTGCTGTCCATTTCAGTGAAATGGCTACGTTCGTAGCCGAGCTAACCGTTAAACCTGTAACTGATGCAGGTATAGTACTCTGCGTCAGAATTGTTGTCCATGCACTTGTATTGGTATCCGTCAACGCACGAATACGATACTTATGGGCAGTTCCTGGCAGCAGTGCTGCATGGCTATAGTTAGGCTCTTCTACTATTGCCACTACTGCTCCGTCCGCCTCAATCTCGTATGTAGTCGCATCTGCTACATCAGCCCAAGTCAGGTTGATATTCGTTTCTTCTGATGCCGCCTTTAATACAGGTGTATTCAACAGTGTCGTTGTACTGAGCGGATCACTCCAATCACCCACACCTGCAGCATTTTTCGAACGAATACGGAAGGTGTGTTCTGTATTGGCTGCAAGGCTACTCTTTGTGTAGGCTACGCCAGTAACAACTACAATTGTGCCGTCAATCTCCAAATCATATCCTGTCGCTCCGGTCACTGCTGTCCATTTCAGACCAACAGCTGCATTAGTGACCGAGTTTATAGTGAGATTCGAAACAGGACCAGAGAGTGTACTTTGGGACAACATTGTAGTCCATGCACTTGTATTCGTATCATTCAAAGCTCGTACACGATATTTATGAAGTGTCCCTGGTGATAGGTCAGTGTGTGTATAAGCCGGATCTTCAACAATTCCTACGTTAACTCCATCAGCCTCAACCTCATAAGAGGTAGCCCCCTCAATTGCAGGCCATACCACAAACATATCTTCTTGCGAAGAAATCGCTTTAATAACAGGCGTACTTAGAAGTGTCGAAACAGTTAGCATGTCAGTCCACTTACCTACACCGCCTGCATTTTTAGATCTCAATCGAAATGTGTGCTCGGTATTGGGCATAAGAGCCGTCTTGCTGTATGTTGTACCAGAGACCGGAACAACAACCCCATCAACCTCCAGGTCGTATCCACTTGAACCTTTAATTGCAGTCCAACCTAAAGAGATTTTATTGAATGTATTTTCTGTAATTTTCAAACCACTTGCTGAGTCAGGTACAACAAGTTGCGTAGCCGTTCTGCTCCAATTGCTCTCATTATCTGATGATACTGCTTTTAATGCATAGGTATGACTAGAATTGGCCTCCAAACCAACGTGTTCGTAATTCGTTACATTACCTAGGTCAATTGGGGCTTCACCATCAATCTGGAGTTGATATCCATCGGCATGATTAATTGCAGCCCACTCTATTATATTTTTCCCTTGCTCAGAGCTCGTGGAGATCACAGGTTCGTTAAGCAGTGTTTTAATATTAAAGACACTACTCCATTCACTTTTCCCTATAGAATTTATAGCACGTATTTTGTAAGAGTAATTCTTGTTAGGAATGAGTACGGCATCATCCAAGCTCGTACCATAATAAGGTCCCATTAAAATACCATCACGCTCAATTTCATACTGTACAGCTTCCTGTGCATGATCCCAGCGAATATGAGTCGTGTTTTCACTTGAGTTACCCGTTATATTCGAAGGCACCGATGGTACATTATTAATCGGTAATGGATTTACCTCCTGTTTGGTAAAAGAAGCCGGTTCAGCTTTACGTGTATAGTACGGATTAAGTTCAGAGTAAAAATCTACAACTTCTCCCGTATCTGCGTTTACAACCAAACTCAACTGTCTGACATCATAATCATATACATCAATCGGTGTCAGTTGACCTAGCACATTATAGTGTGTGATCTCCCATTGTCCGACTTGGTTATAGGGTTGTCTGTACGTCATCTCAGTAGCAATTTCACGAACTTTGCTCAGATCGATAAGAAAAGCATTGTCGATCTGTCCGGCATATTTGGATGTATACGATCCAAAGCTTATGTTGGTAATATCACTTGTGAAACCCAGGATAGACTGCATTCTGGTGAACGAATATCCCGTTGATGAAATATTGTAGGATCTAGCCCAACTCAGTTTAACTGATTTTTGATTCACCTGTAGTTGGCCGTTGTTGTTGGTCATTACATATTGATAATCATTGCTTGATGAGACTATCCCGCTTCCTACCGCTGCATGTGCCCGGTTCCCCCCGTACACGCCAAACTGCCCGAATACCAGCATGAATACTAGTAGACGGACAGTCCATAGGTTAAATCTGTTTTTTCTTTTTCCTGCGACCACTCTTGTTCTCTCCTTCAGTAGATATGATGTGCCACTCCCTATGCTGTCACCTGTGGTGAACGGCAAAACTATCTATTCTGCGTGAAAAAACCAATCCCTCTTTTTTACATGTAAAATTTTTCTTATAGCGCTTTCATTTATAGTTTCTTTAAACAACCATATTGCAAACGGTATAAATGGAAAGGAGAACCGCACAAATATACCAATCATTAATAAAAGAACATATTTTCCTATCTACCATTAATCATAGAGTAAAGATCCCCCATCTAAAGTCACTGAATATTACTGGACAGTCATTTATTATTTGGATTTAGCTTCTACGATCTTGCCAGTGTCAGTGTGAAAATCTCGACCGGAAGATCCATGGAGAAGCCAGCATTTAGAATAACCCGTCCACAAGCGTCCAAGGTGCTACCTGTTGTGTATATATCATCGATTAGCAGGATCTGTATGGGTTTGGCATGTGACATGGCCTTTTGTGTTGGCAGATGAAATCCCCTGTATAGCTCTTCAATTAACTGCATACCATCTCGGTTGATGGAAAAAGCGTTCTTCATCGTTTCAATACGCTCACCGCGTGATTTGAAGCTTTGTTTGGTCGTGTTGATCTGGCGCTGCAACAGATCCACGATGGGTAGGCGGAAGGCGGTGGCGAGCCCAGCAGCCAGCCGCTCCGCCTGATTGAAGCCGCGTTCGGCTAGGCGCTCGCTGCTCACGGGAACATAGGTGACCGCGTCAGGCCTCCATTGCGGCTTCGTTTGCAGAGGCGGCGACAGCGGGCGTTGAGTTTCTGCTCTGGGATAGGCGTGCGCGTTGGTTAATGCGCGCGGGTGGGGTGGATGTGAGCTGACATCCACCGGCTTTTGAGCAAGTGTGGCGAGATGAGCCACGGGGGCTGGGGGTTCTTTTGCCAAAGCAGAAATTTGTTCCTCGCTCATCGCTTGAAAAGCTTGAATCAACAAAGCGGTTAGGAGCGGCGCGTATCTTTCGTGGCCTCGGAATTTGTACATGCCTATCCATTCTTTCATAAGAGCATTGTATTGTACGGCGCTGCGATTGGAGATAAAAGATCGGTTTTGCATGTGTGGACGAGCACAGTCCGGGCATCCGACACCCCGACCACAACGCAGGCAGCGGATGGAACGGATCCATGGAATCTGCTTCACACAACGTGGGCATATGCCTGGATAGATTGAAGACAGCATCGCTCGAGTGCCGCATGTCAGACAAGTCGCTCCCGGTGGGGCGAGCAGGTGATGAAGACGCCCGGTCAGGTGCTGCGCATAATCGTTCATGTTACTGAGCCAGTTGGACATAGGGGGCATACCTCCAGTCTCGGGAATGTAATATGAAATGTGGAACCGAACTTAGCAGATGACAATTAGGTTTGGGATGGTGGGTGCAGATAACCTTTGCGACGAGCGATGGTATTCATTTTCCGGATCTGTGCAACGGCCTTCACCTGAGAACGTGTCCGACGAGATGATGCAAAAACCACTCTACCCGCCGGGTCATCCATGGAACGTCCTGCTCTACCTGCCATCTGGACCAGTGAAGCTTCATCAAAGAGACCATTGTCTGCATCCAATATGAAGACATCGCTGCGCGGAATGGTCACGCCACGCTCCAGAATCGTTGTCGTTACGAGCAAACGAATGTCGCGATCACGAAAGGCAGTAACTTTGTTAGCACGATCAGGGTCCTGAGATGAAGTTCCTTCGATATGGATCCCAGGAAAGGTACGACGCATCAGATTCACAAACGCCTCAATTTGGGCAATACGTGTCACAAACACAAATACCTGGGCGTCACGCTCCAATGAAATCTGGATGTTAGTCTTCAAGGCAGAAGGAAGATTTCGTTTCTTAATACATTCAGCAACGGTAACCATCTTGATCAGTCTTGGTACGGGCAAAGGATGACGGTGGAAACGTACCGGGACTTTGGCATGAGTGAGTTTACCTTGCGCTGCTTCCCTCTGTAGCCGAGCTGGCGGTGTAGCAGACAGATAGACGAAATTCCCCTCTGGTTTACAAGAAGATGCCGCCGCGTGAGCGAGCATGGGATCGTTGTGATACGGAAAAGCATCCAGTTCATCGATAATGACGAGATCAAATCCCTGATAAAAACGCATCAATTGATGCGTGGTCGCAAGCGTGAGCTGCGCGTCTTTCCAGCGTTCGTCGCTGCCTCCGTAAAGAGTAGCGAGCGATGTATCCGGAAAAGCTTTGGCCAGACGTGGAGCCAGTTCCAGCACCACATCCCTGCGTGGCGTGGCGACCAAAGCTCGTCCACGACGATCCAATGTATGTTGGAGCAGCGGGAAAATCATCTCGGTCTTGCCGGCCCCGGTCACGGCCCACAGCAAGAACCGCCCCGGCCCATCCCCTGCGGGTGGCCGGGCCAAAAACGCAAGCGCCGCGGCTGCTGCCGCGCTCTGCGCTGCGCTAAGCCCCCACCGGGCGAGCCCGCCGCCGGTGGGGGCCAAGGCCGTGCCACGCGGTGCTTCGCCGCGTCGTGGCACGGCCCCTTGCGCTGCACTGCGTAGCAGCAGCGCACAGGCACGGCTGCGCCCCAGCGCGAGGCAAGCCTCGCAGTAGGCGCACGCCGCCAGGCCGCAGGCAGCGCAGGGCACGCGCTGCCTAGCTTCGCTGCCACAACGGTGGCAGCGGGGCGCGCTCCGCGCGCGTCCAAGCCACGCGTGCCGGCGGCGCGTGGCGGGCCCTTCGAGGGCGGCTGTGATACTCAGCCGCCCGTGCAAGCGCGCGAGCTGTGCAGCCGCGCGCCACTCCCTAGGCGGCTGGGCGGTATTCGCCAGCAACGCCTCCGCCTCGGCCGCCAGTAGTTGGCGGCCGCTGATCCGCTCAGCCAGCAGGGCCGCGTCCCGCTCCAGCTGAGCCCACTGCCCGGCGGGATACGGCTCGGGCATCCCGCCTACCTGAATGCGATGCTCAGCACCACTCCCCGCTTTGCCCGCTATACCTTCTCGCGCCTCAACTTCCCCCGAAGCCAGTTCATATACATCCAGCTTCCGCGCAAGATAGCTCTGCCATTCGCGCTCACCCCAGTGATCCATGCCCCGCTCCATCTCAAAATGCTCAACCAACCAAGATGCCTGACTTAAAGGCACCACCGCATCTAAGAACAACCAGCGCAGCACATGCCGACCACTTCCGCCCTCTAGCCACCAAGTTACGTCCACTCGAATATCGAGAGACAAGGCCATGCTCCACCCTTCCCCTACACGACACACATATAAGGCAACTTTCATTTACTCTCCTCCCTCCAACCTACTTTCTCCCGAACGCAAAAAAAGCACATGCCAACCCGGCTGTTCGCCGGAGCATGTGCTTCATGTCCTATTCAATCTTGCGTATGATTAATCTACTCATTACTATACCAATTGAATCTCTACATCACAAGGTTCGTCATGCATCATACAATTCTGCTAATAACCAGAATCTTTCTTTAAAATTGCGAAACTTTTTCCAATCTGGTTCGTCTATACTTTTAAATTAAGAGTTCTGACTTCGAAAATCTTATTTCTGTGATCAAGAACTCATCGTACCCAGACAATAACCATAGATTGCATAAAAACCCATTTTTAATTTAAAAGCAGACTTGGCTACAATTACAAAAAAAGACTACAGCTTCTGCTGTAATCTTTTCACTGTAGATCTGCGAAATGCTAATCCTATTTCCGTTCACATGATGATTTATGCTCTGACTCGCGCAAATCAATCAGGCGAAACGTGTGATCGGTCTGCGCTACCCGTTCAATATCAGCAGGGACAGCAGGCAGATAGGATGTCTCCAATCCTTGCCTTTGCATAAGCTTTTCAATAATCGTAATCGTTTCCGCTTCTGTACGATCAGCGACAACGGTTAGTCTGAAGCTCTTTCCACGGTATAATAATTCCCGGCAAAGTTCTCTTACAATGCCTTCGATCCGCCCTGCCTGATTGGAAGGGATGAGCAGAATCTGCTCGAAACCTTCAGATTCCGGACGGGAAAGATGGCGCTGGTGCATGGCATGAACGGCCATTGCCGCCAGGAAGTATATGAGCAGAATCATAGTCAGATGAGCAACCATGGCAACTGCACCTCCTCGGAAGGTCATGCTCACCCATGGCGAACATCCCTGTATACAACAAGTATATGCTGTACTTCCTGAAGGGTTACACTTGCATTTCCCATCACTCATATTCCATTCTGATCGACACCGGACGAAGAAAGACAGGCCAGGTCATTCATTCACGCCTAAGCTTGAACATATGTTCCGCACAACCTTACACTTTGCTCATTTGCAGTGATAAAGTCCATTAACCCGCAGACCAATCCAACATTCTGGAAAGGGCGCGAGTGAACACCAATCTATACTTCATCAAGGTTGAACCAACCAATGGACTGACTTACGATATAAATACTGCTTTATAAAGAAATAAGGTATTAGAGCGTAACCCAACCATATTTGATCGAATTGATAACAGCTTGTGTACGGTCGTCTACTTCCATCTTCTGCAGAATACTGCTGACATGGTTTTTTACTGTTTTTTCACTGATGAACAGGAATTCACCAATCATCTTATTGCTCTTACCTTCTGCCATCAAACGCAGTACTTCAGCCTCACGACGTGTGAGCGGGTTATTGTCGCCAGCGACAAATTTAACACCGGCTTCCTTCGAAGCTCCTTCACTCATTGCCCCTGTTTCATTAAGATACGTCATACGACGCAGCTGCATGATCAGTTTGCCGGTTACTTTCGGGTGTATAAACGCATGTCCTTCATGCACGGAACGAATCGCATTGATCAGAGACTCGGCCTCCATATCTTTCAGCAAGTATCCGTTAGCCCCTTTACGAAGCGTCTCAAATACATAACTTTCATCATCATGAATGGACAGGATAATCACTTTGACATCAGGGAACAGCTCACGCAATTTCTCTGTTGCCTCAACCCCGTTTTCGATCGGCATGTTAATGTCCATCAACACGATATCAGGTTTATCCTGGTTGCAGAATTCGAGCACTTGAATACCATCGCCGCATTCGCCGATGACCTCAATGTCGTCCTCCATATTTAAAATGCGTTTCAGTCCCTCACGGAACAGCTGATGATCATCAGCCAATAGAACTTTAATTGACGCTTTACCAGTATCACGGTTTTCCATCATCCTGCTACTCCTTTCCCTTATCCACGTTTGTCGGGATATGAATCACTATTTTGGTTCCTTGATTTTCTCCGGATTCAATCTCTATTCTTCCTTCTAACAGTTCAACCCGCTCTCTCATCCCAATCAGACCGAAGTGGCTATGATCCTTGCTTTTCTTCGCAAGAAGCTCCGGTTTGAACCCAAGCCCATTGTCCTGAACGACAATCTTGACGAGCTGAGCCTGGTATGTAATTTCCACTACAACATAAGTGGGATAAGCATGCTTTGCAGCATTCGACAGACCTTCCTGCACGAGGCGGTAGATCGCTGCCTCCATCGCAGAAGATAAACGGTGTTCTTTACCTCTTGTTTCAAAAAGCGACCGGATTTTCGTTTTTACCTCAAAATCCTGCACGTACTTCCGAAGCGTTGGAATCAGTCCCAGATCATCCAGTGCCATAGGACGCAGATTGAAAATAACTTTTCTCATTTCTTCAAGACTGGAACGAACCTGGCCTTTCAAATCTACTATTTCGGCCTGGACCATCTTAAAATCCTGCTTAATGAGCATTCTTTCTACAATTTCCGTCCTAAGCACTAGATTGGCGAGCATCTGCGCAGGCCCGTCATGAATCTCACGAGCAATACGTTTCCGCTCTTCTTCCTGGGCCAAAATTATTTTCAAACCAATCATTTGTCGATTTTTGGCAGATTCGATGATCCGGGTCACTTGACCCAGTTCACCTGACAGGTATTCGAGTACAACACCCATCTGCGAACCGATGGTCTCGGCACGCTCCACAGAAGCTTCCACATTTTTGGCACGCTTCTGTAGGTCATCCCGACGGGCCTTCAGATACATTTCCTTCTCACGATAAATCATCAGATCCAGCTGCAGCTGTGTTGCTTTCTCATACGCCTGCTTGATATCATGCTCGGAATAACGGACAAAGTCACGGCTAACCTCGGTCAGCCGGATCCGGGAACGGCGGTAGTTCAGCTCCAATTGATCTACTTTCTCGATCGTTTCCGCCGTCTCCTTCAGCACCGACTTTAACTCCTCGTTGAGTGTTTTCAGCTCATCGCGAGTCGCGTCCATGATCTCGAACATTTGATATTTGCTGTTTTCCATGACTTGTATGGCGTTTTTAATGACGCGGTCTATGGCATCGGCTTGTAAATCCACGTTTGTTCGACTCCATTTCTATCGTTTCCGGTATATATCATACCATATCACGATGAGATGGTAACGGTCTTCGTTTTCTGTTCCCATTTTACAGTCAGTCCAAGTTGCTCGGAAACGAGTCTAAGCGGGACTAAAGTCCTACCACCCGTTACGTATGGTGCAACTGTTGCGCTCTGTCTTTTACCATTCAGAATGAATTCTTTCTGTCCTACAACCAGATCAATCAGCTTGCCACCCCGTAATACCGTGATCCGCTGATTTTTGCTATCCCAACTTGCCTGACCACCAAAAGCGTCCAAAACATGCTTGATTGGCACATACGTCGTACCATTTTTCAGTACCGGTGCTGCATCAATTGCTTTTTTCGTTCCATTCACCGTCATCGATTTCTGTCCGAGCACAAGCGAGGCTGTACCCGTAGGCAACCCAACTTCACTGGACTTGGAAGGCATCGTGAATGCGATATTGTCAAAAGCAACCGTACCTGTCTTCGCACGCTCATCCTGACCTTCCTCCACGTTCACCACATAGACCCGCTTCAGCTTCGCCGGATAGGCGATGTTCAGTCCGTTCAGATCTACGCTCAGCTTCTTCCAACCGTTCCAGTCAATCGCCTTGGCGAGATCGGCATATACCGTTTTGCCATTGGCATCCGTGAATTCAGCGCGCAGCCAGTTCAGGCTCTTATCTCCCATAACATCCATCGACATCGATGTAGCTGCAGCAGATACCTCTCTGCCAGTAGAACCATTCAGTTGTGCATAAGCGTACATTTTGCCTGTTCCAGCTGTCATATCATAACCGAGTTGCAGTACATTGGAACCGGCTTTCTCACCTGTTCCTGCAGTAACGGTTGCTGAACCAGTTACACCCGCTGCGTTCGTCGTGAAGTTAATCGGATAATTCACGTTCTCGAAGTTCTCCCAGATCGTTTCGCTTGCAGAAGCCGAGAGGACCACGACTGTGCTGTAACCATCATAACGACCAATCGCATATCCCACTTGTGCACCAGAATTGACGGAAGATACGGTTAATTGGTCAGCAGTCACTTTACCTTTGAACCCGATAAATTCCCATGTCAGCGAGTCCGCCGGAACCGTAACACTTTGTCCGCTCTTCGTTGTTGCCGTTACCGGAATGGACATCGTTGTGCCCGCCTTGAGCGAACCGAGACCTGATCCTGCAGTCAGGGAAGCCAGTTCACTTCCACCCAGTACCGATACTTTAATAGAAGATGAAGCTCCATTGCTCGTTGCCGTCAGGGTTGCTGTGCCTGGCTTCACGCCTTTGATCGTGCCGTTGCTGACACTTACGATGCCGTTGTTGCTGGACTTCCAGGACATGCTGATATCGCCTGTTGCAATCGGGTTGTAGTAGGTATCATATCCTTTGGCTGTGTACTTGCCCTCTTGCCCCACTAGCAACGTTTGGCTGCCGCTCACGGCAAAGCCCTTCAGTTTACCTACAGGTGCCGTAGAGAACACACCCAGCGTGTTTACAACCTGACGTTGCTCGGTGCCATACTCTGTGTTGAACGTCAGACCAGCGGTTTGCTCACCTAACGGACGTGTTACCATGGTTGTGGAGCCGCCTCCGTCCAGGTTCATGCCTTTCCAGACACCCACACTGGTCATAAAGGATTGAAGTTCCGTTAGCGACATCCCGCTGCTGTTACTGTTCTTCTCCGCTGCAATGATGTAGACATACCGACCATCCTGAGAGTATCCTACTGCCGTTCTTGCACGAATACCACCAATGCCGGACGCAGCGATATCACGGGAAAAGGAAGCTGCCTTACCACCATTCACCAAAATGGTATGACCGCCAATCATCATCTCCAGATTACTTGGATCGATCGATTGCCCGGTTGTTTTGGCTTTCAGTTTGTAATCCGCATTCAAGGTTTGGCCAACGGATAGATGGCTCATGATCCATGTCGCCGCTGTTCCATGTGCACGCAAAATGTACCCATCCTGCGGCACCGTCATGTTTAACGCTTTTTTATCCGAGATTTGCGTAATGACTCCATTCTGCACGAGAACCTCTGTCGGCGTTGTGGAAGGGTCATTCGGACGTTTGGTGGAGGTCCATGCAGGTGTATAAATATACATCGAGTTGGCATGACTATATTTCACCGTACCAGACTCTACCGTATAATCCTCTTTATTTATCCCACGCAAAACAAAGGTTGAACCATCCTGCGCCTTTACAGTCCCATCAAAGGAATACTCGTCGATCATCGGCTTGCCATCCTTGGTCACCGTGAGGGCATACATACCTGAAAGTTCGGAAGGTGTGGAAACCAGTACGCCATCGGAGACCTGTCCACCAATCGGCGCGAGCTCTCCGGATACATTGAAGTAATCACCGTTCACAGCGGCTACTGCACCATTTTCCTTAGCCATAGCACCTGTGCTCTGTTTGCTGTTCAGATTACCGCCCTTGCCTGTCATCACATCCAGCTTTACATACGGGTTTTGCAGATCCACCTGGATTACATCCGCCAGTACGTTGACCTTGGAACCGGAACGTGTTGTTGTATATCTGTATTTCATGAGCTTCGCACCCGAAGTCAGAATTTCTTCACTTAACTTGCTTGTATTCGTAGATGCTGCTGCGGCTACTGATTGCCACGAAGTACCTGACCACATCTGTCCGCCTGTGCTCATCACCGGTGCAATCCAGATCACACCCGCCAGCGTTACAATCGCCCATTTCTTCACCTTACTGCCCTTAACGTCTTCCAGCTGTTTCCCCAGCATGTCTGAAACGTCTCTCCCATCTTGTATATCAATCTTAGACATCACGAACACTGCCAAGCAGGCAGCAGATAGCGAGATCTCTAGTATACTCTTCTATTAATAGACTGCTTTTTGTGGAAAAAGTTACGCCCCTAGCTAACTTTGAGGGTATTCTTGGCAAAAAGAAACCCATGTATGGAATCAGCTACTCATACATGGGAATTTATCTGTATACTGATATTCGTTAGATTTTCAATCAGGCTCTGGGAAATGAATTTCGGGTAACATTCGATTGGGGTCCTCTTCGTTCACACTAATGTCATGATCATAACTATAATTCCAGTGCCCGTTGGCGTAATCAAGGTAGATCAGCGCCTCATATATAGAATGGTTCTGCTCTATGTTCTCTGAGATGTAGCTCCATTCCAAGGTTGCATGAACAACAGCTTGCTTCTCCCCAAGAAACACGACTCGTTCATTAGACATATGATACGTAGTGTCTCCATACTCAAAGGAAGCTCTTGTAATGTGCTCCCATGTTCTCCATTCATCAACTGCATTTGCGTTCATTCGTTCAATATCAAATGGCGAAGTATATTTATACGTTAGATCAAAGTCTTTCTGATTAAACGCTCTATAATATTGCCTGAGGTCAGATAGGACATTTTGTTGCTTCTCATTAAAATTCTCTTTTATCGTATGTACAGATTTATCGATATCTTCTGGAAGCGTAGTATTACTGGAAAGATATCGATCCTGAAGTATTTTCCACTGATTGTTCTCCTTTATAATTCGAAATACGATCTCATGTTGGTCGTCCATTACCTGATTATTACGAATATATGTAACATACAATAATGCCTGGTTTGCAGATTCGTATGTAATGCTTGTTATATCAACATTGTAGATTCGATCAGGGATTTCGCTAACTTGGGGTGCAATCTTACTATCAGTCAGATAAGATCTCTGTATATGGTCTGAAGCTAATAGTTTTACAGTAAAGGCTCTATCATAAGTTTTCACTAGATCGAGTATCACTTGTTCTTGACCATAGCCGTACTCCACCATTCGCGCGGTATTTGTTTTTCGATCATAGGCCACCGAATGTTTTGTATACCAAGCAGCAAATCGAATAGGAAGATAGAATTTCTCATCAATTAATATACCTGGTTTTTCCAACTCAACATATCCTTCCTTATCATCAAAGTATCCTACATCAGGTACAAAATATATTTCCGAATGATCCGTTCTAGCAAAAATTTCACGACTTTCTATTGAGTAATCTGCCCGGTACCCCATTAGTTGAATAAACTCTCGAAACGGAACATACACCCTCTATCCATGAAATTCATGACTTATGATATAAAAAAGCGAAACCAATCAGTTGAACTTATTCCCCTGATCGATTTCGCTTCACTAAGATAAAGAGCTAATTACTATTACAGATATTCCAACTTGTCCAAAACCCGTTTCAACATGACTGCTGCCTGAGCGCGAGTCGCGTTCCCTTGGGGTTCGAATGTTCTCGCTGTCATGCCTTGAATAATTCCCTCCTGCACCGCTTTGGCAACAGAATCCTTGGACTGAATCTTATTGCTATCCTTGAATTTGGATAACGTCGAAGTAGCGGAGGATTGAAGCGAAACTGTTTTGCCACCGTAATTCATCGCCCGAACCATCATAAGGGCCATTTGTTCACGAGTGATTTCACTTTCTGGTTTGAATGTACCGTCCGTGTTGCCTGTAATAATCCCGGCTTCTGCCGCGGCACCAATGTAGGCACTGGTCAGATCACCACCACGAATATCACGGAAACGACGCGCAGCAGTCTGATCTCCTTTCAAACCAAGACCTTTGGCTACCAATTCGGCAAACTCGGCACGCGTTATTTTCTGATTGGGTCCGTAATAGGAGCCGTTCGTAGCCCCAATGATCCATTTGGACGACAACTCTTTGATGACTGCACCTGCCCAGTGACTGGAGGTATCCTGATAGCTCACAGCATGAGTGACAGGCACTATAGTCTGGTTACCGTTCAGTTGTCCTTTAACGACCACACCTCCTGTTGCACTCGCAAACGTATGTGGCACATTCGCCAGAATCAGTGTAGTCGGATCAATATACGTAAACCCGGAAGTCGCTGTAGGTGTGTTTACAGGCAACTGCATCGCGAGCTGGCTTTTGATATTTTGTTCCACCCGTTGATTCGTATTTCCACTAAACGCAGAGAGGTAGATGTCTGTAACATTACCAAGTTTCTGTGCTCCAGCAACCGCCAGCATTCCGTCGATCGTTCCTGAACTGGAGACAGGAACCGTCTCCACCTGTACGTAGAAGTATGAGGTATCTGTATTGGTTGTATTCCCTCCTACAGCTTGACTCATTGCGGATACATTCAGATTGGATAATGGAACCATCCACAGACGGTCACCATATTTCACACCGATTGAACCTGTACGGTTACTCGATGCAACCTGAGCCAATGTATTCAGCGGGAACCCTACATATGCCGACGATTCGCTGGCAGGGACTTCTAATACAACAGGTTGTGTTGTTTTGCCAGACGTTGTTGCGTACTGGAAGGCCTGCAAAAGCTTGGCCCCGTCTACATTGAATTGACGAGTAGAGCGATTGTTGCGCGACATCATGGAAGCTGTAGCTGCCGTATCCGTGCTCATTACAAGCAGAGCTTGTCCATAACTTGAAGAGTCTTGTTCTGTAAGCCAAGAAGGACGGCTGTTCGTCTGGTTGCCTGTCGAGCTGCTACCATTTTGTTGCAGGGGAAGCGGCCCAAAAGCAGCAATGGTGTTGTTCAACGCATCACGCAAAGGAACTGCTCCCGGAGTATAGCTAACCGTACCTGTCTGTCCTGCTGTTGCCGAATTCGAAAGATTAAGTGTCACGATTGAACCCGATATCGAAGCGTTCAGAACATTCGTTGTTGTTCCTCCAAGCTGCACACTGAACTGCGAAGCAGTTAGAGCCGTCTGAGCCTGAAGCGCATCTCGGAAGTTAATATATATTTTGTCCCCTTGAAGAGTAGCCGACAATATTTTCCCGTTACCAAACGTATATTTTACTGGAGCCAGATTAACGTATCCTGCAGGATTGTTGTTTAGATCGGTTAACCGCAGGGTGCCTGGCACATAAGAAAAGGTTACGTTTTGAGTACTGGCAACTGTGTTGGCTAGCGTCAATGTAATCATATCATCCTCAATCTCGGAATCATTGACAAATACGGCTTTACCATCTACCAATACCGAATATTGGCTCTTGAGTGGTTTGTTCGTCCGGCTCAGCGGCTCATTATATCTGATCCACATCGTCGTACCACTTACTTCTGCACTCTTGAACTCAGGTGGTTTCGTATCAATACTGTTTCGTACATAGAACCCGTTGAATCCAGCGAGAGCTTGACCACGACTGTCTTTCACTGGCCATGTTCCTGGCGCATAGGATACTTGTACAACTTCACCATTCTGGATGGAACGACTGAGATTGAGCGTTACCAACGAACTGTTATTGGTGGACATACTGCTGATGCCCACCGCTGATCCGTCTGCTGTAACACTGAATTGTCTCACCGCATCACTGGAGTTGATATAAACGGTCTCAGGATAATACAGACTGATTGTATTGTAATAAGCTGTGCCTTCACGTGGTTTCGACATAATGGAATCGAGACTGTTCTCTACATCTCTCGCTCCGAATGCTGGAGCCGCGTTAAGAGACAAATCCTGAATTTTACGTGTTCCTGTTCCCGGTGCATAGGCAATGCGGACAACCTGTCCTACAGCTACACCTGTATCCAGAACAACATACACACTGTCTCCAGAAACATAGGAAGAACTTACATTCCGGTTCTCTCCGTTAACCGTCACTGTGAAGCTGGAAGCAAACGGATCAAGGCTGGAGAGCAACTCATCATACGTTAATCGAATGATCGTATTGCTGTACATTTTGGCTGTTTTCAGTACAGGTGGTGTTGTATCTACGGTCAACGTTCTAAAGGTCCACGATGTGGCTCCATTCAGACCAGTGAACAGATTTCCCGTCTGATCCCGGAACACATTCGCAGGAATATCAATCGTATACGTTGTGTTGCTTGTCAGAGTCGTTTGCGGGATGATGCGCAACTGTCTCGGGTTGGACGTACTAATTAATGTCGTCGAAGCCACAATCCCGCCGTTTGCATTCTTAACCGTAGCTGAACTTGCAAAATTCCGGTCCAGGTCTTTGTTGAATGTCAACGTAAACTCATTCGTGAGTGATACGCCTGTTGCTCCGTTTGCAGGAGACAGGGTGGATACGGTTAATGCAGTGGGATCGGATATCACATTGAACCCCCATGTCGTTCGCTGAATGGCTCCCGTATCATTGTTCAGGTCATCACGCAAAAACCCTTCCGGTACTGCTATGTAAATCGTGCTGTTATTCGCCCAATTGTTCACTGGATCAATCGTCACCGTTGTTCTCGCCGTGTTGAAACTAATTCGGGTTGAATTGGCATCGATTTCTTCCAATAATGTACTGCCACTATAGATCTGAAGCTTGCCTGCACCGACCTTCATTGCCCGATCGTACGTAAGCTGGATATTGGCTGAAGGAGACACATTGGATGCCGCATTAAGAGGTGCCTGCGCTGTTAATCGAGCTGTGCTAACTCCTGCTGTACGGAATGTCCACTCTTTGTTCAATCCTTCAACCGGTTGACCGTCCCCATATATGAAAGACTGACTGCCAATCCTAACATAGAATGAACCTCCAGGCAGAGCTGTAGGAAGCTGGATTTCCACACGTTTCCCCAAATATGCATCAATAGCAGCATCATCTGCAACGACAGTTACAGCTGCATTCGTTACGGGAACTCTTGTTACGATCGAGTCATCCTGAACTCGGTGTACAGAGATTTCCTCTGTAGAAGTGTCGATTTTCTTTACTGGCTTAATAAAATCAATCGTTAGTGGTGCTGATCCACTTGCCTGTTGTTCGTTCACAGCAGGGGACGTTGTATTAATCCCTTTCCCCGTCAACTCATCGGCGGCATACGCGGATTCTACTCCTACCCATCCGGCGAGTATCCCTTGAGTGACTAACATCAAAATCATAAGACTAGCCAATCCCTTGCGGGCCATTTTTTTCACAAACACCCGACCTTCCCCCTTATCTCAATTTCCTAATTGTCTGATATACAGACCTCTATATTTATGTCGGTCAAAGAGAGATTTTCAATTAATAAAATGGAAATGTATGGTGTTTTATTTTGTAAAAAGATGCAAAAAGCCCCTGATTCCATAGCGGAATCAAGGGCTTCATTGGATGACCATATAACGTTAGCTAATTACAGACCTGCTTGAGTTTTCAAAAGGTCCACTTTGTCCACTTGCTCCCAAGGTACATCCAGATCTGTACGGCCGAAGTGACCGTAAGCAGCTGTCTGTTTGTAGATTGGGCGACGCAGATCCAGCATACGAATGATGCCAGCCGGACGAAGATCGAAGTTGTTACGCACAAGCTCAACCAATGTCTCTTCGCTGACTTTGCCAGTTCCGTATGTATCCACGTTGATCGATACCGGGTTGGCTACACCAATCGCATAAGCAAGTTGGATTTCCACCTTGTCTGCAAGACCAGCAGCTACAAGGTTTTTCGCTACGTAACGAGCCGCATAGGCTGCAGAGCGGTCTACTTTTGTTGGATCTTTACCAGAGAACGCACCACCGCCGTGACGTGCATAACCGCCGTAGGTATCTACAATGATTTTACGTCCAGTAAGGCCTGCATCTCCCTGAGGTCCGCCAATAACGAAACGTCCTGTTGGGTTAATGAAATATTTAGTCTGCTCATCCAGCAATTCCGCTGGAACGACAGGCAAGATGACATGTTCTTTGATGTCTTTTTGGATCTGCTCCAGCGTAGTCTCTTCAGCATGCTGAGTAGACACAACGATTGTATCCACACGTACCGGCTTGTCACCGTCGTATTCAATCGTTACTTGCGTTTTACCATCCGGACGAAGATATTCCAATGTACCGTTCTTACGCACTTCCGCCAGACGGCGTGCGATACGGTGGGACAGAGCGATTGGCAAAGGCATGAGTTCAGGTGTTTCGTTCGTGGCAAAACCGAACATCAGACCTTGGTCACCTGCACCAATGTTTTCTGTTTCACGAGCGACTTGTTCCGGGTCACGGTTCTCAAGCGCTGCATTAACGCCTTGGGCAATATCAGCGGACTGCTCATTCAGAGAAGTCAGCACTGCACAAGTGTTATAATCAAAACCGAACTTGGCACGTGTGTAGCCAATATCCTTAATTGTATTACGAACGATGGACGGAATGTCCACGTATTCAGAAGCTGAACTGATTTCACCAATGACAAGCACTAAGCCTGTGGCTACGGAAACTTCGCAAGCTACGCGAGCATTGGGGTCGTTTGCAAGAAACGCGTCCAATACGGCGTCTGAGATCTGATCGCAGATTTTATCCGGATGTCCTTCGGTTACAGACTCCGATGTAAATAGATGCCGGCCTTTAACAGACATGAAGTTTCAACCTCCCATAACTAGTAGTATGGCGATTGCCCGAACAAAACATGACAGCGATTCGTTCACTGTACCCTCGAAGCTTTCCAAAATGGAATAAGGACGCAGGGTCCGCAGTTACGAAGATAAGGATTTTTCAGGTAATTGCCTCAAACGAAAATCAACCTTTCCCTAGTGGAAAAGGTTGCATACCTCAAATGCCATCTTAACGTATTTGTCAAGACGTGTCAAACGAAACGGGGTAAGGAAAATGCCCTATAAGTGCTGCTCTGCCTGACGAATTAGCCTTTTGGTAATCTCTCCACCAACCGATCCATTCTCACGGGAAGTCAGATGTCCCCACCCTTTATATTGCCCATAGGAATGATCACTCACTTCACCCAGTTCAGATCCAAATTCTGTATCCGCACCAGCCAAACCTCTGCCACCATAACCTACATTGAGACCAAACTCTGCAGCAATCTCATACTTCATCTGATCCAGCATTTGACGACTTTCCGGTACCACTTTGCGATTGCTTCTAGCCATGGTTCCTGCACCTCCGTTAATTGGTTGTCAACAGTTATAGAGTGAGCAGGAACAAGGCTGGCTAGCCGTATTAATGATTGTTAGAACTGGGTAATCTGAGCAAATGAAAAGCATAACGAATGAATAATTCCTTTAACAGCTACAAATTCTATTTCAAAGTATATCCACCACGAACCATTACAGTTAGGCTATATTTGTTTCCTTCCAATACCGTGATCCCCCGTCCATCCCTTGGAAAAGAGAGCAGGTGATTGGTCGGCGCTGCCTGTCCATTGGTCAGATCAATCCCGTCCGTCAGATCAGCTACACCGTTCGTACCTTCACTGACGATCACAGCTTTACCGCTACGTACAATGAACTCCGCGCCAGACTTGCCGATCAGCTGTTGACCCGGCTTCACGGTGACAATCTCAACGGCATCAGTAGCGCCTGAGACCAGTGGAGGAAGTGATGTGTCTCCACCTGTGCTACCGGAGTTTCCGGTTCCGGTCGAGCCGTTATTGCTGCCTGATGAGTTGCCAGAACCCGTGCTAACGCCTCCACCCAATGCTTTTTGAATCTGTTGGTCAACATAACTCTTCGTTACAACCGGATCGTCTGCTGTTCCTGGCTGACTTGTACCTGCACCGATGGCCGTATTGCTATATACCGACCCAACCCACACGCCAACACCAATCGCGAGCGCAGCAAGGGATACTTTCATATAAGGTTTCATGTGAATCATTTTCCTCCTCTGGTAATCTATTAACTTTAACTATAGAGAAAAAATAGGGATGCCACAAGCAAAACCTCGTTTCCGTTGGGGTGGAAACGAGGTTTTGTGGACAAATCTTACGATTATTCGAATCTATGCATCTATCTCAAATCGACAGGTTCTTCCTTCGGTAGCTTGGTCAGGTCATATCCGTAGCTTTGTTCCGCAAGACGAAGACGTTGTCCCTGGAACTGATCATCTACGCTTAAGCGATACGAACCACCACGCAACTTCTCGAAGAAGCTGTCTTCTACGCTCCAGCTCAGTGTCTGGTTGGTTCCCACTTTCAGATCGGTTCCCAAAGTCAGCTCTTTCTCATATGATTTACCTGCTTGATCCGTCAGAGTGAGGATTAACTTGTGCTCGTTCTCACCCATCTCAATCTCTTCATTACGGGATAAGCTGTAATTCATCTCAATCTGTACAGATGAGCTGCCTGCCAGATATGCTCTCACACTGTTGGCAGTCCAAGAATAAGGATAGAGATCAATATTAGTTAACGAACCTTGAACACTAATGGAGGTTGGCGGTACTTCGAATGCCAGAGCATTCACATAAGCAGTCGCTTCCCCTTCACCGGTTACAAACTTGCTGTCTGCAATACCTTCACCCACAATCAGACGCAGGTCTGAGAAAGTAACGGACTTCGGAATCTTAGCCCAGAACGTAACAATCGACTTCTGTCCTGGACCAGGCAGACGCTCTGCTTGCTTCGCAGTTGCTCTGTAATACTGGCCATCCGATGTTTTGAAGTAACCTACCAGTTTACCGTGGCCACTTTGACGCAGTGATTTGTTCGTCATTTCGAATTCTGTATACACGATGTCCGATGACGTTCCCGGATAACGAATCGTTCTCCGCACACCCATTTCGGTCTCTTTATCAGCAGTACCCGATGTGTATGTCTTGCCGCTTCCAACATAAGATACCGGTGGAATTAATCCAGACGTATTTAACGTAATCCACTCATTCGTCTCTTCTTCACTAACTTTCTCGTTCAGACTAAGTTCCAGACGAGATATACGTAATTCAGAAGGAATCTTGGTCAACAAGTAAGCCTCGGTTGTCATGCCCGCTCCAAGTAGCTTGCCACTTTGTGTGTAGATTAGCTTCTTGTCTCCCTCAATCTCAGCAGAATCAATCATAAACATCGCTTCAAGCTCAGGAAGTTGAACTGTTTTGTTACCTGCATTACGAATGGTCACTTTGGCAGCAACAATATCACTGTCCAGCCAAGGCAAACGCTGTAACGATCCAAAAGACACACCAAATGTACCTTTGTTATTTTTAATGACCGTTTCGGTCGTCAATCCATCTCCGCTGGATATCGACTCAGGGATTGCATAGACACCTACAGGATAGGAGAAAACAAATCCATTGGTTGGAGAAGAAGCTGTTGTTGACTCTGTACTTTCATTTTTATCCACCGGACTCATTACATAGAGCTTGATTTTTTTTGTATCCCCATCACCCTGAAGGGTTGCACTCAGCTTAATCGTCTTGATATCACCCGGGTTCAACTTCAATGTATCCAAAGCTTTGGTTTCGATCGGATTAACTGTTCCGTCTGTATTTCGTACCTCGAAGGTATATGTCGGCACCTTAATGACTTTCTTGCCTTCATTCTTGAATTTCATTTGAAGGTTAAGACTGTACTCACCATCATCCATTCGGACTTTGGCAGATTCAAGCAATGTGGACAGTCGTTGTCCTTCAACAGAAATGATATTGGGCTGATTGGCAGCAACCTCTACATTCGTCTTGCTAGCCTCTGGCAATTGCAGTGCAGCAACAGGCAGAACACTCTTCTCTTCACCCTGCTCTTCTACCAGCAACAACTCAGACTTTTGCAGCTTCACTGACGTAGGAAGAGATGCCATCAGACTGAGAGCCTTATTAGCTTGGGCTTGAATACTGACACTCGTGCTGTCTTTATCCGGGGTTAGCGGATAATTCGTACCACTTGGCGTACGTAAGATCCATTTGATATTCGGATTTTCAAGCAATTTATAACTAATATTGTTTAAATTCACGCCAATTTTCACATACTGTTTCTTATCTTCACCTGGAAACACTTTAATACCTGATACTTTCACCTTCACCGCAGAGTCGCTCAGACGAACCGTCTTTGGTTTTCCTACAGGTGTAGTAATGCTATAGGATGCGGGCACATTAAACTTACCCAGCGTACGTTCATAGTTAGCTTGACTGAAATCCCACTTCACGATGAGAAAGTTCAGATCACTGAGTTTCACCTCGCGACCCACCTTCATAACATAGGTCAACTCAACGGTTGATCCAGGCGCGACCGTTTTCTTTTCCTGATCTTTGGCGATCAGTTTAGGCGAGAACGATGTTCCACCCTTGGTTTTCACTTTGCTCCAGTAATCGAGCATCATCATTGGGGTGCTGTCATTGTTCTTGTAAGACAATGTATACGTAACCACATTACCATCGTCTTGAGCCAAAATATTTACATCTGTTAATCTTACGGAACTTCGTGCTGTCACTTTAACAGCTGACAGGTTACCAAGGGTATGTACAACCTTCTGCGTTGTTGTTGTCGTTTTCTTCGATGTACTGCTATTTGAACTGGTGGCAGCCGTTTTATTGGTTGTGCTCGATGCCATGGCGATGCCAGCTGTTGAACTGATCAACATCGCACTTGCGAGCAAGCTCACAAACATTTTCTTTTGATCCACTTCCAAACCTCCCATAAGTTGCTTGTTGCTTTATAGTATAAACGTTTGGGAAGGGGAGAAAGTTACGATGTTGTTGTGTTTTCTTGATAATAAAAAACCTCTCCCTTAAGGGAGAGGTTTTAAACTGGATATTGAACTTAGTAAGTCAAGGATCCAGCAACTGCCACTGGTACATTAACTGATTTTGTGAAAGATTTTGCTGCATTATCTTTCAAATCAGTAACTACGCCAGCTTCAGTATTTACATCTTTCAAGAATACTTCAACCAATTGTTTGTCAGTAATGGAGTTATTATCAACACCATTGAAGTAAACAACAAGGTTTTTACCATCTGGTTCTGCACCAACTACAGTAACTGCTTTACCTTCAACACGTACTGTAAAGAGGTTAGGAGTGTTTGTAACTTTGAGTGTTTCATTGAACTCTACTGTAGCAGAGAATACATTTTGTGGTGCATCAGGGCCAGTACCAAAAGTATCTTTCGCCACAACAACAGCAGTATCAGTTACTGTTGGAGCAATTTTGTCAACCAAAGTAACTGCCGCGCTGCTCAGTGGAGCACCAAAAGCATTTTGAGATTTTGGAGTTGAGCTGATTACAAACGCGCTTCCAGCCAGATCAGGAGCAAATTTGCTATCGCTATTCAGTGTGAATGTTGCGACAGTTTTACCATCAGTAGTAGTAGTATCTACAGACTTAGGTGCAACACCATTGATTGTGAAATCATTAATATCAACGTTAGACAAAGTGCTTTGGAAAGTAACTTTAACAGTATCTGTAGCTGTTGCTTCAGCTTTTTCTACACCGATTGTTACAGCACTTTTAGCCTTAACTGCTGTGTATACAAGATAGTCAGAACCAGCATAGTTACCATTTGTGTCAGCTACAGTAGCAATACGCAGACCCAAATCAGTACCAGCTGCCAGCAATGATGTCTCAGAACGTGGCAATGTGATTCTCACTGTTTCAGCATTAACCAGTTCAACTTTGGAATCAGACGGAATTGGTCTGAAAGTACCACCGTTTGTAACGGCATCAAAGTTAGTAGCATAGTTATACTTATTAACTTGAGTTACATCTCCAGCACCACTGATAGCCATAGCTTTGCTGAATTGTACATAAATTACGGAATCATATTTATTTCCAGCAGTAGTTTCTTCTACCCATGTAGTGGAAACTACTGGTCGAATTGTGTTAGATACATCTACAGTTGTGGTGTATGGAAGCATAGTGTTGGCAATAGAAGCTGTATCACGAACACCCGCTACTTCAACAGTATATTTACCTGCATCCAGTTTACCAAGCAAAGTGAAGGATGCCTTTTTAGTAGTTGGGTCATAGCTGATGGAAACAGCTGGGTGACCGTTAGAATCTAGACCTTTACCTGCAACTACTTTACCTGCAGAATCTTTAACAGTGTAGTTCTTAGGTTCCCGTGCGTCAGCAGACTCTACATTTTTGCTGTATTCAAACGTGAATTTGTGAGCAGAATCATTGTTCACCAATTCAGTTTTCACACCTACAACTGCTGGTCTTTGAGTGTCCAATACTGGAGTCACTTTTACTTCGCGATTAGCAGAGTTATTGCTGTAGTCTGTTACGTTTTGCAGATATACTGTATTCTCAGAGAGACTCAACTTTTGATTGAATACCAATTTCACAGTGTCATCATTAATAGTTACAGAACTAGCAGTGTAACCAGATGTAGTGTGATATACAGTACCTACAGATTTAATTGTTTCGTTGAATTTAATCTCAACTTCAGTCAAATCAGTAGTTTTAACAGAAACCACTTCTGGTGCAGTAGTGTCTTCAGCTACTGTAAATTCTTGCTCAGCAGAAGAAATCTTGAACCCTGCGAAATCTTCTACATTGCTTACAGTCAACTTGTGGTTACCAACTGGAAGATCAGTAGTGATGATTGCAGTATTAGGGTAAGAGTATTTCACAGATCCAGAAACAGCATTTCCGTTGATACGGAAGTTGGAAGTAGTATTAACTGTAGATTGTTTAACAGGCTCAGAGAATACAACTTTAAAAGCTTTAGTTCCCAGTCCAGTTACGGATTGTACTGTAGGAACAGTTGTATCAATCGGTGTGAATTTAACTTTTTCTTCCAAAGTTTTGGATTCGTTAGCATTTTTCACATTCACAGCAATTGTATATTCTTTTTGTCTATCCAATGTATCTGCATCAGCTTGTTTCAACAACAAAGTTGCAACTTTCTTGTCAGCAGAAAGACTAGCAGATTCAAATTCAAAACCATCGATTGTGTAGTTTTTTACATTTGTAGCAGAAGCTTCTTGAACTTCACCATCAAATGCTACAGTGATTTGTTTGTAGTTGTTAGCAGATACGCTTTGAACTTTAGTCGCTGCAGTTACTACATAAGTAACTTTCTCAGTGAACTCTTTATCTTTGTAAGTGAATTTCACTTCAGTTTCTTTGTTAGCTTCAAGAGCTTTATCCAAAGTTACTTTTACAGTTTCGCCGTCGCTGATTTTGAATTCAACTACTTTACCAGCTTCAGTTACTGTGTAAGATTCTACTTTCAAGCTTTGAGCTTGATCGATAGAGTAAGCTGCACCTACCAACAATTCGCGGGAAGCATTACCAGAGAAGTTAGCGTTAGCGTCGATCAGACCTGCGTTGATCGCTGCTTGAACATAACCTTTAGCCCATGCTGCTGCATTGTTGTTAGTTTCAGTTGGGATTTCAAGATCAAGTGCACGAGTCAAGATTGTAGCCATTTCAGCTACTGTCACTTTACCATTGAAGTCAAAGATTTTTTTCTCTACGTTTTTACCTTCCATAATACCCGCAGCAGTTACTGCTTCGATGTAAGGTACAGCCCAGTTTTTAGCTGTGTAGTTTTTGTCAGTGTAAGAAAGAGTTCCAGTGATCTCTTTCAGACCGAGCAATTTAGTGATAACTTTTGCGAACTCAGCGCGAGTCATCTCTTTGTCCAGACCAGCTGAACCATCTGGATAACCAGTGAAGATACCTTTTGCTTTCAATGCGTCAAACTGTTGTTGTGGTGTTACTGCTGTGTCACCGAATGCTACAGATGCAAACATTGAGAATGCCATTGCTGTAGACAATGCTACGGATAAAATTTTCTTCATAACCTTTTTGTCTCCTCCTTGGGCGTTCATAACATTGGAATTTTCTTTAATAGGGTCGCTCGTATTCCTCATTCTATTGTCGCACCCCCTTTCCAGAGTTATGAGCAAGTTAATATAAATGATGTCTGTGAGCATATCACAGAAACTTGTAAACAAGAATAAATGATAGAATCATACGTAAATAGAGTAGTTTCCTAATCCTACCTTACGTATTATACAATGGGTCTCTCGTGCCGTAAAGCAATTTTTTCTAATAAATAGACAAGATTCTTCACGAGGTCAATCTTGGTAAGATCCCCAATGTTTTTGACTCTACATCTTAAACGCAGCAGATTTCAAAAAGTTGCGGATTCCTCAAAAAAAGTTTTGAACTTATTTATGTATTGATGCAGTGCGGGTCTCTAGCGGGTTCAAAACCTTTGATGCAGCTGTATTTATGACCTTTCCTCCGAAATCACCCTGTGTAAGGAATGATGTGGACGTTTATTTATACCCGTTATTTTCCACGATGAAGCGACAAATTCTACAATATTGAAAATAAAAAAAGAGGGCCCTCAGGGCACCTCTTCTTGGATCAGTGACTATAACTTAGCGGATCTTCATCGCTAGCTCAATAATCTGAGCACGCATATTCGGATCACTATTCAATCTCAGATACATATCGTCAATTGGTTGTCTGTTCTCCCGGTATGTCTTCTCATGCTTCATCGTGGTGTGAGACCATTCAATCAATTCATTCTCGGCCAGAACCAGACTGTTATACGCATCATGGAAGCCGGTGGACTGTACAAGCCCTTCCATTACTTCCTGAGAGATCTCTTCGGTCTTACGTGTATCTTCCAACTTTTTCTCCAGAATGACTGCCTGCTTCTCGAACTGTGTCTTTGCCTTCATGTAACCCAATTGGGCTCTCGAATAAATCGGTTTCATTAGCTAACTTCACCCTCTAGATCATTGTGTATTTACCGTTATTGTATCTTAATCTCTAGCAAATTACAAAAATAGTTATTGGTAAAAAACAGTTTTCTTCTATTATAAATGAATTCTATACAAGCTGTTCTACAGTCATAAAAAGAACCCACCCCTTTTAGTAAAAGGGACAGGTCCTTCCTAAAATTATCTCAACAATGCTAGATTAGCTCAATGTTTTAGGGAATAACTTCGTGCTCTTCTTAAGCAGTTCTACTGCAATCTTGGCTGCTTCTGCACGAGTCATATTACCTTTTGGATTGAATTGGAATTGCGTTTTGGCTGCACCTGGAATGTTTACAGGGCTTCCTTCCATGATTTTCGCTTTGGTAACCGCCACAATGGCTGGTCGTGCATAGAAATCGATAGAAGTTGAATCCAGGAACGATTTGGCCAAAGTAGCTGTCAGCTTACTGTCATTGGCTGCAAGCTTGGCATTCATTGCCCGTGCAATCATAACCGCTGCTTGCTCCCGTGTAACCGGCTGATCTGGTCCAAAGAAGCCATCACTAAGCCCTTGAACAATCCCTGCGCGTGCTGCTGTTTCAATCGCTTCATACGTCCAACGATCCGATTTGGTGTTCTCGGAAACGTCTGTGAAGGTTGTTTTGCTCGGTTTAACCAATTGGATATCCATACCTTTGACAAGCAAAGTAGCAAATTCGCCACGTGTTGTCTGATCATCCGCACCGAACGCATTGGTTCTGAGCGGATTCATGATTCCTTTGGAATACATCGCATTCAGCAAGTTCCGTGCCCATGGATGATTTGTGATATCCGGGTAGCTTTGACTTTGCTTCATCACTTTGTAATATCCAAATTCATCAAACGGAACGGTGATGGTGTGACTCTTCGTGTCCACTGCACCACCTATGGAAACCCATTTACCTACATTAGAGTCATCTGAGTAACGATATACCGTAATCGTAGACCCTACATCGTCAACAATGGATGGATCATAGCTCAGTGTTAACGTTCCGCGCTGGGATGGGGTCAGAATACGCTCTTGAGCATATCTCGTAAACTCTCCATCAATGGAATACGGCGTAATTCCGTTCGTTCCCGCTTTGTATCCGTTCGTACCACGATCACCCAGTTCACCCAGACCACCGTTGATCCAGTAAATATCAGATACTTGAGTAAAGTTGGCTGTATTAATTACCGAGGCGAAGAAGCTAGACAACTCGGTAGGAATACGGATTACGCTGGCACCATTGGTACTTCTGTCATCTGCATTAACTCCGATAACATTACCGTAGTCATTCTTCCGTTCTACAACACCGTCTTTTGGATCAGCGATACCAAACAGCAGTTTGTTGTCTGGATAGAACTTCACCATGCCACTTGTTGTTGTCGATTGCAATACCGTTCCTTTCGGGAATGATAGCACCACATTTTTGTTGAACACGGTATATTTGTTGGCTACCTTAGGAGCCATGAACTGTGAATCAATCGCGATTGCACCTGTGTAATACACATTGACTGTATCGTTGATCGTGCCGCCCTCGCGGATAATCTGAATCTTGATTGCATTATTTTTATCTGCTTTGAGTCCTACATAATCCAATACAAAGCGGTTATTCATATCGGTACGTTTAACTGCAGGCTCTTTACCGATCAATACTTGGGAAGCTCCCTCAGCTTCAATATCGAAACGAACAAAGTTTTTGTTCACAACGATGTTGTTACCCACCGTAGGTTGTGGAGACAAAATGCGGTAAGAAGAAGGTTCGCGTACAATCTCAAGACGTTGTGTCGTTCTCGCACCTGTGCTGTTGATCAGTTCGAGTGTGTACACATGCGTTCCTGGTACATCAAACTTAAGATTCTGAATCCGTGCGATAAACAGGTCACTGTTACCAGTAATATCATAGCTTGGCAAACCAGTTCCGCCAGGCTGATTAACTTCGAAGATGGTATCGGCCGTCAACTCTTTGGTGAAAATTTTATCAGAACCAAAGTAGACGTTCACAATATCAGCGCCACCGCCATTAATGACGAGGTCATAATTCTCTTCACTTGTTACATACTTATCTTCTTTGAAAGCAAATTCAGGTGTAACCGAGAAAATGCGCTTCATCTCGTCATCTTCATATTGCGTAATTGGTTTGTTAATAAACTGCTGACGTGAGTCCTTAGGAATCAGCGTAGGCATGAAAGATGTCACTGTCGACTGATTCTGGTCAATGACGTTGATCTTCAACGTAGTTGAGATGGTGATTGGAAGTTTATTCGCATCCTCATCTGTAGCACGGATTAGAATCGTGTTCTCACCATAGACAATCGGTCCTGATTTCAAGACGGGAAGATCTACACTGAACGTTCCATCCTCTTTTTTCGGGAATGTGGTTGAAGGTGTAAATTTTTTACCATTCACAAGTATTTCCGCGACAAAGTTATCCCCGTCTAGGGTTTTGAAACCAATGAAACGACCTTTTAACGTAAGCTTATCCGTACTGCTCTTCGAGTTAAAAGTGTAGGTTTGTCCGTTTTGAAGACTTTCCACATAAATAGAGCTCGCTGTTACATAAGAAATTTTCACAATCTTAGGTAAGTTTGTCGGACTACCATAGTAAAAGCGTACTTGTTGATCTCCACCAAGGAAACCCGATATTTTATAGATTTTTTGGTTATCTTTTAGTTTCATCTCATCCACAGTATTGACAGGGTCAATTGTAAGCTTTGTAGTACCTGTTGGTAAATATTCACCCACAAGCGCACCTGTGATGGGTTCACTGGATTCTACCAAGATGTAGAATTCATCGCTTTGCAGCTTAGTGCCATCAAGTTTTGTTTGGGAATCAATGGCTTCGCCTTCTTTATAATCAGGCAAATAGTAGATCTCTGTGATATCCTGTGCCCCCGGGGAAAAGGTATAGCTTGCGTTATATCCCGCACTGAAATTACCGTATGCGAGACGAAGACGAAGTGTTTGATTCTTCTTCGGAGATGTGCCATCCATCTCCAAGTTGTAAGGTGTTGTAACCTTAAATTTCACCAATCGATACTCAATGGTTACACCATCCGAGCCCGTGATTAGTACCTCTTCATCAGGATCCGACTCAAACACAAAATTTGTTGGTTGCGTCAAGTTGCCATTAGACAACGTGATCTCACCATTCGTTGGACTAAATGGATTAGGGTTCGCTGAATACGGAAGCAATACCTGTCCAGTCAATGTTGCATTGGTTTGACTGGTACCTGTAAAGGTTGGATTGCTACCCAAAATAGACTTGTCCTGTCCACCCAATTGCACTTTCAAATCCGTAAAAGGTTGATCTTTATCAAAATAATAAATGGAACGTTCTGTTTCAATGGCATTGGATGCACTTGAAATTTTGAACTTCAGATTATTCAGTCCTGCTTTTAATGCTAACTGTGGCAAGAAGAACGATCCATCTTGCAACATGGAAGCATTGATCTCGTCTCCGCCGTTCACTTTTACGCTTACAAGTGTAGAGTTCTGCACTTTACCTTGAATAGATACACGTTGGGTATCTACAACCGTGTTGGAACCTTCATTCAAGTTATAGGACTTGTTACCGCCAGTAGCGGAACTGTCCGTAAATACTTGGAAGCTCTCAATAAATGGAGCCTGATCGTACAATACATAGAATGTATCTGAGCGTTCAACTGATCCCTGGTTACCCGAGAAAGTAACCCGGTTGAATCCCGGGAACAGATTCAGGTTATTGGCTGTGAATTTGTTATTACCACTTGGATCAGCAGTAACCGCAGTTGTAATTGATTTAGTGGAGTCTGGTACCCATTTGCTATCTGAACCGGATGTAACCAAGTTCAGTTGTTCCACTTTAACCTTCAAGCTCGTATTGGATACAAATGCATAAGAACCTGAAATTGTAATTGATGAAGTTGAGGTTGTGTATGCATTCGAACGTGTCAAGAACGCCTTGGTTGCATCTTGAACTATAGATAGAGCAGCGGTCTCCCGCAATGTTCTAAGATCTGGCGTAAAATATGTGGTATAAGCATTAGATCCAGGAGTTACCGGATCACCGTCTGCAGCCGAAGCAACAGCCCCACCGAATAGACCTTGTGGGAACAATGAGAACACCATGGTGACCAACATGATCCAGACCAACGGCCGTTTCTTTTGTTGCATTACGTATCATCTCTCCTCTTTTTAAGTCAGTTACCTTTATATATCGGCAAAAGGTTCCAATTATTTAGTAAAAACCTCAAAATAAACAAAAAACCTTATCCACAAGGGATAAGGTTGGGTCTGGAATAATATTCAAGAATAGCTGTAACCATTACATTTATCTATTTATGATTTCGAACGAGTCTCCGGATTCAACTTGACGCGCATGCGCATCAGGAAGTTAATAACCGGTCTTCTCGTTTTGCTAACAAGTCCGATGACTTCTGCTCCCACTTGGAGGAAGAACATCATGATACAGATGACCACAAACGTTACCCAGTTTGCTTCGAACATGGCAGCGGAAGATTGGATAATCGCCAGAACTCCGAAGAACGCAGCGATTCCATAAATAATCAGTACCGTCTGACGGTGACTGAATCCAAGTTCACGCAAGCAGTGATGCAGGTGGCCTTTATCCGGTGCAAAAATCGGTTTCCGTTGTACCGCACGACGGATAATCGCGAAGAAGGTATCCGAGAGCGGCACACCGATAATGATCAACGGGGTAATGAAGGACACGATAGCAATTTGTTTGAATCCGAGCATGGACAACATCGCAAGAGAGAAACCAAGGAATAGTGATCCGGTATCCCCCATGAAGATCTTAGCCGGGTGGAAGTTGAAGAATAGGAATCCGATAATACTACCCAGCAATACAAGACACATCAAGGCAATCATCATGTTCCCCATCAGGAAGGACATCACGGCAATGGTACCAATGGCAATACCAGATACACCGGCAGCCAGACCATCCAGACCATCAATCAGGTTAATCGCATTAGTTACACCAACGATCCATAAGATCGTCAGCGGAATGGATACCCAAGCTTCGAGTGAAGAGTAGGAATCCTGAAAAGGAATGTTAACGAAATCTACGCGGATATTAAATCCGAATACAACGACAGAAGCAGCAACGATCTGACCGAGCAACTTCACTTTGGCCGACAGTTCAAACCGATCATCGAGTGCTCCGATCAGTACGATAATCGTTCCACCAATCAGAAACGCGCTGACAAAACTCATATCCCGCGTCGTGAACCATGCCGATACAAACGGAAGCAATGCAGCAACTGTAATAATAAAGGCCAGGAATATTCCCAGACCACCAAGACGTGGCATGATCCGTGTGTGTACTTTACGTGCATTCGGCGTATCCATCGCGCCAATGCGGACTGCGAACTTTTTGACAAGCGGTGTCAGGGCAAGAGCCAGTCCCATTGACACGATAAATCCAATGATAAAGATCGCTACCATTTGAACATTCGACCCCCAATTATAATACCTGTACGAAATTATAAATCCCCTGATCTCTTTTTATATATAAAAATATTTGTTAGTCACTTTTGATGAAATGCCATTTGCACCAGAACGGAGAGGGCAGAAATAACCTGTAGAAGCGAAGCGTTCGCCTTTATCGCGGGATTTCAACCTTGAAAAGGTTAGATAAAAGAAATCCAGAGATAACAGCGATCAAAAGGTTATTCTGACATCGAAGTGGCAACGTGCAACTTAAAGTTTCATTTGAGTGGCACACATGTAATCCGGAATGAATTATACGCTCATCACACCCGAAAAGCCATCCTCAATTTCTAGCAAAAACACGCATTTATCTCGCAATTACCTGTTTTTAACGGACTTTCGTCACGTTTTCTTTGTCACGCATCACCTTAACAGCGAATTTCGGAAGCGCAAGCATCCGGCCAGCCCGGCTTGGTTCACGCAATAAGCGATAGAACCATTCCAGTCTTAACTTTTGGAACAGGACAGGCGCACGTTTGGTTTTGCCCGAAATCACATCAAAGCTGCCGCCAACGCCCATGGTTACGGGAACTTGTAGTGCATCTTTGTGTTTGTGAATCCACGGTTCTTGGGTGTCTGCCCCACGTGCTACAAACAACAGATCAGGTGCAGCTTCCCGTATGGAAGCGATGACCTGCTCATCCTCAGCCGGACCAAAATAACCGTCGCGATAACCCACAATACGAATCGCCGGATACTGCTGTTGTAACCGAACTGCCGTTTCTTGAATCACCTCAGGGGTGGAACCCAGCAGATATACGCCCCATCGATAGTTTTCTCCAACACGCAGCAATTCATGTAAAAGCTCAAATCCCGGCACTCGCTCAGCTACAGGATCTCCACAATAGTTAGCAGCCCATACGACACCTGTTCCATCAGGAACAATCAATTCCGCAGCTTGCATGACTTCCATAATTGCGGGATTTTCCAATGCGGCCATAACCATAATCGGGTTGGCTGTAATGACCTGATGGGGTGTCTGCTTGGACAGCACAGCTTCCTGGAGAACCTTCACCGTTTCTTTCATCGTCAGTTTGGAAAAAGGAATGCCGTAGATCGAAACGGTAGGTATTGATCCGGTCTGACTCATCTTTATCTCATCCTTTGCGGCCTAAATAGTTAATAATCTGCTGTGCAGGCACTCTGGCTTCCTGCTTCAGTTCAGTGATGCCTTCTTCATGTTCCTTCAACCACTGTGAACGTTGATCCAACAGTCCAACGACCGTCTTGGCGAGCTTGTCACCATCGAGTGTATCCGTATTGCCTGCCGGCTCACTATCCAGACGAAGCAGGAATTGATCGATTTTCGGATCATACGAGATGCCCACCGGAGGCACATACTGCGATGCCGCATAGATCAGACTGTGCAGACGCATACCAATGACAAGATCACACTTGCTGACTTCCTCCAGCATAAGCTGAGGATCGGTCAGATCTTGAGTGATGCTAATCTCACTGCCTTTGCTGGTCACATCACCGAGCATTTCCATAAGGAATCGTGATGCTTGTTCATCAACTGGCAAATGAAACGGCAGAAAACGCAAGTGCACGGCTCTTTTCGAGCATAGCTTTTTTAATCCGGCGGCAATAGCCGTAAGCTCTTTACGGTCTGACTCCCAGAACCGCACCGATACGCCGATCACGGGAAGCTTGGTATGTCCTCCAGATGAAGGTTCCACTCGGTTAGCTTGGTTAGCAGCATCTGCTAAAGTAGCGCCTACTCCAGTTTTCGAATGACTTTCAGGTAATGGTAAGCCCATTACTGGGTCGGGTACTACATGGATCTGATTCCACTGTAGCCCGAGCCCACGCAGGTAGTCTGCAGATTGTTCATCCCGAACGGATACATAGGTGCAGGCCTTGAAGACCGATTTGATCATCGGATTGAAAATTTTACGGTTCACAGGACCAATCCCCTGTGCATAGATAAACGTTGGTTTTTTCAACCACTGGGCCAGCTTGATGACACCCAGATAATAAGGAATGGATTTCAGTCCAGTTGCATCCTGCAACAGACTTCCTCCGCCACTGATTAATCCGTCACTCTCCTTGAGAGCTTCACGGACTTCCTTCAGTTTCATTCGATGCACAGAGCGCACACCGTACATGGAGGTTGTCCACTCGGGATCACCCGAGAGTACAATCGGTTCAATGGTGACGTTAGACCTCTGACTTTCCTCTTCCAGCGCTGTCAAAATCGACTTTAGCACCGCTTCGTCTCCGCTGTTGCGGAATCCGTAATACCCCGAGATGACTAACTTTTGAGAAGTGGTGACCATTTTTTCCAACATCCTTCCGCTACTTGCCACACACCCACAGCAATGATACCGAAGATTAAGCCAAGTCCCAATCCCATCACTCCACGAATGAGTGACAATACAGCCGGCGTATGGATATGCGCGAACGTATCCACCATGGACAATTGTCCAATCGCTGCAATAATGAGCACAAAGATGACTTTACGATATTTTAAAGCGGCGAACACGCCAACGATAAACAGCGGGTGTCCCAGCATAAATTCTTTAAATCTCGGCCGTACACCGAACGTATCTTCCAACGTGGTACGCAGGAACATCTCGAATGGTGTTACTGAACCCGAGTTGCCTGTACGGCTCAAATAATAGTATCCAACAACGGCAGCAACGAGTGCCAAAACAACCATTAAAACATTAATTGGCATACGAAGCATTTCTTTAATTTTCTTGATCGAGAACGAACCTGAACCACGATAAAACACAATGTAAATCGCTACCAGGGCCATAGGTGCAAAGTGCAACAGACTCACGCCGCGGAACTGGTTAATCACCAGACTGTACGTAATGCTGTTAAGCAACGCGATGACAAAAGGTACCGCCAGGAACGAAAGAATTGATGTTCTTACATATAAAACTAATGTTTGCTTCAAACGACGACCCGCAGATGCGTCGGGTTGACGCTGTTGCTGATAGTTCACTGTACGAACAGCCAGCACCATCGCTATGGTTGGAGCGGCTATGGCCACAAGCAAGGCAATTCCTTGCTCCAGCAGCGTTGGTTTCAAAAGGAACAATCCGGCACTGCCCACCAGAGCAACTACAAATGCGATCAATGTCAGTAGTGGGATGAAATAAGAAACCATAAGTGCAATCATCGCAATTGCACCAACGAGAGCAACCAGCTTGGCATAACGCTGAATCGACGAATCCTTAACTGTAAATGCTTCAGCTTGTCCAAGTTCAAATCCATGCTTCGCCATACGTTCTACTGCATGACCCGGTTCACCCAGGCTGTTGATCAGATTCTCAATTGGATCTGTAATCATAGCCTTGGCTGTATTCCGACTAGGCGAAGCATTCATATAGAGCATACGAATATTTCGGTCTTTGGTTGCCAGAACAAAACGGTCAGCAATCGTATCTACATCCAGATTGGCATCTCCATCACTAAGTGAGTACAGACGCGCGACATTGTAGTCCGTTTTATAAGCAAGGGTCTGGAATCCAGACTGCGGTTTCTTCAAGTTCTCGATGGCTGCAAGACCAATATTGTGCTTGTTCAGCAATTGTGCGAACTGGTCGAGACTTTTCATCTCTGCATTATCATTGTACCCTTTCACAGCATCACCATCAAACAAGATGCGCTTCACGCCATTCTCCTCGAAGAAGGTAAGCAAGCGCTCCATCGATTCCTGGCTGTATGGCACACCGTCCGAGATGCGCGGCAAAATGTAGAAACCTTTATCACGAAGCATCTTCACGGCAACCGGATCGGGCTGCAAAGGCTGCATGTTGGCATTCTCCGGAGGAGTCTGCAATATTAAGCCGCTACGACCTTCATATTCCCATGGTTGCACCGGAATCTGCCGATCAGCGAACGTTTGTTCAATAATAGGGGTATACGTCTGTGCGTTTTCCTCCGATGTAAATAACACATACGTGTAATTTGCATTAGAAGGGATCACATCTTTGGTCAGGTTCGCGAGATCCTGGCCGTTGTACACCATCAGTCGGCGTGTCTTTCTCAGCTCGTCCAATGTACTTTCGAACACAGCCATCGTTGTTACGCCAGCGTCTTTTAGACGAGTCAATTGTTCATTCATGAAATCTTGCGGATGTGCCTGATAGGCGGAAATATCCAGCAGACCTCTATAGTTGAAGACAAGCTCCACCTTTTTGGCAGAAGATTCTGTCTGCACCCGATCACTGATGACAGGGATGGACGCAACCAGACCGATAATAACGACGAGCCACAACCACTTCCGAGAAGCGTTATTCCAATAAAGCCATTTTTGACGCACTACATGTACCTCCTCAAGTGTTGGAACCAAATGCACGTTCAGCTCAAGTAATTCGTTCATTTAACATTTATACAATAGGTTACAAACAGCTTGTGTCAACAAGCCCTGTTATATGCCATATAAATTGAACTAAAGCAATATTTACACTTGCCACTTCGATGACAGAACAACCTTCCGATCGCTGTTATCCCCCGATTTTTTTGATCCACTTTTAATAAAGGTGAAAATCTGGTGATAAAGGCGAACGTTTCACTTCTTCAGGTTATTTCTGCCCTCTACGTTCTCGTGTAAATGTTCAGTTCAATTTATATAGATCCATCTGTAATATTCCAAATAAAAACCCCTCCGCCAACCAACCTTACGGTGCGGAGAGGCCTTCTCATGTTCTTGCTCATTGCTGCATTCGTATTATTGTGCGTCTACACGCGACATCACTGTAGTCACCAGACGCTCGATCCGGCTTTCCGCATCTTCCAAGTTCTCTCCACGCACGGCGAAGTATACTTTGATCTTCGGTTCCGTTCCTGAAGGGCGCAGGCAGAACCATGAACCGTCTGCCAAAATGAACTTCAATACGTTCTCCTTCGGAAGACCGTCCAGACCAAGGGAATAGTCCAGCACATCTTGTACAGCAATTCCCGCTACTTCTTGTGGCGGATTGGAACGCCAGTCGGTCATTTTGGCCTGAATCTGAGCCACACCGTCTTTGCCTTTCAGCGTACGGGACTCCAGCTTCTCCAGGAAGTATCCGAATTGGTTGTACAGCTCTTGCAAGACATCATAGAGCGTCTTACCTTGACTCTTATAATACGCAGCAGCTTCAGCAATCAGCATCGAGGCAAGGACAGCATCCTTGTCACGGGCATAGTTGCCGGAAAGGTAGCCATAACTCTCTTCATATCCGAACAAGAATGTATGACTGCCTGTAGCTTCGAACTGGTTCATTTTTTCACCAATATATTTGAAGCCTGTCAGTGTGTTCATCACTTCTGCACCGTAATGTTCAGCAATGACAGCACCCATCTCACTTGTTACGATCGTTTTGACAACCGCACCATTGCTTGGCAGTGTACCTGTCTCTTGCAGGCGACTTAACAGGTAATGTACCATAATGGCACCCGACTGGTTACCGGACAAGACGAAATATTTACCATCGTTGTCTTTCACAACAGCACCCATGCGGTCTGCATCCGGATCTGTTCCGATCAGAATGTCAGCCCCTACGGATTCTCCCAGCTTCATTGCAAGCGTAAACGCTTCGCGTTCTTCCGGGTTGGGGGATTTCACTGTAGAGAACTCAGCATCCGGCTGTTCTTGTTCAGCTACAATGTGCACTTGTTCGAATCCGATCTGCTCCAGCACGCGACGTACAGGGATGTTGCCTGTTCCGTGAAGCGGTGTGTATACGATTTTGAAATCACGGCCTGTGCCGGCTTGGATCAGTTCGCGGCTCAGACTGCGGCTTGCTACGGTATCCACGAACGCTTGGTCTTGCTCTTCACCCAACCAGATCAGAAGGCCTTGAGCTTCTGCTTCTTCTTGCGTCAGCTTCTTCACGTCAGCAAGAGAAGGCACTTCTTGAATGTACTGAATGACTTTTTCAGCTTCATCCGGTACCAACTGACCACCCTCATGATTGTAGACTTTATATCCGTTATATTCAGGTGGGTTATGGCTCGCTGTAACGACAATTCCACCAGTTGCATTCTGATGACGCACCGCGAATGACAACTCCGGAGTTGAACGCAAGGATGGGAACAGCTTGGCCACAATGCCGTTTCCAGCCAGTACAAGCGCAGCATCCAGTGTGAATTCAGGTGAGAAATGACGGGAATCATGAGCAATGACGACAGAAGGTTTGCCTTCTTGGTCACCATGCTGCTCAAGGAGATAACGCGCAAACCCTTGCGTCGCCCGACCCACAGTGTAACGATTCATCCGATTGCTTCCGGCACCAATGACTCCACGCAATCCTCCTGTACCAAACTCCAGGTTTCTGTAAAAACGTTCCTCCAGCTCTTTCGGCTGATCCTGCAAGTCACGAAGCTCCTGTTTCGTTGCTTCATCAATCGAAGCATCCTCCAACCATTGCTGCAACGTTTCTGCTGCTGCTGTACTTAACTGTTCCATTCCGATAAACCCCTTCCGTCTATATAAATTCAGGTGTGCTGAGTTACTTCAGCATCTTGCATCATTCGGTCCGTGTACGTTCCTGCATGATGTAAATGCTCACGTATGTAATCAGCTTGGGTCAGACAGTGCAAACATGATCTCGCCTTCAGCGACCACTTTGTCGTTCACTCGGGCAGTTGCTTTACCTTTACCAATCGAACCCTTCAGACGTGTAATCTCTACTTCCAGAATCAACGTATCTCCGGGCACAACTTGTCCACGGAATCGGAAGTTGTCCAGTCCCGCCAAAAAGCCGATTTTTCCTTTGTTACCTTCCAAATTCAGAATGGCTACGGCACCAACTTGCGCCAGCGCTTCTGTAATCAGTACACCCGGCATTACCGGATACTCTGGGAAATGACCAATGAAGAAAGGTTCGTTAATGGTTACGTTTTTCAAACCAACGGCACGTTTGCCATCCTCAATCTCTAGAATCTTGTCCACCAGCAAAAACGGGGGGCGGTGCGGGATGATCTCTTGAATCTGTTTGATATCGAGCACAATGTAATCTCCTCTCGGGATGTTTATATGAGCGTTCTTCATCATGAATTTTTCATGTGCGCATAGGTTATCGTTACGGTTACGGATCGTTCTTTCGATCGCTGTTGTTTCCTAATGTTTCTGAACTATTCTTCAGATGGATAACATTTGGAAACAAAGGCGAGCGCTTCGCTTCTTTCGAACGATTCCGTTCCCTCCACTACTTCCAGCGCCGATATGAAAACCCTACGATCAATCGAAGTCTCATATAAATTTTTGTTTTTAAATTTTGTATGGAAAGCATATTTTCGGTTAACACTAGTTATATCCTTCATGACTGCAGTAGTGAAGGTTAAGATAAGGGGTCTCTCTTCGCGATGACGAATGTCTTTCGCAGGGGAGGCCTCTTTTGACGTCAAACGTCATCCATCATTATACTGTTTTCAACGTCAAAAAGAAAACTCCTGCCTGCGCAGGAGTTTTCGCTTAACTCGTTACATTATGGAGCGAATACCAGATTATATACATGTTCCCATGTACTCCATTGCAATACGGAACCGATATCCTGTTTGCCCAGTACCACATATCCAGCTACCATTCCGCCAGCAAGGGCAAGAACAAGCAGGACCGGAACCAGAAACCATCTTGCGATGCGCCATCCACTCTTCTTCTTCTTGACTTCCTTCTTCTCTGGCTTACTGTTCTGCTGCTGTGTTTCTGTCATCACATTCACCTTTTACGCTCTTATAGTGTTGGCAAGACCCATCATGGAGTCACTCGAAGTTAGCGCCCGTGCCGCCAGCTGATATGTCCGCTGTCCTTGCATAAGCAAAGCCATCTCCTGTGTCAAATCCACATTGGATTGCTCCAGATAACCTGGGCGGATCATGGCTGTCGCTTGACGTGTAGCTGCATCAGCGCCAAATACATCATCCTCGGTTAATCCCGCATCCAGCCCAAACAGATTATCTGCATACTGTACGAGCCCCTCAGGGCGTTCAATGTCTACCACTTGCAGCTGTGCTCCAATGGTTGCGTTCGCCTCATTACCGCGTCGGATTAACAGGTTGCCATTTTCATCAAAAGCAACTTTGCTATTATTCGGTGCCGTAATACGGTTTCCTAAACGATCCAGAGCAAAGTGACCTTCGCCATTGACCATCACCATCATATCTGGTGAATTGGGAGTAGGTTTCGGTCTTGTATCCGGTACAAAATGAAATGCACCCTGACGTGTCCACATTTTCTCCCCATTCGCTTCAACTGCAAACATGGCATTTCCCTCAATGGCCAAATCGGTCGGAAGGCCTGTCTCATTTAAGGTGCCCTGAGACATATCCTTCGTCACATCCGCCAAACGAGCACCAAAACCGAGGTTATAGCCCATCGGTGTGGAGCGTCCGTCGAGCTTATACTTATCCGGTTGTTGTTGAACCCGGGTCAGCACATCCTCGAAAGCCGCTTGTTTACTCTTATAGCCTGCCGTATTCACGTTGGCAATATTATCGGAAATGACATCCAGACGCTGCTGTATGGCGGTCATGGAAACTTTGGCACTAATCATGGAATTATTCATCGGTGGTTTACCCTCCCTTGGTTCCTGTCCACCCTCCCAAACCCTCCCTAGTAGGGAGGGCCCCAGATGGCGCTGCCCTCTGGACTCCCGAAACAGGCGGATTAGGTAAGTGGGGTACGATCTTGCTAAGTGGCGGTGGTGTTTATGCGCCGCGACTGCCGTGCTATGATTGCCGCCATAGTTTCACATGGCTGAATCATAGCACGGCACGCTCTTTATGCGGCGTGGTAGCTCCGCGTGGTCTCTCCCTGCTTTGCTTCGCAAAGGGCTGTCGAGACCGTCGCTTCGCTCAGGCACTGCTACGCACTCCTCGCATAAGCTCGGCTGCGTTTAGGCTCTTGCGCTTCGCGTGAGCCTCTCTGCTTTGCTACGCAAAGGGCGTTTGGCTCTCCGCTACGCGGTTATATTTAAACGTCGGCGTTATACACGACCGACGTCATTGACGGCTTTTTCCAAACTGCGGTCGTAGAATTGAACGATCTTCTGGTTCGCTTCATATGCACGGTATGCAGCGTTCATATCAACCGTTGCCTGTGAAGCATCGACATTCGAGCCTTCCAGGTATCCCTGACGGATCTGCACATTATCACCAGCAGCCAGCATCCGGGCAGTTGCCCCGTTTTCATCACTCAGACTGAAATTGCCATCACCTTGACGAACCAGTTGATTCGGCTGGTCAATGACACTAATACCGAGAGTAACGCCTGTCGGTGCACCCGTTGCTGCATCCACAAGACGGCCTTGCTCATCCACTTTAAATTGCTCTACCGAACCTGTCAACACTACAGGTTGTCCATTATTATCCAGAACTTGTGAACCTGTTGAACTCAGCAACTGTCCGGTTCCAGTAATCTCGAAGTGACCATCACGTGTATATCCGGTGTTACCTTGTGCATCCTGAACTGTAAAATACGCCTGAGGCTGGTAAGTTACCGTACCATCGGCCCGTACAAATTTGCCTGAAGCGTCAAACGGGACAGGTTGTCCAGTCTGCGGATCATTGACAGTCATATTGGATGAGATGGAAAAATCATTTTTCTGTCCAGTCTCCATAATGGTCCCTTGCAAATTCATGGACAAACTCTCTTCCGCGAACACCCCTGTGTTCAGCTTGCCCAGCCGCTTTGTCGGGAGATTCGCATCTCCGCCTACCAAGGTAATGAGCATTTCCGGGAAGGAACGACTTACGCTGTTCACCTGTTTGTATCCCGTCGTGTTCGCATTTACAATATTCTGTGTTGCTGTGTCATGGCGGCGTTGTTGCGTAATCATTCCCGCAGTAGCGGTGTACAGACCTCTTAACATGAATTAACCCCTCTCCTCAAGCGCTTGTCCTGCATTACAGGCTGGCTGCTTGTCCGTTCTGCTTTCCGAGCATGGCGAACCTTTGCTTTTTATATCGGCAGATTAGAACTTTTTCTTAACCACCTGATCCAAATTATTAAGCATAATGCCTGTCCCCTTCACGACACAATGCATTGGATCTTCAGCAACCCACACCGGTACATGCAATTCATTGGACAAAAGCTCGTCCAGTCCGTTCAGCAATGCGCCTCCACCAGTCAAAACAACACCACGGTCGATAATGTCCGCTGACAATTCCGGCGGTGTACGTTCCAATACCGATTTGGCTGCCACGATGATGGATTGCACGGAATCCCAGAGCGCTTCCTGTACTTCATTTCCCGATACCGTTACGGTAACAGGCAAACCGGATACCATATCGCGTCCGCGGATATCCATCTCGGACTGACGTCCACCTGGCGTCACGGAACCAATCGCAATTTTGATATCTTCTGCGGTCCGTTCACCGATCATGAGCTTGTACTTGGCTTTGATAAACTTGATAATCGCTTCGTCGAACTTGTCCCCTGCGACTTTAATAGAAGAGGCGGTGACCACGTCGCCCATAGAAAGGACTGCAACGTCAGTCGTGCCGCCGCCGATATCCACGACCATATTCCCGCTCGGCTGAAAAATATCCATTCCCGCACCGATCGCTGCCGCTTTCGGCTCTTCTTCCAGAAACACTTCTTTGGCACCGCTGCGTTCCGCCGCCTCACGGATGGCCTTCTGCTCTACAGAAGTAATGTTCGTAGGTGCACAGATCAGAATTCGAGGGTGGCTGTACCAGCTTCTTGCACCCACACGATTAATGAAATGTCTGAGCATCGCTTCCGTAATTTCGAAGTCCGCAATAACGCCGTCTCGCAGCGGTCTAATGGCAACAATGTTACCTGGAGTACGCCCCACCATACGACGCGCTTCTTCCCCAACAGCAAGGACACGCTTCGTATCTCTTTCAATGGTCACGACGGAAGGTTCATCGAGGACAACCCCACTTCCTTTCACGTGAATAAGCACGTTCGCCGTGCCAAGATCAATACCGATATCCTTGCTAAACATAAAAGAGCCCCCAAAGTGATATTATTTGGTCAGCGTATCCTGTGAAAAAGAGTCCCTTATCACGTCACCGCTCGTTCGACAAAGTGCAACATATATATGTAAAAATCGGGCTGATAAGATGTCATAATTCGATCCTGTACCAGCTTTTAACATATCATACTTCAGGGGAGGGATTCAATGCATGTGTGAGCTTTTTGGCCTACGTCTTGGTGAAGATGCTTACGATTTGGCGGAAGCCAACACCTCACGTTTCTTGCCACTCGTTTTTTTGTATTTGATTTTGGTCGCTTCCCCGCCCCGCAAATGGCGGATCGACTTGTGGTACTCCAAAATGTGTTTCACCTGGTCAGCAAGATCAGGGTTGATTTCCGGCAGACGCTCCGTCAGATCCTTATGCACAGTACTCTTTGACACGCCGAATTCCTTGGCTATGGTACGGACCGTATTCCTCGTCTCAACAATGCAGCGACCAATTTTGATGGTCCGTTCCTTGATGTAATCGTGCACGCTCCCGCCTCCCTACTGTGTGGATAGTTTGGTACATTATATGAGGAGCATGCCTATATATTCGCGGTTTAGAGGTGTGACAAGCTTCGAAGGTCCCATTATTTTCTGAAAAGCACAAAAAGAGCAGAGGTTTAACCCTCTGCCCATCATGTTGCTGCGGTAAAAATCATTTATTTTTCCGGAAGATATCCTTGCGGGTTAACCGGCTGTCCGTCTTCGTACACTTCAAAGTGAAGGTGGTTGCCGAGCGTTTTACCCAACTCATTGACGCCAGCAGATGCAATCGCATCTCCCTGTTTCACTTCGTCGTCCTGTTTCACTTTGACGTCCGCCAGGCTTTGGTATACCGTCTTCAGGTTATCGCTGTGTGTGATTTCCACAACCTGACCTGTGAGCGGATTTTGCTCAACCCGTGTAACTTTACCGGCAAGCGCTGCTTTGACTTCAAACGTTTTGTTATCCCCACGTGCCAGATCCACACCCGTGTTCGGGATGAATGTATCATTGTACTGCACCATCGCCGCTTCATGTTCCTCGGTTGAAGCTTCGCTATCATAGAAAGGTTTCACTACCGAAATTTCGGACGGTACCGCTACCGGCCATACAAAATTCTCCGACTTTGCAACAACTTCCACACTTTCTTCTTCTCTGCCTACTGCTGTTCCTTCTGTACCCGCCGATGCGCCTGTTTCTACTACCCCGCTAGCAGGGTCCGAGTTCAGCGTTTTGTCGCCTGTGCCCTGATAGACCCACACTAAGGTTAGTATAATGCCTGCTGCTGCGATGTAGGCTGCCGGGAAGACCCAGCGTTTGGACATTGCTCTTTTCCATGAAGAGGGCTGGCTAGCCGGTACTCCTTGTGTTGTTTTAGGAGTTTCTTCTTGGCCTGTTTTTTTGTTTTGTTCATTCATATTGATCACCTCAGTAACAAGTGTTACCGGGTGCAACTCTTTTATACACGCGCGACTCTAATTATTTTCACGGAGGTTTCAGAGAGTGCTATATATGGAGTGTGTGTGCAGCTAGTTGGTGTGCCGCTTCGGGGCCAGAAAACCTTTCGACCGGCGTTATCCCCGGATTTCCTGATTAATTCTCCTAATGGAGAAATCCGGTGATAAAGGCGGACACTACGTTTCTACAGGCCTTTTCTGTCCCCTGCGCTCTCCATACGCTAGCACTCTCCCTATATATAGCCGAATCTCGAAAGCTCCGGAATGGGTGGTGATAGAAAAGCCTTGATTGGCTGTACCACTCTCCTACTTCGATGCAAGCATCTTGGATGCCTGTCCGAATGAGATGCCGGTATAGTAGTGTTTGAGAATCTGGGTGGCGGTGTGACCCTCCTGCGCCATGCCGTTTGCTCCCCATTGGCTCATGCCAACCCCATGTCCGTATCCATACGTTGTAATCTGAACCTCATCTCCTGCGGTCTTCCAACTGAACTGGCTCGATCTTAATCCAAGCAACTTACGGACCTCGGGTCCGCTGAATGTTTCACCAGCGATCTGCATTTCCTTAATCCGATGTCCTTTGGTTGTAGACAATACTTCCATCCACGATCCACTCTTCTGGGTGGTCACCGGAATGGCATCCAGGTTCAGCTTCTGCAGAATCTCGTTACGCTTCATGGTAACGGTCTGTTTGAATCCTGGAGCAAGATTTTTGTCCCACGGACTGTCTACACTTTGTAGATACGGCACAACGTTCCCCCATACATCCTCCGCATTCTCGGTATACCCATTACTTGTGGAGAAAAAGGATGCGGTAATCGCTTTGCCCTGATATGTCATGACCGTATCTCGACTTTCGCGTACAGCCTGTTGCAGCTTCTCCCATTCCTGCGCTTTCCCTAGACGAGTCCAATCTGCTTTCACCTGATCTGGCGGAATAAACACCTGATGGCTAACCGTATCCGTCACATCCGCCGCACCCGATGGAACACCGCTTGTATCACTCGCAGCGAGTCTTCGTACGATAAATGTGCGAGCTGCAATGGCCTGCGCTTTTAACGCCTCCAGTCTGAATTCCGCTGGCATCTCAGCAGCCACTACGCCGGTAACATAGTCTTCCAGTGGCAGATTCATCGTTGTGCCCGTTGCAGACAGGTATACGCGTACTTGGGGTTCGGGATAGGTAACAGGAACTGCTGGCGCAGGAGCTGGGGTTCTTGTACTGCTGGCATCTGTTGGCGCAGGGATCGGCTTTGGTGATTCGCTCGCCCGCGGCCATACCAGAATTACCGGAATCAGTAATGCCATCGCCAATAGAGCAGATACAGCGGCAGCGGGTTGCCATCTCGTCGTGTTACGCCCCCATCGGGGCTTTCGTCCGAATGTCCGCATTCGGCGACGCTTCACTCGGCGGAAGTGGTCCAGCTCAATAACGGGTATATGGCTGTGCTCGGTTGCCTGTCGGTTTAGCTCATCTGTTGACACCCGTCTTGAACTTGATATTTTTGCATGCTGAGATGCAATATTCCTCAAGTTCGCTGAGGCAAGCTTGTCTTGTTCCACTCCAGCAACGGCATTCTCCTCCGGCTCTTGCATACCCGGGCGAGGGACAAGGGGTACCTTTACCTGAACACGAGCTTCTTTCATTCGAATATAACCCTCCGTTGTCTATGGCCGGTTAAGTGCCGGTCGTGTTGTTCAAATCCATAGTTTAGGGTATGAGCTAGCCCGATCTGATAGAACCTGATTTAAGAGAAACGAGGCCCTTTTCGTTCCGTTAGCTGTCCAGCTTTCTTTTGCCATGTACATCTTAGAAACGTTGATCTGTAGCCGAATACCGGTATTTGACTGGAAACGGAACCCTATATTAAGTACGCTCTTTCATTTGGTTCAGAATCGGTACAGAATACAATGTTATGCTATACAAGTTAGGACCAGCTATTAATAGAATCAGGTATTAAATGTCTCGTTAATCTTTTTGAAAATAAACACAAAAAAAGCCAAGCCGGATGGCTTAGCTTTATCATCTTTTACAATATGTGCTCCATCGTATTCATAATCCACACAACTGTGTGACTCAGACGACAGAACATTTTAAAGAAATCCAGTGTTAAGCCAAAGTTGGTTGTACCTTAAACATCGGTACTTCTTTCTCCACTTTTTCACTAGGTGCTTTGGTTGCTTCCAGCTTAGGCTCATCAACCGAGATCCGATAGATGTCAGCGCCAAGTCCGTTAAGCTTCTCCGCAAGATGTACATAGCCACGGTCGATGTGATGAACACCGCCCACTTCCGTTGTACCTTCAGCAACAAGACCTGCAATAATGAGTGCGGCACCCGCACGCAAATCGGTAGCCGTTACTTTGGCACCCTTCAGTTTGGCATTACCTGTGATGATGGACGAACGTCCTTCAACTTTGATCTCCGCATTCATCAATTGGAATTCATCCACATGCATGAATCGGTTTTCAAAAACAGTCTCTGTCACGACACTTGTTCCTTCAGATGCGAGCAAGAGTGCCATCATCTGGGATTGCATATCTGTCGGGAATCCTGGGTATGGTAATGTTTTTACATCCACAGCCTTAAGAGGACGATCTGCGATTACACGCACGCCATTCTCATCTGGTTGGATCGTTACACCCATCTCTTCAAGCTTCGCAATAACGGAGCCCAGGTGATCAGAGATTGCACCTTCAATGTACACGTCACCACCTGAGATTGCAGCAGCAGCCATATACGTACCAGCTTCTACGCGATCCGGAATAACGGTGTGTGTTACGCCTGTCAGTTTCTCCACACCTTCGATGCGGATCACTCCAGTACCAGCACCACGTACAATGGCACCCATTCCATTCAGGAAGTTGGCAAGATCCACAATTTCAGGCTCTTTTGCCGCATTCTCCAGAACAGTTACGCCTTCGGCCAATGTTGCAGCCATCATAATATTTTGAGTGGCACCTACGGAAGCCACATCCAGATAAATTTTCGCGCCACGCAACCGACCTTGGCTACGAGCTTCGATATAACCTTGGCCCAAGCTGATCTCTGCGCCCATGGCTTCAAAACCTTTCAAATGCTGATCAATAGGTCGTGTACCGATGGCACATCCACCAGGAAGTGAGATTCTTGTATGACCCATTCGCGTCAACAAAGGCCCCATGACCAGGAAAGACGCCCGCATTTTACTTACCCATTCATACGGGGCTTCACAGGAAGTAAGTTTCTCCGCATTTACGGTAATCACTTCGTCCCGGTATGTAACTCCCGCTCCCAGCGATTCCAACACCTTGTTAATCGTCATCACATCGTCTAGAGGAGGCGCGTCAATAATAACGCTTTGTCCTTCTTCCCCTAAGAGAGAGGCAGCGATGATCGGAAGAACAGAATTTTTAGCGCCGCTAACTTTGACACTTCCGGTCAACCTTTTGCCACCGCGGACGATAAATTTGCTCATCATGGTTCCCTCCGCGCTTTTATTCCCTTTTCTTCATTCCGGAATACGTAAGCCCCACTATGCTAGAAAGGACTGTTGCTGTGTGTGGAATTTCGACATATTCTGGCATGTTGCCACAGATGTCTGTTCAGAAAAGAATTGGTTTTTATAATCCATATCAATGATACCATGTGCCGTGCCTCTTGCTATTCAGCATGTAAAATCAGTGTCTTACAAGCCAGCAGAGCATCAGAACAGACAAAGTGGGATGGTTATTAGCCGGCATCAACCGGATATCCCGTTTATAACTACAAAATAAGTGAACAATTGTGAATTCCCTAACTTCCATCATAACATTGTTGAATTGTACGATACAAGCATTTTTACATAAAACATCTCAAATTCATCCAATTTCACGTCACATTTTTTTCTTAATTTCTTTACCGACAACTCATACTCTAATTGTTAACACAATTAATCGATGTTATTCGACAATGAGCTCCTTGAAGATCCTAACAGATGATTAACCAACCATCTCAACATTAAAACAAATTCTTCAACATTTGGGTCCAGGACAAGTAGTCAATGACAAAGCCAGCAACGGCGTGCCCCAAAATGATGGCGAGCAACAAATGTAACAGTCTTCCCTGAGCACCCCGTGGCTGTCTGATGATCAAATCCAGTTTGAGATTCTGCAAAGCCCACCAAGACAACGCTATACATAACAGGGAGACGATAATTGAGACCAAGCCATTGGTGCTTAGCGCCTGATTCACCTGATTCGTCAGATCAGTATCCATATATTCATTACCTCCACATTTGTTGCAGCGATCAGCATATCATATGCCCAGCACCCATAACTTGTTAGTATACTGGAATGCCTTGAACATAACATGCTGAGCGTACTGTCAGATTTACTCCTGCCAGGCAGGAATCTCCTGATGCCCAATCACCGAGCAGCAACAATGCGGCTGTGCATGACTATGGAATCTACTACGCAGCTTCCTGCTTCTGCTGACTCTATGGAATATAGGCTCTTTCATCATACATTGTCAATTACATTGATTTCCACTTCTAAAATATTTTAATTTTAAAATGCCGGGATTTTGTGACTAAAACGACATAAAAGAGCGCTATTTCGATATCGATTCTGTCATTTCCTCGGAAATAATTAGAATTCCCCCATGAAAAAAATGGTTCTCTCAGTGGTAAATGCGCCCACTACTTTAGTCCTACATTCTATTCAAATCCTCATAAATAGGTGAATAATCTGCTTAAGAAACTTCTGCTTAATGAAGGAATGTCGCGGAATTTGAAGCCGGTTGTTTTACTATATTCGATAAAACAATTCTATCTATTAAACTCAAAAAAGCCCGGCAGACTAAGCCGCCGAGCTTCCAAGAATCGTTTATTTGCCGAATACATTAATCCGGTTAACCGCTTTTTGCAGAGCAATCTCTGCACGACGGTGGTCAAAGTGATCCTGATTGCTTTGGCTTGCAAGCCGACGTTCTGCCCGCTCTTTCGCCGCACGCGCACGATCCACATCAATGTTTTCCGGGAATTCAGCACTCTCTGCAAGTACAACAACCTTATCTTTACGTACTTCGATAAACCCGCCACCGATAGCAACTTGTTTATTTTCTTTTCCGTTACGAATATAGATTGGTGCAATCTGCAAAGGTGTAACCATAGGAATATGACCAGGCAGAATGCCCAGTTCCCCTTCAATACCACGAGCCGTGATGCTATCCACTTGTTCTGAATATACCAGACGCTCGGGTGTTACAATTTCCAACAAAAAGGTGCTCAATTCCATCCCTCCTGAAACTATCCGAAGGATAGCCCACATAAGGACAATCCTGGATTCAGACTAAACCAGTGTTTTGGCTTTCTCCACTGCCTCTTCAATTGTACCAACAAAGAGGAAAGCTGCTTCCGGAAGATCATCATACTTACCTTCGAGAATCTCTTTAAAGCTGCGCACCGTTTCTTTAACCGGAACGTATTTACCTGGGATACCGTTAAATGCTTCAGCAACGTGGAAAGGCTGGGACAAGAAACGTTGGATTTTACGAGCACGGTATACAAGCGCTCTGTCTTCTTCACTCAACTCGTCCATACCCAAGATTGCAATGATATCTTGCAATTCATTATAACGCGCCAAGATACGTTTAACGCCTTGAGCTACGCTGTAGTGTTCTTCACCTACAACTTCAGGGGACAATATCCGGGAGCTGGATGCCAGCGGATCTACCGCAGGGTAGATACCCATCTCGGAAATTTTACGCTCCAGGTTCGTCGTTGCATCCAAGTGAGCAAACGTCGTTGCAGGAGCCGGGTCAGTGTAGTCATCCGCAGGCACGTAGATGGCCTGGATGGATGTTACAGAACCTTTTTTCGTTGAAGTGATACGCTCTTGCAATTGACCCATTTCTGTTGCCAGCGTAGGTTGGTAACCTACCGCGGAAGGCATACGTCCAAGCAAGGCAGATACTTCTGAACCGGCTTGGGTGAAACGGAAGATGTTATCGATAAAGAGCAACACGTCACGGCCTTCTTCATCACGGAAGTATTCCGCCATCGTCAGACCTGTGAGGGCTACACGAAGACGTGCGCCTGGAGGCTCGTTCATTTGTCCGAAGACCATTGCTGTTTTGTTGATAACGCCGGAATCACTCATCTCGTGATACAAGTCATTACCTTCACGTGTACGCTCACCAACACCGGCGAATACGGAGATACCACCGTGTTCTTGTGCGATGTTGTTGATCAATTCTTGAATGGTTACCGTCTTACCTACACCGGCACCACCGAAGAGACCGATTTTACCACCTTTAGCGTAAGGTGCGAGCAAGTCGATAACTTTGATTCCTGTCTCCAGCATTTCTGCTTGGGTAGTCAGTTCATCAAATGCAGGTGCTGAACGGTGAATCGGGTTCTTGTGCTCAGCAGCTACAGCACCGCCAGTATCAATTGCTTCGCCGAGTACGTTAAATACACGACCCAGTGTTGCTTCTCCGACAGGTACAGAGATTGGCGCTCCTGTATCTAAAGCTTCCATACCACGAACAAGTCCATCCGTGGAGGACATCGCAATACAACGTACTCGGTTGTCACCCAGATGTTTCGAAGCTTCGAGTGTAAGGTTTACACTAACGCCGCTCTCACTTACTGTAGTGATCGTAATGGCATTGAGGATTTCCGGCAGACCGCCGCGATCAAACTCGACGTCAACAACCGGACCCATGATGCTCACAACGCGTCCTTTGTTCATCTTAACGTTCCCCTCCTACAAGCCTGCTACTTTTGCAAAAATAATGTACCGTTCGTTTATCTTTGCTCTGCAAGCCTTCATTAATAAAAAAACGGTTAGCCTTGTGCTGCGTTGGCACCTGCCACAATTTCCGTAATCTCCTGCGTAATCGCCGCTTGACGGGCACGGTTATAAGTCAATGACAAGTCATTAATGAGTTTGGATGCATTTTTGGTTGCATTACCCATTGCCGTCATTTTCGCGCCGAGCTCACTTGCCTTACCGTTCAGAAGTGCACCATAGATCAGCGTTTCCGCGTAACGCGGAAGCAATACCTCCAGTACAGCTTCAGCAGACGGCTCGTATTCGTAGCTTGCCGTTGGTCCTTCCGCAGCAGTTACCTCAGGTGTTTCCATCGGAAGAAGTTTTTCTACCGTAGGAATCTGGGTCAACGCATTCACAAAGCGGTTATAACAAATGTACAATTCATCAAATTCAGCCAGCTCAAACCCATGAACAGCTTCGTGTGCGATGGATTTGATGTCTGCAAATGAAGGCGAATCCGACAGATCCGTTGTTGTGGATGCCATCGCAATTTCACGACGTCTGAAGTAATCGCGTCCTTTACGTCCAATGACGAACAATTCGTAGTCATCCTGGGAGTTGTGGCGCTCTTTGAGCGTCTGATTAACCTGACGCAAAACGTTCGCATTGTATCCACCTGCAAGACCACGGTCCGATGTAATGATTAGGTAAGCTGTCTTTTTGACCGGACGGCTCTCCAGCATCGGATGCTGTATACCTTGCGTGCTTGATGCAATACTCGCTACAACTTCTTTCAGTTTCTCCGAATAAGGACGGGCTGCTTCCGCTTTTTCCTGCGCTTTACGCAGTTTTGCAGCAGCTACCATCTCCATTGCTTTGGTGATCTGCTTGGTGCTTTGTACGCTTTTAATTTGCCGCTTAATTTCGCGCATGCCTTTTGCCATGATTTCACCACCTTAAAGTTTTGACAAAGTCAAAACTACATCGTAAGCACAACCCTACTTTGACGGGGTCAAAGTTACTTCGTAAGCATCACCACTAGTTTTGACAGAGTCAAAACTACATCGTAAGCATCATCTTTTTTGACAGAGTCAAAGTATTACATGCAGACATGCGGAATCGGTTAGACAACTCCGCACCTGCAATCATTTATTTAGACAGAGACAGCAAAGCTCTTTCTGAACTTCTCAATTGCACCTTTCAGTGCATTTTCGTTGTCTGCAGTCAATTCTTTAGTATCACGGATGGATGCAAGAATCTCCGGATGGCTGCTCTCCATGAACGCGAGGAACTCACGCTCGAAACGAGTAACATCACCTGTTGGAATTTCATCCAGGAATCCTTTAACCGCAGTGTACAAGCTGACAACCTGTTGTTCAACAGGCAGAGGCTGGTTAACACCTTGCTTCAGGATTTCCATCATGCGTGCACCACGATTCAGGCGGGCCTGAGTCGCTTTATCCAGATCGGAACCGAACTGGGAGAACGCTTGAAGCTCACGATATTGAGCGAGGTCGAGACGCAGGGAACCTGCAACCTTTTTCATCGCTTTGATCTGAGCAGAACCACCGACACGGGATACGGAAATACCTACGTTGATCGCCGGGCGTTGTCCAGCATTGAACAAGTCAGCTTCCAGGAAGATTTGTCCGTCCGTGATGGAGATTACGTTCGTTGGAATGTATGCCGATACGTCGGAAGCTTGTGTTTCAATAAACGGAAGTGCGGTTAAAGAACCACCACCAAGTTCATCATTCAGCTTCGCAGCACGCTCCAGCAAACGGGAGTGCAGGTAGAAGACGTCACCCGGATAAGCCTCACGGCCCGGTGGACGACGAAGCAACAAGGAAAGCTCACGATATGCAGAGGCTTGTTTGGTCAAGTCATCATAGATAACCAGAACGTGCTCGCCTTTGTACATGAAGTACTCACCCATCGAACAACCGGAATACGGTGCGATGTACAAGAGTGGTGATGGATCGGAAGCTGCTGCAGTTACAACAATCGTGTACTCCATTGCGCCTTTACGACGAAGAGTTTCCACAACTTGAGCAACTGTAGACTGTTTCTGACCAATAGCCACATAAATACACTTCATGCCGCTACCTTTTTGGTTCAAGATCGCATCAATTGCGATGGATGTTTTACCTGTTTGACGGTCACCGATGATCAACTCACGTTGTCCACGACCGATTGGTACCATTGCATCAATGGCTTTGATACCTGTTTGCATCGGCTCATGAACCGATTTACGATCCATTACGCCTGGTGCTTTACCTTCAACTGGACGGAATTCCGTTGTAGCGATTGGCCCTTTGCCATCTACTGGAATACCGAGTGGGTTCACAACGCGTCCAATCAATGCTTCGCCTACAGGCACTTGCATGATTTGACCAGTACGTTTCACTTGGTCGCCTTCACGAATATCGTAGTAAGGTCCCAGGATAACGACACCGACATTGCTTTCTTCCACGTTCATGGCGAGTCCCATAACACCGCTTGGGAATTCAACCAACTCGTTGGACATGACGTTCTCAAGTCCGTAAACACGAGCGATACCATCACCAACCTCGATTACCGTTCCGACTTCGACTACATCGATATCGGTCTTGTATTGTTCGATTTGGCTCTTAATTAATGTACTGATTTCTTCTGGTTTGATACTCAAGTGTCCTCACCCCAATCTACTGTACTCGTCTGTTAAAAGACTGCTCAAGACGTTCGAGCTTGCCAGCCAAGCTGCCGTCATAGATCGTATCGCCAATGGCGACTTTCAATCCGCCCAGCAGAGTCGGATCAACAATGTTCTCGATACGAATCTTTTTATTCACACGGCCACCGAATTCACGGGCTACCGCTTCTTTTTCTTCATCATTCAATGCATAAGTCGAGTAGACACGCGCATCAGCGATGCCGAGCGACTCACCTTGGATTTTCCGATAATCATTCAGCAAGTCTCCCAGCAATTCAACGCGTCCGCGCTCAATCAACAACAAGACTGTACGAAGAACAGACTCGGATACCTTACCATCAAGACTTGAGTGAAGCACGTTCTGTTTGGCTTCATCAGAAATATTAGGGGATACGATAAATTTCTCGATATCAGCATCTCCGGTCAATGCACTGACTACTGCAACCAGTTCCTGTTCAACCTCAAGCACCTGCTGTTGCTGAAGAGCAACTTCGAACAATGCTTTCGCATAACGCTTGGCAACAATAGTATCGCGGCTCATTGTCGGCCTCCTACCTCATTGAGGTATTGGTTCACAAGTTCTTCTTGTGCAGGACCGTTCTCAACTTCTTTTTTGATCAACTTGGATGCAATCTGAACGGAAGCTGTACCCAGCTCGCTGCGAAGCGCTGCGACTGCTTTGTTCTTCTCGCTCTCGATCTCACGTACTGCATCGTCTTTCAGACGATTAGCTTCTGCTTTCGCATCAGCCAAGATCGATTCAGCTTGTTTGCCACCCGTTTGTTTGGATTGTTCAATGATGTCGTAAGCATCTTTGCGCGCTTGCTCAAGAGCTTGTTTTTGTTCCTCCACATAGGCAATGGCCTGTTCCCGAGTCTGTGCAGCCTCATTCATCTGCGTCAACACGAGTTCACGACGTTTTTCCATAATGGAGAACAAAGGACCGAAAGCATAACGGCTAAGCAGCCAATATAAAATTGCGAATGCAATAATCGCAAGAAGCGTATTTTCCCATATGAAACTCAATCTGTTCACTCCTTCCTGGAGGTATCCTTGAAACGTTCATCTGCACGTAGCAGACATTACCTAAAAAGAAGGCGCGGATGGCTATGGCCTTCCCCGCCAAACCTTTAAAATTAAATTAAGCCATACCGTAGAACATGAACGCGAGTACCACACCGATGATCGGCAATACCTCGATCAAACCTACACCGATAAACATTGTTGTTTGAAGAGTGGATTTTGCTTCCGGTTGACGGGCAATACCTTCCACCGTTTTGCTGATTACCATACCGTTACCAATACCTGCGCCAAACGCGCCCAGTCCTGCAACAATTGCTGCTGCGATTAATGCCATTGCTCCCATTTGTATATCCTCCTTAAAATGTTAAATCGAATTTTTTATTGTTCAGCCTGGTGAAGAAATCTTCGTAGGGCTTGAAACTTAATGCTCGTCGTGCGTCTCGATGCTCTGTGAAATGTACACCATCATCAAGATAACAAACACAAATGCCTGGATCGCGCCGATAAAGATACTAAAGCCTTGCCACACCATTAGTAGCGGAATCGCTGCAATAGCACCAAACACTTTGAATGTGGTCAGTTTCAGGATCGTTGCGATCAGTACCTCACCTGCGAAGATATTCGCGAATAGACGCATACCGTGTGTCAACAGCTTGGATGCCGTCTCAATCAGGTTGATTGGCAAGAACAAAGCGAATGGCTTCAGGTAATGCTGGAGATATCCTCTGGTGTTGCGGAACAATCCGAGTCCATGCGATACAAGGAACGCTACGAGAGCGAGTCCCATCGTTACAGACAAATCGGCTGTCGGTGATTTCCACCAGGCCAGTTCAACGTGTGGATGTGCTTCCGGATCCTTGGCATGCGCTTCTTCAAACGCCTCCACCGCTGTAACAATCGGCTGACCGAACACTTGCGCATGTTCTGCGCTGTCCACTGCAGTTACCGCTTGGAACGGAAGTCCGAGCATGTTTCCTACAAAAATGAACATGATCATGGAAAGAGCGAGAGAGATAAAATGTTTACCTTTCTTCATATCCATTGTACTGGAAATCAGATTGCGGACGAATTCTACTGCCCACTCCATAAAATTTTGCAGCTTGCCGGGGTTTTCAACGGATAGTCTTCGTGTGGCCAGTACAGCAAAAATAAAAACAAGGGCACCTGTAACTACCAGCATCAACACAACCGATAGATCCAGTCGAAATCCGCCAAGCATAATAATTGGAGCTTCATGCATATTTTTCTCACCCCTTTCTCGACTTGAAAGCTGCAGCACCTAACATCATTCTGCTCTGCGGGAATGGACAATCCCTATAATCAGTAAGGAAAATTGTGCAATGACGAGACCGCCTGCAACCGCATATGTATTGAAGTACTGCGGGAAGCGCATCGATATGAATATACCGAGCACAGCGAGTGCCGCTCTTGTCAAAAATCCCAGGTTCACACGCTTCAAGTTACCTTCTGCCGCATCATCAGACATTTTCCTTACTTTGTAGCCCAAGTAAAATGCATTGATCCAGCTAATTCCTGTACCCAGGGCTAGTCCCAAAGCAATTGTCTCCACACGTGGCATAAAGGCCGCTGCGAGAAAACAAATCATAAGAAAGTACATGATGAAAACAGTCATCGATCTGCGGTATCTGGTTAGTTCACTCATCACTTTCCCCCATGAATTTTTTCGCGATAAAGTAGATGCTTACACCGCCTGCCGCAAGAAAAAAGAGAACGCTTACGGCGATCCATATTCCGTTACCTCCAATGGTCTTGTCCAACCAGGAGCCAGCGTAATATCCGGCAACAGCGAGAATGGCAATCTCGATCCCAAAAGCTGTCACGAGTCCCATCGCTTTCCATACATTATCGTCATGGTTACGGGATGAATTTGGTTTGTTCGAATCGGCCATTTTCCACGCCACCCTTGCAATCCCAGTTAATTTTACTGAATGATGAGAGCCTTTGTCAATTGAATGATTTTAGCGTTTTAAAGGGGAAAACGACGGGAATATAGACCCTCAAAGCCCATAAACCCGCGTAAACCGTACAGTTTAACTGTATGCTATGCCCTTTATAAATCCGTCAGAAAAAATGTATTATTTTTTGAATTTTCTGTGAAATGATTCCGGACGGTCACTATTTACACCGAAATGGTGCAAAATCGCATTGACAATTCTTTCCGAAGCATGTCCATCACCGTATGGATTAGCAGCCTGACTCATGCTTGCATACAGTGTTTCGTCTGTAAGCAGAGCTTTGGTCCGTTCATATACACGTTCCTCTTCCGTACCAACCAGTTCCAGCGTTCCAGCTTCAATACCTTCCGGGCGCTCTGTTGTATCGCGCAATACGAGTACAGGCACACCAAACGAAGGCGCTTCTTCCTGCAAACCGCCTGAATCGGTCAAAATCAAGTGAGTATGCGGGTAAAAGTTATGCAAATCCACCACGTCTAGTGGATCAATTAATTGAATACGGGGATGATTCCCCAAGATCGCGTGAGCCGGCTCCTTCACAGCAGGACTTGGATGCACCGGGTACACGATGGCAATATCTTCAAATTCGTCGGCAATCCGTTTGACGGCCTGGAAAATGTTGCGGTGAGGCTCGCCCTGAGATTCACGGCGATGAGCTGTCATCAGCACAAGGCGTTTGCCTTGGGCCCAATCAAGTACCGGGTGCTTGTAGTCCTCCCGTACTGTATATTGAAACACATCTGTTACCGTGTTGCCTGTGACGTACGTACTAGACTCCGATTTATTTTCTTTGGCAAGATTGGAAGAAGACCAATCCGTAGGCGCAAAGTGTAGATCAGCCAGTACTCCCGTCAACTGACGGTTCATCTCTTCCGGATATGGAGACAACTTGTTCCACGTCCGCAGTCCCGCTTCCACATGCCCTACCTGAATCTGTTGCAGGAATGCTGCATAGCTCGCTACAAAGGTAGTCAATGTATCCCCGTGAACCAGTACAATATCCGGTTTAGCTTCGGCTAACACTGGCTCCAAACCGCCAAGCACACGAATTGTAATTTCATTCAATGTCTGGCGGTCTTTCATTACATCCAGATCATAATCGGGATGAATGTCGAAAACTTCAAGTACCTGATCCAGCATCTGGCGATGTTGCGCAGTTACGCAAACAATAGATTCAATAGACTCGGGATGTTTTTGCAATTCCAAAATAAGCGGAGCCATCTTGATGGCTTCCGGACGCACCCCGAAAATCGTCATGACTTTAATTTTCTTGGACATTCGAGCAAAGCCCCTTTTCTATAAGTTCCGATTACAAGCATGCAATATGCTTATTTAGTGCCGTATAGACGGTCTCCTGCATCTCCAAGTCCTGGAACGATGTAACCATGATCATCCAGACGGTCGTCCAGTGCTGCTACATAGATATCCACATCGGGATGTGCATCCTGTACAGCTTTAACGCCTTCCGGTGCTGCCACCAGGTTCATCATCTTAATTTGAGTACAGCCACGTTTTTTGAGCACGTCAATGGCTGCAATGGCCGAACCGCCAGTCGCGAGCATCGGATCAATCACAATCAATTGACGCTCTGTTACGTCTGTAGGCAGTTTGGTGTAGTATTCTACCGGTTGCAGTGTTTCCGGGTCACGGAACAGACCAACATGTCCAACTTTTGCCGCTGGCAACAATTTCACAACGCCATCCAGCATCCCAAGTCCTGCACGCAGAATCGGCACCAGTCCGAGCATACGTCCAGAGATAACTTTACCTTGTGTTGCCGCTACAGGTGTCTGTACATCAATCGTTTCCAGTTCCACATCTCTTGTAATCTCATAAGCCATCAACGTTGCTACTTCATCCACCAATTCACGAAAATCTTTCGTATTCGTACGCATGTCGCGTATAAACGTCAGTTTGTGTTGAATCAAAGGGTGATCACATATTACTAATTTTCCCATCTAATTTGTCCCTCCGGTAAGTTCTTCATGTTCAGCATTTCCAAATATACCTAGCCACCATTCATGGGCTCGATAAATCCTGTATATTATATCATCACCAACAACGAATTACACCATCAAAGGGCACCCAATCATTACAGAATACCGAATCCTATAAAAAACAGGACCGGAAAATGATCCATCCGGTCCTGTTTTGCTCATGTTGTTATGTCGTTGAGAAAATGAAAATGATGAATACAATGGCACTCCGCCTACAGAATGATCCTTCGATCGCTGTTATCCCCAGATTTTTTTTATTCTCCTTTTAACAAGGGAAAAATCCGGGGATAAAGGCGAACGCTTCGCTTCTGCGGTCTCATTCTGTCTGCTTCGTTTTTTTGTATCCCATTTTAAGAACATCTCAAATACAAACAGCATGAGCAAAGTTTTTAGTATTTAAGGTCGGTATAGAGCGGGAATTGGTCTGTCAGTGCAGTCACTTCTGCACGAGCTTCATCCAGCTTCGCTGTATCTTTTGGATTTTTCAGCGTTTTAGCAATGATCTTACCAATAGCGACCATCGCTTCTTCGTTCATGCCACGTGAAGTTGCAGCAGGTGTACCAATTCGAATACCGCTCGTTACAAACGGGCTTGTAGGGTCGAATGGGATTGCATTTTTGTTCACGGTAATACCGATGGAATCAAGCACATGCTCAGCTTCCTTACCTGTGATGTTCACACTGCGTGTGTCGATCAGCATCAAGTGGTTATCTGTACCACCGGATACGATGTTCAATCCTTCAGCGATCAGTGTTTCAGCCAGAACCTGTGCGTTTTTCACGACATTCTCTGCATACGTTTTGAACGATGGTTGCAAAGCTTCACCGAATGCTACCGCTTTGGAAGCGATCACGTGCATCAGAGGTCCACCTTGGGAACCAGGGAATACGGCTTTATCAATTGCTGCTGCCCATGCTTTACGGCACAGAATCATACCACCACGAGGTCCACGCAACGTTTTGTGTGTTGTTGTTGTTACGAAATGCGCATGTGGAACTGGGCTTGGATGCAATCCAGCAGCAACCAGTCCTGCGATATGAGCCATGTCCACCATGAACAATGCGCCTACATCATTGGCGATGGAAGCCAGCTTTTCAAAATCAATGGTACGCGGATATGCACTTGCACCTGCAACGATCAGACGAGGGCGGTGTTTGAAAGCCGCTTTGCGCACTTCATCATAATCAATCAGGAATGTGTCTTCTTGTACGCCGTATGCTACGAAGTTGTACAGCAAACCGGATGCGTTAACCGGGCTACCGTGTGTGAGGTGACCACCATGGGCAAGGTTCATACCGAGTACAGTATCACCAGGCTTCAACGCTGCAAGATATACTGCCATGTTTGCTTGTGCGCCGGAGTGAGGTTGAACATTCACGTGTTCTGCTCCGAACAATTCTTTTGCACGATCACGCGCGATGTCTTCAACGATGTCCACATGTTCACAACCGCCATAGTAACGTTTGCCTGGATATCCTTCAGCATACTTGTTGGTCAGAACAGATCCCAATGCTTCGATTACTGCTTCACTTACGATGTTCTCGGATGCAATCAGTTCGATGTTGTTCTGTTGACGTTTCAGTTCAAGATTCATCGCTTCCAGTACTGCCGGGTCATTCTTGCGCAATTGTTCCATGATTAAATTCCTCCCAAGTATAGTGAAGTAGGTTGAATATGTTAGTCACAAAATGTCGAATCTGGTTGTTCTTCCATACGATACACCGCGCGTTCGCCGCCAATCAACTTCGGACGAGTCAACGCTGTGGTCACACGTGCATCTCCAACATAACGGAGCGCTGTACGAAAGGGTACGGCTACATGCCTTAGATGCATTCCAATCATCGTCTCCCCAATGTCCAGTCCCGCATGGGCCTGCACATGTTCGGCCAGGCATGGATCGGTCAGCGAACGATATGCTGCGGATGCCATTGAACCTCCGGCCTTGGGCACGGGTACTGCACCAACCTCAGTCAATCCAAGACGAGTAAGCACAGAACGTTCCATTACCAGCGCACGGTTCAGATGCTCACAACATTGGAATACTGTGTCAAAACCGAACTCCTCCTGCACCTCGCGTATACCCGCAAGAAGCTGCTGCGCCACCTCAATGGCACCACTCGTACCAATCCGCTGGCCTGCAACTTCACTTGTGCTTGTACCGATCACAACGATCTGTCCAGGCCCAAGCTGTCCGGCAAGCGCCAGTTCATGCAGAATGGATGCGGTCTGTTCCTGCAATCCGGGTTGTTCCGAATCTAACTCAATAGTCATCCTATCATCGCCTCCCGATAAAATCATGCCCGCTTTAACTTGGTTATCCTTCGTATTCTTGCACGGCATCTCAGGTACTATTATAGCGAATAATCAGATGAAAGACGAAAAAAAGAGCAGTCTGCGGGTAACGCAGAATTGCTCTTTTGCCCAGGCGACCGGCCGTTTGTTCCGGTGCTCCATCGTGGTTATGCCCACTTCGTCGCCAGTTACACCGGATCCCTGTTTTCCCCTTCATCATAAAACAACCCGCGGCTAAAATCAACGGTTAATTTACATCATGTGTCCTGTTTTTATAACCTGCCCCGCAGGATCAGAATTATCCCAGCTTATCCAAAAGCCGGTCCAATGCGGTCCGAATCTCGGCCGCAGCGATATTGTAATCATCACGGCTGCCACCAAACGGATCAGAGATGTCGAAACTTGGAATTCGTTGTCTGATCTCGATGGCTCGCTCACGCTCCGATGCCAGGATCTCTTGCCCAAGGGCACGTTTCATCTCCAGCGTCGCAAACAGGCTGTCCAATTCCTGAACATCATTCAATACCTGTTCATCATCCTCCACATATTCTTTCAATGTATAGGTTTTGTGGACCGAGTCGGGAAATACCTGCATGACATGCTGCTTATGACTGCGTGTTAAGGTAAGAACCAGATCAGCCCAACCCACCAAGTTGGAGCTAAGCTGTGTGGAATGCGGTGGACCTTCAACGTTATGATCTCTCAAAACCGCTTCAGCATGACGCGAAATCGGCATACCCGACGTTGCTGCCACACCTGCGGAGCGAACCTCTACCTGAATGCCGCGCTCCGATGCCAATTTTCGCAAAAGCCCCTCTGCCATGGGGCTGCGGCACGTATTTCCTGTACATACGAATAAAATATGTTTCATTGTGTTAGCCTCCCCATTTTACATATGATGCGAATGATATGATTTCTCAAGTTTTATTCTAAAATATAAACAAAAGTCCAAACGCAAGCAAGATTGCGCCACCAATGGCTTCGCCGTAATCACCAAGATTCCGGCTCACCCGGCGACCTAATAGCAGACCCATAACCGACATCACCCCGCCACACAGGCCGAAAGCAAGTACGGTCAATACCAGATCACTACTAAACATCCCTAGTGAAACACCCACAGAAAACGAATCTACACTTACACTGAGGGAGAACAAAACGACGCCGAGCAGGGAACGGTGGTCCACCAGCTTCGTATCGCCTTCTCGGAATGCATTCAGAATCATATGACCGCCCAGCAGGATAAGCAATCCACCTGCCGCATAGGTCGTAATGTCACCCAGCAGCGAGCTGACGTATTTGCCCATGTACATGCCGATCAGCGGCATGATGATATGAAACAGCGCTGTTACTGTACTGATCCGCAATACATCCCGCAGCCGAATACCCTTCATGCCAATTCCGATTCCGAGCGAGAACGCATCGAGGCCAAGCGCAACAGCCATGATCAAAATGGTTACCAACTGCCCTACATGGGCAGACACATCCCACATCCCCATACCCCCAAGTCACGTAAAGGTTCTTGTACACGTTATGCGGACAAGGACTCAAACATGACCGATGAAAGGTAAACGGCGACGGATCTATGGATTTTGATGTAGGCTTTATAGGTATATTGATGTTGTTTAAAAAAAGTTGAGCACTCTCCTGAAATATGATCAGGAGAGGTTACGAGGGCTGCTGGTTGCCAACTTGTATGAGTTGGTTCCCCGCAGCCTTGAGCAGCCGATTCATGACGGCTGCTCCCAGCCCTTCGCGTGAGCAGGCTTCAGCCACAATATATGTGGCGCCCTGCTCATCGCAGCTGCGCAGCGCGGCGTATAGCCGGCGCGCTGCTTCTTCCAGCTCGCTGGCGTCGCCCAGCGAGAACACGGCATCGGCGCGGTACTGCTCCGCGTGCTCGGCGAACGCCAGCACCGCGGTGCGCTCTCCGCGCTGCGCCGCCTCTGCGAGGGCGGCGCTGATCCAGGCCGCCACCGCTGCGGGCGGCCCCTCCACCACGCACAGCGCCCCTGCGGGTGCGTAGTGCGTGTACTTCATGCCCGGCGAGCGCGGCGCCGGGCTGCCCACGCCATCGGACCCCTCCGCGAGTAGCGCGGGGTCCGTGGCGACACGGGCGGCAACGGCGGACAGCTGTTCCGCCGTAATGCCGCCAGGGCGCAGGATGGTGACGGTACCGTCGTCACCGACCTGCACAACCGTGGACTCGACGCCCACCCCGGTGGGGCCGCCGTCCACGATGCCGCCGATGCGGCCATCCAGATCCTCGCGCACATGAGACGCGAGTGTCGGGCTTGGCCGCCCGGAGCGGTTGGCGCTTGGCGCAGCCACAGGGCACGCCGCCGCCGCGATCAACTGCAAGGCCACCGGATGGTCCGGCATGCGCACGGCCACCGTGTCCAGACCGGCGGTGACACGTGGGGACACCGCCCCCGGCCTAACCGGCAACACGAGCGTCAGTGGTCCCGGCCAGAAGGCCGCCATCAGCGCTTCGGCTGTTTCGTTCACTTTCGTGACCAGAGCGTCCAACTGGTCACGGTGCGCAATATGCACGATCAGTGGATTGTCAGAAGGTCGGCCTTTGGCGACAAATACAGCCTCCACGGCTGCCGTGCTACGCGCATCAGCACCCAAGCCATAGACCGTCTCGGTCGGGAAGGCCACCGTCTGACCTTGACGAATGCAGGCTGCGGCAGCCTGCAAGTCGGCGAGCGCCTGTTGATCGGCGCTCCCCTTTTTCACAGCCACCGTTTCAATATTACCCATTCCATGATCATTCTCAGCGCTCACCAAGACGCGTACATCCCACATCTCGGTAACCAGCTCTCCCGGAGTTTTCGTCTCACGGTCTTCTCTACTATTCCTCAACTCAGAGGTGTGTTGCACAGGTTCGTTTTCTCTGCTCATATATCATCATTCCTAAGTTTCAAGTAGGTTAGTTCATATCCATATTCACTATAAGTAATTATAACATACCTGTCCCGCCTCGGATGCCCTTCACACTTCACTCCACATATGGGTCTCAATGTAACTTCACCACCATTTCATATCAAAAGGGCTGCTTCATGAATCGAAGTCGCCCTTACCTGTAGTATAAATTCGTTGTTATGAGAATAAACTAGTCACCCAACTCCACAGTTTCACAGCCATATCCCACAGAAAGAATCTCGCCTCCGGTGTATCTCCCTGTACGGTTGCCTCTGCATCTCCAGATTCAGCTGCTGTAGCCGATACCGTTGAAGGTTTCGCCAGGGCATCACCAGTCCCTGCATCAATGAAGCACAGCGGCGGGAACAACACACACCACCAGTTCTGACCTTTGCCTTCGCCCAGCGTGATCCGAACCGCTTCATAATCGCCAGCAGGATAGACAGTACCACCATATAGTTTGGTCGGGAACGGAACAGATCCCAGCTCCACCTGATATGCATAATGCAAGCCACGACTGGTCAGCTCTTCCCCGACTTTATTCTCAATCTCGGACAAATGCTCACGAATGACCTGGCGCGCTTCATCCAGACTTTGCGGATTCTCCAACTCGGCTACCCACTCGCCCATCTGAGCAACGACAGCATCCCGAATCTCGCGTTTCACCAATTGATCTCCCGGTGCATCCGAGTTTGCTAGAATACGCAAGCGAATCGATTGTTCCGGAATCGCTGCGGCTGCCACAGCTGCATCCGTTTTCTGACCTTCCCACATCATGATAATCATCATAAGACATACAATAATAAGTCCAATTTGCTTTACGATTCGTCTGTTCATTCCGCTCTCCCCCTCGGCTCTCTGATCACGTTGGCTGCAACTCTCTCATGTCTATCAGTATGCCCCGGAGAATCGGAAGTAAACCTAGCATTTGCAATAAATCTACTAAATCGATCCTATGATTTACATTCGCTCACCAGTCATAATAAAAAGGCTGATCTGCACTTGGTTACAGGGCAAATCAACCTCTTTATTTCTAAGTACGATCACGTTATACGCTTCATCGCTTAACTTTTCACCTATACCGATTCAACAGTTACACCGCACTTTTCTCTTTCTTGAGCATATTCCATAAACGTTCCGATAACCGGGGTTGCTGCTCCCCCATCAGAAGTTCATCCTCCTCTTCTTGCCCGTACAACTTAATGCTCATGACTACACCAATACAAGCCATATTAATAAGCAAAGAGGTTCCCCCATAACTGATGAACGGCAAGGTAATACCTGTGAGCGGCATCAGTCCGAGGAACGCGCCCACGTTCTCGAACACCTGATACAACAACATCCCGATAATGCCTACAATGATGACAGGTCCCGCGCGATCTCTGCATTTCAGAGCAATCAGCACCATGCGGTGGATCAGAATAAAGTACAACAGAATCAGTATGGATGCACCGACAAACCCAAACTCCTCTGCGATCACGACAAAAATGGAATCAGAATACGTATAGGGGACTCGTCCACTTTGAACGGATGTTCCTTGTAAATACCCTTTGCCGATGATGCCCCCTGAACCAATAGCTAAACCTGCATTCTTCGTATGCCAAGAAGCCTTGGAGGTAGCCTTTTCCGGTACAAGCCATGGGTCAATCCGTTCCGCCCAATGCTCACGTTTTATCTTTTCAAGAAAAGTGAATACTTCATCATGATAGAAGGTGTAAGCCTTAACAAAGCCAAAGAACGCCACTCCCACAATCGCCAGCGCAATCAATGCGTGCTTCAGTCTCATATTCCCGATCCATAACACTGCAGCCAGAATAACCACATATCCCAGCGCATTACCCAAGTCATTCTGAGCCATAACCAGGGCAAACGGAATAAACGCCCAGCAGCCAATCGGCACAATGTCTTTCCAGAACTCCAGCGTACCTCGTTGTCTCTTCACGATCAAATGGGCGAGAAACAGAATCAGAATCATCTTGAACAGCTCTGCCGGTTGAAAAGAAAAATTGTCGCTCAGCTTCAGCCAGCCGTTGGCATTATTGATCGAACTGCCTAGGACATTGGCCAGGATCAGTAGTATAATTCCCAGCCCATACAAATAAAACGCATATTTCACGTATAACTTGTAATTCACAAGCCCGATCATAAGCACCGCAATAAACCCGGCTATATAGAAATAAATCGTTTTGACATGATGATTCGCCAGGTTGGAATCCGTCTGCGTCCCGCTGTAAATCGCAAATATACTTATAATCATGAGCAACAGCATTACAAAAAGAATCACACCGTCCATCTTTTTCAGCATTCTCAACATGACTCCGTCCAGCCCCCTGAAATCTAACATTCTATCATTTCCAATTAAACTCAATATTACCATTGTATATAATTGGATAATGAAATGGAAATCTGGATCGCTTCAGGTTAAAAGTGAACTATTCAATGGGCTTGAATTACACCTTAAAACAATAAAAACCCTGCAACATCCATCCCAATGTAAATTAGGCTGATCTGTTCCAGGGTTTTATAGTTAACGGACTCATATGCGAATACCTGACGTGTTATTTCACGGTTTAATTCGAGAGATTTATTGCTCTTGCTGGGATGGCTTGCGTCTTAGCAATTTCATGACCAAATCTGTAATACTTGGTTGTTCCGCAGAGCCGAGAATATCCTCGTTTTCTTCCGTGTGAACCTTGATACTCATCACAATCCCCATACTGATCATGTTGATCATAATGGAGGTACCACCCGAACTTATGAACGGTAAGGTAATCCCTGTCAATGGCATCAGACCAATGAACGGACCAATATTGACAAAGATTTGGTAAAGCAACATCGCTATAATACCTACAATTAGATAAGGCCCCGCGCGATCCTTACATTCCAGTGCAATCAGCACCAGCCTGTGAATCAGGATAAAGTACAGGAGAAGCAACACCGAGGCACCGATGAAGCCGAATTCCTCCCCAATCTGTACGAAGATGGAGTCAGCATAGGCCAGCGGCACCCGATTTGACTGAATCGTCGTGCCTTCCATATACCCTTTGCCCGTGATACCGCCAGAACCAATCGCAAGCTTCGCATTATACGTCTGCCAGAGCACATCTCTTGAGGTCAGCTCTGGTACGAGCCAAGGGTCAAAACGATCCGCCCAGTGCGAACGTCCAATGTCATTCAGAAATTTAACAATCTCATCATGGTAATGAATATACGCCTGTGTACCACCGATAAAAGCAGCCACTGCGATCATAAAGCCAATGAGGGCATGCGTAAATTTAATGTTACCAATCCATAGTAGACCCACAAGAATGACTACATAGCTTAACGCATTTCCCAAGTCATTTTGTAGCAATACAAGTAATAACGGAGGCAGAACACAGAGAGAAATCGGAATAACATCACGCCCAAAATAGAGCGGGCGATTCTTCTTTCGGGCCAAAAAGGCCGATAAAAACACAATCAGGCATAACTTGAACAATTCAGCAGGCTGCAAACTGACCCCGAAGATGGACAGCCAACCTTTTGCCCCGTAATACTCCTTACCAAAGAACATAACGAATATGAGGAGGAGCATACCCACGCCATAGATATATAAATAATTTTTGATTATGAATTTATAGTTGATCATCGACATCCCAAAAAAGACCACGAACCCCAAAATATAAAAGATCACTGCGCTTTTCGGGAGTCCCTCCAGCTTTGGACGACCAAACGTTGTACTGTAAATCGACAAAATACTGATACCCATCAGAATAACGAGTATAAAGACAATAGAATAGTCTATCTTTTTAAATTTGTGTAGCATGTAATTATGTTCCCCCAAGCATTCAGAAATCTTCGGTATATCTCATTGTAGAGGATTTCACGGCAAAAAGAAAACCCGCGGAACCTTACATTTTCGTCACCTGTTCCGAAGTACGAACACCCAGGACATGCCGCTCGATTCCGGCAAGGTCCGGTACAATGATAATTTCCGGCCAATGTCCCGCCGATTCAAGCAAAGCTGCGATGTCGCGAGCCTGCCCCTGGCCAAGTTCAAAACCAATGATCTGCGGCGGCGCAGGCAGCAGCGCCAGTTGCTCCAGCATGATACGGTACGGTGCAAGCCCATCCGGACCGCCGTCCAATGCCATGCGCGGCTCATGATCGCGCACCTCTTGCTGTAACCCGGCGATATCTGCCGCCGGGATGTAAGGCGGGTTGGACACCAGGATGTCCACCCGAGCCCCGGCGAACGGGGCCAGCAGATCGCCTTCACGGAAGTCGATCTGTACGCCGTTCGCGGCCGCGTTCCTCGCGGCCACTTGCAGGGCAGCCGCCGAGAGATCCCCGGCACCTACCTGCCAGCGCGGGCGTAGTGAAGCCATCGTCACCGCGATGGCACCACTGCCCGTGCCAATATCGACGGCGAGCGGAGCGCCGTCAGGAAACACGCGGTCGGCTTCGCGCAGCACAGCCTCGACCAACAGCTCGGTCTCCGGCCGCGGAATTAGCACGGCCGGCGTGACCTCGAACGGCAGCCCATAGAATTCCTGGCTGCCGATAATGTATTGCGCCGGCTCACCCGCAGCCTTACGCGTGACGGCGTCCTCCCAGCGGCTGCGATGCTCGCTGGGAAAAGGCTCCGGCTGCATCATGTAGTACGCGGCGCCATAGACGCCGAGTACATGTTCCAGCAGCAGCCGAGCATTGTTTTGCGGCTCGTACACGCCGCACTTCTCCAAAAAAGAGGAAGCCTCCACGAAGGCTTCCCGACAGCTCTGTTCCGGCGTCATGACAAACTGCGCGCGGGTCACAGATTATTCTCCTCTATCCATCAACTCGGTCTGCTGAGCAATCGTCAGTGCAGACAAGATATCTTCAATCTCCCCGTTCATGATCTGATCCAGCTTGTGCATCGTCAGACCGATACGGTGATCCGTCACACGGCTTTGCGGGAAGTTGTACGTACGAATCCGCTCACTGCGGTCGCCCGTTCCGACTTTACTCTTCCGCTCAACGGAGATCTTCGCTTCCTCTTCCATACGTTTCATATCGAAGATACGTGTACGCAGAACCTGCAACGCTTTTTCCTTGTTGGAGTTCTGTGATTTTCCATCCTGACATGTCGCCACAATTCCCGTTGGAACGTGCGTTACCCGTACTGCGGATTTCGTGGTATTAACCGATTGTCCACCGGCGCCACTGGAACAGAACGTATCAACACGGATGTCTTTATCATGAATTTCGATATCAAAATCTTCGGCTTCAGGCATAACCGCAACCGTTGAAGTTGACGTATGAATACGTCCGCCAGACTCCGTTGTTGGAATACGCTGCACACGGTGTGCGCCGCTTTCGTATTTCATTTTGCTGTACGCGCCGCGTCCGTTGATCAGGAAAACAACCTCTTTGAATCCACCGAGATCATTTGTGTTCACGTCCATCAGCTCTACACGCCAGCCTTGTGCATCTGCATAACGTGTGTACATACGGTACAGATCTGCTGCAAACAACGCTGCTTCATCTCCACCAGCTGCTCCGCGAATCTCAACAATAACGTTCTTGTCGTCATTCGGATCTTTCGGCAACATGAGTACACGAATCAATTCGTCCAGCTCTTTCTGGCGAGTGCTCAGTTCGTCAATTTCCATTTTGACCATTTCGCGCATCTCATCGTCCAGTTTTTCGCCCTGCATTTCTTTAGCAGCCTCAAGATCCTCACTTACCTGTTTGTACTCATTGTACGCTTCATAAGTCGGTTGCAGATCGGATTGTTCTTTGGAATATTCCCGCAGCTTTTTGTTGTCACTTGCAACATCCGGGTCACACAGCAACTCACTTAACTTGTCATAACGGTCGGCTAACGCCTGTAATTTATCCAACATGTATAGTCACCTCACGCATTATTTTGTCCATGCAAATATCGTTTACAATAATTATTTCGGTTTCATTGTTCTTATCATCTATAATCTATATTCCACAACGCACAGGATTCTCACCGAATCCCCTGACCGCAGCATGTATTCACATTCATGTATGATCGACGTATAACATCGCTACAACGTCATCAAATCCTTTACTTTTAAAGTGATATCAAGAAATCGTGTACCCTGTGTGAAGCCCGCTTCAGCTCATCCGTTCGAGCGCGAAATTCAACGTGGTATACGACTCTTAATTATAGCATATTCTTATGGTTCTGAATAGTAACTGTTCCGCAGGCGGATGAACTAATTTTTATAATGCAACTTTCTCACCCTTCACTCGCGACCATCCTACTCATGAATTAGCCTACCGGAAATGATTGTAACAAACAGATCATTCACGTTTCTTTCTGATGTTGTAAAATATATACAAGGGATTCTATAATTCATGGTTTTGATATTTTATTTTAGGAGGGAATGAATGATATGAACTTAACATCAGATGCTTTTCCAACAGAAAAATTAAAGATTGCTTTAGCACAGTGTTCTTCGATCGACGGAAATATTGAAGAAAACGTTAATAGGGCTTATGAAATGATTGAAGAAGCTGGAATAGAGCATGCCGATATTATTATGTTTCCAGAAAAATATCTGACGGGATATGTGCCAGAAATCGTAGAATCCAATTTAACTGAATATACACTCTCCATTAATGATGCGAGGATTGAAAAGTTGCGTCAAGCATGCAAAAAGTACGGCATTTGGTCAATCATCGGGACCCCTGTAAGAAGAGGCGAGGATGTGTTCATCTCTTCAATTATAATAGATTCCAATGGAAACGAAGTAGGCGTTTATGACAAGTCTCATTTGTTTCAAACGGAGAAGGAAATGTTTTCAACCAATAATGAGCAGGTCATCATCAAATTAAAGGGCTGGAACATTGGGCTGGCCATCTGTTATGACGCAGGTTTCCCTGAACATTCTCGTCGTTTAGCACAACATGGCTGTCATTTATATATGGGTAGCTCTCTTTTTAGTAAAGGAATGGGGTATAAAGAGTCACGAGTATGGTTCCCTGCACGTGCTCTGGATAATACGATATTTACGGCGATGTGTAATCACGTTGGAAAAACCGGAGTTTGGGATACGTGTGGACATAGCGGTGTATGGAACCCTTTAGGTGATAATATAATTGATGCGTCGCAAGACAACGTTGAATTGCTGTTAGCTGAGTTAGACCCCGATCTTCTTAATCAAGCTAGAAATGGCGAAAGAATGCTTGCGGATTCGTTTGATATAAATAAAGAACACTATTCTTTCAAGACTATTGTTGGGAACTAAGCAAACCTCATATGAACTGAAGAGTACATAAGTGCATCACGATTGAAGTGACCCCATACATCGATACTAAAAACCCTACCATCTTCACGAGAAGATCGTAGGGTTTTGGTTATTGAATCTACATATCAAGGTATGACAACTTATACGTTGAAACGGAAGTGCATAACGTCGCCGTCATTTACAACGTACTCTTTACCTTCAAGACGAAGTTGTCCGCGCTCTTTGGCACCGTTCATGGAACCCGCTGCAACCAGATCGTCGTAGGAAACAACTTCTGCACGGATGAATCCGCGTTCGAAGTCGGTGTGAATGACACCCGCTGCGCCTGGTGCTTTCGTTCCTTTACGGATCGTCCATGCACGAACTTCCTGTACGCCTGCTGTGAAGTATGTGTACAGACCGAGCAATTTGTAAGCCGCTTTGATCAACAGGTTCAGACCGGAATCCTCTATACCGAGTTCTTCCAGGAACATTTGTTTATCTTCGCCTTCCAGCTCAGAAATTTCTTCTTCCACCTTCGCGCTAATTGGCACCACTTCTGCGTTTTCAGCTGCTGCGAATTCTCTTACTTTTTGTACGTATGCATTGTTCGCCACGTCGCCGATTTCGTCCTCAGCTACATTGGCTGCGTACAGAACAGGCTTCAGGGTAAGCAAGTGCAGATCACGTATGATCAGAAGCTCGTCATCCGTAAGTTCCATGCTGCGTGCCGGCTTATCATCGTACAGAACAGCCTTCACTCTCTCCAACACTTCTACTTCTTGAGAGGCAGACTTGTTGCCGCCCTTCATGTTTTTCTTGGAGCGATCGATTTTCTTCTCAACACTCTCGATATCGGCCAGGATCAGCTCCAGATTGATCGTCTGGATGTCGCTCACCGGATCAATTTTACCATCGACGTGTGTGATGTTCTCATCTACAAAGCAACGTACCACGTGTACAATTGCATCTACTTCACGAATGTGGGCAAGGAACTTGTTACCCAGACCTTCGCCTTTGCTCGCACCGCGAACCAAACCTGCGATATCTACAAACTCAAACGCCGTTGGTACGGTTTTCTTAGGTACAACGAGTTCTGTCAGTTTGTCCAAACGCTCATCGGGTACTTCAACGATCCCCACGTTAGGGTCAATCGTACAGAACGGATAGTTTGCCGATTCGGCACCTGCTTGTGTAATTGCATTAAACAACGTAGATTTTCCGACGTTCGGAAGCCCTACAATTCCAGCTTTCAAAGCCATGTATATGACAACTCCTCATTGATTACTTGTTCGGTATGGATAATCCTATACATTATATATGACAAACCTCAAGGCATCAAGGAACTTCGCCAATTCGACTAGAGTCCCATACGCTTCCCGAAATCCTCGGTTACTGCGGATAATTCGTTTTTCGCAGATCTTAAGTTTAGCCTAGATTATCCGCTATTAGGTTTACCCTTTGATTTCCTTGTACATGGTTAGATCCGTTACCTCATATCCCATCTTGCGATACAGGCTGCTCGCCCGCACATTATGTCCAAACACATGCAAACCAATGCGATCCACGCCAAGAATCAAGGCCGTCTGTTCGAGCGCCTGCATTGTCTCTGTTCCGTATCCCTTACCACGGTGTGCTTCTTCAACCACAATGTCGAGCAAAAAAGCATCCTTCCCACGGCGATTATCCGTGATGTTAAACCAGATATACCCCACATTGCCGTCCGCAGGATGCACCAGATTGTAAAGATACGCTCCAGGTGTGTTCAAACCTTCTGGAAGATAACGTTCATAAGATTCCTCGGCCAGTTGCTGCGCCTCTTCCTCCGCCCAGGTACCTGCTTCTACTTTTTCTTCTGCAAAATCCTTAATGGAGCGAATGCAAAAACTCGCATAATCTTCCTGATTCATTGGGGATAGTTCCATGTTCTTTCCCTCCTCATTTGAGTGTTCTATGTAAGATCACTGTTCACTCTTCTATGTACTACTATATCGTATTGTATCCTGTTCTCCCGCTTAGCGCATGAAGTTATTCTGACGATTCAGTTTTCAATTTTCATATTTCCATTTTAATCAAAACTTTTGATCTCTTCCCATCGTTTATACCTAATGAAGGAAAGGAGTGGATCATATTGAACACACGTCGCCGATTCTCCAAAAAGAAAATGATTATCTTATCCGCTATCGTAATCATAATCGTGATCGGCATCGTCGCTTTTAGAAGCTTTCTGAATGCAATCGATCCCTTTCGCCACCTGAGGATCACGATCCACAATCAGTCTGACTATGACCTCACCAATATTCAGGCTAGCCTGGCCCAAGGCGACAGCTCGTTAAACACCAATGAGAGTGGCTCCCTACATTTGTTGGAGGAGAATATCCCCAGCGGTGAGAATCTAAAATTCTTCCCGCAGCTGCAAGTTTCAGGAGAATCGTCTGTTTACCTTACGTTTACGGACAGTCGTGGAAAAACATATAACGAGGTGGTATGCGGTTATACGGAATACTTATCCGGCAATTCGTACGTTACTGTAACCAATGAGAATGTCACCGTGAAAGAAGAATGTATGTAATAATTTAGAGAGGAGGAAATCAGATTGATATTTAACGTAATTTTAGGTGCAGGGTTAGCTCTATCTATATTACTTTCTGCACATCCAGCTAGTGCTACTGAATTAGAGGATAGAGTGCAAGATGCTCTTACCACCTCTCCAATCACTGTGGAGAACACTGAGGATCCGATTGTTACTCCAATGGAAATACAGCTTATCAGACCATTCAATTACAGCAGTTACAATGCATACGAAAAATCCTTCACATTGGATCCTGACAATGGAGAGACTTCTAATCTTTGGATTAACAATACTAGTACGGATACTGTTTATGCCAAAATTACCGTGGGTAGTCTCTCCCCAATTGATATTCCAATCAAAAAAGGGACTCAAAAAACAACAAGAATAGGTGTCATAGGCACAACAAACGTCAAAGTATATATCTATAGTTCAACAGGGCATAAAATGGATGTGAATATCAGTGCCCGACAATTTTAATATAATAAATAGTGTAGAGGATATTTCTTAATGAAGTATCCTCTACACTATTTTTGTTGAAGCTTATATCACCTTCATTTTCACCCTCGGCCTAACGCCGTTTCACCAGACGCTCCGTCTGCTTCAAATCCTCAATTCGCCCTGCACCAATACCAAACATCACGGTACGCAGCTCGAATTCGACCTGTTCCAAACGCTCATTCAGCGCATCATCGGAAGCTACTGCGGATTCGAGTAGAGATCGGCCGAAGCCAGCGAGATCCGCGCCGAGTGCGAGGGCTTTAGCCGCATCCACGCCCGTATACAATCCACCACTGCCAATCAGGGCTCTGACAGGATTCAGCGCACGTACTTCCTGAATACACTCCGCTGTGGGAATGCCCCAGTCGGCAAAAGCTTCAGCTGCCGCTCGGCGTACCGGGTTATTGTTGCGGTACTTCTCCACCTGCACCCAGCTTGTACCTCCAGCGCCGGCTACATCGATGAACGACACACCCGCTTCATACAAGGCTTTCGCCGTCACGCCATCGATGCCAAAACCTACTTCTTTCACGCCAACAGGTACGTCTAGCTCACGACACAAGTTCTCAATCCGTTGAAATAATCCGCTGAAGTTAGTATTGCCTTCCGGCTGGAAGACTTCCTGCAACGTGTTCAAGTGAAGCACGAGCATGTCCGCACCCGCAATATCTACGGCGCGCTGGAAGTCAGCCGTGGTGAAGCCATAGTTCAACTGCACTGCACCCAGGTTGGCAATGACCGGGATGTCCGGTGCCCAGCGCCGCACATCGAAGGTACTCGCCAGTTCCGGCTGTTCCACGGCAGCCCGGATCGAACCTACGCCGAGCGCCCAACCTCTGGCGTTCGCTACTCGGGCGAGGCGCTCATTGATGGCGCCTGTTGTTTTGCTTCCACCCGTCATCGAACTGATGAGCAAGGGTGTGCGCACTTTTTTGCCAATAAACGAAGTCTCCAGATGCACCTCTTCAAAATCCAGTTCCGGCAGTGGGTGATGACGAAACGCATACCGCTCCATGCCGCTGGTTACCCCTTCTCCTGCCACATTCTCCTCAAGACAGAGGCGCACGTGTTCCAGCTTCCGTTCTCCCGTAGCCACTTCGGGAAGCAGCCGTTCGCCGGCTCGCTCTTGTTCATTCATGATGAGACCTCCTATGTGAGAATCGTGCGGATCGACAGGATAACCTGCCTGTTCCTAGCTTTTATGTATATAAGTCTTTTGCAAAAGACAAAAACATTAATCCTATTAGCATTACCACTTAACTCTATCCAGTATAACGTTCCAATCCACCTATTGAAAGGATGCCCTGCTACCACATGTCTCACTTGATCCTCAGGGCACCGCTATTCATGCCTACTCAAAAGCACGGATCATCCGTCGCACCTTCAAAGCTGGTTAGCACAGACGATGCACACGCATATTGATTAACACAACACATTTCACTCCATCATCCTGCACAACGATCTTATTTCAAGATTTCTGATGCTAACTGCTCACCAACAAGCTGTCCGGACAACGTCACAATCGGGGTTCCGCCGCCTGGATGCGTGGTTCCGCCAACGTACCAGAGTCCTTGTACATCTTTGCTTCGGTTGCCTGGTCGCATGAAGGTCTGCTTCACCGAGTTGGACGAGATGCCGTAGATCGATCCTTGATGCGCCAAAGTATCCCGTTCGATATCTCGCGGCGTGTACCGGATCAGCACATCAGATTGGTTCAACCCGGTGATTCCCCGCGATGCCAACTGTTCCAGCACAAACGCCCCGTAACGTTCCCTTTGTTCCTCCCAATTCCATGAATCCGACAAATAGGGGGCATTGACCAGAATGAACAGGTTACTTGCTCCCGCCGGAGCCATACCTGCTTCCGAATAACCGGAGTAACAGATGTAGATCGTCGGATCTTCGGGCATTTTACGGTCACGGAAAATATGGTCGAACTCCGGTTCATACCGTTCCGGGAAGAAGACCGTATGGTGCAGCAGTGCATCATATTGTCTTCGCACACCTGCCAGCGTCACAAATCCCGAAATGGATGGCTCATACTTCCGTATGCGGGCATCGCTCATCTCTTTCCGATGTTCCGGTGCGAGCAGCAGTCGATTCACACTAAGCACATCGCCATTGGCAACCACCTGATCGGCTTCCCGGAAGCCTTGATCCGTATCCACGCCTGCCACTTTGCCATTCCGGACAACAATCTGCCGGACCTCTATGCCGGTCATGATTTGTACACCTTTTTCCTGTGCCAGGCGAGTCATGCCTTCGATCAGTTGATAGGTTCCACCTTTGACCCCGTAGATGCCCACCTCTGCTTCCACATGACCCATCATGGCAAAGATGGAAGGCGACTGATACGGCGATGATCCCACATAGGTCGCGTACCGTCCGAACATAGCGAGCGTATGTGGATGCTGGAAATACGAACGCAGCAACTTATCCAGCTTCACCGTTGGCCGCACGCGGAGCAGGCTGCGCAGCATCTGAAGATTGTATTTGTCAGAAGGAGACAGCAGCAACTTACCGAGAAAATGACGATTGGCTTCCGCATACAGTGCAGCAGACTCATCCATAAACGCATCATAACGAGCTGCATCCTCCGGACTGTACGCTGCGATCTGCTCCTTCATCCACCCACGGTTGCCTGACAAATCTACCACTGTGCCATCTGCGAATATATTACGCGTGCGCGGTTCTATCTCATATAGCTGTACGTAGTCTTCCATCGCTACACCCGCGTGATCAAACACTGAACGAAAGGTGGATGGCATCGTGATCGTGCTCGGTCCCCGGTCAAAATGATACCCGTCCCACTCAATCTGTTGCAGCTTGCCACCTACGTGTTGTTGCCGTTCCAGAATGGTCACCTGCACACCTTGTGAAGCCAGTCTTATCGCACACGACAGACCTCCAAATCCTGCACCGATAATAATGACGTTACCTCTCAACTGTACCGCCTACCTTTCCATACATACCCCTTGCCGGAGCGACCTGCCTGCCAGGAAGCGAGTCCGATGGCAATGACACAGGCCATGCTGACCGGTTGCAGAAGGGCGAGCCACCAGGGTTGTCCGCCAGCATGATCCGCTACTCTTTTCACAGCCATACCTAATAAAGTTCCTATCAATCCATACAGAATGAACATCGAACTGCCCGTCATGAGTCCAATAATCAAGCCCAGCGGAGGCACAATATACATCAGTGTATAGATCATCATCGTGCCAAGCAGCAGTACGTCTTTGCGTCCCATACCTTCGTACATATTCTTCTTATATCCGTTCCATACTTCTGCCCCGTTCTGATACATGCGGGTATTCGTTACGTCATGCACGTCTGTCAGCATCACCGGATGACCCGCACGCTTGACTGCTTTGGCAAGACTCATGTCATCCACCAGATGCGCCTGAATGGCAGCATGACCGCCGGATGCTTCGTAACTGGAGCGATGAATCAGCAAAAAAGCCCCCGTAGCGGCCACAAACATCGGACTGGATGATCTGCGTATCATGAAAATGGGCAGATGACTGATGATGGTGAAGACCATCATCGGCACGACAAGCTTCTCCATCCACGTCTTCGTTACCTGATACGGAAAACCGGTTACCAGCCCCCCGCTCTGCTCACACCCTGCTGCCAGAGTCTGCCGAATGGCACTTGGCTCCAGACGCACATCCGCATCCACAAACATAAACCATTCTCCCTCGGCCTCCTGAACCAGCCTGTGACACGCATGGGATTTCCCCATCCAGCCTTCGGGAAGATCGACGCCATGCAGCAGACGCACACGTGCATCGCGATCCGCAATCGCTTGTACCATGGCCGCTGTCTCATCTTCAGAGCGATCATCCAGCACCAATACTTCCATCCGGAATCCCGACGTATCGCTCGCGAGCACACTTTCCAGACATCCTTCGATATGTAGTCTTTCATTTCTGGCTGGAATCAGCACCGAGACCAACAGATCGGGCGGTTGTATTTGGTCTGCTCGAAATGAACGCACTTTGGGCAGACAGGAGACATTCCATAGAGCGAACAGCAACTGTATGCCCAGTATGCAGGTAAGCACAATCCAGAATATTTCAGATGCATTCATCCTAACGGTTCACCCGCTTTCGTGCCGCATCGTATTTTTCACTTGTCGAACGTACATGACGAATCAGCGGAAGCGCATCTGGCAAACTTCCCTGCCCCATCCGTATAAGCTCTGATCTATGATCGTCTAGTTGCTTTTCCAACAAACTGCCGAGTCTGGAGGCAATCTCTTCACTCTTCCACATCTTCCAGTCTTCTACCACAGGAGAGCCCGCCCACATCGATATTTCCGGTAAATCATGCTGGACCATCCCATGGCACAAGGTTACCGGTACGGCGATGGCATTCGGGGAGCGTCGAAGCAGCAATCCGATGCCTGGACGGAACTGAATCGGTCTGGCCTCCTGATGCAGAATTTCTCCTTGTGGAAAAATCCAGACCCTTTTGCCCGAATTCAACAGCTCACTGGTGTACTGTAGAGAGGTCCGAATACCGGACGCACTCTCCTTATTAATCGAATATGCACCCAATTTACGAAAAAAAGCATATTGCTGAAGCTGCTGCTCCTCCATCATCACATAATGATCTCCTCGCGATGTCTGCCTGGCCGCATGATAAAGCAGCAGACCATCCCACCAGGAGCTGTGGTTCATGAAGTAGATCACCGGGCGAGTGGAATCAATCGGGGAGTTGTCCCGGATATCCACCTGCGGGTCGAGTGACCCCGATAGAGTGAAGGAGCGGAAGCGCCGACGCAGCAGATAATAGTGATTGTATAAGGAAAAAATCTGATTAAACGGTTTTGATTTTACGGCGCGAATCATAGAGCCAGCTCCCTTCGGCAAGAAGCACACCAGCAATGGCGATGATAAAGCTGCCTGTAATCCCTTCCTTGAGAGCAAGTAGGCCGAACAGAAGAATAAACAGCTGATACAACCATTTGGCACGCAGCAATGAGCTACGGTCATTGGGCATGGCCGGAAGGAAAAGGGATAGGAATGCGCCCATGATAAACCAGCTTATGTAATTGGTCCACGGAACACCGTAGAAACCACCTGGAGCCTGCCATTCCCAGAATCCTCTCGCATGTGCAACAGGGTCGAGTACCAGATCGAGGACAATTGCCCAGAACCCGGTCTTCACTGCTCGAAGCAGTTTGCCAGTCCAGGTTGAACCGCCACCACTTAACAGCGCCGAGTTACCCACCACTGCGATCCATGCGAAACCCAGCGTAACTGGCACACTGAACAGATGAATCCCGAAGAAGTCAGAGTAGGCATACTCACCAAAAGGCCAGTGGGTATGAACCCCTACCCACTCCACGCCCATGCCTCCCAGCCAGATGATCACAGACGCTATCCAGAGTCCGGGTTTCAGCCAGATGACTGACTGGTCGGACAGACCTGTCCGATTACGCCCTTGGTAGATCAGATCCAGCACATACAACGCGTAGAAGATTAGAAATAAACCATTCGAAAAGGATAATACGTCAGGCACGCCGATCGTCAGCATCAAGATGGCTCCAATGACATACCACGCCCAGTAAAGCCACTGGACCATCAGGATACCGCCGTTCGGGAAGCTTGGAAGGCCAGCATCGGGTAACGTTTCACAATCGCACCCAGCATCTCCAGTTTCAATTCATCGCTAACATAGGCCCGCTTGGTATATACGTCATAGTCGTTGCGTTCAACCGCGTGTAGAATAGTGGAGTAAAAGGCTGCTGCCAGCTCGATCGAAAACGCACTTTCCGTTGGATACGTATCCAGACGATCCATGCCAATACGGAACCAGTTCAATGCTGCCGCTTTTAATTCGTGAACAATGGCAATAAAGCGTTCGTCCACGATCCCGTCTTCGAAGTCCTGCTCGGTGTAACCATGCTTCTCCATGATCTCCAGCGGAACATACCGGCGCACTCTGGCCCGATCTTCACCAACATCCCGAATAATATTGACGATCTGCATTCCTTTACCCAAAGCAATCCCGTTCATGGCTACTTCCGCACCGTTATCATCCCGCAATACAGGTAACAACATCTCACCTACGGTTCCGGCTACCAGATAACAATAATGCTCCAGTTCCTGCATTGTTGTATAATGCGTTACTTTAAGATCCGTGAGCTGCCCTTCCATCTGACGGAAGAATGGCCCCTTATCCAGATGAGGGAAACTGCTGAACAACCATCTCAGTGCTGGCCAGATAAAATGTCCTTCCGCGTCATCCAACTGATCAAACAGATCATGGATTTCGTGAATCGTATATGGCGAATGCTCCGGCTCATCTACACTGTCATCAATCATGCGGCAGAAGGCATAAATGACATATACCGCTTCCCGACGTGGACTAGGCAGCCCTCTAAAGGCCTGATAAAAAGAGGAAGAACCCTTTTGCATCAACTCTTCACACCTGCTCAAAATCGCTTCATTCATGTTCCCATCTCCTTCATGAGTTGATTGACGGCCATACGTGCACTTTGCATCACAATCGGCACTCCGCCTCCAGGATGTACAGATGCTCCTGCGGCATATAATCCCTGTATATTGGGAAATGGTTTGGGTTGTGGTCGGTATACACCGGACTGGAACAACACTGGCGCAATGCCGAAGCTTCCGCCCCCATAGAGCCCGTCTCGCTCTGCGTCAGCGGGTGTACGCACCTTTTTCCACTTGATCGCTGCACGAAGTCCCGGGAATCCCCGTTGTTCCGCTTCTTCCAGTACACGTTCTGCCAATGCTTCGCTCTCCTGATCCCAGTCGACACCTTCGGCATCGGGTACGGGAATGAGGAAATACAATACACTCTGTCCTTGAGGCGCTGCAGTTTCATCCAATGCGACCGGATTAAATACGTAAAATGAGGACTTTGCCGGAATGCGTCGCTGATTGAAGACTTCCTGTAAACTACCTTCTAGACTCGGTGGCAGGAAGAACTGGTGTGTCGTAGCATCTTCCCAGGTTTTGTCCACGCCAACGTAGAGCAATACACATCCTGAAGAGGGACGATACGGCTTTCTTTTCCGCGCCACCTCTGGGGACTGACCAAGCAAACCCGAAAGATGGGGGAAATCGCCATTGTAGATAACTGCATCCACATTTTCTGCGCCTGCTGCCGTTTCTATACCTTCACACACACCATTTATAATGGTGAGCCCTGTAACTTCCGAATTTAGCACGACACGTCCACCACGCGATATCAGTTCCTGTTCCAGAATAGCCGGTAATGCTGCATATCCGCCTTTGACCATCCAGATGCCATATTCATGCTCAGCGTAAGGCAAAAGAGAATAGATACCTGGCGTCCCAAACGGTGATCCACCGATGTATAGACTTTGCAGAGAGTACGCATCAAGCAATTCTTCATGTTGAAAATAATCGCCTACCGCTTTGCGGACACTTTTGTGGGCACGCAATCTGCCCATGAGTGACATGAGAGAAGGTGTGAAGAAATCCCTTTTGCGTGGAAAAGCCCTTTCCAGAAAAGCTGCCCGTCCTGCCGGAAACAACGTGTCCATATCTTTCATGAACCGTGTGAATCCCCGGCTCTCTCCCGGGAACAAACGTTCAATCTCCGCCGTCTGCTCCTCACGTGACGTCATCTTGGTCATGACACGACCACTATGGTAATGCACTCTATATAGCGGATCACAGCGAAGTAGCTCAATCTTCGATCGATCTACGCCTGCCTCCTCCAAGATACCAAGTAACATCTCAGGCAGAAGTACAATGGTCGGACCCTGATCGATCCTGTACTCCCCGTCCTGCTCATATCCAATGCGTCCGCCAACGCGGGAACCCCGTTCATACACGGTGACATCCCACCCTTGACGGTTCAACAATAGTGCCGAAGTGAGTCCGCCAATCCCTGCACCTACAATAGCGGCCCGCTTCATGAATGCCCCCCGGCTTCCACCGTCTTCACATAAGAGGATGGTTTAGAGCGTGTGCGCGCGTCCTCTTCCTGGATCAATCTGACACTGATCCGTGCCGATTCGAAGATCGTTGGCAACCCGCTGCCTGGATGTGTCCCTCCGCCTACCAGCCATACACTTTTCAACTCTTCAAACTGGTTATGGGGACGCAGATACATCATCTGACCCAGGTTATGCGCCATGTTAAACGTTGCTCCGCGGTACACATCCAGTTCATTTTCCCAATCGAGTGGAGTGAACAACATGCATTCTTCAATGCGGCTGCGAATGTCGGCCAGCTCAGGAATGCCTTCCATACGTTTCATCATGGCCTCCTGCACATTCTCACGTTCTGCCTCCCAATCGATGTCTGCGGTAAGGTTAGGCGTAGGCATAAGAACATATAATGCAGATTTTCCTTCCGGTGCCAGCGTCGAATCGAGTCTGGAAGGGTTATGAATATATAGAGATGGATCGGCAGACAGCATTTTGTGCTTCGTAATCTCGTCGACGTTCAACCGGTAGTCCTCGGGAAAATAGATTGAGTGATGCGGCAGGTCCACTTCACCATCCACGCCCAGATACAACATTGCTGTCGAGCAGGAGTACTTTTTGCGTTTCATTTTCTCCGGAGTATATTTCTTAAGCACACCCGGTTCGAACAGATGATTCACCGCATGTGCGAAGTCGGCGTTCACAACCACATGGTCCGCTTCGATGCGTTCACCGCTCTCAAGCAAGACACCTTCTGCACGACCATTGCGAACGATGACCTGTTTCACTGGAGTGGAAGTATGTATGCGTCCTCCGTGTTCTTCCACGACATCAGCCATGGCTTGGAAGATCCGATTCACACCGCCGATGGGGTGGAACAATCCGTAGTGATGCTCAATGAACGATAGTATGGTAAAGGTGCCCGGACAATCCCAGGCAGACATGCCGAGATATTTGGATTGGAATGTAAATGCCCAGCGTAGACGCTCATCTGTAAAATAGCGGGACAAGATTCCATATACCGTATTGTGGACATCAAGCTTGGGCAGAGCTGTTACCGCGTCCTTGCGCAAATAGTCAGTCAGCTTGCCAAAAGGACGACGGAGCAAAGGCATGACTTTGCCAAATTTCACTTCTTCTTCTTGCATGAACCGAAGGTAATTGTCTTCATTGCCCGGAAACAATTGCTTAATCTGTGCAGCTGTATCTTCTCGATTACGAGAAGGCTTGAACACCTTGTCACCAAAGTTCAGTGCGTACAGCGGGGTTAGCTCTTTCATATCCACATAATCGGATAATTTGCGTCCCACCACATCGAACATCTCTTCGATCAGCTGTGGCATCATCAAAAACGTTGCACCCCGGTCGAATCGATATTCGCCCAGCTCCAGTCTGGCAGAACGTCCCCCGATGACTGGCTGTTTCTCATACACATCTACTTCGTATCCCTGACCGGACAATAGCATCGCTGCTGCAAGCCCACCTGGACCTGCGCCAATGACAGCTGCACGTTTGCGTTGTTGATTCGGTATCATGCCACTCACCTTTCTATGTAGGGAATTCCTATAGTTCTCTAGCCCCTAACCTATTATTAAACCGCTCAAGAACACTTTAAGCGGGTAACTAGCAAAAACATTATACAAATATAATACAAATATTATACGGGCTTGTAAACCAAAAAATGACCCGTCGGTCAAAATACTCTACTATTCCATTTATAAACACAAAAAACACCCTTTGATCACTTTCGTCAAAGGATGTCCCTTATACACTAACCTATTCATATCATTATGAGATTATGTTTAATTGTTAGCCTGTCCGAACCGTGCACCAGGTGGTCGCTCTGCAAGATATTCCCGCTCCATCCATGACTGCCAATCTGCTGAATTCTCAGGCATGATCCATTGGGGATAACGCGCATGCTCTGCACGCTCATAGCCTTTGCCTCCAAGTACGAAGCGAATATGCGGGAACTCGTTCATAATCCGCTCGACGAGCTGATCACATTTTTCAAGAAGCCCTGGACTTGTGATCGACAGGCAGACCAACTTGATCTTTTGCTCCCGGATAATCGGGAAGATGCCTTCCTCTGGCGTGTTGGCACCGAGATACAGTACTTCCGCTCCATTTTTGCGCATAAAGAGAGAGAACAGCAGCAACCCGACCTGATGATGCTCCCCTTCCGGACACAACGCCAGAACTTTGGGCAGATGCGGATAGATCGGGAACAGATGGAAAAACTGATAAAAGCGCTGTGATATCAGCTGTGTCATGAAGTGCTCCTGCGCCACCGAAGCCCTGCCTTGCTCCCATGCATCTCCAACCCGAACCAGAATGGGCACCAGCACATGATAGAACATCGAGTCGTACCCGTACATGGTAAAACCAAAATCGATCAGACCATTGGCACGTTCACCCTGAAAGTTGTAGAGCGAGTCATAGATCTGATCTGCCATGCGTGCATAGGCTTCTTCCATCGTAGGCACCGGAGCCATGATCGGCGTGGGCACAGCCTCGGGCGAATTTAATTTGTTTACCTTCAACATCCGTACCGCTTCCGAGATATTGGTCTGATGCAGCTCTACCTGCTCTTTCAACCAGCGCAGATCCGCAACATTCTCTTCGGTGTACATTCGATAACCCGATTCTGTCCGCTCAGGGGTGACCGCACTATACCGATTCTCCCAAGCCCGTAGCGTTACCGTCGGGATACCGAGCATGGCAGCGACTTGTTTGATGGAATACACTTTATTACCCACTTTCTTTCCTATATATGTCCGTAATACACAGGTTATATCATTGGTTCCCCGTCCTTGTCAGGCATATGAAAACCCCAACATTCTACAAAAATAATACACTCATTATACACAACGGTCACAAACCTGTCGATTGCATCCTGCCAATTTTATGATCTGCATTTTACGGATATATTTGCTCTCCTTCCGGTCTATACTGCGTCAACGTTAACATCCGTGTGGTAATAGAAGTCAGCAAGCACAGAAGGGGGAGTACACCGTTGGTCTCATTACGCCGCCATACATCAGACCGCAAGTCTTCACGCGGCAAATTTCCATACATACGAACAGGTCTCGTCCTATTGGCACTATGGCTCATCGCCGTCATGCTCTATCAGACCTACAAACCATTACCAGCAGGCATTTCCTATGAAAGTCCAGAGTACCGTGTGGATCAAGTCGAGTTCCTGCATGACCTTACTTATCCTTCCTCTGACGGACAGATGCAGCATGAACAGCAGATCTTTCAGCGCATGATGCAGATTGTGGAGGAAGCAGAGCAGTTTGTCCTGGTCGATATGTTCTTGTTCAATAATTATCAGCATAAGGGCCAGAACTTCCCACCTGTAAGTACAGAATTCACCGAAGCGCTGGTCGCCAAAAAAAATCAGCACCCGGACATGGACATTTGGTTCATTACAGATGAAGTAAATACCAACTATAACTCAGCACCCAATCCGTTGCTGGAACAAATGACACAAGCAGGCATTCACGTGGTCATTACCGATGTGGACCCTCTGCGTGATTCAACTCCAGTATACTCTGCGGTCTGGCGGACCTTCTTCCAATGGTTTGGTCAATCCGGAGATGGCTGGATCAAAAACCTGATGGCCACGGATGGTCCGGATGTCACTGTTCGGTCCTATCTCAAGCTACTCAATGTGAAGGCGAATCATCGCAAAGTTGTCGTTAGTGAGAAGACGGCGATTGTTTCTTCTGGCAATATCCATGATGCGAGTGCCTACCACTCGAACATTGCTTTTGAAGTAACAGGCCCAATCATTGAGAATATCCTTCAGTCAGAGCAAGCTGTACTTGATATCTCAGGCGGAGGCCAGGTTCCGACATACACGGCCCCTTCCACGGATTCAAACACGGGAGACTTACGCATTCGCTATTTAACTGAAGGCAAAGTGAATGACGCTGTACTCCATGAGATCAACCAAGCAGGCAAAGGTGACACCTTATGGATGGGCATGTTCTATGTGGCCTCTCCGAAAGTGTTGGAAGCCTTGCTGGAAGCCTCAAAACGAGGAACCGAGATCCGACTTGTACTTGATCCGAATGAAAATGCCTTTGGTCAGGAAAAGATCGGCATTCCGAACCGTCCTGTCGCCGCCGAATTGCATGATAAATCCGACGGTAAAATTCAGATCCGCTGGTATAACACCACCAAGGAGCAGTATCATACCAAGATGATTTATATTGCCAAAGCAACCGGGGATCATATTGTCCTTGGCGGTTCAACCAACTTCACACCCCGAAACATGAATGACTACAATCTGGAAAATGATCTATGGGTTGCTGCACCTCCAGACAATAAGTTCACGCTTGATATCGCGAATTATTTTGAACGGATTTGGAATAATAATGATGCCGAGTTCACGTTAGACCTGGATGAGTTTCAGGAGAAGACCACGTTTTTGAAAGGTGTCCTATATAAGCTGCAACTGATTCTGGGTCTTACGACCTTTTGATCAGAAACCACATTCAACCTGTTATATCCGCCTGTACTCTACTGTGCAGGCGGATATTTTCATCTTGACAGGCGATGTGAAGTGTGAAAATATAATTACCTAACGACCGTTAGGAAGGTGAACTAATGACTGCACAATCCATTCGGGATGCGGCCCTGTTCCATTTTGCGAGAGATGGCTATGAGGGGGCTTCTCTGAGAGCTATTGCTGATGAAGTCGGGATTAAAAAACCGTCCATATATGCACATTTTAGCTGTAAGGATGACTTATTTTTACACACACTGGCCTTTGCATTTCAAGAAGTGCAGCGGCACACACTGGAATATTTCCGTGATCATGCAGACATGCCATTGGAGCACAGGCTGAAGGGTTTACTGGTCTGGTTTGAACAAGAGTACAATGCCCACGCCTCTGCTCGCTTGATGCTGCGCAATTGTTTCTACCCACCACTTTCCCTGTATAGCGAAGTGATGGATCTGGTATATCCGTTTATCGACGGAATGGAACGCGCGCTAACTCGTCTACTGCAACGGGCAATGCGTCATGGAGATATTCCGACCATTCCCACGGAACAGGCTGCCATTGCCTTCATGACGTTTCTCGACGGTATTACCGTGGAGATTATCTATGGAAGTTCACGTCGGTACAAGAGACGGTTGGAAGCATCCTGGCCTGTATTTTGGCATGGCATTCATCATTTGAACGAAGAGGCACAAAGCGTTGTGCCGGAAGGAGATTCAACAACATGAACCGCAACTGGTTATATGTATTTATCGGTGGAATTATTGAGATTGTCTGGGTAAGCGGGCTGAAACATGCCTCGAATGCCTGGGAGTGGACTTTGACGGGGATTGCTATCGTGATTAGCTTTGGACTGATCATTGCCGCTTCCAAAAGATTACCTGTGGGTACGGTGTATGCCGTCTTTACGGGAATTGGTACGGCGGGTACCGTCCTGACGGAAATGGTACTGTTCGGCGAGCCGTTCCGCTTGGCCAAAGTATTGCTCATCGGGCTGCTGCTCTGCGGCGTAATCGGACTGAAGCTGGTTACGGATCAGCAAGAAGACAAAGGAGGTGCAGTATAATGGCTTGGATGGCAATTGTAGGTGCAGGGATATGTGAAATTTTCGGCGTAATCGGTATTAATGGTGCTTCTACTCGCAAAGGATGGCCTTATATCGTACTGATGCTGGTGTCGTTTGTGTTCAGCTTCTCGCTGTTGTCCTACGCCATGACGTCCATTCCGATGGGCACAGCATATGCGGTGTGGACAGGAATCGGGACAGTCGGTAGTACGTTAACAGGCATGTTCCTGTTCGGTGAACGGAAAGAAGCGAAGCGTATCCTGTTCATCGCGATGATTTTGGTGGCGGCGGTTGGTCTGAAACTGATCACGTAAAGAAAACAAAACGAAGTTACACTTTATAACTCCGATTGCAGTACCACTTTCCGATCGCTGTATCGTGTAATTCTTAGCTTCCATTATGATATCTATTAAATCTTGTAATATAAATTAGACGACTTCGATCAGGAAGTCGTCTTTTTTGGGATATGATATAAATAGGGAACCTCTCTAAACTCTGATACGTAAGAAAGGATGTCGTAATTATGAAAAAGTTATTGGCACGGATAGGTTCATATACAGGGTATACCCTCCTGATCGCCATGGCTATCTTCTATCTCATTGCACTTATCGTCATTATTATACTCGCTTTGTACGCCTTCACTGGAGAAAACTAGCTTATCCATTCTTGATAGCTTATCAATATCGTACATACAGACTGCAACTTCTTACTGGTTATACCGACTTTCTTGATTCACCCTCATGTCACTATACAGATATCCCTTCTTAACCCGCTCACATTTTCCAATTTACTCCCATTTGAATTCCTTCAACCAGATCGTTTATACTTGGTTTGACCTTAAAGTCAATTTAAGAACTCACAAGTTCCCTGATGAGGTGAATGTATCGTTAATGAACCCTATACATGAGATGAATGAGAAGAAAAAGCTCATCATTACTACAGCACTCAAGTTATTCTCATCCAAAGGCAGTGCTGCAACATCCATGCAAGAGATTGCAGAATTATGCGGGATGTCCAAAGGCAGTCTCTACATCATGTTTAAATCCAAAGAGGAATTAGAAGCCAGTACTCTAGAGTATTGCATGTACACACTAATGGACGAGATGACACAGATTGAGCATGAAACCAGCCTTTCCTCGCGAGAGCGTCTGCAAAAGCAGATTGAGACACTGCTCATCCATGTATCCGAGCTCAAGGAATTTTTGCGAGTACAGATGCGCAGCATGATGATGGATGATGAACAGCAACGCAAGGAACAATGCCATCCGCTGCAAAGAGATCTGGAGGTCCGTACCTTACATTGGTTTAAGGATAAGCTGGAGGAGCAGTATGGAGCGGAGATTGAACCTTATACGATTGACCTTATTTTGCTGACACAGGGGCTGTTCCTCTCCTACGTCAAGATCTGGTTTACGGAGATGCCGTCCCTTACTGTTACCAAAATGGCAACAAATTTACTGCAAATGATGGACTATGCAGCGCACGGATTCCTTAAGCAGCGACCTTTGCCTTTGATTCCTTTGGAAGAATGGCCTGCCTGGATTACCGAACCCCATCCGGATTCCACAGTGATGCGGCATCCTATTCATATTATTAAGCAAATGCAGGATATCGCTGCCTCCGAATTGCCTGCTGGACAACCAAAGAATGATGCACTTGAAACCATTGCCATTCTTAGGCAGGAGATGATGGAATTCACGCCGCGACGTGCCATTATTCTGGGCATGATGCACAATCTGGAAAACGTAACTGCCATTCAACCTTTGCACTCCGAGCTTCAGCATATTCTGGATGCCATGTATAGCCGGTTCATCCAAGCTGACTCGTCACACACATAAACAGGAGAAACAGAGAGGAGAAGAAACCATCGTATGAAAGGTATTATTAATTTTTCACTGAACAACAAGTTTGCGATCTGGATTCTGACGATTATCATCTCTTTCGCAGGTTTGTACAGCGGATTGACGATGAAACAAGAGACAATCCCGAACATCAACGTACCGTTTCTGAATGTCACTGCCATTGATCCGGGGGCTGCACCGGAGGGAATTGTTGAAGATGTCACGAAGCCGCTGGAAGTAAAACTACGCAATGTAGATGGCGTGAAGACAGTGACCTCCACCTCCATGGAGAACGCAGCATCGATCACACTCGAATTTGATTATGGAACAGATCTAACCAACGCGACTGCAACTGTTCGTGAGGCACTGAATGAAGTACAACTGCCGGACAGCGTACAGAAGCCGACCATTTCCAAGTTCAGCATTAACTCTTTCCCGGTTGTATCTCTGAGCCTGTCCGATAAAGACGGCGGTGACCTGGAACAATTGACACGACTGGTTGAATCGGATATTCAGCCTGCACTCGAAGATATTGACGGTGTAGCTCAGGTTCAGGTGTCCGGTCAATATGTGAAAGAAGTTCAATTGAAGTTTGACCAAGCCAAAATGGCCGAGCTGGGCCTAACGGAAGATACGGTAAACGGCATCGTTCAAGGATCATCCATTCGTGTGCCCCTTGGACTGTTCGAACTGGATAAATCCCAGAAGGCCGTTGTCGTAGATGGAAACATCATCGACATCGATGATCTGAAAAACCTCGCCATCCCAGTAGTTCCCGGCGGTGCCGGAGCTTCCGCAGGCAATGGTGCAAGCGCAGCCCCACAAGGCTCTGGAGCACCAAATGGTGAAGCTGGTCAAGGTACCACTCCTGGCTCTGCACAAGGAACAGACCAGGCTGCAGGGCAAGCTGCCGGCGGTAATGCCAGTGTAGGTAGTCCTTCAGGCGCTGCCAACGCGCCTGGCATTCCAACTGTAAAACTAAGTGAAATTGCCAAGATCGAAGTCATCGGTCAAGCGGAATCCATTTCCCGGACAGACGGCAAGGAATCGATCGGTATTTCCGTTGTAAAATCCAACGATGCCAACACGGTTGATGTCGTTAACGCAGTCAAAGATAAAGCGGAAGAATTGCAAACGCAGTTCAAAAACGCAGATTTGACTGTACTGCTTGACCAAGGTAAGCCGATTCAGGACTCGGTGAACACGATGCTGGGCAAAGCCGTATTTGGCGCCTTGTTTGCCATCCTGATCATCCTACTGTTCCTGCGTAATATTCGTTCAACCATTATCTCCATTATCTCGATCCCGCTCTCCTTGCTGATGGCATTGACTGCGCTCAATATGATGGATATTACCTTGAACATGATGACGCTGGGTGCCATGACGGTTGCCATCGGACGGGTTGTCGATGACTCCATCGTTGTTATCGAGAACATCTACCGCAGGTTAACACTCAAAGGTGAGAAGCTGAAAGGCCGTGAACTGGTTCGCGAAGCAACGCGCGAGATGTTTGTGCCAATCCTTTCTTCCACCATCGTAACGATTGCAGTATTCCTGCCGCTGGCATTGGTAAGTGGTATGGTAGGCGAGCTATTCCTGCCATTTGCACTGACCATGGTATTCGCCTTGCTGGCATCCCTGATCGTTGCCATTACTATCGTGCCAATGCTTGCGCACACCCTGTTCCGTAAAGGGTTGAAGAACAAGCAAAATCACGAAGAAAAACCAGGCAAGATGGCGGAAGGTTACAAACGCCTGCTGAACTGGACCCTGTCACACAAACTCATCACAGTCAGTATTGCAGTGATCTTGCTGGTCGGCAGTTTGTTCCTGTACCCGTTCATCGGTGCAAGCTTCTTGCCAGAACAACAGGATAAATACGTGACTATTACGTACAGCCCACAAACCGGAGCTTTGCGTGAAGATGTCGAAAAAGAAGCACTCGTTGCCGAGAAGTGGTTGCTGGAGCAACCAGGTCTGGAGAAAATGCAATATTCCATCGGCGGCACGAACCCACTGAGCAGTATGGGTGGCGGTGGCGGAAACTCGGCTCTCTTCTATATTGAATATAACGAAGATACGAAAGACTTTACCAAAGTGAAGGAACAGCTTGTCGAAGGTCTGAAGAAAGAAGTTACCGTAGGAACCTGGAATGAGCTCGACATGTCCGGCGGTCTGGGTGGCAGTGGCCTGAGCCTATCCATCTATGGCGATAATGTAGAGCAACTCAAACCTGTATCGGACGAAATTCTGAAACTGGTTGAAGCGGATACGGATAATTTTGAAAAAGCAGACACCACACTCGCTGACACCTACGGGCAGTATACGCTCGTGGCAGATCAGGAGAAATTAAGTTCTCTGGGTCTGACTGCAGGCCAACTGGCTATGACGCTGAGCCCGGCACGTGAACGTCCTGTGCTCACGGAAGTCGATATTGATAACAAAACGTATAAAGTATATGTAGAAACAGACAACAAAACATTCAGCAGTATTGATGAAATTGAGGATGAAACCATCACTTCACCGCTTGGTATCGAAGTACCGATCAAAGATGTTGCCAAAGTGGAAGAAGGTACGTCCCCGAACTCCATCATGCAAATTGATGGTAAGGTTGTCGTGCAAGTTACAGCCAACATCTTGGCTTCGGATGTAACGAAAGCTTCGAGTAACTTACAGGCTGAGATCGACAAACTGGATCTGCCTGATGGCGTTGAAGTGAAGTTCGGCGGTACAACCGAACAGATTAATGATACCTTCACTCAACTTGGTCTTGCCATGCTGGCGGCCATCGCCATTGTATACTTCGTGCTCGTTGTTACATTTGGCGGCGGATTGGCACCATTCGCAATCCTGTTCTCCCTGCCATTTACGGTTATTGGTATTATGGTAGGTCTGTTCATCGCTGGTGGTACGCTTGACGTCTCCGCCATGATGGGTGGACTGATGCTCATCGGGATCGTGGTCACCAACGCTATCGTATTGATCGACCGTGTTATTCACAAGGAAAAAGAGGGTATGCCTACCCGTGAAGCCTTGCTGGAAGCCGGTGCAACACGTCTGCGTCCAATTCTGATGACCGCTCTCGCGACCATCGGTGCCCTGTTGCCACTGGTAACGGGTCTCGAAGAGAGTGCCGGTATCATCTCGAAAGGACTCGGAATCACTGTAATCGGCGGTCTGATCAGCTCCACGCTGCTCACACTGGTTATCGTACCGATTGTGTATGAGTTCCTGATGAAATTTAAAAAGAAAAGAATCGAAGATTAAGAAGTAGAGAGTCGTTTTCATGTAACGGTTCGAGTACAACTCAAAAGTAGACTATACTATCTAACTTCTCACCCCTTAGCGCATATTGGAATGATTGAATTCCGATGTGATGCTAAGGGGCATTTTCATGTAAATTTACACGATACATAGACTGACATATAAATACTGCATTTTAATCAAAATCACAAAAAGAATAGATCCGTTTGTCATTTGAAACAAATGAACGTGAGATTTTAGCCCATCTGCTGTAAATCAACTTATAATATGGATTAATTATGTAAGTTGACAGATTCCAGACTTCAGATAGATCACATGTGATTGGGGAAGGATGGTGGTTGTGTGGGGGAGACAATGCTTCATATTCAGATCAGAGACATGCTAAAACGTCCCGTATTTCGCAAGGCGGAAGTTCTGGCCAGTGATCGCGCGCTGGAGCGGTATGTTCGCTGGGTTCATATCATGGAGGTTCCTGAGGTAGGGGACTTGCTCAATGGCGGGGAATTGGTACTTACGACAGGCATTGGCTGGCAGGAAGGTGAACAGCACGGCCTGTCTTTTTTGCGTCAGTTAATTGCACGTGGGGCTGCCGGTCTCTGTATGGAACTGGGGGATCACACGAAATCACAGCTCGGTGCGATGAAAGAAATTGCAGTCGCCGCGGATTTCCCGCTGATCTGGTTCCACGAACAAGTCCGTTATATTGATATTACGCAAGACTTGCATTTCACCTTGATTCGCAGTCATCAGCGGATGATTGCCGAACTCGATAGTCTCACCACCTCCTTTAACCAACTTCTTCTGAATGGAGATGGCGTACAACCTCTGCTTCGATTATTGTCACGCACAACCGGATGTGCCGTGGCGTTATATCCACTTGAAGGGGAAGCAAGTGCCGTTCCCTACTGCCCTCCAGAGGAGTTGGAGACTCGTCGGCAGGATTGGTTTTTGCAGCGGGAACATTTGGCGGGGGAGGGTATTACAGCGTTAAAAGCATACACGGAGAGCGCATTGGATGTGATCAGCATGCCTGTTCAGGCGTTGGACTACACCTTTGCCGACCTTGTGCTGATGCATCAAAAGCTGCCGAATCACGAGTCAAGCATACCGATCAAACCTTCGGATGAATTCATCATTCAAGCACTGGAACGTTGCGCAGCCGCGATTGCCCAGGACTGGATGCGAACCAAGTACATGGAAGAGAAACGTCGGTACAAAGAAGATATGTGGGTCATTGACTGGCTTAACGGACACCACTCCACGAAGGAAATTCATGAATATGTATCTGCCGTTAATCCCCTTCTCGCAACGAGCAAAGCCACCATTATCTTATTCGACAGCAACCCCACATACACAGACAGCCTCAGACTTCAGAAATTATTGATCCAACGCAACATCGTCGCCCGTTCCGTGTTCACTCGGGAGAACTTCACCCTCTACAGTACCGTTCTGAACCACCAGATCATTCTTATCATACTCGACCCACTGCCTGGATCTCAGCGCAAAAGCAGTCTATGGCGCTGCATCGAACAGCTGCAGCAGCACGAGCAGGAACAGACCCACCGCCTCTTCTCAGGCCTTTTCGGTATCGGTCATAGCTGTGCGGACCTCTCCCGTCTTAAGGATAGCCTGGATTCCGCGAAGGAGACACTTCGAATTCAGAAGGACATCGGCGAGATGCAGCAGCCCTTTTACAGTAACCTTCATTGTTATCGCATCATTGCCAGCATGAAACAAAGCGGTAATCTGGATGATTTTATCGAAGAATACCTGGGGCCGCTCATTCGTTACGATGACGAGAAAGGAGGTCAGCTGCTGCGGACCCTCAAGCAATATTTGGTCCTGTGCTGCTCCAAGCAAGAGACGGCCACCGCTCTATACATCGTTAGACAGACGCTTTATCATCGTTTGGACAAAATCGAAGCCCTTCTGGGAGAAGACTACATCCTCCCCGAGAAAAGGGTTGCGATCGAACTTGCCATCTACGCCTATGAATATGTTCATGGGCCAATCGCGTGAAGAGCTGGGCATTGCCTACGCCCCCCGCTGCTCCTGAAGCTGACGAATCAGGATGTGACTGAACCACTTCCGCCCAGACGCCGTGCCCACGTATTGCTCTTGTTTCTCTTCGGGAAGATCCGGGTGCCCCCATATGACGTGAGCACCCTCCAGATGTTCCCGTACCGCATAGATCCGATAACCTTGTGCAACCATTCGCTCTATGGCAATCCTCTCCGCTTCGAACACATCATGATCCGACATCAGCTTCTCCCTCCATTCACTGCCGTCACAGGCTGTTTCATCGGTATAGGTGCACCTGCATCATATTTGTCACGCTTCACATATTGGCCTGACCCTGCTGTTCCAGCATACTGCCGATCTCGAATGACATACTCCCCGCGGCACAACACCGTCACTGGACATCCCTGTACCTGCATACCTTCAAATGCACTGTAATCCACGTTCATATGATGAGTTTCTGCCGAAATCACCCTGTTTACAGATGGGTCAAAAATAACGATATCTGCATCTGTCCCGACAGCCAGAGTACCTTTCTGCGGAAATAATCCAAATAACTTGCTCGCTCTTGTCGAACATAGATCGACCCACTGATTGAGTGTGATCCTTCCCTTGACTACACCTTCCGAATACAGAATGCTGAGGCGATCTTCGATAACAGGCCCCCCGTTCGGAATTTTGCTAAAATCATCCTTGCCCAAGTCCTTCTGCCCTTTGAAATTAAATGAGCAATGATCGGAGCCAATTGTCTGTAACTGACCGCTTTTCAATGCATTCCACAGTACTTCCTGATGGGCTGATTCCCGCAGCGGTGGGGACCAGACATACTTTGCACCCTCGAAGTCCGGCTGATCCATCATCGACTGATCCAACGTCAAATACTGAGGACAGGTCTCCCCCCAGATTCGGTATCCCATTTCACGCATACGCGCAATCTGCTCCACCGCTTCCGCACAGGTCACATGTACGACATACAGCTGTGAATCCGCAAGCGCAGCCAACCGGGCCGCCCTGCCTGTTGCTTCTCCCTCCAGCATGGATGGACGAGTCAATGCATGATGAATTGGCTCCGTGCGCCCTTCGGCGAGCGCCTGTCGAACCAGCAGGTCAATGACATCCCCGTTCTCGGCATGAACCATAACGAGTGCGCCGTACTCTTTTGCCTTTTGCAACGTCTGGAAGAGAATCCCGTCATCGGCCTGAAACTGATTTTTATACGCCATGAACACCTTGAAGGATGACACACCCTCTTCTTCAATGATCTGCGGCAGCTCTTCCAGCACCTGATCATTCATCTCGCCGATCATGAGATGGAAACCGTAGTCGATGGTGGCTTTACCCTCGGCTTTGGCATGCCATTCCTGGAGAGATTCGATTAATGGACGACCTTTTTGTGTCAGACAGAAATCAATGATCGTCGTTGTACCGCCAAAGGCTGCTGCTGTCGTTCCCGTCGCAAAATCATCCGCCGTTACGGTTCCACCGAATGGCATATCCAGATGGGTATGTGGATCGATCCCGCCCGGAATGACATAACAGCCGGAAGCGTCCACGACTTCCGTTCGTTCGTCCGGTATAAGCCCAATGCCAATCTGCGTGATTTTACCCTTTTCGATCAAAATATCTGCTTCAAAGGTATCTGACGCTGTGACCAAAACACCGTTACGAATCAATTTGCGGGTACTCATGATATCGCCTCCTTGGTTGATTGATCTCTAACCGATTGCAGCATCGCAATTGCAGACTGACGTTCATTCCAGGTTACAGGTTCCTGCTCTGGCACAAGTTCAACCATCTCAATCGCCCCATCCACCGGGCAAACGATCGAGCACAGATTGCAGCCAACACAGTCCTCTTCCACCACTTCCAGATAGGAGCCGGACGGGTCGGTCAACATATCAATACATTGATGCGAGGTGTCCTCACAAGCAATATGGCATTTGTTGCAATTGATGCAGACATCGCGGTTGATGCGAGCGACCACTTTGTAGTTCAGATCGAGATTGCCCCAATCCGAATAACGCGGAACGGTCTGACCTACCAGTTCTGCAACGCTGCTCAGACCCTTTTCATCCAAATAATCGTTCAGCCCATCAATCATGTCCTCCACAATGCGGAATCCATGATGCATGGCTGCGGTACATACTTGGACCCCTGTAGCGCCCATGAGCAGAAACTCTGCGGTATCCCGCCAGTCGGATATGCCACCAATCCCTGAGATCGGTACACCTACTTCAGGATTACGCGCACACTCGGCAACCATGTTCAGTGCGATGGGCTTCACCGCTGGGCCACAGTATCCGCCGTGTGCTCCTTTGCCGCCCACATGCGGCACGGTATTCCACGAATCCAAATCAACACCAGCTAGAGAGTTAATCGTATTGATCAGGGAGATCGCATCCGCGCCACCTCGTACAGCTGCACGGGCGGTCGCCGTAATATCCGTGATATTCGGCGTGAGCTTCACGATCACTGGTGTGGTCGCCACTTCCTTCACCCACATCGTCTGTAGCTCGACCAGGTCAGGTTGCTGACCGGAGGCTGCTCCCATGCCACGTTCGGCCATGCCATGCGGGCAGCCAAAGTTCAGCTCCAGGCCATCGACGCCGACGGCCTCCACCTTTTTGACAATCTCATGCCACTTCTCTCGCGTAGGTTCCACCATGAGTGAAGCGACAACCGCGCGATCCGGGAATCGCTTCTTGGTCTCGGCAATCTCTCGCAGGTTCACTTCCAGCGGACGATCGGATATCAATTCAATATTGTTAAACCCCGCCACCCGCTGTCCGCCAAAATGGACCGCCGCGAAACGCGAGGATGTATTGATAATGGGCTCACCCAGCGTCTTCCACACCGCCCCACCCCAGCCCGCTTCGAATGCACGCTGAACCTGATATCCCGTATTGGTCGGTGGTGCAGATGCCAACCAGAATGGATTGGGTGATCGAATACCTGCCAGATTAATGGATAAGTCCGCCATAACGATCCCTCCTTGGTGTTGTTTGAACCTACTAGTTACACTGAACACTCCGATGACAGAACAACCTTCCGATCGCTGTTATCCCCAGATTTTTTTGATACCCTTTTCCGAAAGGGAAAATCCGGGGATAGCGTATGCTTCCGATGTAGCTTTCTTGCAGAAAGCTTGTAGGCGAACGCTTTGCTTTTTCAGGTTTTTTCTGTCCTCTCCGTTTCGTGTAAATGTTTAGTTCAACTTATATAGTTACACTGAAATATTTGGTCATGCTCAGGACTTCTGCGTAGTAATAGGTTCTAGATAGCACGTAACTAAATTCTAACGAACCGTACAGCTCTTATTCGGCCCATATGCGGTGAATTCAAAATCTAACGAATCGTAGAAGTCTTATTGTGCTGTATTCGCTCATTTCGGCTTCATCTCAACGGTTCTTCATCAACATAAGACGTGTGAGATTCGTTAGATTTTCCAACTCTTCATAATTGCCACTATAAGGTGCGTAAGGTTCGTTAGCGCGTCAGGGACACCGCACCAGACCTCTCGCTCAGATCTACACCTTCAACACTCTAGCAGTCCCTTGCGCCCTCCCACCCGCGCATCTCCTTCCACACTTTCCGTGCACTCTCCACTTTTCTTTGTCTCCCTCACTGCTCACGCCGTCTCTTCCACCTGTCCAGGCAACGCCTTCATGACTGCGGCAGCGGCCAGCTTACCCTGCTGTGCAGCCGAGACAACCATCGCCTCACCCTGACCCTGACCAAAAATCACATCTCCTGCCGCATAGATCTGAGGGTGTGAGGTACGATACGTATGCGGCTCGATCTCGACGACGCCCCAGTGGTGACGCAGCCCGAACGCTTCGATTAATGGTAGTAGCCGATGCTGCCCAATCGCCCGGATGACGGTATCACATTCAATCATGAACTCCGATCCCTCCACGGGCACAGGCAACGCGCGCCCACCACCAGGTGGGGTAATCAGCTCCATTTTCACGCATTCCACAGCCTGAACCCGACCGTTCTCGTCTCCAATAATACGCTGCGGCATCGTAAACCAGCGGAACTCCACACCCTCCTGCTTGGCAAAAGTATATTCAAACGCATACGCCGTCATCTGGCTTTCCCCGCGTCGATATAACATCTGCACCCGCTCGGCACCAAGACGTACCGAACAGGTCGCTGCATCTACCGCCGTATTACCCGCGCCTATAACGGCGACCTTCAGACCATTTAATGCAGGCGGAACACCCTGCTTAGTGGACTCCACCAGTTCAATCGCATCATAGACACCTTCTAGTGTCTCCCCTTCGATGTCCAGCATAGGTACTGAACCCATGCCACAGGCCAGAATGACCGCTTCATGTTGCTCCAGCAACTGCGAAGCAGGGATATCTACACCAATACGCACTCCATAACGGATCTGCACACCAAGCGCTTCCACCTGCTCCACTTCCCACAGTGCAACCGATTCGGGCAAACGGAAAGATACAATGCCATACGTATTCAGCCCGCCGCCTTTGGGTTTGGCTTCATAGATCGTCACCTCATACCCTGCGCGCCCCAGTTCACGTGCCGCCGACAATCCCGCAGGCCCTGCTCCCACAACTGCGACGGTTCTCCCATTGGCGGGCGCTGCCTGGAATAACGGCTCATTCTTCGCCCGTGCCCAATCGGTGGCATAACGCTGCAAGTCACCAATTCGAATCGGCTTCGACGATTCTTTAAGCACACATGCGCCTTCACACAGTTCCTCTGTGGGACAGACACGTGCACAGCTGGCTCCAACCGGATTCGCATCCATGATGGTGCGGGCCGAACCTTTCAGGTGCCCTGTGGATATTTTGCTAATAAAAGAAGGGATATTGATGTCGGTCGGACAGGCCTTGATACAAGGTGCATCGTAACAGTACAGACAGCGGTTTGACTCCTCCATCGCTTCCTTGCCTGTCATGGCGGGTTTCATCTCGGCAAACCGACTCTCCCACCCATAATCGGATAACGTTGTTCCTGAGCTGTTCATCAATGTCATGCACCTCCTGAAGTTTGATCCGGGCTAGTTTCCAGCTACTTTTACAGACTAACCAGATGTTCGTACGTTTCCGGCCTGCGATCGCGATAGAACTGCCACACATTACGCACCTCACGAATCATCTCCGTATCCATCTCGCCAATAACGACCTCATCCTGATCCCGACTGCCGATCGCTACCATCCTGCCTCGCGGGTCGACCAGGTACGACTGTCCATAAAATTCACCCATATTCCATGGCGCTTCCACACCAACTCGGTTGATGGCCGCTACATAATACCCATTAGCTACCGCGTGAGCAGGCTGTTCCAGTTTCCACAGATATTCCGATGTCCCCGCAACCGTAGCGGACGGATTGAACACAATCTCTGCCCCCGCTAGCCCGAGCAATCGAGCCCCTTCCGGAAAATGACGATCATAACAGATGTACACGCCGACTCTGGCGTAGGCCGTATCAAATACCGGGAACCCGAGGTTACCTGGTTTGAAATAATACTTTTCCCAAAACCCATTCGTACCCTCACCTGCTTCCACATGCGGGATATGATGTTTGCGATATTTCCCCAGATATGAACCATCTGCATCAATGACAGCCGCCGTATTGTAATACGAAGCAATGCCCTCCACCTCGTACACGGGTAAAATAATCACCACCGCAAGCTCCTTTGCCAGCTCCTGAAAACGTCTGGTCGTCGGTCCTTCCGGTACCGGTTCAGCGGATGCATACCATTTGGGACTTTGCTCTGTACAAAAGTACGGTCCATAGAATACTTCCTGCAACCCGATGATCTTGGCCCCTCTTGCAGCAGCTTCACGGACCAGCGCAATGTGCTTCTGAACCGCAGCTTCTTTGTGCACCTCAACGGGAGCCGAACCTTCAATCTCATGAGAAGCCTGGATTAATCCGATGCTGATTTTTCCCATAACGTCACAACGCCTCCTCAGGTAAAATGGATGGTTGTTTCATTCCACTGCACATCCTCCGAATGGTGCGATACAACACTTCCGTGCCCAGTCCAATATCCTCTGGCGAGGAATATTCGCTAGGATGATGACTGATACCGTCCTTGCTACGGACAAAGATCATGCCATAATCACACACAAGTGAAAGGGCCAATGCATCATGGAACGGACCACTCATCAGTTCTGGCAAAGTAATCCCGATCTCTTCCGCGGATGTACGAATCACCGACATGATCGGCTCTGCACAATACCGCGGCTCACTATTCGTATCCTCTGTCAGCGAGTAGGTTAGACCATATCGGGAACTCACGTCATCCAACATGTTCATCAATCGGGCTTCAAGCCGGTTCCTGCGCTCCATCTCCATGTCTCGTAAATCAACCGTGAAGCTGACTTCCTCCGGGATGATGTTACGCGAGTCTGGAAACACCCTCAGACTTCCCACCGTACCTACGGTTGGAGCTTCCGGGTCTTCTCTCACCATGTCGTCAAAAGCCGCAATGACTTTGGCGCTGCCTACCAAAGCATCATGCCGCATCCCCATCGGAACGGAGCCAGCATGACCGGCCATGCCTTTCATCGTCACCGTAAGCCACAGCGGGCCCGAGATGCCCGTCACCAGACCTACTGGTGCATTCAGCGCTTCCAGCACCGGCCCCTGCTCAATGTGCAGCTCCAGATAACTGCCTATGGAACCTGGCGGATAGGTCGCCTCTTCAAAATCCGAAGGAGAACAGCCAAAGGCTTCCAGCGCCTCCCGACGAGTCACTCCGTTTTTATCCTGCCGCTCCAGTTCGCCTTCTTCCAACTGACCGGTTATGCCACGTGAGCCGAACAGGCCTTTGTTAAAACGGGAACCCTCTTCATCGCAAAAGGCAACTACCTCAATCGGCATTAGAGGCTGAATGCCATTTTCAATCAGGCATTGCACCGCTTCAAGTGCACCGAGCACACCAATTGCTCCATCATAGCGACCGCCATACGGCTGAGAGTCGATGTGGGAACCAATCATGAGGATCGGCAGGGCCTGATCCGCCCCTTCCAGACGACCAATCAGATTGCCGAAGGCATCAAGTCGCGTCGTCAGACCGGCCTTTTCCATCCAGAGACGAACCTGTATGATGCCGTCCATATCTTCCGGGGTCAGGGCAAGTCGGCAGACACCCGTTTCCGCGATTCGGCCAATCTGTGACAACTGCTCAATTCGCTCATTCAAGCGAAGCTGATTAATGAGTCTGCCTGTCGTGGTCTGCATCCTCCCTCACCTCCTTGCGCTTATTTATCGCGTTATGATGTGGAAATCTCCATTTTGCTTGCTAAACCGTAAACGTCTGTCGTACCTGTGTATGGCAACTACCCTGCGTCCAGACTACGTAGCGCAACGAGCAAACTTCCAGCGATCAGATCCAGCTCTTCCTCGGTGGTGACAAACGGTGGGGAGATCGTCAAAATGTTTGCAAACCCCGGTACGGTATCGCCGTTCTTGCCAATCAGGATACCGTCCCTTTTACAACTGGTGAGCACCTTCATTACTTTATCCGCCTCCGCAGGAGATCCGTCTGCTTCAATCAACTCCACCCCACAGGCGAATCCGAACGAACGGATGTCCCCCACAACGGACAGCTCCAGCAGTGGCTCCAGCTTCTCACGAAGCAGGTATCCCAATTCTTCCGCCCGGCTGACCAGATTCTCTCGTTCCAGAATCGCCAGATTCGCCAGTGCCACCCGGCAGGAAACGGGATTCCCGCCAAAGGTATTCACATGGCGAAAATGGGCATCCGGTCCGGTTTCCCGGAACGTGTCATACAGATCGGCTCGCACGGCCGTTGCTGATAATGGCGAATAGGCGCTGGTCATGCCTTTTGCCATCGTCACAATGTCTGGCTGTACGCCATAGTTCTGATGACCAAACTTCTGCCCAGAGCGGCCAAAACCGCAGATTACCTCATCTACAATGAGTAGCACGCCATAGCGCTGACAGATTTCTTGTACGGTACGCATATAATCCGGCGGGGGCACAATCATGCCGCCTCCTGTGATTACCGGCTCCATAATTACTGCGGCAACCGTCTCAGGACCTTCCCAACGAATCACCTCTTCATAGATGGTTGCACATTCGAGTCCGCATCCATCCTTGTTTCGTCCAAACGGACAGCGGTAGCAATACGGTGGCGGAACATGAGAGAAACCTACGCCGAGCGGCTCGTATTTGATCTTGCGGGCGGCTTGCCCGGTAGCGCCCAGTGCGCCCATGGAGTTGCCGTGATAGGCACGGTGACGGGAGATGAATTTGTGCCGAGTAGGCTCACCATTCTGATGGTGGTACTGACGGGCTATTTTGAAAGCAACTTCATTCGCATCTGAACCCGAGTTGGAGAAGAATATCCGATACTCCCCCTCAAGCCATTCATTCAGCTTCTCCGCCAGCAAAATCGCCGGTTCGTGACTCTGCGTCATCGGTACATAAGCGAGTGTTTTCATCTGTTCGTAGGCACTCCGCGCAATCTCTTCACGGCCATGCCCCACATTCACACACCACAGTCCAGACATCGCATCCAGATAACGTGTACCATCCTGATCGGTGATCCAGCTGCCCTCCCCACTTACTGCAATCATCGGATGATCGTTATGAGGCGAGATGTGATGCCACACGTATTTGCGATCCTTCTCCAGCCACTCTTCCTTCGTACTGCCTAGCGGCTGAGGTTGCTGATCCACAGAACTCATTCGTCATCCTCCTCTCTTTAAGCTGGACCTACAGACTTTACACTCGCCGACTCCGATTGCAGTACCATCTTCCGATCGCTGTTATCCCCTGATTTTCTAGATTCATTTTTCCTTAAGGAAAAATCTGGGGATAAGCGTATGCTTCCGATGCAGCTTTCTTTCAGAAAGCTTTTAGGCGCACGCTTCGCTTCTTCAGATTGGTTCTGCACTCTTCGTTCTCGTGTAAATGCTTGTTCCCAGCCTAATTACTTCGTCATATCAATTACCGCTTCTTCATAGATGCTTTTCTCCAGCGCTTCATCCAGATTTGCGGCTTTTTTGATCAAACCATAGTTCAGTGCAATATCTGCAGTTCGGGTAAATGACTCATCCACAAAGCTGCCGACTTGCTGCTCTGTAAATCCTTCCGGGCGAATCAGCTTCGCAATCTCTTCCAGCATCGTTACCTGATGCTCGCGGGTGGTGCTGCCCTCCGTCACATTACTCATCACGATATCCACCGTCTCATCCTGATTGTCGATGGCGTAATTCCAGCCTTTCAGAATGGCACGGGTCACTTTAACCGCAAGCTCACGGTTGCTGTCTACCCAATCCTTCTTGGCAATTAGCGTATCCTCCAGCATGCCAACACCGACATCTTCAATGTTGAACACATCCAGATCGGATTCTTTCGTTCCACTTTCCAGTACCACGTGATATTCGTTATAGATCGTCGCCGTCGCCACATCAACCTGATCATTGAAAAACTGATCCATCGTGAATCCCTGCTTCACCAATTCAATATCTTTCTTCGGATCTAGGCCATTCTTCTCCATGAACGCGAGCACCTGAAACTGCTGACTGCCGAACCAGGTACTGACCTTCTTGCCTTTCATCTGAGCCGGATCAGTAATGCCTAGAGACTTCTTGGCGATCAAGCGATAGCTACTCTTCTGTGAGATTTGGGCGAGCGAGACAAGCGGCAGACCGTTGTCCCGGCTGACCAGCAGACTATCTACTCCTGTGATCCCGACATCAGCCGCGCCATTGACCACCTGCTGCTCAATCACGATATCCGGACCACCCGGAATAATCTCGGCATCAATGCCTTCATCTGTAAAAAAACCTTTTTCCTTCGCTGCGTAGATCCCGGCAAACTGCGCCTGCGGCACCCATTTCAGTTGAATCTTCACTTTGGTTAAGGGTTTATCAGCTTCTCCTGACCCTCCTGAACTTGCAGTGACAGGCTCAGTAGCCGGCTCGGACTTCGTAGAACATGCACCCAGCATCGTAACAACCAACAGGACCAACACCAGCAAACCCGGCTTCAACGTTTTGTACATGTACAGAACAACCCCCTGTTTATATACGATTTTTCAATCAGGTAGTGTGAGGCTCTACTCACCAGCCCTATCAGTCCATGGTTGATATCCTGATGTACGTTATGGATCTGTGCGTGCACGATTCCACGGAATGAGTCGCTTTTCTGCCAGAACAACCGCTTCATACAGCACAATACCGAGCGCAGCGGCGATGACAATGCAGGACCAGGCCAAGGGCATGTTCGCCAGTCGAATCTGATCTGAGAGCAGGTAACCTAGACCCTGGGAGGCGATGAAAAATTCACCCACAATGGCCCCGATAATACTAGTCGACATATTGATTTTCAGACCGGCAAAGAGGGAAGGCAGGGCATGAGGCAGTCTCAGCTTCCAAAAAAACTGCATCCTACTCGCGGCAAGGCCACTCAACAGATCACTGTACTGCGGCTGGATGGAAGTCAGCCCTTTGAAGAGGCTGACAGCCATCGCTGCCATCGTAATCACCGTAACGACTGCAATACGCGACCAGATCCCGTCACCAAACCAATTGTTCATAATCGGGGCAAGGGCCACAATCGGAACGGCGTTCAGTGCCGACAAAACCGTAACCGCCGCCCTGCCGCTTGTTGGGAAGAATGATGCGCCCGCTGCCGCTAGAGCACCCAACAGGGAACCGAGCAGGAAGCCACCCAGCATTTCGGTTCCGCTGTACATCGCATATCGAAAGAGCATATTGGCATTTTCCTGAATGGATATCGCAATCGCAGAAGGCACAGGCAGTTGGTAGCTTTCCAGCGAGAATATCCAATGAAACAACCTGAGCTGCCAGAGAGCGAGAAACATCACGCCTGCACCCCAAGGAAGCATGCTCAGTACAATCGAGCGCCCGCGAACGCCGGTGCCCGATCTGGCCTTTTCGGCTTGTCCCTGTTGTCCATGAATTTCCGATCCGGAAGCAGATGTCATCTGTGAACCCGTGAGGGGCGCAGCTGTTCCAGTTACAGCAGCAATTGCCACACCTTCATCACGCTTCCGTTGCAAAACTCTACCTTCACTCATGTGGCATCACCTCCTTTGGCCCTGAATTCAGGCTGCCAGGGGGTCAGCCAACGCTCAGCCAGGCTGATGACCAGATATGAGATCAATCCAATGCCAATACTAAGCATGATGGTGGCCCAGAACATGCCAACTTGGGCATGACCGTAATATAACGAACTGACCATCAGGACGCCGAGTCCGTCGGGAGCGCCCATCAATTCCACAACGATGGAGGAAGTCACTGCGAGCGGAGCAGCTATTTTCATACCAGAAAATAGTCCCGGTAGTGCTGAGGGAAGCAGACATTTGATATATCGCGCAGTCAGTGAAGCACCACAGGAACGCATCAACTCCAGGTGCTCTGGTGCTGCACTTTTCAATCCTTTTAACGTATGGATAATGATCGGGAAGAAAGTGACATACGCGGCCATAACAATCCGCGCCCACTCCGCGTTGTGGATGATGCCATACACAATTGGTGCAAGACCAATAACCGGAACCATCTGTGAGGACACTACATATGGCGATAACGTGCGCTCCAGCCAGACGGCACCGCTCATGAGTAGAGCCAGACCCAGACCTAGCATCGTTCCCCCTGCAAAACCAATGGCGGCATTGCCAAACGTGACAGCCCCCTGTTCTGCGAGCGTACCCGAGTACCGAAAAAGGGCAGCAAGGACTTCGTGCAGATAAGGAAGGCGAGACGCCGCCTGCTGGGGTGACAAGAATAGTTGGAGTATCCACGCGATTCCTTCCCACAGCACCAATATGGCCATAATCCAGATGATGACCCAGGATCGATATCCCGGTTTAAAGAACCGCAGGGACATGAGATTCATCACGCTCCTCGTAGAAGCAGTTGCGAATGGTTGTAATCATGTGATAGAAGTCTTCCGTTTCTCTCAGTTCACTATGACGTTCGGAAGGCAGATTGACGGAATGAATGGAATGCAACTGTCCCGGATGCGCCGAGAGCACGATGATTCGGTCGGACAGAAATACGGCTTCAGGGATGCTATGTGTGACAAAGAGGAAGGTCTTGCCTGTTGAGCGCTTGATCTCAAGCAGCTCCAATTGAAGTTTTTCTTTGGTGAATTCGTCCAGGGCGGAGAAGGGTTCATCCATGAGCAGCAATGGCGGATCAAGCGCAAGGGCACGTGCAATGGATACCCGTTGCTGCATCCCTCCACTGAGCTGCCATGGATAATGGTCGGCGAAGCGGGTGAGCCCCACCATTTCAAGCAGTTCACTGCTAATGCGATGGCACTCCTTACGGCGGGTACCCAGCAGCTCCAAGGGCAATTCCACATTGTGACGAACGGTGCGCCAATCGAATAAGGCAGGTGTCTGGAAGACGATGCCGAACTGCCGCTGTAGCCGAGCCCGCTCAGGCTCTTGGCCTGCAATGCGAACGGTGCCTGAGGTGGGCTGAAGTAGATCACCTACCAGCCGGAGCAAGGTCGACTTGCCACATCCGGAAGGACCTAGCAGAGAGACAAACTCATTAGACTGGATCTGGAATGTAACATCCGACAAGGCAGTGACTTGTTGTGACCCTGTACCAAAGACAACGGACACATGATCAACATCAATATGACAGGCTTCGGGGACTGTAGCTGAGGATATGGAGGACATGGGCATTCTCCTTTGTGGGAAGTTGTTTTCATTGCACACCAAGGCTGAATGGGAGGTTTATATACACGAACGTAACAGGTTTTGCTTGTTAGATAATACTATATCGCTTTGGGCGGGGATTACATTATACAGTGTGTTTTGAGTATGGGCCTGTTCATGTTACACAATGTAAAATGAGATGCATTCTCAGAGACATCTATGTAAGTTTCCTTGATAGATAGCTAACATGAATTTCACCTAACAACAAACGCACGATCATTTGTATTTATTGAATAAATATTCGGAAAATATGACATATGCCCTCGTATTCTTGTTCGTTTTCTTGTATAAAGATTGAATAGACGTACAAGGACTTCCACCACTACGTGAGTCACGGCTCTTGAATGATGAAGGCGGTACCATTATTCCGGATCAACCACTACGCAGGATTGTCCAAAGATCAGTAGAACAAAGCTTTCAAATCCAGAAATCGGGGTGGTCATGATGTTTGATTGGCTGGGATGGAGAAAAGGATTGCCGCTGTGGCGATCGTATCGGTTGAACGCACATATGAAGGAAGATGTGGAACAGATTTTTGAGGGGATTGCCGAAACGAGACGGCAGCTCATGATGAACTGGGCAGATGAACAATGGAATCACCTGGATCGTTTGCTTCATCAAATACAGTCCGTTCGACCACAAGATGTACTGCCAGGTTCATCTCATATAAGTAAACTAGATGCATGGTTTCAATCCAGTTATATCCGAGCCGTTGATAGTACGGAGCTATTTATGCTGAACGAACAGAATCAGGTGGTATTCTCTACATATAAGAAACATATTGGACAGATCTATGCAGATTACGAAGCTTTGATTGGACCAGGATTGAATTACTCCCGAGCAGATATTCATGGGAAAAAGTGTTTGTATGGCCCTTATTCCGATCCACTGACGTTGGATATTGGACCACGCTCGTCCGCTTTTCACGATGATGTCACCTTGCTGTTTATCAATCCCATTCTACAGGAAGGTCGATATGTTGGTTCATTATGCAGCCGTGTTCCCGGAGATGTCCTGGGTGACCTGATTCAACGTGAATCAGGCCATATCTATCCCGATTCTGGTGACAACTATCTCTTTATGGCTGAGTCAAAATTACGGCCCCATCTGCAGCCCGGCACCGCCTTGTCCCGAAGCCGCTTCGAGGATCGTACTTTTACACATGGGGAAAATTTGAAAGATGGTGTCACCACCGAATGGGGTATCGTTTCCGTTAAGGAGCATACGGAGCTGGAGCTCATGTTCACCGATCCATCGACTGGCCAGCTACACCCCGGAGTAGCGAACACCATTCAGAATGGCTCTAATCTGTTCGTTGCCTTTCCCGGCTACTCGGATTACCGCCATATCTCTGTCATTGGCAAAGGCATTACCTTTCAGTTGCCACACTGTCCTGATCGTTGGGGCATGATGTGTGAAGGGGATCTGGAGGAAGTATACCGGATACGGAGCATCGGCTGGCGTCAGTTCAAGCAGCACAGTCTCTTCACGCTTTTGTCAGGCGTTGCAGGAGCGGCCCTTGTCTATGCCCTTACTGGCAGTGGATGGAGTGCGGCAGCAATGGCAGCTTTTAATGTGCTGTTTGGATTCTTCACTGCATTACAGCTGCATCGCAGCCACTATCGACGGGTTCATGATGACTTGCGCCGCATCAGCCGATTTATTCGAATCAACGCTGAAGGCAAAGGTGATCTTACTCAGCGCCTGAACACGTCTGATTTTGCCCAAGACGAATCAGGTGAACTGGCGAAGTGGATCAATAACATGATTGATTCTCTGGAAGGCATTATGCTGAAGGTACAACTTGCCACGGTAGACGTTATGGACAACCAGTATCAGATGCGAACCTCAACAGAGACAACCCAGGGTACGACTGAGCGTGTGAACTACAAGCTGGGTTCGATGATTCAGGCCATTCGCACCCAACTGGAAGATCTCGATCAGGCCAAGATCGCTGCCGATCACATGCGCATAACGCTGCAACAACTGGAGAGCTCTGCTACCGAACAGATCAGCGTGGCTCAACAGGAAGTGGAACGAATCGGCGACAAAATGATCCAAATCTCCGGAGCGGTGTCCGATACCAACCGTACCATCCTGTCCTTCATGGACACGATGAAAGAGATTTACCGTGCACTGGCTGTCATTGATGAAATTTCAGCTCAGACCAACCTGCTCGCTCTGAATGCTACCATTGAAGCTGCACGCGTGGGCGAACATGGCCAAGGGTTCTCGGTCGTGGCGGGTGAAATCCGTAAGCTGGCCGACTTATCCCGCTCTTCCACCGAAAATATCCATCAGATTCTGGACCGAATCTCAACTGCAGCAGGAGCGGCGTCCCAATTAATCACAGAGGGAGATCAGGTGCTGGCTGAAGGAACGACACTGGTTCAGGCCGCTTCGCAACTTCTGCAAAATGCTACCGCTGAAGAACCTGAGCGCACGCAAGTCGTGGATCAAGTGGTCATGCTGATGGAGAATATTGCTGCAATCAGCCATCAAAATCGGTCGACTTCCGCTGAGGTAGAAGCAGAGATGATGGAGCTGATCCGTGATATGTTGCAGGTTCAGCATTCTTCGCATAATGTGGAAGCCATTACGGTCTTCCTGCAACAACTTGTGGGACAATTCCATCTGAATCACCCCGCCAAAAATGCTGTCATCTGACGTCATCGTTGACGTGGATTGGAGAAATAGCTAAAATTTGATGCAACTGTTCCTTTTGAAATTGTCGTATCATTTATAATAGAAGATTTCCAATCTGAACCGATGAAAGGGTGGTCTGCATGGAACTGCTTCAGGATTCATTTGGCCGGATACATGACTACATCCGTATTTCTGTTACGGACCGCTGTAATTTACGCTGTGTGTATTGCATGCCTGCAGAGGGTATGGAGTTTGCTCCACATGATGAGATTATGAGCTACGAAGAGATCGCACAGGTGCTGAAGGTGCTTGCTCCGATGGGTATGCGTAAAGTTCGGCTCACTGGAGGCGAACCGCTGGTGCGCAAGGATCTGCACAAGCTCGTCGGCATGATCTCGGCGATCGACGGGATTGACGATATTGCACTCACAACCAACGCTCTTCTACTAGATAAGCAAGCTCAGGCATTGAAAGACGCGGGATTGAACCGAATTAACATCAGTCTGGATTCACTGCGGGCTGATCGCTTCTCCATGATTACTCGCGGCGGAGATGTGAACAAGGTACTGAAAGGCATTGAAGCTGCAACTGCCGCTGGCCTTGCTCCAATCAAACTGAATGTCGTGCTGATGAAGGGTATCAACGATGATGAGATCAAGGATTTTATTGCAATGACCATCGATCAGCCTCTTCATGTGCGTTTCATTGAATATATGCCGATTGGACAGGCATCGGATTCGTGGCGCAAATCCTATTTGCCACTGGAAGCCGTCACAGATGTATGCGCTGAAGCGGGTTGGGCGGTTGAGAATACAACAGGCCCTGCGGGGAATGGCCCCTCACGTAATATGAAAATTGTAGGCTCCGAAGGCACTTTCGGATTGATTCATCCCGTGAGCGATCACTTCTGTGACAATTGCAATCGACTTCGGCTGACCGCTGACGGACATATCAAAGCCTGCCTGTACTGGTCGGATGAGTATAATGTTCGCCGCTTCGTGGATGACCCAAATGCCATGGCTGCGCTTTTCCTTAAAGCGCTGGGTACGAAACCAAAGAACCATGAGATGGCTCTGGCTCTGGAACAAAAAATGCAATCCCACACGCCGACGGTACGGCGCATGTCCCAGATTGGCGGATAGCAACCGCACGCAATATAACTCAACAGTGTATTTCTGGGTACGGATATATATCTCTACTGTCAGGATCATCCCTGCACACAACGGATGAGGTAATACTGGCGCGATGAACCCTTACGTCAATCAGCATTCATAACGTGAAGTGGAGCGTGTCACAAGGAATAGGTGAATACCCGAAGCAGACAAGAACATCACGTTCTCGTCTGCTTTTTCGTTATTTTTTCATATTTTTCTGAAAATTATCAATTCTGCTGTTTCATTTGTTAAAAATGAAAGTAATATACGTTATGCCCTTGTTGGGTCTTCAAGATTCTCATAATTCTGACGATGTATATACAATACATCTAGATGATATGCACACATAGGAGATGACCTTATTGAACATTGTTGAAGCACTCGTTGCAGCAAGCCCGTATTTTAAAATTATGCTGAAAGAACACGATATCATGATTGCAGTAACCGATACCGAGAAGTTCTGGTATTATGTTCCGAGCAACGAGCTTGATCTGGGCATCAAAGCGGGAGATATCATCTCGCCTGATGACCCCACACTCCGCCGAGCCCTGATACATGGCGAGACTTCAGCCAATCGCATTGATGCTAAATTTTATGGCACCTCCATTGTCTCGGCAGCTACTCCGCTTCGGGATGAGCAAGGAAATATCGCGGGCGCACTTGCCATCGGCTTCTCCCTTCAGAATGAGGAAAAACTGGAGCACTTCACCGAGCTGATCGGCGGAATCAGCGGCAGACTGACTGATATGGTACAGACAGTAGCTGCTCAATCTGAGCAATTGACGGCCTCCTCCACGCAAATCTTGGACAATACGCGCATGGCTGTGCAGAACTCAGGTGAAGTGAACAAGGTCGCCGCATTCATCCGTGAAATCTCAGAACAAACCAATCTGCTCGGCCTGAATGCGGCCATCGAAGCAGCCCGAGCCGGCGAAGCAGGCGCAGGGTTCAGCGTCGTTGCATCCGAAGTGCGTAAACTTTCTACAGGTACCAAAGAAGCTACGGTAAATATCGAACGTTCCTTGAAGGATGTTCAGCATTCCATCCAACAGATGGAGCAAGAGATCACATCGATCTCACAGTCGAGCAACCAACAGGCTGTGATGGTAACCGAGTTCAGCGAGGTCATTGATCAGTTGAATAGCGTAAGCCGTGATCTGAAAGTGTTCATTGAATCCATGCTGCTGAAGGCAGAATAGATCCGATTACGCTGACCTTCATTCAGATGACCAACCATATATAAGTGATGCAATACCGATGCAATATCGAGCACTACATGTTCCAACTCAATAACTAGATCAGCAAGCTATGCTGCTCACCAAATTCAGCACTCACATTGAACTCTCCGTGCGATTAACGTCACGGGGAGTTTTTTTATTTTAAACAAGATGAGCCACATTAGGGCCTTCTATGAATAGATGAGCTTCCACAGCATCATACACGCCAGACCGACCATGATCAGAGCAGACAACCGATTGAACACCAGACTGATGCGTCCAGTACGATCCGTTCTGCCAATTAACCTGCCCGCACCTGCAAGTCCCATGAACCATATCCACGATACAGCCGCGGCTGTCAGGGCAAAATACATGCGCTCCACCCCTTCATACTGAAGTGAACTGGTGCCAATCACGGCAACCGTGTCTAGCAGAGCATGGGGATTGAGTAAAGATACCGATGCGGCGAACGCAATCTGTCGCCCTGCTGACATTACCGTCTGCGAACCTTCCACAGATTCGGACGACCTCCAGATACTCCATGCCATATATAGCAGAAACAGGCTTCCTACTGCATACAACACATTCGCCAGAACTGGCCATTGCAGTAAAATGAGCGACACCCCTCCGACCGCTGCCCCAATCAAGAACGTATCACTGACCCCTGCCGTTATTACAGCAGGTAGGGCATCAATATAACGCCTTTGTCTCATGCCTTGGTTAAAAATAAATACATTCTGCACACCCAGTGGCAAGATCAGGCCAAAGGCCAGAACCACTGCGTGAATAACAACCTCCATTATGCTTCCCCCTTATCTCTGTATTCCATAGTAGAGCAGATGAGGGCTGACGTAACCAACCACTTGGATGGCATCATACCCAACCGAATGATATAGTGTTCGTTACAAAGACAAACGGAGGTGATTCTGCCAGTTATGGAACGTTCTGATTCTCGGCTAAACATGGGGTGGAAGCCGAACCCCTCTCTCGACTTGCCCTTGTATCGGCAGATTGAAGCCTATGTTCGGCAGAAAATCACAACGGGCGAATGGTCAGCAGGACACCGTCTCCCCTCACAGCGAATATGGGCTGAGTCCATGGGGATAAACCGCAGTACATTGGTCACTGCTCTGGATAACCTAGCCGCCGCGGGTCTCATTGAGGGCAGACATGGCGGGGGAACATATATCTCCGGCTCTGGTTGGCATGGTATGGCTCATAGAGCAATGCCCAACTGGAATGAAGCCATCGAGGAGGGCTGGTATTATCCCAACCTGCCCGAGATCCAGCAGATTAATCAGGCTGAATTCCGGCCTGGCATCATACGTCTTGGTACAGGGGAGCTTGCCCCGGAGCTGATGCCTCAGGATGCTTTTAACGACATTCTGTATGCCCTGTCCCATCGTTCTCGTACACTCAACTACCTGGAACCTCAAGGAAGCCTGGAGCTTCGTGAGGCTTTATCCGTCCATTTGCAGACGACTGGCATTCAAGCCTCTCCAGATTCCATACTGATCGTATCCGGCTCTCTTCAGGCGCTGCACTTGATTTCGGTCGGACTGCTCCCTCGCGGATCAGCGGTTCTGCTGGAAAAACCGTCGTATCTCTATTCCATTCACGCCTTTCAGTCAGCAGGGTTGAAAATGAGTGGTATCCCGATGGATAACGAAGGCCTACACATTGCACGCCTGGAGGATGCTGCGCAGCATGTCAAAGATCAAGATCATATCTCGCTTCTCTACACGATCCCGAGCTTTCACAATCCCACCAGCTCTGTCATGAGTGATCACCGCCGGGAAGAACTCATGACCACCGCTCGGACATTAGGCATCTCCATACTGGAGGATGCCGCCTACGGTGATCTATGGCTGGATACACCTCCTCCGTCATCACTGAAGGCGCGTGATCAGGAAGGACGGGTGCTGTATATGGGTACCCTGTCAAAGGCAGTCAGTCCCGGTCTGCGCCTCGGATGGCTAGTTGGGCCAGAGCCGGTCATTCGCCGTCTCGCAGATATCAAGATGCAGACCGATTATGGCACCAGTTCACTCGCCCAAGAAGCTGCTGCCCTGTGGTTCGCCGAAGGACATCATGCAGGACATATGGAACGCCTTCGCCCTGAGTTACGCAAACGAAGAGACTTCATGCTGGATCTGTTGCAACAGCACTTTCATGGCATAGCGAAGTGGGAAATACCCGCTGGGGGCTTTTATATCTGGTTGCAATTCACTGTCTCCCCTCTCTCCATCCGCCAATTGTTCCATACCTGTCTGGAGCAAAATGTACTTATCCACCCGGGCTATCTGTATGACAGGCTGGACGCGAGTCACATTCGGCTCTCATACGCGTATGCTTCACCTGATGAGATGGAACGTGGACTACAATGCCTGGCAGAGGCCGTCCACAGACTTATAGACTCTAGCTCCTGACTTCGACGAATACTGTTTCCTGATTTCACCACAAAAAAACAGCCTTGACCTGGAAGGACCATGTCCTTCAGATCAAGGCTATTCGCGTAAGTTTCGTAAGTTTGTCCGAATACCAGTACGGGCAAATACCAGCTGCGCTGCGGGATACCTTTGAATGTTTTACCCTTTGACCGCACCCTCCGCAATCCCCTCCATAATGAACTTCTGGAAGAACGCATAGATCAGAATAACCGGAATCGCAGTCAGTACCAGGGAGGACAGAATCAACGGCCATTCCTTGTTATATTCACCAAACAGCATGTTCGTTGACAGAATCAGCGTATAACGATTCACATCGGTCAACATGAGCAGTGGCAGCAAGAAGTCATTCCAGATCCACAGGAAGTCCAGAATCGCGATGGTGACTGTGATCGGAAGCAGCAGCGGGAAAATAATCTGGAAGAACGTCTGGAACTCATTACATCCGTCAATCTGAGCCGACTCCTCCAATTCACGCGGAATGGACTTCACAAACCCGTGATAGAGGAAGATTGCCATATTCACACCAAGTCCGATATAGATCAGGGCCAATCCGTACGTGCTTCCTTGTACGCCCATGCCTTTGGCTACCCGTGTCAGCGGAATCATGATTGAGTGGAACGGCACCAGCATGGATGCAACAAACAGGAAGAAGATCAGATTGCTCAAGCGGCCTGAGGTACGTGACAGCTTGTATCCCGCCAGTGAGGCACAGAAGACAATTCCCCCGATCCCCAGAAAAGATACAATTGCCGAGTTCATCGAACTGCCTAACAGATTGATTTTGTTAAACGCGTCCGAATAATTTTCCCAGTGCAACGTTGTTGGCAGCGCGATAAAGGATTGGAACATCTCACCTTGTGTTTTGAAAGAGTTCACCACCGCCATATAGATCGGCAGCATAGCGACGAGAGAGCCCAGAATCAGCAGCAGTCGAATCAGATAACTGTTCAGTCGTTGCATCCTCATGCTTCCACCTCTTTCTTCTTCATGACGGTGATCTGGATGAGTGTAAAGATAAGTACAATGATGAACAGCACAACCGATTTGGCACTCGCATAGCCATATCTGAAGTTGTTGGAGAACGCTTCTTCATAGATGTTCATCGTGATCACCTGCGTGGCTCGGCCCGGTCCACCACCAGTTAGTCCATAGACCACTTCGAACACTTTGAATGCTCCGTTCAGCGTCAGGAAGAAACAGATGGTCACGGCATGAGTAATCATCGGCAACACCACATTGCGCAGCACCTGGAATGCGTTGGCTCCATCAATAACAGCCGCTTCCTTGAGACTTTTCGGCACACCCTGGAGAGCGGCCAGATAGATGATCATCATATACCCTACACCGTTCCAGAGCGATACGATTAGAATGGAGTAAAATGAAAACTTCGGATCACCCAGCCATTGCTGGTCGAGGAACGAAATAGCCAGTTTCTCAGCAAGCTGTGGCAGCACCTGAGAGAAGATGAAGGTCCACATGAAAGCACTGATGATCGTACTGATCATGTTAGGCATGAAGAACAGGGTCCGGAAGAGCCCTTTGCTGCGCGTCCGTGACTCAATTAATACGGCGAGCAGCAAGGCAATTCCATTTTGCAGAATCAGCATAAATATTACATATTTCATCGTGAACCACAGGGAGTTCAGAAAGTCGGGATCTTCTTTGAACAATTCCACGAAGTTGCCCAGACCAATAAAGCTGTAATCCCGATTAAGTCCGTTCCAATCCGTGAGGCTATAGAACATGCCACTAAACGTAGGGTACAGCAGGAAAATCGCATAGATGACAAAGGCAGGCGCAGTGAACGCGAGCAGTGACAGATACTTCTTGAACACATTCGTAGCCATTGGTTCTCCCCCTTTTCACTCGAAGCGGATGATTGTAAACGAGGGAACGAAGAACGTTCTGCCTGCCGGATCATCTGCTTGGAGACTGCGACGGAATAAAGTACCGCTAATTGGTTGGCAAAACCCCCAACACTGTAGAGATCTTGCCAACAGAAGCGGGTACTACATTCCTCGCAACTCCTTACTTGTTGACTTTGTTGTAGGATTTCCACGCCTTGTCGAGCGCATCGATAACCTGCTGTTGATTTAATTGCCCAGAGTAGTAACCTTGCAACGCTTTGCCTGACTCGTCTTTCACCGCTTGAGGGATGGATGGGTCCTGATAGGCTTTACCTTCACTCACATATTTCTGGGCATCATCTACCCACGGGAAGCTCTTGAAGTCATGGATCTTGGCAACCGGATTGAACTTGAGTGCTTCAAAGAATGCGCTTGAATCCTTGTCATCGAGAATGTAGTTCACAAAATCGAGTGCCACTTCTTTATTCTTGCTTGTTGACGATACCGCCAGTGAAGTAGAGGTACTCAGATTGATTTTGGTATCATCCGGATTGTCATTGATCGGCATTGGTGCTACACCAAAGTTCAAGTCCGGATTGGACTTCAGGATCGTTTCGGCAAACCATGGTCCCTGAATCCACATTGCGGCGCTTCCTGAAGCGAAGGCTGCTGAACCATCATCTCCGCCCACTTCCAAAGCTTTGTCCGTTCCATTGGCATTGACCAGATCGAAGATATCGAACAATGCTTTCATATCTGAGAAGGAGCCTTGATCCTGATTCATCTTGTCGACGAAATCTTTGTGCTCCGACTGCGTTAATGCACCCACAGTGAGTGGCAGGAATAATTGCGGAATCCAGGATTCTTTGTAGGACAGTTCAAACGGTGTGATGTTGGCTGCTTTGAGTTTCTCCACGACCGCTTTCATTTCCGTTAACGTCGTTGGTACTTCCAGCCCCTGCTCTTCGAAAATATCTTTATTGTACAGATAGCCCCATGATAACGTTTCCAATGGAACAGCCACGACTTTACCCTCCGCATCCGTTACGGAAGGTTTGACTGAATCCAGCAACTTATCTACAAAAGGTTGGCCCGACAGATCTTCCAGATACCCAGCTTTGCTGAATGGTGGAATCTCGTTGACCGCATGAAGAGCGAACACATCCGGTGCATCATTGGAGGCGAGTCGTGTCTTCAGAATCTGAGGTGCATTGTCCGCTGGCGGCATTTCCAGTTGCACGTTCACCTCAATGTTTTTCTCTGCTTTCTCCTTGGCTTTGAACTGTTCTATATATTTATCGTAATGTTCTTTCAGCCGAGGTTGTGCAACGAATACTTTGAGTGATACCGTGCTGCCTGATGCCGATTCTTCCTGCCCATTGTCCGTTCCTGCATTGGAGCCGCAACCTGCGAGCAGAACACTGACCAGTACCGCACTTGCTACGCTTTTCCATACTTTCATCTCTTATGACCTCCCGGTGTGTAACTGGTTTGTCTTTCATAGGCTCATTATATATCAGAAAATGAAAGCGCTTCATTGGACAAAATTAGACTCGTGTATTGGATTATTTTAAACCTTAATCCTGCCGTAGATGTCCTATCGAACGACTCATTCCGTGATACTGCTTGAATTGCCTGATATACGAGGTTGTCCCTTCCGCATCTCCCCCGGTGAAACTCCGAAATGCTTCTTGAATACCCGATAGAAGTAGGACACGTCCTCATAACCCGCCATCTCGGCAATATGCTTGAATGGAATCTGTTCATCCATCACCCATTCCTTCGCTCGCGTCATACGTAACTGGACTACATAGTCCGTCACATTCACCTCATACTCTTTCTTGAATACCTTGCTGAGATATTCCTTACTGACAAAAAAGATCTGGGCGAGCTGCTCCAGTGTAATCATCTCCATGCAGTGCTGCTCAATGTATTGCTTCACCTCGTCCAGGTTCAGTTTGTTCTTGAATTTACGCCGTCCAATCAGCTGCTCTAAAGCCTGGTAGTACGGCGCGGATATCCAATCGATTGTGGATTCGATGGAAGCCAGCGCTGTCGAAGGAGGTAGCGCCGTTGCCACTGGCCGCTCGTACAAGCCATTGGAGACGCACAGTTCATCCAGTAGAGCCTGTAATTCATAGGCTACGCGCCCAAGTTGCCGGGGCCTATGAATCTCGCATCGTTCCAGCTTCTGCTGCAATTGCTGGAACCATTCCCCCAAACTCTGAATGTTCAGGTCATTAAACCGCAAGCGAGCCTGCTGCTGAAACAAAGAGAAATCACCCGCAAACGCAGAGGGATAGGATTCCCATGATTCAGGCGCTGATTCAACCTTTTCCAATTCTTTTGCACATTTGGCAAGTACACCATTCAGTTCATCCGGATTCACCGGTTTGAGCAGATAATCCGCAGCCCGATGCCGGATCGCGTGTTTTGCATAATTGAAGTCGTCATATCCACTCACCACGATCACCTTGATTTGTGGGTATTCTCCGCTCAGCGTCTGTAAAAGCTCCACACCGTCGGTGCCTGGCATCCGCATGTCCGTAATGATAATGTGAGGCTGATGCTGCTTGACCAGTTGTATAGCCTGCTCGCCATCCTCTGCCTCACCTGCAACAGTCATGCCGAGTTCATCCCAATCCCCGAGGTTGCGCAAAATATCCCGGTTCCACGGTTCATCGTCCACCAGCAGTACTCTGTACAGTTCCTTGTTCACAAGGCTTCGCCTCCTGTATTGCAGGGAATTCGTACCGTAACGCTCGTCCCCTGTCCGTATTCACTTTCCATGCTCATCCCATATTCAGGTCCAAAATGCATTATAATTCGTGAGGCCGCATTGACCAGTCCAATACTTGTACCTGAACTCCATACTCGATCTGCCTGCCGGGTAAGCCGCTCCAGTCTGGACTGCATTTCCCCTAGTTTCTCAGCATCCATACCCACACCGTTATCACGAATTCGAATGGTTACATCTTTGGGTTCACAGACGACCTCAATGCCCAGTTTCCACTCACCCTGCTTCTTCTCCAATCCATGTAAAAATGCGTTCTCCACAATCGGTTGCAGAGACAACTTGGGAATATAACACGCCCCAAGTTCCCCGGTAATCTCCAGGGTATATTCAAGCCTGCCGGCAAAACGTTGCTTCTGAATCAGCATATAATGCTCCAGCTGGTCCAGTTCAGATTGTAGGGGCACCAGTCCATCCGGTGCTCGCACAATATAACGAAACATCTCGCTCAAGGCTCGAATGACTTTGTAACTGTCTGCCGGTTTTTGCGAGTAGACCATGCCGCCAATCATCTGCAACGTGTTTTGCAGAAAATGCGGATGGATCTGGGACTGCAATGCTTTGAGCTCAGCCGTCTGCTTCTCCAGATTCATGAGGTAATTGTCCCTTATATGTTCCCGAATACGACTAGCCATGCCGTGCAGATTTTTCTCCAGCAGACCAATCTCATCTACCCGACCGCTTCGTACCACTTCCCTGTCCTTGATCAGCTGGATACCCTTCATGGAATTTGCCAGTCTGATAATAGGCTTCGATGTACGCCAGGCCACGAACCCAGCTATTCCTACAGAAATGACGGTTGCCAGGCCCCCCACAACTAATCCGTATTTCATCGTCTCCAAAGCACTTTCGTTAATAACATGGTCAGGTACAATCTTGATCACACGTAGTCCTGACGGCTCAATGGAATGAAAGAATACGTATTCCTTGGCTGTACGAATGAAGCCCGAACTTTCTTTGGTGCTTGCTAATTTCTCCAGTGCTTCGGCAGACGGCTGAATCTCTTGATTTGGCTGATAGACCGGACTTCCCGTGTTGTCCGCAATGTACACCGCATAGTCTCCCCGGCTATCCAGCAGCTCCAGGGTCTGGTTGAACTCAGCCCACTTGACCTCCAGACTGATGGCCCCAATCTGTGCCTGATCCTCGAAGCGGTTCATGCTGCGGGTCATGTGAAACTTTTGCGGATCATCCGGATCATTAATAATCGTAAAATCTTTATGTTGTGCAAAAAGCTCATGATATCCTTCCGGTATTTCCGATACCGCCTTGATGCGGGAATCCATGGAGTTGAAGGTGAACAGGGTGTCCAATTCCTTCAGGTACAGTTCAACGCCAAATACATAATTGCCAGCAGAATAGTATACACTGTTCAGCATATTGAACATGGCCTTCTGCTCATCGAATCGACTGGCTGCTGGTGCTTCCTGGTTCAACGCCAGATATTGATGCAATTCGTCACTGATCTGAATCGAATAGATAATATTGTTCATGCGCGCGAACTGTTCACCCAGATAGATGGAGGCCCAGTTCATGTTCGCCCGGTTGGTCTCCATAATCTCCTCTTCCATGGAAGAGCGGGTATTTTCGGCTGCCATGGCGGTCATGGCAATGACGGGTAGAACAGCCAGCAGCGTCATGGTCAAAATCAATTTATTGCGAATGCTGCGTTTGAAAGGATCTGTCAGCTTCCGATAACATTCGGTAAACACAGCGCATCCACTCCTGAGCTAAAATAGACAAACGCCCCAGCATGGAAGCCGAGGGCGCTTTGGTCTTTATATTCGTTTGGAAATGTTAAAATATCACGTTATACAATAGAATGAATGGTTACACGAGATCACTACGTGGTCAGAACAACCCTCTGATCGCTGTTATCACCGGATTTTTTTGATTCCCTTTTCTAATGGGAAAATCCAGTGATAAAGGCGAGGTGTATGCTTCCGATGCAGCTTTCTTTCAGAAAGCTTTTAGCTCCGCTTCCTCAGGTTTCTTCTGCCCTCTCCGTTAACGTGCACATGTTAAATTCAACTTATATACCTATATTTATTATTTCCTATTATTGTTCAATAATCCGTATGCCCCATGGCTCCAGTTCGATCTTCTCTCCCGCAGCAATCGGGGTTCCAGCCAGAAGTTCCGTTCCTTCCCCATAAGCATTCACGAAGGATGTGGCCTCATCTGCATAATTGAAATAGTAGCGGATCGTGTTCCCTTGATCGTTCACACCTGTCTTCACAATGATAGGAAAATCCATCTCCTGATCAGCTCCCCACACGCCCGCTTCCTTCATAACACGTTCCAACACCTTACGGATCACCGCAGAACTGGTATAACATCCGACATAGGTTGCTTTGCCTTTTCCATAGGCATTCTGGGTAATTGCCGCATATTCACCCCAATGCGGATGATCATACCAAGCGAGTACTTCAGCCGTTGTCGGTGTAATTAGTTCCATCCAGGTGTGAACCTGGTTTTGCTCCTCACCAACCTCGAATGGATCATCGCGCAGCGAGACATGTTTTGGCTCTACAAAAAGGTTATAGCTGATTCCACATGCCTCACTGATCAGGCCGGGCTGGCGAGTAGAGCGTACCTTAATATGCTCATTTGCGAATCCGCTTTTGAACGAGTAGACGATATGTCCGCCATCCTGTACGAATTGATTTAATTTTTCCAACAATGCATCCGAAGCAGCATACAGAGCAGGTACAACGAGCACATCATACCCCGCATAACTCTCAACAGATGGATCGATCAGGTCACAGCCAATGTTCATCTTGTACAATTCATCGTACATCCAGCGCACCACGTCATTGTAGTTCTTGTCACTGGTGAAGTTAAACCCGAACCATTTGATCGATGTCAGCGCCTCATTGCTGAACAGCACGGCCACCCGATTCGTTTTCTTCAGATTCACAAGTTTCGGACTGAGACGGGCAAAATCCCTGCCAATGGTCTTCGCTTCGTTGTACACCGGATTCGGTTCAAAGTCATGACTGAGCAATCCTTTCCAATACGTCTCAAACGAATTGTGCAGCGAATGCCAGTGCCAGTAGGCGACCATGTTTGCTCCTGATGCCAGATGACTGAATGCCTGCAAACGCAGCTGCCCCGGATAGGGAACCCAATGCCAGAACGCCTGCGCTTCAGTCTCCAGTACCAGATAGTTCGATTGTTTGGTGGAACGCGCCACATCCCCGCCGAATGAAATTTCAATGCCGGTCAGATCATCCTGAGAAGGATGGTAGATGTCCACACTGGTGATGTCAAAAGGTTTCGATGCGGCAAAGTGATCCACATCACCTTGAATGCCGTACGAATATCCACGCCAATCGAAGTCAAAGTTCTGGGTAACAAACTGTCCTTCCTGTTTGTATTCATTCACGATCCCCACTTGCCAAGCCAAAAATTGGGTTACCAGCTGTCGCTGGAACTTGGCAAATTCAGCACCCAGACTCCCGTTGATCGTTCCTACAACAGACGGGAAGTCCTCCCAGCTATTGATCCGATTGCTCCAGTAGTCGAGGCCAAATTCCTTGTTAAGCTCATCCAGAGAGTTGAACTTGTTACGCATATATTTGACGAATTGCAGTTGTACATTATCTCCGGCCGTATTGTAATGCTTCGTCTCGTTATCTGTCTGATAACCGATTACTGCTGGATGTGTGCTCACTCGAGAGATCAGCTTGCGGATGATCCGCTCGGCATAGAATAGATAGGTTGGGTGTGTAATATCCATGATCTGTCTTGCGCCGTATTTGCCAGGTCCCTGTGAGGTGGTAGCCAGCACGTCCGGATGTTCCTTCACCATCCATGTAGGAACAGCATACGTTGGTGTCCCAACGATGACCTGAATCCCTGCCTTATGCATGGCATCCAGCACACGATCCACGGAAGAGAAGTCAAATACGCCATTCTGCGGTTCATGGGTACTCCAGGTTGATTCTGCAATGCGGACCACGTTGATCCCTGCATCCTTCATCATCTGAATGTCCTTGTCCAATCTTTCGTAAGGCATATATTCATCATAGTAGGCTACGCCATATAATAATTTGTCCATGATTTAATCTCCTTTTTGTCGGGAAAATGTAATGATCTTGACGTGTGCACGAGTTGACATATTCCAACCCATAATGGTAGCGTTTACATTATTATCGGTTGAGGAACTTGGATTGTTCAGTAACCCCTTCAAATGCTGATTCGTACCATGGATTATCCATGGTTGCGTTAAACTGATTATAATGAAGTATACTAAAGGTGCCGATTGTACAAGGCGAGTTGTTTTTACCCTTTTCCGAGGTGAATGTTATGGATATTCGATCACAGCTCCGAGAAATGCCTCACCATACGTTGGCCCATTGGCTGCCTATTATCGACTGTAACATCAAATTTTATGGCGCGCACAGCCAACAAGTTCCCTATGGATGGGCGATGCCGGAGGAATCACATCCGGGCTTTGAGATTATGTTGATTATCGAAGGCACACAAGAAAGTGTGATTCATGGTTATACCTATACCGTAGAGGAAGGTTCCATTCTTCTCATCCCTCCCGGGTTCAAACATACGAATCAATGTGTATCCACGAAAGGCATGACTTATTTCAGCGCTCATTTTAATGTGGATGATCCGGTCTTCACTCTGAAGCTGATGTCACAGCATAGCCAAATCTACGCAGCAGGTACGACAGATAACAGGAAGATGCGCGTTGTGCTGGAGAGTTGGATGGGCATGATTAACGTATCTGAGGCCTATACATCCACCGACAAAATGATCATGCAGGCACGCATGTTTGAACTGTTCGCCCTGTTGTCCCAAGCCGCTGATAACAAACCGGAGGCCGCTTCTTCCGTTGCTGCTTCACACGCGCCAGCCCCTACCGCCATGCATTATGCAGGAGCTATAGCCGAGGCGATCAAGCAGGCCTTCTATGCCCAGCTTCGAACCAAGGAAGACAGTGTATCCACGGTCAAAGTGGAGCAGATTATCTCCTCGTTTGGCATCAGTCCGGGATATGGTTTGCAGGTCTTTCGAAAGGTATATGGGAGATCGCCCAGGGCATACCTGTCCAGCTTGAAGTTGCAGGAGGCCAAAGTGCTGATCGAACAGCCCGAGCTGTCACTCGGTGAAATTGCGTGGAAGCTCGGCTATACTCACCTGTCTCATTTCAGCAGACAATTCAAACGTTGGACAGGCCAAAGCCCGCTTCAATATCGCAATCATCATGCAGATGCTTCTGGCGATCCTGTATCCTACAGATCTGAATCGAGCCCAGAATCTTGATTACGGATACGTTCGTATTCTTCCGGCGTGTTCATATTACTCAATTGCATCGCAACTTGATGAACGCCCGCTCTCTCAAGCTCTTCGGCTTCGACATAACAGCAACCGATCTCTTCAAGCCATCGCATGACTCGAAGATGATCCTGCATCAGGCGCTGCTCCAGATCAGGGAGCACATGCCTGTGATACGCACCTGCAAGGGGATGGACACGCCCATCCACACGTGGAACGATAGCAGAATAAGAGTCATGCGACCCGGCCAGCTTTTTTATCCCATCAAAAAATGACGTTTGCAGGAGCGGCATATCGCAGGCGCAGACCAGATTCCATTCCGTACCGGAAGCCTCCAAGGCCGCGTGAAGACCCGCGAGTGGTCCCTTCCCCGGATAGTGATCTTGGACGCAGTCGTAGCCCATTTCGCCGTAGGTTGTCACGTTGGGTCCAGCAGCCACGATGATACGGGATACGGCGGGTCTCATGGCCTTTGTGACATGTTGCAGTACAACGGAACCGTTCAGTTCCAGCATGGCCTTGTTGGTCCCCATGCGACTGGATAAACCTCCTGCCAATATGATGCCTGTCCATTCCCTCGCGCTCATGATGTATTGCTCCCTTCTGATAACGATGTGGGCTTGTTATATCAATCGATCAACATTTTCTATAGATTGAATCCCCTTTCAACAAATGATACATTGAACAATATGCATTTGAAAGGAATGGCTTAATTGGACAGACCTGTACCTTCAAGAGGCAATCCCTCATTGGTTTCTCTGAAACTATATAACTTTTTCATATATGGCGCCATTTCTATCTTCGCCGGATTCCTGCAGCTCTACCTGCAAGAGATTGGTATGACCAAACTGGAAATTGGCAGTCTGATGGCGATTGGACCCTTTGTATCCTTGTTCGCCAACCCGTTCTGGGGCTTCTGGAGCGATAAATCTCGCAATATTCGCATCATCCTGATGATTATGATGGGAGGCACATTTGTGCTCGCCCAGGGTGTGTTCTATGCGCCCAGTTATACGTGGATCTATGTAGCCATGATTTTCTTTTATTTTTTTCAGAGTCCATTATTCGCCCAGACGAACAGTCTGATTCTCGGATATATCGATGGTACGAGCCAGAAATTTGGGGCATTCCGGCTCTGGGGTTCACTCGGCTGGGCGCTGACTGCTGTCGCTGCTGGACCGCTCATTGACCGTTTTGGCATCGGCAGTGTATCCATTATCTTTGCGTGCATGATTGCCGCAGCCTTTGTATTATCCGTATTTCTGCCCAGACAGCCGATCGCTTCGGATACCCCCGTGGTTACTTTTCGGCGGTTTGGCAAAGTCATGTTCAATCCGTATTTTATGACATTTATCGGCCTGGGTGTACTCGTATCGGTGCCCAATGCGATGAACAGTACATTTATGTCGCTATATATTGTAGAGATGGGTGGCGACAAACAGATGGTCGGCTGGGCCATTTTCACCTCATCCATTCTCGAAGTCGGTGTATTCCTGCTGCTCGACCGCTTGCTCAAACGCAAAATGAGCATGCTCCTGGCATCGCTCATCCTGATCAGTCTGCTGTTTGCACTGCGCTGGCAGCTCATGGCATTGGCTACCAATCCGATGGAAATTGTATTCATTCAGCTGATGCACTCCATTACATTCGGTGGGTACTTCTATGTGGGTACGCAATTGACCATGTTGTTCATTCCAAGACCCTATCGTTCCTCCGGTCAAGCGGTCTACACGATGGCCTGGGGCGGTCTCTCCGGCGTGATTGCCGGTCTGTTCGGCGGCTGGTTGTTCCAAAGCTTCGGTGCGGAAATCATGTATAGCATCGGCGTATTCTTCTCGCTCATCGGCGCGGTGGGATTCGGCATCATGTGGTTGTCGAATCGCCGCAACGGCTATCAGCCGGTTGTGTTGACGGAGATGGGTAGTATGGATGAGGATAGATAATCATTTGTTTGAAAAAGTTGAAAGAGATTTCCACTGGAGCACTACGAGGACAGAACAATCTTTCGATCGCTGTTATCCCCGGATTTTTTTGATTCCCTTTTCAAAGGGTAAAATCCGGAGATAAAGGCGAACGCTTCGCTTCTTCAGGTTATTTCTGTCCTCTCCGTTAGGGTGTAACATCAGCGTACAAAAAACCGAAACAAAAGATTAAGAATAGGTGCAGTAAAAGAGAATAGGCGTCTAAGGTTTGTTGCCCCTAACGAACCTTAGACGCCTTATTTGCACTAATTTCACGTAATTCTAAAGCTAAGGAATCTCAGCCACGTTATTTCGCATAAAAGACGCTGAAAATCAAAAAAAGACAAGCCAAATGAGGAAATAAGGTGTCTACGATTCGTTACGTTGCTGGAATGCCCGAATACACTTAAATAGCGTGTCCTAGTTCGTTTGATTCTTATCCCATACGTACATTCATCCTTCTGCACACGCTCATGTTCATGTTCGTGCGAAATTGTATTACTAAGTCTAAAACTGGACCTGACTATACCCAGAAAAACAAAAGGGCATCTTTCGCCATGATCGTGACGAAGGATGCCCTTTCTTTAACTTTTAACTCGGCTGCTTACCACAACTCTGGTGAACAGATCTTCAGTTCATCCAGCGACCTTATGCTTTTGGCAGTTGGAACGAGCTCTTCAGGGATACGACCCGGTTAAATACCGGACGACCTGGCTCGGAGTGTTTTGGATCTACACTAAAGTAACCGTGACGGAAGAATTGGAATTTATCCTGAGCGTTTGCTTCCTTCATCTCTTGTTCCACAAACCCGTTAACAATCTCAAGGGAGTTCGGGTTCAATTGATCCAGGAACGTTTTCTCCGGTTGCTCTTCCACAACCTCAGCTTCAGCCCCAGCTACTGCCACTTCTACCTCTGCTTCCGGTGCTTCATCCAGGATCAAAGGCTCATACAGACGGAATTCAGCAGGTACCGCTTGAGTCGCTTCTACCCAGTGGATTGTTCCTTTGACTTTACGGCCAGTGAAGCCACTGCCGCTCTTCGTCTCTACATCATAGGTACAATGAATCTCGGTTACATTACCTTCTGCATCCTTGATCACATCATTACATTTGATGAAGTATGCATGTTTCAGACGAACTTCGTTGCCAGGGAACAAACGGAAGTATTTGTTCGGCGGATTTTCCATGAAATCGTCTTGTTCAATATAAATCTCACGGGAGAACGGAATTTGGCGATTGCCCATCTCTGGGTTCTCCACATTGTTCTCTGCTTCAAGCCATTCGACTTGCCCTTCAGGGTAGTTGGTAATGACCACTTTGAGCGGGTGCAGGACAGCCATTGTGCGCGGAGCTTTCAGTTTCAAGTCTTCACGTACAAAATGCTCCAGCGTTTGCAGGTCGATAACCCCTTGGCTCTTCGAAATGCCTGTCTCGAATACGAAATCACGAATGGCTTCCGGTGTATATCCCCGACGGCGCAGACCCGAAATCGTTGGCATGCGTGGATCATCCCATCCATCCACATGTCCTTCGTCCACGAGCAGTTTCAGCTTCCGCTTGCTTGTCACCATCTGGGACAGGTTCAGGCGGCCAAATTCGTATTGACGTGGTTGGCTCTCCATCTCACATTCCGCAATAACCCAATCGTAGAACGGGCGTTGATCCTCGAATTCCAGGGAGCAGAGGGAATGTGTTACACCTTCAATGGCATCTTCGAGCGGGTGAGCAAAGGCGTACATTGGATAGATACACCATTTGTCGCCGGTGTTATGATGATGTGCATGTGAAATCCGGTAAATAACCGGATCGCGCAGGTTGATATTCGGTGCAGACATATCGATCTTGGCACGCAGCACTTTCTCTCCGTTCTTGAATTCGCCTGCACGCATGCGTGTGAACAGGTCGAGATTCTCTTCCACCGAACGATCACGGTACGGGCTGTTCTTGCCCGGCTCCGTCAGCGTTCCGCGCATTTGACGGATTTCATCGGCGCTTTGGTCGTCGATGTAGGCTTTTCCTTTTTCAATCAACAAGACAGCACGCTTGTACATCTCATCAAAATAATCCGAGGCAAAACGTTTCTCGTTCCACTCGTATCCGAGCCATTTCACGTCTTCCTGAATTGATTGAACGTACTCTACATCTTCCTTGACCGGATTCGTGTCATCAAAGCGCAGATTCGTTTTGCCGCCAAATTCGCCGCCCAGCGTAAAGTTAATCCAGATCGCCTTGGCATGGCCGATATGCAGATAACCGTTCGGTTCCGGAGGAAAACGGGTAATAACTTCCTGGACTTTCCCTGACCGGAGATCTTCGGTAATAATATTTTTGATAAAGTTAGGTGGGGTTGTACGATTGTCCACAGGTATCAAACCTTTCATGAATTGATTGGAGCTTTCGGGAATTGCAGCAATTCCGGCTATAATTCCTTTATAACGAAGTCATTTCCTGAAAAAAACTGTTTTCTTGGAAAGTTTCGTACGCGTTTCATTTAAATATACCTTTAACGGGGGAGGAGTTCAATAAAGAACGGCACCAAAGTCAGGATCAGCCGTGCATAAATAGGCCCAAAACCATTTTGACGGGTTCGCTCGAATCATGTAGCATGATAGTAAAAACAAATTTAAGGGAGGGTTTCCCATTCCAACGAGCTCGCTTAAACTGACCAAAGAACAGCAGGATGAAGCCATTCGCACCATTCAGTCGTATTTCGAAGAGGAACGTGGCGAAGAACTGGGTGATCTGGCCGCTTGGGGTGTCCTCGACCTGTTCATGACACAGCTCGCTCCCTACATATATAATCAGGCACTCCGTGACGCACGCACAACGGTCAATCAACGCATGGCCTCAATGGAAGAAGACCTGTTTGCACTGGAGCAAAAGTTGCCTAAGACTTCCCGTTAATCCACCAAAAATAAACCTATACTATACAAAGAAAGAAGGTTGCATTCATGTTTACCTATTCATTGGATGAATATACCGAACTCCGGCCACTGGCCATGGAACATACCAAACCGCTGTTCGAACTGACGGATCGTTCGCGGGATCAACTAAGACATTGGTTGCCGTGGGTAGATCATGTGACAGAAGTGGAACACACCTCAAACTTCATTACCAACGCGTTAAAACAAGGTGCCGAGAATGGCGGCTTCACCGCCGGAGTATGGTCAAAAGGGGATCTAGCCGGCGTCATCGGATTCCACGAGATTAACTGGACCAACCGCTCGGTGAGCATCGGATACTGGCTTGGCAAAGGCTTTGAGGGTCAGGGCTTGATGACAAGCGCTTGTCGCGTTCTGGTAGACTATGCACTGGTGACCCTGGATCTGAATCGCGTCGAGATTCGCTCGGCAACGAACAACAAACGGAGTCGTGCCATCCCTGAAAGACTCGGATTCGTTCTCGAAGGTGTCATTCGTCAGGCAGAGAAGCTGCCTAAAGGATACGTGAACCATGCAGTATACGGCATGCTTCAGCATGAATGGGAACTTTTGCGCTAATTCGCCTACATAATGAATCGGGAGTGATCTCTCCCAACATATCAGAATAACAGGAATACCCTCTTCTCCACGGAATGTGGTGACAGAGGGTATTTATGTTATTGTATTAATAACTTTTATAGGGCTCGGACCATGCCACCATCCACGATTAATGAGGTGCCTGTAATGTACGTATTGGCCCCGGATAACAGGAATACCACCGCTTTGGCAAACTCCTCCGGTTGACCGTAACGTCCGAGTGGAATCTCTTTACGGAATTGGTCAGAGACCTCTTCCTCACTGATTCCATTCTGCTCTGCCCGTGCTGCATCCAGCTCACGAATACGGTCTGTTGCAATACGCCCTGGCGCGACAGTGTTGATCAAAATACCGTATGGAGCCAGCTCTTGAGACAAGGTCTTCGCCAATCCGAAAACGCCGGTACGGAACGTGTTGGACAGCACCAGACCCGGAATCGGCTGTTTCACCGAAGTTGAAGCGATATTGACAATGTGTCCTCCGCTTTCTTTCATATAGGGAAGAGCACCACGAATCAGCCTGACATAACTGAGCACATTTAATTCGAATGCACGTTCCCAATCCTCATCCGTCAGTGACTCAAATGAACCCGATGGAGGTCCACCCGAATTGTTCACCAGAATATCAATCTGTCCGAACATTTCTGCTGTCTTGTGAATCAGAGCCTCAATATCTTCCTTGCGTGTCACATCGGTTGCACAATATTCCACACGTCCTCCACCACCAAGCTCCAGAAGCTCCTGCTTCACTGCTGCGAGCTTTTCTTCGCTTCGGCTGGCGAGCATGACATCAGCACCTTCTGCTGCCAATTGAGCGGCTACCGCTTTGCCCAGCCCTCGACTGGAAGCCAGCACCAGTGCTTTTTTACCTTGAAGTCCCATGTCCATCGTTGTTCCTCCTCCTCTGCTACATCTCTATTTGGTCTGGATAAAATAACCCATAAGAATATCATCCACATACTTGCCGCCGATATAAAACTCGGATACCAACCTGCCTTCTGTCACGAATCCACACTGTGTATAAAACGTAATCGCTCCCGGATTACTGGAAAGTACGCGCAGCCTGAGCTTGCGAACGCCTTGTTCGATCGCATGCTGCTTGATGGCATCCATCAACGCTGTAGCAATGCCACAACGCCGATCATGAGGATGAACCGCAATATGAATCTCGTAGACATGACGGTTGACGGGCATACCTGTGGCTGGTTGAAAGCCCACATAACCACATACCCGCTCTCCCTGCACCGCAATCAATTGGCTGCCTGGCGGACAATGCTGCAGATATTGCTGTCTGGAGCGCCAATGCATCGGTGCAGGAGAGGTATATTGGTCCCATACCAGGGTGTCCAACTCCATTAGCTGGGCGGCATCTTTAATTTCGGATGGACGAATCGTAAATATATGGCTGGTAAGCATAATGATTCAACCTTTCGTGCTATAGTCGACAACGCTGTACGTTACAACGTCGGGAAAGTTTAGAAAATGAAGATTATTAAAAACTTAAAATATATCGTTCGTTCGCTTCACTGATTATAATTCTTTGCTCTATATATTGTAGCATAGCCTCAGCTTCGACTAAAATTCCACTCGATATTGAACCTTTTCGCAAAATGAAATAAACGCTTAACCTTGCCGTAACGTCATGGTTTATACTGGTTCGATAAGGAGGGGATGCATGATGAATATCAAAGAGGCCGCAAGCAGGCTTGGTATATCGGCGAGAGCCATTCGTTTTTATGAGGAAAAAGGATTAATTCTACCCGCCAAACAGTCCAATAACGGGTATCGTACCTATACCGAAAATGATATCTGGCGGCTTCAGACCATTGCTGCGCTGCGTGAGATTGGCATGTCCCTGCAGGATATCACACACGCGCTAGGAGAGATTGATCAGGGGAACCAGCAGCGGCTGGAAGAATATCTGGAGCTGCAACAGGCCGTCATGTATGCCCAGTGGATAGAGCTGAAACGGATGATGGATACAACCCAGCGCATGATAGACCTGAATCGTCAGGACGGTCCGCTGGATGTCAGCCATCTGCACGACCTTGCAGACAGTGCGCGTCGCCTGCGTGAAGCACGGCAGAACTGGCATGATCGGTGGAATTATGATACGCAGGCAGCCATCCATGATCAGCGAGTGCAAGCAGCAAGCAGAGTCAGTACTGGACAAGCCAATTCAGAGGGCAGACATCATTCAGACACCCCCTCGCCTATAAGCGATGAGATTGAAGTTTCACATCCACACCATAATGCAGATAGAGATCATTCCACGCCAGACGATTCCAATGATACGGTACAGTCTTCCTTTTATCTATATCACAACTATGACGAAGCGCTCGAACAGACAGCTCATTGGATCTCTCCCGCTCTTGGTGAGAAAGGACTCGATATTGGTACAGGCACAGGTAATCTGGCTGGGAAACTGCTACAGCACGGCGCAGACATGACCGCAATCGACCAATCCCGGGAGATGCTGCGCAGATGTCGTACCAAATATCCTGAGATGCATGTGAAACTTGGTAATTTCCTGGCGCTGCCTTTTGCTGATCATTCCTTCGACTTTGTTGTATCCAGCTTCGCCTTCCATCATCTGAGTCCAGACCAGCAACTACTGGCATTACAGGAGATGCAGCGGGTTTTAACCTCACGCGGGCGTATCGGTCTAACTGATCTAATGTTTGTTGATGCGACTCACCGTGATTCCTATATTCAGCAGGCAGAAACCACAGGACACGAGGAACAGCTGAGTGCCTTGCGCGAACGTCACTTCCCTCTGCTAGGTGAGCTATGCGGCTGGCTGGAGCAACAGGGCTACGTAACCAAGCATGTGCGGCATAATGAGCTGTTGCATACGTTGCTGGCAGTTCCGCTGCGGTGAACATCGAAACACCAAGAGCGTACAAATGAAATAAATAGATTTACATTAGGACAATGTGTTCTCCCTCACAAAACGCTTCAAAGTACGTCTCCTTCATATGTATAAAAAAAGACTCCACAATGATGAAAATAGTGGAGTTTTTTGAGTTTTTTTTGAGTTTTCCCGCGGTGTCTTCCGTGATTTTTATGCTGAAATAAATATCGTCGTGGAACAACCTTTCTATGAATACATAGTGTGTTTCTAAAGCATTGTTATCCTGTAATCAAGTAACACTTACCTTTTTAATAGATACTCATTGGTTTAAGCAGAATTTGAATGTAAAACCCGAGTAAGAGATCCATGTATTAACATCAAATAATCATTATACCATTTTTTAAAATTGTAAGATATATACAATCACATAGAAGTTTTTTTGAATACGACTGTATAATAATGGAAATATTAACGAATTTGTAAAACCTACGTAAATTCTGCGTAAATATTTATTCCTAAATTTATAAGTAAAGGTGGTGTGCTCCTTTAATGACCGAAAATCATCGGAAAATTAAGTTTGAGAAACAGCTGTTATTGAATTTTATAAGAGATGTAAAAAAACAATTCCCTAAAAAAGCATATGGCTACTTTTTATCAACAGAGCCAGCTGGTGAGCCTTCTGAGTACATAATTATGCAAGAAGATGTACGAGGTTCTTTCTTAGACTATTTCTCATCTTATGGAAATTACTACAAAGATCATGATGATGCCGGATTTTTAACTTCTCCAGAAGAAACTATTAAGATCGAAAAGTATATTCGACAAAATAAGTTTTTCAAAGTGGGGGTATTCCACAGTCATCAACGACACCCCGCTATATTAGCAAGGGTAGATGTCGATCTACATCCCTCATCTAGTGTTTGGCATCTTCTAATCTCTTTACGGACATTAGAATATCCCCAAATCAGAGTTTTTGAAGTAAGCCCTGATAAACAAGTAAAAGAAATTAAAATTGAGTTGGCAGAACAGGAGGACCAAAATGAAGCAAGCTATACATTTTACTGAGATGAGTAAATCGTATAATGAAGATGAGCTTGTCCAATTCCTTAGAACAATCTTCTCTGTTAATCGATTTGGAAAACCTGTAGTAACAAATAATCATGTTCTTTATGAAGCTTACCAATTGCTTAGAGACTTACCTTTACACATTAAAGAAGAAATTCTATATACAAGATTTTATAAGGATAATGAAAAACGCTATAAAGAATTGATAGCTAAATGGATGATTGAATTACCTGGGGGCACATTTAATATGGGGAATCACAAAGAGGCTGAATACTTATATTGTGGAGAAGAGCCTTTACATGAGGTATACCTCTCACCCTATAAAATGATGTCAATTCCAGTTTCAACTAGTTTGTATAAAGAGTTTGATCCTGATTATCAAGACGCCCCTCAAAATTATCCTGCAACTAGTATAACTTGGTACGACAGTTTTATGTTTGCAATTTGGTGTAATACTGATCTACCAACCGAAGCAGAGTGGGAATATGCAGCAAAAGGAGGGAAAAATCATCACTATCCAACTGACGAACATTCTCTAATTGATTACGCATGGTTTAGTGATAATTCTGGAGGTAAATTGCATGTAATCGGCCAAAAGAAGCAGAACAATTATGGCTTATATGATATTAACGGTAATGTTTGGGAATGGTGTTTGGACACTTATAACTCTAATTATTATTCAAAAACTGCCTCTCATAACCCCGTAAATATAAATGATGGAGAAAACAGAGTCTGTCGAGGAGGAAGTTTTCATTCATTTATAGATATGTGCAGAAATAATTTCAGGCATCATGAACCTGCATCATTTCATGCTTATGATCTTGGTTTTAGGTTAGTTAAACATGAAGGAGGACAAATTCAATGATTACAGTAATCTTGCCGCAATTCTTAACATCTTTAGCTAGAAATCAACAAGAAATACAAGTAGAAGTAACGGATTTGGCAGAACTCGAAAATTATTTGGCATCTAGCTTTCCAGCATTAAAGGAAAAGTTATGGGAATCAAATGGCACTACTAAAAGAAATGTATTGTTTGTTTTAAACGATAATTTAATTAAATTTGAAGATTACAAAGTAATTCAGTTTAAGCAAGATGATGAATTAAATATCATTTTACAGTTTGCTGGTGGTTAATATGAGCAATTCAAAAAAATTAAATTCGAGAGTTCTTCCTCAAGAATATGTTGAAGAAGCTCTAGGCTATGTATGTTATGAGCGAACGTATCACTATCTATTTACACAAGTATATCAATTAGAGAGCTACCCACTTCTTTACTTGGATAGGTTTGTAGGGTGGACTTTTAATACTTCAGGCGAGCCGTTTTTGCCTTTGGTTAATGGGCTAGAGGAGTTTCTAAACAATTATATTAGACAAGTACATTTAGTAGAAGTAACGGAAGTAATAGAACTTCTCTATAAACTATTCGCCCAGAATAACTTTGTATCATTGACTATGGAAATGAAACATCTGGATAAGTCCACTTACTATACCACCGTACTCATCGAAGATATTAATGATGAACAAATTGTTTATACTCATATCAACGAAGCTAATCAAACTACTAGGAGATGTATGAATTTAGAAACTTTCAAAACAAAGCTTTATATTGATAACAACCTAGTAGAACTATCAGCATATGAGTATTCTGAAGTACTGAATAGATTGAAAAATAATAATATAATTGAGAATATAAAGTTTATCTTTCTCAATCTTTATGGGTTGAAGATTAATGAGGAGGGTATAGAAAAAAACTCAATAAGGATTCCATGCTCGCAGTCTGGACTACATGATCTAAAAAAATTCATTGAAGAACACACTTCTCGGTTTCTAACTGCATCTATCACAAAAATTGACCAACAAATTTTGAGTAAGCAGATAAAAAGTAAAATTCATCCTCTTGTACAACTAGTCAAGTATATAATACACTCGAAAATTCATATAACAAAAGAAATAAGTAGTATTCTTGAATTTCAAGTTTACAATATCAATGATTGTCTTAATAAACTTCAATTTTTTTCAAGTGTAGTTGTAAAAAAGCCCGGCCAAAAATCGCTTGATTTGTACCTTAAGTCCCTAGACAAATTAATTTTGAATATTAGTCATTTACAAGAATCGTTATTAGTGGTCTTAAGAGCATTGATAGAGGGAGATAATTATGAAAAATAATGTGATGAACCTTCTTCACGGGCTTATTCCAGAGGATGTACTGAAAGAAGTTGAGAATAATTTCGAACAGTATATATGTACTCCTCTAAATCAGTTGGGGTTTGATTCTATGTCCACAATATCACTTGTAATGAAACTTGAGGAGCAACTACAAATTGAGTTTGATTACGAGCAATTCGATCCTGCTTCAATTAGTAGTATAGAAGGTCTTTTAAAATTACTAAGAGAGAATGAAAGTAATTTTGTTGGATTTTATGAAATATAATAAACGCCGAAGGGGCCTAGATTTAAATGACAACAATTAACTCACTAACAGAAAAAGAGAAACTGCGTTATAGAAGACAATTAATTTTGCCGGAAATTGGAGAAGAAGGCCAAAAAATTCTTAAAAAATCAAAAGTATTAGTCATTGGAGCAGGAGGTATTGGTTCTCCCTTACTCCTATACTTGGCAGCCGCAGGTATTGGTCACATTAAAGTTTATGATAATGACAATGTTGAACTAACTAATTTGAATAGACAAGTCCTTCATGGGTACACAAATATCAATCAAAACAAGGCAGAATCAGCTAAACAAACGTTGAGCGAACTTAACCCAAATATTTCAATCGATATCTCAAGAGATAGACTTGTAAGAGAAAATGCTCTCCATATTGTCTCAGAATTCGATATTGTTGTTAACGCTGTAGATAATTTAGAAACTAGATATATGTTAAATGATATATGCGTAGAGCATGGGACACCATTAATTGAAGGAAGTATCTTTCATTTCGAAGGACAGATCATGCTCATTGAACCTGGAAAAGGACCTTGTTATCGATGCCTATATCCCGAATCACCCGTTGACGTAAAAAAGCAAGAGTTTGGTGTTATCGGCATGACTCCAGGCTTGGTCGGAGTTCTTCAAGCTACAGAAACAATTAAGTATCTACTGAAAATTGGTGAACCTCTTACTAACAAATTGATCTATTTCGATCTATTGTCTACAACAATAAGAAAAATTGATATTAAAAAGAATCCCGATTGTCCTATATGTTCTCATAAATAATACATCAAAGAAAGGAAACTATAAGTGAAAGAAATTCATACCCCAGCTACTTCCAATGTTAATCTTTTGTTTCAGGAAACATCAAAAAATAATTCAAGTAAATTGGCAATTAAAGATGAAAATAATTTCTTAACTTATAATGATCTTGATAGAACTGTGAATAATCTGGCACATTGGCTAAAAACACAACATCATTTTAAAAAGAATGAAGTGATCGCCATTATTCATGAGCGCTCTGTAGAAACTGTTACTGCAATGCTGGCTATTCTCAGAATTGGTGGGGTCTTTTTACCGATCGACCCTTCTCTTCCAATTGCAAGAATCGAATATATGCTTAAAGACAGTGAAGCAGTGCATATTTTAACATCCCGAAAATTAGAGGTTAATTATAAGAATAGAACAAATAGCTTGATTGTTATTGATGATATATTAAAACTCCCCCAATATAATGATTTATCTTTAGTGGATATAAAAAAATCTGATCCCGCTTATATTATCTATACTTCTGGTTCAACAGGAAAACCTAAGGGGGTAGTAACAAAACATGAAGGTTTAAGTAATTTAACATCTGTATTTACAAATGATTTAGATATACAGCAGCATGATAGAGTACTGCAATTTGCGAGTATATCTTTTGATGCTTCAATCTGGGAGATATTTATGGCCTTTTTTACAGGAGCTAGCCTGCACATTGTCCCACAAAATATTATTATGAATCCTAGACATTTTGAAAATTATCTGAATATCAATAAAATATCCATATTAACCCTTGGACCTGCTTATCTCGCATACCTTAATCCTTCTAACATAGAACACATAAAAACGGTAATTACGGCTGGTTCGCAAATTTCTTCAGACCTAGTAAAAAAATGGTCTAAATTTGAGTACGTGAATGCTTATGGACCTACAGAAACCACGATATGTGCTACTTTATGGAAGAGAACTAATATGGAAGAAATCGAATCCATACCTATCGGCAAGGCTATACAAAACTGTGAAACTTATGTCATGGATGCAAACCTGAATGAGTTACCAGCTGGGCAGACTGGTGAATTATGTATTGCTGGAATTAACTTAGCAATCGGATACTTAAATAACGACGAAATGACCAATAAAAAGTTTATATTCTGCGAAGCTTTAGGTAAACGTTTGTATAGAACAGGCGATCAGGCCAAGCTAACTAACAACAATGATTTAATCTATTTAGGTAGAATTGATGATCAGATAAAAATTAGAGGTTATCGTATTGAAATAGGTGAAATTGAGTATTATCTAAAAACATATCCTGAAATATTAGATGCGTGTGTAAAAGTAGTTAAGGACTCTCAAAATCAAGATCATCTATGCGCTTATTACTTGTCTGATGAAGCCATTAATAATATTCATATAAAGGAATTTCTATGCTCATACCTGCCTAGTTATATGGTTCCCAATCATCTAATCAGACTTTATAAATTCCCATTAAATTTCAGTGGGAAAGTTGATAAATCTAAATTACACTCACCCTTTTAAAAGGAACCCTTCTGCCTAACCACCACACTATAGTTTCCTACAAATGCGAACACATTAACATAAAAAGTTTACTAAGAAGGTGGATCGACTTGATGACTTCTATTAAGAAAAGCTTGCTTGATTTAAGAGGATTCCACCCTATGATCTATATACTATTGATTGGTACAGCACTTGCTAGAGCAGCTAATGCTATGAGTATTCCATTTTTAGCCATTTATCTAAGTAAAGAAACCGATTTAAACCCAATTTTGATTGGTCTCATTGTTGGTGCAGGAGCATTATCAAGTGCTTTTGGTGGCTTTTTTGGTGGTGTATTGTCTGATCAGTTTGGACGTAAAAGGATCATGTTACTGGCTCTTTATATATGGGGACTTGTCTTTATTGGTTTTTTCTACACGCATGCTACTTTAATTTTCTTAATCCTAAATATTCTTAATGGACTATGTCGCACTTTTTTTGAGCCGGTGGCTCAAGCGTTGATGTCTGATCTTGCGCCAAGTGAAAAAAGAATTCGTATTTTTTCTATGAGGTATCTCGCTATAAATGTAGGGGTAACAATTGGACCATTATTGGGAGCTTACATAGCTCTTGAGGAAAGTTCAGTAGCGTTCTTATTTACTGGATTGTTTTATATTCTGTATGCCGTTTCATTATCTCTCCTATTACGCTTATTTAATATAAGTGAGATCAATAAGACGAAGAAAGAAATTGTTACGATTGTATCAGCTGCGAAAGTTATAATGAGAGATTCGTATTTTCGCAGATTGTTGATCGGTGGTATTATTGTGACTATTGCTTACTCTCAATTAGATTCAACTCTTCCACAATACTTAAATCAAAGTTTCGTGAATGGTATTGAGTTTTATGCAATCATGCTGAGCCTTAATGCACTATTAGTAGTAATTTTCCAAATACCTTTAACTTCATGGATTGAAAGCAAAGGTTCTCTGTTTGCGATTATTTTAGGTAATATATTCATATCAATCGGATATATTGGCTTTTGCTTTTCCCCTAATTTAGTATTTCTTCTTATATCTATATTTGTGTTCACAGTAGGAGAAATTCTATATTTCCCTGCTGCCAGTGCTATGGTAGACAGAATAGCACCAGATCATCTAAGAGGTACATACTACGGTGCTCAATCATTTTTGTATTTCGGAAAATTCATAGGACCAATTCTAGGTGGTTTTTTATTGAATCAGCTTGGTGGATCGGGGCTTTTCGTTACCATGGTTTTTTTAACTTTGATCGGTACTGTATTTTATCGTATTAAATTCGAAAGAAATACAACCAAAATCGAGCACAATAATTCTTTTTGATTACTTTAAGAGGATAGCACTGTATTATAATGCCATCCTCTTAGCTATTATTTTTCAAGTGATAGCCACATCTTAAATTATTTCTTGAGAGTACTAATATATCTTAAGCTAATCCATGTGCTACTCTGATGTGTATAAAAAAGTTGCTCTTTGAGATGGCCAGTCTCCAAAATGGTAAAGTGTTTGAAGTGCTCCATTAAATCATCCTCCGTAAAAAAATGAGCATACTTCCCTTTTTTATATTCGTATGTACAGGGTTCAATCTGATTTCCTTTTCCATTGTTGCTATCCTCGTCTGAAAATACAGAAAAAAAGCTTACTCCATTTTCATTAAGAAGTTCAATACATTTGTTTATGATTAAATCTCGTTCGTTCTGCTTGAATAAATGAAGAAGATTGTAACAGAATATAGCGTCATATCTCTCTTCTAATTCAATATCAAATATGGAAGCATGAATAAAGTTAGATTTAGTATCAAATTCCCGTGCAAGTTTGATGGCAGTTGACGAAATTTCAATTCCATCTACATCAAAAAAGTTAGATAGTTCCTTGGTATTCCGCCCATATCCCGCCCCTAAAACGAGTACTTTTTTTATATTAAACTGCTTATAAAGTGATATTGCCTTAAATGCCATTTCACTAGGTAGTTCTCCCCAAATTCTTCCTTCCATTTCAAATCTATCTTCCCAATAAGACCCCATTAACGCTCCCCCCCTTGTGATGGAATTTTACAACCATGAACTAAACTAGAATAGATTAATACTAAAATATAATTCTACAAAAAGAATTGTTTACCTTTGTTATTTAATACAAAAAATATAAAATGCACCCCCAGTATCTCATTGGATAAAGAAGAATCCAATGAGCATTCTAAAGGATGCATTTTAAGATAGATCGTATAGGGATAGATCACCTTTACAACTTACATAGCATTACATATAAATATCAACAACCGTGCGCTCAGTTGCACTACGTGCTTGTCTGAACTCATCCAGTGAGATGCAGACCCCGCCCTGACGGTAACGGTTCGCTGTACGCTCGGTACGAATATCCTTGCCATTCACCGCTACACGGCTCACAGCACCTTCATTCAAATGATAAATGAACGTCACTGGCTCACCCGCATACTCGAATTCGAATTGCATGCCATTCAGCTCAGCTGGCAATACCGGGTCAATGACCAGATCGCCACCTTCTTGACGAATGCCAAGCGCGTTGGAGATCAGCTGGTTCATGTAGATTCCAGGGCCGCTGGAGTAGATTCTCCATCCGCCTTTCACCTGTACAGTCCCTTTACGAAGCTGGTCAAAATGCTCCTGTGCCTCGTAACGTGTATTGAACTTACCGTCCGAACTACTGAAGTACGAGTTCGCTTGGCGAATCTCCGCGTTAGGCACAACCTCGCCGATACCAACCGGGTTGATCATCGCGAGACCATTCCACACCTGATCTGTCTTGCCGAGCTTCGCCATCGCTTCCACGTAACGAATATGGGCGTGTACATATTGCAAACCAATCTCACGTCCGAAATTGGATGCTTGCTCTGCACGTTTGAAGTGTGTGCTTACTCCGCCAGCATATTGAGCCGGACGATTCATCAGACGCACGCCATCAGGGCACAGGAACTGTTCACGGATCAATGCATAATGTGACTCTGCTTGCTCCGCATTTAGCAATTCACCGATCATACTGCGCGTCATTGGCAACAGACGATATTGAATGCCTGTCTCTGTATCCGTTGGGTGAAGCATCAGCTTCGCTTGGTCAGCTTCTTCCATATACACAAAGCCTGGAATCACATCTGTGCCCAGCATGTAACGGTTAAAGTCCTCACGGATGCCTTGAGCCAGCACGTCAAGCTCCTGTGCAAAGTCCGCATCCTTGAATTTCAACGCTTGCGAGAGCACATTCACGGACTGATACGTCAATGCCACCGTCCAACTGCTCACCATGTATTGCTTCAGCTGTGCATTGGCTGGTTGGAGCGTATCATCCCAGTCGCCGTCTCCGTAGGAAGAGAGGAACGTATCGTGCAGGAAGTGCGAACGGATATATTCGATCTCTTTTTTCGCGTGATCCAGTACAGTTGCCGTCTCTTCCGTGAACCCGAAGCTATGCTTGACGGTATAAGGTACTTTCTCATCCAGGATCGCATAGTCGCGAGTCGCTGTCAGGTAATCCGCCAGAACTTTCAGCGGCCATACGATGATGTCGCCATGACTCTCTTCCTGTTGAATTGCAAAGTATTTATCAAACATGAACCATTGCGGCCAGTTGCCATCATCTTCGTATTGGTGAGTGTAGACCATTTTGATGATATCGCGAACTTGCTCATATTTTTGCGTTGCCATAAAGTACTCCACCGGACCTTGGCACACATCCCGTGTACCCCAAGCCGCGCCGCCGTACTGCTCCAAACCGTGAGGTACGGAGTAGTGAACCAGCATGTTGTGGGTGTACCACCACGCCAGCGCATTAACTTTGAACAGATCCTCTGCACTCTGACCTTCGCCACGGGACAAACGGAACCCGTTCATCACACCTGCGAAGAACTCGCGATATGCCTGTACTTCCTCTTCGAACGTCAGGCTTGATCCTGCTACCACTCCGCTATCCGCTTGACCTTCCAGTACTCCTTGTACCTTCAGCGTCCATTCAGCACTTGCTTCCAGACTAAGCGTTACCAGAGATGCAGACCCACTGCGGATACCACTTGCCAGCAGCGTTTCGTCCCCTACATTTACAGTCGCGCCATCCACCGACATGCGGTATTGCAGATCCGGATACGTTCCGGCACTGATCGCTTGTGGATCAGCCTTGAAGATCAAAGTATCGCCGTCCTGCGTCATATGCAGCGGATACTCGTATTCATTCACATTCATCGTAATCTGGTTCGTTACCAGGTAACGGTATGCCGTGCCACTTGTGGAGCGCACATTCATGCTTACTTCCGTAGTATGTGCCCCTGTATAGTTGGTCACGATGATCGTATCGGATTCCGTTTTGTAGATCCAACGTACATAGTTGAAGCCAATCTCGAACAGGGAAGGCATCGTCAGCAGACGATATTGTCCGTCCATTTCCACATAAATGCGTTGTCCCGCCGTCTTCGGCACGTTCAATGCATTGCGGGCATTACTGATCATTTTATTAAAATTGGTGTTACCAATAACGAGCTGTGAGTTAAAAATACCGTACATATACGATGTCGTCGTAATAACCTTTGCTCCAAGCTGCACGTTGCCACCACTCATCAGAATGTGACCGTGTGGACGCTCCACAAGCAATTCTTTCGCTTTTAGAACGATATGCTCATAGCTGCCTGTGAAGAAGGATAACAGTTCCTCACCACTGTGCTCTTCCTGATGACGATCAGGGAACAGATCATGAATCTCATCTTGTGTCAGATCAAGCGTAACCAGTGGTTCACCCAGGAAGGAGGACAGTTTCACCTGTTCCAACGTATCACCGTTTTCCACAGTCAGAGCCTGTACTTCATTCCATGCTGCGGTAACTTCATCTCCGAATTCCAGTGCAGAGATTCCTTCGGCATGATTAGGCTTCGCCAGTCCATAAAAGACCACCTGAGCTTCTCCGTTCAGATTCAGCAGTTCAGATTGCAATGCCGTGTAGGCAAATTCATACTGATACGTCTCATTCGCAAGCGTCTGGCGATTCAAGCTCTCTGGTTGATTCGTTTCCTTGTACGACAGACCGAAGAATTGGAATCCATCTGTGGAATAACCGATTGCTTTAGTCAAGGATCCTTGTTGCATATACGGAAATGCACCGCCCTGAGGCTGGTTTTGACGGGAACATACCACATAACCTTTCGCTTCATCTTCAAACACCGTATGGTCAATGTATTGTGACAGATAAGCTTCATTGCTGCGTACCGCACCTGGATCAGCAAGACCTACATCCTGTCCGTATACCACGTCTACGTTGTGTTGTTGTCCTGTGAGCTTCACATCCCAGAACCAGACACCTTGTGGTGTAGCCGTAAATACGACTTGGTATCCAATGCCTTGTTCACTGCCCTCCAGCTGAACTGTGCCCTCCCAGATCAACTGGTTGCTGGACTGTGCTTTGCTTGTAATCACCTTGCTATTCGAACGTACACCGAGTAGCGGGAACGAGCTGATGTTCTCTCCCTCGTGTACACGTAGGTACAGGTTATTTAGAGATCCATCAATCTGGTTACTTAGCAACTGGTTCAACATCGTTGTACCAGATGTAGCCTGGTACAGGTCTCCACTGTTCAAAAAGGTAAAGGATAACTCCCCGGCACTCAACCGGATCGGTTCATTAATCATCGTTGTCATAAGGTTCACTCCTTGAATTAGTATAGAATCGAAACGTTTCGATAAATCTGAAAAAGAATAGGGGCCTCTTCAAACCGGCCTTTTACAGCCCGTCCGGACGATAACCCCATCATTGAACTTTTACTTCAGCATGCAGGCAGTCTTTGTTGTTCAGACTCGGTCTAGACCGAACGTACAGAGCTGCGCTCGATCATATTAATCGTTAACGTATACGATGGATCTACCGCTTCGCCATTGAGCATCTGGAATAACAGATGTCCGGCGAGCGACCCAGCTTCATGCTTCGGTTGGCGTATCGTTGTCAGCGGTGGACGAACATATTCGGACAACTGAATATCGTCAAATCCGATTACGGAAATGTCATTCGGCACGGATATGCCACGCTCTTCCAATGCTTTCAGGCCGCCAATCGCCATCTCATCGTTACCGTAAAATACAGCTGAGGGGAGCTCACCCTGCATGATCATCATTTTGGTTGCACTGTATCCGCCATCACGTACGAAGTTACCGTTCAGACGCCATTTGGACTTTTCTTCAAGTCCCGCTTCCCGCATCGCTCGCAGATACCCTTGGTAACGCAGCGCATTGTCATACGAGTTGGCTGGGCCGCTGATATAAGCAATCTTCTGATGTCCTGCCTGAATCAGGTGACTGGTAGCGAGGTAACCACCTTGCTCTCCATCCACCAGCACGTTGACCAGATGGTCACTCGACAGCTGACGATCCATCACGATGATGGGAAAGCGATGACCGGCAGATTCCACCAGAATATCATCTTGAATGTTATGTGCCAGGACAATGGCTCCATCTACTCTTTTTTCACGCAAAAATCGTACTGCCGTTGAATCCCGTCCACCCATGGAGCTGCACGCAATCAGGTCATACCCGTTCGCGAGAGCTACATCCTGTACACTGCGGATCAACTCCGAGTAATACGGGCCCGACAGATCTGTCAGGATCAAAGCGATCGTGTTCGTCCGGCTCCGCTTCAGGTCCATGGCAAAGCCGTTCTTGCGGTAATTCAATTCTCGTGCTGCCTCAAGCACTTTAGCCTTGGTCTTGGCACTAACCTTGCTATCCCCGCTCAGCGCATAGGAAGCAGTCGAGAGTGCTACACCTGCCAGCTTTGCCACATCCTTAATCGTTGCCATTCCACGTTCGCTCCTTCTAAACTATATATAAGTTCAACTAAAGAATATTTACACTTACCACTCCGATGACAGAATAACATTCCGATCGCTGTTATCCCCAGATTTTTTTTAATTCCCTTCTTCAAAGGGAAAATCAGGGGATAGCGTATGCTTCCGATGTAGCTTTCTTGCAGAAAGCTTTTAGGCGAACGCTTCGCTTCTTCACGTTATTTCTGTCCTCTCCGTTCTCGCGTAAAAAGTTTAGTTGAACCTATAAAAAACAAATTCAAGGTTACCCACATTTTATACGATACATGGTTAGAACAACCACTAAATCCTGTATTATCGTTTATTGATCTTTTTACATATCAATGGAGTAGCCATCAATCGAAACGTTTCGAGGTGTTCTCAAAAAAAATCCTTGTTTCCATCCTTATGGCACCAGGGTTGAATGAATCCCGTTCCAGCTCATACATAATTGATGGTTATGACGCGTCTTTCAATCTGGCGCTCTATAAACAGTTCGTGCCTAACACAATGAAACTGGCAGTAAACGCCAGATTGAAACGTTTCGACATTTTCATTATAGTCGGTGTTGATAGCGATTTCAACCACTTTATCTATTTTTCACAGAAAAAGTTGAATTGTTCATTCTGTCCATCCACGTTACTTCGTTTATAGTATATACTGCATAATAATCGAGATTTGAGAATTACACCAGTACACCAAGGGCATGAGACGAAAGATGCCCCTGCTGACTTATGTAAGGAGACAGTTATCCAATGAATATATCCAAGCCCATTTATCATAAAAACTCGCTGTCCCGCCCCGTTTCCTTGCAGAAGATTCAGTCCATCCCCGATGCCCTGTTCAAGCTGCGCCATCTGGTGCAACTTCACGACCGTGAGGCGTTCTCCCGTACAGATGAGATGTGGAGCACCCTTCATGTACTATACGTCATTACTGCTGGACAGGCCAGGCTGATCAGTGCAGAGGGTAAACTGACATTAAATGTGGGCTCCGCAGTGATTCGCCAAGCTGGAAGCCTGCTTCAGCACGAGAACAAGCGAGGTTCCCTGTCGCCAATACAAGGCATTGCTATTGCTTTTGATTCCACTGAAAATGAACAGCTGTTCTGGCCGTTCGGGATACCAGCTCCCATTGCGAGTCGTACTCTCACCGATAGGGCAGTCGAATTAGTTCAAGCCAGTACGGCAGGCCGTGATTCCACCCCCTTCAGGCCACATATGCTTTTCTATGAGTTACTGGAAATTTTGCGGGATCATGTGGCTCATTCTGCTCATGAAGATCACTCCTGGCTTGATGCTGTGCTTAGACATATCCATCAGATGTATACCCATCCGCTGACCCGCGAACAATTGGCACGCGATGCGAATGTGAGTCCTGAGCATTTTTCACGGGAGTTCAAGAAACATACAGGTCTTACGTTTGTTGAATATGTGACCCGTCTCAGAATCAGGATGGCTCAGGAACATCTGTTGTTCGCGAACCCTACTCTACAGGAAATAGCACAACTGACAGGCTACAGGGACACCTTCTATCTGAGCCGCAAATTCAAACAGATGGTTGGAGCAGCACCAACACACTACCGGAAAATGCCCAAAAAAATTGTATCTTTGACTTACAATTATACAGCCTCGCTCCTGGCATTGGGCCACACTCCCCACATGGGCGCCGTAGCCAGCTGGATGGAAGAGAAACTGGGTGAACATGGTCAGGATGGTCATGAACCATTTGAGCAACATTCCGAATATGACCTGGTTAAACATACGGATCTGATTGCAAACACTCAGCCCGATGTCATTGTAGGCTATGCACCGCATCCCGCTTCCGATGAACTACGTCTGATCGCACCGACCATTCTGATGCCTTTTGAGGAACTCGATTGGCAGGAGCAGCTCCTTCATTTGGGCCGAATCACAGGGCTTGAGTCCAATGCACAGACGTTGTTAAATCGATATCATCAACTTGAGCAAGAGGCCAATCATACATTGGATCAATGGATGGAAGGGACACGAGGGTCCGCCGTTTGCATGTTTATGATTGGAGAGGATGGGGCTTATATCTATGGTCATGGCTGGGGCAGGGCTTCTCATGTGCTGTATCAATCGCTGGGCTTCACTCCACCGTCACGGATGGAGCAGGACGGGCAGTTACTCACAGGGTACGTTCATGTTCCATTGTCTGAGATTCACTTGTACGCCGCAGATCACATGTTTGTAGCCTATCCTGAGGAACCTGCCGAACGAGAAATGCTGAACAACTTGCTGAATCAGGAATCCTGGGGCACCCTCTCCGCCGTTCGTGAAGGACATGTATACGAGATTGATGCCGACATGTTCTATGGATTTGATCCCCTGTCCGTTATGGAGCAGTTGCAGCATATCATGCGTCACCTCACATCATAATTGTCCATGCTGTAGTGATCATAGTTGTCCATGTACAAATATCACATCTTCCTCTATGTTATTAATGAGAATAATAATCATTATTGATTATATACAGGGGGAACAAGAATATGTTTGCTGCAAAAAAACGCTTTTCCGGCTTGCTGCTTATACTCGCCATCATTATGATTCTGGCTGCTTGTAGCAGCGGAACAGGCTCGACTGCCACTGAACAGACAACGGCAGCGGGAACCGAAACGACAACAGCCTTTTCCGAGACGAACACAGACACGTCATCTGGTTCAGACAATTCGAATGCTACACGAATCTACAAGTCATTAAGCGGGGATGTTGAGATTCCGGCTGAACCGAAACGGATCGTTACGGATATGTACGTAAGTGATCTGCTTGCACTGGGTGTAAAACCTGTTGGTGCTGTTCAATATTATTTGGAAAACCCGTTCTATGCGGATCAAGTGGCGGGCATAGAGAGTATCGGTGATCGGGCGGCAGTATCCATGGAGAAGGTCATTGCCATGAACCCGGATCTGATCATTACCTACTCCGACCAGGCCAGCGAGATTGAGAGTTATCAAAAAATCGCTCCTACCGTAGTCATCCCTTATGGTACATTCACCAATGTATATGACGAAATCCGGGGATTCGGAGAGCTGATGAACAAATCCGAAGAGGCCGAAGCTTGGCTAAAAACATACGATGAACGGATTGAAGCCGCTCGTGCTAAGGTGCAAACCGTCATCAAACCGGAGGAAACCTTCTCCATCCTTGAAGTATCCGACAAGAGTTATTATGGATATGGAGATAACTTTGGTCGAGGAGGACAGGCGGTATACCGCGCTTTGGGACTTGCTCCACTCGAAATTACCAAAAAAGAACTGATGGGTGATACCCAATGGAAAGAGATTTCGCGTGAAGTCGTTGGTGATTATGCAGGGGATCATATCTTCTTGACCGTTGGGGAAAACAATAAAAATTACCAAGGTGATTCCATCTGGAAATCCCTGCCGGCTGTGAAAAACAATCAGGTGTACGAACTACTGGAGGACCGTTACTGGTACTTCGACCCGATTGCAATTCAAGGTCAGGCTGAAGAATTCGCCGATATGATCGTAGAACGTGCCGAGCAAAACCGTAAATAACATAAGCATGAATACAGGTGTCCGGATAGGCTGATCTGCCTGCTCGGGCATTTGTGTCATATCAAGGAGGACTTACATATGCTTCGCCGTTTTATGTCTTATTATCGCCCTTACAAAAGGCTCTTTATATTGGACTTCTCCTGTGCCATCGCCGCTGCGCTGCTGGAGCTGGCCTTTCCACTCGCCGTAAACCGGGTGGTCGATCAACTGCTTCCGGCTGGCAATTGGTCCATGATCTTGGCGGCGTGTGTCGGATTGCTCGGCATCTACCTGCTCAGTTCCTTTTTCCATTATGCTGTCACCTATTGGGGCCACAAGCTCGGCATTAACATCGAATCCGATATGCGGCGTGAACTGTTCCAGCGTGTTCAGAAGCAATCCTTCCGCTTCTTCGATAACAATAAGACCGGACATCTGGTCTCCCGCATGACCAACGATCTGATGGATATTGGTGAGATCGCGCATCACGGACCCGAGGACTTATTTATCGCCTTTATGACACTCGCCGGAGCTTTCGGGATAATGCTGGGGATTAACTGGCAGCTCGCTGTGATGACGTTCATCATTGTGCCGCTGATGATCTACCTGTCGCTGTATTTCAGTCGCAAAATGTCCAAGGCGTTCAAGCGCATGTTTGCGGATATCGCCGATTATAATGCACGGGTTGAGAACAATGTGAGCGGCATCCGTGTGGTACAGGCTTTTGCCAATGAAAAACATGAAGTAGGACGTTTCGTTGAGAACAACGAACGTTTCAGACTCACCAAACTAATCACCTACCGCATCATGGCCTGGAACTCTTCACTCAGTTTTATCCTGATGAAATTTGTATCCCTGTTTGTACTGGTGTGCGGAACCTGGTTTGTCATTCAAGGCAGTATGACTTACGGGGAATTCATCGCTTTTGTGATGTTATCCAATGTATTCCTCGGACCGATCGAGAAGATTAACTCTGTCATCGAGACGTATCCCAAAGGCATCGCCGGATTCAGACGTTACCTGGAGCTTCTTGAAGCTGTACCTGATGTAGAAGATACACCACAGGCGAAACCCATTCCAGACGTGAAAGGCGATATTGCCTTCCATAACGTTACCTTTTCTTATGGAGAACACAAACCTACGCTGTCTCAGGTCAATCTGGATGTTCAGGCAGGCCAGACGGTGGCTCTGGTTGGACCTTCGGGCGGAGGTAAAACGACGTTATGCAGCCTGATCCCACGCTTCTACGATGTGGATGCGGGACATATCTCCATCGATGGCATTCCGGTGAAGGACATGACGCTGGAATCACTGCGCTCCCATATCGGGATTGTGCAGCAGGATATTTTCCTGTTTGATGGAACGATTCGTGAAAATATTGCATACGGCAAACTGAATGCTTCCGATGAAGAAATCTGGCAAGCCATTCGCCGAGCCCAACTGGAAGAGCTGGTACAATCCCAGCCAGACGGACTGGACACCATGATTGGTGAACGTGGCGTGAAACTGTCCGGCGGACAGAAGCAGCGTCTATCCATCGCAAGAATGATCCTGAAAAATCCGCCCATTCTCATTCTGGATGAAGCCACCTCCGCACTCGATACCGAGACAGAAGCTGCTATTCAACTGGCGTTGTCCGAGCTGGCTCAAGGCCGTACGACATTGGTGATTGCCCATCGACTGGCGACCATTAGACACGCCGATCGTATCGTGGTGGTGGAGAACGGCAGTGTCGCTGAACAAGGAAGCCATGAAGAACTGCTCGCGCGTAAAGGCTCGTACAGCCGACTGCATCAAGCCCAGTTTGGGTAAATACAACGACAAAACAACCTTCCCTCAGAACTAGAGGTGAAGGTTGTTTTATTCATTTCAGGTATCCTTTTGATTTCCAGAATCGCTTCGCAAATGATTCAGCAGCGTACGGCAGCTCCCCATTCAGTAAATCCTCATTTGCTTGAATGAGCACTTGGCGTCCATGTTCGAGCAATTGAACGGCATGTAGTAATTGAGAGCCGCCTATATAATGAAGTTCAAGCAACACCGGTTCTTCTTCCTCATCCTCGTCCTTCTGAGCCGAGTATTCGATCAACACACTTTCCGTGCCGTCCTCATGTTGGTGCAGGGTATAATAGTATTTCTCCACCTGCGTCTCCCCTTGAGTATCCTTATACTCTCTTCCAATACGTAGCATAGCGGGCTGGGGAACACCATCACTCAGCTGACCTGCTTGTCGAAATGCATAATACAAGTCTCCAATCCACAGCCCATGCCGGTCGTCATCATAATAATCGTCATATGGCTCCACGATCGGCAAAGCTAATAAATCACGGATCAGTTGATGCGAAATTAAGGAACGGGCATACTGATAATTCGATACAGACTGCAACAAGGTGCTCCATCCTTGCTCGCTTAACTGCTGAATATCAGCAGGTGAGTTCTCCGAAAATACGTTCCATTCCGAATTCTCATTGTGCAGATAACGATATGCACCTGAGATCATCCAGACAGGTTTACCCGGTTGTAGGATATGTTTATCAGGAGAGTTGGAACCTTGATTTGATGGCTCCATCTTAAGCAACAATGCACAGTTATGGTCATCCTGAAAATAAAGACTGCGGAAATACCCCTCCGTGTGCTCATCTCCATAGACCGATACTCGGCAAAATTGCTCGTTCAACCAAAATTCATAGCTGTTGAGTAACTCATCCTCCTCTCTTACAGGCAACAAAGATGGATGAGTAAGACGCTCTATGTTCTCAGCGGTAATACGATGATCTTCGAACCAATCCGGCACATCTGGCTCTGATTCATCAGCGTGAATGTACTTTCGGTTGATTACAGGTCGTCCTTGCTGCAGCCTCTTTAACATTTCTTCTCGCCAAGGAAACGGCTCTGTATCTTCATCAATCACACATTCAGGAACCAATAACGCCAACATGTCAAAGCCCTGCCATGGTCCGAGATCCTCCCATTCTTCAAGCTGACGCTTCACATTACGCTGTCCTTGAACCTGAATCATATATTGCTCGGTACTTACCAGCAATCCACCTTCTACATTCCCTCTCACTGTCAATTCTCCATGGTTGTAATCCCCCCAGAACATATCCTCCACATAGAGATTACCTGTAATATATATTTCCTGCCCACCCACGATCATATAGGGCGTTATGAGATTCCCAAGTACAACCAGATTTGAACTGGCCGCGTCGGAACTTGTATTTCCAATATAACGATCCACTGTCAGATTTCCTTCAACCAAGATCAAAAAAGGTCCTTCATCCAACAACAGTTCACTGATATGAAGGTCACCAGAATGTAACCATACTTCCTCGGCTTCAAATTCACCGTTGTGCGCTTCATTCTGAGTGTACATCCAACTTTCCTGAGGCAACTTCGTTTTGATATCAGCAAAAGACACCTTGTGACCTATCTGATGTATGGACATGTCCTGACTCTCCTCATCCAATAATATATGGATAGAATCTATCTGATCTACAGATAGACGACTACCCATTTTTATTATACTAGAGGAAATATACACCATTCCATAACAAAAACCCTCACCCGAGTAGAATGAAGGTTGAGCTTGTGAACGACAACAGCCCCAAGCCCATTATATACATATATGATCTAGTCCATTCTTATAACTTCCCATTCAAAATTGTGTTTGCCCGCTCACGAAAATCCTTTGCCGCTTGCTCAGGCGTAATTTTGCCAAACAGCAGAAGATCATACAACTCTCGCAATACCGCAGTGACCTCGGGTGCACCTACAGGATCAGGCGGGTCCATCTGGCTGCTGTTATCTGCAACCCAATCAATATAGTCAAACACCTGCGCCAGCTCCGGTTCAACCACCAGCTTCATACGCTCTTTGACACTGGATGAGACGGGCACACCCCGCTCCCCTTTGAGCAGCAGATTGGCATCCAAATCATTCACGAAAAAGCTGATGAACTTGGCCGCCTCCTCCTTATGTCTGGAATTACCCGCCATGGAGAAAAACATGCCTGGCTTCAAGAACAATCCATCCTGGCGGTTTGGCCCAGGCATCGGGGAGATGGTTAAGGGTTTGCCATAACGCTGAGTGGTGCTGATAAATTGGTTGGAATACCCCCAGCTAAACAAAGCCTCTCCCAGATAAAACGGGTCGTTATCAGGCTGACCAATATCTGAGGTCCAGATATCCGGTGCAAAAATAAGCTTCTTCTCCGCGAGCTGCTGCATCCTGCCAAAGTAATCAACAAACAGCCCATCATCCTCATAGCCTAATCCCTTGCCATCCTCGGCGTACAACTTGGAACCATACTGTCTCAAGTAGTACGCAAAAAACTGTTCGGGCGTAAAATAGGTTCCCAGATAGATGCCTTTCCCCAGCAATTGCTCGCCCATCCGGTCAAAATCCGCCCATGTCCATGTATCCGTTGGCAATTCAATATCATTGGCCTTTAACACTTCCGGATCATAGATGCTGAGCATAGCGTTTACCCCCAAACTGAGGCCATAGGTTTTTCCATTCAGGCTTCCACTTTCCAGCTGTTCCTTCTCAATATCCGTTGTATCAATCAGCCCACTCTGCATGTACGGGGTCATATCCTCCAACAGTTGCAGCGAACTGTACTGGGACAGATAGGAGATATCCATCTGGATAATGTCGGGCAACGCATTACCTGCTGCATGCGGGGCAAGTTTTCTCCAATACTCGTTGAAACTGCTATATTCGTACTCAATGTTCACATGTGGATTCAACTTCTCATACAGGTCGATAACGGCTATCGTTGCATTGTTGCGGAACTCCCCACCCCACCAAGCAATGCGCAGCGTAATCGGCTCTTCGTCCACTATCATACCTGGTCTTTGATTCAACTGGTTCACGCAGCCAGGAAGAGTCAGCATAAGGCAGATCATGCCTATTGTTCGCAATAATCTTCTCACAGCCTCTCCTCCTTACCTGGTGATGGGGGTGGCAGCAGTACCGTTACTCTCGTTCCAAGCCCTGGCTTGCTCTCCAGCAGTACATCATATTCTTCGCCAAAAGCCAGACGCACCCGCTCCCTGATATTCAGCAGGCCAATGCCTGTTCCTCTGGTTTTCACTTCTCCGCGAAGCACTTGCTCCACATATTCGGGCTCCATACCGGGACCGTGATCCTCCACGATAAGGGCCAGCTTGCCACCTGATATCTCGGCAGACACTCGAATCAGACATGATCCAACCTGTGGTTCCAAACCGTATTGAATGGCATTCTCCAGCAGCGGCTGTAGGGTTAACTTTGGAATGGCACAACCCAGATATGAAGCAGGCACATCCATACGGAAATCCAGCCGCTGCCGGAAACGGTAGGTCTGAATGGTGATGTAATGATTGACGATCTCCAGCTCTTCTGCAATGGTAATGATATTTTGTTTGAAGCTGATGGAGGAACGCAGCAAATATCCGAGTGATAGCACCATACTGGAGATTTGCTCCTGCCTGTTCTTTTTGGCAAGCCAATGGATTGAATCCAGCGCATTATACAAAAAGTGAGGATTGATCTGCGCCTGTAATGCCTTGAACTCGGTTTCCTTGATGACCAGTTGGCTTGCATAATTTTCTTTGATCAATGTATTAATATGTGTAATCATCAGTCGATACGTACGCTGTAGTAACCCCAGTTCATCCATGTGCTGGTGTGTGGGAATGGTCAGATTAGCATCTATGTTCTCCAGATCCCCATACTGAACCTCCTTCATCTGACTGATGAGCTGCCTGATCGGCCTCGTCAGACTGCGTGCGAACACCATACCAAGCGCGAGGACAACCAGAATGGCGATAAGATAAACGACAATCAAACTATTTTTCAACCATATAATACGTTCAAAAATTTCATCATATGAGGCCATATTATAATAAACCCAGCCGGTGTGAGCAGATTTCTTCTGGGAAAGAAATATCTCCCTCCCATCCAGATTTTTGATCTCATATCCCCCGCTGCCTGGAAGTGGATTCAGTCCGGCGGACACCGCTTCCGAAAGCTGGCGATATGGATAGACCACATCACTGCCTGCTTTTAAAATAATGTCACTGTCCTGGCTATCAATACCCGCATACTCCTCAACGAGCCGCTCGATATTAATACGCAGAAACAGTATGCCTACCGGCTCCAGAGTCATCGGTTCGTAGGCTCGCACTTGACGCACCATAACCAGCATCGGATCATCATCATCCGGGTATAGCCACCTCACTGCACCATTCGCCTGCTCCGCAGCCTCAATCATCCGATCATATTTTTCCGGGGATACGGTTAGTGTTTCGCCGTACTTATTGACTCTTCCCCTCGAATCAATCAGATGAACGGACTGCACATATCGTGCAGCCCCACTAATATGCTCCCATAGCCGATCCGTGATCTTCTTCCGTTCAATAAAGCTTGAATATGCGCTATCGTCATCCAGCAACGACTTCAAGGCCCTTTGAATTTGAGTATCAGAGATCATGTTTAATGATAACGCTTCCAACTTCTGAAGTTCAACATCCACTGTAGACGAGGAAAGGTTCAGCAGTCGGGACGACTTATCAAACAACTGTTTGTCATACACCGAGTACGTATAGTACAAGGACCCAAACGCCAGGATGATGATAAACGCCATCATGAACAACATCATCAGAAACATTTTCATTTTGATGCTCAGTTTGCGGTAGGCTGTCATGACCAAAGCGCTCCTTTGAACCACGTGATACTACTAGGTATATCACATACAGGAAGGTTTTCCCAAAGATTTAGCGCTCGATTTCTCACGTATTATTTGGACTGATATCGATCATAGGCCGCCTGATGAACCTCGATCGCCCGGTCAATGCCCATGCTCTTGATTGTTTCGGCCATGGTGTCAAATTCGGTGATTGGCTTCTGTCCGCTAATAATGGCCGTCATCGTCTCATTTAAATACGTATTCACCTGGCTCATAATGGATGTACTTGTGCTTACCTCATCTGTTGACAAACGAATTGGTGGAAGTGTTAATGCCGAGCTTGCTTTCATCCATTCCGCATTCGCCGCACGCTGTCCATCGTCAAATAATAATGCATCCAGGTAACGGCTATCCTGATTGATTGGACCGTCCATAATGGATAAGGCATAGGAAGCCAGTGCCTGGTCATACGTCAGACCGTTCGGATTATCAATGATGGTCTCTGTGAATTTGACACCTTCCCCGTCGCGAACGTAGCTGTCATTTTCTATACCAAAGTTGAACAGATCACTACCCTCTTCGCTATAGTTGTAGTCCATCCACTGTACAATATATTTCAGTTTGTCTTCGTCCGCGGAAGCCGTAATCGCCTCACCATAAGTCAACACTTTAGCATCCAGATTAAATGTCGCATAGGACGTTCCATCCTGAGATACAGGCCATGGTACGCCAGTCACGTTAAAGTTCGGATCGGTATCTCTCATCAGATTAAAATATTTCCCCATACCACTGAACACGCCACCCTGATATGCACCTGCGAGATTGCTGGTAACTTTATAGTCAAATGCTTTACCGTCATTAGTCATGATCTCTGGATCAATCAGCCCTTCCTTGTACCACTTAGCCATGGTCTCCAAGAAATCACGGTAGCCCGGCTGAATCGGTCCGAATTCCACCTTGTCCCCATTCATCTGGAAGCCGCCAATTACGCCAAAAGCCGCTGCAAAATCATGGAGCTTGGTCAGGTTACCCGGACCCCAGTTTCCGGTGAAAGGAAGCTCATCAGCCTTGCCGTTGCCGTTCGGGTCCTGTTCCTTGAATGCCTTAAGCACCGTATACCACTCATCAATGTTGGTCGGTACTTTGAGATTTAATTTATCAAGCCAATCCTGGCGCATAATTAAACCGGAAGTGGCGTTCAGCTTCAGTGCATCCAGCTTCAGTAGCGGGAACATATAGATCGTGCCATCGTCGAGTGCAATCTGCTTCTTCACATCTGGATCGGATTCAATAATCCGCTTCAAGTTCGGTGCATAACTGTCGATCAGTTCGTTTAACCGAATGATTCGACCGTCCTTGATCATTTTTTCCGGTCCGCCAACGGCATCCGCCCAGTTATAATAAATGACATCCGGCAGCTCCTTCGTGGAGATCAGCAGATTGAACTGGTCCCGCTGTTGTCCAAGCGGAGGATGTGTGAACTTCACTTGGATACCTGTCAGCTTCTCCTTTTCCTTATAAGCTGCCATATCGCCAAAATTATTCAAGGAAGCTGTCAGTTTGGCATCATTGGCGCGCCAGTAATCAATGGTAAAAGGATCACTTGTAATCGGTAGCGGAATCTCGGTCAACGCCTGAACCGCAGGTTCTGTTCCCTCTGCTGGCTCTGCGCTACCTGGTTCATTATCACCCGTACAGCCCGCCAGTAAAGACATGGTAAGTAGCGATGACAACAGGATAGACCCCATTCTTTTTTTCACGTAATTCGCCTCCATAGGATACATTTTTTATTGTTTCACAGCACCGATTAGGGCACCCTGAACAAAATAACGTTGGATGAACGGATATACCAGCATAATCGGCAGCGTGGAGATAATAATGGTCGCATATTTGATGTTCTCCCCAATGGCAAAGCCGGTATCCGCGCCAGCGCCCATGGCCTCCGTACTGCTGCTGATCAGAATATCACGCATAATAATCTGGATCGGATATAGTTCCTGACTGCGCAGGTAGAGCATCGGTCCGACATAATCATTCCAATGGTCAACCGCATAATACAGCATCATGACCGCCAGGATCGGTTTCGACAAAGGCAGTACAATTCGGAACAAAATCAGAAAGTCATTGGCACCATCAAGCTTCGCCGATTCAATCAGACTGATTGGAATGCCTTCAAAGTTTGTTTTCATAATGAGGAAATAGAACGTACTGATGGCACCCGGAATAATAAGCGCGAAACGGGTATCCACCATGCCCAGATTCTGAATTAGCAGAAAAGTTGGAATCATGCCACCGCCAAAAAACATCGTGAACGTAATTAATTTCATCAACGTTTTTCTGCCCATCAGATCACCGCGTGACAGCCCATATGCAGCCAGTGAAGTCATGAGCAGATTGATGGCCGTACCCACCACAACATAGAACAAGGTGTTCATATATCCCGTGTATATGCGAGTATCCTGAAATACCGACTTGTACGCGCCCAGCTGGAAACCTTCAGGAATGAGCATGAGTGACCGGGAACGAAGCATCTGATCCGGATCACTGATTGAAGAATTGAACACGTACAGCATCGGGTAAAAACATAAAATCATGATCACCACGAGCAGCAGTGTATTAAAAACATCAAAAAGTCGTTCCCCTATAGACTGTTTCATCGCTTCACCTTCCAATTACCAGAGACTGGTTGAGTTAAGCTTTCTGCTGATCGCATTCGCGATAATAAGCAGCGCGAAATTAATGACGCCATTGAAAAGTCCGATGGCCGTTGAGTACGTATAGTTGCCCTCCAAAATACCGGATCGATAAACAAAGGTGGAGATGACATCCGATGTCTCATAGGTCGGTGCCGTTTGCATCAGCAATATTTTCTGAAAATCCGCGTTCATCACCGCCCCCATGCGCAGAATTAACATGATCACAATGGTTGGCATGATGCCCGGCAGTGTAATATGTAGCAGCTGTCTCCAGCGACCTGCACCATCGATCTTGGAAGCCTCGTACAGTTGCGGATCAATCCCGCTGAGCGCTGCCAAAAAGATAATCGAAGCCCAGCCTGCCCCCTGCCATATGTTGGACAGGATGTACATCGGACGGAACATATCCTTCTCCGCCAAGAACATAATCGGCTGCAGATCGAAAAAGTCACGAATGACATTAAATAATCCACCATCCAGAGATGAGAACGTTTTCAACATTCCAACCACGACAACAACCGAGATGAAATGGGGCATGTAACTGATCGTCTGCACCGTGCTTCTGAACCACTTTTTCCGTACTTCATTCAGTAACAAAGCCAGAATAATCGGTGCCGGGAAACCAAACACAATGCTGTAAAAACTCAAAATCAGTGTGTTCTTAATCAGTCGCCAGAAATAATAACTTTCAAAAAACATGGTGAAATTGTCAAACCCGACCCATTCGCCTGCCAAGATTCCTTTGACCGGGCTGTAGGATTCCTGAAATGCCATCAGCAGCCCGTACATCGGCCCATAGCTGAAGATCAGATAATAGGCTACAACAGGTACGAGCATCAGATATACGTATCTGTTGCGGACAAGCTCCTTTTTCACCGAACTCCATTTGCCAGCTGGCTTCAAACGCCCAGGTTCAATCCCCCGGCTTCGATTCAGCTCCATCCACTCGCCCTCCACTCTCGGTATTGATTCACTAACATGACACTTCTAATGATAGAAGCGAGCGCCTTTTCTTCCCATGCTCATTTCCGTTAAATGGATGTTCAAAACCGAGTTCCGTCCGACAAAAAAAGACCCTGCTGCCGATGAATGGCGTACAGGGCCCGATCACAGATTAGATGTAGATCGGATATAAAGATTAGCTATGTAGAAGCAGACAGCAACGCTGTCTTAGGGTACTTTTTTATACTCGGAAGGGGAGAAGCCCGTGTATTTCTTGAACATTTTGCTGAAATACGGCCAGTTGGCACCAAACCCTGTCTGCTCGGCAAGCGAGGATACAGTGCAGTTCCCGTCCTGCTCCAGAAGTTCCAATGCTTTGCGGATGCGGTAGCTTAACACATAGTTCGTAAATTTCTCACCGGTTTCTTTTTTGAACATTTTGCCGATGTAGTCTGGATTCATGTATATTTCCCCAGCGATGGACTGGAGTGTTAATGTCTCGTCCCTGTAGCGCTTCTCTACCAACTGTTTCACACTGCCTACCATCTGCGATTGTCTGGAGCGGTGTTGTTCGTAACGGCGAAGGGTGATTTCCTTGGCGACAGCAAGCAGAAACTGTTGAAAAGAATGCAGCGTGCTGGATTCAATCATGCCCGGCAACTGGTCCATATAGCTTTTCATCTCGGCAGAGCCGCTGAGTCGAATCATCTCCATAAACATCTGAATAAGATAGGACTTTGTTTGGGATATATCGTATCGCAAGCTGGCAAGCATCTGAAACATCCGGTTCAGCTCTGATCCCACTTCCTGCCAGTGTCCCGCCTTGATTGCAGTAACCATCCGCTCCGGATCGTATTCGAATTCAGGAAGAATGCGTTCTCCGGGAGAGTAGACATCCCGCTCCATAATGAGACTGCCCTCACCGAGGTAAAAGCGGTAATTGAGATACACCAGCGTCTGCATGTACAATTGTCGTGCCTGTGGAAGATCCCCTGGTTCGCTCAGCGCAATCGTAAGATCATCATGATAATATCGGGTAAATGTGGCGCGAATCTCATCGATATTATGGAACAACTGTGTTTCAGACAACTTGTCCTCCATCATCAATAACACATGCCCACCAACCGTGGTACTTAAGATCGGATTATGAAAAATATCCTCGGCAATGTTCTTCACCGCGAACAAGTGCAAATACTCATGATCCCCCTCAATCTCTACCAACAGCAATCGCACACGTTGATCCTGAAATTGTACATCGAACAATTCCTCGAAATATTTCCATTCCTTGAGGCCGTACGTTCTGTTGGTGACCAGCTCTTTCAGAAAATATTCCTTGGCATGCGGCAGTACACGCTCCAGATTATATTGGATCGACTGCACAAAGCACTCCTGATCGGTCAACTCTCGCTTCTCACTGACCAATTCACTAATAGCCTGTACGAGATGCTCTTCACTGCAGGGCTTGAGCAAATAATGCTTCACTCCATAATGCATGGCCGTCTTCGCATATTCAAACTCCGTAAAACCCGTGAGCATAATAAACGAGATATCCTGATACTTCTCGGCCACAGCTTCTACCAGCTGTAAACCATCCATTCCCGGCATGCGAATGTCCGAGATGATGATATCCGGGCGTTGCTGCTCGATCTTAGCAAGCGCTTCCAAACCATCTTGAGCAATGCCGATCAGTTCTGTTCCTAATCGAGACCAGTTCACGACGCTGGAGATCCCGTCCGAGATTATAAATTCATCATCGACCAACAAAACCTTGTACATCGTATGCACCCTCCTGCCTTTAACCAGTTCATTCTATTATATGAGCATTATGCACAAATAGAGGAAAGAACGTTGATTGACATGGGATTGAAGCATAACAAGTCGGGTATCTGAACAGTCCTGTCTCACCTCATCGGGAAAATCATTCGTATGTCACCGGCTATTGGAGCGGGTCCTTGCAAAGATAAAAAAACTCCCCCCCTACAGGGGGGAAGGTTTAGGTTGCTTCATATCAATTATCATCAGGGTACGGGAAGATTATTATGCCATTACAACATTACGTATCCATCCCATACTCCTTCACTTCACGATTGCGGTTCAACACCGCATGCAATACAAAACCAAGTACCGCAATCGCCGCTGTGCCTGTTGCCAACCACGCTACAGGAATAAGTCCCTGTTTGTCATACATAACCCCCATCGCATAGGGCCCGATAACCCGTCCAACCGCACCGATCCCACCCGATATCCCGATGTAAAAAGGGGCTGCCCTGCCGGCATGCTCCGAGATAAATGCAGGTGTTGCAGGGGAGATCAACATCTCTCCAAACGTAGCGAGTACCATTGCGAGCACCATGCCTGGATAGCTGTACATGGTAATCATGACAATGTAGGCCATGCCATAGAATACCGCACTCGCGGTCATCTGGGCCGTGGAGGTACGGGCCATGGTCCGTTTCACCCAGCTGGTAAACGGTTGGCCCACAAAGATCAGTACCCCGTTCAGGGTCCAGAGCAGACCGTACATTCTTTTCTCCATACCCTCAGAAATGATATACGGGGACACGCCTGTGTTCCAGATGGAGTTGCCGAATAACAGGAAGAGCACGCCCAAGCTCATAAACAGATATAACCGGGTATTGCCCAGCAATGCCCAAACGCCCGGCCCATCGGGAACGGTTTTGCGTTTCGTCAGATGCACTTCCCCCTGATCCGGTTCAACCCGCGACAGATAATACCAGAAGAACATCGCAAACCCAGCTGAGGTTACCCCGTTCAGTACAAAGCTAAGATGATAGGAAAAGTCAGCCAGAAAACCACTCAACGCCGTACCAATCGCCACCCCGATATTGTTCGCTACATAGATAATATTGAATAATTCACCGCGTCGCTCCGCAAACCGGAAGCCAATAAAGGCCTGAATCGCTGGCAGCGACAATGAACTGAACAGGCCAATCCAGCCCATAGCACATATAAATATGACCCAATACGCGCTAATCCAGGGCAACGCAAACAAACCTAACGCATTAAGCGCCAGTGAGCCAATGATCAGCTTCTTCACGCCCACCCGGTGATACAACGAACCTCCGAGCAATTGTCCGAAGATGCCACCCAGGGACTGAATGAGGATCACAAAACCGGCGTTGGCCATCGTTCTTCCAAGCTCATCAAACACATACATGGTGGTCAGCGGCCACATCAATGCACTGCCGGTTGCGTTAACCAAACTTGCCAGTAAAAATATTCTCACTTCTTTTGGATAGTTATCCAGCCATCTCATCATCTCTAATTCATTCTCCTTAATACGCTACAGAACGTGTTACCATACCAAAAAAAGCCTTTGCCCTGACGGCATAACCAGCCAGAGCGAAGGCCTTTGAAAGTGTTACTTTTATTGCTCTTTAGATCCTGATACAAATTGTTCTTTGTTTATCTTACCTCAAAAAAATCACCCTGCAAGCACACTCATTGACGCTTCACTTCGACAGTGGCCGAGAAGAAGGTAGCCCCGTTGCCCATGTCCGACAATCGGTTGGACGTGAGCGAATTCGCTCGCTGCTTCTTGCCGTCCCCGTCCCACCATAAACCCTGGCTGATGACGGTTCCCGGCAACATGGCTTCACTCACCTTGGCGGTAAGTTCGATGCGCCCACGATCATTCCATACCACTACAGCATCTCCATCCTCCACGTTTCTACGAATGGCGTCCTCGGGGTGCATTTGCAATAGAGGCATCTTCTCCAAACGTTGGTGTTTGGCTGAATTGCCAAAGGTGGAGTTCAGGAAATTATGGTTAGGCGGCGATAGGAACATCAATGGATATGTAGCGGCAGGTCCAGCCGGATTCTCCCCATCATATCCTTCAACCAAAGCACTATAAGTAGGGAGCGGCGGTAGCCCTCTCTGTTCCATTGTCTCGGAATACAATTCGATTTTACCTGAAGGCGTGGGCAGCTGATCCAGAAATGCAGTATGTGGCGACATATCCAGCTTCACGAATCGATGTTGCTTCAATCCCTCCAACGTGACTCCATTCATGTAGGGGTTGCCTGTGCCCTGAAGTGCGTCCTCAATCATCTGTTCCGGCGTTTCTCCGAAGATTGCAGGATCGTACCCCATGGCTTGCCCAAGTAGTGAAAAAAGTTCCACATTGCTCTTGCTCTCCCCAATCGGTGCAATGACCGGCTCTTGCAGATGAACGTACTGATGCCAGTAGGAGGCATACAGGTCCGTCGCTTCAAATGAAGATGTGGCTGGCAATACGATATCTGCATATTTCGCCGTATCCGTGATGAACAGATCATGCACAACCGTGAACAGATCTTCACGTGCAAAACCTCGCTCCACCCGCTCGGTATCCGGTGCCACCACCAGTGGATTGCTGCAGTAAACCATCATAGCCCGAATCGGCTGCTCTGCTTCCAGCAACGCTTCACCAATCCGGTTCATATTCACCACTCGCGGCTCCGGATTCTGCCGCAGCTCCGGACGTTCCAGCACGTCGCTATTCGTGCTCGCGTAGCTGTTGGTGCGAACAGCACCGCCACCTTGCTTCAGCCATTGCCCCGTGATGGCAGGCAGACATGCGACGCTACGCACGTTCATGCCCCCATTATCATGGTGCTGGAGGCCATTGCCAATGTGAATATGAGCTGCCTGTGCGTTGCCGTATAGTTCAGCCAGCTCCACAATGGTTTCCTCCGGCACGCCAGTAATGCGTGCAACACGTTCAGGGGTGTAACTGCGGACATGATCACGCAGTGCCTCATGTCCCACCGTATACTTTTGCATAAACGCTTCATCCGTCAGTCCCCGTTCGAACAGCACATGCATCAATCCCAGCGCCAGTGCGCTGTCCGTGCCCGGATACAAAGGAATAAACCAGTCGCCCCACTGCGCGGTACGATTACGATGAACGTCGATGACGACGATCTTGGCGCCTTTCTTGCGGGCTTTCTCCGCGTAAACAACCTGGTGCATATTCGTACTGACGATATTCCCGCCCCATACCAGGATGAGATCCGCATGCTCCGTATCTTCCGGCACCGTTCCATGGTTGGCGCCCATCGTATATTTCCAGCCGGTATTCCCGGCCGCATTACAAATCGTCTGCTCCAGTACACTCGCACCAAGCGCATTGAAGAAACGTCGGTCCATGCCGTCTACGCCGAGAATGCCCATGTTACCGTAAAAGCTGTAGGGCAGGATGCTCTCCGGGCCGTAAGTCTCGGACAATGCAGTGAATTGGGCCGTAATCTCGCGAATCGCTTCATCCCAACTCATTCGTTCGAACTTACCTTCCCCTTTGGCTCCTACACGTCTCATCGGATATTGTAAACGCTCAGGGTGATACACCCGCTCGGTCATATTTCTGACTTTATTACAAATAGCACCCTTGGTGATCGGATGATCCGGGTTGCCTGCCACCTTCACAATTTTACCGTTCTCTTTATGTAGTAACAGACCACAAGTATCCGGACAATCGAGCGGGCATACCGCTGCGAAAATTCCATTCTCCTGATCGATCATCGTATGGCTCCCCCTCTTTAAAAAACTATCCCTATATCATATCTTCTTCGAGGTTAATACGTAAAGAGAACAGTATATTTTTGCCCAATATTCACCGCTATAGCGGATTAAAATTATTTTCAAAAAAATGTTTTATCGTTTGATTCAACTTTAGAATTCAGGGGTAAATTAAAAATAAGGCATTAGGCTAGTGTTTCCCCACTTCCTCCTCATGCCATATCATGGACCACTCCCGAAATTCGCCATGAACAGGTTTCGTTCCCCCGAACCTTGTCATGGCGAATTTATTTTGCGTTAAACTCCAATCAGTCCCCATACAAAAAACGATCCCGCCCTGCTCCATCACAGCATATTCGCCATGAACCGAGCAAGATCAGAATCGTCTTCACTTCTACTATAAGGTGCATATATACTGCGCTGTGCCCGCTATGCCTGTTTGCTCCACATTGCTCTTGCCTCCGTCTCGACAGCTTCGTTCGACGTCGCTATCTCCCGCTTCACTTTCGGCTCAGCTTGACGCAGGTACACCACCCAATAGGCTGCAGCTACGAACAGAGCTCCCCCAGTCAGATTCCCGAGCCATACTGGAATGAAATTCATGACGTATTGTCCCCATGAATAATACCCTTCGAAGATTGCCGCCGGAATCAGAAACATATTGGCCACAACGTGCTGGAATCCAATGGCCACAAATGCCATCGTTGGAAACCAAATGCCCAGTACCTTGCCACTCATTGTATCTGATGCATAAGATAGCCACACCGCCAGCGCAACCAGCCAGTTACAGCCGATGCCGGAGATAAAAGCTTGCAAGAAGCCGTCATGTAGCTTATGCCCAGCCATATCCACCACTTTCGCCAGATATACACCCTCTCCGGTCAGACCGAGCACATGTCCAAATGCGTATGCGACAAACAAAGCTCCAACAAAGTTACCCATCGTCACTAAGGTTAGATTTTTCAACATATTACCTACGGATAACTTTCGAGCAATCGTCGCGAGTGGAACTGCCATCATGTTACCTGTCAGCAACTCACCACCACCAATGAGTACCATGATTAATCCCACTGGGAACACCGCTGCTCCAATCAGATTGACTAGACTTCCCCACTCTGCCGGAGCAGATGCAATCACCCGAATATCCAGTAGAAATCCTAACGCGATAAAAGCCCCTGCCAGAAAACTGAGCACCAGTACAGAAGATACCGGGTATTGAGCCTTTTTCATGCCTGTTTGCGCCGTATATTGTGCAACCTCAAGAGGTGTTTTTGCTGCCATATCACTCATCCTCTCCTTCATTGTTCATCATTGGATAAAACCACCTGAAATTCATTAGTTTTGCGTTGAATGCCATATCCTAATTGTATCTTGGTCCTATTCAAAACTTTGTGCAAATTATCACAATGTTGTTTATAAAGAAGCTTTTTAAATTATAGTTTTCTGGCAAATGCGACTGTTATAGAAGCTTATACATATGAAGGAAATTGCTCAGAATTTGTTCAGAATCAATTTGTATAATAGGCACACATATTGAATTTATATCTGTTGGGCAGGGTCGGAAGTGGGTCAGAAACAGTTCCATGTTGTGTACGTCATCAAAATGATGTTCTGTAGGTCATTTCATAGGATATCTACGGACAATAGGAGGTTTAAACATGTTCAAACATTCTTTACGCTGGAGAACAGTTATGATGTATGCTTTGATATTCACTCTGGTTCTCCCTAATGTCCTTCTTCCCCAAGATCATGCTTCCGCTAACGGAAATGTGAATATACTGTCCGCAGTCAATAACAACGTTGATCGTAATCTGGTAAACGTCGTTTATGCTAACGGGAAATACACCGCAGTGGGTGAAAAGGGGCGTATTGTTCAGTCCACAGATGGATTAAACTGGGCTGTAGTGAATACAGGAGTTTCTAACGAAAAAACATCATGGAGAAGCCTCGTGTATGCAAACAATGTATATGTCGCAGTCGGGGTGGAATCTACTCCCAATAAAGCAAGATTGATCGTTTCGTCTGATGGCGAAACTTGGGTTGACAAATCATCGGGAATTAATGGTGACATTTTGCAAAAAGTCGTTTATGTTAACAGCAATTTTTATGCTGTTGGTGGAAAATGGCATGCCAGTGACCGAGCGCAAGATGTCGGCATTATCTATTCATCTTCGGATGGGGTGACATGGACGTTATGGAGTACTGTACCAAAAATTTGGCCACCAAGTAACACAACAAGCACCCCCTTTTATTTGATGGACCTGGCCTATATTTCTGGCAGATATGTTGTTGGAGGTAACGTATTAGGCGGATATGCCTACTCCAGTAACGGGACAAGCTGGACGAACGGATTCAAAGGCAACTATGACTTGGGAGGGTTCGCTGTCTACAACGGTAAGCTTCACATGCTTGAAAGCCAAACAAATGGCTACTCCAGTAGTGACGGGATAACGTTTACAGCCGACTCCTCCTATAATGGTACATTCGGCGTACTGAAAGATGGCGGGACACTCTATCGTTTCGGTACATCGGGTAAACTGGATTCATCCACAGATAACGGCGTCAATTGGACCCCAGAACTCAAAGTAACCAATATGATCATCCAATCTGCAGCTTCGAATGGAACGGGTATGGTTCTTGTCACCTCGGCTCCTAACAGCCTTGTCGTCACCGCGGACAAATCCGATTGGAAAAAAATCGCGGGAAATCTGCAGGGCATCGCTTATAACGGTAGCAACTGGGTCGTTGTCGGTGATTCACTCTATGGAAGTGATACAACAGATGGCCTTATGTTGAATTCGGCTAGCGATTGGGAGCATCTAAGTACAAATAGTCAGTTTCTTCCTACAGAGGCTTTTTCCAAAGTTGCTTACGGCAATAACACTTTTGTCGCCATAGGTAAAAAAATTGGGGTATCCGCCGATGGTGAACATTGGACGCTCAGCAATCTTCCCACCGGTGTAACGGGCAGAGTAGTAGCGCTGACCTATGGTGCAAGTGGAGGATTTCTTGCAGTAACTGATACGGGTAATACGCTCAACTCCGTTGACGGATTATCTTGGACGAAGGGCACAAACATCGCACTTCCATATAGAGATATATTTAATGTGAAGTATGTTAACGGTGCATATATCGCAACAGGTTACGGAGTAATCTGGAAGTCTGATGCAAATGGATTGAATTGGAACCAGATCATTGATTCCAATGATGAAGTTCATAAAAAATATTACGCGTTAAATGACATCATCTATGTAGATGGAAAATATGTAATTGTCGGATCAGATGATTATTCGTTTCCTATCATGTTAGAAACGACAGGTGTCTTGAACACCAGCTCAACGTGGACCAAACATAACGTTGATAATGTCAATTCAGTTAATTTAAAATCAATCGCATATGGAGATGGTATCTACGTAGCTGTAGGTACTTTGAATGAATATGATATTGATGGCAGACTTTTTGAACATTATATGATGTATTCATCCTCAGATTTGTTGAACTGGACACCGTACGATGAGAATACACTGGGCATAGTAGGAAACGGTTTAAACACCGTTTATTATCATGATGGTAATTTCTATATTGCAGGTAACGACAACGCAAGGATTGTATTTGGAAGTGCTGCACCGGGTAGCAATAACACGGGTCTAACAAATGTACTTGGACAGACTGACAGTGCTCCAGGAGGCGGAGATGGAACGACATCTGGGACAGCGGTTAGCTGGACCATTAACGTGCCTAACACAACCTCAACACTGGGACTAGCCGATCTTGTACTTGCAGACAATCAAGCTAAGATGGAGTTGTTCAGCAACAGTGACTATTCCACTGGTGGAGTTACAGGAAACTCAACGATCCCGCTCACGGCAGGTGGAGCTACCACTGCATACATTAAGGTGACGGCAGCCGACAACACAACCGTGAAATATTATGCAGTAACGGTGAACCGTACAGCTACACTAGAAACGACACCAGCTGCTGTAATCAGCTATGTAGATGAGAAATTAACAGGACTCGTTCCTAATGCTGTATACTCCGTTAACGGAGCTAATGCTGTCGCAGATGGTTCAGGTCACATCACTATCGACAACAGTTGGATCGGAACCACGTTGTCCATCGTGAAAACGGGAAATGGTACCACAACTACAGATAGTTCAGCTCAAACATTGGTCATACCAGCTCGTCCTGCAGCTCCAACTGGCGTTAGCAAGACGGATGAAACATCGAACGGCGCTCATGATGGAACGATTACAAATGTAACGAATCAGATGGAGTACAAACAAGACATCAACGGTGCATGGACAGCTATCACAAACACAACGGTTACAGGACTTGAGCCAGGTACGTATTATGTTCGTACAAAGGCGACCCCCTCTGCATTTGCTTCTGCAGAAACCCCGGCGACAGTTGGTTCAACGTCCGCAACACAGGAAACGACACCAGCCACTGTCATCAGCTATGTAGATGAGCAACTGACAGGACTCGTTCCTAATGCTGCATATTCAATCAACGGAGCTAATACTGTTGCAGATGGTTCAGGTCACATTACGATCGACAACAGTTGGATCGGAACCACGCTGTCCATTGTGAAGACAGGCAATGGCACCACAACTATAGACAGCTCCGCTCAAACATTGGTCATTCCATCTCGTCCTGCGACTCCATCCGGAATCGGCAAGACGGATGAAACCTTTGATGGAGCGAATGATGGAACAATCACCAATGTCACGGATCAGATGGAGTACAAACAAGACGTCAACGGTTCATGGACATCTATTGATAACACTACGATTACAGCTCTCACACCAGATCTATACTATGTGCGTATCAAAGCAACCTTTTCTGCATTTGCATCGGCCGAAGCGCCCGTGACCATTGGTTCGGCGTCTGCTACACCGGAAACGACACCGGAGGCTGTCATCAGCTATGCAGATGAGCAGCTGACAGGACTCGTGCCTAACGCTCCATATTCCATCAACGGAGCAAGTGCTGTTGCAGATGGTTCAGGTCAGATTACGATCGACAACAGCTGGATCGGAACCACATTGTCTATCGTGAAAACAGGCAATGGCACCACGACTACAGATAGCTCAGTTCAAACACTCGTCATTCCATCGCGCCCTGCGGCTCCAACAGAAGTCGGCAAGACCGATGAAACATCAAACGGCGCTCATGATGGAACCCTTACGAATGTAACTGATCAAATGGAATACAAAAAAGACATCAACGGCGTATGGACAACTATCTATGACACAACAGTTACAGGATTGGAGCCAAATACGTATTATGTTCGTACAAAAGCAACCTCCTCTACGTTTGCATCATCAGAAACACCAGTGACTGTAGGTTCCAGTGCATCGGTCCCTGCTGCACCGAATGTCACTGCGGATGACCAGAACAACACCATTATCGGTTTGGACACTACCATGGAATATCAAATCGACAATGGAGCCTTTGTCCACTTTAACGGCTCTAATACACCGGATCTCAGTGGTGAACACACAGTTAAGGTGCGTGTGGCTGCGAGTGGTTCAGTTCCAGCCGGGACGGAGAAAACACTTCACTTCACAGCGAATCTTGCAACCGACCTGATCGTGGTCGCTGTTGATCCTAGCGGGTCAACAAATGACGGAAAAACACTCATTACAGTAACCCCTACAATTCAGGCTATTGGACATCGTTTCGTTTATAAAAACTTCGGTACCGGAAATATCAACGTGCCAGCTATTGGTGATGTAGCTACAGGCTACGAAAACTGGCCGAACAATGGTCTAATCAACGCAGCAAACGGAGATAAAATCGCTGTTGCCGAAGTAGATGCTGAAGGCAAGATTGTAAAATTCGGATGGACTTCATCTGTAGTAACGAATGAGCCTGCACCAGGGACCAATAATCCTGATGTTCCCGTCGTCTCTCCGCCTTCAGGGGGAAACAGCACGACGAATCCGAATACCAATAACGGTAACAATAGTAATACCAATGCAAGTGACGAAGATGTCATCATTATCGTCAACGGCAAAACTGAAAATGCAGGGAAGATGAAAACAACAGAAGCCAATGGTGTTAAAACCACGGTACTTATCGTTGATCCGGTGAAGTTACAAGCGAAACTGGATGCCGAAGGCCCTCGGGCAATCGTCACCATTCCGGTTAAATCATCCTCCAATGTCATCGTTGGCGAGTTGAACGGCCAGTCGGTGAAAAACATGGAACGTCTGTCTGCAACGCTGGTTCTCCAGACAGATCAGGCGAGTTATACGCTCCCTGCTTCAGAAATTAACATTGATGCTCTTGCCGAAAGTCTCGGCAACGGTCTGAAACTGGAAGATATCGTGGTTCGTATTACGATAGCCAAATCTTCCGATACCATGAATCAGGTTGCAGTGAATGCAGCAGCTCAAGGTGATTTTACACTCGTTGCCTCACCTGTTGATTTCACCGTATCTGGTGAATACAACGGCCAAACAACTGAAATCACGAAGTTCAACGCATACGTTGAACGCAGAATTGCATTGTCAGCCGAGATCGATCCGAATAAGATTACTACCGGGATTGTCGTAGAGCCTGACGGAACAGTACGACATGTACCCACTAAAGTTATCTTGGATAAAGGAACATTTTATGCCGAGATTAACAGTTTAACGAACAGCACGTACGGGATTGTATGGAACCCGCTAACATTTGCGGATGTGGAGAATCATTGGGCGAAAGATGCGGTAAATGATATGGGCTCCCGGATGGTCATCCAGGGTGTCAACGATACTACCTTCAATCCAGACAAAGCGATTACACGGGCTGAGTTTGCAGCCATCATCGTACGTGGTTTGGGTCTCAAGCTGGGTGAAGGTCCACAACCATTCCGGGATGTCACTACGAAGGATTGGTATTCCAGTGCGGTTCAGACCGCGGCTTCCTACGAATTGATTAACGGTTTCGAGGATGGTACGTTCCGTCCGAATGACACAATTACACGGGAACAGGCCATGACATTAATCGCGAGAGCGATGAAGTTGACCGGTCTTGCAGACCAGTATGCTAATCTGGATGCTAACGAGATTCTCTCTGCATTTAAGGATAGCGCTAATGCTGGCAATTGGGCGAAGGGTAACATTGCACTGACGGCTAAGGCAGGCCTCATCAGCGGACGTAGTGATGGTCAGCTTGCAGCAAAAGCCAATGTGACCCGTGCAGAGGTAGCAACTCTGATTCAGCGCCTATTAAGCAAATCCGATCTAATCTAAAGATTATGAGCTAGTTCGAAGATCGGCCCACTTCATAAGAGTGGGCTGGTCTTATTTATTTGGCCAACTTTTGCGTTATGTACACTTTCATATTATTTAGGTAATCTAGCTGCAATACAAACAGCAACAGTCCACACACAAAAGAAGAAGACTGACGATATATTCGCCAGTCTTCTTCACGTCTTGATAATCATCTATTTTGATTCGTAATCCATTCTCTTGACCTGTTATATATCATGCTGCTTAGCTTCGACTTTGCTTCCTTACACCATTGCTGGTGCTTTTACTTCTACTGGTGGCAATGCTTGCAGACCCGCCGTGTTCAGGAAGTTCCACGGTTTGTTGTAATGTGGCTGGAAGAAGAAGTCGATGAAGGCCAGCTCATCTACGGTCATGTTGTTTTGGATGCAGACCGAGATCGTATTAATCGATTGGGTCAGATCAACCTGAGACATCACCTGTGCTCCGACGATCCGACGAGTTGCCTGCTCATATACCACTTTAAGCAACAGTTTCTCAGCCGTTGGCATGAACTCCGGACGGTAACTGTCTTCCAGTACAACAGCTTCCACAATCAGACCTTCTTCAGCAGCAGACATTTCCGTCATGCCTGTACCCGCGATATTTTGCTCATAAATTTTGATACCCGATGTGCCTTGCGTACCCATATACGGTGTCGTAGGACGAACCAGGTTGCGAGCTACCAGTGTACCCATCCGCACAGCGTTAGTCGCCAATGGAATGTACGCGGCTTTACCTGTCGGGTTGTAATGAATAGCACAGCTATCACCCGCAGCGAAAACATCTTTTTGACTGGTTTGCATATATTTATCCACGACGATTGCGCCGTTCGACAGCATATCCACTTGACCTTTGAGTAATTCGGTATTTGGACGGAAACCAATGCACAGAATAACCAGATCGGTTTCAAACTCCCCTTTGGACGTGATTACCTTAGTCACTTTGCCATTCTCTCCAGTAAATTTCTGTACCGTTTGACCGAGAGCCAACTTGATGCCGCGTCCAGTCAACGTTTCTTCGATTGCATCCGTGAATTCAGGGTCCAGGTATTTGTTCAAAATCCGGTCCACACTGTCGATCAGGGTAACTTCCTTGCCGTTCATCTGGAACGCCTCAACCAGTTCAACCCCGATATATCCTGCACCCACAACGGTAACACGTTTGGCATCTTTGGCTTTTTCAATAATTGTGTTGGAATGATTGTAGTTTTTGCAAAGTAAAATGTTGTCCATCTCGATGCCTTCAAGCTTCGGAACGACAGGCCACGAACCCGTTGTCACGATCAGTTTGTCAAACGTATCTTCAAATTCTTCCCCGGTTTGCAGGTTTTTAGCCCGAAGGGTATGACCCTTGGCATCAACTGCTGTAACTTCATGAAGCATCTTGGTTACAACGCCGAGATCTGCCAATTGATTAGGCGAAGAATAGAACAAACCGTCAGGGTCTTTCACAACTCCACCTACGTAGAGCGCAATGCCACAAGATAGGAAGGAGATATTGTCATTGCGCTCATACACCGTGATGGTAGCATCCGGGTACAATTTGGCGGTGTTTACGATGGCTGCGGTCCCTGCGTGTGTACATCCGATAACTGCGATTTTCATTAAAAGTTCCTCCTCGAAATATATAAATGAGTTTGAATATAAGGTTGTTTTAGTTGTGAAATATTTCACTTCTTAATCGACACTGTGTATGTGATTTATTTCACTTTATACACTCATTATAATGTGATCTTTTTCACATTGCAATAGGTTGAGCAAAAAAAGTTTGTCGAAAGAGGTGATTTCCCTGTATTCAAGCCTTTCTTCCCTTCATTTTATTGATTTCATTTTCCCCGGATTCGAGTCAATTTATGCTATGCAAAGGCTTCCGCGTTCCCTGTATGGACATATAAAGTTAGAAGCGTTCCCTGCATTCATGATTTACTTGTACAAAAAATAAATGGCTTCAATTTTAATTACAGGGTTGATTTTTAAATTGGTAAGCGCTTACAATAATATCAATCCTATAAATGGATTTTATGTAAATTAACAACCAAATCCCATTTCATTCAGGAGGCGTTCATTTGAAGAAACGTTCAATGCCTGTCGTATTCCGCATGGTTCCCGTTACGCTTGCCATCACTATGATGACAACTGGATTAGCCACTTCCTCTACTGCAGCTTCTGCCGAATCTCCACCCGTTACGATTAAAACGGAGGTTCTGTCCTCCAAACTCCCAGCAGGTGCCGATGTGTCTTCGCTGCTTCAAAAGTTTAGGGATGTCAGTCATTTTGCAACTGGCGATCTGGTCAAAGATACGGCCTATGCCCTAAATATCGTTTCGTGGCAAATGCCCCACGGTGGATTTTACAAAGACATGGGAGAGCAATATGCAGCCCCTTGGGATGGTGTAACAGCACGATCAGGCTGGAAAGACCCAAATGGCATTGAACTTGGTACGTTTGATAATGATGCAACAACTTCCGAAATCCGCTTCCTGGCAGACATGTATGAGAAAACAGGCAATCTGGCCTTTAAGAACAGTGTTCGTAAAGCGGTGAACTTTATCCTGGTCTCCCAATATCCGTCCGGCGGATGGCCTCAGGTCTATCCCAAACGCAGTAATTACTCCGACGCGGTGACTTACAACGACAATGCCATGGTGCAAACAATGGTTTTGCTAGATGATATGGTTGAGCGAAGAAGTGGCTTTAACAACGATATATTGACCACCAATGACCGCAGCAAGCTCAAGAAAGCTCTGGACAAAGGAATTGATTATACGCTGAAAGCGCAAATTATCAATGATGGTCAGCCCACCGTTTGGGGTGCGCAGCATGATCCTGTGACCTACGCTCCTGTGCCGGGCAGAGCGTATGAACTAGCCTCCAAGTCGGGATCAGAGTCCGTGGCGATTACTGCTTTTCTCATGTCCAGGCCCCAGACTCCCGAGATTGAACGAGCTGCGAAAGGGGCTCTGCGTTGGTTCGATACAGTGCGAGAGATTGGCACCAAGTATAACCGGCAAGGACCCGTGTATTTTGAACCGGATGCGGGAAGTGTGATCTGGTACCGCTTCTATAACGTGGAAGAAGATGTGCCTTTCTACGCGGATCGAGATGGAATGAAGTATATGAACATTCTGGATATCAGTGAGGAACGCAGACACGGCTACTCTTGGGCCGGAAGCTATGCTCGTAACCTGCTTAAGCTGGCCTCTGATCAAGGCTATTACACGCTAAGCAAGCCATTGCCTTGATCCTGGAACCAACCTCTACCTACTGAGAGCTGAAGCCACGTCGTATACGACGACAATTAAAAAAGCCTATCCTCGTGTATGCAAGGATAGGCTTCTCAACATTCATGTATTAACCGAGTAATTTCTCGATGTCTGCGATCATGGTCTCCGGAGATTCTTTCGGTTCAACACGACCTACCACTTCACCTTCACGGTTAACAAGGAACTTGGTAAAGTTCCATTGGATGTCGCTTGTTTCGCCTACGCCGGGTTGTTGCTCCTTCAGGTATTGGAATAGAGGATGTGTTTCCTCACCATTCACATCTACCTTGGCAAACACCGGGAAATTCACACCATAGTTAATCTGGCAAAATGATTCGGCTTCCTCACTTGTACCTGGCTCCTGCCCTCCAAACTGGTTACAAGGGAAACCCAGTACAACCAAGCCTTGATCGCGATAACGATCGTAGAGCTTTTGCAATTCACCGTATTGCGGGGTCAGTCCACACTTGCTGGCTGTATTGGCAATGACCAATACTTTACCTTGATACAGATCCAGTGAGACTTCTTGATTCGCGGTAGTTACCGCCTGATATGAATATACGGACATGACTGATTCCTCCCATGACATATGTTGGTTTGGACTGTTGCGAGCACGTTGGCATAACCAATGAACCTACAGCCTGTCTTATTATTATAAACCTGATCTGATGCGATTACCAAATCTCGGATCTCCCCATATCCCTTTGCCCCGACTCACTTCAACCTGACTTGGCAGCCACAATCGCATCGTACCGCTCTTGCCGTTCGGCCTTGGTCAGTTTGGGACAGCTGTAACAGTAGTTCTGCCCACCGTACACCTGATAGTGCAGGCAGCATGTCGGCTTCATTAGCATGGTCTCTCCCGGTTGATGGGGATTAGCAATCTCGACCGGTTTGAA